>NZ_JAGIOD010000002.1:0-1200000 GCF_017876545.1 Brachybacterium sacelli | reverse complement strand
AAGCCATCGGCGGCGGCACCCTCGGCAAGGCCCCCATCGGCTACCTCAACGTCCGCAACCGCGACGAGATGGGCCGTGAGGTCCGCGCCGTCGAACTCGACCCCGACCGCGCACCGCTGATCGAGTGGGCCTTCAAGGCCTACGCCTCGGGCAACTGGACAGTCAGCCAGCTCCACGACGAGCTGACCTCTCGCGGACTGGTCAGCGTGCCTACCCCGAAGCGGCCTGCCAAGGCGCTGGCGGTGTCCTCGGTGCACCGGCTGCTGACCAACCCCTACTACAAGGGCGATGTCATCTACCGCGGCACCCGCTACAAAGGCACCCACACCGCCCTCGTCCCTCCCGAGGTCTGGTACCAGGTCCAGTCCGTGCTCACCGCGCACAAGACCGCCGCCGAGGCCACACAGGTCCACGACCACTACCTCAAAGGCACCATCCACTGCGGCCAGTGCGGGTCCCGGCTCATCGTGTCCAACGCCAAGAACCGACACGGGAAGGTCTACAGCTACTTCGTGTGCTCGGGCCGGCACTCCAAGCGCACCGACTGCACCCGACAAGCGATGCTCATCGAAGACGTCGAGAAACTGATCGAGAACTACTACACGCGCGTGCAGATCAGCCCCGCACAGCGCGATGCCCTGTCGGGGATGATGCATCACGAGTTCGACCGGCTCATGGCCGCCGAAACCGACGAACTCGAACGCCTCACCAAGCACCGCGACCGGCTCGAACACGAACAAGACCGGCTCATGCAAGCCCACTACGCCGACGCCGTACCTCTGCCGGTACTGAGACGGGAACAGGATCGCATCCTCGGCGAACTCGACAGCGTCAACCGGCGTATCGACGCCCACCACGGCGACTACGCCGACGCCCGTACCCACCTCGACGATGCGCTGAACCTGCTCACTGACTGCGCCGACATCTACCAACGGTGCGACGACGCCAACCGGCGCTTGTGCAACCAGGCCTTCTTCACCAAGGTCTACATCGACGAGGACGACCAGCTACGCGTCGAGAACAACCGGCCCTTCGAGATGCTGCTC
The DNA here is from genome assembly GCF_017876545.1 of Brachybacterium sacelli. Lineage (NCBI taxonomy): Bacteria > Bacillati > Actinomycetota > Actinomycetes > Micrococcales > Dermabacteraceae > Brachybacterium > Brachybacterium sacelli. The sequence continues at coordinate 1,198,954 of NZ_JAGIOD010000002.1, read as the reverse complement.
GATCCCGAGGTCAACGCCAACGCCCTCAACTGGACCCAGAACGGCGACAAGGCCCGAACCCCAGCCAACGATTCTGTTGGCAAGGGTTCGAGCCTTGTGCGCGGGGTGGAGCTAAGGGGATTCGAACCCCTGACCTCTTCCATGCCATGGAAGCGCGCTACCAACTGCGCCATAGCCCCGTGTCGGGCGTCGCCCCATCAGGCGACTCATCGATATTACATCGCTCCCCGGGTCAGTGGAAATCCGGGGGGAGGTTGTGTGACACCAACCTCATCAGTTCACCGGTGGTGTCCGAGGTCAGCGGCTCGAGCACCGAGCGGTGGCAGTTCTCCAGGCCCGCGACGCCGCGGAAGCCGTCGGCGTCCAGGCCCAGCAGGGCCGTGATCCCCAGGGTGATGGCGGCGCCGTGGGCGATCACCATGACGGTGCCGCCGGTGTTCTCGGCGACCAGCTGACGGCAGGCGGCCGCGACCCGCTCGCCCACCGCGGGTCGGTCCTCCACGCCCAGTCCGTGCACGGGACGGTGGGCGCGCCAGTCGGCGTGCTCGGCCGGCCAGTGCCGGCGGATCTCTTCGCCGCGCAGGCCCTCCCAGCGGCCGAAGCCGCGCTCGAGGAACGCCTCGTCGGTGGTGACGTCCAGCCCAGAGGCGTCGCCGACGATCGCCGCGGTGTCACGGGCCCGCTCCAGCGGGGAGGAGACGAGGAGGTCCGGCGGGTTCTCGGCGACCGTGGCGGCGAGCACGGCGGCCTGCCGGGTGCCGGCCTCGTTCAGCGGGATGTCGACCTGCCCCTGCAGGCGTCCCTCGCGGTTGTAGTCCGTCTGCCCGTGGCGCACGAGGACGAGACGGGTGCGCACGTGGCCACCCGGGGCGTGCGGCGACCTCACGCCGAGGTGTCCTCGTCGATCTGCAGGTCGATGACCGGGGCGTCGCGCCACAGGCGCTCGAGCGCGTAGAAGGCACGGTCCTCGGAGTGCTGGACGTGCACGACGATGTCGCCGTAGTCCAGCAGCACCCAGCGCGCGTCCCGCTCGCCCTCGCGGCGCAGGGGCTTGCGCCGGCGGTCCGTCAGCAGGGCCTCCTCGACCCCGTCGACGATGGCGGAGACCTGGCGCTCGGAGTCGCCGCTGCACACGAGGAACACGTCGGTGATCACGACCTGCTCGGAGACGTCCAGGCCGATCACCTCCTCGGCGAGCTTGCCGGCGGCGGCCCGGCCCGCCACGCGGGCGAGGTCGAGGGATTCTTCGGGAGCACTCACGCGATCGGTTCCTCCAGCAGGGGATGGTCGACGAACAGGTCGGGGGCGGCTGCCCCCAGGTCGGAGGCCGTGCCCGGACCGAGCACACCGGTCAGCAGCAGCACGACCAGCACGATCAGGGCCACGGCGATCAGGGCCCACACGAGCCACAGCAGCGGGCGGCTGCCGGAGCGCTCGGGGCGGTGCAGCACCTTGCCGTCGAAGCGCGGGGCGGGACGGGGCTCGGGGGCCTCGCTCACCGACAGCTCCCCCAGCTCGACGCCGTCGAGGTCGCGATCGCGCGAGGCGGGCTGCTCGGGGACGGGAGCCGGCGCGGGGGCCGGGGCGTCGTCGCTGAGCTCGATGATACGGGCGCGACGGCCGAACTTGCGCAGCGTGGGCACGGGGGCGTCCGCCGTCGGCGGGGCGACGGCGCCGCGCACGCCGGGGGCCGAGGTCCGGGTCTCCTGCAGAGCGGCACTCTCCTCGGGGCCCAGCTCGCGGGCACGACGGCCGCGCCGCGGGGTGGTGTCGGACTCAGTCATCGCCGTCACCTCCTGTGTAGAGGGCGTACTTGTTGATGTATTGGACGACGCCGTCGGGCACCAGGTACCAGACCGGTTCCCCGGCGGCGACCCGCACCCGGCAGTCGGTGGAGCTGATCGCCATCGCCGGGACCTCGATGAGCGTGACCCCGTCCGCCGGCAGACCGGCGGTGTCCAGCTCGTGCCCGGGGCGGGTGACGCCGACGAAGTGCGCGAGGGAGAAGATCTCCTCGGAGTCCTTCCAGGTGAGGATAGACTGCAGGGCGTCGGCCCCCGTGATGAAGAACAGATCCGCCTCGGGCTGCTGGTCGTGCAGGTCCCGGAGCGTGTCGATCGTGTAGGTCGAGCCGGGCCGGTCGACGTCGACGCGCGAGACGGTGAACACCGGGTTCGCGGCAGTGGCCACGACGGTCATCAGGTACCGGTGCTCCGGGTCGGAGATCTCCCGGGAGGACTTCTGCCAGGGACGGCCGGTGGGGACGAAGACCACCTCGTCCAGGCCGAAGACGCTCTGGACCTCGCTGGCGGCGACGAGGTGGCCGTGGTGGATGGGATCGAAGGTCCCACCCATCACACCGATCCGGCGTCGCTGCTGCTCCACGTCGATCAGTGGTCGCCGTGCTCGCGGGTCTCGTCCCGCTTGCGCTGGTGGGTCCCGCCGGTGAGGTAGGTGATGCCGAGCAGGATCATCAGGATGATGAAGACGCCGATGCCCACCATCGGCGGGGTGACTCCGCCGGTGGCGTGTTCGCCGCTCTCGGCGAGGATCATGAGCTGGTCGATCATGTGCGTTGGGACCTTTCCACGAGTGACGGCCCCATCATCCCACAGCGGGGGTCGAGGTCATGGCCCCACGCCCCCGATGGGAGCGCGGTCACGGCCGCACCTGGCCCTGTCCCACCACGAGCCACTTGGCGCTGGTCAGCTCCGTCAGCCCCATCGGGCCGCGCGCGTGGAGCTTCTGGGTGGAGATGCCGATCTCCGCACCGAAGCCGAACTCGCCGCCGTCGGAGAAGCGGGTGGAGGCGTTGGCCATGACCACGGCGGAATCGACCTCGGACAGGAAGCGCTGCTGGGAGCGCAGGTCGCGGGTGAGGATCGACTCGGTGTGCCCGCTGGAGTGGGCGCGGATGTGCTCGAGCGCCTCGTCGAGGTCCTCCACCACCTTCACGGCGAGCTCGAGGGCGAGGTACTCGAGGTCCCAGTCCTCCTCGGTGGCGGGGACCACCTCGGCGCCGGTGCCGGCCGCGGCGAGGATCGCGCGGGCCGCGTCGTCCGCGTGCAGGCGCACCCCGGCCGCCGCGAGCGGGGCCGCGAGACGGGGTAGGGCCCGCTCGGCGATGTCGCGGTGGACCAGCAGGGTCTCCAGGGCGTTGCAGACCCCGACCCGCTGGGTCTTGGAGTTCACGACGATGGCCTCGGCCTGGTCCAGGTCGGCGTCGGCGTCGACCAGGACGTGGGTGGTGCCGGTGCCGGTCTCGATCACCGGGACCAGGGAGTTCTCCACCACCCGGCGGATCAGTCCCGCACCGCCGCGCGGGATCAGCACGTCGACGAGGCCGCGGGCGCGCATGAGGGCGTCCACGCCCTCGCGACCGTGCTCGTCGATCCCGGCGATCAGATCCTCGGGCAGGTCATGGGCGGCGAGCACGGAACGCAGCACCGCGATCAGCGCGGAGTTGGAATGCAGGGCGGCGGAGCCGCCGCGCAGCACCACCGCGTTGCCGGACTTCAGGGCGAGCCCCGCGGCGTCGACCGTCACGTTCGGCCGGGACTCGTAGACCATGCCGATCACGCCCATCGGGACGCGGACCTGGCGCAGCTCGAGTCCGTTCGACAGCACCGAGCCGCGCATCACCTCGCCGACGGGATCGGGCAGCGCCGCGGCGTCGCGCAGCTGCTGGGCGATCGAGCCGACGCGCTCGACGTCCAGGGCGAGGCGGTCGCGGAGGCCGGCGGCGATGCCGGCGGCGTCGGCGGCCTCGAGGTCGCGCGCATTGGCCGCGACGATCTCGTCGGCCCGGTCCACCAGAGCCTCCGCCATGGCCAGCAGCACCGCGTCCTTGGCCTCGCGGTGCAGACGGGCCAGGCGCGGCTGGGCGTCCTTCGCGGCGCGGGCGACCTGGGCTACGGCAGCGGCGGCAGTCATGGCCGGAGTCTAGAGCACGACCAGCTGGTCACGGTGCACGGCGGGACGGCGGAACCGCTCCCCCAGCGCCTCGCGCAGCTCGTCGGAGCCGCGGCCGGTCATGGCCCGCAGCTCCTCGCTGCTGAAGGAGGTCAGTCCCCGGGCGATCACGGCGCCGTCGGGGTCGGCGATGTCCACCGGGGCCCCGTCGGGGAAGGTCCCGGCCACCGCGGTGATGCCCACCGCGAGCAGCGAGCGGCGCCGGCTGCGCACGGCCTCGGCGGCCCCCGCGTCGAGGGTCAGGGTCCCCGCCCCGCGGGTGGCGAAGCGCAGCCACACCAGGCGCGAGCGGCGACGGCCGTGATGGCCGGGGAAGAAGGTGCCGACGTCGTGCCCGGCGGCCGCGGCGGCGAACTGCCCGGCAGAGGTCATCAGGGCCGCCGTGCCCGTGGTCGAGGCGAGCTGGGCGGCCGACAGCTTGGTGACCATGCCGCCGGTGCCGACCTTCGAGCCGACCGAACCGATGCTCACGTCGCTCAGGCGCGCCGCGTCCTCGACGACCCCGATCCGCTCGGCGTCCGGCTCCGTGGGCGGCGCGGTGTACAGGGCGTCGACGTCGGTCAGCAGGAACAGTGCATCGGCCCCGAGCAGCTGGGCGACCAGGGCCGCCAGGCGGTCGTTGTCACCGAAGCGGATCTCGTGGGTGGCGGTGGTGTCGTTCTCGTTGACCACCGGGATCGCGGAGAGGTCGAGCAGGGACTCCAGGGCGCTGCGCACGTTGCGGTAGGTCTGCGGCCGGATCACGTCGGACTCCGTGAGCAGCACCTGCCCGGTGGTGCGGCCGTGGGCGCCGAAGGCGGAGGACCAGGAGGTCGCCAGCAGGGCCTGGCCGACGCTGGCGGCCGCCTGCTGCAGCGGGACGGAGGACGGCCGCTCGGACAGGCCCAGCGGTCCCAGTGCGGCCGCGATCGCGCCCGAGGACACGATCACGACCTCGGTGCCGCCGGCGACGAGCTGCGCCGCGGTCTCCGCGATCCCGGCGACCCGCGACTGGTCCAGCCGGCCGCGCTCGTCGGTCAGGCTCGAGGAGCCGATCTTCACCACGACCCGTGCCGCCGACGCGAGGGACTCGCGGGCGGTGATGCGGGAGGGCTGCCGGAGCCCGGCGCCGGCGGTGGTCGACCCGGCCACGGTCAGCGGGTCTCGTCGTCCACGGTGGGATCGGCCCAGTGGCCGTCGCGGCGCTCGGCCTCCATCGCCGCGATCCGGTTCATGCGGGCCTCGGTGCGGGCCCGCTGCTGCTCGCGCTTCTCGTCGCGGGTGGGACGGTGATGGTCCTCCATGCGGCGGTCGGTGCCGCGGCGGCCCAGCAGCTCGGCGCCGCCGACCATCGTCGGCTCCCAGTCGAAGACGACCGCGTCGTCCCCGGGGCCGATCAGCACGGTGGAACCCGCGACGGCGCCCGCCTTGAGCAGGTCGTCCTCGACGCCCAGCCGCGCCAGGCGGTCCGCGAGGAAGCCGACGGCCTCGTCGTTGGCGAAGTCGGTCTGGCGCACCCAGCGCTCGGGCTTGTCGCCCTGGACGCGGTAGGCCGTCGCGCCGTCGAACTGCTCGGTCACGACGCGGAAGTCCTCGGCATCGACCGCGGTCGGGGTCAGCACGATGGGGGCGGGCTCCGGCTCGGGCAGCTCGGTGCGGGCCCGGTCGACGAGTTCACCGAGCACGAAGGAGAGCTCGCGCAGCCCCTTGTGGGAGATCGCGGAGACGTCCAGCACCGGCACCTCGCGTTCGGCGAGGCGCTCGTGGACCATCTCGGCCATCTCCGTGCCGTCGGGCAGATCGGTCTTGTTCAGCACGATCACGGTGGGCCGCTCCATCAGCGGCACCCGCGCCCCGGCCTCCTCGTCGAGGCTGCCGGCGTAGGTGGCCAGCTCCTCCTCGATGATCGCGAGGTCCGTCAGCGGATCGCGATCGGACTCCAGGGCGGCCGCGTCGAGCACGTGGACCAGGACGTGACAGCGCTCGATGTGGCGCAGGAAGTCCAGTCCCAGCCCCTTGCCGAGGCTGGCCCCGGGGATCAGGCCCGGGACGTCGGCGACCGTGTAACGGTACTGGCCGGCCTCGACCACGCCGAGGTTCGGCACCAGGGTCGTGAACGGGTAGTCGGCGATCTTGGGCCGGGCGGCGCTCATCGCGGCGATCAGCGAGGACTTCCCGGCGCTGGGGTAGCCCACCAGCGCGACGTCGGCCACGGACTTCAGCTCGAGCACGAGGCTGCGCTCCTGCCCAGGCTCACCGAGCAGGGCGAAGCCGGGGGCCTTGCGCTTGGTGGAGGCCAGCGCCGCATTGCCCAGGCCGCCGGAGCCGCCGCGGGCGGCCACGAAGCGGGTGCCGATGCCGACCAGGTCGGCCAGCACGGTGCCGTCCTGGGCGGTGACCACGGTGCCGTCGGGCACCGACAGCACGAGGTCCTCGCCGCGGGCGCCGTGACGCAAGTCCCCCTTGCCGAAGCCGCCGCTGGTGGCCCTCTGGTGCGGCTTGTGGTGATAGGTCAGCAGCGTGGTGGTCGAGGAGTCGACCTCGAGGATCACATCCCCGCCACGGCCGCCGTTGGCCCCGTCGGGCCCGGCGAGCGGCTTGAACTTCTCGCGCCGGATGGAGGCGGCACCGTGGCCGCCCGCTCCGCCGGCGACCTGCAGCTCGACGCGGTCGACGAATGTGGCCATGGGATCCCTCCAGGGGGTTGAGATATGCATCGAGGGGCGGAGCAGTCTGCTCCGCCCCTCGAAGGCAGCTGGTGCCCCGGGGAGCCCGGGGCGGGTGCTCAGACCGTCTCGACGACGCTGACCACGCGGCGATCGCGCTTGCGGCCGAACTCGACCGTGCCCGCGGTGAGCGCGAACAGGGTGTCGTCGTTGCCGCGGCCCACGCCGTCGCCCGGGTGGACCTTGGTGCCGCGCTGGCGCACGAGGATCTCGCCCGCACCGACGACCTGGCCGCCGAAGCGCTTGACGCCGAGGCGCTGGGCGTTGGAGTCACGCCCGTTCTTGGAGGAGCTGACGCCCTTCTTTGATGCCATCTGGAATCAATCCTTCTCTGTGTCCGAAGGGATCGCTCAGGCGATGCCCGTGATCTTCAGCCGGGTGAGCTCCTGGCGGTGGCCCTGGCGCTTCTTGTACCCGGTCTTGTTCTTGTAGCGGAGGATACGGATCTTGTCGCCGCGGAGGTCCTCGACCTTCTCGGCGGAGACCTTCACCTTGGCCAGCTCGGCCTGGGCGGAGGTCACCGTGTCACCGTCGACCAGCAGCACGGGAGCGAGATCGATGCTGTCGCCCGCCTCGCCTGCCACGCGGTTGATCACGATGGTGTCACCGACCGACACCTTCTCCTGACGACCGCCTGCGCGGACGATTGCGTACACCACGTCACTGCTCCATCTTGTGAATCGGATCTGCCCTTGAGCCGTGCGCCCTGCTCGGTGGGACCGCGGACCTGCGACCGTCAACCGGCCCTGTGCAGGCGGGAGATGCGGTCGCGCGATCCTCACCGGGAACACGACGGCGGCGCGTTCTGCGCCAAGGAACAGCTTACGATCCCCGGCACCCCGGGTCAACCACCAGAAGCGGTCCGACCTGCGAGAACGCGGTCACACGCTGTGGAACGCATCACCCCGCCCGCACTCAGGCCTGCGAGGGGTCCTGCTCCTCGCTCGGCGTGTGGTTGCCGGAGGCCGCCGCGATCGACGCGATCGTGGCGCGGGCCTGGGCCCGGCTGTTCTCGTCGTCCTCGAGGCGGTGGACGTCCTGGCCGGAGTCCTCGCCCGAGGTCTCCTCGGAACCCGAGTCCTCCTTCGAGGAGCCGCTGCCGCCGTTGCCCCGCGAGCGCCGGTTGCGACGCTTGGAGGACTTCGAGGAGGCGTCCTCAGAACCGCCGTTACCGCCGCCGCCGTTGCCGTTGCCGTGGTCCCCGTCGATGTCGACGTGATGGCCCCGGCCGTTGCAGTGCTCGCAGGTGGTGGAGAAGGTCTCCAGCAGGCCCTGTCCCACGCGCTTGCGGGTCATCTGCACCAGGCCCAGCGAGGTGACCTCGGCGACCTGGTGCTTGGTGCGGTCCCGGCCCAGGCACTCGACGAGCCGTCGCAGCACCAGGTCACGATTGGCCTCGAGCACCATGTCGATGAAGTCGATGACGATGATGCCGCCGATGTCGCGCAGCCGCAGCTGGCGGACGATCTCCTCGGCCGCCTCGAGGTTGTTCTTGGTGACCGTCTCCTCGAGGGAGCCGCCGGACCCTGTGAACTTGCCCGTGTTCACGTCGACCACGGTCATGGCCTCGGTGCGGTCGATGACCAGCGACCCGCCGGAGGGCAGGTAGACCTTGCGGTCCATGGCCTTCAGCAACTGCTCGTCGATGCGGTGCTTGGCGAACACGTCCTTCTCGCCGACGTGCTTGGTGACCCGCTCGAGCAGATCGGGGGCGACCTCCGAGACATAGGCGTGGACGTCGTCGTAGACCTTGCCGCCCTCGACGATCAGGGAGGTGAAGTCCTCGTTGAAGACGTCGCGCACCACCTTGATGGCGATGTCGGGCTCCTGGGAGAGGGCCACCGGCGCGGACTTGGCCTTCTGCGCCTTCTGGATCTTCTCCCACTGCCCGCGCAGACGCTCGACGTCGTGGGTCAGCTCCGCCTCGCTCGCGCCCTCGGCGGCGGTGCGCACGATGACGCCCGCGTCCTCGGGGATGAGCTGGCGCATGAGCTTCTTCAGCCGCGAGCGCTCGGTGTCCGGCAGCTTGCGGGAGATGCCCGTCATGGAGCCGCCGGGCACGAACACGACATAGCGGCCCGGCAGGGAGATCTGACTGGTCAGGCGGGCGCCCTTGTGACCGATCGGGTCCTTGGTGACCTGCACCAGCACCGGATCGCCGCTCTTGAGCGCGAGCTCGATGCGGCGCGGCTGACCCTCGAGCCCGACGGCGTCCCAGTTGACCTCGCCGGCGTACAGCACGGCGTTGCGACCCTTGCCGATGTCGACGAAGGCGGCCTCCATCGAGGGCAGCACGTTCTGGACCTTGCCCAGGTAGACGTTGCCGACCATCGAGGTCTGCGACTTCTGGGCGACGTAGTGCTCGACCAGCACGTCGTCCTCGAGCACGGCGATCTGGGTGCGGCCGGGGCGCTCGCGGACCACCATCGAGCGCTTGACGGACTCGCGGCGGGCGAGGAACTCGGCCTCGGTGATGACGTTTCGCTTGCGGCCGTTGTCGCGGCCCTCGCGCCGACGCTGGCGCTTGGCCTCGAGACGGGTCGACCCCTTGACGGCCTTGACCTCGTCGCGCGCCTCGCGGACCTTGACCACGGTGTTCGGCGGATCGTCCGTCGAGGAGGAGCTGTCGTTGCCGCTGCTGCCGGAGCGGCGGCGACGGCGACGGCGACGCGAACCGGGAGAGTTCGAGGAGCCGCCGGCGTTGTCCTCGTCGTTCTTCTCGCCCTTGTCCTCGCCGTGGTCGGCGGTGTCCTTCTCGCCCTCGTCGGAGTCGTCCTCGTCCGAGGAGCCGGACTCCTCGTCCTCTCCGCGTCCCCGACCGCGGCGGCCGCGGCCGCCGCGCCGACGGCGGCGACGGGAGCCGCCCGAGCCGCCGGAGTCGCGCTCGGAGCCGTCCTCCTCGTCCTGCTCGGTGGAGTCCTCGGCGGTGTCGGTACCGTCCTGCGGGGCGTCCTCCTCGCGCGGCGCGGAGCGGCGCGCGGTCCGACGGCGGGAGCGGGAGCGCCCGGTGGGCTCCTCCTCGTCCGTCGTCTCCGCCTCCGACTCCTCGGCGGCCTCGAAGGACAGCTCCGCGGAGCCCACGGGGGCGTCGTGCGCCCCGACCGTGGTGCGGGGCTGCGGGGTAGGCGCCTGGAACAGCAGCGAGGCGAAGTCCATCTGGACCTGCTCGCGGCGGCGGCTGCGGTCCTCGTCGGCCTCGTCCTCGCCGTCGCTCGCACCGCGGGCGGAGGCGAGAGCGCGCAGGTCGTCGACGACAGGGTTACCGGCATCCTCGGCGGGCTCGACCTCCTCGGTGACGTCCTCGGGCTCGACCTCCTCGGGGGTCACGGCGTCCTGGGGGTCGGGCTCGGCGGGGACCACCGGCGCCCCGGCGGGGGCACCGGCGCGGCGCCGGGTGCGCGTCGTCGTGGGCGCCGGCGCGGGCTCGGGCGCGGTCTCGGACTGCGGGGCGACGACGGTCCGCGGCGCGGTGGGCTCCGGCGCCGCGAGGGGAGCCGGGGCTCCGGCCGGGGCGCCGGCGGGGGCGCCGGCCCGACGTCGGCGCCGGGCGGGGGGTGGTGTGTTCGTCGGCTCCGAGGAGTCGTTCTCGGGATGATGGGTGCTGTCAGCCATAGGGCCGTCTCCTTCCGGGAAACCATCGCACCCTGGTCCCGCATGGTCATCGTCCCTGGGGACGGAAGTCTGAGGCCCTCACCGTCGCGCAGCTCCCTGGAAGGAAGCGCTGCGATGTCGATCGCGGGAGCACAGCGGTCGCGGACACGCGTTGCCGGTGCTCCGACGTGACGACGCCGGGAGGTTCCCCCGCCCGGTACGGAGCAGGAGAGTGCCGCCGTCAGTATGGCACAGCACGTTCCTCCGGCCCCGGAGGCGCTGCGCGGTGGACGGCGGGGACCATGGTCCCCGGGAAGCAGTGACGGGACCGTCTAGGTTTCATGACGGCGTGTCGTACACCCAGGAGGATCCATGGAAGCCCTGGACATCGCACGGTGGCAGTTCGGCATCACCACCGTGTACCACTTCATCTTCGTGCCGCTGACCATCGGTCTGTCGCTGCTAGTGGCGATGATGCAGACCACCGCACTGTTCTCGAAGGACCCCGGGCGCAAGGACGCCTGGACGCGGATGACGAAGTTCTTCGGCTCCATGCTGATCGTCAACTTCGGCATCGGGATCGCCACCGGCATCGTCCAGGAGTTCCAGTTCGGCATGAACTGGTCCGAGTACGCCCGCTACGTCGGCGACGTGTTCGGCGCGCCGCTCGCGCTGGAGGGCCTGGTGGCCTTCTTCCTCGAATCGGTGTTCCTGGGGCTGTGGATCTTCGGCTGGGGCCGGATGTCCGAGAAGATCCATCTGCTGACGATCTGGGCCGTGGCCGCCGGCACCACCGCCTCGGCGTACTTCATCGTCGCCGCCAACTCCTTCATGCAGCATCCCGTCGGCGCGGCGCTGAACCCGGAGACCGGGCGCGCCGAGCTCGACCCCTCGCAGGGCTCGCTGCTCGCGGTGCTCACCAATGTCACCACCCTCGCGGCCTTCCCCCACGTCGTCGCCGGGGCCTGGCTGGTCGCGGCCGCCTTCGTCACCGGCATCGCCTCCTGGCACATGGTCCGCCACCACAACAAGGCCCGCGCGATCGGCCTGGCGACCGAGGAGGGGCAGGACCATCACCATGCGGCCCGCGACCTGTTCCGCCCCACCGTGCGCTTCGGCGTGATCGCGATGTTCATCGCCGCGATCGCGCTGGTCGTCTCCGGCGACTTCCAGGCCCAGATCATGTTCAAGCAGCAGCCGATGAAGATGGCCTCGGCCGAGGCGCTGTGCGAGACCCAGACGGGCGCCTCCTTCTCGATCCTCGCCGTCGGCGGCCCCGACGCCTTCTCGACCGACTGCGACGGCGTCACCCACCTCATCGAGGTCCCGTACGTCACCTCCTTCCTCGCCACCCACACCTTCGATGCCGAGCTGCAGGGCGTGGACGACCTCAACGCCCAGTACAAGGAGCAGTTCGGCGAGACCGTCACCGACGTGCACGGCGACGAGACCGCCGCGGACTACCGTCCCAACCTCTTCGTGACCTACTGGTCCTTCCGGCTGATGATGGGACTGGCGGCCTTCAGCGGGATCCTCGCCTTCTGGGCCCTGTGGGTCACCCGCGGCCGCGGGGAGAAGGCCCGCACCACCGGCTCGCGGCTGTTCCAGTGGTTCGCGGTGCTGGCGATTCCGATGCCCTTCTTCGCCAACGCTGCGGGCTGGGTGTTCACCGAGATGGGCCGCCAGCCCTGGGTCGTCCATCCCAACCCGGACGACCCCACGATCCGGCTGATGACGACCCAGGCCGTCTCCGGCCATCCCGCCTGGATGGTCGCGACGTCGCTGTCGGCCTTCACCCTCGTCTACGGCGTGCTCGCGGTGATCTGGTTCCTCATGATGCGCAAGGCCGCGCTGAAGGGCGTGCCCTTGCCTCAGCGCGACCCGGACACCGCGGAACTCGACACCCCAACGCTCTCCTTCGACTACTGAGAAGGGACCCCACCGCTCATGGACGCCCTGCTCCAGCCCACGGTCCTGCAGACCCTGTGGTTCGCCCTGATCGCCTTCTTCTTCCTCGGCTACTTCGTACTCGAGGGCTTCGACTTCGGGGTCCAGATGAACGTGGCCGCCTTCTGGCGCCGCGGTGACCGGACCCGCGGCACGATCCTGTCGACCATCGGCCCCGTCTGGGACGGCAACGAGGTCTGGATCATCACCGGTGGCGCCCTGCTGTTCGCGGCCTTCCCGGAGTGGTACGCCACGTTGTTCTCCGGCTTCTACCTCGCCCTGCTGGCCCTGCTGCTGGTGCTGATCGTCCGGGTGTGCGCCTTCAAGTGGCGCGACAAGGTCGACGACGCCCGCTGGCGCCGCAGCTGGGACCTCGTCCACGTGCTCGGCGGCTTCGCACCCCCGCTGCTGTGGGGCGTGGCGATCTCCAACATCGTCGCCGGTGTCGCGATCGACGAGCGGTCCTGGGTCATCACCTCCCTGCCGGGACTGCTGAACCCCTTCGCCCTGCTGGGCGGGGTGGTGTTCGTGCTGCTGTTCTGGCTGCACGGCACCGGATACCTGGCCCTGAAGATCGACGGCCCGCTGCGCGAGGACGCGAACCGCCTCGCGGGGATCCTGGTGTGGCCGACGATCGCGGCCGCCGCCGCCTTCCTGCTGTGGTTCCAGCTGGCCCACTCGAACACGGCGCTGACCTGGATCCCGCTGCTGGTCGCGGCGCTCGCGCTGGTGGCCGTACTCCCGCTGAACAGGGCGCGCCGGGAGGGCTTCGCGTTCCTCGGATCCACCACCGCGATCGCCGCGGCCACGATCACCCTCTTCGGCGGGCTCTTCCCCGAGGTCATGCCCGCCACCAACGATCCTGCGCATTCGCTGACGGTCATGAACGCCTCCTCCACCGAGCACACCCTGACCGTGATGCTGGTGGCGCTGTGCGTGGTCATGCCGGTGGTGATCGGCTACTCGATCTGGACCTACCGGGTCTTCCGCCACCGGATCACCGACGAGGAGGGCCCCGCCCCGGGCTCGCAGCTGCTGGCGAAGGCCAAGAAGGGCTATCGCGAGGCGTTCGAGCAGGAGTGAGCACCCGTCGCGCCCCCGTGGACCCCCGCCTGGTGCGGGAGGTCCGCGCCGCCCGCCGCCATGTGCTGCGCACCGTCGTGCTGGGGCTGGTCCAGACCGCGTGCGTGATCGTCACCGCCCTGGTGATCGCCCGGATCGGGGCGCAGCTGCTGGTCGCGCGGGAGGTCCCGCAGGACGCTCCCGGTCTGCTGCTGGTCCTGGTCGCGGCGCTGGCGCTGCGGGCCGGGGCGGTCCTGGTCGAGCAGCGCACGGCGCACCGGGCCGCGACCGATGCGATCGGTGAGCTGCGGGGCCGGATCGTCTCCCATGCGGCGACCCTGGGGCCCCGAGGCGGCGCCGGTCGGGGCGCCGATCTCACGTCGCTGGCCACCACCGGCGTGGAGCAGCTGCGGCCCTACCTGGTCGGCTACGTCCCCCAGCTGATGCTCTCGGTGACCGTCACCCCGCTGTGCCTGCTGACGATCGGGATCCTCGACCCCCTCAGCGCCGTCATCGCCGTCGTCACCCTGCCGCTGGTGCCCCTGTTCATGGTGCTGGTCGGCAAGCTCACCGTCGGCCGGTCCGAGAAGCTGCTGGCGGACATGCGCGCGCTGTGGACCCAGCTGTTGGACCTCGTCGACGGACTCCCGACCCTGCGGGCGCTGGGCCGGGAGCGAGGGCCCGAGACGATGGTGCGCGCCCTCGGGGACCGCCACCGCGCCTCGGCGATGGGGTCGCTGCGGTTCGCCTTCCTCTCCTCCATGGTGCTCGAGCTGCTGGCCACCCTCTGCGTCGCGCTGATCGCCGTGAGCATCGGCATGCGCCTGGTGTACGGCGAGATGGATCTCGCCCCCGCCCTCGCGGTGCTCGTGCTCGCGCCGGAGGTGTACCAGCCGCTGCGCAACGTCGGCGCCCAGTACCACGCCTCCACCGACGGGCTCGCGGCCGTCAGCGCCTCCTTCGCGGTGCTCGACGAGCAGCCGCCGGCCGACGGGTCGGCCCCCGCGCCGGACCTGCGCTCCGCGACGCTCGCGCTGCGCGGGGTCTCCGTCCGGTCCCGGCACGGCCAGGCGCCCTCGGGCGCCGAGCTCGTGCTGCGCCCCGGGCGGGTGCTGGCCCTGACCGGTCCCTCGGGAGCCGGCAAGACGACCGCGGTCCAGGTGCTGCTGGGGCTGCTGGAGCCGGACGAGGGCCGGGCCGAGGTGATCGAGGCCGACGGCAGCATCACCGACGTGCGGGAGCTGGAGCGCCGCGGCCTGTGGGATCAGGTCTCGCTGCTCCCCCAGCGACCGGTGCTGCCGCCGGGGACCCTGCGCGAGGTCTTGGCCTCCGCCCGGCCCGGGGCCCCGGACGCCGAGCTCGAGCGTGTCGCCGCGGCGACCGGTCTGGACGCGGTGGTCGCCGAGCGCGGCTGGGAGGCAGATCTGGGGCGGGCCGGCAGCGGCCTCTCCCTGGGTCAGCGCCAGCGACTCGCGCTCGCCCGCGCGCTGCTGTCCCCCGCCCCGCTGGTGGTGCTCGACGAGCCCACCGCGCACCTCGACGGCGCCACCGAGCAGGTGGTGCTCGAGCTGATCCGCACCCTGCGCGCGCAGGGACGCACCGTTCTCGTCATCGCCCACCGGTCCCGCCTGGTCGAGGTCGCCGACGACGTCACCGCCGTGGAGGTGTCCCGATGACCGCCCCCGTCACCCCTCTGCGCCGCGCCGAGCGCGCCCTGGAGATCCCCCGCGGCCGACTGCTGGCCGCGGTGCTCGCCTCCTGCGCGACCCTCGCGGCGGCCTTCGCGCTGGCCGCCGTCTCGGCGTACCTGGTCACGAGGGCCTGGACGATGCCGCCGGTGCTGGACCTGACCGTCGCGGTGGTGATGGTGCGCGCGCTCGGCATCGCCCGCGGCGTGTTCCGCTGGCTGGACCGCATGTTGGCCCACGACGTCGCCCTGCGCGGGGTGGTCTCCCTGCGCACGAACCTGTTCACCGCGCTGGCCTCACGCACCGATGACGCGCTGACCCGGCTGCGCCGCGGCGACCTGCTCTCGCGGCTCGGGGACGACGCCCAGGAGCTCGGCGACCACGTCGTCACCGCGCTCGTGCCGGGACTGGTCGCGGTGGTGATGGGCGTGGTCGTGCTGGCCACGATCACTCCCCTGTCCCTCCTGGCGGCCGTGACCATGCTGGTGGCCCTGGCGGTGGCGAGCCTGCTCGCCCCGCTCGCGGCCTACCGTGCCGCCCGCCTCACCGAGCAGGCCGTGGTCACCTCCCGTGCGGCGGTGGGTGCCGGCGCTCTGGAGATCCTCGACGACGCCACCGCGCTGCGGATCGACGGGCGTCTCGAGCAGGCGCTGGCGGAGCTGCGCACCCGTCAGGCCGCGCACGATAAGGCGGTCGACCGGGCCGCGCTGCCGGCCGCGGTGGCCTCCGCCGCGGTGCCGCTGGCGATGGTCCTGGCGGTGGCCGGCTCGCTGCTGGCCGCGGGGGCGGCATGGACGGAGGGCGGCGCCTCGGCCGGGCAGGTCGGGGTGCTCCTGCTGCTGCCGCTGTCCTCCTTCGAGGCCGCCAGCGCCCTGCCCGCGGCCGCCTCGCAGTACGCGCGCTCCCGGGCCGCCGCCGCTCGCCTCTCGGAGATCGTCGGGCAGCCGACGCCGGAAGTGCACCGGTCGTCCGCGCGCAGTACTGCCCCGACGCTGCGGGCGGTGGGGCTGAGCGCGGGATGGAGCGCCGGGGCGCCGCGGGTGGCGGACCTCGACCTCGAGCTGCCGCCGGGCGCGCGCCTGGCCGTGGTCGGGGCCTCCGGCAGCGGGAAGTCGACGCTGCTGGCCACCCTCGCCGGGCTGCTCGAGCCGCTCGAGGGCCGCGTCGAGCTCACCGACGACGCCCCGCTGCGCTCGGCGGTGACCCTGTTCGCCGAGGACGCGCACGTCTTCGCCACCACGCTGCGGGAGAACCTCAAGGTGGTCCGCAGCGACCTCGACGACGGCACGATCACCGCGGCCCTGTCCGCCGTCGGCCTCGACGACTGGGTCGCGACCCTCCCCCGTGGCCTGGACACCCTGCTGGGGTCGGACGGCACCACCGTCTCCGGCGGCGAGCGGCGGCGGCTGCTGCTGGCCCGGGCGGTGATCCGCCGCGGCCCCGTGCTGCTGCTGGACGAGCCCACCGAGCACCTGGACACCGCCCGCGGGGACGCCCTGCTGCGGGCGCTGCTGGATCCGGCCGAGACCACCCTCGTGCCCGCGGACAGCACCGTCGTGGTGGTCACCCATCGACCCGAGGCGATTCCCCCCGCCACCCCGGTGCTCCACATCGGCGAGAATGCCCGTACCCGTCTCGAGGAGGGCCGATGACCACGACCACCCCGCCGCCCCGGGCCGACCGGCCGCGGGTGCAGGACCTCGCCGGCGCCGTCCTCGCGGGTGGGGACACGGAGGACCTGCTGGACCTGCTGGTCCGCTCCGCCCGCACCGACCTCGACGCTCGCAGCGCCTCCCTCGTGCTCCCGCTCGCACCGGGAGTCTGGGCCCATGAGCTGGTCGACGGGCTCGACGCCGCCGCGCTGCTCGGGGCCGGCATCGACCCCTCCTCCCCCGCCGGCCGGGCGCTCGAGGACGCCGACGCCGACGCCCTGGAGGAGATCGGGTCCCTGGCGGTCGGGGAGCAGGAGCATCGCGCGCTGCTGGCCGTGATCGACGCCGCCGAGCACGGGGTCGGGGTGCTCGCTGTGCTGCGCGGCAGGCCGGAGGACCCGTCGGCCCCCTTCACCGCGGCCGACCGCGAACGCCTCGACGCCCTGGCCGGCCTCATCGCCCTCACCCTGCGCGCCCCGACCCTCGGCGTCTCCGGCGAGCTCGACGACGAGCGCAGCCGGATCGCGCGCGACCTGCATGATCTCGCGATCCAGGAGCTGTTCGCGGTGGGGATGGAGCTCGAGGGCCTCACCGACGCGCTGTCCGCCCCCGGCGAGCCGCCCTCGAACACCCGTATCCGCACCTCGGTCGCCGCCTCCGTGCAGGGGGTGGAGAACGCGGTCGCCCAGATCCGGCAGATCGTGCAGTCGCTGCGCCGCGAACGGCTCGAGGCGACGCTGACCGAGCAGCTGCGCCACGAGGTGGGACTGGCCGCCGCGGGTCTGGGCTTCGTGCCGGCGCTGCGGCTGCCCCCGCACCCTGCGGAGATGGACGCGGAGCTGCCCGCCGAGATCGCCGAGGACGTGGTCGCGGTGGTGCGCGAGGGCCTGGCCAACGCAGCGAGGCACGCGCACGCCAGCGCGGTCGCGGTCTCGGTGAGCGTGTACAGCGAGGGCGTGGACCGGGTGGTGCAGATCAACGTCTCCGACAACGGGCGCGGGATCGACCCGTCGGTGCAGCGGCGCAGCGGGCTGGCGAACATGTCCAGCCGGGCCCGGCGTCACTCCGGCTGGGTCGACGCGATCTCCCTCGAACCGGGCACGATGATCTCCTGGCGGGTCACCCTGCCGGCCGTGTGACCAGCGGTGATCAGGCAGGGCCCTGCTTCCAGCCGGCACGGCGATGTGCCGCCACCATGGCCGCGACCTGCGTGCGGCGCTGCATGCCGAGGGTCTGCAGGATCACCGTCACGCGGTTCTTGACCGTCTTCTCGGCGATGCCGAGCTCCTCGGCGATCTCCCGGTTCGAGTGACCGTCACCGATCAGGTCGACGATGCGCTGATCGGACTCCGACAGCTCCGGGCCCTCGGCGACATGATCGGCGGGCCAGACCGACCGGCCCTCGTGCACGGCGCGGATGGCGGCGACGATCTCCTGCGAGCGGGCCGACTTCAGCATCAGCCCGGCGGCGCCGGCCGCGCGGGACTCACCCAGTGCGGCGTCGTCGTCGAAGCTGGTCAGCACCAGCATCAGCTGCTCGGGGGCGGCGCTGCGGGCGGCCCTCATGACGTCGAGACCGGTGCCGTCGGGCAGCTGCAGGTCGACCACCAGCACGTCGGGGCGGATCGCGGGCAGGCGACGGGTCGCCTCCGCGACCGAGGCCGCCTCCCCCACGATGCTCAGGCCGTCCTGGGCGTCGATCACCGTGACGATGCCGCGGCGGACCACCTCGTGGTCGTCGACCAGCATCACGCGGACCTCATCGGGCTCCTTCGTCGCGCTCACGGGACATCCTTCCGGGATCGAGGGACGGGACGCTGACACCGGGGGCAGAAATGGCTGCTCCGTCCCTGGTGGAGGACCCGTCGAAGCACCGTACCGCAGCGGGTGCACGGGCTCCCGTCCCGCCCGTAGGCGGCCAGCGAGCGGGCGAAATACCCGCTGCGTCCGTCGGCGTCGACGTACAGGGCGTCGAAGCTGGTGCCGCCGACGGCCAGGGCGCGCTCCATGACCTCGCCGGCCGCGCGCAGGATCGCGAGCGCCCGGCGCTGGCTGAGCGCCGTACCGGGGGTGTCGAAGCGGGTGCGCGCCTCCCACAGCGCCTCGTCGGCGTAGATGTTGCCGATGCCGCTGACCAGGTCCTGGGCGAGCAGCAGCGATTTCACGCCGGCGCGGCGGGTGCGCAGCGCACGGGCGACGGCGGGCAGGTCCGCCGCCGGGTCGAGGAGGTCACGGGCGAGGCCGGCAGCAGCGGCGGGGAGCAGCGCATCCGGGCTGCCGAGCCCGGCCGGGGCGCCGTCGGCGCCGGGTTCGAGCGGGCTGGCCCACAGGCCGCCGAAGATCCGCTGGTCGATCAGGTCGATCGCGGTGCCGTCATCGAGGTGGAGGCTGAGGCGGCGGTGGCGCAGCGGGTCCGGGGCGGGGCCCTCGGAGGCTGCGGGTGCGGTCGCCTCGGCGGGGGTGCGCACGCGCAGCTGGCCGCTCATGCCCAGGTGGGCCATCAGCGCCTCGCCGGTGTCCTGACCGGTCTCGTCGGCCAGCCGCCACCACAGGAACTTCCCGCGCCGCACCGCGGCGGTCATGCGGGTGCCGGCCAGCGCCCCTCGCAGACGGTCGACGCCCCCGCTCTGGCGGCGCAGGATCCGAGGATCGAGCACCTCGAGGTCCTCGATCCGGCGGCCGACGGTGCGGGGCTCGAGGCCGCGCCGGACCACCTCGACCTCGGGCAGCTCGGGCACGCCGTCAGCCCCGGGGGATGAGCGACTCGCCGCGCTCGGCCAGGACGGTGCGCACCGCGGACTGGGCCGCGGCGAGCTCGGCGTCCTTCTTGGAGGCCCCTTCGCCCTGCGCGGTGACCACGCCCTCGACGCTCACGGTCGCGGTGAAGACCTTCGCGTGCTCGAGGCCGTCCTCGGTGAGGCGGTAGGTGGGGCGGGCGCCCGCGGCCGCGGCGATCTCCTGCAGGCGGGACTTGAAGTCGTAGCTGGTCTCGAGGAACTCGTCGGAATCCAGCAGCGGGGCCATGAGGTCGAGCACGAAGCGGCGCGAGATGCTCTGGCCGAGGGCGAGGTGGACGGCGCCGATCACGGCCTCGGTGGTGTCGGCGAGGATGGAGGCCTTGGCGCGGCCGCCGGTGAGGTCCTCTCCCCGCCCCAGCTTCACGTAGGCGCCCAGGTCGAGCTTGGAGGCGATCACGGCGAGCGCGCGGGTGCTCACGGTCGCGGCACGGCGACGGGCCAGATCGCCCTCGGGCAGCGTGGGGTGGGTGGCGTACAGCTGCTCGGTGATCGCCAGCTGCAGCACGGCGTCCCCGAGGAACTCGAGGCGTTCGTTGTGCGCGATCCCGTCGTGCTCGTAGGAGAAGGAGCGGTGGGTCAGGGCGAGATCGAGCAGCTCGGAGGAGCGCAGGTCCTCGGCCTGGGCGCCGTCCAGCGGAAGGTCCCGGAGCAGGCCGGCGGGGTCGGTGGCCTCGGTGGCGCGGCGCCGGCGACCCATCAGCGCTCCTCGTCCTCGGAGGCGCCCTGCTCGGAGCTCTCCTCGGTCTCCTCGAACAGGCCCTGCAGGGCGGCGAAGCGGTCGTCGATGACGTCGTGGTGATGCTCGGGGTCGTCCTCCATGCGGAACCCGCACTGGGCGCACAGTCCCGGGCAGTCCTCGCGGCACAGGGGCCGGTCATCGGCCTCCTCGGCGAGCGCGTCCCGCACCAGCGTGCCCAGCTCGACGGCGTCGCCGGTGAGCATGATGGTGTCCTCGCGCTCGTCGGCCTTGACCTTCTCGGGGTACATGAACAGTTCGTCCAGGCGCGCGGTGACGTCCTGCTCGACCGGGTCGAGGCAGCGCGAGCACTCCCCCTCGAGATGGGCGGTCACGGTGCCGTGGGCGAAGATGCCCTCGACGACCGATTCGAGCTCGACCTCGACGGCGAGCGGCTGGCCCTCGGGGGCCTGCATCGCGCCGCCGCCAACCTCGCGGGCGGGGGCCGGGACGGTGCGCTCGAGATGCCGGTGCGAACCGGTGCGGCCGATGAGGTCGACGGCGTCGACGCGCAGGTCGACATCGAGCGGGGAGACGGGCGGGGTGTCGGCAGACATGAGCTCAGGATACGGGCGAGGCGGCGCGCAGTGCGTCCAGGGACGGTGACGGGAGCATGTCGGAGACGTCACCGCCGAGGGCGTGCACCTCCCGCACCAGGGACGAGGAGATGTGGGCGTAGGCGGAATCGGTGAGCAGGAAGACGGTCTCGAGACCGGCGAGGTGGTGGTTCATCCGCGACATCGGCTCCTCGTAGGCGAGGTCGAGCTGGGAGCGCAGCCCTCGCACCACGGCGCCCGCCCCGATCTCCCGGCAGAAGTCGACCAGCAGGCCCTTGGGCAGGGTGCGCACCTCGACGTCCGCGGACAGGCCCGCGTGGTCGACGCTGGCGGAGATCGCGGCCTTCCGGGTGTCCAGATCGAGGGTCCCCTGCTTGGAGGGGTTGTGGGACACCGCGATGATCACCCGGTGCCCGAGCGCGGCGGCCCGACGGGTGAGGTCGAGGTGGCCCAGGGTGAAGGGGTCGAACGAGCCGGGCAGGACGACGGTGCTCATGGCGCCACTGTAGTGCGGCTCAGACCAGCGAGATGCTCACGCGATGCACGCCGTCGTCGTCGATGCCGTCGATGGTGAGGGTGCCGCGGGTCCCGGCGAGCGCCTCCGTGCCGGAGCCGGGCACGAGAACGTACTCGAGAGCGGGCTCCCCGCCCGCCATGGTGCCCAGCTGCTGGAGGGCGACGGTCCCGGAGCGGCCCTGGAGGGTGCCCTCGAAGACCTCGCTCGCGATGTATCCGGCATCGCCGGTGGCGGGATCGCCCGCCGTGAGCATGGTGCCGCGGCTGGTCCCCTCCAGCGCGCCGGTCCAGGTCTTGGTCAGCTCGAAGCGGCCGGCCGCCCCGGGCAGGTCCTCGCCGGGACGCAGGTCGACGGTGAAAGCGGCGGTGATGCTCGTCATGGGAGCAGTATCCCAGCTCCGCCGTCCCCGCGGGAACCGGCGTACGAGGACGGGGTGCGTCCCGTCACCGCCCGGAAATCGCGCAGGAAATGGGACTGGTCGAACCAGCCGAGGTCCTGGGCCAGGTCGCCGATCCCGCGGGGATCGCCGCCGTCGATCGCGGCCACGGCGTCCATCACCCGTGACCGCAGGAGCATGTGCTTGGGGCCGACGCCGACGAAACGGCGGAACCTGCGCTGCAGGGAGCGGATGCTGAGACCGGAGCGTTGCTCGAGCAGTGCGGTGCCGGTGATCTCGGGCTCCTCGAGCAGGGCGAGCAGGTCGCAGAAGGCCGCGTATCCGGGGTCCTCGCGGGGGGCACGGGCGAGCAGCCAGACATCCAGCGCGCCGGCGGCGCGTGTGGCCGTGCCGGGGAGATCTGCTGGGGGCAGGTCGTCGCCGAACCAGGCGGCGGCGGGCACCGCGGCATCGCGCAGGGCGCTGAGGTCCGCGTCGGCGAAGGCGGTGGTGCCGCCGGGGCGGAACCTCACGCCGAGGACGCCTCCGGAACCGAGCTGAGTGACGTCGAAACGTCCGCGGGTGACCGGTCCGGTGATCCAGGTGCCGGCACCGTCGACGCCGTCACGGCGGATGCCTCCCCATTCCCGGGTGAGGTGCACGGAGGGCTCATCGAGGGTGGCGACCTGGCAGGCCCGGTCGGGGCCGAGCTCCCAGGAGACGGACCAGTACCGCTCCACCCAGCGACGCAGGCGAGGCTCCGGGGCGGCGCTGTCGTAGCGGGCGCGCGTGAGGAACTCCTCCGGGTCCAGGACGTGCCCGTACATGTGCCGAGGCGCGGCTGGGGCTGTCGCGTTCGTCCTATCGCCACCCTCGTCCATGAGGGGAGTCTGGCAGACATGACCGACACCTCAGCTGCCCCAGCCCCCGTGGCCCGCCTGGCCATGATCACCCTCGATGCCGCCGAGACGGAGCCGATCGCACGCTTCTGGCACGCCGTGCTGGGCTGGCCGATCCTGCACCTGAGCGAGGAGTACGCGATGCTGCAGGGCCCTTCGCACGCTCTCGGCATCGGTGCGATCGGTGATCATCAGCGGCCTTCGTGGCCGGACGACGGCCGCAAGCAGTTCCATCTCGACCTCGCCGTGGCGGACCTCGAGGCCGCCGCCGCGCGCTGCGTGGAGCTCGGCGCCGAACGAGTGGCACCACAGCCCGGGGAGACCTGGATCGTGCTGCGCGACCCCGCCGGGCACGCCTTCTGCCTCACCGACTCCGCCGCCTGGGGCTGAGCGCTCAGCCCCGGCGGGCGCGGTGCTCGCGCTCCAGCAGGGCCCAGCTCATCCCGTCCAGCCACCGTCCGCTGCGGTGCAGGGACTCCTCGACGAACACGCCCTCCAGGCGCAGCCCGATCTTCTCCATCACCCGCCGGGAGGCGACGTTGTCGGCGAAGCACTGCGCCTCGACGCGACGCACCCCGAGCCCGTCGAAGGCGAGATCGCGCAGGGCCGCGGCGAACTCGGTGCCCAGGCCCCGGCCCTGGACGCCCGGGTCGAGCACCCAGCCCAGCTCGGCCTGGCGACCGCGGGCCTGCGCGGCCATGTCCGCCTGTGACCAGGCGGTGCCCCGTGCGACCTTCCCGGCCGCCACGACCCGGTCCCCGCACAGGCCGACGACGCAGTCCTCCAGGCCCCTCGCCCACCTCTGACGGTGGTCGTCGAGGGTGGGGCTGAGGGTGGTGGTCCACTCCTGGACCTCCGGCAAGCGGTACCAGGGCCAGACCGCCTCGGCGTCCTCCACGCGTCCGGGGCGCAGCACGAGGTGCTCGGTGCGCAGCGGCCAGTCGAGGTCGGCGAGTGTGGGGGTCATGCCTCCTCCTCGCGGACGGGCCCCCCGAACTGGAGCACGGTCTCGCCGTAGATCCTGGTGCCGTCGTCGGCCCAGTCGGTGGGCCAGGTGATCGGGCGGGAGCGGCGCGAGCGCTCGACGACGACCAGCGCATCGTCGGTCAGCGCCGGATGCAGCGTGTGCAGGAGGGACTCGAGGGCCTCGGTGGTCACGTCGTAGGGCGGGTCGAGGAAGGCCAGGGAGAACTCCTGGCCCTCGAGCTGGGCGGCGACGTTCTCGGCCTTCCCGGCGCGCACCTCGCAGCGGTCCGCGAGGCCGAGGTCCGCGGCGTTGCGGCGCAGCTGCTTGGCGGTCGGCCCGTGCAGCTCGACCAGGAGGGCGTGCGCGGCGCCGCGCGAGAGCGCTTCGAGGGCGAGCGCCCCGGTGCCCGCGTACAGGTCCAGCACCCGGGCCCCGTCCAGAGCGTCCCAGCCGTCCAGGCGGGAGAACAGCGCCTCCCGCACGCGCTCGGAGGTGGGTCGCGTCCCCTTCCCGGGGGGTCCGGGGACGGTGCGCCCTCCGAGGTCTCCGGCGATGATCCGCGGCATGTCAGCTCCTCTCCACGTCGGGGTCGGCGTCGCGCAGTCGATTGTCGATGGCACCGGAGAGATCGGGGTGACCGTCGAGGTCGGGGTCCGCCGCGATCACGGCGAAGGCGTCCTCGCGGGCCTGCTCGATGACACGGGCGTCACGGATCACGTCGAGGTACCTCAGGGTGCGCTGCAGGCCGGACTGCTCCTCCCCCACCAGGTCCCCGGCGCCGCGCACCTGCAGGTCCAGCTCCGCCAGGGCGAAGCCGTCGGCCGCTCCGGCGATGCCGTCGAGGCGCGTGAACGCGGGGCTGCCCGGAGCGAGGCGGGTGTCCAGGAAGGCGATGCCTGCGTGCTCGCCGCGCCCGACGCGACCGCGCAGCTGGTGGAGCTGGGAGACGCCGAAGCGCTCGGCGTCCAGCACGATCATCACCGAGGCGTTCGGGACGTCGACCCCGACCTCGATGACCGTGGTGGAGACCAGCAGGTCGATCTCTCCGGCGAGCACGCTGTCCATGGTCCGCTGCTTCTCCTCGGCGGCCATCCGGCCGTGCAGCACGCCGATCCGGGCTCCGGCCAGCTCGGGTCGGAGCGCGAGGCGCTCGGCGGTCGCGGTGACCCCGCGCGCCTCCTCGAGCCGGGTCTCGGCGACCTGTCCGTCGGCGTCGAGGACCGCGGGGGCGGGAGGAGCTTCGTCGGTCTCGTCGATCCGGGCACAGACCACGAACACCTGTCGGCTCGCGGCGATCTCCTCGCCGGCTCGTGCCCACATGCGCGTCTCCCAGTTCCGGAGGGTCTCGGGGACCACGAAGCTGGTCACGCCCGCCCTCCGGCCGGGGCTCTCGCGCAGGGTGAGCACGTCGAGGTCGCCGACGGTCGCCAGGGCCGCGGTGCGCGGGATCGGGGTCGCGGTCATCACCACGACGTGCGGGCTGGTGCCGGCGGGCCCTTTGGTGCGCAGGCGGCGGCGGTGGTCGACGCCGAAGCGGTGCTGCTCGTCGACCACGACCAGGCCCAGGGAGGCGAACTCGACGGACTCGGTGAGCAGGGCGTGGGTGCCGATCACGATCCCGGCCTCGCCGGAGGTGACATCCAGCAGCGTCGCGCGGCGCTCGGACGTCTTCTGCGAGCCGGTCAGCAGGCGCACCCGGGTGGCGTCGGCGTGCCCGTCGAGCTGACCGGCGCGGGCGAGGTCCCCGAGCAGGCCGGTGACCGTGCGGTGATGCTGCTCGGCGAGGACCTCGGTGGGGGCCAGCAGAGCGGCCTGGTGACCGGAATCGACCGCGCGCAGCATGGCGCGCAGGGCGATGACGGTCTTGCCGGAGCCGACGTCGCCCTGCAGCAGCACGCTGGTGGGATGCTCTCGTCGCACCCGCTCGATGATCCCGTCGCCG
This sequence comes from Brachybacterium sacelli, assembly GCF_017876545.1. NCBI lineage: Bacteria > Bacillati > Actinomycetota > Actinomycetes > Micrococcales > Dermabacteraceae > Brachybacterium > Brachybacterium sacelli. Next base: position 1,173,545 of record NZ_JAGIOD010000002.1, on the reverse strand, counting down.
ATCTCGCGCTGACCGGCGGTGAGCTCGAAGGGCAGGCGCTGCTCGAAGGCGCCCTGGAGGGGCCCTTCGGCCCCCAGGACAGGAGCGGGGGTGCGGGCGTCCAGGGCGCGGCGCTGGGCGAAGATCGCCTGCAGCACGAAGGCCTCCTCGAACACGAGGTGCGCCATGCCCTCGCGGGTGTCCTGCACCGTCGTCGGCAGGTGGACGCCGGTGACCGCCTGCGGCAGGGGTGCCAGGCCGCGGGCGGCGACGATCTCCTCGGGCACGGGACGGGCCAGGGAGTCGGCGAACTCGACCCCCTTCTCGGTGGCCGAGCGCATGGTGCGCTGGGCGATGTTCTTGCGCAGCGGGTAGACGGGCAGGGGCCGCTGGGCGCGCAGGCGCCCCTCGGGGGTGTCCTCGTAGGCCTCGTAGGCGGGGTGGGTGATCTGCGGCTGATCGGTGTGCTTGTTGCGGCTGACGATGCCGTGCACCACGATGTGCGCGCCGACCTGGAGATGCTTGCGGTGCCAGTCGACCAGGTGCTGCTTGGCCAGGAAGAAGGTCAGGGTGATCTCCTCGACGGCATCGGAGACATCGACCTCGAGGATGGTGCCCTGACGGCTGCGCATACGGCGTTCGCGCAGCGTCAGGACGGAGACGATCGCACTCATCTCCTCACCTTCGTGGACCTCGTGCAGGGAGCGCAGCGGGGCGGGGGTGGTGTAGCGCCGGGGTGCGAAGCGCATCATGGTGTCGAGGTCCCGGACCCCGAAGGACGCCATGGCACGGGATTCGCGGCGCTCGAGCAGTTCCGACAGCGGCATCGAGCCTCGGGCGGATTCCCGTCTCCTGGCCATGTCCGTCCTCCTCGTCCCTGGTCCGAGGACCATGGTGCCATCGGGGTACGACGCTGTGTCGGAATCCACAGGGCGCGGGCGGTCCCCGCTCTTCAGGCCGACGGCCACCTGCGATATGATTCCGAGGTTGCCCTGACCTCCGGGGGCCGGCGCCCCCGCGCTCACCCACGGTCACCGCCTCCGACGTGACGTCGCGGGAACGGGCGGGCACTCGACCAGAATTCGACTTTTCAGGAGACGACAGTGGCTTCCACGTGTGACATCTGCGCCAAGGGCCCGAGCTTCGGCAAGAACGTGTCTCACTCGCATCGCCGCACCTCGCGTCGCTGGAACCCGAACATCCAGTCCGTGCGCACTGTGATCAACGGCACCAGCAAGCGCGTGAACGTGTGCACCTCCTGCCTCAAGGCAGGCAAGGTCAGCGCGCTCGGCGCCTGAGCGGGTCCCCACGAGACCGCCGAGTCTCGCCCCACAGAGCCCTCACCCCTCGGGTGGGGGCTCTCGTGCGTCTCGGAAGGTGCCACGAGAACAGGTACGTCTCTGTGCACGGCGCGGTGCACACCGTGTGGTCCACGGCCTGAGGAGCATGCCTTGCCTGCATCGGCACCGACCATCCTGGCGACCAGTGCCGGGTACCTCCCCCACCCGCGCCTGCGCTTCGGTTTCGGGCCGATGATGGCCTTCGCCGTCGAGCTCGGGCGGGAGGGGCTCGGCAGCGACCTCGACCGGCCGCCGCGGACCTGCCACCTCGGCACCGCCTCCGGTGACCATCTCGGTGTCCAGCGGGACATGTGGGAAGCCGCGCGGGACGCCCGTTACGAGCTGCACCACCTGAGCCTGTTCTCCATGCCGAACGTGGCGGACGTGGAGAGCTATCTGCGCAGCTTCGACGTGATCTGGGTGGGCGGCGGTTCGGTGGTGAACCTGCTGGCCATCTGGCGCGCCCACGGGCTGGACCAGATCCTGCATCGTCTCTGGCAGGACGGGGTGGTGCTCGCGGGCATCTCCGCGGGGTCCCTCTGCTGGTTCGAGGCGGGGGTGACGGACTCCTTCGGACCGCACCTCGCGCCGGTCACCAACGGCCTGGGCTTCCTCCCGGGCGCGAACGGGGTCCACATGGACTCCGAGGAGCGCCGACGCCCGCTGATCCGTGAGCTGGTCGCCGAGGGCACGCTCGGGCCGGCGGTCTGCACCGACGACGGTGCAGGGCTGCTGTACCGGGGCACCGACCTGGTGGAGGCGGTCACCGAGGTGGACGGTGCGCAGGCCTCCCGGATCGCGCTCGACCACGCCGGCGAGGTGGTCGAGCGCGAGCTCCCGGTGCGTTCCCTGGCCTGAGGCTCAGGCGACCTCGGCGCCCTCGAAGGTAGAGGTGTCGATCACCGCGCGGAAGAACACCTCGCCGGCGACCACACGCTCGTAGGCGGCGTCGGCCTCCTCGATCCCGATGGTCTCGATCTGCGCCGCGATGCCGTGCTCGGCGCAGAAGTCGAGCATCTCCTGGGTCTCGGCGATGCCGCCGATGTTCGAGCCCGCCAGGACCTTGCCGCCGCCGATCAGCGAGCCGAAGCCCAGCCCCTGCTGCTCGGGGGGAAGGCCCACCACTGCCAGCACGCCGCGGGGCGCCAGCAGGCGCAGGTACTGATCGACGGGGATGTCGGCGCTGATGGTGTTCAGGATGAGGTCGAACTCGCCGCGGTGGTCGGCGAAGAAGCCGTCCTCGGTGGTGGCGAGCATCTGCTGCGCGCCGAGGTCGATGGCCAGCTGCTCCTTCTTGCGGGAGCGGGACAGGACCGTGACCTCGGCCCCCATGGCGGCCGCGATCTGCACCCCCATGTGGCCGAGGCCGCCCAGGCCCAGCACGGCGACCTTCTTCGGGGAGCCGTCCTTCGGCTCCGCGGCGCCCCAGCGAGCCAGCGGCGCGTAGGTGGTGATCCCGGCGCACAGCAGCGGAGCGGCGACGTCGAAGTCGAGCTGGTCGGGGATCCGGCACACGAAGCGCTCGTTGACCACGACCTTCTGGGCGTAGCCGCCCTGGGTGATCGAGCCGTCGACGTCGGGGGCGTTGTAGGTGCCGACGTTGCCGCTGAGGCAGTTCTGCTCCTGTCCCGCACGGCACTCCACGCAGGTCCCGCACGAGTCGACCAGGCAGCCCACGCCGACGCGGTCGCCGACGGCCCAGTCGGTGACCTCCTCGCCCACGGCCTCGACGACGCCGGCGATCTCGTGACCCACGGTGAGCGGGAAGTGCGCCTCGCCCCATTCGTTGCGGATCGTGTGGATGTCGCTGTGGCAGATCCCGGCGGCCTTGATGTCGATGACGACGTCGTCGGGCCGGGGGTCCCGACGCTCGAGGGTGGCGACACGGAACGGCTGGTCCGGGCCGGTCTTCTGCAGTGCCTTGACCGTGATCGACATGGGGATCTCCTTCGGAGCTGGGGGTTGCCCCCAGCCTAGACCGACGCCTCGAAGTGGTCGAAGCCGGCTCCGGGTATCCCCGCCCCGGCCAGGAGCACGCGGTGGTCCTTCTCTCCCTCGGCGGGCAGCACGCGCCCGATCCTGCGGAAGCCGGCCGGGACCTCGCGGGTGGCGAAGGTCGCGAGCATCGCATGCTCCTCGCCGCCGTGCAGCACCCACGGCCAGGGGTCCGTCGCGAGCAGGCGGGCAACGGGGGCCAGCTGCTCCACGTCGGGGGCGAGGGCGTCGGAGTCCAGGTCGAGCAGCACTCCGGAGGCGCGCGCGAGCCGGGTCCCGTCACGCACCAGCCCGTCGGAGAGGTCCATCATGGCGCTCGCGGTGCGGCCGACGGTCCACCCCCGGCTCAGCACCGGATCGGGGGCGTCGTGCCAGGTCACCAGGTCCGCATGGTCTCCGGCGCCGTGGACCGCGCCGTCGCGGACCTCGACCCGCCCGGACAGCACGAGCGCGAGCCCCGCGGCGGAGCGGCCCAGGCGCGGTGCACCGATCGCGAGGACGTCGCCGGGGCGGGCGCCGGAGCGCAGCACCGGCGCCTGTCCTTCCTCGAGGGTGCCGAGGGCGGTGACGGTCACCGTGAGCTGCTCCGCGCGGCCCAGGTCGCCGCCGACGACGTGGGCGCCATCGGCCTCGGCCCGTCGTGCGAGACCGATCGTGAGCTCCTCGAACACGGAGGCCGGGGTCTCGGCGGGCGCGGAGAGGGCGGCGACGAGGGCGAGGGGGCGGGCGCCCATGGCGGCGACATCGGCGAGGTTCTGCACGGCGGCCTTGTGGCCGATCCAGCGCGGGGTGGTCGTGGCGGGCAGGAAGTCGTGGCCCGCGACGAGGGAGTCGGTGGTGACCACCACTCGCGGCGAGGGCAGGCGCACCACCGCCGCATCGTCCCCGGGGCCGACCTCGAGGCGGTCGGAGGCGGACAGGTGCGGGAGCATGCGGGCCAGGAGCCCGGCCTCCCCCTGGGGCGCGTCATCGATCATGCCCCCAGTGTGCCGGAGCACCCCTTCGGTTCCGGGTGGAGGTTCGGGCGGTACCCTGCTGGCGTGCTCCGCTCCCGCCTTCCCGCCCTGGCCGTCGCGGGCCTGATGACGCTTACGCTCGCCTCCTGCGGCACCGTGCAGGTGCCCGCCGGCCCCGCGGCCACCGATCCCCTCTGCGCCGACATCATCCTGGGTGCCCCGCCGCAGGTGCTGGGCATGGACCGGGTCGAGACCTCGAGTCAGGGCACGGCCGCCTGGGGCGAGGGCGAGGACACCGTGGTGATGCGCTGCGGCGTCACCCCGCCCGGACCCACCACGGACATCTGCACCACCCTCGAGGACGGCAGCGGGGTGCAGATCGACTGGATCGTCCGCGAGCTCGAGGGGGACACGTTCCTGTACACGACCTACGGGCGCGAGCCCGCGATCGACGTGACCGTGCCGCGGTCCGCCGCCCCCGACCAGCCGTCGGCGGCCGCCCTCGACCTCGCGCAGGTCATCGACCGCAATCTGGAGGCGACGGACCACTGCGTCGGCCCCGGGGACGCCGAGCAGTCCTGAGGGGAACGCCTCAGCGGGGCCCGAGCCGGCGGCTGCGCGCCCGCTCGAGCAGATCGGCGACGAGGTCCGCGTAGGGCAGCCCCATGTTCTCCCACAGCACCGGGAACATCGAGTAGGGCGTGAAGCCGGGCATCGTGTTGACCTCGTTGACCACCACTCGCCCCTCGGCGGTGACGAACACGTCCACCCTTGCCAGGCCTTCCAGGCCCAGCACCGTGAACGCCCGCGCGGCGACCTCGCGCACCTCCTCGAGCACGGCGTCCGGGAGCCCGGCGGGCACGTCGATGCTCACCGTGCCCTTGCCGAAGTACTTCGCCTCGTAGTCGTAGAACTCGAGGTCCTCGCCGACGAGGACCTCCCCGGGCAGGGTGGTGCGCGGTCCGCGGTCGTCGACGCCCTGCAGCACGCCGCACTCGACCTCCCGGCCCGTAACGGACTCCTCGATCAGCACCTTGGGGTCCTCGACGAAGGCGGACTTCATCGCGTGCTCGAGCTCTGCGGGGTCGTCGACCCGGGTGACGCCGAGGCTGGAGCCGGCGCGGGCAGGCTTGACGAACCAGGGAGGTCGATGATGGCGCCGCAGATGGGCCAGCACCTCGTCGGCGCCCTCGGCCCAGCGGTCCTCGTGGACCACGATCCCGGGCGCGCACTCCAGTCCGGCCGCGCGCAGGGCCGCCTTCGTGGCGGCCTTGTCCATGCAGGTTGCCGAGGCGAGCACCCCGCTGCCCACGTAGGGGATGTCGAACATCTCGAGCATGCCCTGGATGGTGCCGTCCTCCCCGTAGGAGCCGTGCAGCAGCGGCAGGACGACGTCGATCTCCGCCAGCGCCGTCACGACCCCGTCCTCGACCCGGCGGAGCACGCTGCGCTCCCCCGCCCGGTGCCGGGTCGCGGGCAGCAGCACCTCGGGGCCCTCCGCCCTCACCTCGGGGGTGCGGCCGTCGACCAGGGTCCAGTCCGAGGGGTCGTCGGAGACGTGCACCCAGCGGCCCTCGCGAGTGATGCCGACGGCGGTCACGTCGAAGCGCTCGCGGTCGATCGCGGCCAGGATGCCGCCGGCGGTGACGCACGAGATGCCGTGCTCGCCGCTGCGGCCGCCGAACAGGAGGGCGACGGAGGTTCTCATGCTCGCAGGGTAGTCATTCGGGCCGCACGCCGCGTGCCAGAAGCGCTGTCGTGACCTCGTCGATGCGGGCATCGTGATCGACGACATCGACCACGGCGGCGGTGATGGGCATGTCCACGCCGAGCCGGGCGGCGAGGTCCGCCACGGCCCGCGCGGTCGCGACGCCCTCGGCGGTCTGTCCCACCTCGGCGGCGGCCTCGCGCACGTCCAGGCCGTGGCCCAGGGCGAGGCCGAGACGATGGTTGCGGCTCAGCGGCGAGGCGCAGGTGGCCACCAGGTCGCCCATCCCGGCGAGTCCCGCGAAGGTCTCGCGGCGGCCGCCGAGGGCGACGCCGAGCCGGGTGGTCTCGGCCAGGCCCCGGGTGATGAGGCTGGCGGTCGTGTTGTGCCCGTGCCCGAGTCCCGTGGCAGCGCCCACCGCGATCGCGATGACGTTCTTCACGGCCCCCGCGATCTCGACGCCGACCACGTCGGTGGAGGTGTAGGCGCGCAGGTAGGGCGCCTCGCACCAGGTCGCCAGGGCGGAGGCCAGCCCCTCGGTCTCGGCGGCGACGACACTTGCGCAGGGGCGGCGCTCGGCGATCTCGGCCGAGAGGTTCGGTCCCGACAGCGCCCCGACGCGCTCGCGGTCCACTCCCCCGGCCTCTGTGATGATCTGGCTGATGCGGGAGTCGGTGCCGCGTTCGATGCCCTTGGTCAGCGAGAGGACCGGGACGGGCGGCAGCGCCGGCCATGCGCTGAGGGTGGCCCGCATCGACTGGGCGGGGATCGCCAGGACGATCCCCTCGGCCCCCTCGAGGGCCTCCTCCGGCGAGGAGGTGGCGTGGACGGCCTCGGGCAGCATCCGGTCGCCGAGATAGGTGCTGTTGCGATGCTCGCGGCGGATCTCGCGGGCGATCTCCTCGCGGCGCGCCCAGAGCACGACCTCGTTGCCACCGTCGGCGAGGACCTGCGCGAAGGTGGTGCCCCAGCTCCCGGCCCCCAGCACGGCGAGACGGGTCATCGTTGCCTCACCGCCCGGTAGCCGCGCTGCGGCCTGCCGATCTCGGGCCGGTGGTCGTCGCGCCGCCCGTCGTGCAGGACCGCCGGCGGCCGCTCGCCGCGGATCTCGCCCAGCAGCGCGGCGATGCGGGCCATGAGGTCCGCGGTGACGCGGAGGGCGGCCTGGTGGGTGGTCTCGCCCTCCTCGTGCGCGACGGTGTACGGCTGCCCGACCCGCATCTCGAAGCGGCGGCCCGGGCCGGGATGCGGCAGCGGTGAGCCGACGGGCCACAGCCTGCGGCCGCCCCAACCGGCGAGCGGCAGCAACGGCGCCCCGGTGTCCAGGGCGAGGCGGGCCGCTCCGAGCCGGGCCTGCATCGGCCACAGCTGCGGGTCACGGGTATAGGTGCCCTCGGGGAAGAGCATCAGCAGCTCGCCGCGGCCGAGCGCCTCCCGGGCGTCGTCCAGGGCGTCCGTGCCGCGCGAGGAACCGCGACGGACCGGGATCTGGCGGGCCAGCCGCAGCGCCGTGCCCAGGACGGGCACCCGGAACATGGCCTCCTTGGCCAGGAACCGCGGGGCGAGGCCCGAGGCCTGCAGCAGGTGGCCGTAGGCGAAGGCGTCCAGGGGCCCCTGGTGGTTCCCGCAGGCGATCACCGCTCCGGTCGCGGGCAGGTTCTCGGTGCCGATCCAGGTGGGTCGGGTCAGCAGGCTCAGCAGCGGGCGCAGCGGGAGCTGGGCGAGGCCGATCACCGCCCCGGCGCGGCGGGACGGAGGGCGCGCGGTGCCCACGTCCCAGCTGCGCAGCAGCCCGGTGCTCACCGTGGCGCGTCGGACGAGCGGCCGAGGGCCCGGCGGGTGGCCTGGCCGGTCAGGGACCTCCCACCCGAGGTGCCGCCGACCATGGTGCGGCGGCGGAGCGTCGTGGGGGCGCGACGGGCGAGGGTGTTGACGGCGGCCGCGTGCATCAGCCGTCGCGGGGCGAAGGCGAGGCGTCCGCGCACGGAGCGGTACTTCACGGCGGTGGTCACCTGCAGCAGCTCCCCGCCGGGCAGCAGCGCAACACCGATGCGCAGGCGCAGGTTCGCGTCGTCGTCGATGATCAGCGCCTCGGAGCCCACGACCTCGTCGGCCACGTACTCCTTCTCCGGGGGCGGCACCATGTCGAACAGCCGGATCGCCTCGTCGCGCAGGGCACGAGCCCCGCGCTTGGACAGGGGCGTATTCTCGTGCGAGAAGATCGCGTCGGCCCACACCCGCGGATCGGGCTCCTCGACCCCGGCGGTGGGGACGATGACCACATCGCAGTAGTCCGGGATGGGGATGTCGCGCAGGGCCAGGGAACCGCCCACGGTCGGGGGCGAGATGTCGTCGGCCATCCTCAGTCCTCCCAGTACTCGGCGCCGAGCGCCGTGAGCTTCTCGCGGAAGGACTCGTAGCCGCGGTCGATGAGATCGATGCCGCGGATGGTGGAGACCCCCTCGGCGCCGAGCGCCGCGATCAGGTACGAGAAGCCCCCGCGCAGATCGGGGACGGTGATGTCCGCGGCGCGCAGCGTCTTGGGGCCGGAGATCACGGCGGAGTGGTTGTAGTTGCTGCGCCCGAAGCGGCAGCTCGAGCCGCCCAGGCACTCCCGATAGACCTGGGTGTGGGCGCCCATGTCGTTCAGCGCGGAGGTGAAGCCCAGACGGTTCTCGTAGACGGTCTCGTGGACGATGGAGATGCCGTCGGCCTGGGTGAGGGCGACCACCAGAGGCTGCTGCCAGTCGGTCATCAGCCCGGGGTGGACGTCGGTCTCGACCGCGATCGCCCGCAGCGGAGTGCCGGGATGGTGGAAGTGGATCCCGGCCTCGGTGATGTCCATCCCCCCGCCGATCTTGCGGAAGGTGTTCAGGAAGGTCGCCATCGGCTTCTGCTGGGCGCCGCGCACGAAGACGGATCCCTTGCTGACCAGCGCCGCGCAGGCCCAGGAGGCCGCCTCGATCCGGTCGGGCAGCGCCACGTGCTCGTACCCGCCCAGCTCCTGGACGCCCTCGATGGTGATGGTGCGGTCGGTCTGCACCGAGATCAGCGCACCCATCTTCTGCAGCACCGCGATCAGGTCCTCGATCTCGGGCTCGACCGCGGCATTGGTGAGCTCGGTGACGCCCTGCGCCCGCACCGCGGTCAGCAGCACCTGCTCGGTCGTGCCGACGCTCGGGTACTCCAGGTGGATCCGGGTGCCCCGCAGCCCGTGGGGCGCGGTGATGTAGATGCCCATCTCGCGCTTGTCGACGACGGCGCCGAAGTTGCGCAGGACGTCGAGATGGTAGTTGATGGGGCGGTCCCCGATCCGGCAGCCGCCGAGGTCGGGGATGATCGCCTCGCCCAGACGGTGCAGCAGCGGGCCGCAGAACAGGATCGGGATACGGGAGCTGCCGGCATGGGCGTCGATGTCTGCCACGTGCGCACGCTCGACGTTCGAAGGATCCATGCGCAGGGTGCCGCCGGCGACGTCGCGCTCGACCTTGACCCCGTGGATGGACAGGAGCTCGGAGACGATCCGCACGTCGCTAATGTCCGGGACCGAGTGCAGCACGCTCGGGCCCTCCCCCAGCAGAGAGGCGACCATCGCCTTGGAGACGAGGTTCTTCGCCCCGCGGACGGTGATCTCACCGTCGAGGGGCCGTCCTCCGCGCACGTGGAATGTCGAGCTCATGGTGTCCTTGCCTCGCTGGACAGACGTCGGGCGCCTGCTGACACCGGGTCACCTTACCGGAGCACCCTGCGGGGATCCTGCTCAGCGGGAGTCGGCGGTGCGGGCCGGCAGGGTCTTGGGCAGCCAGCCCGGGCGCGTCGCCTCGAAGTCGGTGATCTGCTGCTCGTGGCGCAGGGTGAGACCGATGTCGTCGAGCCCCTCCATCAGCCGCCAGCGGGTGTAGTCGTCGAGGTCGAAGCGGAAGGTCGCATCGGCCGCGTGCACCTGGCGGTTCTCGAGATCGATGGTCACCTCGGTGCCCGGGGCCTCCTCGAGGATCTTCCACAGCTGCTCGATGTCGTCCTGGGCGAGCACGCCCGCGACCAGGCCCTGCTTACCCGCGTTGCCGCGGAAGATGTCCGCGAAGCGGTTCGAGAGCACCGCCTGGAAGCCGTAGTCGCGCAGCGCCCAGACGGCGTGCTCGCGGGAGGAGCCGGTGCCGAAGTCCGGGCCGGCGACCAGCACTGAGCCCTTCGAGTAGGCGGGGCGGTTCAGCACGAAATCGGGATCGCTGGTGCGCCAGGCGTTGAACAGGCCGTCGTCGAAGCCGGTCTTGGTGACCCGTTTGAGGTACACGGCCGGGATGATCTGGTCGGTGTCGACGTTGCTGCGCCGCAGCGGGACGCCGATGCCGGTGTGAGTGGTGAAGGCTTCCATGGGGATGCTCCTGATCAGGCGACGGGCTGGAGGTCGGAGGGTGCGCTGGGCACGCCGAGGTCCGACGGGGAGGACAGCGTGCCGCGCACGGCCGTGGCGGCGGCCACCACCGGGGAGACCAGGTGGGTGCGCCCGCCCTTGCCCTGGCGACCCTCGAAATTGCGGTTCGAGGTGGAGGCGGCGCGCTCCCCGGGTGCCAGCTGATCCGGGTTCATCCCCAGGCACATCGAGCAGCCGGCCTCGCGCCACTCGGCGCCGAAGGCGAGGAAGACCTGGTCCAGACCCTCCTGCTCGGCCTGCAGGCGCACGCGGGCCGAGCCCGGCACCACCATGACGCGCACGTCGGGATGCTTGTGGCGCCCCTCCAGCACGGAGGCAAAGGCCCGCAGGTCCTCGATGCGGCCGTTGGTGCACGACCCCATGAAGACGGTGTCGACCGGGATCTCCTTGAGGGGGGTGCCCGGCACCAGGTCCATGTACTCCAGGGCGCGCTCGGCAGCGACCCGCGAGTTGTCGTCGGTGAAGTCCTCGGGGGCGGGGACGGCGGCGGACAGCGGCAGACCCTGACCGGGGTTGGTGCCCCAGGTGACGAAGGGCTCGAGCTCCTCCGCTTCGATGACGACCTCGGCGTCGAAAGTCGCGTCGTCCTCGCTGCGCAGGGTCCTCCAGTGGGCGACGGCCTCGTCCCAGTCCGCGCCGACGGGCGCGTGCGGGCGGCCCTCGACGTACGCGAAGGTGGTCTCGTCGGGCGCGATCATGCCCGCACGCGCACCGGCCTCGATGGACATGTTGCAGATCGTCATCCGGCCCTCCATGGAGAGCCGGCGGATGGCCTCGCCGCGGTACTCGAGCACATAGCCCGCGCCGCCACCGGTGCCGATCTTCGCGATCACCGCGAGGATGATGTCCTTCGCGGTCACGCCCGGTCGCAGCGACCCGTTCACCGTGATCGCCATGGTCTTGAAGGGGTTCAGCGGCAGGGTCTGGGTGGCAAGCACGTGCTCGACCTCGCTGGTGCCGATGCCGAATGCCAGCGCGCCGAAGGCGCCGTGGGTCGAGGTGTGGGAGTCGCCGCACACGACGGTGATGCCGGGCATCGTCAGTCCCAGCTGGGGGCCGACGACGTGGACGATGCCCTGATCCTTGTCGCCCAGGCTGTGGATGCGCACGCCGAACTCCTCGGCGTTGCGGCGCAGGGTGTCGATCTGGGTGCGCGAGGTGATGTCCGCGATCGGCTTGTCGATGTCGATCGTGGGAGTGTTGTGATCCTCGGTGGCCAGGGTCTGGTCGAGACGGCGCGGGGCGCGGCCCTCCTGACGGAGACCGTCGAAGGCCTGCGGGCTGGTCACCTCGTGCAGCAGCTGGAGATCGATGTACAGCAGGTCCGGCTCGCCGTTCTCACCGCGGCGGACCACGTGATCCGCCCACACCTTCTCCGCGAGGGTCCCCGCCATGTCGATCCTTCCCTGCGTCCCGTTCGGGAACGCGTGTCTGCATGCTGAACGCGCTCGGGGTGCGAGCACGGGTCCATCGTGTGCCGGTCCACGATGCGACGCACTTGCGTCTCACTAAATAAGACGGCAGTATCGGAGCATGGACAAGATCTCGGAGGAGAACGGCAGCGGGGTCGGCGTGCTCGACAAGGCGGCCGTCGTGCTCGGCGCCCTGGAGGCCGGGCCGGCGACCCTGGCCCAGCTCGTGCAGTCGACCGACCTGGCCCGGCCCACCGCCCATCGGCTGGCGGTGGCGCTCGAGTACCACCATCTGGTCACCCGCGACATGCAGGGCCGGTTCATCCTGGGCCCGCGCCTGGGGGAGCTCGCCGCCGCCGCGGGTGAGGACCGGCTCCTGGCCGCCGCCGGCCCCGTGCTGGCCGCACTGCGCGATCACACCGGCGAGTCCGCCCAGCTCTACCGTCGCCAGGGCGACCACCGCATCTGCGTGGCCGCCGCCGAGCGTCCGATCGGCCTGCGCGACTCCGTGCCACTGGGCTCGGCCCTGACCATGCGCGCCGGGTCCGCCGCCCAGATCCTGCTGGCCTGGGAGGAGCCGGACCGCCTGCACCGGGGTCTGCTCGGCGCGCGCTTCACCGCTACCCAGCTCTCGGCGGTGCGCCGCCGCGGCTGGGCGCAGTCCATCGGGGAGCGAGAACCGGGCGTGGGCTCCGTCTCCGCCCCCGTGCGTGGGCCCAACGGCCGGGTGGTCGCGGCCCTGAGCATCTCCGGACCGATCGAGCGCATCACCCGCCAGCCCGGACGTCTGCACGCGGCCTCCGTCATGAGCTCGGCGAACCACCTCACCGAGCTGCTGCGGCGCGCCGGCGCCTGAAGCGCTCCCCCACCTGCCTCAGTCCCGTTCGATCCAGACCGGGGTGTTGGCGAAACGGAGCACCGTGACCAGTTGGCGCGGGGCGGAGACGGACTTGTCCGGGCCGTGCGTCCGCTCCCCGGCGACCACCATCATGCTCGCCACCTCGCTGGCGTGGACCAGTTCCTTGGCGGTGCCCGAGGCGGCGATCCTCACATCGCCGACGACCACGCTCGGATGGGACAGCGCGATCCGTTCCGCGGTGCGCGCGCGGATCTCCTCGGCCTCGTCGGGGCTGGTGTCGGCGCGGACCACCAGATGGACGTCCCGCTCGTAGGCGACGGCGAGGTCCGCCGCCCGGGTGACCACCTCGGTGGCGGTCTCGTGATGGACCAGGCCGATCGGCCCCTCATGCTCGATGTCCCCGCGCACCACGACCACGGGACAGTGGGAGCGGGCGGCCAGCGCGAGGGATTTCGAGCCGACGATGAGGGTCAGCAGCCGGCCCAGTCCCCGCCCTCCGACCACCATCACGTCGGAAGCGCCGCTGGCGTCGACCAGCACCGGCACGGCGTTGCCGTCGACGATCTCGGAGGTGATCGGCAGATCGGGATGGCCCTCGCGGGCGAGGTCCCGGGCATCCTCGACCAGCCTGTGGGCCGCATTGCGGATGCCCGAGCCGGTCATGCCGGGGATCGGGTCGGTGTTCACATCGAGTTCGGTCCACATGAAGGCGTGGATCAGATGGAGGGTGCCGCCGACGCGCTCCGCGTGGCGGGCCGCCCAACGGACGGCGAGGTCGGACTCGTCGGCGTCGAAGACACCCACGGTGATGGTCGGCGACGTGCTCTGCGGCATCTGCGGCGTGAGGTGCGTCATGTCACGACGATACTCCCTCGGGTGGCCGAAAGCCCAGGAAACAGAAAAGGAGTCGATGCCCGCTGGCATCGACTCCTGCTCCGTACCCCGTACCGGATTTGAACCGGTGTTACCGCCGTGAGAGGGCGACGTCCTAGGCCGCTAGACGAACGGGGCCTGCGCACGATCCGGAGATCCTGCGTCGTACCCCGTACCGGATTTGAACCGGTGTTACCGCCGTGAGAGGGCGACGTCCTGGGCCGCTAGACGAACGGGGCGCGGACCGCACGACTTCCGAGAAGTCGTGAAGCGCTGGGGTACCAGGACTCGAACCTAGAACGACGGTACCAGAAACCGCTGTGTTGCCAATTACACCATACCCCATGATGACAGTACGTTTTCCGTGTCTCTTCCAAATCGCTCCCCGGTGGTTTCCAAGGGCTTTTCGGGCTGAGCCGCGGTTGCCGTACCGAGGTAAGACTCTACCGGGTCCGCGGGCCCATGACAAAGCGAGAGGGGCCCGGAGCGCTGTGAGGCTGAGCACCTCGCCCCACAGCGCTCCGAACGCTCACGCCTGAGCGGCCAGACGGTCTCGCAGCGCTCGCAGCCGGGCCAGGCTCGAGGCCCGGCCGAGCAGCTCCATGGACTCGAACAGCGGAGGGGAGATGCGGCGGCCGGAGACGGCGCTGCGCAGCGGACCGAAGGCCAGGCGGGGCTTGATCCCCATGTCCTCGACGATGGCCGCACGCAGCACAGCCTCGAGCCGAGCGGCCGCGAAGGAGTCCTCCGGGACGGCCTCGACCTCCGTGATCGCCCGATCGAGCACCCCGACGGGATCCTCGCCGAGCTTCTTCAGCGCATCGTCGGCGACGACGAGGTCCTCGTCGTCCACGAAGAGGAAGCCCAGCAGGTCCACGGCCTCGCCGAGCAGGTTCATCCGGGTGTGGATCAGCCCGGTGGCGGCGGCGACCAGGGCGTGCTGCTCCTCGGTGACGTCCTCCCCCAGCACCCCGCCCTGCTGCAGGTACGGGATCAGACGCTCGGTCAGCTCCGCCTCCGGCAGCAGGCGGATGTGATCGGCGTTGATGGCGGTGGCCTTCTTGAGATCCACACGCGCCGGATTGGGATTCACGTCCGAAGCATCGAAGCGCTCGACGAGCTGCTCGCGGCTGAAGATGTCTTCATCGGCGCTGTAACCCCAGCCCAGCAGGGCGAGGTAGTTGACCATGCCCTCGGGCAGGAAACCCTGATCCCGGTAGAGGAAGAGGTTCGCCTGAGGATCGCGCTTGGAGAGCTTCTTGTTGCCCTCACCCATCACGTAGGGCAGGTGGCCGAACGCGGGGATCCGCTCGGCGATGCCGATGTCCATCAGGGCCCGGTACAGCGCGATCTGCCGGGGGGTGGAGGAGAGGATGTCCTCGCCACGCAGCACGTGGGTGATGCGCATGAGAGCATCGTCGATGGGGTTGACCAGGGTGTACAGCGGCTGACCGTTGGCGCGGACCACCACGAAATCGGGGGTGGAGCCGGCCTTGAAGGTGATCTCCCCGCGCACGAGGTCGTCGAAGGAGAGATCGGCATCGGGCATCCGCAGGCGCCAGCTGGGCTCGCGGCCCTCGGCGCGGAAAGCGGCCTTCTGCTGGTCGGTGAGATCACGGTCGTACCCGTCGTAGCCGAGCTGGGGGTCGCGGCCGGCGTCGCGATGACGCTGCGAGATCTCCTCCGCGGTGGAGAAGGACTCGTAGATGTGGCCGGCTTCCTTCAGCGTCGCGATGACGTCCTGATAGATCTCGGCGCGCTGGGACTGGCGGTAGGGACCGTGGGGGCCGCCGACCTCGACGCCCTCGTCCCAGTCGATGCCGAGCCAGCGCATGGCCTCGAGCAGCTGGTGGTAGGACTCCTCGCTGTCGCGCGCGGCGTCAGTGTCCTCGATACGGAAGATCAACTTGCCGCCGTGGTGGCGGGCGTGGGCCCAATTGAACAGAGCGGTGCGCACCAGGCCCACGTGCGGGGTGCCGGTGGGGCTGGGGCAGAATCGCACCCGGACCTCACCAGCAGGTGCTGCAGGGGTGGTGGTCGGGCTCGAGGTGGTGGTCACGCGGGATGCTCCTGGGATCGCAAGGGGTGAAGGCTCGGGACGGGCGCCTCAGCGCCGCACGACGGGATTGGTCAGCGTGCCGATCCCCTCGATGGTGATGTCGATGCTGGAGCCGGCCTCCACGGTGCGCACCCCGGCGGGCGTGCCGGTCAGGACCAGGTCGCCGGGCAGGAGGGTGACCACGGTGGAGATCTCGGCGATCAGCTCGGCGACGGAGCGGACCATGTCGGACGTGGTGCCGTCCTGGGCGACTTCGCCGTCGACGCTGGAGGAGATCGAGAGCCCAGCGGGAGCCGCGACCTCGAGATCGGTCTCGATCCAGGGGCCGATGGGGCAGGAGGTGTCGAAGGCCTTGGCACGGAACCACTGGTCCTCCGCGCGCTGGGAGTCGCGCGCGGTGAGGTCGTTCGCGCAGGTGTAGCCGAGGACCGCCTCGGGCACGTCCTCGGGGGCGACGTCCTTGGCCATCCGCTTCATGACCACGGCGAGCTCGGCCTCGAGGCTGACCTCGTGACTGTAGGGAGGGATCGTCACCGGGTCGCCGGGGCCGACGACGGCCGTGTTGGGCTTGAGGAAGAACAGTGCCTGCTCGGGCACCTCGCCGCCCATCTCCGCGGCGTGCGCCGCGTAGTTGCGACCGACGCACACCACCTTCGAGCGGGGGATGACGGGGGCCAGCAGACGAACGTCCTCGAGGGGGACGACGGTGCCGGTCGGACGGATCTCGGTGTACAGGGGGTCACCGGCGATCCCATAGACCATGTCCTGGCCGTCCTTCTCCTGGACGATGCCGTACATGGGATCTTCGCCGGTGGTGAATCGGGCGATACGCATGGCACGCAGTCTAGGCCGTCGACCTGGCCCGCCGTTCTCGACCGTGCGCCCGCACACCGCTGCCTTCTCCGATCTACTCCCGCAGTGGCTGTCGCGGTGGACCCGGATGGCGAGACCCTCGGGCAGTCCGGGACACCGACCCCGGGGAGAGATATCATGGATCCAGGACGAGATGGGTGCGCAGGGATGCGCACACCGCACCGCAGGGACGGGGTCGTGCCGTGCACGAAGTCGAGGTATCCGGGATCGCTGCCGCCGCAGGGGCAGGACGTACCAGCCGATGAGCGCACCGGTCATCGTCGACGTCGTGCGGACGGCCTCCGGCAAGGGGAAACCCGGGGGCGCGCTCTCGACCTTCCACCCGGTCGACCTGCTCTCGGAAGCGATCACCGCCCTCGTGGACCGCAACGACCTCGACCCGGCAGCGATCGACGACGTCCTGATCGGCTGCCTCGGCCAGGTCGGTGAGCAGTCGGTGAACATCGCCCGCAACGCCGCGCTCGCCGCCGGCCTCCCGGTCACCACGGCGGGAGTCACGATCGATCGGCAGTGCGGCTCCGGCCTGCAAGCCGTGAGCTTCGCCGCCGCCGGCGTCACTGCCGGCCTCTACGACGCCGTCATCGCCGGCGGCGTCGAGATGATGAGCAAGGTGCCGATCAACCACGCCACTCTCGGCGAGGACCCCTTCGGCTCGAAGGTCGCAGAAAGGTTCCCCGGAGGGCTCGTCGGACAGGGCGTCTCCGCGGAGATCGTCGCGCAGCGATGGAACCTCGACCGGGACTCGCTGGACGAGTACTCCGCCGGGTCGCACGCTCGCGCGGCCGCGGCCGCAGCGCGCGGGGCCTTCGACGACGAGATCATCCCGGTGACGGCGCCGGGCTCGGAGGCTGCGCACCGCGCCGACGAGACGGTCAGGCCGGGCACGAGCGTCGACGCGCTCGCCGGGCTCGAGCCCGTGTTCCGCACCGACGAGATGGTTGCCAGGTTCCCGCAGCTGGGGTGGGTGATCACGCCGGGAAACTCCTCTCCGCTCACCGACGGCGCCAGTGCGATACTCCTCATGAGCGAGGAGCTCGCGGGCACTCTCGGGCTGCGGCCGCGGGCGAGAATCGTCTCCCACGCCGTCGTCGGGTCCGACCCGATCGAGATGCTCACCGGTGTCATCCCCGCCACCCGGCGCGTCCTGGAGCGGGCAGGCCTGACCATCGGGGACATGGACGCCTACGAGGTGAACGAGGCGTTCGCGCCCGTGCCACTCGCCTGGGCGCGGGGGACGGGTGCGGATCCCGCGCTGCTCAATCAGCGCGGCGGCGCCATCGCCCTCGGACATGCGCTCGGCTCCTCGGGCACCCGACTGCTGGCGACCCTGCTCACCCAGCTCGAGGAGTCCGGCGCCCGCTTCGGGCTCGAGACGATCTGCGAGGGCCAGGGCATGGCGAACGCACTCATCATCGAAAGGCTCTGAGAGACATGGACGCGCGGGGAGAGGTCGCCCTCGTCACCGGCGGCGCCTCCGGGCTCGGTCTGGCCACCGCGACCCGGCTCACTGCGGCAGGGGTGAAGGTCGTGCTCCTCGATCTGCCACGGTCCGACGGACGGGAAGCGGCCGCAGCTCTCGGCAGCACGGCACACTTCGCGTCCGCGGACGTCACCAGCGAGGACGATGTCCGCGCGGCCGTGGAGCTCGCCACGTCCCTCGGTCATCTCCGCATCGTCGTGAACTGTGCCGGGATCGTGGTCGGCAAGCGGCTCGTGGGTCGGAGCGGCCCGATCCCGCTGTCCGACGTCGAGCGGGTCCTCCACATCAACCTGCTGGGAACGGTCAACGTGATGCGACTCGCCGCCGACGTGATGCAGGACGTCCCCGTCGACGGTGAGGAACGGGGAGTCATCGTCAACACCGCGTCGGTGGCCGCGTTCGACGGACAGATCGGACAGACCGCCTACGCCGCGTCGAAGGCCGCGGTCGCCGGACTCACGCTCCCCGCAGCGAGGGAACTGGCACGGTCCTGCATCCGGGTCATGGCGATCGCCCCCGGCACCTTCGAGACCCCGATGATGGCCGGCATGAGCGATGAGGTCCGCACCTCCCTCGCCTCCCAGGTGCCGCATCCGAGCCGACTGGGCAGGCCCGCGGAGTTCGCGGCGCTCGTCCAGCACATCGTGGAGAACCCGATGCTCAACGGCGAGGTCATCCGTCTCGACGGCGCGATCAGGATGACACCGGGATGACGGCTGCCGCATCGGCCGTGGCTGAGTCCTGCCCGCCAGGTGTCAGAGCGGGGTCGAGGGCAGGAGCATCGAGCGGATGCGCAGCTCTGCCTCCGTCCGGCTGATCCCATCGTAGAAGTCGCGCACCAGAGCATGACCGAAGGTCGAGTCCGGCACGATGACGGGGCGCTGCATGCCGCGCGTGATGACCTGCACCGGCACGGAGAAGGGATGGGAGTACCCCGGGATCGCGGTGGCCAGCTGCCCGGCGTAGTGCTCGCGATGGTCGGGATCCTCGTAGTGCTCGACGTAATCGAGATAGCTGCCTTCGCCCACCGAGGCCCACGGACCGTACTCGAGCGTGATCTCCTCGTCCCGGATCGGTATCGAGAGGGTCACGCGCACGTAGCAGTCGGGGCCCCGGTCGCGGTCGATCACGCACAGGTCGTCGGTGGCCCGGGCGTGGAAGCGGCGGGCGTGCGTGTCAAGATCCAGGTACGGGTCAGGGCGGCGGAAGGCGAGCGCGGGCCACGGGCTGGAAGCACTCCCGTCGGTGTCGCGATGGTGCTCTCCGCAGTACGCGCAGTCGAAATCTATGCCGGCCATCTCTGATGCTCCTCACCGGTCGCGGCGGTCCATGCTCTCTGGTGCGCCTCACCGTAGGGACGCGGAGGGGCCGAGCGCCGGACGCTCGGCGCCGCTGTGGACGAGTACCCGGTGGGGAGGAGGGACAGGCCACCTCGTAGGATGGTTCGGCCCGATCCCCGACCCGCACCAGGAGCCCGCCGTGAGCATCCCGAGCCCGGACGCCCCGGTGCAGATGATGTCGGAGACGGAGGCCTCTCACGCCCGTCGGGATCACGAGGAACGAGCCGACGCACTCACAGCGGGTCACCGTGAGCGCAGGCAGCGCGGGCAGAAGCACCCCGTCGAGGACTTCCTGTTCACCTACTACCCCTTCTCCCCCGCGAAGCTGCGCCGCTGGCACCCGGGGTGGCGGGTGGCCTACGACGCTGCAGCCGACCTCGAGCCGAACGGACGGCCCGTGATCACCGACGTCGACGACTCCGGGCGCCGCTCCTGGTACCGCGACGTTCCCGCGGGAACGTCCGTCGGCGCGCCCCCGACGAGTCGGCGGGCCGATGTCGAGAGGTATCTGGCGGAGCGGGCCGACGCCTTCTCCTTCATGACGCGTCTGCTCTCGGCGTCCTCGCTCGGCAGCCGCCGCCCGGAATTCGGATGCTTCGGGCTGCACGAATGGGCGATGGTCCATCGGCTGCGGCCCGGCCGGCAGCGCCATGAGGATCTGCCGCTGCGGCTGTCCCAGTCCGAGACCGACGAGGTGGTCGAACGGGAGAAGCTGGTGTGCTCGCACCTGGACGCCTTCCGCTTCTTCACCCCCACGGCCGCGCCGCGCAATGCCCTGGAGCCCACACGGGACCAGCAGGTCGACCTCGACAACCCGGCGTGCCTGCACGTGGGGATGGACCTGTACAAATGGGCGATGAAGCTGACCCCGCTGCTGCCGTCCGAGCTGGTGCTGGACTGCTTCGAGCATGCCCGCGACACCCGAGTTCTCGACATGGAGGCAAGCCCGTACGACGTGCGGCCGCTGGGTTACGGCATGGTGCCGATCGAGACTGCACAGGGCAAGTCCGAGTACGTGCGACGGCAGCGGACGCTGGCCGAAGCGGCCGACGACCTGCGTCAGCGGATACTGGAGAACCTGCCGGCGGCGACCTCCTGACCGATTCCGTGCGTCGGCCCGGCCGGGTCACGCCGTCCGCTGGGTCCCGGACGATCTCGACTATTGCGACAGATTCCGGACACGTCCCGTGAGCGACACCTCCCGTACTCCACACTGTGGTGGTCATCGCGTCGGGGCATGGTCGCTCCGTCGCCCCGCGAGAGAACAGGAGCGCTCCGTGCTCATCCTCCACACCACGATCGCAATCGTCGGGATCGTGGCCCTCATCCTCAAGGCGAAGGTCGACCCGGTGATCGCCCTGATCATCGGCTCGCTCTATCTCGGCCTCGCCACGGGTGTCGGATTCACCAGCACCGTCGCAGCGATCACGGGCGGCTTCGGGGACATCATGGCCGAGGTCGGCCTGCTGATCGGCTTCGGGGTCCTCATCGGAGCCCTCCTGCACGCGATGGGAGCGTTCCAGAAGATGGTGACGCTGCTCGTCGACGGCGTCGGCGGACGTCGTCTGCCCTACGCCCTGACGGCCGCGATGTCCACGATCTTCCCCGCGATCTACGTGGATGTGCAGGTCGTGCTGGCGGCACCGGTGGTGCGCTCGGCAGGTCCGATGATCGGCCGACGGGGCCTGCCGCTGATGGCCGGGGCCCTGGGCACGGGGATCTTCGCCGGGTACGTCTTCGTCGTCCCCGGCCTGGCCGCGGTCTCCATCGCCGGGCTCATGAACATTTCCCTGGGGAGCTGGATCCTGTACGGGATCGTCCTGGGCCCTGTGACCGCGATCCTGACCACCCTGGTCTTCCGCCAGATACTCCGGTCGGGCTACTGGAAGCCCGCCGCCGACGAGGCCATCGACGAGGCCGAGCCCGTCGAGCAGGAGGCGAACGCGCGGGAGGAAGGCGCGACCGTGCGGGAACGGACCACCACGCCTCCACTGCTGGTCTGCCTGCTGCCGATCCTGGTGCCGCTGGTGATGATCGGCGGAGGAGCCTTCGCCAAGCTGTTCGGGTTCTCCCATGACGTCATCGCCTTCATCGGGGATGCGAACGTCGCGCTCTTCGTCGGCCTGCTCGGCGCCTATCTTCTGTGCCGTCGCGCCCTGGGGTCCGAGGGGACGAACCGAGCGCTCGGCGAGGGCTTCCACACCACCGGCGAGATCCTGCTGATCACCGGGATCGGCGGCTCCCTGGGGGCCGTCATCGCGGAGACCGGACTCGACGCGATCCTCGCGGGCCTGTTCACCGCCGACGCCGGTGCGCCGGTGCTCATCAGCATTCTGCTGGCCTGGGTGATCGCCGCCGTGCTGCACCTGGCGATCGGCTCCGTGTCGGTGGCGGCCATCGCCGCGGCCGGGATCATCGGGCCGGTGCTCGGCTCGATCGACGTCTCCCCCATCGCGATCGGCCTCGCGGTCGCCTCGGGCGCCATGTTCGCCCTCCAGGTCAACAGCAACTTCTTCTGGATGTTCAAGTCACTGGTGGGACTGACGACGCAGGGCACGCTGAAGACCCTGACCGTCGTCACCGCCCTCGGCTCCGTCGTCTCCCTCCCGCTGGTGATGATCGTGGGCCTCCTCGCCTGAGCGCAGGCCGGCGAGGGCGTACGGCGACATGTGCCAGACGTACGCGGTGGTGAGGAGCGGGAGAAGCTGATGTGCCAGCACCTCGACGTGCTGCGCTTTTCACTCCGGCATCCGGGCCGCGCGATGCGCTGCAGCTCACACGGAGCAGCACATCGACCGCGACAATCCGCGTACCAGCACGTAGGGATGGACCCGTCATGCTGCAAGCATGCACCCGCGACCGCGCCTGATAGGGAGACGAGACCCTACGACGTGGGACCGTCGGACGATCCGGTGGTATCGATCGAGACGTCACAGGGCACGGCCGACTGGCAGACTTCTGCCATGGACACGGACCGCAGACCGACGATCCTGTACACAGCTGCCCCTGCTCTCTGGTTCCGAATCCTCACGATCGTCATCGGCGCGGCCGTCACCGCGATGCTCGGCACGAGCGTGGCGATCGGAGTGTTCGGTGGGAAGGAGCCAGCCTGGATCGCTGTCCTTATCGTGCTTCCCGCACTGGCGGCAGTACCCACGATCGTCGTGCTCGGGAACTTGATGCGGTTCACCGTGTCCACGGAAGGCGTCCGAGTGCGGGGGTTCCTGCAAACACGGCACATTCGCTGGGAGCAGGTCGCCGTCGTGGAGGTCGACCGTCGTGCCGTGGGTCGTGGCGGCACCGTCCTCGTGCACACCGACGGTCGACGCATCCGGTCCGGCATCACCCAGGCGCGGGCGGCACTGAGGCGCGGGGAGCGAACCGCCGACCACGGGCCCGATCTCCTGCGCCCGGCTCGTCCCACCGTGGCCGCGATCGATGGGCACAGATGGTTCCTTCATCGCGGTCACCGCCCTCCCGACTTCCCGAGTGCTCACACCGGGCGCGTGTGAGGATGGTCTGCATCACCCGCGAATCCGACCTCGGAGGTCACGATGGAATCTGCCACCCCTCCCCGGCAGCTCGCCGCGGCAGCCGCTCTGGCGCCCCACTCCGAGGGGGACCCTCAAGCTCTCCTCAGCATCACGGACGAGGAGATCCTCGCCCTCACCGAGAACGGCGCGGGCTTCGACCTGCCCTGGGTAGTCGCCCGCGAAAGCAGACCCGAGGGCTTCTCCCGCGAGGACGCCCGGCTCTCGGCAGCCAGGTCACTGATAAGTCGGGGGTTCCTCGCCCCTGAATCCGCTCTCGCACAGCTCGAGCAGCGCGAGGTCGAAGGAGGTGTCCGCCCCCAGGAAAGCCATGTCAAGTCCCCCGTCCTGCGGCCCGTGCCGCTGGTTCTCGGGATGAGCCTATGGTGCAGAGTGCACCTTCGCGATGGGGAGCACTACCCATCTGCCCGACGGCGTCCGCTCACGGGGCGTCGGCTCCCCCTGGCAGACTGGACCCATGCCGATCCTGACGCCGTTCCTGCCCGAGACCGCTTCCGCTGACGGACAGGACGCGATCGTCGAAGGATTCGTCGCGGCGCAGGAGTCCGTCGGGCGCGCGCTGTACCCGCACCAGGAGGAAGCGCTACTGGCGATCGCCGCCGGCGACCACGTCATCGCGGCGACCCCCACCGGCTCCGGCAAGACCACGATCGCCTATGCCGCGCTCTTCGCCGCCATGGCCCGCGGGGAGCGCTCGTACTACACCGCGCCCATCAAGGCCCTGGTCTCCGAGAAGTTCTTCGACCTGGTCGGCCAGTTCGGGGCCGAGAACGTGGGCATGATGACCGGCGACTCCAGCGTGAACCACGATGCCCCGATCATCGTGTGCACCGCGGAGATCCTCGCCAACCACGCGCTGCGCGACGGGCCCGCCTCCGATGTGGGCCTGGCGGTGATGGACGAGTTCCACTACTACGGCGACCCCCAGCGCGGATGGGCCTGGCAGGTCCCCCTCGTCGAGCTGCCCGACTGCCAGTTCGTGCTGATGAGCGCGACCCTCGGTGACGTGTCCTTCTTCGTCGAGGACCTCACCGAGAGGACCGCGCGCGACGTGTCGGTCATCGACGACGCACCCCGCCCGGTCCCCTTGGACTTCCGCTGGTCGCTCGAACCGCTGCCGGACACCATCTCCACGATCCTGCAGGACCGTGACTCCCCGGTCTACATCGTCCACTTCACCCAGAAGGACGCCCTCGAGCAGGCTCAGGCGCTGCTGGGTCAGAAGATCCTGAGCGGCGAGGAGAAGGAGCGGATCCGCGAGATCATCGGCGACTTCCGCTTCTCCAAGGGCTTCGGGCAGATCCTGTCCAGGCTCGTGCGCGAGGGCATCGGCGTCCATCACGCCGGCATGCTCCCCAAGTACCGCCGCCTGGTCGAGAAGCTGGCCCAGTCCGGTCTGCTGAGGATCATCTGCGGGACCGACACCCTCGGGGTGGGCATCAACGTGCCCATCCGCACCGTGCTGCTGACGGGGCTGGTCAAGTTCGACGGTTCCCGGTCGCGGCTGCTCAACGCCCGCGAGTTCCACCAGATCGCGGGCCGCGCGGGCCGCGCGGGCTTCGACACCATCGGCCACGTCGTGGTGCAGGCGCCGACGTGGACCATCGAGTTCGAGCGCGAGCGGGCCAAGCACCGGGCGCGCGAAGAAGCCGGCGCGGCCCCCAACAATGCGAAGAAGCGCAAGAAGGAGCCCAAGCCCCGGATCCCCGACGGCGCGGTCACCTGGTCCGAGGCGAACATGACCAAGCTGGTCGAGAACGGCCCCGAGGCACTGCGGCCCCATCTGAAGATCACCGCCGGCATGGCGCTGGCCCTGATCTCGCGGCCCGGCGACGCGGTCGCCGCGGGCCGCCACCTGATCATGACCAGCCACCAGACTCGTACCCAGAAGCTGAAGCTCCTGCGGGACGCCCTCGCGATCCTCAAGGGCCTGCGGGACGCCGAGATCATCGAGGTGCTGGCGGAGCCGGACCATCTCGGCCGACGCATCGTCCTGACCTCGGACCTGCAGCTCGATTTCACCATGAACCAGCCGCTGGCCCCCTTCGCGATCGCCATGATCGACACGCTCGACGAGGAATCCTCCACCCTCACGATGGACACCGTCTCGATCCTCGAGGCGATCCTGGAGGACCCGCGACAGATCCTGCTCGCCCAGCAGAATGCCGCCAAGGGCGAGCTGCTGGCCGAGCTGAAGGCCGACGGGGTCGAGTACACCGAGCGCATGGCCCAGCTCGACGAGGTCACCTGGCCCAAGCCCCTCGAGGAGGACCTCGAGGCCGCGTTGGAGATCTACGCCCGCACTCGTCCCTGGGTGAGGGTCGAGGACCTCTCCCCCAAGTCGGTGGTCCGGGAGATCCACGAGACCGGTCAGACCTTCAGCGAGTTCGTCCAGCGCTACGGGCTCCAGCGCTCCGAGGGCGTCGTGCTGCGCTACCTCTCCGACGCCTATCAGGCCCTGCGGCGCACCATCCCCCAGGACCTGCGCACCGAGGAGCTCGAGGACCTCATCGAATGGCTCGGCGTGCTGGTGCGCGGCATCGACTCCTCGCTGCTGGACGAGTGGGAGGCCCTCTCCCATCCTGAGGACGTGGAGGCCGACGGGGCGAGCGAGATCCGCCCGAGCTCTCCCCGCGGCCTGTCGGCACAGACCAAGGTGCTGCGCACCATGGTGAGGGCTGCCATGTGGCAGCGCGTGGAGCACTTCGCCTTCGAGCGCGAGCAGCGCCTCGCCGAGCTCGACGGCGCCGCCGGCTGGGACCGTGCGCGGTGGGCGGAGGCCATGGACAGCTACTACGACACCTACGACGACGTGGGCATCGACGGCCCGGCGCGTTCACCGCAGCTCCTGCAGATCACGGAGGAATCGAAGCTCTGGCGGATCCGTCAGGTGCTCGCCGACCCCGAGGACAACCACGACTGGGCGATCGAGGCCGAACTCGACCTCGAGGCCACCGACGAGGCGGGCGAGCCGGTGCTCGCCATCACTCACGTCGGTGACCTCGCGGATCGCTGAACGGCTGGGGCCGGTTACTGCGGGTTCACCTCCACCATGGGTGTCACGGTGGACTGCGGGTTCACCTCGACCTGCGGGTTCACCTCGACCTGCGGGGTGACCTCGACGAAGCGCTGCGAGGCCGACTGCGGATTCACCTCCACCGCGGAGGCCAGGCCCGCCCCACCGAAGGTCAGGCCGGCAGCGAGAGCAGCGCCGCCGAGGACGCGTGCGCTACGGCTCAGCCGGGTCGGGACGGAGGAACGGGGGGACGTGGTCACACTCAGAGGGGACATCTTCGGCACCTTTCACAGGCCTGGTATCGGATCCAGCACCAACGGAGACGAGAATACCCGCTTTTGTCCGGTTCGCACCAGTGGCATCGCATCGCGGTCGGTCCGGGCGCGGCGGGAGCCGGATGATTCCGCTCAGGCGGCCGCGGCGGCCTCGTAGATCTCCTGCGCCACGTCACCCAGGTACGGCCCGTACATGACGTTCGGCTGCGAGGAGTAGCCGAAGCTGTTGACCGAGACCTGCATCCCGGAGGGGCCGTCGCCCGCGAACCACGGGCCGCCCGAGGAGCCACCGGTCATGTCGCAGTCGATTCCCTGGTCATCCGTGCCGCCGATGGTGTCATCGACACCCTGGCCCTGACACTGCTCGAGGCTCTCGCCGTCGAAGGGGGCCCCCGCCGGGTAGCCGTAGGAGGTGTAGAGCGCTCCGCGTTCGGTGTTGAACTCGATGCCGGACCCGCCCACGGCCTCGGTCAGGGTCGCGGCACCGCTCTCCGGCTCGACGATCGCGAAGGCCACGTCGTAGTTCATGTCCTCCGTGGCGACCCATTGGTCGGTGGCGTAGAGGTCCGAGGCGCCCCACAGGCCGTACGGGGTCGACCCCTGCGCGTAGCCCGGGGCGAAGACCCAGTTGTCCGCCCAGGTGCCGGCCTCGTGCACGCAATGGCCTGCCGTCGAGACGGTGGAGCCGTTGGAGGAGGCCACCGCATTGCCGGAGCACACGTAGTCGACGCCTTCGACGGTGAAGAAGACCTTGCCGATGTGGTCGGTGCCCGCTGCGGGCTGAGCGGCGTCGACCGCTCCCGAGGCGCTGCGCTGTGCGGTCCGGACCTCGGAGTCGGCGCCGACGGCAGGAATGCTCTCGGTCGCGGAGGCGGCGACCTGCCCGTCCGGGGCCGCCTGGTCGGCGATGAGCTCATCCGCCGGGGTCGCCGATTCCATGCGCTCGGCCGTCCAGTACTCGACGGCGCCCTCCTGTGCGCCGGAGGACAGGGTCGTTCTCTCGAGATCGCCGTCATCGGCGGGCTCGGCGGTGGCGAGACCGGCTCCGCCGAGCGTCAGCGCCGCCACGAAGGCGACGCCGCCGACGGTCCGGGCGCAGCGGCCGAGGAGGGGTGTGCGGTCGTCCTGGGATTCCGGGGAAGGGATCACCGTGAGGTCCTTTCGGAGGGGAACGGGAGCGGTTCAAGAACCGGGGGGCCACGCTAGGCGCAGTGATCCCGTTCACACCATGGGACGAAAGTACCGGGTGACCTCCCGGTCACTTCGATCGGGGCGAGCGCTCCTTCCGCGAAGCTTCACCGCTGGTGCCTGCCTCGCCCTGCTCCGGCTCCTCGTGCTCCGGTTCGGGCGAGGGCACCTTCTCCCACGGGGCCGGCCGCGCCTCCCGGCGCCGCTGCGGCGTCCAGTAGGCCGCCGCGTCGGCGCCGTCCCGGCTGCGATCGCGGTCGGCGTCCTCGGAGCGGCGTGCGGTCATGACGATCCTCCTGGTGCTGTCTCAGCGGCCGGTGGCGACGTCCGCGTGCGTCAGCTGTTCGACTGCCCGGCACGCCTCCTCGAGACCGGCACCGCGCGCCACGGCGGCCCCGACCAGGAAGGCCGAGATCGGGGCCATGGAGCGCTGCAGGTCCTCGGCCACGACGCCGGTCATCTCGTGGACCCGGTCCACGTCCAGATCGACGCCTCCGACGTCCAGCTCGTCCGCGACCCGTCGCAGCCAGGGCAGCAGCGCGGTCCCCCAGTCGTCCTGGAGAGTCACCGGGGGCTTGGCCGCCATCAGAACTTCACCTTCTCCCAGCCGCGGCGCTGGGCCTCCTTGCGGGGGTCCTTGCTGCGGTAGACGATGTACGGCCGGGTCAGGTAGCCCACCGGTGCCGCGAAGACGTGCACCAGGCGCGTGAACGGCCAGATCGCGAACAGTGTCAGGGCGGTCAGGATGTGCAGCTGGAAGAAGATCGGGGCCGCAGACATCAGTTCGGTGGAGGGCCGCAGGGTCCAGAACTGACGGAACCAGATCGAGACGCCCTCGCGGTAGTCGTACGCGCCGAAGGTGGTGTGCACGACCGTGGCGAGCACGCCGCACACGATGGTCAGCGCCAGCAGCAGGTACATGAGCTTGTCCCCGGCGGTGGTGGCTCCGAACACCCTGGTGTTGGTGCGGCGCCGGTAGAGCAGGATCAGCAGCCCGCCGACGCACGCCACCGCCGCCGCCAGGCCGATGGTCACCGCCATCAGGTGGTACATGTGATCCGAGATCCCGAGGAACCGGGTCCAGGACTTCGGGATCCCCAGCCCCACGACGTGCCCGACGAAGATCCCGATGATCCCGTAGTGGAACATCGGCGATCCGATGGACAGCAGCTTCGACTCGTAGATCTGGCTGGATCGGGTGGTCCAGCCGAAGCGGTCGGTGCGGAAGCGCCAGACGTGCCCGAGGACGAACACGGCGAGCACCATGTAGGGATACACCACCCACAGCAGCAGCTGGAGGGTCGTCGCGTCGTTCATGAGGGTCGTCCTCTCATCAGGTCCACCGGCACAGGTCCGGGCGCCGCCGCATGGGACCCGCAGGAATCGGGAGGGGACGCGGCGGAGGTCTGGCCGGCCAGGTCCGCCGCGTCGCTGTCCAGGCCGTAACCGTCCAGCCCCACCGTCTCCTCCTCGGGCCCCTCCTGGGCGAGCTTCAGCACGGCAGCGCGGTCCTCGGCGTCCAGTCGCGGCAGCGTCGCGCACAGGGCCACCAGCGCCCCGTGCCAGGGAGAGCCGATCTCCTCGAGGTGCAGGCGCAGCAGTTCCACGCCGGGACGGTTCGCGCGCAGGATCTTCGCGCCGCGCTCGGCGTCGTGGCCGGCCGCGAACTCGAGCACCACGGGCAGGTGATCGGGCAGCTCGTCGGCGCCGATCTCCAGGCCCGCGGCGCGGAAGTCCTGCTTGATGCGCAGCAGAGCCATGCCGCGGCGGCGGGTGTCGCCGTGGCTGAAGTAGGTCAGGTGCAGGCATCCCCGGCGGCGGGTGTCGAAGGTGTCCACGTAGTCCTCCTGGATGCTCACCGCGTCCCTCCCCTCGAGCGCCGCGAGGGTGCCCCGCACACCGGAGCGCGCCGGCTCCGGCAGCGAGGCGGCGAGCTCCCGCAGCGCGCCGTAGCGCTCGAGCGCGCCCGGGTCGGGGTACGTCAGCAGCCAGGACACGGCGATCCACGTGACCCGCAGCTGCTCGGTGGTCATCCCCGAGGCGTGCAGAAGGTCACGCGGGCCCCGCGCCCGGAGCGGACCGGGCTTCCTCGGCCCCGCCTCGGTGTCGGAGCGCCGGGAGAGGAGTCTGGCCAGCGCACCCATCACGCACTCCCCGGGGAGGGCTCCGGGAACAGCCCCTCGGGCCTGCCCTTGCCGTCCCAGTTCAGCAGGTTGATGCGCACGCCCTCGGGCCGGTCGACCGGCCCGTCCTCCTGGCGCTTGGTGGCGTACCCCGGCCCGGCCATCCCCAACGACTCCTCCGGCAGCGACATGTTCATCCCGGGCCCGCCCGGCTCGTTCAGCGGGCAGTCGGTGCCGGTGGACTCGAGATCGTGGGCGGACTCGTGATGCCCCACCGGGATCACGTAGCGGTCCTCGTACTTCGCGATCGCCAGCAGACGGTACATCTCCTGCATCTCCTCGCCGCTCATGCCCACGGCGTTGGCGATACCCTCCTTCGGCTCCCGCTCGAGGTTGATGTCGCGCATGTAGGAGCGCATGGCCGCCATCCGGTACAGCACCCGTTCGACGGTGGGCACGTCCCCGGCGGTGAACAGGTTCGCGAGGTACTCCACGGGGATACGCAGCGCGTCGATCGCGGCGAACAGGCTCTCGGCGTCCTCCGCGTCGTAGCCGGTGTCCCGCACCACGTCCACCACCGGCGACAGCGGCGGGATGTACCAGACCATCGGCATGGTCCGGTACTCCGGGTGCAGCGGGAGGGCGACCTCGTAGTCCTTGATCAGCCGGTAGGTCGGGGATCTCTGCGCGGACAGGATCCAGTCGTGCGGGATGCCTGCGGCCTCGGCCCCGCGCACGACCTCGGGGTCATGCGGGTCCAGGATGATGTCGCGCTGGGCGCGGTAGAGATCCTTCTCGTCGCTGGTCGAGGCCGCCTCGGTGACGCGGTCGGCGTCGTACAGCACCAGTCCGATGTAGCGCAGGCGCCCCACGCAGGTCTCCGCGCAGACCGTCGGCTCCCCCTGCTCGAGGCGGGGGTAGCAGAAGGTGCACTTCTCGGCCTTTCCGGTGCGGTGGTTGAAGTAGATCTTCTTGTACGGGCAGCCGGTGATGCACATGCGCCAGCCGCGGCATCCGTCCTGATCGACCAGGACCACCCCGTCCTCCTCGCGCTTGTAGATCGCGCCGGAGGGGCAGGAGGCGACGCAGGTGGGGTTCAGGCAGTGCTCGCAGATGCGCGGCAGGTAGAACATGAAGGTCTGGTCGAACTCGAACTGCACCTTCTCCTCGATGCCCTTGAGCATCGGGTCCTTGTCCTTGTGCAGATAGGTGCCGCCGAGGTCGTCGTCCCAGTTCCCCGACCACTGGATCTGGGTGCGTTCGCCCGTGATCAGGGACTTCGGGGGCGCGGTGGGGATGGTGTCCTGCTGCGCCGGGGCGTGGAGCAGGTTGTCGTACTCGTAGGTCCAGGGCTCGTAGTAGTCCTCGATGCCCGGCAGCTTCGGGTTGGAGAACAGCTGCATCAGCTTGGTGAGGCGGCCGCCCGCCTTGAGCTTGAGCCGGCCGTTCTTCCCGAGCTCCCAGCCACCCTTCCACTTCTCCTGGTCCTCGTACCCGCGCGGATATCCCTGGCCGGGGCGCGTCTCGACGTTGTTGAACCAGATGTACTCGGTCCCGGAGCGGTTGGTCCATGCCTGCTTGCAGGTGACGGAGCAGGTGTGGCAGCCGATGCACTTGTCGAGGTTCATCACCATCGACATCTGGGCCATGACTCTCATCGCGGCTCTCCTTCTCTCAGCGTCTTCGGTCCGGGGCTCAGTACTCGACGGGGGCGGTGCGCCGACGGATCATCGTGACCTCGTCGCGCTGGTTCCCCGTCGGTCCGTAGTAGTTGAAGGCGAACGACAGCTGCGCGTACCCGCCGATCAGATGCGAGGGCTTGATCATGATCCTGGTCAGCGAGTTGTGGATGCCTCCGCGCTTGCCGTCCCGCTCGGTCAGCGGCACGTTGACCGTGCGGTCCTGGGCGTGGTGCATGAACGCCGTGCCCCGGGGCATGCGGTGGCTGACCACCGCCCGGGCCGCGACGACGCCGTTGCGGTTGACGGCCTCGATCCAGTCGTTGTCCGTGATGCCCACGGACTCCGCGTCCTCGACGCTCATCCAGATGGTCTGTCCGCCGCGGGACAGGTTCATCATGAAGAAGTTCTCCATGTACATCGAGTGGATCGCCCACTTGTTGTGGGGAGTCAGGTAACGCACGGAGATGGACGTCCCCGCCTCGTCCTTCGCACCGACCGGCTGCTCGCCGAACAGCGCGGTCATGTCCAGCGGCGGGCGGAAGACCGGCAGGGCCTCCCCCATCTCGAGCATCCAGTCGTGGTCGAGGTAGTAGTGCTGGCGTCCGGTGAGGGTGTGCCAGGGCTTCTTGCGCTCGACGTTGATCGTGAACGGGCTGTAGCGGCGCCCTCCGCTCTCGGATCCCGACCATTCGGGGCTGGTGATCACCGGGACCGGTGCCGCCTTGGTGTCGGCGAAGTGGATCTGCTTGCCCTCGTGCTCGGCCGCGAGGTCGTGCAGGCGGGTGCCGGTGCGCTTCTCGAGGGTCTTGAACCCCTCCGTGGCCATGCGACCGTTGGTCGTCCCCGACAGCCCCAGGATGTATTCGCAGGCCTGCAGATCCGTCTCCAGCTTCGGGCGGCCCGCGGCGGGCCCGGTGCGGTGGACGCCGTTGAGCCGGCCGAGCTCCTGGACGAACTCCTTCACGTCGTAGGTGAGCCCCTTGGTGGCCATGCCCTTCTCCTCCAGGAGCGGGCCGATCGAGGTGTACTTGGCGTGGATCCGGGTGTAGTCGCGTTCGACCTCCACCAGGGCGGGCATGGTGAGACCAGGGATCGCCTCGCACTCCCCTTTCTTCCAGTCCCGCACCCGCCCGTGCGGCGTGGCCATCGCCCCCGGGGAGTCGTGCTGCAGCGGATAGGCGACAACATCGGTGCGCGTGCCCAGGTGGGTCTCGGCGAGGGCGCTGAAGCGCTCCGCGATCGCCGACCACGTCTCCCAGTCGGTGCGCGACTCCCACGGATTGGAGATGGCGGGGTTGAAGGAGTGCACGAAGGGATGCATGTCGGTGGTGGAGAGGTCGTGCTTCTCGTACCAGGTGGAGGCCGGCAGCACCACGTCGGAATGCAGCGTGTGGCTGGTCATCCGGAAGTCGAGGGTGAGCAGCAGGTCGACCTTTCCGATCGGGGCCTCGTCCCGCCAGCGCACGCTGCGAGGGCGGAACTGCTCGGGCGTCTCCTCCTCCGCGGCGGCGCTGTCCACGCCCAGCAGATGGCGGAAGAAGTACTGATCGCCCTTCGCGGAGGAGCCCAGCGTGTTCGCGCGCCAGATCGACCAGATCCGCGGGAAGTTCTCCGGGGCGTCGGGGTCCTCGGCCGAGAAGCTGACGGTCCCGTCCTTCAGGGAGTCCACGAGCCACGGCACCGTCTCCCGCCCTGCCTCTGCCGCGCGGTCGGCGACGTCCAGCGAGCTGATGTCGAACTGCGGGTAGAAGGGCTGCCAGCCCAGCCGCTGCGAGAGCGCGACGGCGTCGGCGGAGGTCATGTCCGCGAAGGAGCCGGCGCCCGTGGTCGCGGCCAGGGTGTCCGCGCCGAAGCGGTCGTACCGCCACTGGTCGGCATGCATGTACCAGTACGTGGTCTGGCACATCTGCCGGGGCGGCCGCGACCAGTCCAGGGCATTGGCCAGGTGCGACCAACCGGTGATCGGGCGCACCTTCTCCTGGCCGACGTAGTGGGCCCAACCGCCGCCGTTGACGCCCTGGGTGCCGCAGAGGTTGGTCAGCGTGAGGAAGGAGCGGTAGATCGTGTCGGAGTGGAACCAGTGGTTGGTCCCCGCGCCCATGATGATCATCGAGCGACCGCCGGAGTCGATCGCGTTCTGGGCGAGCTCCCGGGCGATGCGGGCCGCGGCCGGACCGGGGACGCCCGTGATGCCCTCCTGCCAGGCCGGCGTGTAGAGCGCGTCGGCGTCGTCGAGGCCGCGCGCCCACCGGCCCGGCAGACCCTCGCGTCCCACACCGTACTCGGCCAGCAGCAGGTCGAAGACGGTGGTGACGAGGTGCCCGTCGATCCTGCGTACGGGCACGCCGCGGGGGACGTCGCCGCGGCCGCCCTGGCCCGCCGTGTCGAAGCGGGGCAGCAGCACCTCGGCGACGTCCTCGTGATGGCCCAGCAGGCTCAGCGCCGGGTCGAGCTCTCCCAGTTCGAGGTTCCAGCGGCCTTCGCCGTCGGCCGAGAAGCGGTGTCCGAGGGTCCCGTTCGGCACGGCGGCCGCCTGGGAGGCCAGGTCATAGAGCATCGGCTTGAAGTCGGCGTGCTCGGTATCGGCCTCCGGGGTGTGCCCGCTGCCGAGGTCGGTCGCGACCAGGAACTTCCCGGGCACCAGCGTGCCGTCCTCACGGCTCTCGAGCTGGACCAGGAAGGGCAGGTCGGTGTACTGCGTGGAGTACGCCACGAAGTAGGGCACCGGAGAGTCGACGTAGAACTCGCGCAGGATCGTGTGCCCCATGGACATCGCCAGCGCGGCGTCGGTCCCGGGGTGCGGGGCGAGCCACTCGTCGGCGAACTTGACGGATTCGGCGTAGTCGGGGGCCACCGAGATGACCTTCTGCCCGCGATATCGCGCCTCGGTCATCCAGTGCGCGTCGGGGGTGCGCGTCTGGGGGACGTTGGAGCCCCACATGATCAGGTAGGCGGCATCCCACCAGTCGCCGGACTCCGGCACGTCGGTCTGGTCCCCGAACACCTGCGGGGAGGCGGGCGGCAGGTCGGCGTACCAGTCGTAGAAGGACAGCATCGAGGCGCCGATGAGCTGGTGGAAGCGGGCGCCGGAGGAGAAGGAGACCTGGCTCATCGCAGGGATCGGCGAGAACCCGGTGGCCCGGTCGGGCCCGTGCTCCTTGACGGTGTGGACGTAGGCCGCGGCGACCATCTCGACCGCCTCGTCCCAGGAGGCCCGCACCAGGCCGCCCTTGCCGCGCGCCCGCTTGTAGCGCATGGCCTTGCCGGGGTCCGAGACGATCGCCTTCCACGCCTCGACGGGGTCGTGCCCCGGAGCCTTCGCCTTCTCCTCGCGGAACAGCCGCAGCAGCTCGGAGCGCACGTACGGGTAGCGCACCCGCGTCGGCGAGTAGGTGTACCAGGAGAAGGAGGCGCCGCGGGGGCAGCCGCGGGGCTCGTACTCCGGCTTGTCCGGCCCGGCCGAGGGGTAATCGGTCTCCTGCGACTCCCAGGTGATCACACCGTCCTTGACGTAGACCTTCCAGGAGCAGGAGCCGGTGCAGTTCACGCCGTGGGTGGAGCGCACGACCTTGTCATGGCTCCAGCGCTCGCGGTAGAAGGAGTCCCCGCTGCGGCCGCCCACGCGGTGGGTCTCGCGACTGTCCTCGGAGATCTTCTCCGAGCGGCTGAACATCTTCCGTGCGCCGATGAGGGCGTCGAACAACGGGGAGTCGACCCCGGCAGCGGCCTTCTCCCCCTGGTCGGCATCCTGCGGTGTCCGGCGGGTGTCGGGATCGTGGACTGTCATGGGTGATCTCCTCTGCGGGACGGGGCGACGGGCGCGAGCGGAGGGCGCGCTAGGTGGTGCTCGACGCGTCTGTGACGGACGCCCGGGCACCGCGCGAGACCATGACGGTCACGCCGACGGCGCCGAGGGTCGCCACCAGCAGCAGCAGGATCCCGATGGAGTAGCTGCCGCTGAAGCTGTAGACCGCGGCCATCGCCAGCGGCGGGACGAATCCGCCCAGGCCGCCTGCGGCGCCGACGAAGCCCGTGACCGAGCCGACGACCGAGGGATCACTGGTCTGGGACACCAGGGCGAACACGGCACCGGAGCCGAGGCCGAGCCCTGCCGCCATGACGATGAAGTCGACGGTCCCCACCGGCATCAGCGGGGGCTGGAAGGCGAGCATGAGGGCCGCCAGGGCGACCACGCTGTAGGAGATCAGCAGCGTCCGGGAGGCGCCGAGGCGATCGGAGAGGATGCCGCCGAGGGGGCGCATGATCACCGCGACGATCACGAACCCGGCCATCCGGAAGGAGGCGTCGGTGGCCTGCAGCCCGTACCAGTTCTGCAGCATCGTGGGCAGGAAGACCGAGAAGGCGACGTATCCCCCGAAGGACAGTGCGTACAGGTAGCAGGCCTGCCAGGTCACCGTGAGCTTCATGACCGCCACGGACTGGGCCACGATGGACTTGTGCGAGGGCTCCCAGGTGGGGGCGTTGCGCATCATCAGCCAGCCGACCACGGCGAAGGCGATCAGCGCCGCGGCGGTGAGGACGAAGGGGGTGCGGTCCCCCACCGCGCCGACCAGCGGGACGGTGGTGAAGGCGCTGATCGCGGTGCCTCCCATGCCGACGCCGTACAGGCCGGTGGCCATCCCGCGATTGGCGGGCGGGAACCAGGAGTTCACGTACGGGACGCCGATCGCGAAGGTGGTCCCGGCGATTCCGAGGAAGAATCCGCCCACCAGCAGGGTGGGGTAGGTGTATTGCCCGACGAACCCCAGGAACAGCACAGGAATGACGGTGATCAGGGAGACCAGGGGGAACATGGCGTGCGCACCGAAACGGTCCGAGAGCGCTCCCATGAGGATGCGGCCCAGGGATCCCAC
This sequence comes from Brachybacterium sacelli, assembly GCF_017876545.1. NCBI lineage: Bacteria > Bacillati > Actinomycetota > Actinomycetes > Micrococcales > Dermabacteraceae > Brachybacterium > Brachybacterium sacelli. Next base: position 1,137,527 of record NZ_JAGIOD010000002.1, on the reverse strand, counting down.
CAGCACGGGGATCGCGACGATCAGCGAGGCATCCGCGGTCAGACCGCGCTCGACGTAGACCGGTCCCAGCGGGCTGAGCAGCGCCCAGGCCCAGAAATTGATGCCGAACCCGATGGTGACCAGGACCAATGCACGCCAAGCGCCAGCAGGCACAGCGGCAGGATCGGTGGTCGGTGTCGACGAGGACGAGAGGGGCGATGTCATCGGCGGTTCTCCACGCTCGGGGCGAGTGCGGGGCCCGGGACATCCTGACGCCGCGCGACTCAGGGATCGGCTGGAGCCAGCATCCAGGACCCGTGGCCCCACACTAGAGGACTTCGGTCCCAGAAAGCACGCATTCTCCCGCAGATTCTCCTCCCGCCCCGCACTCCGGGACCTGAGTCCCGGGGAATACCGAAGGAAAACACATTACGAAACGTCGATGTTCCATAATTGGGAGGGGCATCGCCCCTGGCCGGCTCAGTCGGCGGCGTCGAGCTCGAGGTCGACCATCAGCTCCGCGCCGATGCGCTCGAGCGCCTCACGGACCTTCTCGGCCGCGGCGTCGCCGGGCAGACGCACCTCGGCCTCGGCCTCGAACAGCATCCCACCGCCCTCGGGAGCCTCGCGGGTCCAGCTGCGCAGAGCGTCGATGGTGGCGCCCTGGGAAGTCAGGGCGGAGGTGACCTCGCGGACCATGCCGGTGCGGTCCTGGCCCAGCAGGCGCAGCTGGAAGGGGAGCCCCACGGACCCGGAGGCCCCGGTCGTCGGGGATGCCCCCGCCTCCGCAGCGGTGGCCTCCACGGCCAGTCCCACCGCATCGGCGAGGGCGGGCAGCGCCGTGAGGAAGTTCTCGACCTCGGCATCGGGCAGGTCGACCTGGACGATGCCGGCGAACTTCCCGGCCAGCAGGGCGAGCTGGCTGTCCACCCAGTTCCCGCCGTGCTCGTCGACGGCTGCGGCGAGGGCGGCGACGAGTCCGGGCCGGTCGTCCCCGATGGCGGTGAGCACGTAGGTCGTCATACGCCCAGGCTAGCGCGTCCTCGCGCGTCAGGAGCCGGCCGACGGGAAGGGAGGTCCGCTCAGACGCCCGTCTTGTACAGCCCGTAAGTGTAGGCGTCGAAGACCGCCTCCCAGGAAGCCTCGATGACGTTCGGACCCACGCCCACCGTCTGGAACTCGAGGCCCCGGCCCGAGGTGCGCACGAGCACCCGGGTGGTGGCGTCGGTGCCATGGTGCGCGTCGAGGATGCGCACCTTGAAGTCCTGCAGCTCGAACTCGTCGACCATCGGGAACCGTTCTCGCAGCGCCGCGCGCAGGGCGAGGTCCAGAGCATTGACGGGCCCGTTGCCCTCGGCGATGGCCACCTTCCGCTCGCGCTCGCCGTGGACGTCGCCCACCAGCTTCACGGTCGCCTCGGTCTCCAGCGATCCGTCACGGCCCTGCTGGGAGGTGGCGCGCCAGGACTCGACCTCGACGTAGCGGGGCACCTCGCCGAGCTGGTCCAGCAGCAGCAGCTCGAAGGAGGCGTCGGCCGCCTCGTAGGAATAGCCCACCGCCTCGCGCTGCTTGACCGAGGAGGCCAGGCGGGAGAGCAGGTCGGGATCGCCGGCGAGGTCGAAGCCGAGCTCGCGCCCCTTGAGCTCGATGGAGGCGCGACCGGCCATGTCGGAGATGATCATGCGCATGTCGTTGCCGATGGCGCGCGGATCGATGTGCTGGTAGAGGTCCGGGTCCACCCGGATCGCGCTCGCGTGCAGACCCGCCTTGTGCGCGAAGGCGCTCGCCCCGACGTAGGGGGCGCGCGGGGTGACCGGCATGTTCACGATCTCGCCGATCGCGTGCGCGATGCGCGTGGTCTCGGCGAAGGCCTCCTCGGGCACCAGCTCCATGCCCATCTTCAGCTGCAGGTCGGCGAGCAGGGTGAGCAGGTCGGCATTGCCGGTGCGCTCCCCGTAGCCGTTCACACAGCCCTGGACGTGGGTGATCCCTGCCCGCACGGCGGTCAGCGCGTTGGCGACCGCGCAGCCGGAGTCGTTGTGGGTGTGCACACCCAGGCGGGCGTCGGCGTGGCCCGCCACCTCCAGGCGGGAGCGCAGGTCCTCGACGATCTCGGTGACCTGGTGCGGGAGCATCCCCCCGTTCGTGTCGCACAGGGCCACGACCTCAGCCCCTGCCTCATAGGCGGCCAGGACGACGGCAGTGGTGTAGTCGGGGTCGTGTCCGAAGCCGTCGAAGAAGTGCTCGGCGTCGACGAAGACCTCCCGACCCTGACGCACCAAATGCGCCACGGTCTCGCGCACCATGGCGAGGTTCTCCTCCCCCGTGGTGCGCAGCGCTGCGTGGACATGGCGGAGATCCGACTTGGCGACCAGGGTGATGGTCGGTGCGCCGGAACCCAGCAGCGCCGCCACCTGGGAGTCCTCGGCGACCGGGACCCCGGCCTTGCGGGTGGCGCCGAAGGCGGCCAGGCGCGCGGTGGTCAGCTCGAGCTCGCTCGCCGCGCGGGCGAAGAATTCGGTGTCGCGAGGCACCGCACCGGGCCAGCCGCCCTCGATGTAGGTCACCCCCAGCTCGTCCAGGAGTCGGGCGACGGCGAGCTTGTCGGTGACCGACAGGGTCAGGCCCTCCTGCTGGGAGCCGTCCCGCAGGGTCGTGTCGTAGACATGGAAGGCGGGTTCCGGAGCGTTGTGCTGCGTCATGGACATCGTGCGCTCAGACCAGTCGGGTGAGCCAGCCGTGACGGTCCGGGACGCGGCCGTACTGGATGTCGGTGAGCTCCTGACGCAGCGCCAGGGTGATCTCGCCGGAGCCGCCGTCACCGACTCTCCAGCTGCCGCCGTGGGCCCGGAACTCACCGATCGGGTTGATGACGGCCGCGGTGCCGCAGGCGAACATCTCGGTGATCTCCCCGGAGCCGAGCTGGGCGAGGATCTCGCTCATCTCGAGCTTCTGCTCGAGCGGCTCCAGACCGCGGTCAGCGGCCAGGCGCAGGATCGACTCCCGGGTGACTCCCTCGAGGATCGAGCCGGTCAGCGCCGGCGTCAGGAGGCGCCCGTCGGCGGTGATCGCGAAGACGTTCATCCCCGACAGCTCGTCGATGCTCGTGTGGGTCTCGGAGTCCAGGAACAGGATCTCGTCGGCCCCGTGCTCGGCGGCCTCCCGCTTGCCCAGCAGCGAGGAGGCGTAGTTCCCGCCGCACTTGGCGGCACCGGTGCCGCCGGCCCCGGCGCGGGCGTACTCATCGGTGATCCACACGACCAGCGGCTGGACGCCGCGGGGGAAGTAGGGACCGGCCGGGGACGCGATGACGTAGTACTCCACGGCGTGCGCCGCCCGCACCCCCAGGAACTCCTCGGAGGCGAACATGAAGGGCCGCAGGTACAGCGACTCCTCGCTGGTGGCCTCGGGGACCCAGGGCTCGTCGGCCGTGACGACCGCCCGCAGCGAGTCCAGGAAGGCCTCGGTCGGCAGCTCCGGCAGCGCGAGCCGGCGCGCGGAGCGCTGCAGGCGTTCGGCGTTGCGCTCGGGACGGAAGGTCCACACCGAGCCGTCGGCGTGACGGAACGCCTTGAGGCCCTCGAAGATCTCCTGGCCGTAGTGCAGCACCGCGGCGGCGGGCGAGAGGTAGAGCGGGCCGAAGGGCACCACCTCTCCGCGGTCCCAGCCGCACGCCTCGCGCCAGGACGCATGGGCCATGAAGTCGGTGTAGTACTGGCCGAATCCGGGATCGGCGAGGATACGGGCGCGCTCGTCCTCGCCGATGCGACGGGCCTGGTCGGTCTGGGTGAAGGCGAGCGCACTCATGGGATGCTCCTCGAGGCAGGGGTGGTCAGGGCAAGTGTGTCAGCGACCGGAGATCGCGGCCACCAGATCGTCGCCGATCTGCGTGGTCCCCCGCGCGGCGAGGATCTCGGAGCCGGTCCGGGCGGCGAGGTCGGATTCGACGGCGGCGCGCACCGCGGCGGCGGGCTCGAGCTGGCCGAGATGGTCCAGCAGCAGCGCGACCGAGAGCACCGTGGCCGTGGGGTCGGCCAGGTCCTTCCCTGCGATGTCCGGGGCGGAGCCGTGGACGGGCTCGAACATCGAGGGGTAGTCGCCGGAGGGGTTGAGGTTGCCGCTCGCGGCGAGGCCGATGCCGCCGCCGACGGCCGCGGCCAGGTCGGTGACGATGTCGCCGAAGAGGTTGTCCGTGACGATGACATCGAAGCGGCCCGGATCGGTCGCGAGGTAGATCATCGCGGCATCGACGTGGGCGTAGTCCACGGTGACGTCGGGGTGCTCGGCACCGACCCGGTCGACGATCCGCTGCCACAGGTGGCCGGCGTGGACCAGCACGTTGTGCTTGTGGACCAGGGTCAGCTTCCCGCGCCGCTTCTCGGCCTGCTCGAAGGCGTAGCGGACCACGCGCTCGACGCCGACGGCGGTGTTCAGGGAGACCTCGGTGGCGACCTCGAGCTCGGTGCCGGTGCGCATCGAGCCTCCGTTGCCGACGTACGGGCCCTCGGTGCCCTCGCGCACCACCAGGAAGTCCATGTCACCTGGATCGGCGAGCGGGGAGGGCACGCCCGGCAGCAGCTTGGTGGGGCGCAGGTTCACGTAATGGTCGAAGCCGAAGCGGAGCTTCAGCAGCATGCCCCGCTCGAGAACGCCCGAGGGGACGTCGGGGTCGCCGACGGCGCCGAGCAGGATCGCGTCGTGCTCCGCCAGACGGGCCATGTCCTCGTCGGTGAGGGTCTCCCCCGTGCGGTGCCACCGGCCGGCACCGAGGTCGAACTCGGTGGTCGCGACGGTGACGCCGACGGGCTCCAGGGCGGCGCGCAGGGCGCGCACGCCCTGGGGGACGACCTCCTGGCCGATGCCGTCGCCCTCGATGACGGCGAGCTTGAGGACGGGCGGGACGGATGCGTCGATATCGCTCACGGGAACTCCGGTTCTGGGATGACTGGGGGCGGATCAGTACACGAGGTCGACGGCGTGGATCGAGTGGGCGCCGATGCGCTCGCCGATCCGTTCGGCCAGGTCACGGTCGACCGACTCGTCGAGGTCGAGCACCACGAGCGCCTCGGCCCCGCGCTCGTTGCCCTTGCGCGAGACCTGCATACCGGCGATGTTCACCCCGGCCTCGCCGAGCCCGGCGCCGTACTGGCCGATCAGGCCGGGTCCGTCGTCATAGCGGATCAGCAGCAGGTGGTCGCTCAGCGGCACCTCCAGGGCATGGCCGGCGACCTCGGTGAGCTTGTGCTCCTGGTCTACGCCGCTGAGGGTGCCGGAGACGGAGACGACCGTGCCGTCGCGCAGGGTTCCGCGGAGGGTGACGACATTGCGGAACCGCTCGGAGGTCTCGTCGGTCACCAGCTGCACGGTGATGCCGCGCTCCTCGGCGAGGACCGGGGCGTTGACGTAGCTGACCTGCTCGGTCACCACGCCGCGGAAGGCGCCGCGCAGCGCGGAGAGCTTCAGGGCGGTGACGTCGCGGGAGGCGATCTCGCCGTGCACCTCGATGTCGAGCAGCTCGGGCGACTCCCCGGCCAGAGCGGTGAACAGCTGGCCGAGGCGGTCGGCGAGGGCCACGCCGGGGCGGACCAGGTCGTCGATCGCACCGCCGGCGACGTTCACGGCGTCGGGCACGAGCTCCCCGCCCAGCGCCAGGCGCACGGACTTGGCGACGGCGACGCCGGCCTTCTCCTGCGCTTCGGCCGTGGAGGCGCCCAGGTGCGGGGTGAGCGTGATGTTCTCGAGCTCGAGCAGGCGCGCGGCGCTCTCCGAGCTCGCGGGCGGCTCCGAGGTGTACACGTCCAGGCCAGCACCGGCGATACGGCCCGTGGACAGTGCCTCGTACAGGGCGTCCTCGTCGATCAGGCCGCCGCGGGCGGCGTTGACGATGTGCAGGGAGGGCTTGGCCAGTGCGAACTGCTCGGTGCCGATGAGACCCGTGGTCTCGGGGGTCTTGGGCATGTGGACCGTGACCACGTCGGCTTCGGCCATGAGCTCGTCGAGCTCGACCACGCGGGCGCCGAGCTCGGCGGCCCGGGTATGGCTGACGTAGGGGTCGTAGGCGAGCAGCTGCACGTCGAAGGGGGCGAGCCGTTCGGCGACCAGCTGCCCGATCCGGCCGAAGCCGACCACACCGACGGTCTTGCCCAGCAGCTCGACACCGCTGAGCTGCTTGCGCTCCCAGCGACCCGCCTTCACGGAGGCGTCGGCACGGGCGACATTGCGCAGGGAGGTCAGGATCAGCGTCACGGCGAGCTCCGCCGCCGAGACGATGTTCGAGGTGGGGGCATTGATGACCATGACGCCGGCGGCGGTGGCGGCCGCGACGTCGACATTGTCCAGCCCCACGCCCGCACGCGCGATGACCTTCAGTCCTTTCGCGGCGGCGAACACCTCCGCGTCAACCTGCGTGGCGGAGCGGACCAGCAGCGCGTCGGCCTGACCGACAGCGCTGAGGAGGGCGTCACGGTCCGTGCCGTCGACATGGCGGACATCGGCATCGTCGCCGAAGACCTCGATGGTGGCGGGCGAGAGTTCTTCGGCGAGCAGCACGACGGGTCGCGTCACGGGATGTACCTCCGGGTCGGGTGGCGGTGCCGGGCGTGCCGTCGCCCGCACCGAGAAAAGACTACGCCGCTGTCCGCCATGCGGTCACACAGGCCAGGATCCGAGACAGCCCCTTCCGGGGATGCGAGGAACCGCTTGCGGCAGGCCCCGATCCAGGTCATTCAGTCCCGGTCCTCCTCCGCCGCCTGCTTCGCCGCGGCCTTGGCCGCCTCCTTCGCCCGCACCTTCGCACGATCCCGGTCCGAGCGGAGGCGACCCTCCCGCTTCTCCAGGTCCCGCGCACGTCGCTGGGTGGCCTTGCGCAGCGCGATCACCGAGGTGAGGTCGGCCTCGGCCGCCGCGAGCTCCCACTCGGGGCTCCGGGCGGGGTCGTCCGGCTCGGATGCCTGCCCCCCTGCCGCGTGGTCGTCCGCCTCGAACACCCTCTCGATGCCCGGCATCAGCAGCGAGAGGGCGACGGCGACGTCCTCGAGACCATCTGCTCCCTCTCCTTCCGATCCCTCCTCCCCGAAGTACTCGCCGGATTCGATGACGGCCTGGGCATCGGGGAACCGCCCGTCGGCGACGATCTCCTGCAGCAGGTGCCGCGTCGCCAGGACGTCGTCAGCCTCCGCCCGCGCCATCTCCCGGTCCAGCGAGGCGAATCCGCGGGCGTTGACCGCCAGCAGCATCAGCACCCCCAGCTTGTCGCCGGCAGTGGCGGGCAGCGAGCGCATCGCCCGCATCCCGGCGTCCACGGCACGGACCTGACCCGGCATGAGCATGGTCTCGCGGGCCAGCGGGATCTCCAGGGACCACGGATGGCTCCGGTAGGTCCCCACCATGATCCGCGTCCACTGCTCGAGGCCGGCGCGCCAGTCCTCGTCGTCGACCGCCCACGTCTCGCCCGCGGCGATCCCGTCGAGCATGAGCCGCTGGAGATCGTCCTTCGAGGAGACGTAGCGGTACAGCGCCATGGTCGTGAAGTCGAAGGCCCGGGCGACGCGCTGCATCGTCACCGCGGCGAGGCCTTCGGCATCGGCGATCTCGATCGCGGCCTCGACGATGCGCTCGTGACTCAGCTCGCGCCGGGGGCCGCGCTGCGGTGCCGCCGCGAGGCCCCAGGCCATCGCCACCAGCCGAGAGGCCCCTTCATGATCCTGCCCTGCCATCCTCGCTCCTCCTCCTGCTCGCCGCGTGCTCGCCTCTCAGCGTACGTCACACACAGTTCTCGCGTCCACCCTGTTGCGCCGTCACTGCGTACACTCCATACTGTTTATGTTGCATACAGCGTGCGACGCACACAGATCGGAGTGACCATGGGCCCCACCCTCGAGATCTCCGGGATCACGAAGTCCTATCGCGATCCCGTGCTGGATCATCTCGACCTCACCCTCGACGGCGGCGTGTTCGCCCTGCTCGGCCCCAACGGGGCCGGCAAGACCACCCTCGTCTCGATCCTCACCACCCTCGTGCGCCCGGACTCCGGCACCGCGCACATCGCAGGCGTGGACGTGGTCCGCGCCCCGCGCGAGGCCCGGCGCCTCATCGCCGCCACCGGACAGGAGACCACGCTCGACGACCTCCTGACGGGTCGGGAGAACCTCGTCATGCTCGGCCGCCTCCTCGGCCTCGCACGCACGGCATCCCGCCGCGCGGACGAGCTGCTCGAGCAGTTCGACCTCGCACCGGCGGGGCGGCGCACCGTCGCCACCTACTCCGGCGGCATGCGGCGGCGCTTGGATCTGGCCGCCTCGCTCATCACCCAGCCCGCCGTCCTGTTCCTGGACGAGCCCACCACCGGGCTCGACCCCGTGAGCAGACGCCGCGTCTGGGACGACGTGCGCACCCTGGCCGGCTCGGGCACCACCGTCTTCCTCACCACGCAGACGCTGGACGAGGCCGAGGCACTCGCCGAGCGCATCGCTGTGATGCGGGGCGGACGCATCGTCGCCGACGGCACCGCCGCGGAGCTCACCGCCGCCGTCGGCGGACAGCGGCTGGTGCTGCTGGACCACGACGGGTCGGAGGTGCGCGGGATCGACACCGACGGCACCGCCGCCTCGCTGCGCGGCGCCATGGCGCAGATCCAGGACCAAGAAAAGGACCTGCGCGCGGAGCTGCGCTCCCCCACGCTCGACGACGCCTTCACGGCTCTGACCCAGGAGCCCTTGGACCGACAGGAGACCGCGGCATGACCTCCCTCGCCCCTGCCCCGCTGCGCACGCCCCCGCCCCGCACCGCGGCCCGCCGTCCGCTCGGGACGGGCGCCCTGCGCTCCAGCGCCGTGTTCATCGGCCGCAGCCTGCGCCACAGTCTGCGCGACGGCGAAGGCCTGCTGATGGCCGTCGCCCTGCCCGTGATGCTCCTGCTGCTGTTCACCTACGTCTTCGGCGGCGCGATCATCGCCGAGGGCTATGTGGACTTCGTCGTTCCCGGCGTGATCCTCACCTGCGCCGGCTACGGCGCCGCCTCCGTGGCCGTCTCGGTCAATCGCGATGTCACGCTCGGCGCCATGCGGCGGTTCCGCACCATGCCCATCACCGCGGCCACCGTGCTGGCCGGGCACGTGGTGGCGAGCGTGCTGCGCAACCTCCTGGCGACCGTGATCGTGATCCTGGTGGCTCTCCTGATCGGCTTCCGGCCCACCGCCACCGTGCTGGAGTGGGTCGCCGTCCTGGGCCTGGTCGCCCTGTGGATCCTCGCGATCACCGCGTTGTTCGCCTGCATCGGACTGGTCGCCGGGAGCCCGGAGGCCGCCAACGGCTACGGCTTCGTCCTGCTCTTCCTGCCCTATCTCTCCAGCGCCTTCGTGCCGATCGCGACCATGCCCGAGTGGCTGCAGCCGATCGCCACGCACCAGCCGATGGGGCCGCTGGTGGACGCCCTGCGTGCACTGCTGATCGGGGCCGGCGAGGCGCAGCTGCTGGCGCCCCTGGCCTGGAGCATCGGGATCACCGCGGGCGCGATGGTGCTCACGGCGCTCGCCTTCCGGCGCAGCGGCGACCGCTGAGGAAGGCCGGGACTGCCGAGTCCCGGACAGCCAGGAGCCCCGCAGCGAACCATCCTGTTCGCTGCGGGGCTCCTGGCTGTCCGAGGGGTCTCAGCGCGCGGCGCTGCCCTCGGTGTAGTCCGTATCGAGCGCCTGGGCGCTCCAGGAGAACATCTTGCGCAGATCCCGGCCGACGGTCTCGATCTGGTGCTTCGCCTCCTGATCGCGCAGCGAGGTGAAATCGGGCGCGCCCTGGTCCTGGTCGTCGATGAAGCGCCGGGCGAAGGTCCCGTCCTGGATGTCGGAGAGGATGTCCTTCATCGCCGCCTTGGTCTCGGCGGTCACCACGCGCGGCCCGGAGACGTAGTCGCCGTACTCGGCGGTGTCGGAGATCGACCAGCGCTGCTTGGCGATGCCGCCCTCGTGCATGAGGTCGACGATCAGCTTGAGCTCGTGGAGGACCTCGAAGTAGGCGATCTCCGGCTGGTAACCGGCCTCGGCGAGGGTCTCGAAGCCCGCCTGGACGAGGTGGCTCATGCCGCCGCACAGCACCGCCTGCTCACCGAACAGGTCGGTCTCGGTCTCCTCGGTGAAGGTGGTCTTGATGACGCCGGCCCGGGTGCCGCCGATACCCTTGGCGTAGGCGAAGGCGAGGTCCCAGGCGGAGCCGGTGGAGTCCTGCTCGACGGCGACGATGTCCGGGATGCCGCGGCCGGCGACGAACTCGCGACGCACGGTGTGGCCGGGAGCCTTCGGGGCGATGAGCAGCACGTCGACGCCGGCGGGGGCCTCGATGTAGCCGAAGCGGATGTTGAAGCCGTGGGCGAAGGCGAGCGCCTTGCCCTCGCGCAGGTGCGGCTGGATGGACTCGGCGTAGACCTTCCGCTGATCCTGGTCCGGGGTGAGGATCATGATGAGGTCCGCCCACTCGGAGACCTCGGCGACGGTGCCGACGCCCAGACCCTGCTCCTCCGCCTTGGCGCGGGACTTCGAGCCCTCGCGCAGGCCGACGCGGACCTCGACGCCGCTGTCGCGCAGGTTCAGCGCGTGGGCGTGGCCCTGGGAGCCGAAGCCGACGATGGCGACCTTCTTGCCCTGGATGAGGGACAGATCGGCGTTGTCGTCGTAGTAGATCTCGGCCACGTTGTGCTCCTTCGTGTTGGGGTGCGGGGCGGAGCCCGAGGGCGACGCCCCGGGCGACAGGTCGATCCTATCGCCGTGTGTCTTACGTGATGAGAGGGCGTCTCAGCCCGTGGTAACTGCTGGTCTCCTGCCGCTCGCGAGCTCGCAGTACGTCGGTCAGCCCAGCAGACTCCGGTCGGTGATCGCTCGGCCGCCGCGGCCGATGGCGACCTCGCCGGACTTGACGATCTCGCGGACGCCGAAGGACTCCAGCATCTCCAGCAGCGCGGCGAGCTTGTCCTGCGTGCCGGTCGCTTCGATGGTCACGGAGTCGGCAGCCGCATCGACCACCTTCGCCCGGAACATCTGGACGATCTCCAGCACCGAGGTACGCGTCGCGTTGTCCGCGGTGACCTTGATGAGGATCAGCTCGCGCTGGACGGTCTGCCGCGCGTCGAGCTGGACGATCTTGAGCACGTTCACCAGTTTGTTGAGCTGCTTGGTGATCTGCTCGAGCCGACGCTGGTCCACGTCGACGACAACGGTGATGCGGGAGATCTCCGGGTGCTCGGTCGGTCCGACCGCGAGCGAGGAGATGTTGTACCCGCGGCGCGAGAACAGCGCGGTGACGCGGGTGAGCACGCCGGGCTTGTTCTCGACCAGCACCGAGAGGGTCTGGCTGTCAGGGGTCATCACGTGCTCCGCGGCGGGGGTGTTCGCGGCGGACTGGTTCGTGCTCATTCTCAGATGTCCCTCTCCCACTCGGGGCTCATGCCCTGGGCGATCTGGATCTCGTCGTTGGAGACCCCTGCCGGCACCATCGGCCACACCATGGCGTCGGCGCTGACCGTGAAGTCCACGACCACGGGTCGGTCGTTGATCTCCATCGCCTGGCGGATGGTCTCGTCGATGTCCTCGTCACGCTCGCAGCGCAGGCCGACGGCGCCGTAGGCCTCGGCCAGCTTGACGAAGTCGGGGACGCGGCGGGTGCCGTGCCCGGTGTTCAGGTCGGTATGGGAATAGCGCTGCTCATAGAACAGGTTCTGCCACTGGCGCACCATGCCGAGGCTGGAGTTGTTGATGACCGCGACCTTGATCGGGATGTCGTTGATGACGCAGGTGGCGAGCTCCTGATTGGTCATCTGGAAGCAGCCGTCGCCATCGATGGACCAGACGACCTTGGAGGGCTGACCGACCTTCGCGCCCATCGCCGCCGGCACCGAGTAACCCATGGTGCCCAGACCTCCGGAGTTGATCCAGGTGCAGGGCTGCTCGTACGTGATGAACTGGCTGGACCACATCTGGTGCTGCCCCACGCCGGCGACGTAGATCGAGTCCGGCCCCGAGATGGCACCGATCCGGGAGATCACCTTCTGCGGGGCGGTGAAGCCGTCGGCGGTCTCGGTCCATCCCAGAGGGTAGTTCTCCCGCAGCATCGTCAAGGTGTTCCACCACGCCCCGTAGTTGCGGGTGTCCTCGCCGGAGACCTGCTCGCGCAGCTCGGCGGCCAGGGCGCGGGCGACGTCGGCGGCCTGACCCACGATCGGCACATCGGCTTCGCGGTTCTTGGAGATCTCGGCCGGATCGACGTCCGCATGGACGACCTTCGCCCCCGGCGCGAAGGAGTCGAGGACGCCGGTGACTCGATCATCGAAGCGCGCTCCGATGTTCACGATGAGGTCGGATCGCTGCAGGGCGGAGACGGCAGAGACGGTGCCGTGCATGCCGGGCATACCGAGGTGGTTGGGGTGGGAGTCCGGCAGGGCGCCGCGCGCCATCAGAGTGGTCACGAAAGGCGCTCCGGAGACGTCGATCAGTTCGCCGACCTCCTTGCTCGCGCGGCCGCGCAACACCCCGCCGCCGAGCAGGAAGACTGGGCGCTCGGCCTCGAGCAGGAGCTTCGCAGCCTCGCGGATCTGCTTGGTGTGGGGGCGCGGATCGGGGCGATAGCCGGGCAGGTCCAGCGCCTCCGGCCACACGAACTCGGTCATCGCCTGCTGGGCGTCCTTGGTGACATCCACCAGGACGGCGCCGGGGCGGCCGGTCGAGGCGATGTGGAAGGCCTGCTTGATGACCTTGGGGATGTCGGCGGCATCGGAGACCAGGAAGTTGTGTTTGGTAACAGGCATCGTCATCCCGACGATGTCCGCCTCCTGGAAGGCGTCGGTGCCGATGAACTGGGAGCCGACCTGCCCGGTGATCGCGACCAACGGGATCGAGTCCATCTGCGCATCGGCGATCGCGGTGATGAGGTTGGTGGCGCCAGGCCCGGAGGTCACCAGGCACACCCCGACCTTGCCGGTGGCGTGGGCGTACCCGCTCGCGGCATGTCCGGCGCCCTGCTCATGGCGCACCAGGATGTGACGGATGTCCTCGGCGTCCATCAGCGGGTCGTACGTGGGCAGGATGCACCCGCCGGGAAGGCCGAAGACGACCTCGGCCCCGGCGTGTTTGAGGGACTCGATCAGCGCCTGGGCGCCGGTCATCTGCTGTCCGGTCATCGGAACTCCTTCGTCGTCTCGGACGGTGGGGTGAACTGCGATGCGTTCCACGGCTTATCCCCTCCTGCCGTCGATCCTGGATCGGGACACGAAAAAGCCCCTCCGCCTGGGGCTCGGGGAGGGGCGCGGATGACGTCTCGAAGAGACGAACGGGCGTCAGCCGCGCTCGATGACTACGAGAAGGATCGTCTGCATGCCCACACAGTAGAGCGTTCCCGCCGCAATGCGCCACCGGTCCGCATGGCGAGACATCGGTCCCGCCCCTCGACGTCCCCGACGTAGAGCCCTGGACGCAGTCCGACACATTGTCTCTTAGCGTTTGTAATGTGAGGCATAAGCCTGCATGCTGGGCCCCATGTCGAGCACCGAGACCCCGACCCGTCCGCCGACCGGCGCCGACCGCGCACGCCCCTCCCGCTCCGGGAAGCCGCAGGGGCAGTGGAAGGTCGACGGGTCGACGCCGCTGAACTCGAACGAGGAGGTCAAGGCCGCCGACAACGGCCTCAACGTGCGTGAGCGCATCGAGCAGGTCTACGCCCCCGGCGGCTTCGATTCGATCCCGGACGACGACCTCCACGGCCGCTTCCGCTGGTGGGGCCTGTACACCCAGCGCAAGCCGGGCATCGACGGGGGCCGCACCGCGCAGCTCGAGCCGCACGAGCTCGAGGACCGCTTCTTCATGATGCGGGTGCGGACCGACGGCGCGGCCCTGGGCCCGACGGCGCTGCGGACCCTCGGGGGCATCTCCACCGAGTTCGCCCGCAGCACGGCCGACGTCTCCGACCGCGAGAACATCCAGTACCACTGGGTCAGGATCGAGGACGTCCCCGAGATCTGGGAGCGTCTGGCGGAGGTCGGCCTCGAGACCACCACCGCCTGCGGTGACACCCCCCGTGGCTTCCTCGGCAGCCCGGTGGCCGGGATCGCGGCCGACGAGATCATCGATCCCACCCCGGTGATCAGCGAGATCACCCACCGCTACCTCGGGGACCCGGAGCTGGCGAACCTGCCGCGCAAGTTCAAGACCGCCATCACCGGTCACCCGAGCCAGGACGTCGTCCACGAGATCAACGACATCTCGCTGGTCGGCGTGGTTCACCCAGAGCTCGGCCCCGGCTACGACCTCTGGGTGGGCGGGGCGCTGTCGACCAGCCCGCGCCTGGCCGAACGGCTCGGTGCCTTCGTGCGCGAGGACCAGGCCGCCGACGTCTGGCACGGCGTGGTGCAGATCTTCCGCGACTACGGGTTCCGCCGGCTGCGGAACAAGGCCCGGCTGAAGTTCCTGCTGGCCGCCTGGGGCCCCGAGCGCTTCCGCGAGGTGCTTGAGACCGAGTACCTCGGCTACGCCCTGGCCGACGGGCCCGCCCCCGGCCCGCCCACCGGCCGCGGCGACCACGTCGGGGTCCACCGGCAGAAGGACGGCCGCAACTACGTCGGCGCCTCGACCACCGTGGGACGGGTCGGCGGCTCGATGCTCACCGACCTCGCGGACCTGGTCGAATCCGTCGGCGCCGACGCCGTGCGGCTGACCCCGTTCCAGTCGCTGGTCGTGCTCGGCGTCCCCGCCGAGCGCACCGACGAGCTGGTCGCCGGCCTCGAGGGCCTCGGCCTGCGCGTGAAGCCCGGCTTCCTGCGGCGCTCGACCATGGCCTGCACCGGCCTCGAGTTCTGCAAGCTCGCGATCGTCGACACCAAGGACACCACGGAGCGGACCCTCGACGAGCTCGAGGATCGCCTCACCGACCTCGAGCCCCTGCTCGAGGAGCCGATCAGCCTGCACGTGAATGGATGCCCGAACTCCTGCGCCCGGATCCAGACCGCAGACATCGGGCTGAAGGGCCAGATCATCACCACCGAGGCCGGTGACCAGGTTCCCGGCTTCCAGGTCCACCTGGGCGGCTCGCTCGCCGCCCCCGGGCTCGAGGAACCCCAGCTCGGCCGCACGCTGCGCGGACACAAGGTCGCCGCCCGCGACCTGTCGGACTACGTCGAGCGCCTCCTGCGCAGCTTCCTCGATTCCCGCGCCCCCGGCGAGACCTTCGCCGCCTGGGCGCACCGCGCCGAGGACGAGGAGCTGCGATGAGCGCGAGCACCGAGCGCACCGCCCGACTGCGGGCCCTGGTCGCGGAGGCGGCGCCGCGCTTCGCGGCGCTCGAGGACGAGCTGGGCCCCGATCAGGTCACCGAGGCCGTCAGCGCCTGGGCCGCGGAGGTCTTCGGCTCCTCCCTGGCCGTCGCCTGCAGCATGGCCGACGCGGTGCTCCCGCACGTGGTCTCCCGCCACCGCCCCGGGGTGGACGTGCTGTTCCTCGAGACCGGCTACCACTTCCCGGAGACGCTGGCCACCCGCGACCGGGTCGCCGCCGAGCTCGACGTGCACGTGGTCGACGTGCTCCCCGAGCGCACCGTCGCCGAGCAGGACGCGGACCACGGGGCGAGGCTGCACGACCGGGACCCCTCGACCTGCTGCGCGCTGCGCAAGGTGGAGCCGCTGCGCCGCTCCCTGTCCGGGTACGACGCCTGGGTCACCGGCGTGCGGCGCGAGGAGGGCCCCACCCGGGCCGACACCCCGCTGGTCACCTATGACGAGGCCTTCGACCTGGTGAAGATCAATCCCCTGGTCTCCTGGTCCTTCGGACAGGTCATGGGGTACTCGCACGATCACGGCCTCCCGGAGAACCCGCTGCTGCAGCAGGGATTCCCGAGCATCGGCTGCGCTCCCTGCACCCGCGCGGTCGCCCCGGGGGAGGACCCGCGGGCCGGGCGCTGGTCCGGCTCGGCGAAGACCGAGTGCGGGCTGCACCCCGCCGACGACTCCGCGGCGCAGGAGCCGTCCTCGCCCCCGACGGTCGCTCCCCTGTCCCTGCTCACCGTCGACCCCGCCCAGGAGGAGAGATGACGACCCTGACCCCGGACCTGTCGGCTCTCGCCACGGAGCCCGAGCGTCCCGGCCTGCTCGACGTGCTCGAGGCCGAGGCCGTCCACATCATCCGGGAGGTGGTCGGGGAGCTCGAGCGCCCCGTGATGCTGTTCTCCGGCGGCAAGGACTCCGTGGTGATGCTGCACCTCGCCGCGAAGGCGCTGTGGCCCGCCCCGGTCCCCTTCCCCGTGCTGCACGTCGACACCGGGCACAACTTCCCCGAGGTGCTGGAGTTCCGGGACGAGGCCGTCGGCCGCTACGGAGTGGACCTGCACGTCGCCTCGGTGCAGGATTATCTCGACGACGGGCGGCTGAGCGAACGGCCCGACGGCACCCGCAATCCGCTGCAGACCCTCCCCCTGCTCGACGCCATCGCGGAGCACCGCTTCGACGCCGTGTTCGGCGGCGGGCGTCGCGACGAGGACAAGGCCCGGGCCAAGGAGCGGATCGTCAGCCTCCGCAACGCCTTCGGACACTGGGATCCCAAGAACCAGCGCCCCGAGCTGTGGCACCTGTACAACACCCGCCGGCGTCCCGGGGAGCACGTGCGCGTCTTCCCCCTGTCGAACTGGACCGAGCTCGACGTATGGCGCTACATCGCGCGGGAGGACATCGCCCTGCCGTCCCTCTACTACGCCCATGAGCGCGAAGTGGTCGAGCGCGACGGCATGCTGCTCTCCCCCGGCGACTGGGCCCGGCCGCGCGAGGACGAGCATCCCACCGTGCGCACGGTCCGGTACCGCACCGTGGGCGACATGTCCTGCACCGGCGCCGTGCCCTCGAGCGCGCGCGACGTCGAGGCCGTGATCGCCGAGGTCGCCGCGAGCACGATCACCGAGCGCGGGGCCACGCGTGCCGACGACCGTCTCTCCGAGGCCGCCATGGAGGACCGCAAGAAGGAGGGCTACTTCTGATGGGCACGAGCACCCTGACTCCGGGGCGCGAGGCCGCTCCCACCCTGCTGCGCCTGGCGACGGCCGGCAGCGTCGACGACGGCAAGTCGACTCTCATCGGGCGGCTGCTGCACGACACCAAGTCCGTGCTCGCCGATCAGCTGGCCGCGGTCGAGGACGCGAGCCGGCGTCGCGGCTGGACCGGTGAGCTGGCCGATCTGGCCCTGCTGACCGATGGGCTGCGCGCCGAGCGCGAGCAGGGCATCACGATCGACGTCGCCTATCGCTACTTCGCGACCGCCGAGCGCTCCTACGTGCTGGCCGACACCCCCGGGCACGTCGAGTACACGCGCAACATGGTCACCGGCGCCTCCACCGCCGACGTCGTGGTGGTGCTGGTCGACGCGCGCCACGGCGTCCTCGAGCAGACCCGGCGCCACCTGGCCCTGGCCGCACTCCTGCGGGTCCCCCACGTGATCGTGGCCCTGAACAAGATCGATCTCGTCGAGGACCCCCGGCAGGTGTACGCCGACGTCTCCTCGCAGCTGCTCCCGGTGGCCGAGGCGCTGTCCGTGCCGGTGCCGGCCGTGGTGCCGCTGTCGGCCCTGCACGGCGACAACGTGGTGAGGACCTCCGCGGCGACCCCCTGGTACCAGGGCCCCTCCCTGCTGGAGCTGCTGGAGTCCCTGCCCCCGGGCCGGGACCTCCCGCGCGATCGGTTCCGGATGCCGGTGCAGCTGGTGATCCGTCCTCAGCAGGGCGCGCGGGATGCCGCCCACGTCGACTACCGCGGCTATGCGGGGCTGATCACCTCCGGTGCCGTCGCCGTCGGTGACGAGGTCGTCGTGGCCGCGTCCGGACGGACCACGACCGTCGCCGGCATCGATCTCGGCGCTGAGACCGTTTCCCGGGCCGAGTCCGGGCTGTCGGTCACGCTGCGGCTGGCCGACGAGGTCGATGTCTCCCGCGGCGACCTGCTCGGCAGCGGGGTCGTGCCCACCCCCGTCCAGACCACCTCCGCCGTGCTGGCGTGGTTGTCCCCGGCTCCGCTGCGTGAGGGCGCCCGGGTGCTGGTCAAGCACGGGACCCGCACCGTGCACGCGCTGGTCACCGCGATCCACGAGCGCCTCGACATCGCCCGTCTCACCCAGGTCCCCACCACCAGCGCCGATCTCAACGACCTGGTGCGGGTGGACCTGCAGTTCGCGGAGCCGCTGCCGGTGGAGTCCTACTCCTCCTCCCGCGACGGCGGGGCGTTCATCGTGCTCGACCCGCAGGACGCCACCACGCTGGCGGCGGGCATGGTCGAGGTGCCGGGCCGGGAGTGAGCGGCCACGCCTGACTCGCGGGCCGTCTCCGCCGCTGCTGCCGCCGTCCCGGCTCCTGTCCGCTCCACAGATCGCGAGACCCCATGACCCCGACCCTGGCCGACCTCGTCGACGGGCTCGGCGGCGCCGTGCTCCCCGCAGGATCCGTGGCCCTCATCGGCGGCGGTCCGGGCGCGCTCGACCTGATCACCGTGCGGGGGCTGGCTCTGCTGGGCCAGGCCGACGTGGTGGTGGTGGACCGGCTGGGCCCGCGAGGCCTCACCGAACTGCTGGGCAACGGCATCGAGGTGATCGACGTGGGCAAGCAGCCGGGCCGCCACGCCGTGGATCAGGAGGGCATCGAGTCGCTGCTGGTGGACCGTGCCCGGGCCGGGCATCGGGTGGCCCGGCTCAAGGGAGGGGATCCCTTCCTGCTCGGTCGGGGCGGCGAGGAGATCCTCGCCTGTCGCGCAGCGGACGTCCCGGTGCAGGTCGTGCCCGGAGTGACCTCGGCGATCGCGGGGCCCGGGGCCGGCGACGTGCCGGTCACCCACCGCGGGACCGCCGTCGCGCTCCACGTGGTCAATGCCCATGGCGACCTCGGCCCCGCGGACCTCGCCGCCCTGCGCGACCCGGGCACCACGACGGTGCTCATGATGGGCGTCGGCTGGCTGCCACGTCTGGTGGCGCAGGCGCTGCTGAACGGGGTCGACCCCGCCACTCCGGTCGCCGTGGTGCAGAATGCGAGCCTCCCGGAGCAGCGGACCGTCCACGGGCGGCTCGGGACCATCGACCAGGTCGCCGCCGAGGCGGGCGTCGGCTTCCCGGCGGTCATCACCGTCGGCCGCACCGCCGCCGAGGGCTTCCTGCACCCTCCCGAGCCCGTCGGCAGTCCCCGCGGCGCCGGCCGCGAGGCGCTGCCCCGCCCGAGCGCCGCAGCGGACGACGACAGCGCGGTCGAACCGACCTCCACGCCGCACCCGCCGGTTCTCGTCGGCTGCGCCCACGGAACCCGCTCGCGGGCAGGGCGCGACACGGTGCGCGCGCTGCTGCGACGGATCGCCCGCGAGATCCCGGACGTCCCCGTGCGCGAGGCCTACCTCGACGTCCAGACACCGGAGGTCGCCGCCGTCGTGGCCGAGCAGGCCGAGGTGCGAGCGGCCGTCCGGACCCGAGAGGACGACGCCCCGGCCGCTGCCGTGGTGGTGCCGCTGCTGCTCTCGACCGGCGTCCACGTCGACCGGGACATCTCCGCTGCGGTGGCCGACCGGGAAGCGGTGGCCGCTGCGCCGCTCGGCCCCGATCCGCGGCTCGCGCTCGTCCTCGCGCAGCGTCTGGCCGAGGCCGGAGCGAGCGACGGCGACGCGGTGGTCCTGGCTGCGGCGGGCACGCGGGATCCGGCCGGTCAGGCGATGGCCCACGAGATGGGCCGGCTGCTCACGGAGACGCTGGGGCGCGAGGTGATCGTCGGGTTCCTCGCGGCCGCCGAGCCCTCCCTGCCCGAGGCGGTCTCCTGTGCCCGCGAGCGCACCGGTTCCCGGGTGGCGCTGGCGACCTACCTGCTCGCGCCGGGGTTCTTCCACGACCAGCTGGCCCCGGCCGGGGCGGACCTGGTGGCCGCGCCGCTCGGCGACCATCCGCTCGTGGCGGAGGTCGCCGTGGAGCGCTACCGCCAGGTCCTCGGCAGCTGAGCGGACGCGTCGTGGATCAGTCCAGAGGCCGGCGGGTGGCGCCGTAGGTCGCCGACCGCACCAGGTGCGCGTAGACCTTGAGGGCCTGCGTCACCTCACGCTCACGGTGCTCGGGGCGCCACGGCAGGGACCCCTTGGCCGCGCGACGGCGCGCCAGCTCCTCCTCGTCGACGTCGAGCTCCAGCAGGCGCTTGTCGACGTCCATGATGATCGGATCGCCGTCCTCGATGAGACCGATGAGACCGCCCTCGGCCGCCTCCGGGGAGATGTGCCCGATGGAGACTCCGCTGGTGCCCCCGGAGAAGCGGCCGTCGGTGATCAGGGCGCAGGTCTTGCCGAGCCCGCGCCCCTTGAGGAACGAAGTCGGGTAGAGCATCTCCTGCATGCCGGGACCGCCCTGTGGCCCCTCGTAGCGGATCACCACGACGTTCCCGGCCCGGACCGTCTTGTCGAGGATCTTCTGGACGGCCTCCTCCTGGGAATCGCAGACCACCGCGGTGCCCTCGAAGTGGAACAGGTCCTCGGTGACGCCGGCGGTCTTGAACACCGCACCGTCATGGGCCAGGTTGCCCGTGAGCACGGCGAGTCCGCCGTCCTTGGTGTAGGCGTGCGGGACCGCGCGGACCACGCCGTTCTCGCTGTCGGTGTCCAGGTCGTCCCAGGTGTTCGTCGTGGAGAAGGCCTGCGTGGTGCGGACGCCGCCGGGAGCGGCATGGAACAGGGCCTCGGCCTTCGGGGAGGCGGAGCCTCCGCGGATGTCCCACTCGGCAAGCCAACTGGAGAGGTCCGGCGAGTGCACCGTGTGCACCGTGTGGTCCAGCAGTCCCGCACGGTCGAGCTCGCCGAGGATGGCGGGGATGCCGCCCGCGCGGTGGACGTCCTCGACGTGGGCGGTGCCGTTGGGGGCGACCTTGGAGAGCGTGGGCACCAGGCGGGAGATCCGGTCGATGTCCTCGAGGCCGAAGTCGACCCCTGCCTCGATCGCGACGGCCAGGATGTGCAGGATCGTGTTGGTGGAGCCACCCATGGCGACGTCCATGGCCATGGCGTTGGAGAACGCGGCCCGGGACGCGACCGAGCGCGGCAGCACCGACTCGTCGCCCTCCTCGTAGTAGCGCGTGGCCAGGTTCACGATCGTCCGGCCGGCCTCGAGGAAGAGCTCCTTGCGGAAGGCGTGGGTGGCCAGCGTGGTGCCGTTGCCGGGCAGGGAGAGCCCCAGCACTTCGGTGAGGCAGTTCATCGAGTTCGCCGTGAACATTCCGGAGCACGAGCCGCAGGTGGGGCAGGCGTTCTCCTCCACCTCGGCGAGCTGCGCGTCGGTGACGGAATCGTCGGCGCTGAGCGCCATCGCGTCGACCAGGTCGATGCGGTTCTCGGTGACGCCCTCGACCGGCTTCCCGGACTCGGAGGGACCGCCCGAGACGAAGATGACCGGGATGTTCAACCGCATCGCGGCCATCAGATGGCCCGGGGTGATCTTGTCGCAGTTGGAGATGCACACCAGGGCGTCGGCCGTATGGGCGTTGACCATGTACTCGATGGAGTCGGCGATGATGTCGCGGCTGGGCAACGAGTAGAGCATGCCGCCATGACCCATGGCGATGCCGTCGTCCACGGCGATGGTGTTGAACTCCTTGGAGATGCCGCCGGCCTCCTTGATCGCGCCGGCGACGAGGTCACCCATGTTCTTGAGGTGGACGTGACCCGGCACGAACTGGGTGTACGAGTTCGCGATCGCGATGATCGGTTTGCCGAAGTCGCCGCTCTTCATGCCGGTCGCACGCCACAGGGCGCGGGCGCCGGCCATATTGCGGCCGTGGGTCGAGGTGCGGGAGCGGAGCTGAGGCATGGGAAGAACTCTACGCCGACATGCGAGATGCGGATGTCACCATCCGGACGGTGGACCACCCCGGGTCCCGTCCCCCTGCCCCGCCGCTTCCTCGGCACGTCCCAGCAGCTCATCCGGCTCCCGAGCCGTGCCACGAGAAGCGGACGGCCGGCCCGCGGCCCGGGCATCCCTCCCCGGCGCCGCGGACCGACCGACCGCAGGACGTTCGTCGGACGGCTCAGCTCACGCCGAGCTTCTCCATGATCAGCTCGCGCACGCGGCCGGCGTCGGCCTGGCCGCGGGTGGCCTTCATGACCGGGCCGATGAGAGCGCCGATGGCCTGCACCTTGCCGCCCTGGATCTTGGCGACCACGTCCGGGTTCTCGGCGATGGCCTGCTCGACGGCGCCGGTGAGCACCGAGTCGTCGGAGACGACCGCGAGACCCTCCCGCTCGATGATCGCCGTCGGGTCGCCCTGGCCGTCGAGGACCCGGGTGAGCACCTGCTTGGCGATCTTGTCGTTGATCTTGTCCGCATCCACGAGGCCCTGCAGCTCGGCGACCTGCGCCGGGGTGACCACCAGCGCATCGAGGTCCACGTCCTGTTCGCGCGCGGTGCGGGCGAGCTCGCCCATCCACCACTTGCGGGCGCTCTGCGGGCTCGCACCGGCCGTCACGGTGGACTCGAGGAGATCGAGGGCGCCCGCGTTGATCACGTCGCGCATCTCGAAATCGGTGAAGCTCCACTCCCCCAGCAGGCGGCGCCGGCGGGCGGCCGGCAGCTCCGGCAGGGAGCCGCGGATCTCCTCGACCCATTCCCGGCTCGGGGCGAGAGGGACCAGATCCGGCTCGGGGAAGTAGCGGTAGTCCTCCGCGTCGGACTTCGGGCGTCCCGAGGAGGTCTCGCCGGTGTCCTCGTGGAAGTGGCGGGTCTCCTGGACCACGCTGCCGCCCGCGTCGAGGATCCCCGCCTGGCGGGAGATCTCGTAGCGCACGGTGCGGTCGATGGACCGGAAGGAGTTGACGTTCTTGGTCTCGGAGCGGGTCCCCAGCGGCGCGGAGGGGTCCGCGCGCAGGGACACGTTGACGTCGGCGCGCACGTTGCCGCGCTCCATCCTCGCCTCGGAGACGTCCAGGGCCCGGAAGATGTCCCGCAAAGTGCGCACATAGGCGGCCGCGACCTCGGGGGCCCTCCCCTTCGTGTCCGGGATGGGCTTGGTGACGATCTCGACCAGCGGCACGCCGGCGCGGTTGTAGTCGACCTGGGAGTGGGTCGCGCCGTGGATCCGCCCGGTGGCGCCGCCGACGTGGGTGTTCTTGCCGGCGTCCTCCTCCATGTGGGCGCGCTCGATCTCGACGCGGATGATCTCGCCGTCCTCCAGCTCGACATCGACCCAGCCCTCGTAGGCGATCGGCTCGTCGTACTGCGAGGTCTGGAAGTTCTTGGTCAGGTCGGGGTAGAAGTACTGCTTGCGCGCGAAGCGGCAGTTCTCCGCGATCGAGCAGTTCAGCGCCAGGCCGATCCTGATCGCGTACTCGACGGCGCGGCGGTTCACGACCGGCAGGGACCCGGGCAGACCGAGCGAGGTCGGGGTGATCGCGGTGTTCGGCTCGGCGGCGAAGATGTTGGGGGCGCCGTCGAACATCTTGGTGGCGGTGCCGAGCTCGACATGGACCTCGATGCCGAGGACCGGGTCGAAGCGGGCGATCGCCTCGTCGTAGTCGACCGGGGCGGTCGGCGCGGTGGGCTGTGCGGTGCTCATCGGGTCGCTCCTGCGGTGAGTTCGGGCGCCGTGGCCAGCAGGGGGCCTCCCCAGGCGTCCTCGAGCAGCGCCTCGAGGGCACCGCCGACGCGGTAGAGGCGCTCGTCGGCGCGAGCCGGGGCGAGGAACTGGATGCCGGCGGGCAGTCCGTCCTCGGCCAGACCGCTGGGCACCGAGATACCCGGGGTGCCGGCGAGGTTGGCGGGGATGGTGGCGATGTCGTTCATGTACATCGCCATCGGGTCGTCGACCTTCTCGCCGAGCCGGAAGGCGACGGTGGGCGAGGTGGGCGAGGCGAGCACGTCGACCTGCTCGAAGGCGGCGGAGAAGTCGCGCTGGACCAGGGTGCGCACCTTCTGGGCGCTGCCGTAGTAGGCGTCGTAGTAGCCGGCCGACAGCGCATAGGTGCCCAGCAGGATGCGGCGCTTGACCTCGTCGCCGAAGCCGGCGCCGCGGGTCGCCTTCATGACGTTCTCGGCAGTGGGATGGTCTTCGGGGACCACCCGCAGGCCGAAGCGCATGCCGTCGAACTTGGCGAGGTTCGATGATGCCTCCGAGGGCATGATCAGGTAGTAGGCCCCCAGCGCATAGCGGAAGTTCGGGCAGGCCACCCGCACGATCTCCGCCCCCGCCCGCTCGAGCTGGTCGAGGGACTCGGTGAAGCGGGCGCGGACCTCGGGGGCGAAGCCCTCCCCCTCGAGCTCCTCGATGACGCCGATCCGCAGGCCCTTGACGTCCTTGCCGCGTGCCGCCTGGGTGTACGCGCCGACAGGGTCGGGCAGCGAGGTGGAGTCGTGGGGGTCGTGCCCGGCGATGAGCTCGTGCAGCAGCGCTGCGTCCTCCACGGTGCGGGTGACGGGGCCGGCCTGGTCCAGGGAGCTTGCCATCGCGATCAGACCGTAGCGGGAGACCGAGCCGTAGGTGGGCTTGACGCCGACGGTGCCGGTGACGGCCCCGGGCTGGCGGATCGAGCCGCCGGTGTCGGTGCCGATCGCGAGCGGGGCCTCGTAGGCGCCGACGGCCGCGGCGCTGCCACCGCCGGAGCCGCCGGGGATGCGGTCGCGGTCCCAGGGGTTGCGGGTGGGGCCGTAGGCGCTGGACTCGGTGGAGGAGCCCATGGCGAACTCGTCCATGTTGGTCTTGCCGAGAATGGGCAGGCCGGCGGCGCGGAGCTTCTGGACCAGGGTCGCGTCGTAGGGCGGGATCCAGCCCTCGAGGATCTTGGAGCCGGCGGTGGTGGGCTGGCCCTCGGTGACCACCACGTCCTTGACGGCGATGGGCACACCGGCGAGACCGTGCAGCTCCTCCCCGGCGGCGCGGCGGGAGTCGACGTCCCTCGCGGTGGTCAGGGCTTCGTCCGTGTTGACGTGGAGGAAGGCGCCGAGGTCGCCGTCGACGTCGGCGATGCGGTCCAGGTGGGCGCGGGTGAGCTCCTCGGAGGAGACCTCGCCGGCCTCGAGCGCCGCGGCCTGGGCGGCGGCGCTGCGGCGGATGATGTCACGGGATGTCATGGGGGTCCTCACGCTCTCACTCCTCGCCCAGGATCTGCGGGACCGCGAAGCGGCCGTCCTGGGCCTCAGGAGCGCCGGCGAGCGCCTGCTCCTGGGTCAGGGTGGTCTCGACGACGTCCTCCCGGAGGACGTTCGTCATGGCAAGGGGGTGGGAGGTCGCGGGAACGTCCTCGGTGGCGACCTCGGAGACGGAGGCGACAGCGTCCATGATGGAGTCGAACTCCCCGGCGAAGCGGGCGATCTCCTCCTCGGTGAGCTGGATCCGTGCGAGGTCGGCGAGGCGTGCGACGTCATCTCGTCCGATGGAAGGCATGGGAACAGTCTAGGTCCGCTCGGCGGGGCCGGTGCGCACGCGGTAGTGATACGTGCCCAGGTGGGTGAGGCCGAGGCCCCGGTACAGCGCCCTCGCCCCGTCGTTGTCCCGCTCGACCTCGAGCAGGGCTCGATCGGCGCCCTGGACCGCGGCGAGGGCGAGCAGGGTGCGGGAGAGGGCGAGGCCGAGCCCCTGTCGACGATGGGCGGGGTCCACGGCGATCATGTTCAGCACCGCCGCGGTGCTCCTGCCGGCCGGGACCAGGGCCGCGCGGCCGACGGCGACGGGTTCGGCGTCGGTCGCTCCGTCGGCCCGCAGCAGGACCTGCACGCTCGGCGTCCCGGCGAGGATGTCGTGGAGGGTCTCCCGCGCCTGCTCACCATCTCGCGGGGCGAGGCGCCAGGCCGCCTCGAACCATTCCTCGTCGAGCGCGCCGGTGCGGATCTCGGCCGCGGGGTGAGGGACGTCCCGGCGCGATCCGTCGAGGACGGTGGTGAGCACCTCGCTCTCCCCCTGCCGGGTGTAGCCGCGCTCGGCGAGGACGGCGTCGAGGCGCTCGGGCCCGTGGAGGTCCAGGACGCGGAACGCCGGCGACTCCCCGGCCATCTCGTACAGGCCCTGGACCCGGTCGATCGCCGGGGCCAGGGCCTCCTCGGAGTCCGGGGCGTCGAGGGCGACGGCGCTGTGGGCACGGCGTGTGATCCCCCGCGAGCGCAGCAGGGCGAAGCCGTCGACGTCGAGGCGCTGCAACGGTCGCCATCCGGCGATCAGTGCCTCGAGAAGTCGGAAGCCGCTGAGGGGGCGGGCAGCGGGACGGGGCGCGCGAAGGGTCATCGCTCCGATCGTAGCGAGCGCCCCGGTAGAATCCGTACCTCCATCCGAGGACGCACCGAGGAAGCAGGCCCGACATGTCCGTCGATCCGAATGTCGATTACCACTCCCATGATCCCGAGGACGACGATCAGCGCTCCCAGGACCCGGCGATCCGCGAGGCCCAGGAGCTCGAGGAGCGCATGAGGCGCGCCCTGGCCACCAAGGAGGACCCGCTGCGCGACGACGAGTCCACCTCGGAGCGGCTGCGCCGCCTGGAGGCCGAGCGCGCGGACGACACCGGGAGCTGAGCGGTCGAGAGGTCGTACGGGAGGTCCGCGAGAGTCCTCCCACCGGTCCTCCACAGGCTTCGGCGGTGCCGTGTCCGTCCACACTCCCGGGGCGAGATCCCGTTCGTCGCCGTGCCTTGCCACACTGGGGGCATGGACTCCCCCACCCCGGCCACTGCAGCGCCCACGCCTCCCCCGGACCTGCGCACCGAGGCGCAGGAGGCGCTGCGTGCACTCACCGGACGCGCCGATGCCGATTTCCACGACGGGCAGTTCGAGGCGATCTCGGCGCTGGTCGAGGAGCGCCGACGGGTGCTGGTGGTCCAGCGCACCGGCTGGGGCAAGTCCGCCGTGTACTTCCTCGCGGCGCTGCTGCAGCGGCGCCGCGGCGCCGGCCCGGCCCTGATCATCTCCCCGCTGATCGCCCTCATGCGCGACCAGGTCTCGGCCGCGCGCCGCGCCGGCGTGCGCGCCGAGGCGATCAGCTCCGCGAACCCCACCGAGTGGGCCGACATCGAGGAAGCGCTCGACGCCGACGAGCTCGACGTCCTGCTGGTCTCCCCCGAGCGCCTCGTCAACCCGCGCTTCCGGGCCGAGCAGATGCCGCGGCTGATCTCGCGCTGCGGGCTGCTGGTGATCGACGAGGCCCACTGCATCTCCGACTGGGGGCACGACTTCCGTCCCGACTACCGGCGACTGCGCGATCTGGTCGGCGAGCTCGGCGCCGAAGTGCCGGTCCTCGCCACCACCGCGACCGCGAACTCCCGGGTGGTCGCGGACGTCGCCGAACAGCTGGGCACCCCGGGTGAGGGCGCGGCCCCGGTGCTGACACTGCGCGGCTCCCTCACCCGCGACTCGCTGCGCCTGGGCTGTCTGACGCTGCCGGATGACCGGGCACGCCTGGAGTACCTGGTGCGCCATCTGGACGAGCTGCCCGGCTCGGGGATCATCTACACCCTGACCGTCTCCGCGGCGGAGGATCTCGCGGACCTGCTGGACCGACCCGAGCGCCGGGTGCGCGCCTACACCGGCCGCACCGACGCCGAGGAGCGGGCCGAGCTCGAGACAGCGCTCAAGGACAACGAGGTCAAGGCGCTCGCGGCCACCAGCGCTCTGGGGATGGGCTTCGACAAGCCGGACCTCGGCTTCGTCGTGCACTTGGGGGCGCCGAGCTCCCCGGTGGCCTACTACCAGCAGGTGGGTCGTGCCGGTCGTGCGACCGAGACCGCCGACGTGCTGCTGCTGCCGGGTCGCGAGGATCGGGCCATCTGGGAGTACTTCGCGACCGCCTCGATGCCCGCCCAGGCCGACGCCGACGCCGTCCTCGCCGAGCTGGGCGCCTCATCGGGTCCCGTCTCCACCCCGGCGCTCGAGGCCCGGGTCGACGTCAAGCGCAGCGCCCTCGAGCTGCTGCTGAAGGTGCTCGCCGTCGAGGGGGCGGTGGAGTCGGTGCGGGGCGGTTGGGTCTCCACCGGCGCCTCCTGGAGCTACGACGCCCCTCGCTACGAGAACGTCGCCCGGGCCCGGCGCGAGGAGCAGCAGGCGATGCTCGACTACGAGCGCCTCCGCAGCGGCGACCCGCAGCAGTGCCGGATGCTGTTCCTGGCCCGTCAGCTCGATGACGACACCGCCGTTCCGTGCGGACGCTGTGACGTGTGCGCCCCGCCCTGGTACCCGACCCCCGAGGCCGCCGCCCCCTCGGCCGCGCCGGAGGCCGCGCACCCCACCGGAGCGGAGCCGGCGGCGGACACCTCCCGCGACGCGGTCTCCCGCCTGCTGGATCGCGTCGGGGTGCCCGTGGACCCCCGTAAGCAGTGGCCGCAGGGTCTGGACCGCCTCGGGATCACCGCGGCCTCCGGTGCCCCGCTGCGAGGGAACATCGCTCCGGCCGAGCGGGTCGAGGAGGGCCGGGCACTGGCACGGATGTCGGACCTGGGGTGGGCAGTGCCGTTGCGGGGACTGCTCCGCGTCGACGAGCAGGGTCACCGGGTCGACGCCTCCCTCACCCCGGCGATCGCCCAGCGCGTGGTCGAGGTGCTCGCGGACTGGGGCTGGGACCGGCGCCCGGAGGCGGTGGTCGGGATCGGCTCGGCGACCCGCCCGCACCTGGTGCGGGAACTGGCCTCGGGCATCGCCCGCCTCGGCAGGATGCAGGATCTCGGCGACGTGCCGACCTCCTCCGACGCCACGGAGCTGTTCGGGGCCCGCAACAGCGCCTTCCGGGTGGCGGCGCTGTGGGACCGGTTCGTGCTCACCCCGGAGCTGATCGAGCAGATCGACGCCCTGAAAGGCGCGCCGGTCCTGCTGGTCGACGACGAGATCGACACTCGCTGGACGATGACGCTCGTCGGGCGTCTGCTGCGCCGCGCAGGGTCCGGGCCCGTGCTGCCGCTGTCCCTCGCGCTGATCAGTTGATCAGACGCCGTAGTCCTCGGCACCGACCGCGAAGACCGGCTGGTCCCCCGTCTCCTCACGGAGGCTCCAGAGCAGATCGGGTCCGTTCGGGTCCTGCCAGTAGCTGAGCGACTCGCCCCAGTTCACCCAGGGGTGCGCGGTCATCTCGCCGCTCCCGGACCAGGCGTGGAGGGTCCTGTTCGTCGAGTTGGACTGGTTGAACCACCAGGTGCCGTCGAAAGAGGCGACACCGTTGAGGTTGTGGAGAGGGACCTCGAGGGCCTCGGTGGCCGTCGTGGTCGAGGCGAATTTTGTGCTGCCCGGTGCGAAGGGGAAGCGGACGGCACGCGTCGTGCCGGCGGGGTAGTCGCAGTCCGTGCAGCGGTACTCGGTCATGACCACGGAGGTGCTCGACCTGTCCAAGGAGATCGTGCTCCAGAGCAGCTCCTCGGAGCCGGGGTGCGTGGCGATGGTGCCCACCTGCGGGAGGGCGAAACCGAAGTGGTGGGCGTAGAAGGTCTCCCCCACCCGGCCGATCTGCTCCTTCTTTCCGCCGCGGTCCGTGGTGAGGATGCGTCTCATGTCGAACACGCGCATTCCCTGGTTGGTGTCCGCGACGTAGAGCAAGTCCCCATACCAGGCGATGCCGCCGGCGTGGATCGGGACGTCGCGGAAGCTGGGCTCGTCGACGTCCTCGGTGGGTTCGACCAGGAGGATCTGTCGATATGTGTTCGGATGGTCCGCATCCCAGTCGATGAGATTGATCCCGCAGCCCTCGAAGGAGCTGTCGTAGAAGCTCACCGCGATGAGCTGCCTGCCCTCGTACCGGCCTCCCTGCGCGCTCCCGACGGCGTCGCGGCTGGTGGTGATGCCCTGCGGTGCGACGTGCGAGACGTCCTCGTGATAGGACTCGAAGCGGAAGCCGTGGAGCTGACCGTCGACGACCCCGCTGACAGGAGTTCGTTCGTAGTTCGCGTCTTCCATGAGCTCGCTGACGCTCGAGCTTCCTACCTGCTCCAGCAGCGCCTCCACGAGATCCGCGTAGGTGGTGTAGTCCGCGGTGACGGTGAAGGAGTCCGGGGAGATGTCCTCGGGCACGTCCGCGGCGTGAGCCGGCGGTGCGGCCAGTGTCGCGCCGCCGGCGGTGACGGCCCCGAGCAGTCCGGCTCCGCGCAGCACGGTGCGGCGGTCGATCCCTCCTCGTGCGGTGCGCTGGGGATCGGATGTCGGAGGAACGGGGGCGATGGCACTCATGGCCGAGCTGCCTTCCTGTGGGGTACGGCTGTGAGACGCACCACCGTGCCATCGCAGTGGAGGCAAGTCGAGACCTTTTCCCGCCCCCCCCCGAGCGGAGGATGCTTCCACTCCCCCGAGGAGGCTTGCTCCTCGGTCTCGCTCCCGAGTTCGGCAGCGACGTGTGTGCACCGCTCGCGCAGCTCGTCGACGGAGAAGACGTTGTCCAGGCTCTGCACCCGCTCCGCGTGCTCGATCGTCGGCAGCCCGGCGGCGGCCCCGCCGACGGTCCGGGTCGGCGAGTCGGCATCCGCTCCTGCCCGGAGCCCGGTCACGGACCGTAGTCGGAGGCTGCGACCGCGAAGACCGGCCGGTCCCCCGTCTCCTCGCGGAGGCTCCACAGCAGGTCGGGACCGTCCTCGTCCTTCCAATAGGACAGGGACTCGCCCCAGTTCACCCAGTCGTGTGACGTCATCTCGCCGCTGCCGGACCAGGCGTACAGAGTCTGATGCGTGGAGTTGGAGCTGTTGAACCACCAGGTGCCGTCGTACGAGCCGACTCCGTTGAGGTTGTGCAGCGGGACCTCGAACGCCTCGGTGGCGGTGGTCGTCGCGGCGAATCGGGTGCTGTCCGGCGCGAAAGGGAAGCGGACGGCGCGGGTGGTGCCGCCCGGATAGTCGCAGTCGGTGCACCGGTACTCCGTCATGACGATCGAGGTGCTCGAGCGGTCCAGGGAGATGGTGGACCACACCAGCTCCTCCCCCTCGACGTGCGAGGTGATCGTTCCGACCTGCGGGAGGGCGTAGCGGTACTGGTGGGCGTAGAAGGTGTCGCCCACCCGGCCGATCTGCTCCTTGTCCCCGCCGGTGTCCGTCGTGAGGATGCGGGTCATGTCGAACACTCGCATCCCCGTGCCGGTGTCCGCCACGTAGAGCAGGTTTCCGTACCAGGCGATGCCTCCGACGTGGATGGGGACGTCCTCGAAGCTGGGCTCCTCCGGGGTGCCGGTGGGATTCACGAGCAGGATCCGTCGGTAGCGGTTCGGATGGTCCGAGTCCCAGTCGATGAGGTTGATCCGAGAGCCCTTGGGCGAGCTGTTGTGGAAGCTGACGGCGATGAGCTGGCGGCCGTCGTACCGCCCGTCCTGGGTGGTGCCGACGGCATCGCGGGTGGTGGTGATGCCCTGCGGAGCGACGTCGGAGTCGTTCTCGTCGCCGGAGGCGAAGCGGAAGCCGTGACGCTGGCCGCCCACGACGCCGCTCACGGGTGTCCGCTCGTGATTGGCGGTGTCCATGACCTCGCCCACGCTCGCCCGGCCGGCCTGCTCCACCAGCGCGTCCACGACGTCGGCGTCCGTGGCGTAGTCCGCGGTGAGGGTGAAGGAGTCCGGGGTGACCGCAGTCGGCGCGTCGGCGGCGAGCGCGGGGGCCGTGGTGAGGGTCGCCCCGGTCGCGGTGGCGACGCCCATCATGCCCGCGCCGCGCAGCAATGCGCGGCGGGCGATCCCTGCTCTGGGGGCGGCGCCGGCCGGATCGGGGGCCGAGGGGACGGGGACCGTGGTGCTCATGGCGGATCAACCTCTCTGTGGGGTGCGATGTGCGTCACACCACCGTGGCATCGTCGCCGAGGGCTGTCGAGCCGTTATCGGGATCCTCCTTCGTGCGGAGGAGACAGGGCGTCCCGGGCCTTCTACGGCGTCGTTCCCTCGTCGGCGGCCTCGTCCCCGTCGCCGGTCGGCTCGGCGACCGCCTCAGGACCGTCCTCCAGGAGCGCGACGAAACCGGCCTCGTCGAGGATGCGCAGGCCGAGGTCGCGTGCCTTGTCCTCCTTGGAGCCGGCGTTCTCACCCACCACCACGAAGTCCGTCTTCTTGGAGACGGAGCCGGAGGACTTCCCACCGCGGGCGATGATCGCTTCCTTGGCGCCGTCCCGGGTGAAACCCTCCAGACCGCCGGTGACCACGACCGTCAGACCCTCGAGCGTTTTCACGAAACCCTCGTCGACCTCGTCGACCATTCGCACGCCGGAGGCGGCCCACCCGTCGACGAGCTCGTGATGCCAGTCCACGGTGAACCACTCGCGCACGCTCTCGGCGATGATCCCGGCCACGCCGTCGGTCTCGGTGAGCTGGGCGAGGTCCGCCTCGCGGATCGCGTCCATCGCGCCGTACGCGACGGCGAGGGAACGTGCCGCCGTCGGCCCGACGTGTCGGATGGACAACGCGACGAGCACCCGCCACAGCTCAGCGGACTTCGCCTTCTCGAGCTCCTCGGCGAGGGTCTCGGTGTTCTTCAGGGTCGCCGAGGGCCTGTTCAGCTTCCAGGCCCCCTCGCGCTTGTAGTGCTTGAACAGCGGGCGCGACCAGAAGACGGGCTGGATGCGCCAGTCGCCCGTGACCTCCCCATCACGCCGCTCGGGCTGCCACACGAAGATCTCTCGCAGGTCCTCGGCCGTGAGGTCGAAGAGGTTCGCCCCGGTGGTCACGACCGGCGTCTGCAGCGCGGGCAGCAGCGGGTCGTCCTCCTCGGTGATGCGCAGCAGCGGGACGCCGTCGGCGCCCTCGACCTCCCGGCCGTTCTTGAGGACCACGAAGCTGGGCAGCTCTGAGTCCGCGGCCTCGCGGATGGGGAGGTAGACGCAGCGGCCGGCGCGCAGGGCGGCCAGCGCCTCGGGCCGGCGCTTGTCGGGGTCGGTCAGTGCGATGGCGCTCTCCTCCCCCAGTGACTCGATGTCGAAGGCGCCACGGGAGGCTGCGTGCTCGATGCGGCCGGTGACCTGGCTGGGGCAATCGCGTGTGTTCGGGCAGCGCCAGTCCTTGTCCCCCTCCTTCGCGGGGCCGATCGGGGTGCCGCAGGCGGGGCACTCGCGGGGCATCTCGAAGGCCCGCTCACTGCCGTCTCGCAGCGTCTCGACGGGTCCCAGGATCTCCGGGATCACGTCACCGGCCTTGCGGAGCACGATCGTGTCACCGATGAGCACGTCCTTGCGCTCGACCTCGAACTGATTGTGCAGCGTGGCCATCTGCACGGTGGAGCCGGCGACCTTCACCGGCTCCATCACCCCGAACGGGGTCACGCGCCCGGTGCGGCCCACGTTGACCTGGATGTCCAGCAGCTTCGTGGTGACCTCCTCGGGCGGGAACTTGAAGGCGATCGCCCACCGGGGGGCGCGGGCGGTCGAGCCGAGGGCGCGCTGCTGGGCGAAGGAATCGATCTTGATGACGATGCCGTCGATCTCGTGCTCGACGTCGTGGCGCTGCCCGCCGTGGTGGGCGATGTACTCGCGCACCGCCGCGAGGGAGTCGAGCACGCGGGTGTGCGGAGAGGTCGGCAGCCCCCAGCCCTCTAGGGTCTCGTACACGTGGGACTGCGAGGTGAGCGTCATCCCCTCGTGCGCCCCGATCCCATGGACGTACACGGCCAGGGCCCGCGACGCGGTCACGGCGACGTCCTTCTGGCGCAGCGAGCCGGCAGCGGTGTTGCGGGGGTTGGCGAACTCGGCCAGTCCGGCCTCGCGCCGCTGCTCGTTCAGGTCCTCGAACTCCGAGGTGGGGTAGAAGATCTCCCCGCGCACCTCGAGCAGGGCCGGCGGCTCGTCGGTGTCCAGCCGCTCGGGGATCGAGTCGATGGTGCGGACGTTGGCGGTGACGTCCTCGCCGACGCGGCCGTCGCCGCGGGTCACGCCGCGCACGAGATCGCCGTCCTCGTACACCAGCGAGATGGCGAGCCCGTCGATCTTCAGCTCGGTGAGATACCGGACGTCGGAGGATCCGCCGAGGCCCTCAGCGGTCCGATGCGCCCACAGGTCGACTTCCTCGAGGCTGAAGGCGTTGTCCAGGCTCATCATCCGCTCGATGTGCGGTACCGGGTCGAATCCGGCGGCCACCGCCCCGCCGACGGTCGCGGTCGGCGAATCGGCGGCGGCCAGGTGCGGGTTGGCCTCCTCGAGGGCGCGCAGCTCTCGCTCCAGCGCGTCGTACTCGGCGTCGGCCATCGTCGGCGCATCGTGCTCGTAGTACTCGATCCGCGCCTGCTCGATCTGCGCGGTCAGCTCGGCGATGCGCTGCTGCGCCTCGTCGGCGTCGCTCAGGGCAGTCTCGGGCTGGGTCTCCTGCTCGTCCGTGCTCACCAGGACATTGTGACGCACGGGTCCGACATCGCCCAGCTGTACGACCGGATCGGCGGCGGCCTCGTCAGCTCGCGACGCGCTCGGCCCAGGTGGGAGCCACCCGCAGCAGCGCCTCGAGGGCGCCCTCGTC
Source organism: Brachybacterium sacelli (assembly GCF_017876545.1). Lineage (NCBI taxonomy): Bacteria > Bacillati > Actinomycetota > Actinomycetes > Micrococcales > Dermabacteraceae > Brachybacterium > Brachybacterium sacelli. The sequence goes on along the minus strand of NZ_JAGIOD010000002.1, from coordinate 1,103,181 downwards.
GAGCAGGGTGGAGCGGTCGGGCTGGGCCGAGGGGTCGACCTTCCCGGCATGGACGGCGTGCGCGGCACCGGTGTGGGCGAGCAAGGTGCATCCCGCGGCGTCGGCGTCGCTGTGGCCGAGGCGGTTCCAGATGCTCAGCATCGTCTCCAGCTCGGGGGCGAGCTTCCCGCCGGGGCGCGGGTCCACGACCAGTTCGAAGCGGCAGCCGTCATCGTGCGCTTCCGCGATGCCCTCCCACAGGGCGCGACCCTCCGCGGTCTCCAGGGTCGGCATGCGGCGGGGACCGATGGCCATGCGCCGGATCCCGGCGTCCCGGGCGGCGCGCAGCAGTCGGACGTCCGCGCCGACGCCGAGGGTGATCGCATCGGCGTCCAGGCCGTGATCCATCAGGGCCGCCGACAGGCTGCGCCACAGCATCCCGATCTCGGGCGCCGGGGTCGCCGGGTAGTGACGACGCCCCGAGGGCGTCGGGATCCGTCCCTCGTGGACACCGGCGACGGCGTCCTCGCGCAGCAGCAGGTGGGGCCGGGCACCGGGGACGCGTTCACGCAGCTCCTCGAGGTGGTCGATCAGACCCTCGGCCAGCAGCATCGGCAGGTCGCGCACGGCCCCGCGGTCGCCCAGGGTGCGCTCGCCGGAGTTCAGGAAGGTGGCGGCGGAGAGAGTGGCCGGGCCGAGCGCGGTCGTCATCAGCGGCCCCTCGTAGCCGAGCAGGGCGATCCGGGCCGCATCGAGGGTCCGCGTGCGCAGCTCACGGGCGTGCTGCCAGGCGCGACCGATGCCGGGACCGAGCCGCCAGCCGTAGCTGACCAGGTCGCCGGTGGTCTCGGCGAGCAGCGCGAGGGTGGCCGGCAGCGTGTGGTCGGTCTCGTCGATGCCGAGTGCGGAGGGGAGGTAGAGCCGGGTGGCGATCTGCTCCTCGAGATCGTCGCCCAGCAGGGCACGCAGTCGCATCAGCGCGGCCAGGTGCGGATCCTCGGGCAGCTCGTGGCGGGCGTCCTCGGACGCGCTGGGCGCACGGAAGGTGCCGTCCCCGGTGAGGGTGACCAGTGGTGTCATGCGCGACGCTCCAGGGTGGCGGCGGCGAGCACGCGGTCGCCGTCGTACAGGACGAGGGTCTGGCCGGGCGCGACGCCGCGGATCGGGGTCTCCAGGCCCACGCGGAGGCTCGAGGGCGCGGAGGACTCTGCCGACGGCTCTGCCGCGGCGGCGGGGACCTCGAGGACCCGGGCAGCGATCGCCTCGCCGTGTGCCCGGATCTGGGCGCGCACCTCGCGGCCGGGGGCCAGCGGCTCGAAGGAGATCACGTCGGTGGCGAGGAGCTCGCGGGTCGAGAGCAGCTCGGCGGCGCCGACGACGACCTGGCGGGAGTCGGGATCGATGTCGACCACGTACCGCGGGGCCCCGTCGGCGGCGGGGTGCTGGAGGCCCAGTCCCTTGCGCTGACCGATCGTGAATCCGTGGGTGCCCTGGTGCGTGCCGAGCACGGTGCCGTCGTCGTCGAGGATCTCCCCGGGCGACTGACCGAGAGCGCGCTCGAGGAAGCCGCGGGTGTCGCCGTCGGCCACGAAGCAGATGTCGTAGCTGTCGGGCTTGGTCGAGACACCCAGTCCGCGCGAGCGCGCCTCGGCCCGCACCTCGTCCTTGGTCTCGTACTCCCCGAGCGGGAACAGCGAGCGGCCGACGGCGTCCGGGCCCATCACGGCCAGGACGTAGGACTGGTCCTTGGCCAGGTTCCGGGAGCGGTGCAGCGAGGGGGCCCCGCCCGGACCGTCGGTGCGCAGGGAGGCGTAATGACCGGTGCACACGGCGTCGAAGCCGAGCAGGGTGGCGCGCTCCAGGAGGGAGGCGAACTTGATGCGCTCGTTGCAGCGCACGCAGGGGTTGGGGGTGCGCCCGGCCGCGTATTCGGACAGGAAATCCTCCACGACCAGGTCGTGGAAGTCGTCGGAGAGGTCCCAGACGTAGTACGGGATGCCGATGCGATCGGCCGCCCGGCGGGCGTCGGAGGCGTCCTCGACGGTGCAGCATCCGCGGGATCCGCTGCGGGTCTGGTCCCGGTTCTTCGACAGCGCCATGTGGACGCCGACCACCTCGTGACCGGCCTCGGCCGCGCGCGCCGCGGCGACGGCGGAGTCGACGCCGCCGCTCATGGCTGCCAGCACCTTCATCCTTCGGCCACCTCCTTGATGCGCACCCATCGAGTGTACGGACGGCGGAGGCCCCGGTCAGGTGTCCCGGACGTGAGATGCGCCCCGGTGAGCGGCTGTGTCTCGAGCCGCTGAGGGTCAGCCGAACAGGGCTCCCACGGCCCGCGCCCGGCTCAGCGATTCCGGCAGGGCGCGCAACAGCACCTCCACGTCGTGCTCGGTGCTGGTCCAGCCCAGCGACAGCCGCAGGGCGCCGCGCGCCTGAGCATCGGTCATGCCCATCGCCGCGAGCACGGGGCTGGCCTGGGTGACGCCGGCCGAGCACGCCGAGCCCGCGGAGGAGTCCACCCCCCGCTCGTCCAGCAGGAACAGCAGCGAGTCGGAGTCCGCGCCCGGGAACACCACGTGCACGATATGGCCGGACTGGGGGGAGTCCTCCGCGAGGGTGAAGCGCGCATCGGGATCGATCGCGAGGATGCCTTCGCGCAGTCGCCGCGCCAGTCCCCGCACCCGGACGTTCTCCTGTTCCCGCTCCTCGAGCGTCGCGCGCAGCGCCGCGGCGAAGGCGGCCGCATGGGCGAGGTCCAGCGTCCCCGAGCGCACTCCACGCTGCTGACCCCCGCCGGTGCTGGCCACCCCGAAGGGCACTTCGGGCTTCGCGACCAGGACACCCACCCCGACCGGGGCGCCGATCTTGTGCCCGGACAGCGACAGCAGGTCGACGTCGTTCCAGGAGGGAAGATCGGCGTGGCCCACGCCCTGGACCGCATCGGTGTGCACGAGCGTGCCGTGGGGCCGGGCGAGCGCGGCGAGGGCGGCCAGGTCCTGCCGCGCGCCGGTCTCGTTGTTCACCAGCGCCGCGCTGAGCACGCCCACCGCACCGTCGGCCAGCTGCTGCGCGGCATCGTCGGCGCGCAGGACGCCGCGGGAGTCCACGGGCAGCGTGCGCGCCCGGATCGCGGGCGTGAGCCCGGCCAGCGAGCGAGCGGTGGCGATGACCGCGGGATGGTCCGTGGCCGCGACCGCCACCGCCGTGCGGCTCGGGTCCGCCGCGAGGGCTCCGAGGGCGACCGCGCGGATCGCCAGGTTGTCCGCCTCGGTGCCGCCGGAGGTCATGATCAGCCAGCTGCGCGGCACCCCGAGCAGCTCCGCGATCGCCTCCAGCGCGTCGTCGAGCACGGCTCGGGCCCGTCGCCCCGAGGCATGCACCGAGGAGGGATTGCCCCGCACGGTCGACGCCTCGAGGAAGGCCTCGCGCGCGACCGGGCGCATCACCGTGGTGGCGGCATGGTCGAGATACGCGCGGTGCTCCTCCGGGGTGCCGCCGGGCGACCCGCAGTCCGCCGCCGCGTTCACCACGGCTTGTTCGGGTCCTGCTGGGAACCCTCGTCCTGCTGCTCGCCGTCGCCGCCCTGGGCGTCCTTGTTGCGCTCCTCCAGCTCGTCCTCCTTCTTCTGCTGCTCGCCGTCGCCCTCGGTCGGGGCTTCCTCCGGGTCGCCCTCGCCCTCGGGGTCCTCGCGCTTGGGCTCGCCGGGGTCCTGGGGAGCGCCGCCCTCCCCCTCGTCCTCGCCCTGCTGGCCCTGCTCGCCCTGCTCGCCGCGATCGTCCGGGTCGTTCCCGGCCTCCTCGTCGGCCTCGCGGCGCTTCTCCTCCACGCGCTCGCCGTTGTCCTCGGTGGTCTCGGACTCCTCGTTGCCGGAGCCGCCGCCCTGGCCGCCTTCGCCCTCACCGCCACCGCCGCCTCCACCGCAGACGGCCAGCATCTCCTCGGCCTCGTGGAGCCGGTCGGCGCGCTGCTGCGGATCCTCGATCTGGTCGGCCTGACGTTCGATCGAGATCGCGAGGTTGTTGATGATCTTGCACTGTGCGTGCAGCGGCGAGTTGAGGTCGCTGTGGCTCTCCCACTCACTCATCGAGGTGCGCAGCTCCTCCTCGGCCGCTGCGTCCTCCCCCTGCTGCAGCAGGTCGGTGCCCTTGGACAGATGCGGCAGGTACGGTTCGAACCAGTTCGCGAACTCCACCGGAGCCAGTCGCTCGATCGCCGTGGGGTAGTCCTCCGCCTGGTAGGCGGACTGGTGCGTGGCCTGCGTGATCGGCATCGACAGGAACTTCACGGCGAGCAGGGCCAGCAGCAGGATCGGGATCGCGAGCACGGCGAAGACGATGATCCTGGTCCGGCGCAGCCGCCGGACGTTCAGCCCGAAGTCCTTGGGGCTGCCAACGGCGTCCTGCGACAGCGCCGGCGGCGTCGGATCGGCGTCGTCCCCGGTGCGCGGCTTCTCGCTCAGCGGTGTGCTCATCTCTGCGCTCCTGAGATGTCGTGGCGATCCAGCTTACGCGGCAGGCGGTAGGTCATCTCCCCCAGCTCCCAGATCAGCAGGGCCGCCAGCGGGATCGAGGCGATCCAGTACCAGTCCTGGAAGCTGGTCACGTCACGGGAGGATTCGACGGGGATCGGCCGCAGCGTGATGCCGTCCATGGTCCCCTCGATCTCGGCCTCGGGATCGTCGCGGTGGATGTAGGGCACACCCATGTCGGAGGCGATGGTCTGCAGCTGCTCCTCGTCGATCGAGGAGATGCCCTGCTGGCCGTCCGGACCGGTGATGTACTCGCCGTCCTGCGGCCCGCCGTTGGCCTTCATCGGCCCGCCCTCGGCGGTGCCGTAGCCGAGCACCGCCCCGGCGTCGATGTAGCCGGCGGCCTGGCTGAAGGACTCCGACTCCTTCTCGTCGGTGTTCTCCCCGTCGGAGAGGAAGTAGACCAGGGTCTGCGACTCGGGGTCCTCGCGCTGGGTCGCGGAGAGCTCGACCAGGAGGGACTCCAGCGGCCGGTCCACGTTCGATCCCTGCGAGTACGCGGTGGGCTCGGTGGTCAGCGTGTCGATCCAGGCCGTGGCGGCCCCCGCGTCGGTGGTCAGCGGCAGCTGCTGGGTGGCTGTGGAGTCGAAGGCGATGACCGAGTAGCGCGAACCCTCGGTCTGGTCCATGATGCGCTTCATGTCGGCCTTGACGCCCTCGAGCCGCGGCTGGTCGCCCGCGTAGTCCTCGGCGTTCATCGAACCGGTGCGGTCCACGACGAAGAAGACGTTGGCGTTCATCCGCTCGGTCTGCTCACTGTCCAGCGGCGTCACCGGTCGCAGCGCGACCATCAGCAGCAGCACCACCATCAGCCCACGACGCAGCCACGCCACGCGCTGGCGGGGCCGACGGATCAGCAGCACGCCGCAGACGATCAGCATCGCGCCGAACAACGGGATGATCGCCCACAGGGGCATGAGGTACTCCAGGCGCATCAGCGTGCCCTCCATCCCAGCACCAGGATGCCGACCAGCGAGAGGAAGGTCAGCACGAACCCGACGGCCGGGTGGTCGGTCCGTACCACGGTCGGCTCCGCTCCCATCGCCTTGGCCTGCGTCTTCTGGATCTCGTCGATGATCGACGGGATCGCGTTCGGGTCCGAGGACTCGTAGAGCTCACCGTCCTGGTCCTCGGTCGCCGTCTTCAGCTCCTCGAAGCACTGGGGACCGCACTCGTAGGCCCCCGGGTAGAACGTGTACAGGTCGATCTCGCGCGCGGCGACCGACTCGGTGGCCTCCTGCAGGGTGTAGATCGGCTCCCCGTTGACCTCGTTGTCGGTGGCCAGGATGATCGAGCGCGAGCGATCCTCCTCCGCCTGGTCGAACACCTGGCCGCAGGAGGCCAGACCGTCCGGGACCACCGAGGCCTCGTCGGCGATGCCGCGGGTGCCCTCGACGAAGTCCACGTACTTGCGCACCTTCTCGTCCGAGTAGTCGCGGTTGCCCAGGCGGTAACCGAACTCGTCGAAGTCGATCGCCTCGGCGCCCTCCTGGAGCTCGCGCTTGATCAGGTCGTAGTCGTTGGTCAAGGGGAAGACGGTGCGGCTGGTCGAGTTGAAGATCGTCAGCGCCACCCGCTCCCCCTGGAAGGAGTCGACCATCTCGGCGAAGGTGGCCAGGATCTCGGTGTCGTACTCGTACATCGACCCGGACACGTCCAGGCACAGCACGATGTCACGGGAGGAGAAGTCCGGGGTCTCGATCCTTTCGGTGGAGATCCGCCCGGAGAGGACGGAGGCCGCGACGACGCCGAGCACGGCTATGCCGACCTGCAGGACGCGCACCACCTTCGCCACCCGCTGGGCGCGCACGAAGCTGGGGATGCGGTCGAGGTACTGCGAGTTGGCCACCAGGACCGGCGCCTTGCGCATCGCGCGGCGGTTCCAGAACGTGATCGCCCAGACGGCGAGCGCCGCGAGCAGCAGCAGGGCCGTGACCCACCAGAACGTCATGACCATCGTCGGATCACCTCCCTCGCGCGGCGCACGGAGTCACGCAGCTCGGCGTCCGAGGCCTTCGCGAAATCGGGTTCGTACAGGTCGGCGATGAGCTGCCCCACCTCGCGGGTGCGTGGATCCGCCATGATCGTGGACATGTCCTGGCTGGTCACATCGTGTCCGGAGGTGCGGCGCACGAAACGGCGCATGATGCCCGTGAGCTCGTGGTGGCCCTCTCGCGCCTCGACCTCCCCCGCCTCGTGGCGGTCGGCGACGTCGTTGACGGCGCGCAGGAACTCGGCCTTGAGGACGTCGACGTCACCGGGGCGGGACCGGTAGGCGATCCGCTTCTCGATCGCCCGGGTGATCTTCAAGGTCCCCACGATGAGGGCGGTGATCACCAGGATGCACAGCACTGCCAGGATCACCCAGGCCACGGAGTACTGGGGCGGATCGATGATCTCCGGCGGGGCGGGCTCGGCCAGCAGGGCCACCGGGCCCGTCAGCTCAGGCACGCGCATGGCGGTACTCCCTGGACTGCAGCATGGCGATCATGTCCTCGACCACCGTGGTCTCGCCGCTGGTGATCATGTGGCTGACGTGCAGGCGGTCGAGCATCTCGGTGATGCCCTCACGGCGAGCCCGCCGGTAGGCCGCGACGTCCTGCGCCACCCGCTTCGAGGAGCGGGCCATCGCACCCACCTCCCGCGGGGTGTCGACGTCCACCACGTCGTGGTCCAGTTCGCCGCTCTGCAGCGGATCGGCGTCGGCGATGCGGATCACGAGGACGTCGTGCCGGGTGGTCAGCCGCCGCAGCAGCGTGAAGTCCTCGACCGTCGGATGCGCCTCGTCGGTGATGATCGTCATCAGCGTGGAGTGGGAGGTGACGCGGAAGGCGCGCTCGAGCAGCCAGGAGCTGTCGGCGGTCGGGGCCGCGGTGGTGGTGGCCTGCTGCACGCTGCGCAGCAGCAGCTCCAGATGCCCGTCGCTCGAGCGCGAGGGAAGCTGGACGGGACGGTTGTCATTGCCCGCGACCAGGCCCACCAGGTCACCGTTCTTCTGGGCGAGGAAGCAGACCATGCCGGCCGCGAGGATCATCGCCTCCCGCTTGGAGGTGCCGTCGGCGGCGGTCGCAGCCATCGCCGAGGAGGTGTCCGCGACGATCGAGAGGTGGCGCACCCGCTCCTCGTTGAACCGCCGGATCAGCGGTTCCCCGGAGCGCGCCGTGGCCTTCCAGTCGATCTCGGAGATCTTGTCGCCGGGCTGGTAGTACTTCAGGTCGTCGAAGTCCTCGCCGCTGCCCTTGAACAGCGAGCGCCCGCGGCCCTGGATCAGGCCGCGCGCCCGGTTCGAGGTGTGCAGGTCGACCCGGGCCTTGACCCGGGTCAGCAGGGAGGTCGCCATGCCGTGCTCTCCGTGATCCGGGGCGCTCAGGGCATCGGCACGGCGTGGAACACCGCATCGATGATCTGTTCGGGCTTGATCCCGCTGGCCAGGGCATCGAAGGTGAGGACGAGGCGGTGACGCAGCACCCCGTAGCGCATCGCCCGGACGTCGTCGGGCGTGACGTAGTCGCGTCCGTTCAGCAGGGCGTGGGCCTGGCCCACGCGCATCAGCGCGAGGGAGCCGCGAGGGCTCGCCCCGACGCGCACCGACTGCGTCAGGTTCGGCACCGGGCGCGGGCCGGAGCCACGGGTCGTGAAGACCAGGTCGATGATGTAGCGCTTCACGGCTGGGTCGACGTAGACCTGATCGACCATCGCCTGCAGGAAGCGCACGTCCTCGAGGGTCACCGTGCCGACGGCCTGGCGCGGCCCGGTCAGGCTGCCCGCCGTGGAGCGGTCCAGGATCTCGTGCTCCTCGCCGGGGCGCGGGTAGGTCAGGATCTCCTTCATGAGGAAGCGGTCCATCTGCGCCTCGGGCAGGACGTAGGTGCCCTCCTCCTCGATCGGGTTCTGGGTGGCCAGCACCATGAACGGCTCGGGAAGGCGGTACACCTCCCCGCCGATCGAGGTCTGCCGCTCCTGCATCGCCTCGAGCATGGCGGACTGGGTCTTCGCGCTGGAACGGTTGATCTCGTCCAGCAGCACGACGTTGGCGTGCACCGGCCCCAGCTGGGTGGTGAAGGTGCCGGAGCCGTAGTTGAAGATCTGGGTGCCGAGGATGTCGTTGGGCATCAGGTCCGGCGTGCACTGGATGCGCGCGAAGGAGCCGGTGATCGAGGAGGCCAGCGCGCTCGCCGCGGTCGTCTTGGCCAGGCCCGGCACGGATTCCAGCAGCACGTGCCCGCCGGCTGCGAGCGCTCCGACCAGGGTCATGCGCAGGTTCTCCTGCCCGACCACGCGGGACTGGAACACCTGGGAGATGGTCGAGATGACCGATCCCGAGCGCTCGAGGTCCCCCGGGGAGATCGCGGAGGAGGTCGGCGCGAATTCGCCGGGGCGGCGCTGCGGGCCACCCTGCCCCGGGGCCGGGCCCTGCGCGGCGGGCGCTCCCGGCGGTCCCTGCGGCGCGCTCTGCGGGCTCGGCGGCTGGTTGGGTGGATTGCTCATGCGCTGCGGCTCCCCCGTCGTGCGTTCGACTCGTTCTGCTCGTGCGAGCTGGACCATGGCCCCGCTCCGGCCCCTCCCCCGTGGCGGCCGGAGGCCGAGGCCGGCCGCATGACCGTGACGGTGCCGGTCGGTCCCCCGACGGCGGAGCACGACGACACCGCACCGATCCTAACGGCACCTGGCGGCGAGGGGCGATCGGACGCCCCGGCGCGCCCCGCCGGGGCGACACCGCGCGGATCCACCGGATCCTCATCACCGGGCCGCGCCGTCCGCCAGCGGCTATCGTGAGGACCGTCACCGCGTCCGTCCCCGACACCGAGGTGTCAGGCAGGAGAGGCCATGTCCCCGACCACTGACCGCACCGGACTGGAGGGCGGCGTGGGCCGCATCCCGATCATGGACGTGCAGCCCGTCGTCGACGGCGGCCGCTTCCCGGCCTCCTGCGTCGAGGGCGAGACGATCACCGTGGGGGCCAACGCCTTCCGCGAGGGGCACGATGCGATGGGCGTCCACGCGGTGCTGCTCGGCCCCGACGGCGCCGAGCAGCGAGTGCCTCTGGCCTCCGTGAACCCGGGACTGGACCTCTGGGAGGCCGAGGTGCGGCCGGACCGCATCGGCCACTGGTCCTTCCGGGTCGAGGCGTTCTCCGCCCCCTACGAGAGCTGGGCGCACACCGCCGAGGTGAAGATCCCCGCCGGGATCGACGTCGACCTCGTGTGCGCCGAGGGTGCGAAGGTGCTGGCGAGGGTGCTGACCGAGGTCGAGGACGGCACCCGGCCCCGCACCGACGCTCCGGTGGTGCAGGCGGCGCTGGACTCCCTGCGCGCCCCCGGTCTGCCGGCCGCCGCGCGGGTCGCCCCGGCACTGGCCGCGGACCTTCGCGCGCTGCTGGCCCTGCGGCCGCTGCGCGAGGGTGTCACGGTCGCTGGGCCGTACCGGCTGATCGTGCACCGCCGCCGCGCGCTGTACGGCTCCTGGTACGAGTTCTTCCCGCGCTCGGAGGGCGCGCGCTTCGATCCTGAACAGGGATGGGTCTCGGGCACCCTGCGCACCGCCGCGCGCTCGCTGGAGCGGATCGCACGGATGGGCTTCGACGTCGCCTACCTCACGCCGATCCATCCGATCGGCACCACCTTCCGCAAGGGCCGCAACAACACTCTCGACCCGCGTCCGGGCGATCCCGGCTCCCCCTACGCGATCGGCTCGCCCGACGGCGGTCACGAGGCGATCCACCCCGACCTGGGCACCCTGGAGGACTTCGACACCTTCGTCGGCCGTGCACGGGAGCTGGGGCTCGAGGTGGCCCTCGACATCGCGCTGCAGTGCTCCCCCGACCATCCCTGGGTGCGTGAGCATCCCGAGTGGTTCACCGTCCGCGCCGACGGGACCATCGCCTACGCCGAGAACCCGCCGAAGAAGTACCAGGACATCTATCCGCTCAGCTTCGAGTCCGACTACGAGGGTCTGTACGCGGCGATCCGCGACCTGCTCGAGCACTGGGTCGCCCACGGGGTGACCCTTTTCCGGATCGACAACCCCCACACCAAACCGGTGCGGTTCTGGGAGGAGCTGCTGGCGGAGTTCGACGAGAAGCACCCCGAGGTCGTCTTCCTCGCGGAGGCGTTCACCCGGCCCACGATGATGCACACCTTGGGCAAGGTGGGCTACCACCAGAGCTACACCTACTTCACCTGGCGCGAGACCGCGGCGGACCTGCGCGAGTACCTCGAGGAGCTGGTGGAGGCCGCCCCCTACATGCGGCCCAGCTTCTGGCCGACCACCCACGACATCCTCACCCCGTTCATGACCTCCGGGGGCCGACGGGCCTTCGCGCTGCGCGCGATCCTCGCGGCCACGCTGGTGCCCACCTGGGGCATCTACTCCGGGTACGAGCTGGTCGAGGACGTGCCGCGGCCCGGTGCGCAGGAGCAGATCGACAACGAGAAGTACGAGTACAGACCACGCGACTTCACCGGCGCCCTCACGGACGGCACCAGTCTCGAACCGCTGCTGAGCGACCTCAACCGCATCCGGCGCGAGCATCCGGCGCTGCAGACGCTGAGGACGATCCGCTTCCACGAGACCGACGACGAGCAGGTCCTGGCCTTCTCCAAGCATCTCGACGCCGCCGCCAGCGGCACCGGCGCCCTCGACACCGTGCTGGTGATCTCCCTGACCGCGCACGACCGGGACGCCTGGACCACCGTGCACCTGGACCTCCTCGCCCTCGGCCTGGACCCGGAGGAGCCCGTCGCCTTCGAGGTCGAGGACCTGCTGACCGGCGAACGGTTCACCTGGGGCCCCGACCCCTACGTCATCCTCAGCGCCACCGACCGGCCCGCGCACGTCCTGCGGATCATCCACCCCGAGGAGAGCTGACATGGCTGAGAAGTCCGACCCCGCCTCGTCCCCGCCCCCCGGGAGCTCCGACGGGCCGACGATCATGCCGCTGGGCGTGCACGAGCTCGGTTCCACCGCGACCGGCAGCTACCACGACCCCCATTCGGTGCTCGGGGCGCACGAGTACCAGGGGGCCGTGACCGTGCGCACGCTCAGGCCCTTCGCCCGCGCCGTCGAGGTGGTCCTGCCCGACGGCAGCTCCCGCTCCCTCGAGCACGAGTACGACGGGATCTGGGTCGCCGCCCTCGACCTGCCCGCGCCGGTGGTTTACACCGTGCGGGTCACCTGGGCAGAGGGCGAGGACCCCGTCGAGCTCCAGGAGCCCTACCGCTTCTTGCCCACCGTCGGGGAGCTCGACCTCCATCTCATCCACGAGGGCCGGCACGAGGAGCTGTGGCGGGCGCTCGGCGCCCATGTGCGCACCCTCGAGGAGGTCGAGGGAACCTCCTTCGCCGTCTGGGCGCCGAACGCCCGTGCGGTGCAGGTCGTCGGCGCCTTCAACGGCTGGGAGGGACGCGGCCACGCGCTGCGCAGCCTCGGTGCCTCGGGCGTGTGGGAGATCTTCGTGCCCGGCATCGGCGACGGCGAGACCTACAAGTTCCGCCTGCTGGGAGCCGACGGCACCTGGAGCGACCGGGCGGATCCGATGGCCCGCCGGGCCGAGGTGCCGCCTGCGACCGGCTCGGTGGTGACCACGAGCGGCTTCGAATGGACCGACGAGCACTGGCTCGCCGAGCGCGCCGCGCACGAACCCGTCAGCTCGCGGATGTCGATCTACGAGCTGCACCTGCCCAGCTGGCGGCCCGGGCTGGGCTACCGGTCGCTGGCCACCGAGCTGGTCGAGTACGTCACCGAGATGGGCTTCACCCACGTCGAGCTCATGCCGCTGGCGGAGCATCCCTTCGGCGGCTCCTGGGGCTACCAGGTCACCGGCTATTACGCCCCGACCTCGCGCCTGGGCTCCCCCGACGAGCTGCGCCACCTGATCGATGCGCTGCACGGCGCCGGTATCGGGGTGATCATGGACTGGGTCCCCGCCCACTTCCCCAAGGACGAGTGGGCGCTGGCCCGCTTCGATGGCACGCCGCTGTACGAGCACGCCGATCCCCGGCGCGGGGAGCATCCGGACTGGGGCACCCTGGTGTTCGATACCGGGCGGCACGAGGTGCGCAACTTCCTGGTCTCCAACGCGTGCTACTGGCTCGAGGAGTTCCACGTCGACGGCCTGCGGGTCGACGCCGTCGCCTCCATGCTCTACCTCGACTATTCACGCGAGGACGGCCAATGGATCCCCAACCGTCACGGCGGGCGCGAGGACCTCGAGAACATCGCGTTCCTCCAGGAGGCCACCGCCACCGCGACCAAGCGGGCCCCGGGCATCGTGATGATCGCCGAGGAGTCCACCTCCTTCCCCGGAGTCACCCGCGGCACCGACACCGGCGGGCTCGGTTTCGGTTTCAAATGGACCATGGGCTGGATGCACGACACCCTGGAGTACCTCGGCCAGGACCCCGTCAACCGCCAGCACCGCCATGGCGAGCTGACCTTCTCGATGGTCTACCAGTACTCCGAGAACTTCCTGCTGCCGATCAGCCACGACGAGGTGGTCCACGGCAAGGGCTCCCTGCTGCGCAAGGCCCCCGGCGACGACTGGCAGCAGGCGGCGTCGCTGCGCACCTACCTCGCCCTGCAGTGGACCCATCCCGGCAAGCAGCTGTTGTTCATGGGCAGCGAGTTCGCCCAGGGCACGGAATGGTCCGAGCAGGCCGGACTGCCGTGGTGGCTGCTGGAGTACCCGCTGCACCGCGGCGCCCAGCAGCTGGTCAAGGACCTCAACGCCCTCCAGGCCGAGCTGCCCGCGCTGTACGAGCGCGACCAGGATCCGGGCGGCTTCGAGTGGCTGATCGGCGACGACGCCGGCCACAACACGATCTCCTTCGTGCGCCGCGACGACGAGGGGAGCCCGGTGGTGGCAGTGCTGAACTTCGCCCCTCAGCCGTGGCACGACTACCGGGTGCCGCTGCCCGAGGGCGGGATCTGGCTCGAGCTGCTGAGCACCGACGCCCCCGTCTACGGGGGCAGCGGGATCGGCAATCTCGGGCGGGTCCATGCCGAGCCCCTGGCCCTGCACGGACGCGACCACTCGGTGCGGTTGTCGGTGCCGCCGCTGGGCGCGGTGATCCTGGCCCCCGAGCGACTGCGCGAGGACTGAACGGGCCCCGGCCCGCCCAGACGGCCCGGGCTCGTCAGAAGAGCAGGTTGGCGAGCCGCTTGCGGGCGGCGGCGACCCGAGGGTCCTCGGGACCGGCCACCTCGAACAGGTCCAGCAGCCGGGCACGGATCGCGTCCTTCGTCTCCTGGTCGGCCCCGCGCAGGTGGTCGAGCAGCCGGGTGAAGGCGTCGTCGATGTGGCCGCCGAGCATGTCCAGGTCAGCGACCAGCAGCTGGGCGGCGAGGTCCGACGGCTTCTCCGCGGCGTCCTGGCGAACGGTGTCCGCGTCGATTCCCTGGGTGCGCCGCATCAGACCCACCGCCGCCAGACCGGCCTTGGCCTCGCCGTCCGCCGGCGACTCCTTCAGCTGCTTCTCGTAGGCCGCCGTGGCCCCTTCGAGATCCCCCTTCTCGATCGCCTCGTAGGCCTCGGCGATCAGTGGGGGGAGCGGCTTCTCGGCCGCGGCCTCCTCCTCGCCCTCGGGCACGGAGACCTCCAGGCCCTGCTGCTTCGCGAGCTCGAGCACCTGCGTGAGCAGGTTGTCGACCTCCGCATCCGGCAGCACGGACTGCACGATGGGCTGGATCTGGCCGAGTATCAGCAGCAGCAGCGTCGGCAGCTGCTGGACACGCAGGGCGGCGGCCACCCGCTGCTGGGTGTCGGCGTCGACGACGGCCAGACGGACCGCGCCGCCCTGGGCGTCGACGGCGCGGCGCAGGGAGGCGAGGAACTGCTCGCTGTCGGGGACGCGCGAGCTGGTCACGAGCATCAGGGTCGGGATCGTCTGCGAATCGGCGACCAGCTGCTCGAGCCCCTGCTCGGTGACGGCCACCTCATGCGCGGAGGCGGCGCCGGCCCCGGCGGACTGCCCGCCGGGAGCACCCCCGGCGGGCTGCTTGAGCGCGGCGAGATCGATGATGCCGTACGGATCGGTCACAGGTGAGCTCCTTCGACGAAGTCGGGACGCCGACAGTCTAGGGAGTCCGCGCCGATGGTGCGGGCGCGCCGCGGCGGCAGCACGCGACGCGGCCGTCTCACGGCATCACTCCGCGGTGGCCCCGAGGATCGTCAGGCTCGCCCCGATCGGCTGGATCGGAGCATCGGCGTCCTTCGGAGGGATGTACAGCGCGACGTGGATGCCGAAGGAGCGGACGAACTCCTCGGTGAACTCGTGCGTGCCGGCCACCTTGGTGTAGGCGTCCTCCTCGTAGCGCACGGTCGCACCGTCCTGGACGGTCATCTTGCGACTCGACCTCATGGTGCCCATCACGAGGGCACCCCCGTCGTCGGTGCGCAGACCCGCGAACTCCTCGTCGTGGACCGCGTAGGTCTCCCGGATGGTCGCGGCCTCGTCCTTCTCCACGCCCTCGTTCAGCTGAGTGCGCTCGGCCTGGATCTGCTCGTGCCGGCTGGTCTTGAAGGGATCCTCCGCGATCTGCTGGTCCGGATCGCCCTTCGCCCCGTCGGTGAGGGTCTTCGCGTACAGTTCCAGCGCCTCGGCGGGGGTCATCAGCAGGCCGTCGGCGTCGGTCGCGACGTTCTCGGCGCCGACTCGGGCGTCGGACACGCTCGGCATCTCGACACCGGACAGCTGCTTGGCCCATCCCCAGGAGGTGTAGGGCGAGTGGGCGTCGGCCTGCTGCAGCGCGACGAAGTGGCGCAGGCCCTCCGTCTCGTCGTCCTCGACCAGGGCGATGGACACGCGCGGGAACCCGGCAGTCACCGTGGTCAGGGGCACGGTCAGCGTCGCGCCGGGAACGTCGAGGAACTTCGCCAGCCCCTTGGACGTCGAGATCGATTCGTAGGCGGCCTGGCGGAAGTGCACCGCGGAGCCGGACACCCGGGGGGCGAGCTCCTTCGACTTCTTGGCCTTGTCCGCGGCCATCACATCGGCGTTCACCTCGCTGACCACCGTGGTCAGCTGCTCGGTGGTGTTCTGCGGGGTCGGCTGAGAAGCCTTCGGACCCTGCGGGGGCGCGGGCGGCGGCTCCGGCTCGGAGCCGCAGGCGGCGAGGAAGCCGGTGGTGAGCAGGGATCCCGCTCCCAGGAGGAGGCCACGGCGGGCGAGGGGTCGGCTGGTCATCTGGGGGTCCTTCCGCACGGTGGGGCGCTGTCTCCGGGTGCTCATCGCCCCTCCTCGCGGTGGGGATCGTCCCCACCCGTCGACTCGTCCTCGAAGGCGTCGAGGGTCTCGGTATCGTCCTCGGAGGCGGGCGCGAGGGTCTCGGTCGCGGGCTCGGCGGTGCCCTCGTCGTCACTGGCCGGGTCCGCCTCGGCGGGACCAGCGGCGTCCTCGTCGAGATCGGAGGTGTCGGCGGCCGCGGCGGTGGCCTGGGACTCTCCCTCGACCGCCTCGGGCGCGAGGTCCTCGTCCTCGTCCTCGAGGAGTTCCTCCTCGTCGCGACGGCGGCCGCCGATCGAGACCACCAGCAGCACCAGGCCGATCACGGCGATCGCGGCGCCGCCGGCGTAGGCGTAGGGGACCCACTGGTTCTCGTCGTCCACGGGCCAGGTGATCGAGACGGATTCGGCGCCGGGCTCGGTGCCGTCGGTGACGATCATGAGGGCGCGGTAGACCTGCTTGTTCTCCCCGTGCTCCTGGGCCGCGAAGTCGGCGATGTCGAGCGTGTACGGCGAGGGCCCGGTCTCGACGGTGCGCCACAGGTCGGACTCGGTGGGGCTGTTCAGCTCGGTCGCCCCGTCGGCGTTGACCGCCTCGGTCTCCAGAGTCGTCCAGTCGCTCGCGCCGGTGATACGGGTGTACGCGGTGTCCTCGAGGTAGGCCTCGAGATCGCTGTTGTCGGCCGTGATCAGCGAGACGTCCGAGGCGCCCTCGATCGTCACCTCACCCTCCATACCGCCCACGTAGAGCACGCCCGGGTCGATGACCACGGCAGGGCCGGGGTCGCTCAGCTCGACCGTGGCAGTGGTCTCGGCGGCGGGTGCCCAGGTGGTCTCGCCGAGGCGGCCCAGCACCAGTCCGATCAGTCCGATCAGGACCAGGAGCACGGCGAGGAGTCGTTTCACGATGGGTTCTTCCTTCGAGGGGGCCCGGAGCGGGCCCGAGCAGGTGACCTCCCCACGATAGGTGCGGCCCATCTCGCGCGACAGGGGCGCGTGACCATGTCCACCCAGGTGAAGGGATTCTCATCCTCCTCTCATGTCCGGCCCAGAGGCCCCCGTGACGTACCCTGGAGCGGTGCGTCTCGTCGTTGCTCGTTGTTCCGTCGACTACACCGGTCGGCTCACCGCCCATCTCCCGCTGGCTCCGCGTCTGCTGATCGTCAAGGCCGACGGCAGCGTGCTGATCCACTCGGACGGGGGCAGCTACAAGCCGTTGAACTGGATGAGTCCGCCGTGCACCCTGCGCACCACGACCCGCAGCGCCGAGGAGGCCGCGGACGATCCCGAGGGAGCGTGGATCGAGCAGTGGGACGTCCTCCACGACAAGTCCGGCGACCGCCTGCGGGTGCGGGTGTACGAGACGCTCGAGGACACCAGCCACGAGCTCGGCATCGACCCCGGGCTGCAGAAGGACGGCATCGAGGCGCATCTGCAAGTCCTGCTCGCCGAGAACATCGAGACCCTCGGCGACGGCTGGTCGCTGGTGCGCCGTGAGTACGGCACCGCGATCGGGCCGGTGGACATCCTGGCCCGTGACGCCGACGGCGCCGCCGTGGCCATCGAGATCAAGCGGCGCGGCGAGATCGACGGCGTCGAACAGCTGACGCGCTACCTCGAGCTGCTCAACCGCGACCCCCTGCTCGCCCCCGTGCGCGGCATCTTCGCTGCCCAGGCCATCAAACCGCAGGCCCGCGTGCTCGCGGGCGACCGCGGCATCGACTGCGTGACGCTGGACTACGACGCGCTGCGCGGGATCGACGACGTCGCCTCCCGGCTGTTCTGACCCCTCCACCCCCAGGAGTCCCCATGCCCGAGGCCACCGAGGACCTCTCCCCCGCCCCGCTGTCCGTCGAGCTCGCGCTGCACGGCACCGCTGTGCTCGAGCAGGGCGTGGTGCCCGATGCCCTGGTGCTGATCGCCGGCGGTGACATCCTCTGGGCAGGCCCCGCCGCGACCGCCCCACCCCATGCGGCCGTGCAGACCCTCACGCACGACGGAATGATCCTGCCGGGCCTGGTGGACCTCCACTGCCACGGCGGCGGCGGGGTCTCCTTCCCCGACTCCCCCTCCGCCGAGGAGATGCTGGCCGCGGTGCACGAGCATCGCCGCCACGGGACCACCTCACTGGTCGCCTCGCTGGTCACCGCCGATGCCGCGACCCTTCGGGAGCGCGTCGGGGAGCTGGCCCTGCTCGCGGCCGACGGCGAGATCGCCGCGATCCACCTCGAGGGCCCGTTCCTCTCGAGTGCGCGGCGCGGCGCCCAGAACCCGGAGCACATCACCGGCGGGGACGCGGACCTGGTGCGCGAGCTCGCGCACCTCGCCGGCGGGGCGCTGGCGACCATGACCGTCGCCCCCGAGACATCCGATGCCGACGAGGTGATCCACGCTCTCGCCGAGGTCGGGGCGGTGCCCTCACTGGGCCATACCGACGGTTCGAGCACCCAGATGAGCGAGGCCGTCGCGCTCTCGGCGGCGGCGCTGCGCCGGGAGCACGGCCGCTCCCCGCGCCCCACCGCCACCCACCTCTTCAACGGGATGCGCCCCGTCCATCACCGGGATCCTGGCCCCGCCTTCGCGGCCCTCGACGCCGCTGCCCGCGGGCAGCTGGTGGTCGAGGTGATCGCCGACGGAGCGCACCTGGACGCCCGCACCGTCGCGCACGTCTTCTCCGTCGCGGCCGACAACGCAGTGGCGCTGGTGACCGATGCGATGGCGGCAGCCGGGATGCCCGACGGGCAGTACCGGCTGGGGGCGCTGGACGTCACGGTCGCCGAGGGTGTGGCGACGCTGAGCGGCCAGTCCGCGATCGCCGGGGGCACCGCGCACCTGCTGGAGGTGGTGCGCCATGCGGTGCTCGAGGCCGGGGTGGACCTGGTGCGGGCGGTGCGCGCGGCCTCGGTGGTCCCGGCCGCCGTGCTGGGGATGCAGGACAGGGTCGGTGCGCTCGCGGCCGGTTGCCGCGCCGATGCGGTGCTGGTGGACGACCGGCTGCGCGCGGTCACGGTGCTGCGCGCCGGGGAGCGCGTCGAGTCCTGAGAATCGGGGGGAGCAGGCGCTCAGTCGGCGTCGCCCATGACGAGACCGGTCGGCGCCGCCTCGATCCAGGAGTTCAGCGCGGCTCCGGAGACCAGGTCGACGGTCGCGAGGATCGTGCGTTCGCCCCGCAGGGAGAACTCCAGGAGATATGAGTCCTCATCGCCCACGATGCGGGCCGGCAGCCGCCGACGGGTCACGTCCAGGATCTCCGAGCGACGGATGATCACCTCGGGGCGAAGCCGCAGCGAGAAGGCCCGGAACCAGCGCAGCCGGTCGGTGCCGAAGCGCATCTGGCCGTGCTGCCAGCTGGAACCGCCCACGAGCCCTCGGCGCTTCAGCGTGCACTCGAAGGCGCCGCTCTGCCGTGCCAGCGCCACCTGCCGACCCACCAGCACGAGTGCCAGCACGAGAACGAACATCCCGATCCCCAGGACGAGGATCGGGATGTTCAGGTGGGTCATGGACGGACCGTACTCGGCTCAGCGATCCGCGTCGAGCAGCTCGGCGTCATCGACCCCGATGGTCACGGTGTCGGTGTCGACCGAGACGAAGCCGCCGTGGACGGTCCGCTCGGCGACCGAGCCGTCCTCGGAGATGATCCGCACCGGCCCGTCGCCGAGCACGGCGAGGGTCGGCTGCATACGGGGCAGGATGCCCATCGACCCGTCGGCCGCGGGCACGACGACCTGCGCCGCCTGTCCGGACCAGACGGTGCGGTCGCTCGCGACGAAGGTGACCTCGAGGGTGCTCACGCCCCGATCTCCTTCTGGATGCGGTGGTGGTTCTCCATCACCATGTCGATGCCGCCGACGTTGAAGAACGCCTGCTCGGTGATGTGATCGAACTCGCCGTCACAGATGCCCTTGAAGCCCTCGATGGTGTCTCGGAGCGTGACGTCCGAGCCGTCGACGCCCGTGAACTGCTTGGCCAGGTGGGTGTTCTGCGAGAGGAACTGCTGGATGCGGCGCGCCCGGGCGACCGTGACCTTGTCCTCCTCGGAGAGCTCGTCCACGCCGAGCATCGCGATGATGTCCTGGAGCTCCTTGTTGCGCTGCAGGATCTGCTTCACGCGCACCGCGGTGTCGTAGTGCTCCTGGCCCACGTACTGCGGGTCCAGGATGCGCGAGGTCGAGGTCAGCGGGTCGATCGCCGGGTACAGACCGCGCGAGGCGATCTCACGGGACAGCTCCGTGGTGGCGTCGAGGTGGGCGAAGGTGGTGGCCGGGGCCGGGTCCGTGTAGTCGTCGGCCGGGACGTAGATCGCCTGCATCGAAGTGATCGAGTGACCGCGGGTCGAGGTGATGCGCTCCTGGAGCACGCCCATCTCGTCGGCCAGGTTGGGCTGGTAACCCACCGCGGAGGGCATGCGGCCCAGCAGCGTGGAGACCTCCTGGCCGGCCTGGGTGAAGCGGAAGATGTTGTCGATGAACAGCAGCACGTCCTGGCTCTGCACATCGCGGAAGTACTCCGCCATGGTCAGCGCGGACAGCGCCACGCGCAGACGGGTGCCCGGCGGCTCGTCCATCTGGCCGAAGACCAGCGCGGTCTTCTCGATGACGCCGGACTCGGTCATCTCCTCGATGAGGTCCCAGCCCTCACGGGTGCGCTCGCCCACGCCCGCGAACACGGAGACGCCGTCGTGGTTGTTGGCCACGCGGTAGATCATCTCCTGGATGAGGACCGTCTTGCCCACGCCGGCACCGCCGAACAGGCCGATCTTGCCGCCCTGCACGTACGGGGTCAGAAGGTCGATGGACTTGATGCCGGTCTCGAACATCTGGGTCTTGGACTCCAGCTGGTCGAAGTTCGGCGCCTTGCGGTGGATGGGCCAGCGTTCGGAGACCTCGAGGGTCTCACCCTCGGGCAGGTTCAGCGCATTGCCGACGGTGTCGAAGACGGTGCCCAGGGTGGCATCGCCGACGGGCACCGAGATAGGTGCCCCGGTGTCGGTCACGTCCTGGCCGCGCACCAGACCGTCGGTGGGCTTCAGCGCGATCGCGCGGACCATGCCGTCGCCGAGGTGCTGTGCGGTCTCGAGGGTGAGCTCGGTCGGTTCGAGGCCGGCGCCGCTCATCTCGACCTTCACGGTCAGGGCGTTGTACATCGCGGGGATGTTCCCGGGCGGGAACTCGATGTCGACGACGGCACCCGTGACACGCGCGATACGACCGGTCGCGGTGGCGGGGGCGGGGGATGTGGTGGTCATGTGCGTTCTCTCCAAGGGGTCGGGCCGGCGCGGCGGAGCGCGGGGCGAGGTCTCAGCGTTCGGTGCGGCCGGATCCGGACAGGGCGCCGGCGCCGCCGACGATCTCCGAGATCTCCTGCGTGATCTCCGCCTGACGTGCGGCGTTGGCCAGGCGCGTGAACTTCTCGATCTGGGTCTGGGCGTTGTCGGTCGCGGTCTTCATGGCGCGCTGGGTGGCGGCGTGCTCCGAGGCCATCGACTGCATCAGGAGGTTGACGATGCGGGACTCGACGTACCGGGGGATGAGCTCCTCCAGCACCGCGGCCGGGTCCGGGGTGAACTCGTACAGCGGGAACGCCGTCGTGTCGACACCCTCGGCGTCCATCAGCTCCATCGGCACCAGGCGGCTGGCCCGGGCCTCCTGCCGGAACCGGCTGAGGAAACGGGTACCGACGAGGTACAGCTCGTCGAGGTGGACGTCCGGGTCCTCGCTGAGCAGGTCCGCCGAGAGCCGGTGTCCGATCTCCTGGCCGAGGCTGCCGAGCTGGGTCTCGTGGTAGGGCGCCCACGACTGGTGGGGCGGTCGGTTGCGGAAGCTGAAGTACGTCTCGCCCTTGCGGCCGACGACGTACAGCACCGGGGTCTTGCCCTCCTCACGCAGCGTGTTGGCCAGCTCCTCCGCGGTGCGGATCGCATTGTGCGAGTAGGAACCGGTCATGCCGCGGTCCGCCGTGATCAGCAGGATCCCCGCCCGGCCGGACTGGGCACGGTCCTGGAGCAGGAAGGGGTGCTCCGCGTCCTGGGTGTGCGTGGCGACCGAGCCGATCGCCTGCGTGATGGCGTCGGCGTACGGCGTCGTGGCGAGCACGCGCGCGTGCGCCTTGGAGATGCGCGAGGCCGCCACCATCTCCTTGGCCTTGAAGATCTTCTTCATGCCCTGGGCGGATCCGATCCGCTGCTTGTAGATCCTCTGCTGTGCTCCCATGTCTCTCCTCGTACGTGGCCTGCAGCCGGCGTGCCCCGTGCCCGCCCGCGAGAGCGGGCACGACGGACGGTTCAGCCGCGAACGATGGTCTCCTGGTCGATCTGCTCGTCCTCCAGGCTCTCGGCGACGTCGTTGATGGCCGTCTTGCCCTTGCCGGCGAGGAAGTCCTGCTTGACCTCGTCGAGGATGGTGGTGAGCTCCTCCTCGGTGGAGGACTCGAACTTGCCCGAGGTACGGATCGCCTCGAGCACGCCGCCGTTGTGGCGCAGGTGCTCCAGCAGGTGGTCCTCGAAGTCGCGGACGTCCTCGACCTCGATGTCGTCGAATTTGCCCTTCGTGCCGCCCCAGATCGAGACGACCTCCTCCTCCATCGGGAAGGGAGAGGACTGGTTCTGCTTGAGCAGCTCCATCAGGCGAGCGCCGCGGTTGAGCTGCTGCTTGGACGCGGAGTCCAGATCGGAGGCGAACATCGCGAAGGCCTCGAGGTCGCGGTACTGCGCGAGGTCGATCTTCAGCGTGCCCGAGACCGACTTCATGGCCTTCGTCTGCGCCGAGCCGCCCACGCGGGAGACCGAGACGCCGACGTCGACCGCCGGGCGCTGGTTCGCGTTGAACAGGTCCGACTGCAGGAAGCACTGGCCGTCGGTGATCGAGATGACGTTGGTCGGGATGTAGGCCGAGACGTCGTTGGCCTTGGTCTCGATGATCGGCAGAGCCGTCATGGAGCCGCCACCCATCGCGTCCGAGAGCTTGGCGCAGCGCTCGAGCAGGCGGGAGTGGAGGTAGAAGACGTCACCCGGGTAGGCCTCGCGGCCCGGCGGGCGACGCAGCAGCAGCGACACGGCGCGGTAGGCCTCGGCCTGCTTGGAGAGGTCGTCGAAGACGATGAGCACGTGCTTGCCCTCGTACATCCAGTGCTGGCCGATGGCCGAGCCCGCGTAGGGGGCGATGTACTTGAAGCCGGCCGGGTCCGAGGCGGGGGCGGCGACGATCGTGGTGTACTCCAGCGCACCCTCGGCCTCCAGGGTCGAGCGCACGGAGGCGATCGTGGAGCCCTTCTGGCCCACCGCGACGTAGATGCAGCGCACCTGCTTCGACGGGTCGCCGCTGGCCCAGTTCTCCTTCTGGTTCAAGATGGTGTCGATCGCGATGGCGGTCTTGCCGGTCTGGCGGTCGCCGATGATCAGCTGGCGCTGGCCGCGGCCGATCGGCGTCATCGCGTCGATGGCCTTGATGCCGGTCTGCAGCGGCTCCTTGACGCTCTTGCGCTGCATGACGCTGGGAGCCTGCAGCTCGAGCGCGCGGCGCCCGGAGGTCTCGATGGTGCCGAGGCCGTCGATCGGGGCTCCGGTGGGGTCGACCACTCGGCCCAGATATCCGTCGCCGACGGGGACGGAGAGGACCTCACCGGTGCGGCGGACCTCCTGGCCCTCCTCGATGCCGGCGAACTCGCCGAGCACCACGACACCGATCTCGCGCAGCTCGAGGTTCAGCGCCAGGCCCAGCTCGCCGTTCTCGAAGCGGACGAGCTCGTTGGCCATGACGTTGGGCAGGCCCTCGACGCGGGCGATGCCGTCGGCCGACTCGGTGACGCGGCCGATCTCCTCGCGGTCGGTGTTCTCTGCCTGGTAGTGGGACACGGCGGTGTCCAGGGCGTGCCGGATGTCCTCCGGGCGAATCGTGAGCTCAGCCATCGCGGTGCTTCGCTTCCTCTCGTGGTCCCGTCGCTGCGGGCGCTGGTCAGTGGTGCGGGGATGTGTGTCGCGGCCGGGGCCGTCAGGACACCAGGTGTGCGCGGGCCTTGGCCAGGCGCGCGAGGACGGTTGCGTCGTAGAGGTCGTCGCCGACATGGATCCGCAGACCGCCCACGACGTCCGAGACGACCTCGAGGTTCATCTGCACCTCACGGCCGTAGATGCCTGCGAGCACGGCACCCAGGCGGGACTGCTGGGCCTCGTCGAGGGGCCGGGAGCTCTCGACGACGGCCAGGAGCCGGCGGCGCTGCTCGGAAGCGAAGTCCGCGAACTCCCGCACGCGGCGCGCGGGCTTCACGTCCGTAGCCCGGGAGACGGCGCGGACGGCGAGAGCGACCGTGAGGGGGTGGGCGCGGCCCTCGAGCAGCGACCGGACCACGGTGCCGCGGGAGGCGGGGTCCTGGCGCGCGTCATCGAAGCTCGAGGACAGCTCAGGACTGTCGTCGATCAGGCGAGAGACCTGGAAGAGCTCCTCCTCCACCTGGGCGAGGGATCCCCCGCGCTCCGACTGCTCCAGCAGGGCGAGCACGCCCAGCTGTTCGAGCGCATCGAGGATGTCCTCCTGCTCGGACCACCGACGGCGTACGACCTCGAGAGCGAGGCCGAGGGACGCGTCGTCGACGCGTCCGGTCAGCAGCGAACGGACGGCCGTCTCCTTCGTCTCGGCGTCGCGACCGGAGTCGCTGAGCAGACGCACGAGCTGATTGCTGGAGTCGATCGCGTCCGCGATCGCGAACAAATCGTCCGCGGTGTCCTCCAGCGTGGGGCCGCCCGCCTGGAAGACGGAACGAGCCTGCTGGGCGACCTCGGCGAACGAGGTGGAGGAGGTTCCTCGCATCACTGGTCCTTATCGGGTGGCGGTCTGGTTCGACTCGAGGTCGTCCAGGAACCGGTCGATCACACGGCGGGAGCGCTCGTCGTCGGTGAGGGACTCCCCGACGATCTTCGAGGCGAGATCACTGGCGAGCGATCCGACCTCGTGGTGCAGCTGGGCGGAGGCCGTCTGGCGCTCTGCGGTCAGCTGCTGACGGCCGGCGACGAGGACGCGCTCGGACTCGGCCTCGGCGCGGGCCTTGGCCTCCTCCACGATGCGGGTACCGTCCTGGCGCGCCTTCTCGCGGATGCCGGCGGCCTCCTGGCGGGCGGCGGCGAGCTCCTGCTCCTGGGTGGCGCGGAGGTCGTCGGCCTGCTGCTGGACCTCCTCGGCCTTCTTCAGCCCGCCCTCGATCTTCTCGGAGCGCTCGTCGAGCACGGCGTTCAGCCGCGGCAGGATGAACTTCATGAAGACCACGGCGAAGATGACGAGGAAGATCAGCGTCCAGACGATCTCCGACGTCTCAGGCAGCAGGAGTTTGTAGCCTGGGACTTCCTGTTCGGCGTTGAGCATCAGGGGTGCCTCAGGCCGTTCCGCCGAAGATGAGGCCGGTGACGATGGCGAGCAGCGTCAGGATCTCGGTGAAGGCGATACCGATGAACATGGTCGACTGCAGGGCACCGCGCAGCTCGGGCTGGCGGGCGGTGGCCTCGGCGGTCTTGCCGACGATGATGCCGATGCCGATGCCAGGGCCGATCGCGGCGAGGCCGTAGCCGATCGACGCGACGTTGCCGTTGAGTTCAGAGAGGATCATCGGGTCCACGGGGTGTTTCCTTTCGTTGTGCCGACCGGGCGGACGGCAGACAGGGTCTTGCGGGGAGGTGTGGTGCGGGGCTCAGTGCTCGTCCGAGGTGGCCATCTGGATGTAGACCGCGGCGAGCATGGTGAAGATGAAGGCCTGCAGGCCGGCGACGAAGATCTCGAAGCCGTAGATGCCGATGGCGAGCGCTCCGGAGAAGGGCGAGACCGCGATCAGCCAAGTGCCGGACAGCAGGAGTCCCTGGGTGATGCCGACGAAGACGACGATCATGATGTGGCCGGCCACCATGTTGGCCAGGAGTCGGATGGTCAGCGAGGCCCAGCGGATCAGCACGACCTGCAGGAACTCGATCGGGACCAGCAGGATGTAGATGGGCTTGGGGACGCCGGGGGGCATGGTCTCGTGCTTGATGTAGCCGAGGAAGCCGTGCTTCTTCACGCCGAAGATGACGTACACCGCGAAGGTCCACAGGGCCGCCAGCAGCGGGAGCCCGATGACGGAGGTGCCGGCGAGGTTGAGGCCAGGGACCACTCCCGCGAGATTCATCGTGAGGATGAGGAAGAACAACGTGACCAGGAAGGGGGCGAAGCGCCGGCCCTCGCGGATCCCGAGGGTGTTCTGGATGATCGTGGTGTGCACGAACTCGATGATCATCTCGACGATGCTCTGCGCCTTGCCGGGCACCAGCTTGGCGCGGGAGGCGATCACGCACATCACGATCAGCACGACGGCGAGCACGATGAGTCGGACCAGCTGGACGCGGTTGAACTCGAACGGCGTCCCGGCGAACAGGATCGGGGGCGGGAAGAACTCCGCCAGCGTCGGGATGTGGAAGAGCGAATCGCCCTCGGCGTACAGCGTGGGGCTGAGGTCTGCGGTGTTCAGCTCGATCTCCCGTGGTCGTGTGGCCAGACGCAGCGGCGTCAGCCATAGCTGTCAACTCGATCGCGACCATTCCGGGTGCGGCCACCGTACGTACGGCGATAGGCGACGCCTGGGCGTTCCGGGTGGTCGATCAGTGGTCGCACTCACTGCGGTATTGCACCGTGATCAGCGGTCGAGCACCTCTGGAAGCATAACAGAGAGTCATGATCCCGACCGGTCGTCCGAGGGGCCCTCCGGGGGGTCCACCTGGAGCGGTTGACGGGACCTGGCCAGCAGCACGGCCTCCACGAACACGGCCGAGACCGCGCCGACCAGCAGTGCCAGCCCGATCCATCGGGTCGAGACCGACGCCAGGTCCCGCACGGCGATCAGGACGAGGATCACAATCAGCATCTTGACGGCCCAGCTGCCGAGCACGGTCGCGGCCATCGTCACCGGGGTCAGGTGCTTTCCCGCGAAGGCGATGGCGAGCGTCGGCAGCACGATCACGAGCGTGAGGCCGGTGCCGATCAGCGCGCCGGTCAGGGCCGGCGGATCCCCGATGGTCGCCGCGAGCACGATCACGAGCGCATCGAGCACGATGCCGACGACGAGCGCGGTCAGCGTGGCCCGCTGCATCGCGCGGTCGCCCACTGCACGGCGTCGGGGCCGGTCGGCGTCGGTCGGGGCGGCACTGTCAGGTCGAGGGGACATCGGAGTCCTTCCGATGGCGCCTGGGACGCCATCTCAACGGGTCGAAGGTCAGCAGGAGGGCGAACAGGAGCCCGCACACCCAGAAGATCAGCACGGAGCGGGCGCTCAGCGTCAGCGGCAGCAGCAGCCCCACGGAGACCACGACCGTCCACGTGTACATGATCAGCACCGCCGTGCGCTTGGAGTGGCCCAGTCGCAGCAGCCGGTGGTGCAGATGGGCCTTGTCGGCGTGGAAGGGAGACTTGCCCGAACCGATCCGCCGCACCACGGCGAGTGCGAAGTCGAGGAAGGGGATCACCATCACGCCGATGGGCAGCAGGATCGGCAGGAACTGCCCGAAGATGTCCGCGCCCGAGAGTCGGCCGGGGTCGACCTGGCCGGTGACGGCGATGGTGCTGGCGGCCAGGAGCAGCCCGAGCAGCATCGACCCGGAGTCCCCCATGAAGATGCGGGCCCGGGTCATGTTGTGCGGCAGGAAGCCCGCACAAGCTCCGATCAGCACGGCGGTCAGCAGGGCGGCCAGTGAGGAGTAGTCCGTGGTCGAGACATTGCGGGTGAGCGTGTAGGCGTACAGGAAGAACGCGGAGCCGCCGATGGCCATCACCCCGGCCGCGAGCCCGTCGAGCCCGTCGACGAAGTTGACGGCGTTCATGCTGACCACCACCACCAGCACGGTGAGGATGAGCGCGGAGCGCTCGGAGAGGATCGTGACCCCGCCGATCGGCAGGGACACCAGGCTCACTCCCTGCCAGGCCAGCAGCATGGCGGCCAGCACCTGCCCCGCGAGCTTGGTCATCCAATCCAGGTCCCACTTGTCGTCGGCCGCGCCGAGCAGGCACACCAGGGTGGCGGCCGCGAGGATCGCCCACGGTTGGCGGGTGTCGCGGAAGAGCCCCTCGAGGAAGGGGACGTTGCTGGCGATGAGCATCGCGGCGATCACGCCGGCGAGCATCGCCAGGCCGCCGAGACGCGGGGTCACCGCATCGTGCACGTCCCGGTCCCGCACCGCGGTCATCGCTCCGGCGCGCCGGGCCAGCAGCCTCACGGCGGGAGTGATCAGGTACGTCACGGCCGCGGAGACCAGCAGGATGAAGAGATAGATCCTCACCCGGCGGAGCTCCCCCGTCCGGGCCCGTCCTCATCCGTCGGGACCGGTGCGGGTGCGGCGGCGTCCTCCTCGGTGGGCGTGGAGGAGAGCTCGACGAGGTCCGGCTCGGAGGGGAGGTCCAGCACTCCCCCGTGCTCCGCGGCCGGCGCCTCGGGCTCCAGGGCGGTCTCGTCGGCGTCCCGAGCGCTCTGCTCGGAGGCCGCGGCGTTGCCGGCGGAGCTCGAGGTCGCGCCCTCGGCCTCGTCGGCGGCCCGCGCCGTCTCGGTGCCCTCCGCCGTCGCGGCCCCGTCGTCCTCCCCGGAGCTCTCCGTCTCCGCGGCCTCCGAGGGCTCCTCCGGCTCCTCGGGCTCCGGGGCGGAGAAGATGTCGCCGACGACCGCGATGATCTCCTCCGCGCTGAGCGTGCCGTCGCGGACGATCTCGGCGGGCGTGACGGTGGTGTCGATGATGGTGGAACCGGTGCCGATGCGGGCGGTGCCGCCGTCGAGGTACTCCTCCACGGAGTCACCGAGCTGCGTGGCGGCGTCCAGCACGGTGAGCGCGGCGGACTTCCCATGGCGGTTCGCGCTGGAGACGGCGAGCGGTCCGGTGCGGCGCAGCAGCTCCAGGGCGATCTCGTCATCGGGCATGCGCAGCGCGACGGTGCCGCCGGTCTCCCCCAGGTCCCAGGACAGGGAGGGCTGCGCGGTGAGGATCAGGGTGAGCGGGCCGGGCCAGAACTCCTCGGCGAGAGGCTCGACGTAGTCGGGGACGTCGACGGCGAGAGCGAGCAGCACGGCGTGATCGCCGACCAGCACCGGCGGCGGGACGTCGCGGCCGCGGCCCTTGGCCTCGAGCAGGTCGGCCACGGCGTCCGGGGTGAAGGCGTCGGCACCGATGCCGTAGACGGTGTCGGTCGGCAGCACGATCAGCTTGCCGTCGCGGACGGCCTGCGTCGCCGCCACGAGAGCTTTCTCGCGGGATTCGGGATTCTGGGTGTCGTGGACGCTCACCGGGTCAGTCTCTCACTTCCAGGGGTCGGGTCCCGGCGCGGCGTGCCACCAGGAAGCGGTCACGGCCGGTCAGGTCGGGGGCGGTGTTCAGGCGGTCGAAGCCGCCGATGCGGGAGGCGGCGTCCCGGGCGGCGGGGCCCTGGACGTCGGCATGCTCCATGATCAGCACTCCTCCCGGCCGCAGCAGACGCGCGGCCCAGGAGATCACGGCGCGGGGCACCTCGAGCCCGTCGGCACCGCCGCCGAAGAGGGCGCGATGGGGGTCGTGGTCGAGCACCTCGGCGTCCCGGGGGACGGCCAGGGGCGGGATGTATGGCGGGTTGGACACGATCGCGTCGACCGGGGCCGCCGCCTCGAGCTCGGCCAACACCGCATCCCGGGGATCGGAGGTCAGATCCGCGCACAGCACGCGACCGCGGCCCGGCCCGGCGGCCTCCAGGTTCTCCGCGGCGAGGTCAGCGGCCGCGGGGTCGATCTCGACGGCCAGCACCCGGGCGGTGGGGATCTCGTCGAGAGCGGAGGCGGCCAGGGCGCCGCTGCCCGTGCACAGGTCCACGAGGTGCTCGAGCGGTCCGGTGGAATGCTGGCGCAGCAGGTCCAGGGCGAGCTCGGTCTCCGGCCGGGGGATGAACACGCCCTCGCGCACGTGCAGCATCAGGCGTCGGAAGGGGGCCCTGCCCAGGATCAGCTGGAGCGGTTCGCGTCGCTCGCGGCGCGCCGTGAGCCCCTCGAGCTGCTCGGCGAAGTCCGCGGGCAGATCATCGAGCAGGACCAGCGGGCGCGCGGTGCCGGCGGCCGCGGCGATCAGTGCGCGCGCATCGACGCTCGGGGAGGCGACGCCGGCCCGGCCGAGCCGCTGGGTGGTCTCGGCGAGGGCCTCCCGCAGCAGGTCGCGGGTCGCGGTGGCGCTCACGGGAGGTCGTCCTCGTCGACGGAGCGCTGGGCCTCGGCCAGACGGGCGGCCCGCTCGGCCTCGCGGGAGGAGGCGATGAGGTCCTCGAGATCCCCGGCGAGGACGTGGGAGAGATTGCCGGCCTTGTACCCCGTGCGGTGGTCGGCCACGCGCGACTCGGGGAAGTTGTAGGTGCGGATGCGCTCGCTGCGGTCGACCGTGCGGACCTGGGAGCGGCGCGCCGCCGAGGACTGCTGCTCCTGCTCGAGCCGTCGCGCGTCCAGCAGGCGCGTGCGCAGGATCCGCAGGGCCTGCTCGCGATTCTGGAGCTGGCTCTTCTGGTCCTGGCAGGAGACCACGAGGCCGGTGGGCAGATGGGTGATGCGCACCGCGGAGTCGGTGGTGTTCACGCTCTGGCCGCCGGGGCCGCTGGAGCGGAACACGTCGATGCGGAGGTTCGCCGGGGCCATGGCCTCGGCCAGCAGCTCGCCCTCGTCGGCCTCGTCCGCCTCGGGCAGCACCAGCACCCCCACGGCGGAGGTGTGGATCCGGCCGGCGGACTCCGTGACCGGCACCCGTTGGACGCGGTGCACCCCGGCCTCGTGCTTGAGATGGGCGTAGACACCGTCGGCGGGGGCGGTGCCGGAGCGGGCGCTGACGGCGACGGTGACGTCCTTCAGACCGCCCAGCTCGGACTCGGCGGAGGTGAGCACCTCGACGCGCCATCCCCGGTGCTCCGCGTAGGAGCGGTACATGCGCAGCATCTCGGCGGCGAACAGGGCGGATTCCTCACCGCCCGCACCGGCCTTGATCTCGAGGATCACATCGCGCGAATCGTCGGGGTCGCGCGGGGCGAGGAGGTCCTCGAGGCGGTCCTGCTCGGTCTCCAGGCGAGCGGCGAGCTGCTCGGTCTCGGCCGCGAGCTCGTCGTCCCCCTCCCCCAGCTCTGCCAGTTCACGGGCGGTCCCGAGGTCGTCGGCCGTCGATTCGACCTGGGCGGCAGCGCCCAGCACGGACTCGAGCTCCGCGTAGCGGCGCCCCGCGCGCCGGGCTCGCGCGGGGTCGTCGTGGAGCGCGGGATCGGCCAGGGCGTCCTGGAGACGGGCGTGCTCGCGCCGCAGTGGGGCGAGGCGATCCTCGCGACGTGGTTCCATCCCGGTCCTCCGCTCGACTCCGGCTGCGCATGCGACGACGCCGGTGCACGCCCTGGGGCGCGCACCGGCGTCGGAGACTGCGTCGATCAGGCGCGGGCCATCGGCCCGATCTCCCAGCGCTCGGGGATCAGGAGCTCTTCTTGCCGTAGCGGGCCTCGAAGCGGGCCACGCGGCCGCCGGTGTCGAGGATCTTCTGCTTGCCGGTGTAGAACGGGTGGCACGCGGAGCAGACCTCGGCCTTGATGTTGCCGTCGCCCTTCGTGCTGCGCGTGGTGAACGAGTTGCCACAGGTGCAGGTCACCTGGGTCTCGACGTACTGGGGGTGGATCTCAGCCTTCATGTCTCTCCTTCTCGGGGTCGCTGGGTCGGCGCCCGGCGGGCGCCGTGAACCAGAACCGACGTCATAGTCTGCCACGACCCCTGCCTCACAGGCGAGGGATCCGGGTGCTGCGTGCGCAACATCGCGCGCCACTCAGGTCGAGGCGCGGACCTCGAGCCGGTAGGGCACGACGCGGTGCGCGCCCCGGCCGCTCAGCGGGGCCTCCTCCTCGAGCATCTGGGCCACCAGTGCGACCGTCTCCCGGGCGATCGCCTCGATGTCCACGCTCAGCGTGGTCAGCTCCGGGGTGACGAGAGAGGCGATCTCCAGTCCGTCCACGCCGACCAGGCGGACCTGCCCCGGCACGTCGACGCCGAGCAGCCGGAGCGCACGCAGCACACGCACCGCGAGCTCGTCGTTGAACGCGACGATCGCGTCGGCGCCGTTCTCGAGGAGCGTCTCGAGCACCTCACGATGTCCGGTACGGCCGTCGACCCCGTGGATCGGCACCTCGCCGTCCGCCGCCAGCGGAGCGAGGGCCCCGGCCAGCGCCACCGCCCGGGGGCTGGGCGTCTCACCGGCCAGGTCGAGCACGACGGGCCGGGCGACACCGGCGGCCCGCAGGTGCTCCGTGAGGTCGCTCATGGCCTCGGCGATGGCCAGCTCGACGACACCGACCGCATCGATCTGCTCCGTGGAATCGCCCAGCGCAACCACGGGCATGCCTCCGGTGCCCCGGATACCGGCTGTCTGCACGCCGTAGCCGACGATCGCGTCGACCCGCCGGGCCAACGGTCCGGCGACCTGTTCGGGATGCGGTGCGTTGTCCGCCTCGGCGAGCACCACGTTCCAGCCGTACGGGGCGCAGGCCCTGACCACCGCGGCCCCGAGCTCCGCGAAGTACGCGTTGGACAGGTCCATCACCACGAGCCCGAGGGTGATCGGCCCTTGTTCGACCAGTCCGCGTCCGAAGCGGGAGGGGCGGTAGCTCAGCTCGCGGGCCGCCTCGAGCACCCGCTCGCGGGTGGCGGTGCTGATGCCGGACATGTCGTTCATCGCGCGCGAGACCGTCTGTCGGGAGACCCCGGCCCGCGCCGCGACGTCGATGATCGTCGACCGGCGCCCCTGGGAACTCACCGGGTCTCGGCCTTGAGGTCCAGCCAGGCGAGGTCGCTCTCGGTCAGCGTGACTCCCAGGCCCAGCGTCGAGGAGCGCATCTCGGCGATGCTGCGCGGCCCGAACAGGGGGAAGGTCGGGAACTTCTGATGCAGCACGAAGGCCAGCGCGATCGCGGTCGCGGGGACACCGTGCTCCTCACCAAGGGCGCGGGCCCTGGCCAGGCGCTCGAAGTTCTCGTCGCTGTAGTAGCACCGCACGAGCTCCGCGTCCGAGCGGTCCTCGGGGTGGGCGCGGCCGGTGAAGAAGCCGCGGGCCTGCGAGGACCACGGCAACAGCGCGAGCCCGCGCTCCTCGAGCCACGCCTTGGAGTCGGGGTCGGTGGCGTGGACGCAGCCGGCCCACGGCACGTCGAGCGCCTCGGCGAGGCCGAAGTGGTTGGAGAGGATCGTGAAGCCGGTGCGACCGTTCGCGCGGGCGTACTCATTGGCCTCGTCCACCCGTGCGGGCGTCCAGTTCGACCCGCCGTAGGCGCTGATGCGGCCCGCTCGCAGGTGCTCGTCCATGACGTCGACGAACTCGCCGACCGGGACGTCCGGGTTGTCGCGGTGCATCATGTACAGGTCCGCGTACTCGGTGCCCTGTCGCTCCAGGGACTCCTCGAGCTGGCGCGTGATCGACTCCGGATCGCAGTGCGGGGTGTGGGCGCCCTTGGTGATGACGACGACGTCCTCGCGCACTCCGCGGTTCTGGACCCAGGTGCCGAACAGCTTCTCGACGTATCCGCCGCCGTAGATGTAGGCGGTGTCGAACGTGGTGCCGCCGATCTCGTAGAAGGCGTCGAAGATCGCCGAGGCGTGCGCCAGGTTCATCTGGTTGTCGCAGCCCATCACCAGGCGCGAGACCTTCTTGTCGAGTCCCGGGAGCGTGCCGTAGGCCATGGCCGGTCCGAGCTGGACGCTGCCGGCGGCGAGGGGTTCCCCGGTCAGGGTGGGAATGTCCGCGTCGTCGGCCTCGAAGGGGTAGCGCAGACCGATCTGCTCGCGCCACTGGTCCAGGGCGCGCGCCTGTCCGAGGGAGTTCTCGCCGGTGAGCTCGGGGACGACGCCACCCTCGCGCGCGGCGAGGGCCAGGGCGTCGGCCTCGAGCGCATAGGCGGAGGCGGCGGGGATCTCGAGACGGCGACGCTCCTCGCCGACCACGTCGAGCTCGATGACCTGCTCCGGACCGAGACCCCACGGGTCGGCCAGGCGGATCACACCGCGCGTGCCGGTGATGGTGGCGGACTGCGGATCAGCCAGTCGCACGCCGGTGCGCAGGCTCGCGGTGATTCCTCCGGGCAGGGTGACCTCGGCGGTGGCCCATTCGTCGACCCCGGTCGCTCCCAGGGTGCCGCTGCCGCGCACCTCGATCGGATCGGCGCAGGTGCTCCCCTGGGCCGCTCCTGCGACGAAGCGCGCGAAGGACATCGGGTAGCAGCCGACGTCGAGGATGCCGCCGCCCGCGGTCGCCGTGTCGAACAGGCGCCCACTGCGACCGCCGGTGTCGAAGGCGAAGGACGCATCGACGTGGGTGACCTCGCCGATGGCTCCCTCACCCACCAGCTCCAGCACCCGCACCGTCTGCGGATGGAAACGGTACATGTAGGCCTCGAGCAGGACCTTCCCGCTGCGCTGGGCGAGGTCCGTCAGCGCCATGGTGGTGCCGGCGTTCGGGGTCAGCGGCTTCTCGCAGAGGACATGCTTCCCGGCCTCGAGGGCGGCGGCGGCGAGCCGGGCGTGAGCAGTGTGGACGGTCGAGATGTAGACGGCGTCGACCTCGTCGGAGCCGAGCACCTCGTCATAGCTGCCGAGCAGCGCGGGGCCGGAGAGGGGGAACTCCTCGGCGAACGCCGCGGCGCGCTCGGGGGAGGAGCTGCCCACCGCGACCAGGACGCCGTCCTGGGAATCCGGCAGCTGCGAGGCGAAGCGGCGGGCGATGGAGCCGGGGCCGAGAACGGCCCAGCGGAACGAGGAGGAGGTGGTGCTCATGGAGGCGTCGTCGTCCTTCGAGATCGTGTGAGACAGGGGCGTGAACGTTCACGAGCCTCCACGTTATCCCGATCGACCTCGCCCCACAAGCGCATATCCCTCTCGACCGGAGCGCACGCTCTCGGTCCTCGCGGGAGACCGACCGTTGACGGGAATGTATCGCGCTGACATGATCTGCGTCACTCGTGAACGTTCACGGGTCTAGTCCGCCACTCAACGAGGAGGGTGCGTATGAGCGCAGCGCTCGCACGTCGTCCACACCGAAGTACTCCACCGCCGGCCCGTCCGTCCCGGCGGTCCCTGCTGCTCGGAGCCGGTCTGCTGCCGCTGGGGCTCGCCGGGTGCGGCTCCGATCCGAGCATCTCCGAGGACCCGGAGGAGCTGGTCCTGTGGTACTGGGATCGCTCCGCCAGCCCGGCGCTCCTGCAGCAGGCCTCCGAGCAGATCCCGAGCACCGACCGCCACCTGCGCGCCGACGTCATCGGGACGACCTTCGACACCAAGCTGCGCACCAGTCTGGCCGGCAACGCGTACATCCCCGACATCACCTACATCAACTCCAACAACGCCCTGTACTTCACCAACGAGGATCTCTTCCTCGACCTGGAGGAGCTGGGCGCCGGCGCCGTCGAGGAGGACTTCTACGCCTGGAAGTGGGACCTGGGTACCACCCCATCGGGCCGGTTCTGCTTCTTCCCGCTGGACATCGGGCCGACCGGCTTCTTCTACCGGCAGGACGTCTTCGAACGGGCCGGACTGCCGAACACTCCCGAGGAGGTCTCGGCGGCGATCACCACCTGGCACGACTGGGTCGCGCTCGGCGCGGAGCTCAGGGAGGCCGCCGACTCCTTCCTGGTCAACGATGCGCAGACCGTCTACGAGGGATTCCTGAACGCGAGCCCGGAGCGCTACTTCGACACCGACGACACAGCGCTCTACTCGAAGCCCGACAGCGCGGTCCGCCAGGCCTGGGACACCGCCGTCGCCGCCATACGGGCGGGCGTCACGGCGAAGATCCCCCGTGACCGCACCACCGATCAGAACGCGGCCTGGGCCAGCGGTCGCACCGCAGGGAACATCGGCGCGGCCTGGTAGGCCCAGGTGCTCGAGGAGTCCGCACCCGACACCGCCGGTGCCTGGCGTCTCGCCTCCCAGCCGGTCCGCCCCGGCAACAACGGCGGCTCCTTCGCCGCGCTCCCCCACACCTGCAAGGATCCCGAGGCTGCGATCGCCTTCCTCACCTGGATCACCTCGCCCGCGAACCAGGCCGCCGCCTACGAGGACGTGCAGCTGTTCCCCTCGACCCCCGCCTCCTTCGACCAGCTCGACTATTCCGGGGAGTTCTACGGGGGCCAGGATCCGCTGGAGTTCTTCTCCACCGCCGCCGAATCCGTCCCCACGTCGTTCATCAGCACCTGGGAGACCGTCATCAGCGGCACCTTCACCCTCGAGATCACCAACGTCGAGACCTCGGGCAAGGATCCGGAAGCGGCCTGGGAGGACGCCCTCACCCAGGCGGAGAAGGTGCTCACCAAGCGAGGAGTGGAGTCATGACCACGGCCGCCCCGGTCCGATCCGGCGTCGCCCCGCAGGATCCGCGCGACCCGCACAACCCGCGCGCCCGACGGAGGCGCACCCTGCGTCGCGCTCTGCCGCTGTACGTGGCGATCTCGCCCTTCTACCTGCTGTTCGCCGTATTCGGGCTGTTCCCCATCCTGTTCTCCATTGTGCTGTCCTTCACGGATTGGGACGGGATGGGCGACATGTCCTTCGTCGGGCTCGCCCAGTACCAGTTCCTGCTCTCCGACGGACGCTTCTGGAACGCCGTCGGGAACACCTTCATCATCTGGTTCCTGTCCACGATCCCGATGCTCTTCCTGGCGATGGTGATCGCGTTCCTGCTGCATCAGAACATCCGCTTCACGAAGTTCTACCGGGTCGCGTTCTTCCTTCCCAACGTCACCTCCATGGTGGCGATGGCGATCGTGTTCGGCTCGGTCTTCTCGGACACCTTCGGCCTGATCAACTCCGCCCTCACCGCAGTGGGCCTCGATTCCGTCCCCTGGCTCTCCAGCCCGTGGGGGATCAAGGTGACCATAGCGATCATGGTGATCTGGCGCTTCACCGGCTACAACGCGATCATCTATCTCGCCGGTCTGCAGTCGATCCCGACGGACCTCTATGACGCGGCGAAGGTCGACGGCGCGAGCCTGTGGCAGGTGTTCTTCCGGGTCACGATACCCATGATGCGACCGATCATCCTGTTCACGGTGATCACCTCGACCATCGGCGGGCTCAGCCTGTTCACCGAGCCGCAGGTGCTGCTCGGCGACAGCGGCGGCGCCGGCGAGGCCGGGATGACCATCGTGCTCTACCAGTACAACCAGGCCTTCACCCAGTTCGACTTCGGGTACGGTTCCGCGATCGCCTGGGCCCTGTTCCTCATCGCCGCTGTCTTCTCGATCATCAACTGGCGCCTGGTCTCCGGGCGCGGGGACGACGCGCCGCGGCGCAGCTCACGGACGAAGGAGGCACGCCGATGACCGCCCTCTCACCTGTTCCCCGTCCCGGCGGCGACGCGACGGCCGGTATCGATCCGACCTCCGGCGCCGGATCCGGCTCCGGGGGCAGCAGGCCGCCGAGCCGGCACTACGTCGCCCGCGGACGTCTGGCCCGCGCGGTGCCCCACCTGTGCGTGATCATCGGCGTGATCCTGTCGATCTTCCCGTTCTATTGGCTGATCGTCATGTCCACCTCGACCACCGCGGAGATCTTCGGCTACCCGCCGAAGCTGACCTTCGGCAGCAGCTTCGTGGAGAACGTGCGCACCGTCGTCCAGAGCGTCGATCTCCTGCAGGCGCTGGTGAACACGATCATCGTCTCCACCTCGTGCGCGGTGCTGGTGATGTTCTTCGACTCCCTGGCGGCGTTCGCCTTCGCGAAGTTCAACTTCCCCGGGAAGAAGCCGCTGTTCATCCTGCTCATCGCCACGATGCTGGTGCCCGGCAGCCTCTCCCTGGTGCCGAGCTTCATCCTGATGTCCGAGCTGGGATGGGTCGGCACACTGCAGGCGCTCATCGTCCCCGGCGCGGCCAACGCCTTCGGGATCTTCCTGCTGCGTCAGATCGCCGCGGGA
Source organism: Brachybacterium sacelli (assembly GCF_017876545.1). Taxonomy (NCBI): domain Bacteria; kingdom Bacillati; phylum Actinomycetota; class Actinomycetes; order Micrococcales; family Dermabacteraceae; genus Brachybacterium; species Brachybacterium sacelli. The sequence continues at coordinate 1,065,528 of NZ_JAGIOD010000002.1, read as the reverse complement.
TCGGTCCCCGATGAGCTCATCGAGTCCGCCCGCATCGACGGTGCCGGCTTCTTCACGACCTACTGGCGGGTCGGGGTGCCGCTGCTGCGCGGCGGCCTCGCGTTCCTGGGCATCTTCACCTTCATCACCGCGTGGAACGACTACGTCTGGCCGCTCATCGTGCTGGTCGACCCGCAGCGGCAGACCCTGCAGACCTCGCTGCAGAACCTCAACTCGCTGTACCTGACTGACTACGGGATGGTGATGGCGGGTGCCCTGATCAGCGTGGTACCGCTGATCGGCGTGTTCATCATCGGTTCACGACACTTCATCGCGAACATCGCCGCCGGCGCCATCAAAGGGTGATCGACATGCTGCGCCGTGTTGCGAGGCACGAGCGGCAGGAGATCGACCCGAGAAATCTGAGCTGATCCGGCCCGCACGACGACGGGGCGCCTCCCTGCTGGGAGACGCCCCGTCGTCGTGCGCAGTGCGCTCAGTCGCTGTTGCGACCGTTCACGCTCGGGGTGTTCTTCTGGACCGTCATGAGGAACTCGGTGTTCGACTGGGTCTTCTTGGTGCGCTCCAGAAGGAGTTCGAGAGCCTGCTGCTGCTCGAGCGAGCCGAGCACGCGGCGGAGCTTCCACATGATGGCCAGCTCGTCCTTGCCCATGAGCTCCTCCTCGCGGCGGGTGCTCGAGGCGTTGACGTCCACGGCCGGGAAGATGCGCTTCTCCGCGAGGCTGCGGGCCAGGCGCAGTTCCATGTTGCCGGTGCCCTTGAACTCCTCGAAGATGACCTCGTCCATCTTCGACCCGGTCTCCACCAGGGCGGAGGCGAGGATGGTCAGCGAACCGCCGTGCTCGATGTTGCGGGCCGCGCCGAAGAACCGCTTGGGCGGGTACAGCGCCGAGGCGTCCACACCGCCGGAGAGGATACGGCCGGAGGCCGGTGCGGCGAGGTTGTAGGCGCGCGAGAGGCGGGTCAGGGAATCCAGCAGCACGACCACGTCGCGGCCCATCTCCACCAGGCGCTTGGCACGCTCGATCGCGAGCTCGGCCACGATCGTGTGGTCGGAGGCCGGGCGGTCGAAGGTCGAGGCGATGACCTCGCCCTTGACCGTGCGCTGCATGTCGGTGACCTCTTCGGGCCGCTCATCGACCAGCACCACCATGAGGTGGACCTCGGGGTTGTTCGTGGTGATCGCATTGGCGATCTGCTGCATGATGATCGTCTTACCGGCCTTCGGGGGCGAGACGATCAGACCGCGCTGACCCTTGCCGATCGGCGACACGAGGTCGATCACCCGGGGGGCGACAGCGTTCGGAGCGGTCTCCAGGCGCAGGCGCTCGTCCGGGTACAGCGGGGTGAGCTTGCCGAAGTCGACGCGCGAGCGCACCCGCTCCATCGGCATGCCGTTGACGGAGTCGACCTGCACCAGCGCGGCGTACTTGCCCTGGTTGCCACCGCCACCGCCCTTGCCGCGGCGGTTACGGCCGCCGCCGTGCTGCTGCGGCTGCTCGACGCGGTGCTCCTCGCCCTCGCGCGGGGCCTTCACCTGGCCGGTGATGGCGTCACCCTTACGCAGGCCGTGGCGCTTGACCTGGTTCATGGTGACGAAGACGTCGCTGGGGCCGGGCAGGTATCCGGTGGTGCGGACGTAGGCGTTGTTGTCACGGATGTCCAGGATGCCGGCGATCGCCATCAGCTCGTCGCCGTCACGCACCCCGGAATCGTCCTGCTGATCATTCCGAGTGCCCTGGTTGCCCTGGGTACCGCCCTGCTGGCCTCCCTGGTTGCCGCCCTGCTGGCCACCCTGATCGTTCTGTCCGCCACGTCCGCGACGCTTGCGATCACGGGAGCGGTTGCGATTGCGGGAGCGGCCCCGACGGTCGTCATCGCGGTCGCCCGAGCGGTCCTGGTCCTCGTCGTCCTCGCCCGAGCGGTCGGGCAGCTCGATGTCCTCGAGGCGACGACGCTGGTTCCCGCCGCCCTGATTCCCGCCCTGCTGGTTCCCACGACGGTCCTCACGGCCGTCCTCCTGACGGCGCGAGTCGTCACGACGGGAGCCGTCACGACCGGACTCGTCGCGGCGCGGGTCGTCACGACGGGACTCGTCGCGACGGGCATCTCGCGAGCGGTCCGCGTCCTCACGACCGCCGTCGCCGCGGTCGGGCAGCTCGATGCCGAGCTCCGGGGCGTTCTCCTCGCCCTGGTCACGCTGGTCTCGGCTGCGAGAGCGGGACCGTCCGCGCGAGGAGGCGCCCTCGGCGTCGGCCTGCGGAGCCGGCTCCTCGACGGGGGCCGGCGGTGCGGACGCCGCCGGCGCCGCGTCCTCGCGGGGAGCGGCCGCGGAGGTACGGGCGCTGCGCTGCTGCGGGGCGCCGGAGGAGGCGGAGGCCGAGGGCGAGCCGCCCCCGCGGATCGCTTCGATCAGCTCGCCCTTGCGCAGACGGCGCGCGCCCTTGATGCCGAGCCCGGCCGCGATGGCCTGCAGCTCGGGGAGCTTCTTGGCCGCGAGATCCGCGCCGGAGGTGGTGTCGTTCACCCGGGTTCCTTCCTGTCGAACCGGTCGTTGCCGATTCAGTTCTGGTCTGGGGTGCCGCTGCGGGGCAAGGGGACGAAGGTCCAGGTGCAACAACGGCTCGTCCGAGCAGAGGTGTCGACACGGTGCAGGGCACCGGTGGTCGACCTGCTGGTGTGCTTCGGGGTGCGTCGGCGTCTCTGCACGGGCCTGCTCGGCACGACGTGCGCGGAGCGCAGGGTCATGCGGGACGCTGATCAGGGAGATGCATCGGGACACGGAACACTGCACGCACGAACTGCTGCAGTGCTCGCCATCGGACGATGCCGCCTGGACGCATGCTCAACCTACCACAGGGGCACTGCCGGACTCCCGCAGCGCCACCTGCGCGATCCGCCACGTCGCGGGGTCGGCGACCACGCGGCGCACGAGCGGTGCCACCTCCGCCCGCCGTCCCGCGAGCACGAGCACGGAGGGGCCGGCTCCCGAGATCACCGCGGCATGCCCCTCCTGGCGCAGCACCCGCATCAGCTCCACGCTCTGCGGCATGCCCGGTGCGCGGTGGTCCTGGTGCAGCCGATCCTCGGTGGCCTCCATCAGCAGCTCGGGATCCGCGGAGAGTGCATGCACCAGCAACCCGGCGCGGGAAGCGTTGAACACGGCGTCGGCATGCGGGACCTCGCTCGGCAGCAGTCCCCGGGCGCGGTCGGTGGACAGGGTGCTCGAGGGCAGCAGCACCAGCGGATCGAGCACCGCGGGGGCATGGGCGAGCGGCACCGCACGGGCCCGGCCCGCGTTCATCCAGGACAGCACCACTCCGCCCAGCAGGGCGGGAGCGGCGTTGTCGGGGTGACCCTCGAACTCGCACGCCAGCTGCAGCACGTCGGCGTCGTCGAGCGCCCCCGGCTCGGAGAGCAGGCCACGGGCGAGCAGCAGACCGGCGACCGTCGCGGCTGCGCTCGAGCCGAGCCCCCGGCCGTGCGGGATCCGATTCACGGTGCGCAGGCGCACCCCCACCTGGGGCGCGCCGGCGTGGTCGAGTCCGCGGCGCAGGGCGCGCACCACCAGGTGCTCCTCCCCCGCCGGCACCGTCTCGGCGCCCTCTCCCTCGGCGAGCACCTCGACGCCGCCGGTGGTGGCCTCGAGCTCGAGGTCGTCGCACAGCTCGAGCGCGAGCCCGAGCGTGTCGAAACCGGGCCCGAGGTTCGCGGAGGTCGCCGGGACCCGCACGGAGACGTGCGTGTGCTGGATCCTCACAGGCCGATGACCTCCGCGGCGGCGGCGATGTCGATCGGGATCACGGTGGGCGTGAGGTCGCGCTGGGACAGGGCGGTGTCGATGTCCTTGAGCCCGTTGCCGGTCACCGTGACCGCGATGGTGGCCCCGGCCGGGACCTGCCCGCGCTCGGACTGCTGCAGGAGGCCGGCCACCCCGGCGGCGGAGGCGGGCTCGACGAAGACGCCGACCTCGGCGGCGAGCAGCCGCTGGGCATCGAGGATCTGCTGGTCGGACACGGCATCGATGAGACCGCCGGAGCCGTCGCGGGCTTCGACGGCGAGGCTCCAGGAGGCCGGGGCACCGATGCGGATCGCGGTCGCGACCGTCTCGGGATCGCTGATCGGGTGGCCGGCGACGAAGGGCGCGGCGCCGGCGGCCTGGAACCCCCACATGGCCGGCAGCGAATCGGTCAGTCCCGCCTCGTGGTACTCGCGGTAGCCCATCCAGTAGGCAGAGATGTTGCCGGCGTTGCCGACGGGCAGGACGTGGATGTCCGGGGCCCTGCCCAGGGCGTCGCTCACCTCGAAGGCCGCGGTCTTCTGGCCCTGCAGGCGGTAGGGGTTCAGCGAGTTCACCAGCTCGACCGGGTGCTCGGCGTCGAGCTTGCGGGCGATCTCGAGGCAGTCGTCGAAGTTCCCCTCGACCTGGATCAGCTGGGCGCCGTGGACGACGGCCTGAGCGAGCTTTCCGGCGGCGATCTTGCCCTGCGGCAGCAGGACCGCGCAGGTCAGTCCGGCGGCGGTCGCATAGGCGGCGGCCGAGGCGCTGGTGTTGCCCGTCGAGGCGCAGACCACCGCGGTGGCCCCGTCGTTCAGGGCACGCGACATGGCCGAGACCATGCCGCGGTCCTTGAAGGAGCCGGTCGGGTTCTGGCCCTCGACCTTGACGTGGACCTCGGCTCCGACGCGCGCGGACAGGGCGGGGGCGGGGACGAGCGGGGTCCCGCCCTCCCCGAGGCTGAGCAGGGTGTCGCCCTCGGCGAAGGGCAGCTGCTCGCGGTACTCGGCGAGGACGCCGCGCCACTGGTGTGCCATGGTTTCAGACTCCTTCGATGCGCAGGACGGAATCGATGCTGAGCACCGTGGAGGTCGAGGAGAACAGGTCCAGCGAGGCGGTCATCGCCGACTCCAGCGCCCGGTGCGTGCTGATCCCGATGTGGGCGAGGGCCTGCTCGCCCTCTCCCTCGGGCTTCTCGAGCAGCTCCTGGTGGATCGTCGAGATGGAGATCCCGTTCCCCGAGAGGGTGCCGGCGATCTCGGCGAGCACGCCGGGACGGTCCTGGACCGTGAGCGAGACGTAGAAGGCGTTGCGCAGGTCGTCCAGCGGAACCTGCTCCAGCTCCGCGTATCGCGACTCGCGCGGCCCGACGCCGCCGCGCACGCGCTGACGAGCGGCTGAGACCACGTCGCCGAGGATCGCGGAGGCCGTCGGTGCTCCGCCGGCGCCCTGCCCGTAGAACATCAGCGAGCCGGCGGCGTCGGCCTCGATGAAGACGGCGTTGTAGGCCTCGGAGACGGAGGCCAGCGGATGCTCGTCGGGCAGCAGCGCCGGATAGACGCGGGCGGAGATCCGCTCCCCCAGATCGTCCTGGACGCGCTCGACGATCGAGAGCAGCTTGATGGTGCGGCCCATGCGAGCAGCGGCGGCGATGTCCAGCGGGGAGACCTCGGTGATTCCCTCGCAGTGCACGTCCGAGAGCCGCACCCGTGAATGGAACGCGAGGGAGGCCAGGATCGAGGCCTTCGCCGCGGCGTCGTGCCCCTGCACATCGGCCGTGGGATCGGCCTCGGCGAAACCGAGCTCCTGCGCCGAGGCCAGGGCCGCGTCGAAGCTCGCCCCGGTGCGGGTCATGGCATCGAGGACGTAGTTGGTGGTGCCGTTGACGATTCCCAGGACCCGCTGGATGCGATCTCCGGCGAGCGACTCCCGCACGGGCCTGACCAGCGGGATCGCGCCGGCGACCGCGGCCTCGAAGTAGAGGTCCACGCCGTGGATGTCGGCGGCCTCGTACAGGGAGGCGCCGTCCTGCGCGAGCAGGGCCTTGTTCGCGGTGACGACGCTCGCGCCGTGCGCCATGGCGTCCAGCAGCAGGGAGCGGGCCGGTTCGATCCCGCCCATCACCTCGATGACGAGATCCGCCGTCCGCACCAGCTCCGAGGCGTCCTCGGTGAGCAGCTCGGCGCCGGCGTGCTCACCGCGGTCCCGGGTCAGGTCCCGCACCGCGATGCCGACCACCTCGAGGTCGGCGCCGATGCGGTGGGCGAGGTCCCCACGCTGCTGGGCGATGAGGCGCAGCACCTCGGTGCCGACGGTGCCGGCCCCGAGGACGGCGACACGCAGCGCCGGGGGCTGCGGGGGCGGCGGGGTGCCGGGAGAGGTCAGTGACATGTGCGAGATGGTCCTTCCACACGGTCCGACGGGATGGCAGGTCGGGCCCTCGCACTGTATCCGAGGGCAGGTCCCGTCCGTGACCGTCCATGAACGTTTGCGACGAGGGTGAGCGGCGGGTCCGAGAGGACCTCGCCGCGGGCACCGGGCGTACTCGGCGCCCGCGGCGCTCTCACCCCAGGTCCAGGCCCAGCAGGTCCTCCTCCGTCTCCCGGCGGATCAGGGTGCGGATCTCGCCGTCCTTGACCGAGACCACCGGAGGGCGCGGGACGTGGTTGTAGTTGGAGGCCAGCGAGTAGCAGTAGGCCCCGGTGACGGGCACGGAGACGAGGTCCCCGCGCCGGACGTCGGCGGGCAGGTACTCGTCCTTGACCACGATGTCCCCGCTCTCGCAGTGCTTGCCGACCACGCGCACCACCTCGGGAGCGGCGTCGGAGACCCGGCCGGTCAGCAGGCACGAGTAGTCCGCGTCGTACAGGGCGGTGCGGATGTTGTCGCTCATGCCGCCGTCCACCGAGACGTAGACGCGGTGATGGGGGCCGCCCAGCCGCACGTCCTTGACGGAGCCGACGGAGTACAGGGTCTGCGTCGAGGGGCCCGCGATCGCGCGGCCGGGCTCGAAGGAGACGTGCGGGACCTCGAGCTCGAGCTCGTGGCACTGCTTCTCGACGATGGCGGCGATACCGCTGGCGAGGGCCTCGGGCGTCGCCGGGGTGTGCTGGGTGTTGTACATGACGCCGAAGCCGCCGCCCAGGTCGAGCTGCTCGATCCTGTGGCCGAGCTCGTCCCTGACCTGGGCGACCAGGTCGAGCACACGGCGGGCCGCGACCTCGAAGCCGCCGGTGTCGAAGATCTGCGAACCGATGTGGGAGTGCAGTCCCGCCAGGTCCAGGTGCGGGGCCGCGAGGACCCGTCGCACCCCCTCGAGAGCGACGTCGCCGGAGAGGGAGAGCCCGAATTTCTGATCCTCGTGCGCGGTCGCGATGAATTCGTGGGTGTGCGCCTCGACGCCGGTGGTCACGCGCAGCATCACGGAGGCGGTCACGCCGAGCTCAGCGGCGAGGGACTCGACCTGGTCGATCTCCTCGAGGGAATCGATCACCAGGCGGCCGACCCCGGCGGTGAGGGCGCGGCGAATCTCGGCGTCGGACTTGTTGTTGCCGTGCAGGGCGATCCGCTCGGGCGGGAAGCCGGCGCGCAGCGCCACGGCGAGCTCCCCTCCGGTGCACACGTCCAGGCCCAGTCCGTCCTCGTCCACCCAGCGCGCGACCGCACCGCACAGGAACGCCTTGCCGGCGTAATACACGTCCGCCCCGGCATGGGGACGGAACGCCTCGGCGAAGGCGTCGCGGAAGGACCGGGCGCGAGCGCGGAAGTCGTCCTCGTCCAGCACGAAGGCAGGGGTGCCGACCTCCTGCGCGAGGCGGTGGACCCCCACACCGCCGATCTCGACCGCGCCGTCGGCGTCGCGACGCGTGGTCGAGGACCACAGGCCGGGTATCAACATGTTGACGTCGGCGGGATACGGGAGCCAGGTCGGGGCGGCGTCGTTGCCGTGAAGGGCTCCGGCCTCATGGGCGCGCATGTCTGCTCCTGGGGTGGGGTACGGCGGGAAGGGCGCGAGGACGACCGCCCGGAGAGGGTGGGGCGCGCCGACGCCCCATGACCCTAGACGGCGGCGCACCGGGGACACAGCGGTGTCCGCTCCGCGGCCGGGCCTCGCGCGTCCTGCCGAGCGGTCGGCCGTCATCACCACAGGTCAGACGCGCTGGTGGGGGCAGGTCGTGGACCGCCGACACCCAGGGAGTGACCGATCGCACTTGGTAGTCTGGGCCGTCCTGGGGAACAGTCACGGGAGCCGTGGCGCGGGTCCGCCCGGCTCGAGCGCCGCTCCCGTCCGTCGCCCCGCACGACCGTCGTCAAGGAGTTCTCGTGCCCTCTTCCGTCTCCCATCCCGTCGACGATCCCGCCCGCCCCGGTCACGACCTGGTCGTGGTGGCGAACCGGCTGCCGGTGGACTCCCGTACCCTTCCCGACGGCGCGACCGAGTGGGTCACCAGCCCCGGCGGTCTCGTCACCGCCATGGAGTCGGTGATGCGCACCGTCGACTCCGGGGCCTGGGTCGGATGGGCCGGCACCCCCGGCCAGCAACCCGCCCCCTTCGAGGCCGACGGGATGAGCCTGTACCCGGTCCGGCTCGACCAGGAGGAGATCGAGCGCTACTACGAGGGCTACTCCAACGCCACGCTGTGGCCGCTCTACCACGACGTCATCGTCGCCCCGGTGTTCCACCGCACCTGGTGGGACTCGTACGTGACCGCCAACCGCCGGTTCGCCCGCACCGCCGCCCCGACCGCGAGCGAGGGCGGCACCATCTGGGTGCACGACTACCAGCTGCAGCTGGTCCCGCGGATGATCCGGGAGGACCGGGCCGATGTGCGCATCGGCTTCTTCAACCACATCCCCTTCCCCTCCGTCGAGCTGTTCTCCCAGCTGCCCAAGCGCAATCAGATCCTGCGCGGACTGCTGGGAGCGGACCTCGTCGGCTTCCAGCGCGAGAGCGACGCGCAGAACTTCCTGGCCGCGGTGCGCAAGCTGCTGGGCTACCACGTCGACGGACAGACGATCTCCGTGCCCGGCCTGGGAGCGGCCCCGGTCCGCGAGGTGGTCGCCCAGACCTTCCCGATCTCCATCGACTCGACCGCGGTCTCCGCCCTCACCGAGGAGCCCGAGCTGCGCGAACGCGCCATGCAGCTGCGCCGCGATCTCGGGAATCCGCAGCATGTCGTCCTCGGTGTGGACCGGCTCGACTACACCAAGGGCATCCGCCACCGCCTCAAGGCCTGGGGGGAGCTGCTCGGCGACGGGTCGATCGACCCCCGGGAGACCGTCATGATCCAGGTCGCCACGCCGTCCCGGGAACGGGTCGAGGCATACCAACAGCTGCGTGACGAGGTCGAGCTGATCGTCGGCCGGATCAACGGCGACCACTCCTCCATCGGGCGTGCTGCCGTCTCCTACCAGCACCGCTCCTTCGACCGGCGGGACATGACCGCGCTGTTCATGGCGGCCGACGTGGTGCTCGTGACGGCGTTGCGCGACGGCATGAACCTGGTGGCGAAGGAATACGTGGCCTCCCGGCCCGATCTGCGCGGGGTGCTCGTGCTCAGCGAGTTCGCCGGCGCGGCCGACGAGCTGCGGGCCGCGGTGATGGTCAATCCGCACGACATCGACGAGCTCAAGGCCGCGATCCTCCGCGCGCTGGCGCTGACCGACGAGGAGCAGGAGGAGGCGATGCGGTCCTTGCGCCATCAGGTGATGGAGAACGACGTCCAGGCCTGGGCCCACGATTTCCTGCAGCGCCTCGAGCACTCGGGGGCTCCCGATCGGGGCCCCAAGCCGACGGTGCGGCTCAGCGGCGAGGACATCACGGCCCCGGAGGACCTCGACGCCTCACTGCGCACGTTCGCGCGGACCCCGCGGATCCTGATCGCCACGGACTTCGACGGGGTGCTCGCACCGATCGTCGCCGACCGTGACGCCGTGGCGCCCGATCCGACCGCCCTGGCCACCCTGCGCGAGCTCTCCGAGATGCCCGGGGTGGCGGTCGCCCTGATCTCCGGCCGAGCGCTGGGAGATCTGGATTCGCACGCCCGGATGCCCAGCTCGGTGGTCCTGGTGGGCTCCCACGGCGCCGAGGTCGGGGCGCTCCCGCCGTGGATGCAGGCCGAGGTGCTCGACTCGGCGGCGCTGTCGATGACCCCTGAGAAGGACGAGCTGCTCGCCTCGATCACCGAGAACCTGCGGCGGATCGCCCGGGCCCATCCCGGTGTCGAGGTCGAGCTCAAGCCGTCGGCCGCGGTGCTGCACACCCGTAACGCGCGCGGACGCGGCTCGCACAACGCGACGGAGTCCGCGCTCGAGTACGCGGTCACGCTGCCCGAGGTGACGGTGACGCCGGGCAAGGAGGTCGTCGAGTTCTCGGTGGTGCACACCTCCAAGGGCGCGGCGATCGAGACCCTCGCCCGGGCCAGCGCGGCCGACGCCTGGCTGTACCTGGGCGATGACGTCACCGACGAGACCGTCTTCGGCCGACTCGAGCAGGCGGACATGGGGATCAAGGTCGGCGACGGTGACACGGCCGCCAGCCACCGTGTGGCCGGCACCGACGAGGTCGTCGCGGTCCTGGCGAGACTGGCGGAGCTGCGCCGGGAGAGCTGAGGAGGGCGCCTCGCCCTGACGAGAACACCCCGGCCGATGGTCTCCAGGACCGTCGACCGGGGTGTATCCGGTGCCCGCGACAGGATTCGAACCTACGACCTTCTGCTCCGGAGGCAGACGAGCTCAGTCCCTCTACCTGCCCTGCTGTACGAAGGCCCTGGTAGACGGCGTTGGTTGCGTTGGCCCACCTCACTCCAAGCAGGCTGTCTATGGACCTGTTGCGTACCCGCTGCGTACCGCAAAGCACCACTGGGGGCCTGGTCAGCGGCCCATTCTCCCCACGAACGCATGCTGATATGACATCACATCTGTAGCGTACGGTCGAGACGGTCGGCCATCTCTTGGAGTCGCCGCGCTTCATCACGTAGCGCCGCGACAACAGCGCGCTGCTCGTCAGCAGGTTTTGCACTTGGGAGTGTCTGCGCCATGAAGTACCCGCCGCGCTGAGTGCTGTAGACGTACCCCGCAGCCTGGAGGTCGGCCATGGCCGCGACGGCAGTCCCAGTAGACACGCCGAACTCCTTGCAGATGGCCTGCAAGGAGCCCAGGTGTGCGTCCGGCTCGTGTTCTGCGGCGATGCGCGAGCGGAGGGTGTCGAAGATGATCTCGCGCTTACCCATTTCAATCCTCACTGAGTACTGCTACGGTGGCGGTCACTGCAATGCTCAGCGAGTATTGCAGCGCTTCTCACTTTAGCAGGCTGCCATCGACAAATGGAGTGATCATGGACCTTTCGATCCGAGCCGACGTTCTCGATGCCATCACTCAGGAGCTGCATAGCACCGAGTCTCTCGTCGAGGTTGTCGAGGACATCGCCTACTGGGAGGCGTCCGCGCGAAAGCGATTCAGCGGCTCGGACACCAGTGCCGACGAGGCCGTTGACTGCGCGATGACCGGGCCCCTGGTGACGGTCACGCTGCACTTGGCGGATGCTCCCGCGCGGATGCTGCGGGAGTCCCTGCGCGCCGGGGAGACCATCGACGGCGTCGTGACCGCACTGCTCATCGCTGAGGTGCGACATCGCCGCACCGAGCTGCACTGGCCGGTGGTCAGCGCCGGCGAGCCGGTCATGACGGACGACGCCGCCATCATCCATGCCCTCATGCGCGGGCACGACACCACCATCACCGCTACTTCTGGAGGCCTCATGCACACGATCACCGCTGACGTCCGCGTCGATGTCCTCGACGCCTTCGACGCGGCCCTGGACGACTGGGAGGACCGCAGCGAGGTGATCGCCGCGCTCATCCATCTCGAGGATGAGGTCCGCGACGCAGGTGCTCGCCTCGTGAGTGGGGACTCGGCTCCGATGGCTGGACCGTGGGCCACTACTATCGACCTTCCTCTCGACGAGCACGACCACGCGGCGCTGGCGCGACTCCTCCGGGACGGCGCCGAGGCCGGCTCCCTCCTCACAGCGCTGATGCTCCGAGCGCTGACCGGCGCGCATCACGGGGTCACCCGCGCCGACGACCCACTGCTCATCCCAGCCTGACTCCGACCGAAGAGGTGCCCCGAACTGTGGGTTCGGGGCGCTTCTCGCGTTAGCCTGCCAGGTCAGACTGGATCTGCTCGATGGCCTCAGATGGGCTGACAAGCCCCCTCGCGACCGACGATCTGAGGTTTTCACGCCGGTTCCACACGGCCCAGTGCAAGCGCGCCTCGAACGTCCTCTGCCAGATGAGATCCGCGATGATGGCTAGGAGCAGCCCGATCGCCAGACCTGCAGCGAGTCCCAGGCCACCGCCTACCAGGAGCCCAAAGACTCGCTCCGCCCCGGTGGGATTCGGGGTAGCGGCGATGACAAGCCACGCGCCGAGTAGGCCCAGCACTACGCCGGGTACGACGCCGATGCTCAGACCGATCAGCCATGCCAGATAGCGGGGCCTGGTGCGCTTGGGCTCCTCGATGGCGGGCATCCCCTGCCCGTCCGCCAGGAGCATCGTGTCCGTGAGGAGGATCGGCTCCCACCTGGCAGTGACGGCGCGACCCGCCCTATAACCTCTCGTGCCGCCCATGATTCCGCCGAGCGCCGCGGCGGCCGCGATCTGCGCTCCTGTGCCCATGGGTTCTACGGTACCCATCAAGCGGAAACCTGCACCGATCTGGGTCCATCTGTTCGGGCTCGAACTTCCCGAGAGAAAGCCAGTCGGCGACGGTGTCCTCGGTGACGAAGACGGGCATGTGGTCGTGTAGTTCGCCGCCGGCGTACCGCGCCTCGCACGTGACGATGTTGAAGGTGACGTCCCAGTCGTCGCCGCCCTCAGCCCTGTGGGCAGCGGTGAGACCGGCGCCGTGCAGCAGCGTCCCATCGGGGTGGTGGACGAAGAAGAGGTCCTTGCCGCCATCACCGGCCTCGACCTACTCCTAGTAGCCCGTCATGAGCACGACGGCGCAGCCATTCGAGAACGGGCTGCGGAACATGCCGTTGGTCGCGACCGTCTCCATGCGCGCGTTGATCGGGCGAGACCCCTGAGCCTTCGCCCACGCGGGATGCACCCCTCACAGCGCGAGCTCGAGACTCCGCTTAACCTCACCGTCATCGACGAACTCGCGCACCACCGTCGCCTTGGTGCGCGGGGCGATGCTGTAGACCGGCTCCCACTCCCCCACGCGGTCCTGCTTTGTAGCTACGTAGGAGTGGAGCAGTCCCTCCCTGTTACTGGGGGCCAGCATCGTTCGGTTGAGAGTTATTCTCCGGCCGATCCGACCACAGCGGTGATCGCATTTCGTGCCAAAGGTGCTCGGTAGGCCAAGGAACAGGCCCTCCGGATTTCATGTTGAGGTGGTCGGCGCTACACGATAGAACGATCTGTCTCGAAATCTCCGGCGGGGACCCTACTCGTAGCCGTGGCGACGTCGCGCTCTCGCGTTCTGGGTGCGCCGCTGAGGTATACCCCAGACGGACACCGTCAGTGGGTTCTTAGCCGACTTAGGACACACGTGAGCCCGCCCGGGCGCACCGCCGCGACTGGGAGCGAGTTCTCGGGTGAGAGCATCGATCCGACACGAGTCTGCCTACCCGTTCAGATCGTGGCGATTCGGCGGGTTTGCTCCAGGGCGGGAGACGGTGATCGCTGCGCTTCGAAGGGCGGTCTGTACGCAGACATCGAGGAGTCCCTCCTCGGATTCGTTCACGGTCAGCTGCCTGGCGGCGCCGGAGCGGATGGCTTCATAGATCAAGCCGGACATGAAAGCGTCTCCCGCGCCGATGGTGTCGACGACCGTCGCAGGCTCGGCCGGCAGGTGCCTCAGCGCGCTGTGTGATGCGACCATGCACCCGTTTTCCGCACGGGTGAGCACGAATAGCTGGACTCCGAGCGCCGCGTGTATTTCCGCGATAGTACGGGGTTCCATGTCGGGGTAGAGCCAGGCAGCATCTTCCTCGCTCATCTTCACGATTTGGGCGAGAGCAGCGAAGTTCTCGACCCGCGTTCGGGTAGCCTCGCGCGATGTCGCCAGCGCGGGCCTGATGTTGGGGTCGAAAGTGATGAGTGTGCTGGCGGGAAGCCGGCGTAGCGCCTCTTCGGTTCTCGACGCTCCCGGTTCTAGGAGCGTCGCGAGCGATCCGGTGTGGACCACACGCGGGACATCGAAGTGCACCTCGCGGAGGTCCCAGTCGATGTCGAATTCGTAAGTCGCGGAGCCGTCAGCCCCGATGCTTGCGTGGGCAGTTGCCGTCCGGTCAGCTCCCCAGCTCCCGGCCTGCAAGCTGACGCCCGCATCGGCCAGGTGCCTCCGGATCAGCTCACCGTGCGGGTCATCGCCGATACGCGTGGCCAGTTCTGTCGAGACGTCGAGTCGGCCTAGGTGTATGAGGTCATGACGTTGTCGACACGTTCGTGGACGCGGGTGGCCGGGGGCTGATCAGCGCAGGCGGTGTGCGGCCGATGGTAGTTGTAATGGTGAACCCAGATGGTGATCGCTTCGCGCCGCTCATCCTCGGAGTAGAAGGCGTGTGCGTAGAGGCATTCCTCGGCGAGGATCCGCTGGTAGCGCTCGACTTTCCCGTTATGCCGGGGCGTGTAGGGCCGGGTCCGCTGGTGCCGCGACGCGTGCGCAGTGACGGTGCGAACGAACGTCTTCGCGCGGTAGTTGGAACCGTTGTCGGTGACCACCCGGACCAGGCGATTGATCCCGTGAGCGGCGAAGAAGGCCCTGGCCCGGGCGAAGAAGGCGATGGTGGTTGCCGCGGTCTCGTTCTCGAGGGCTTCGGTGTAGGCGAGGCGGGAGTAGCCGTCGATCGCGGAGTGCAGGTAGGTGTAGCCCACGCGCTGATGGCGTGCTCGGGTGCTGCCTCGGCCGTGGAGGCGCCAGCCGCCGCCGTCTGGGATCTGCCCGACCTTCTTCACGTCCAGGTGGAGCATGTGCCCCGGGAAACGGGCGATGATCTTCCCGGTCTCGCGGTTGTTCTCTCCGGTCGGGTCGAGGTCACGGCGGCGAGAGATTCCGAGTCGTTCCAGCCAGCGGCCGATGGTGCGGACGCAGTAATGATGCCCGCGGGCGGTGAGCTCGAGGGCGATGCGGCGGGCGGACCACTTGCGGTCCCGTCTCCAGGAATCGATGAGCTCGAGGACCTCGATCGGTAGCCGCGAGGGCCGGCGGGTAGGAGCGCTGGAGCGGTCCTGGAGAGCGTCGGTGCCGTCATCGCGGTAGCGGTGGATCCACTTCGTCAGAGTCGAGCGGGCGACTCCAGCCTCGGCGGCGACGTGGGCGATGGGTCGACCATCATCTTCGACACGCTCGACCAGGCGGAGTCTTCCGGCAGGGGTCAGCGGCGAATTACGGTGGGTCATGGAACGGGTCTCTTCCAGCAGGTGAATGGCTTCAGCACCACCCATCGTGCCGGTCAGGGACCCGTTCCTTCATCCCCGCTCCGTGACTACAACGTCATGACCCGCAACACCTAGGCCGACAGCCACGTTCAGTGGACTCCCACCAGGATGGCAGGTGCGATTCCCCAGCGGGCCATCCAGGATGTCGACGAGCGATTCACCGATTACCACGACGGTGGGCGTTCTCGCGTGTTCCTCAGCGTGTTTCAAAGGGGGACCTTTCCGGTGGGGTCGCGCTGATGTTCCCCGAGAGGCCGGGGCTTCGTGGAGACACAGCACATCCCGTGCGACGGGCGTACTGCGGTGACCGGGGGCCAGGGCTCATTGCAACCGCTGGCCCCCGGCCGGTCAGCGTGGTCTGCGGTCCTCGGCAGTGCCGATCTGCCCGTCGACACCGGTCGGGTGATCGAGGTACCAGTAGGCGACGCTGGCGATATCGTCGTTGCGCTCGAAGAGCCCGTTGTCCCAATCGCCGATCATCTGCTGGGTGACGCGCAGGTCTTCGGCGAAGTGGATCGGGTCGAGCATGTGCCAGCGGTACATGTCGAACTGCGGCGGCATGGCCCGCTCGTAGTTGGAGAACTTGGTGGTCTCCTTCGTGGCGACGCGCGTGAAGCCGAAGGAGTGACTGGAGTATGTGCCGGGAACGGGCTCGGGGTCCTTCTGGAGACCGTCCTGGAAGGCCCACGAGCCGCCGACGTAGTCCTCGAGGCCGGTGCTGGTCAGCGAGGGCCACTGCTGGTCACCATCTGTGAAGAACTTGATCTCCCCCTCTCCCCACCAGTACCGCTCGAGGGACGTGACGGAGAAGAACGAGCCCAGGTACACGCCGCGACCCCGCACTGTGTCGAGCACGACGTGGTCGTTGCCTTTGCCGGCGTCGCCGTTGGAGCGTCGCCACTGGGCGTGGAAGTAGCCCATGTCGTCGCTGACCTCGTCTCCGATGGTGCAGTCGACCTGGTAGAAGAAGCCCTTCACCGTGTCGGGGTGCTGGCTCTCGATGACGATGCGAGCCCTGGTCCGGAACGGCATGGCGATGAACGCGTTGAATCCCGAGTTCGGAGCGACGACGATCGGCAGCGACTCGACCCTGCTGGAGACGGCGCCACCGCAGCAGAAGAAGTCTCCGAGCGGTGCAACGACCGACGGTTCGGTCGCATCATCCCAGTACATCTTCAGTACCAGGTTGCGATAGACGAAGGGGTTCGCCTCGGTGATCGCGTTGCACGTGATCCACAGGTGACGGATGATCCCCGGCCCCTCGACATCGGCGAGGACCAGCTCCTGTCCGGGCTGCAGATCGACTGCGGGCGATCCCTTCCGCCCGGTTCCGAGGCGGGAGGCTGCCTGTGCCGCGGCTCCCTTTCGCCCCTGGGGATTCTCGGCATTGAAGGTGCGGCTCGTGATGCCACGCTGCATGCGGGAGGGGGTGAAGATGTCGAACAACGAGACTCCTTGGTTACTTCACGGCACCGGCAGTGACGCCGTTGCTCAGGGTCCTCTGGAAGATGAGGAAGAAGAGGATGGTGGGGATCAGGGACAGGAACGAGCCGGCGTTGACGACCGTCATGTCCACGGTGTGCTGGCCGCGCAGGGTGGCCAGGGCGATGGGGATCGTCTGTGCGCTCTGGTCGTTGAGCAGGACGACTGGGATGTAGAACTCGTTCCACGTCCAGATGAAGAAGAAGACCATGAGGACCGACAGGGTCGGCCGGATGATTGGCACGACCACGGTCCACAGGATGCGCCAACGCCCAGCACCGTCCATACGGGCTGCTTCGAGAAGCTCCTTCGGGAAGGTGCCGAGCACACCGGAGAGGAGATAGGTGCCGAACGCTCCCTGCAGGACGATGAAGATGATGGTCACTGACCAGATGGTGTTCAGCGTTCCTGTCGCCTGGGCGATGTAGAACAGCGGGTAGACCAGTGCTTCCTGCGGGATCATCGTCGCCAGCAGCAAGATGGCAAGGATGCCCGTGCGCATTCGGATGCGGCCGACGCCGATGGCGTACGCCGCGAGCACCGAGAACAGCACACCGATGACGGCTACCAGCACGGAGATGACGATGGAGTTCGTCAGCGCCCGGGGGAAGTCGATGATCTCGAGGTAGCTGCGCACTGGACCGAGGTCGAGGCGCTCGGGCCATGCCAAAGGGCCGTTGGTGGAGTAGTCCGCAGGGCTCTTGAAGGCGTTCAGCAGCACCAGCAGGAACGGAGCGAGGACGATCAGAGCACCGACACAGGACAGCACGAGCGTCAGAAGTGAGGCCGGGCGCAGACGGATGTTCAGTCCGCGTTTGCGGGGCGGCCGTGAGCCCACCGGGATGTTTGGCGCGGTGGTGAGTGTGTCAGGCATTCTCGGTCCTCCTCTGGAACCAGAGCATCACCAGGGCGACGACGAGGATCACAGCGGCCATGACCGTGGCGATCGCGGAGCCGTAGCCGACTTGCGAGAGCTCGAAGAAGTTCCGGTAGGCGTAGTAGGACGGGACGACGGTCGATCCCTCGGGGCCGCCTCCGGTGAGGATCAGGATCGGTGCGAAGACCTTCAGCGCCGCAACGGTCGCGGTGAGCGACACGATGAAGATCTCTGGCCGGATCTCGGGAATGGTGATGCGCCGGAGTTGCTGGAACCAGGAGGCGCCGTCGAGATCCGCGGCTTCATACAGCGAGGGGTCTACACGGCCGAGCGCTGCCATGAAGATGACCAGCGGGTATCCGATCTGCAGCCACACCATCATGAGCATGACGGTGACGATCGCGATCTCCGGGTCTCCGAGCCAGTCGGGCGGATTCGCGATGCCGAGCGTCTTGAGGAACGAGTTGACCGCGCCGGCGTCGGTGTTCATGACCCAGCTCCAGATGAAGCCGGCAACTGCGATCGGGAGGATCTGGGGGAGGTAGAAGCTACCGCGCAGGAAGCTCGCGATCCGGCTTCCGTAGCGGGGCGCGATCAGGTTGAACAGGAGCGAAGCAATGATCAGGCCGAGGATGGTGGGGACCACGACGATCGCGACGATCATGAGCAACGAGTTCTTGAACGACATCCAGAAGTTCTCGTCCTGGAGTAGCTCGGCGTAGTTGCCCAGGCCTACCCATTCCATGTCGGCGGCGCCGCCGCGCCAGTCGAACAGACTGATTGCGACGTTCGCGCCGAGCGGGACGAGCACGATGACGACGAACCCGATCGCCATCGGCAGAAGGTAGGGCCAGTAGGTCTCCCGGTGACCGGATGCGCGGCGGGGACTGGTCTTCGGTCGCGTCGCGGGGCGGGTGACTGGGTGAGTGGACGCTGTCACTGCTGGGTGCCTTCGTCGTAGAAGGACTGCAGCGCATCGAGGTACTCCTGCGCGGTCTCGTTGCCATTGGACATGGCCTGCATATGCTCCTGGATGAAGCCGATGACCGGGTAGTCCGGGTAGTACGACAGCGCGTTGCCGTCCATCAGCTCCACGAACCCTTCGGTGTAGTCGCGGGTGCGCTCATCGGTGATCGCTGCGGGGTCACCTGCGATGGGCAGCCCACCGAGCTCTCCGATGACGTTCTGCACCTCGTCGGACAGCGTGATGTCGATGAACTCGTAGGCGAGTTCCTTGTTCTTGGCGCGCTCCGGAACGCCCCAGAGGTGCCCGGAGGAGCCCATGACGAGGTTCGCGCCGGGGAACGTCATCCAGCCCCAGTTGAAATCGGCCTCGGCCACAGCGCGGTGGAACACTCCGTGGTTCCACACCACCATTGCGGCGTTGCCGCTGAGGAAGTTGACGGTGGCTTGCTCGAAGTTCAGACCGGCGATATCGGTACCCACGTACCCTCGGTCGATCCAGGATTGGAAGCGCTCCGTTCCCTCGGCCCAGGGGTTGGCGGAAAAATCGACAGGGCCCTTCACGAACATGAAGTCGTCGATTTCATCGCGGGCGGCGATCGCGGAGACCAGGGAGTACCAGATCCACATCTGGTTGAAGCCCTGGCTGGTGGCAGCGGAGCTTGCGATAGGGGTGATGCCCGCAGCCAGCAGGGTGTCCATCGCTGCTTCGAGGCCTTCGAGGTCGCTGATGTCAGGGGTGATGCCGTGCTGGTCGAAGAGGTCCTGGTTATAGAACAGCGTGACGTACTCGCCGATATTCGGGATCCCGAACCAGGAGCCGGAGCCGGCCATGCCGTCCTCGTACAGGGCGAAGGAGCTCATCGAGTCGCTGACCTTGGCGTCCCATCCGCGTGCGGTCACGGTTTCGGTGAGGTCGGTGAGCAGGCCCTGCGCGGCGAGCTGGCCGCCGTCTGCGTTGCCCTTGTTGAACTCGATGACGTCGGGGACCTCGTTGCCGGACAGGGTGATCTTGGCGTTCTGGCGAACCGCATCGAAGCTGGTCTGCTGGAAGTCGACGGTGACGTCGGGGTGCTGTTCCTTGAAGATCTCCAGGGCGCGCTTCCAGCCCTGGCCCTGAGCGGAGGTGGGATCCTCGTACTGGAGGACCTTGAGAGATGTGCCGTCCCCTTCTGCGGACGACCCGCAGGCGGACAAGCCCATGGTCATCGCGGGGAGAGCAGCGGCGGCGCCGAGGGCACCGAGAGTCTGGCGTCGTGTGAACGTCATCGTTCTTACCTTTCGAAGGAGAGCGGTTTCAGCTGTGGTGGGGGTTGACGGAGTCGCGGTGGATGAGTGGACAGGGAACTTTGAGGCGGTGCGGTTCGCAGCGGGGGTTCTCTATGAGGTGGACAAGTTGTCGTACTGCCTCGGAGCTCATGCGTTGGTGAGGTAGCTCGACGGTGGTTAGGCGTGGGGTGAAGAATTCGGAGGTGTACTCGACGTTGTCGAAACCGACGATGCTGAGGTCCTCCGGAAGCGACAGGCCGTGCCGTCGGGCCGCCTGTGCGACTCCGAACGCGGTGCGATCCGAGAAGCAGAACAGCGCCGTGGGTCGTTCTGCCACCGGGCGGGAGAAGAGCGAAGCGGCTACCGCTTCTCCCGCAGAAATGGAGGGATCCGCCGCGTTGATGATCAGCGGCGTTGCCTCGTCCCCGAGGTGTTCCCGCACAGCATCGCGGAAGCCCTTCTCGCGCAGGTGCCGAGCGATGTACCGGTCGTCATCGACGCCGACGTATCCGACATGTGTGTGGCCTGCAGAGATCAGATGCGATGTGGCGTCGAAGGAGCCCTGGGCTTCGTCCGCGATGACTTCGGTGACAACGGGGTTCGACCCCGTGCTGATGCAGTCGAGAAACAGGAACGGGGTGGTGTCCGGGACCGTGGGGATGTCCCGTCGGCGGTAGTAGTCGGCAGCGAACACGATCCCGTCGACGTCGCGCTGCAGCGCGGTCTGGATCGCACTTTCCTCCGCACCGGGGGCGTCTGTGACGGGGATCGTGATGAGGATGTACCCGGCCTCAGCTGCCGCAGCCTGTGCCCCGCCTGTCAGGCCGGAGAGGAACGGATCATCAGGTCCCGTGTAGCAGATCAAGGCGATCGCATGGCTCTTGTTGAGCTTCAGACCCACCGCATGGGGATTGGGCCGGTAGCCCATCCGGTTCGCCGTCACGCGGATCTTCTCAGCCAGGGGCGGGTTCACCCTCCCCTTGTCCTTGTGGTTCAGCGCGAGAGAGACCGTCGACACTGAGATGCCGAGCCGGTCGGCAATATCCCGCATCCGCACCATCACGACTCCCTCCTCGCGTCTCGTCACCCGGTGTCAATCGATTGATCCGGGACGCTAGAGTCGTCAAACGGTTGACGCAACAGTGTCAAGCTCTGTCGTCAGCATCGGGTCCGTCGTGCAGCGTCAGCTTCGGTGGACTCGTGCCGGCGCAGCTCGTCACCGCAGGACGAGTTGGGTCGCGAGGCGCGAGGTCTTCAAGGGCGCTGCATCGTTCGCTATGCGACGCAGGAGGGTCCGGGTCGCCTCGCCCCCGAGAGCGGCGGCGTCCTGCGCGACCACACTGACGCCACCGCAGACAAAGTCGGCAAGAGGAAAGTCATCGAAGCCGATGAAGCAGTCGAGCCCGGCATTAAAGTCGGCGCGGATCATAGCCAATGTGGTCAACGAGTTTCCAGAGACTATGGCGGTTGGAGGGTCCGGAAGCTTCGTGAGCCATGCCAGATGGCGACGTGTGCGCTCAACGTCAGGCCGGTGCTCGTAGATCAGAGCGGGATCAAGATCGATAGAGCGACTTTCAAGAGCCGCGCGGTATCCGCGCAATCGCTCAACCTGAGTAAACACTCGAGAGGAGTCACCCATATAGGCAACACGTTGATGGCCTTGCTCCAGCAGCGTTTCGACAGCCTCCTGCATCCCTCGCGCGTTATCCGATAACACCGCATCGGTCGGCTCACCCGGCACGGGGCGATCCACGCAGACCACGGCGGTACGTCCCATCCGGTGAAGGAGCCGCGGCCTCGGCGCCTGAGTAGGGGCAAGGATGATTCCATCGACTTGGCGTGCAGCGAGTGTTGCGAGGATGGTCGCCTCGCGTCGGGGATCTCCCATGCTTGACGAGACGATCACGGTCGTGCCCTCGTCAACAGCGTGCTCCACCGCGAGAGTGACCTCGGCAGCAAACGGCTCGGAAATGTCCTCGACAACTACGGCGATTGACCTAGAAGTGGTTCGCCGCAGGTTTTGCGCAGCAGGGTTCGGGCGATACGAAAGTGCCTCGATGGCCCTGAGCACCCGTGTTCTGGTGCTCTCGGCGACGTAGCTCTCGCGGTTGATGACTCGCGAGACAGTCTTCGTGCTTACGCCTGCGCGATGGGCGACATCGCGGATGGTGGCCGGCCGAGTACGGGTCATGAGCGACCTCCCAGTGCTGCTTCCCCGCGAGCGAGGGACGGCAAACTATGTCAACGATGTCAGGCAGTCCGGCCAGGGACATTGAGGCCAAAAGTGCACTCCAAGAGGGTGATCACCCCAGAGGGCATCTAGGCGAAGCCGCCTTGCAGCCGGAGACTCGAGACAAGGATGTCATGGACACGGCACAGGTGCTTCGTGGTGACGTCGACCCATCGAGGAGAGTGAGGAAGCATGCGACGACGCCGCTTCTTAGCCGCCGTCAGCGCCCTGGGACTAGCTGGGACCGCTACCGCGTGCAGCAGCACGACAGATGCTGTCGAGACGGGCGATCTGCAGTTTTTCAACGATGCCGCATCGTGGGAGCCGGGGTACCTGGCAGCCGGGGATGTGTTGCGAGAGAGGATGGGGTGGGGATTATCTCCCCAGACGATCCCGAATGCATCCTCGTATGAGCAGGTCATTCGGTCGCTGTTGCAGACACAAGATCCTCCCGACCTCGTCAAATGGGGCAGCGGGTATCGGATGCGCGATCTCGCCCGCACCGGGGCCCTCGCTGAACTGAGCTCAGCGTGGGAGGCCTCTGTCGACGCCGGGTGGCTCGATGATGAAATGCGCCAAGACTTCACGTTCGACGGCGGCACCTTTGGGATGCCGCTCATTCAGGGCTACTACGTCATGTTCTACAACGTGAAGGTGTTCGAAGAGCTTGGTCTTGAGCCTCCGGCAACCTGGGGTGAGTTCCTCGACGTATGCCAAGCTCTCAAAGCTGCAGATGTAACTCCCATCGGGACAACTCAGATGAACATCTGGCCCGTGGCGAACTGGTTCAGCATGCTGGCTGCTGCCAATGACGCCGATTGGTACCGCGCGCTGTGTCAGAACGAGGCTTCGTTCTTGGACGACCAGGCGATGGGACTCATGGAGCTGTGGCAGCAGATGATCCGAGACGGGCTACATACGAGCGCGGACTCGGTCAGCGACAACTTTCCCTCGATGCTCGCCTCCGGCCGCATCGGCATGCAGCCCACCCCTGTCAGCTGGAGCACCCAGTCAATGGAGCTCGCAGGCATGGAGTCCGGGACCGGATTCGACGCGTTCCTGCTTCCAGCCGTGCATGCTTCCTCCCCGACCGTGGTCACGGAGATCGCAGGGCTCGTGGTTCCGGAGCGCTCCCGGCATCGTGCCGAGGCGACCGAAGCGCTGGCCTCCTGGCTCGCCCCGGAGGTTCAGGAGCCCTGGTCCGCCTTCCTCAATGGTTCCAGTGCGAACCAGCAGGTCACTTGGTCCGACCCCGTGAGCCAGCGTCTCCAGAGCACTATCCGGGACCAGAACCTTGACGTCGTCAACCGCTACTGGGAGAACTCGCCGCCGCCGTTGGTGGTGGGAGTGACGCAGGATCTCGGCGGGTTCATGGCCGACCCCTCTGACCCCCGAGGCGTTCTCGAGTCTCTTCAGCGCAAGGCCGAGTCCGAATGGTCCTATTGGCAGGAGGCAACCCGATGAGTTCCGTGACCGACCGGCGCGGCGTTCTCTCTGCCCAGCGCCGCCGTGACCGCCTCGTCCGCGGCCGGCCGCGCCTGCTGTTCCTCACCCCGGCTGTCGTCCTGGTGGGGCTGCTCGCGCTGCTCCCTTTCGCCCTTACCGTCGGACGCAGCTTCCTCGACGACGCCGTAGTGGACCCCTCTTTCGCGGGCCTCTCGAGCTACGCTCGCCTGGTCACCGACCCGGTGATCGTCCGCTCGAGCATCAACACCCTGTTCTGGCTGGTGGGCACCGTCGTGATTCCTGTAGGTCTCGGGCTCGCGATCGCCGCCCTGACCAACTCTGTGTCATGGGGCAAGTACGCCCGCCTCGCGATCGTCCTTCCCTACGCACTCTCGGGGACCGCCGTGGCCGTCGTGTGGAACTTCGTCCTCCAGGACACCGGCGCCCTGAACTCCCTGCTGCGTGGGATCGGCCTCGACGCCCTCGCCCAGTCCTGGCTGCTGAACTGGCCCGGTAACACCATCGCTTTGATCATCGCCAACTCGTGGCAGGCCACTGGGGTGGCCGTGATCCTCTACCTGGTCGGTCTCCAGGGCATTCCGCGGGAGACCATCGAGGCCGCCGCGCTCGACGGCGTCGATGGGATCCGTCGGTTCCGGCTGGTCGTCGTGCCGCAGCTGCGCACCTCGACCGCGGTCGTGATGGGCATCAGCCTCGCCAACGGCCTGAAGTCCTTCGACCTGATCTGGGTGCTCACCAACGGCGGGCCGGGCCGCGCCACCGAGACCCTGGCGGTGTCGATGTACTGGCAGAGCTTCGTCCTCCAGCGCCCCGGTTCAGGAGCCGCCATCGCCGTGGTCCTGACCATCATCGTCGTTGCCGTCTCCGTCGCCTACCTGCGCAAGCAGCTGCGCACGCACTGAGGAGCATCCCGTGAAGACCCTTCGATCCCTCATCGTCGTCCTGCTCGCGCTGATCTGGTTCCTGCCCACCTACCTGATCGTCGTCAACGCCTTCACCCCCAACGATGCATACACCGGAGACGTCCGCTGGTTCCCCGGCGGCGTGGCCATCTTCGAGAACATGGCCGCAGCCTGGGAGGCCGCGCAGCTCGGCCCGTCGATGCTCAACAGCTTCGCGTACGCCGTGGTCGCCGGGTGCCTCGCCGTTCTCGTGGCGGCCTTCGCCGGGTTCGCGGTCACCGCGATCCCCGGAGGCCGGAGAATCTTCTGGTTCTGGCTGATCTACGCCGGTTCCCTGTTCCCCGCGCAGGCCTTTTTGCGACCGCTGTTCACCGGTTACGCCGAGAGCGGGCTCTACGACACGGGGATGGGACTGCTGCTGATCTACGTCGCCACATGCATCCCCTTCTCCTTCTTCATCATGCGCAACCACATGCTCACCATCCCCCCGGAGGTCGCCGAGGCGGCGCAGCTAGACGGCGCGAACTGGTGGCGCGTGTTCACCCGGTTCCACCTACCCCTGAGCAGGTCGGCCCTCGCCGCCGCGTTCATCTTCCAGTTCGTGTGGGTGTGGAACGAGCTCCTGTTCGGCATCACCCTCAGCTACAGCGAGCAGATCCGCCCCGTCATGGCGGCGCTTGCGGGCCTGCAGAGCAACTACGGCACGGTCGGCCCACCCGTCGTCCTCGCCGGAGCGCTACTCGTCTCCCTACCCACCGTGGTCGTCTTCCTCGCCTTCCAGCGCGTGTTCGCCTCCAGCCTCGGCGGCACGCGGATCTGACCCGGGCCGGCGCACGCGCCGGACCCGCACCGGAGCTGCGGCTCCAGCCCGATGCCAATCCACAAGATCAAAGGACTGATCCGCATCATGCCCGACATCCACTACCAGCACCCCGGCACCTGGTTCGGAGACTGCATGCCGTTCTTCCACGACGGCGCGTTCTATCTCTTCCATCAGCGCGACGGCCGCGACCCCGGCCCGCTCCCGGACTGCGAGCCTTTCGGCTGGGCCCTCGCCCGCACCACCGACTTCGTCGAGTACGAGGACCTCGGCGAGGCGATCGTTCGCGGCGGAGAGCACGACCAAGACCAGTTCATCTACGCCGGCTCCGTCTTCGAGGCCGACGGGACGTTCTACGCCATGTACACCGGCTTCAACCGCGACCACTTCGCCGCGGAGGGCAAGCCCTCCCAGGTCCTCATGATCGCCGAGAGCGACGACCTGATCCACTGGCGCAAGACCGACAAGTCGCTGGTCGCACCGCAGGAGGGGTACGACCCCGACGACTGGCGCGATCCGTGGGTCATCTACGACGAGGACGCCGGCCAGTGGGTCATGATCCTCGGTACCCGCAAAGCCGGCCCCAAGACGCAGCTGAGCGGCTCGACGGTCTACTTCACCTCGACCGACCACGAGAACTGGGAGTTCCAGGGCGATTTCTGGGCTCCGGGTCTGTTCACCATGCATGAGATGCCCGATGTGTTCCGCGAGGGTGACTGGTGGTACCACCTGGTTACCGAGTACAGCGATAAGTCCAAGACGATCTACCGTCGCTCCCGCTCCCTCTATGGGCCGTGGGAGGCGCCCGAGGACGATGCCTTCGATGGCCGTCCGTACTACGCGGCGCGCTCGGTCTCCGATGGCGAGAACCGCTACCTCGTCGGCTGGGTCGCCACCCGCTGGGATGACGACGACACCAGGACCTGGCAATGGGGTGGCACCCTCGTCGTCCACCAGATCGTGGTGCGCGAGGACGGCACACTGGGAGTGAAGATGCCCGACGCGGTACGCGAGCACCTCGCCGCCTCCACTGTGACCACGGTCGAGCCCTTCACGCTTTCGCGGAGCGACGGCCTGGCCCAGCGGGTTCTCGGCGAGTCTGTGCCGCAGCCGTGTCTGCTCGAGACGACGCTGAAGATTGCTCCAGGCACCCGGGAGGTCAACCTGCGCTTCGGCGAGGACACCGCGACCGACGTCGGCTACCAGTTCTCGATGGTCGTCGACGAGCATCGCCTCGAGTTCGACAAGCGCCCCAACTGGCCCTGGGGGCAGCTCGACAATCGCGGCCTCGAGCGGCCACTGCCGGACCTCACCGACGGGCAGGAGCACCGGCTGCAGCTGGTCCTCGACGAGGACATCGCGACGCTCTACGTGGACGACACCGCTCTGTGCACGAGATTTAACACCCCCGCAGGATCCGCCGTTGTGCTCGACGTGATCGAAGGGGCAGTGGAGATTGGAGCAACCTCCGTTGCCACCGGTGCTACTCAGATCTGAGGGCCTCACTCGCGTCTGAGAGGTGATCCGGTGCTGCCGGGCGGCGATGTATGCGGGACTGCGGCACCGCCCGGCGGCACTTTTAACCGCGAGACTGCCACTGAATCGGCTGTAAGTGTTCGTGGTGGCCGGCCCGGGGCTGGCTGGCAGGGTTGGTGCTGGTAGCCCGGCGCCCGTCGTGACTCCTGAATCGGCTGACCCCTACGGGGTGTCATTCCCGGGATCTGTCCGGCGGGGGCCGGGTGCCGGCGCCAGCCCTGGCCCACCACGATGGCTTGATCAGAAGCATGTCCACCGCCGGAATCACGATCCCGGCGGCGTGGCTCATTACAGGCCCGCCTCGTAGTGACTCTCATCCTGGGCCGACGCCGGCAACGACGTCCCGTCCCAGCGATTCGAGAGGAACATCGTCATGAACAGTCTGCCTGCCACCGTAGGGGACTTCTACCGATATGTCGTCGGAGTCGACACCCACGCCGCAACCCACTCCTACGCGATCATCAAGGCCCCGAACGGCGGTCTCATCGATCAGAACGTCTTCCCGACCAGCCCTGCAGGGCTGCGACGCGCACGAGACTGGATCTCACGCCGAACCGAAGGCGACCTCGACGATGTGCTGATCGCCGCGGAAGGAACTGGCTCCTACGGGGCAGTTCTCAGCGACGTGCTGCAACAAGCGGGGTACCGAGTCGTCGAGGCACCGACCCCGCGTCGTGCACGAGCCCGAAGCAAGACTGACGCCCTCGACGCGATGCTCGCCGCCCGATCGAGTCTCGTCATGCCGTTGACGAAGTTGCGAGATGGGACTGCCGCACGGATAGGTGACATCTGATCTGGCTTGCCCGTTGGGCGGCCTGGAAGGATGTGCACCATTCCCGCTCCCTACCCTCAGGAGTTCCGCGAAGATGTCGTGCGCGTGGCCCGGTCCCGTGAGGACGGCATCACGATCGCGCAGATCGCGAAGGACTTCGGCGTCCACGAGATGACGCTCCACAAATGGATCCGCCAAGCCGACATCGACGACGGCAACTCCCGGCAAGACTCGTGAGGACTCGACGGAACTGCGCGAGCTCCGCCGCCGGAACCGGTTGCTGGAGCAGGAGAACGAGGTCCTGCGCCGCGCAGCCGCCTACCTGTCCCAGGCGAACCTGCCGGGAAAAGGTTCTACCCGCTCGTGAGCGAGCTCGCCGCTGACGGCATCCCCGTCGCGGTGTCCCTGCGGGTCCTGAAGCTCTCCCGCCAGCCCTACTACCGCTGGCGGAAGCAGCAGATCACCAGGGCCGAGCTCGTCGAGGCCTACCGAGCCAACGCCCTGTTGGACGCCCACCGCGACGATCCTGAGTTCGGCTACCGGTTCCTCGTCGGAGAAGCCGCCGAGGCCGGAGAGGTGATGTGTGAGCGGACCGCGTGGAAGATCTGCCGCGACAACCAGTGGTGGTCCGTGTTCGGGAAGAAGCGCGGCAAGAACGGAAAGCGCCCCGGTCCGCCGGTCCATGACGACCTTGTGAAGCGGGACTTCTCCGCCGATGACGCCAACGAACTGTGGCTCACCGACATCACCGAGCACTGGACCGACGAGGGCAAGCTCTACCTCTGCGCCATCAAGGACGTGTTCTCCGGCCGGATCGTGGGCTACTCGATCAGCGACCGGATGAAGGCCCGTCTCGCGGCGAACGCCCTGGACAACGCAGTATCCAGGCGTCGTGACACCGCCGGTTGCATCGTGCATTCGGACAGGGGATCCCAGTTCAGGTCCCGGAAGTTCGTGCACGCCCTGAACCGTCATCACCTCATCGGATCGATGGGCCAAGTCGGTGCTGCCGGCGACAACGCCGCGATGGAATCGTTCTTCTCGCTACTTCAGAAGAACGTCCTGGACCGCAAGCGCTGGCGGACTCGAGAGGAGTTGCGGATCGCGATCATCACCTGGATCGAGAGGACCTATCACCGCCGTCGCCGACAGGCTCGCCTGGGCCGATTGACCCCCATCGAATACGAGACCATCATGAACCCGGCCGTGAGCCTCGCGGCCTGACACCACAACTGTCACCTGTTCGTGCGGCAGCCCCGAAAGGTCGACGACGGGACCACCAAGACCGGGCGCACGCGCTGGGTGCCGATCCCGGCCACCCTCGAGGCGATGCTTCGCCGTCAGGTGGCCGGGAAGGAGCCCGGAGACCTCGTCTTCGCGGCGGTGCGCGGCGGCGTACTTCGCGAGCGGAACTTCGCCCAGCGCAAGTTCGGGCCAGCAGTCCGGGCCACCGAAGGCGTGCCGAACCACATGTGGGTCTACGACCTGCGGCACACCGCCGCTTCGCTGGCAATCAGCGCCGGGGCGAACATCAAGGCGCTACAGCACATGCTCGGCCACGCCACCGCCGACATGACGCTGAACCGCTACGGCCACCTCTACGAGGACGACTTGGCGTCGCTCTCTTCGGCGCTCGACTCGTCGCTGGCGGTGGTGGCCTGGGGATCGTCCTCTTCGTACATCTCGTCCGGAATCTCGACACCTGCCTCGCTGGCGTACCAGGAAAGCGAGAACGCCGAGTGCATCGCCGACAGCTCCATCTCGGCGTCGGATGCCCACTCAAGGATCAGTTCTCTGCGTCCTTCGAGTCCCGGTTCCGGGAAGCTGTCAGTTAGCGCCATCACCTTTTCGTAGGCACCTTCGTCAAAGGGTCGGAGCTGGTAGGCCACGTTGAACATCGCGGTGATGCTGAATCGGACACGACCCGGGTCGTTGGTGGACGCCGCCATTTCAAGTTCCCTGGTGGCTTCGACAAGCTTCCCCAGCTCGTCGAGGACCAAGACCCGCATCTGCCATCGCAGCTTCTCCTGTCGCAGGAAGGCCTGAATCCGAAGTTGCTTGCGATCGTCATCGACTCGTTGAGCCCTAGCGTGCTTCCGCTCTGACCGCGCGAGCCAGACAGCGACTCCAGCCGCCAGCACCGCGGCGAAGAAGGTCGCGCCTGCATTCACCAGCGTGTCTGCCCACTGGATGCCAGCTCCCCCACCGTCAGATCCCATGAGCGGATTCTACGGTCCTTGCGTACCCGTTGCGTACCGGGCCAAACAGCAGGCTCCCCGGCCAGTGGCCTCTATAGCCTCTGACCGGGGAGTCTTTCGGTGCCCGCGACAGGATTCGAACCTACGACCTTCTGCTCCGGAGGCAGACGCTCTATCCACTGAGCTACGCGGGCCGACCTCGGAAGTCTAGCAACAGGTTCGGGGTGCGGGCGGCATCGGGGCCAGGGCGGCGGCCTGGTGTGAGGCGGACCTCACCGTGGCAGGGGCAGCTGGGCGCCGTGGAGGACCGCCGAGGGATCCGCCGCGATGCGCAGTCCGCTGGGGTCGGCGCCGCCGCGCACCAGCAGGTCACCGACGGCGGCGATCATGGCGCCGTTGTCGGTGCACAGCCGCGGGGGCGGGATCCGCAGCGCGATGCCGGCGGCATCGCAGCGTTCCTGGGCGACCGCGCGCAGTCGGGCATTGGCGGCGACGCCGCCGACGATGACCAGCGTGTCCAGGTCCTGTTCGCGCACGGCGCGCAGCGCCTTGGTCACCAGCACGTCGACCACGGCCTGCTCGAAGGAGGCGGCGATGTCCGCCACGGGCACCGGGTCCCCGGCGCGCTCGAGCTTCTCGACGGTGCGTGCCACGGCCGTCTTCAGCCCGGAGAAGGAGAAGGTGAACGGGGCGTCACCGGGGCGCAGCAGCGCCCGCGGGAAGGTGAAGGCACCCGGGTCGCCGTCCACCGCCGCCCGGGAGATGGCGGGCCCACCGGGGTAGCCGAGACCCAGCAGGCGGGAGACCTTGTCGAAGGCCTCGCCCGCGGCGTCGTCGAGGGTGTCACCGAGATGCTCGATGGGGTCGCGCACCAGGTCGCCGACCGCGAGGATCGAGGTGTGACCGCCCGAGACGATGAGGACGATGCTGCGCTCCGGCAGCGGGCCGTGCTCGAGGGTGTCCGCGGCGGCGTGCCCGGCGAGATGGTGGACGCCGTACAGCGGCACGTCCAGTGCCCAGGCCACGGACTTGGCCGCGGCGAGGCCGACATGGACGGCGGTTGCCAGCCCCGGGCCGGAGGTGGCAGCGACATGGGTGATGTCACCGGCCTCGACCCCGGCGTCGGCGAGGGCGATCCGCAGGGTGGGCACGGCGGCCTCGAGATGGGCCCGGGCGGCGATCTCGGGGACCACTCCCCCGAACTCGGCGTGCTGGGCGGCGCTGGAGGCCAGCCCCTGCCCGAGGAGCATCCCCTCGGAGACGATGCCGAAGCCGGTCTCGTCGCAGGAGGACTCGACCCCGAGGACGACCGGGACGGCGGGGTTCCTCACCGCAGCAGCGACATCGGGTCGGAGTAGGTGCCGGCCTCGTCCATCTTCGCGAA
This sequence comes from Brachybacterium sacelli, assembly GCF_017876545.1. Classification (NCBI taxonomy): domain Bacteria; kingdom Bacillati; phylum Actinomycetota; class Actinomycetes; order Micrococcales; family Dermabacteraceae; genus Brachybacterium; species Brachybacterium sacelli. The sequence goes on along the minus strand of NZ_JAGIOD010000002.1, from coordinate 1,034,403 downwards.
GTGGAGGTGGCAGCCGGTGGAGCGGCCGGTCGAGCCGACGTAGCCGACGGTCTCGCCCTGCTCGACGGTCGCACCGACCGAGGTGTTGAAGCCCTGCAGGTGGTAGTAGCCGGTGACGACGCCGTTGCCGTGGTCGATCTTGACCCGGTTGCCGGAGGCGTGGTGGAACTCGACGGCGACGACGGTGCCGGCCTTGGCGGCCTTGACCGGGGTGCCGCAGGAGGCACCGAAGTCCACGCCGTCATGGCCCTTGAAGTAGCCGAGCACGGGATGCATGCGGCCGCCGAATCCGGAGGTGATGGGGCCGTTGACGGGATCGATGTAGCCGCCGCTGCTGGCGGGGGCGCTCGCTCCGGAGGCGGCGGCCTCGGTGGGCTCCGGCTCGGGGGCCTCGACCTCGATGCCGGTGGCCTCGGCGGCCTTCTCCGCCTCGGCCTTCTTCTCCGCGCTCGTCGGGGACGTGCGCTCCTCGGACCGGGAGGCGTCCTGGTCCGCGTCGCGGGTCTGCGAGGAGGCCGGGGTGACGCTCGCAGCGGATTCCGCCTCGGGGAGCGCGACGGGAGCGGTGGCCGGCTCGTTGCTCTGCGCGGCGGTATCGGCCTGCAGTCGTTGCGCGGCGGCGACGTCAGCGGGGGCGGCGTTATCGTCGATCCCGGCCGCGGCGGCGGCCAGAGGGGCAGCGATCGTGGCGGTCGCGAGGACCCCCAGCACGCCGACCTTCACCGCACTGGCCGGGAGGGCTCCGTCGCGGTGCGAGCCCGGGTTGGCCCGGAGCGTGCGCACCGAGGCGCGTCCGTCGGCGCGATGATTCGCCACGTTCTCGACCTGCTTCCACGTCGACTGCGTTTCCGTACTGTCCGTGATCTCGCGACGCCGGACAGGGGGAAGGACGCGTCGCCGAACAACCCGCCACAATCTACGGGCGGGTCACCCCGGAGGACGAGCAGGTCACCGGGGTCATTGCCAAGTTTTTGCCAAGTCGGCGCGAAGTGTGGCCCGCTCTTGACGACCGAGCCCACCGTGAGTGCGTCGGAGCACCCGCGCGTGTTCGCCGTGGGATCGCGATCACGTCACGAGCACGCGGATCCGTGCCCGGAGCAGCACGGATCAGCTCGGACGCAGGCGCGGCGGTCTACAGTGGCGCCATGTCGACCCCGGACCAGGCAGCTTCATCCACGCCCGTGCGCGTCGTGGTGATCGAGGACGAGCCGACGATCACCCGCGCCATCGCCGACCGGCTCACCGCGGAGGGCTGGGAGGTCACCACCGCCCTCGACGGACCCTCCGGCGTGCGCACCGTCGCCGAGGTGCGGCCCGATGCCGTGGTCCTCGACGTCATGCTCCCCGGCTTCGACGGACTCGAGGTCTGCCGCCGGATCCAGGCCGATGAGCCGGTCCCCGTTCTCATGCTCACCGCGCGGGACGACGAGACGGACATGCTGGTCGGCCTCGGCGTCGGCGCCGACGACTACATGACCAAGCCCTTCTCCATGCGCGAGCTCGCGGCCCGCCTCAAGGCGCTGCTGCGGCGAGTGCGCCGAGCCGGCCCCTCCGCCCCCTCGGAGACCGAGCAGAACGTCGCCCTGCAGTTCGGGGACCTGATCATCGACCGGGCCGGGCGGCGAGTCATGCGCGCCGGCGTGCCCGCGCATCTGACCCCCACCGAGTTCGACCTGCTGCTGTGCCTGGCCAACGCTCCCGGCACCGTGCTGACCCGCGAACAGCTCCTCGCCGACGTCTGGGACTGGATCGACGCCACCGGCACCCGCACGGTCGATTCCCATGTCAAGGCGCTGCGCCGCAAGCTCGGGGCCGATCTGGTGCGCACCGTCCACGGCGTCGGGTACGCGCTGGAGATCCCGGACGAGGACGCCACCGGGGTCCAGGGAGACCAGGTGGACCACGACGGCCAGGTCCCGCCGCTGGACATCTCCTCCCTGCCCACGCCGAACGAGCCCACGACCGACTCGTGAGCGAGCTGCCGCCTGCTCCCGAGGCCCCGCCCGCTCCGCACACCGCGCGGCGTCGGGTCCCTGACCGCCTGGACGTGCGCCCCCTGGATCGCTTCCGCTCCTTCAAGGTCAAGCTCGGGATCCTGGTCGGTGCCGTGGTGTCGGTCGCCGCGCTGCTGACGCAGGTGAGCATCCGGGCGGGGGTCGAGCCGCTGCTGGCGATCCCGCTCGTCGTCCTGATCGCGCTGGTGTTCACCCAGCTGCTGGCGCGCGGCATGACCTCACCGCTGCGCGAGATGACCGGTGCCGCCCAGGCCATGGCCCGCGGGGACTACACCCAGCGCACCCGCGCCACCAGCCGGGACGAGGTGGGCCAGCTGGCGGCGGCCTTCTCGACCATGGCCTCCGAGCTCGAGCAGACCGATCAGATGCGCCGGGACCTGGTCGCGAACGTGTCGCACGAGCTGCGCACCCCCGTCGCCGGCCTGCGGGCCCAGCTCGAGAACCTGGTCGACGGGGTGACCGATCCCGATCCGGCGGCGCTCGAGGTGGCCCTGGCGGAGACCGAGCGCCTCTCCCTGCTGGTGAACCACCTGCTGGACCTGTCCCGGCTCGATGCCGGCGTGGTCGAGCTGGACCTCGAGTCCATCGAGCTGACCCCCTTCCTCCACGAGGTGGTCGACGCGGCCGCGCTCGCCGCCGGAGGGCGCGACGTGCGCTGGATCATCGACGTGGAGCCGCCCGACCTGACGGTCACCGCTGACGCCGCGCGGATCCACCAGGTGATCCACAACCTGCTCGAGAACGCGGCCCGCCACTCCCCCGTGGAAGGGCGGATCCATGTCCGGGCCGCGCGCACCGCCGACGGCGAGGGGGTGTGGATCGACGTGGACGACGAGGGACCCGGCATCGCCCGCGAGGACCGCTCCCGCGTGTTCGAACGCTTCCAGCGCGGCGGCTACGCGGACAGCTCCGGGGGCACCGGCCTGGGTCTGGCGATCGCCCGCTGGGCAGTGGGTCTGCACGGGGGGACCATCGAGGTGCTCGACGACCCCCGCACCGATCGCGCCCCCGACGGACGCTCCTCCCTCATCCGCGTCGTCCTGCCCGATGCCGCGACCTCGACGTGATGTCCCACACCACCGTGCCGACAATCACCGTCGGACGCGCTGTCCGGGGCGTTCCGCAGGGTCTGCTCCGTTAGGCTGGGGACATCCGTACCACTCGACTGTGAGAAGGCTGGCGATCTCAGAGTGTCACAGCAGACACAGGGCTCCGGGACCTCGGAGTTCGGCCCCAATCAATGGCTCGTGGACGCGCTCCGCGAGCAGTGGCACCAGGATCCCTCGAGCGTCGACCCCAGCTGGGCGGAGTACTTCTCCTCCCACGCCGAGGTGACGAGCCCGGATTCTGCTGCCGAGGAGCCCGCCCAGGGCACCTCCACCGCTGCGACGGCGCAGCCGGAGGAGCCCCCGCAGAAGACCGCCGCGCAGTCCTCCGACGACCGCGGCGGATCCGCCGCTCCCGCCGGCGACACCACCGCTCCCGCCGACACCGCCTCGGCACCCGCCCCCTCGGACGCCCCCACCCCCGCGGCGTCCTCTCCTCAGGCCGCCCCCGACGCGGCACCCTCTCAGCGCACGAAGGAACCCGCTCCCGTGAACGACGAGTCCGCGAAGGCCGAACCGACCAAGCCCGCCGTATCGACCACCTCCGACAGGCCGGCCAAGATCCCCACGATCACCTCGCAGATCCCGGCCGTCGAGCTCACCGAGCCCGAGCCCGTCAAGCTGCGCGGACCCGCGGCGGCCGTGGTGCGGAACATGGACGAGTCCCTGAACGTCCCCACCGCCACCTCGGTGCGCGACGTGCCCGTGAAGCTGCTGTTCGACAACCGTGTCGTCATCAACAACCACCTCAAGCGCAATCGCGCCGGCAAGGTGTCCTTCACCCACCTGATCGGCTGGGCGATGATCGAGGCGATCGGCGAGATCACCGACATGAACAACGGCTTCGACGTCGATGAGAAGGGCAAGCCGCTCCTGCTCAAGCGTGAGGACATCAACTTCGGCCTCGCCATCGACATGCCCCGGCCCGACGGCTCGCGCGGGCTGGTGGTCCCGAACATCAAGGGCGCCCAGCGCTTCGACTTCCTCGGCTTCTGGCGGGCCTACGAGGAGGTCGTGAAGAAGGCTCGCGCCGGCAAGCTCACGATGGACGACTTCTCCGGCACCACCGTGTCGCTGACCAACCCCGGCGGCATCGGCACCGTCCATTCCATCCCCCGCCTCATGCAGGGCCAGGGCGTCATCGTCGGCGTCGGCGCGATGGACTACCCCGCGCAGTTCCAGGGGGCGAGCCCGGCGACGCTCGCGGACCTGGCCGTCTCGAAGGTCATGACCCTGACCTCGACCTACGACCACCGGATCATCCAGGGTGCCGCCTCCGGCGAGTTCCTCAAGGCCGTCGGTGACAAGCTCCTGGGCAAGGACGGCTTCTACGACCGCATCTTCGCGGCGCTGCGCCTGCCCTACCAGCCGATCCGCTGGGTGCCGGACAACCCCTTCAAGGACTCGAAGTCCGAGCGCCTCGCCCGGGTCATGGACCTCATCCATGCCTACCGCGTGCGCGGCCACCTGATGGCGGACACCGACCCCCTGCAGTACCGGGTGCGCACCCATCCCGATCTCGACGTCGAGACCTACGGCCTGACCCTCTGGGACCTCGACCGCATCTTCCCCACCCGAGGACTGGGCGGCAAGGACGAGATGACGCTGCGCGACATCCTCGGGGTGCTGCGCGACGCGTACTGCCGCACCATCGGTGTGGAGTACATGCACATCTCCGACCCCGAGGAGAGGGACTGGCTCCAGGACCAGATGGAGACACCGCGCCGCCCCTTCGACAAGGTCGAGCACACCCACATCATGGATCGCCTCAACGCCGCGGAGGCGTTCGAGACCTTCCTGCAGACGAAGTTCGTCGGCCAGAAGCGCTTCTCCCTCGAGGGCGGCGAGTCGGTCATCCCGATGCTCGACGCCGTGCTCCACGGCGCCGCGCACGACGGGGTCGACGAGGTCTGCATCGGCATGTCCCACCGCGGGCGGCTGAACGTGCTCTCGAACCTGGCCGGCAAGAGCTACGCCCAGATCTTCCAGGAGTTCGAGGGCAACTACGGCTCCAACCTCGGCTCGGGCGACGTGAAGTACCACCTGGGCACCGAGGGGAACTACACCTCCCACGACGGAGAGTCCACCAAGGTCTACCTCGCGGCGAACCCCTCCCACCTCGAGGCCGTGAACCCGGTCCTCGAGGGCATCACCCGCGCCAAGCAGGACCGTCTCGAGCGGCCCGAGGACTTCCCGGTGCTGCCGGTGCTCGTCCACGGCGATGCGGCCTTCGCGGGCCAGGGCGTGGTCACCGAGACGCTGAACCTCTCGGAGCTGCGCGGGTACCGCACCGGCGGCACGGTCCACGTGATCATCAACAACCAGATCGGCTTCACGACGCTGCCGGACTCCTCGCGCTCGTCCTTCTACTCCACCGACGTCGCCAAGTCGACGCAGCTGCCGATCTTCCACGTCAACGGGGACGACCCCGAGGCCTGCGTCCGGGTCGCCGAGATCGCCTTCCGCTACCGCCAGAAGTTCCACCGCGACGTGGTCATCGACATGCAGTGCTACCGCCGCCGCGGGCACAACGAGGGCGATGACCCGTGGATGACGCAGCCGCAGATGTACCGGCTGATCGAGAACCTGCCCAGCACCCGCAAGCAGTACATGGAGACCCTCATCCAGCGCGGCGACCTCACCGAGGACGAGACCGAGGCGCTGGTGCGCAACTTCCAGGAGCACCTGGACGAGGCCTTCGCCGCCACCCGGGCAGATGCCTCCGAGGCCGATCCCACCTCGAGCGTCCAGGGCCTCGACCTGCCCTCCTCCCAGCGCCCGCCGGCCGCCCGCCGCGCCGCGACGGACACCGCCGTCGGCACCGGGGTGCTCGAGCGCATCGGCGAGGCCCACGGGGCCGTCCCGAGCTCCTTCACCGTCCATCCGAAGCTCGCCGGCGTCCTCAAGCGGCGTCAGCAGATGTCGACCCAGGGCGGTGTGGACTGGGCCTACGGCGAGCTGCTCGCCTTCGGCTCCGTGCTCATGGAGGGGCGCCGGGTGCGCCTGACCGGCCAGGACACGCGACGCGGCACCTTCGTGCAGCGTCACAGCGTGCTGATCGACCACGAGAACGGCGACACCTGGACCCCGCTGTCGTACCTGTCCGAGGACCAGGCCCGCTTCAACGTCTACGACTCCTCCCTCTCGGAGTTCGCGGCGCTGGGCTTCGAGTACGGATACTCGGTGGAGAACCCCGAGTCGCTCGTGCTCTGGGAGGCGCAGTTCGGCGACTTCGTCAACGGTGCGCAGACGATCATCGACGAGTTCATCTCCGCCTCCGAGCAGAAGTGGGGCCAGAACTCCTCCGTGGTGCTGCTGCTCCCCCACGGCTACGAGGGCATGGGCCCGGACCACTCCTCCGCCCGCATCGAACGCTTCCTGCAGCTGTGCGCGGAGGAGAACATGCGGGTGGCGGTGCCCTCGACCCCGGCCAGCTACTTCCACCTGCTGCGCAAGCAGACGCTGACCGAGCCGAAGAAGCCGCTGATCGTCTTCACGCCGAAGTCGATGCTGCGCAACAAGGCCGCGATCAGCCCGGTCGAGGCCTTCACCGAGGGCACCTTCGAGCCGGTCATCCAGGACTCCACCGTGGACCCCGCAAAGGTCACGAGCGTGGTCCTGGCCTCCGGCAAGATCTACTGGGACCTGGTCGCCCGGCGGCAGGAGCTCGGGAGCGAGAACACCGCCATCGTGCGCCTGGAGCAGCTGTACCCGCTGCCCACCGCCGAGCTCACCGACGCGCTGGAGGCCTACCCGGAGGCATCCCTCACCTGGGTGCAGGAGGAGCCGCAGAACCAGGGCGCCTGGGGCTTCATGGCCCTGAACTTCGCGGTCGAGGTCGGGCGCACCCTGAAGGTCATCGCCCGCCCCGCCTCGGCCGCTCCGGCGACCGGTTCGAACGCCACCCACAAGGCCGAGCAGGAGGACCTGCTCACCCGCGCCTTCGAGTCCTGATCGGCCCCGGAGGGCCGCGGGTTCGCCCCGACCCTCCGGCGCCGATACAGTTGACGTCCCCGTCCCAGGCCCAGGAGGTCCCGGTGCAGACTGTGTCCACATCGTCCGCCCCGGATCCGTCACCCCGGATCCGGATCATCGCGCTCGGCGACGAGCTCCTCGCCGGGATCGGCGACGCCCGTGCGCTGGGATGGCTCGGACGAGCCGTGGCCAGCGAGCAGGGTGCCGCCAGCCGGGTCGACGTGTTCGCCTCGGCCCTGCCCGGGGAGACCTCCGCGTCCCTCGCCGAGCGCTGGGACGACGAGGTGGAGCGTCGCATGGACCGCACCGCTCAGGCCGATGGCAGCATCGACCATCGAGTCGTCCTGGCCATGGGCCGGGCCGACCTCGACGCCGGGATCTCCCTGGCCCGCTCCCGCCTCAATCTCGCCAAGGTCCTCGACGGCCTCGAGCGTCTGCGCATCCCGGCGTTCGTCGTCGGGCCCCCGCCGAGCCGGGACCCGGGAACCACCCAGGGCGCCCGTGAGCTGTCCGGGGCGTTCGAGGACGTCTGCTCGCGGCGACGGATCCCCTACGTCGACACCGTCGGCGGCCTGATCGGCCACGAGCAATGGGAGTCCGACGTCAGCCGCTCGCCCGGCGACCACCCGGGACAGACCGGCTACGGCCTGATGGCCTGGTTGGTGCTGCACGGCGGTTTCGGAACCTGGCTGGGCACCTCGTCCTGACCCCGGCTCCCGGCCTCTTCGCCGGGCACCGCGTGACGTCCACCTCAGCGCACCCGAGCGGGCTCGGACGACGGCGCCGCGCAGCGACCCCTGTGGCACAATCATCAGGTCATCCGGGCGAAGGAAGGAGATCGTGATGAGCAAGCGAGGACGCAAGCGCAAGGCTCGCCGTAAGAACGGCGCGAATCACGGCAAGCGCCCCAACAGCTGACCATGAGGTCGCAGGCCGTGACGTGAGCGAGGGCCCCTCCCCGACGGGAGAGGCCCTCTTTCGCGTCCGGAGCGGATCTGGTGGCTCAGGTGCCGGGGAGCTCCCGCCGTGTGCTGCGGGAGGAGATGCGCACGCTGGTGGATCCGTCGGCGTCGGTGGTGCGGGTGACGGAGACGCTGCGGTACTGCACCGCGATGCGCTCGCGCAGGCCCGACGGTGCCCGGTCCGCGCAGCTGCGGCGCACCAGCTCCTTGATGCGGCGGACCCGCTCCCATTCCTCGGCGCACTCCGGGCAGTCCGCGGTATGGCGCTGCATCCGCTCCACGGTCTCGCGGGGGAGCTCGCCGTCGAGCGCCTCCTCGAGTCCGAAGCGTGGATCGCGCTCGGTGTTCTCGTCCTGGCTCATCGTTCCTCCTCCCGGTCCGTCGATCGGGTCTCGCTGGTCGTGGGGTCGGCTCCCTCGGCGGTCGCGGCCGCCGGGTCCGCGCGCAGGAAGCCGCTGCGGTAGGCGTAGTTGGAGAGCTTCTCACGCAGCTGGCGGCGTCCCCGGTGCAGCCGTGACATCACGGTGCCGATGGGCGTGTCCATGATCTCGGCGATCTCCTTGTAGGCGAAGCCCTCGACATCGGCGAGGTAGACCGCCATGCGGTAGTCCTCCCGCAGATCGCTGAGGGCGTCCTTGACCGCGGAGTCCGGCAGATGGTCCAGCGCCTCGGTCTCCGCCGAGCGCAGTCCGCTGCTGGTGTGCGAGCCGACCTCCGCGAGCTGCCAGTCCTCGACGGTGTCGCTCCAGGCCTCCTTGGGGCGGCGCTGCTTCTGGCGGTAGGTGGTGATGTAACTGTTGGTCATGATCCGGTACAGCCACGCTCGCATGTTGGTGCCGGGCGTGAAGCGGTCCCGGGCGCGGAAGGCCTTCATGAAGGTCTCCTGCACCAGGTCCTCCGCATCATGCGGATTGCGGGTCATCCGGAGGGCACCGCCATAGAGGGAGTCCAGGTGGGACAGGGCCTCGGACTCGAAGTCGAAGTCCTCGGCGCCGTCGGCCCCCTGGTCCGGGAGGCCCTCGGGGCTCGGGGCGGGATCTGTCTGCGTCATCGCCCTCCAACCTACGCCAGGCACACTCCCGACGGAGCGTGTGCGCACCGCTGTGGTCATCCGTCCTCCGTCCGTGCTGGCTCGACCGATCAGTCGGTCCGTCCCGCCGAGCGGTCCCGTCCGTGACGCTCCACGACGGGCCGGTGGCGAACCGGATCCGTCCCATGCAACGTCCCGTGCGGCCCGGTTGTTCCCTGCGCGGTAGTCTGGGCGCCGGTGACCTGCCGTACACGGCAGCACCCGACTTCTCGCACCCGTCAAGAACGTGAGGACACCATGGCCCTGGTCCGCCGCATCGCTCGTCCCCTGCTCGCCGCTCCCTTCGTCGTCGAAGGTGTGCGCACCGTTCTGCGCCCCGAGCGCGAGATCGATGTCTACCCCGAGGCCTTCGAGGCGGTCGACTCCACGCTCTCGAAGTCCTCCGCTCCCGGATTCCTCGACGCGCGCACCATCATCCGTGCCTCGGGCGCCGTCGCCGCCGGGGCCGGTGTGCTGTACGCGACCAATCGCTATCCCCGCGCCGCCGCCGCGACCCTGCTGCTGACGACCTCCGTCGGCTGGGCCGGCCGGAAGAAGGTGTGGGAGCTGCGCGGCGAGGAGCGCGCGCAGGAGATCCGCGCCATCCTCACCGACGCCGGCCTCCTCGGCGGCGTGCTGCTGGCCGTGGTCGACCACGACGGCAAGCCCTCGCTCGGCTACCAGGTGAACCAGTTCGTCGAGCGCAGCCAGAAGAAGGCCGCCGCCAAGCAGCGGGAGCTGGAGAAGAAGTCCGAGCAGCTCGGGAAGAAGGCCAAGGGCGCCGCCGGCACCGCGCAGAAGCAGATCGCCGCGAAGGCAGGTTGAGGCCCGGTGGTCTCCGAGGTGCTGTGGACCGCACCGGTCGCCGACGGACCCGTCGACGCTCTGGTGCGAGTTCCGGGCTCGAAGTCCCTGACCGCCCGATGGATGCTGCTCGCCGCCGCCGCGGACGAGCCCTCCGAGCTGCGCGGAGCCCTGGTCTCGCGCGACACGCGCCTGATGCGGGACGCGCTCGAACGTCTCGGCGCCTCGCTGGAGGTGCACGAGGACTCGCTGCGCGTCACCCCGCTCCCGCCGCCGACGGAGCTCCCCGCGGAGCCGATCGAGATCCACACCGGTCTGGCCGGCACCGTGATGCGCTTCGTGCCGGTGCTCGCGGCACTGCACCACGGTGACGTGCGCTTCACCGGGGACGACGCCGCGCTCGCCCGGCCCATGGGGCCCGTGATCGAGGTCCTGCGCCGCCAGGGTGTCGAGGTCACCGAGCACGGAGAGGCGGGCCACCTCCCCCTCACGGTGCACGGGACCGGTCGCCTCAGCGGCGGCCGGGTCGAGATCGACGCCTCCGCCTCCAGCCAGTTCGTCTCCAACGCCCTGCTGGTGGCGGCCCGCGGCGACACCGACCTCGAGCTCGTCCACACCGGCGCCGCTCTCCCCTCGCTGCCCCACATCGAGATGACGCTGGCCACCCTGCGCCAGGTCGGGATCGAGGGCGCCCATCACGTCGCCGAGGACGGCCGTCACAGCTGGACGGTGCGCCGCGGCACCATCTCCGCGGTGCGCATGGTCATCGAGCCCGATCTCTCCAATGCGGGGCCGTTCCTGGCGGCCGCCATGGCCACCGGCGGCACCATCGCCGTGGACGACTGGCCCGGGACGACCACCCAGCCCGGTGACGCCTACCGGGAGCTGCTGGCCCGCATGGGCGGCGAGGTCTGGCGCGAGGACCGGGCCGTGTGCGTGCGCGGGACCGGCGAGCTGCACGGGATCGACGCCGATCTCTCGGCCGTCGGTGAGCTGACGCCGACGATCGCGGCGCTCGCGGCGCTGGCCGATTCCCCCTCCCGGCTGCGCGGGGTCGCTCACCTCCGCGGCCACGAGACGGATCGACTCAAGGCCCTGGCCACGGAGCTGACAAAGATCGGGGCACGCACCGTCGAGCACGAGGACGGTCTGGAGATCCATCCCGGCCCGCTGCAGGGAGAGGTCTTCGAGACCTACGAGGACCATCGCCTGGCCACGGCCGCGGCCGTCATCGGGCTGCGGGTGCCGGACCTGCGCGTGGTCAACATCGGCACCACCGAGAAGACCCTGCCCGACTTCGTCGGCATGTGGCTGTCCATGCTGCACGCCGAGCCCCTGGCGGACGGCGACGCGTGAGACGGTCGGCCCGCGACTACGACGAGTCCGACGTCCGCGTCCGACCCAGCCGCCGCGGCTCCCGACCGCGGACGAAGGACCGCCCCACGCACGAGGACGCGATCACGGCGCGCGTGGTGGCGGTCGATCGCGGCCGCTGGCGCACCGTGGTCGCCCCCGGCGCCGAGGAGGAGCACACCGTCATCGCGATGCGCGCGCGGGAGCTGGGCCGCTCCCCCGTGGTCCCCGGCGACCTGGTGGGGCTGGTGGGCGACACCTCCGGCCGCGACGGATCGCTCGCGCGGATCGTCCGGGTCCGGGAGCGCAGCTCGTTCCTGCGCCGCAGCGCCGACGACGACGACGCCACCGAACGGCCGCTGGTCGCCAACGTCGACCTCATGGTGATGGTCACCGCCGTGGCGGACCCGGAGCCGCGCGGCGGCATGATCGACCGCTGCCTGGTGGCCGCCTACGTCGCCGGCGTCGACACCCTGCTGGTGCTGACCAAGGCGGATCTGCGCTCCCCCGAGGAGTTCCTACGCACCTATGCCCCCCTCGGCCTCGACCACGTCGTCACCGCCGCGGCGTCCGACGGCGGCGTGGTGGGGCTCGAGGAGCTGCGTGCCCGTCTGGCGGGACGTGTCAGCGTCCTGATCGGACACTCCGGGGTCGGCAAGTCCACCCTGTTGAATGCGCTGGTGCCGGGCACCGACCGTGCCATCGGTGTGGTCAACGACGTCACCGGCCGCGGCCGCCACACCTCCTCCTCGGCCCTGGCGATGCGACTGCCCGACGACGACGGCTGGGTCATCGACACCCCCGGGGTGCGGTCGTTCGGATTGGGTCATGTCGACCCCGACGCGCTGCTCGAGGCGTTCACCGACCTGGCCGCCCTCGCCGAGTCCTGCCCCCGCGGATGCACCCATCTCGAGGACGCCCCCGACTGCGCGCTGGACGCGCTGGTGGAGGCCGGGGAGGCCGGCAGCGCGGGACCGGCCCGACTGGCGTCCTACCGCCGACTCGCCGTCACGCTGCGCCGGAACGACCCCTGGGACCTGTGAGCGCACGGGATCGGCCCGTGCCCGCGTCGCTGCCCGCCCGCGGGCTCCGGCCGCTCTAGGGTGGGGCGCATGTCCAGCCGCTATGCCGATGATCTGCGCCTCGCCCACGTGCTCGCCGACGCCGTGGACCAGCTGACCATGTCCCGCTTCAAGGCGCAGGACCTCGAGGTCTCCACGAAGCCCGACCTGACCGAGGTCACCGACGCCGACACCGCCGCCGAGAAGATCGTGCGCTCGCAGCTGGCCCGCTCCCGCTCGCGCGACCAGGTGATCGGCGAGGAGTTCGGGACCACGGGCGCCTCCCCGCGCCAATGGGTGATCGACCCGATCGACGGCACCAGCAACTTCGTGCGCGGCGTGCCGGTGTGGGGCACGCTCATCGGCCTCGTCGAGGATGGCCGTCCCGTCGTCGGCCTGGTCTCCGCCCCCTCCCTGTCGCGGCGGTGGTGGGGCGGCCACGGCGTCGGCTCCTGGACCGGCTCGCGCATCAACAACGCCTCCCGTCTCGCGGTCTCCCACATCGACACCCTCGAGGAGGCCTCGCTGTCCTATTCCTCGCTGCACGGCTGGGCGGACCACGACCGGCTCCCCCAGATGCTGAACCTCATGCAGCGTTTCTGGCGCACCCGGGCCTACGGCGACTTCTGGTCCTACATGCTGGTGGCCGAGGGCGCCGTGGACGCGGCCTGCGAGCCCGAGCTGGCGCTGCACGACATGGCCGCGCTGGTGCCCATCGTCACCGAGGCCGGCGGCCGCTTCACCTCGCTGAGCGGCGAGGAGGGGCCCTTCGGCGGCAGCGCCGTGGCCACCAACGGTCTGCTGCACGAGGAGATCCTCGAGGCTCTCACCCCGCGGGAGGCCTGAGCGGCCTGTCGGCCACCTGAGCGCCGCCGTCACCCACCCAGCGGCGGGCGGATACCATGAGGTGACCCCGCGCGGCTGGACCAGTCCGTCCCGCGCGCCCGTACCCGGACCCTCGGAGGATTCGCCTCATGACCGTCAAGCGCGTCGCACTGCTCACCGCCGGGGGCTACGCCCCGTGCCTCTCCTCCGCCGTCGGCGGGCTGATCGAGCGCTACACGGAGCTGGTCCCGGACGTCGAGATCATCGCGTACAAGCACGGCTACTGGGGTCTGCTCTCCGGTGAGAAGATCGTGGTCGACGACGAGGTCCGCGCCCACGCCGGGGTGCTGCACGAGTACGGCGGCTCCCCCATCGGCAATTCCCGGGTGAAGCTCACCAACACCAAGGATCTCGTCGGCCGCGGACTGATCGCCGAGGGTGAGGACGCGCTCGAGGTCGCGGCGAACAAGCTGGTCGCGGACGGTGTCGACGTCCTGCACACCATCGGCGGCGACGACACCAACACCACCGCGGCCGATCTGGCGAAGTACCTCCACGAGAACGATTACGACCTGCAGGTCGTCGGTCTGCCCAAGACGATCGACAATGACATCGTGCCGATCCGCCAGTCCCTCGGCGCCCAGAGCGCCGCCGAGCAGACCAGCGTCTTCGCCCAGAACATCATCGCCGAGCACGGCTCGAACCCGCGCATGCTGATCATCCACGAGATCATGGGTCGCGCCTGCGGGTACCTCACCGCGCAGGCCGCCGAGTACTACCAGCAGTGGCACGCCCGGCAGCAGTGGCTGCCCGGGATCGGCCACACCCCCGAGCGCTGGGACGTCCACGCCGTGTTCCTGCCGGAGCTGGCCCTGGACATCGACGGCGAGGTCGAGCGCCTCAAGGCGGTCATGGATGAGGTGGGCTGCGTGAACATCTTCCTGTCCGAGGGCGCCGGCATCCCGGAGATCATCGCCGAGATGCAGGCCCGCGGCGAGGAGCCGGAGAAGGACCCCTTCGGTCACGTGAAGATCGACAAGATCAATCCCGGCCAGTGGTTCGCCGACCAGTTCTCCGCCAAGCTCGGTGCCGAGAAGTCCATGGTCCAGAAGTCCGGCTACTTCTCGCGCTCCGCGAAGGCCAATGCACAGGACCTGCGCCTGATCAAGTCGATGACCGACCTCGCCGTGCAGGTCGCTCTCGAGGGCGGCGCGGGCGTCATCGGCCACGACGAGGGCAACGCCGGCGTGCTGCGGGCCATCGAGTTCGAGCGCATCGCCGGCCACAAGGCCTTCGACATCACCCAGCCCTGGTTCCACGAGGTCATGGAGCGCACCGGGCAGAAGATCGTCCCTGCCGAGGCCCACTGATCGACCGCCGCCTGCCCCGCCCGTTGCTGCGCCGATGACCACCGCGCGGCGGCCCCGGGTGCGGACCTGGCGTCGCCGGCTCCGCGCGCTCGCCCCACCGGGACGGGCGCGCGAGGCGATGGCCGGGGCACCGCCCGAGGGTCCCGGGCCGCATGGCGATTCCGCCGGGCCCACCGCCGCTTCCTCCTCCGCGCCGCCGATCCGCGAGCTCGTCTCCCCCGGGCCGGGCGCCACCGGGTGGCGGCTCGACACCGGGCCGCTGACCGGGCCGCAGCTCCTGCGACCTCGACAGGGTCGTCTCGGGGACTGCTGGGTGATCGCCCCGATGCTCGCGATCCATGAGACCGCCCCGGAGCGGCTGACGAACCTGCTGTCCGCGCAGGATGACGGCACGGTCACCGTGCACCTGCCGGCCGTGAGCTCACCGATCAGGGTGGATCGGCACCTCCCGGTCGCGGAGTCCGGCGCCTTCGTCGGCGCCCGCCGTGACGGGGCGGGTCCCGGGTGGGTCGGCGTGCTCGAGAAGGCGATCGCCGCGCACGTCGCCGGCGGCTACGGCGCACTGCAGCGCGGCTTCGCCCGCTTCGGGCTCGAGCTGCTGCTGGGTCTGCGCGTGCGCACGCTGCTGCGACTGCCGTCGGCGGCGCGGATAGCCCAGTGGCGCCGGGAGGGTCGCGCGCTCACCGCCTCGACCCATCCCTTCAGTTCTCTGGTCGCCACCGCGCACGGTCCGCTGCCGCCCTCGCACGTGTTCGCCGTGGTGGGCGCCGATCCGGCCGGCGGGCACGTGCACCTGCGCAATCCCACCCGGCCGGGGCGGCTGCTGGTGGTCGATGCACGCACCTTCCGTCGCGGGTTCCTGTCCCTGGACGTGACGCCGCCGCTGCGCTGAACGAACCGCGACCTCGCCGGTCTCCTCGACGAAGGGTGGCCGATCGCCTCCCGCGCGTCGGGTCAGCTGCGGGCAGGATCCACTCCGGCGAAGGCCGCCAGCCAGGCATCGGCGATCAGGCGGTGCCCGGCGATGGTCGGATGCACCCCGTCCGCTGCGAGGGACTCCGGGGTGTGCCCCACCGTCCAGGCGCTCTCCACGACCTTCTCGAGGTCGACCACCGGGTGCTGGAACTCCCGGGCGAGGTCGCGGATGATGCGGACCTTCTCATCGAGGTCCTCGTGGATGCGGGCGATGTCCTCGCTGACATCGACGGCGAACGGGAGGACCAGCAGCACCGGGGCCGACGGCCGCGTGGCGGAGAGCTGGTCCAGCAGGAAGCGGTAGCCCTTCTCGAAGGCCTCCGGCGTGACCTGCTGGTCCTCACCCAGGACGTAGCGGTGCCAGGCATCGTTGACCCCGACGAAGATCGTGACCACCTGGGGATCGTGGTCGAGACAGTCCGGGCTGAAGCGCGCGACGAGATCGTCGACCTTGTTCCCGCCGATCCCGCGATTGACCACGCGAGCGGTGGGCTCGTGGGCGGCGAAGTGCTCTGCCAGCAGGCGCACATAGCCGTAGCCCAGGGAGTCGGGGTCCTCGGTGCGAGAGCAGTCGGTGATCGAGTCCCCGATGAACAGCAGTGTCCGGGGCGCAGGGAGGTAGGGCGTCGTCATGCGGCAATCCTGCCAGAGCACGGGAGCCGTACGGCCCGGACACGGAGTACCCGCCGGAGCCTCCCACCACCGCATCGGCGGGAGAGCGCTGTGGGGAGCTCGCCCCTCATCCCGCCGGCGGACGCCACATCGGCCACATGTGCGGTCCCTCCGGCAACGTCAACGGGGAGCCGAGCTCGGTATAGCCGAGCCGTGCGTACAGCTCCCGATTCGCGTGACTGGAGGCCTCGAGATAGCCCGGGACGCCCTCCTCGTCGAGCACGCGATGGTGATGCTCGAGCAGTGCCGTGCCGCGGCCGCGCCCCTGGTGACCGGCACGGACGGCGAGGAAGGCCAGATGATGATGCGGGGCCTCCGGATGGTGCCGTGCGAATGCCTCGTCGAGCATCTCGAAGTGCGCGATGTGGGCACCGCAGGCCCGGCGCAGGCGCTGCGCGTATCGGGGCGGCTCGGGCAGCGGCACGGTGAGATCGAACCAGACCGCCACGCCGTGCCCGTCCGTGGTCATGTCGAGTCGGCCGTGCTCGAGCGCGTGGGCGACCAGGATCGCGAACTGGGAGCTCATCGCCTCGAGCCGCTCACCAGGATCGGGGACGAGCCACACCGCCACGTCCAGCGCATTGAACGCGGTCGCTATGAGGCGCGCGACGTCCTCGGCCTCCACCTCGCCGTTCTTCACCCGGGCGATCCCCACGTCGTTCATCGTTGCACCCGGGGCCCGGCAGCACGTGCTCCGTCCCGGTCCGCGCGAGGTGCGGCCTCGGGTCCGGCCCCCACGGCGGCGTACACCTGTGGCCGCTTCCTGGCCAGGACCAGGCCCCAGCCGATACCCGCCAGGCCGACCACCCCGTAGATCGTGGGGATCAGCCACGGCAGCACCGAGCCCGGCGGGGTGCCGAGCAGACCGTCGAAGTTGACCAGCGCCGCGCTGAGCACGAGGACCAGGACCACGACGGCGGCGACCGGGGCGACACGGGTGGACCAGATCCCCTCCGTGAACGTGCCGCGGGCGAAGAACCGCACGATCGCCAGCGCGGTGATCACCAGGAGGATCAGAACACCCAGCCCGCCCGAGGTTCCGCCGTAGAAGAAGAGCCGGACCTGCGGGTCCAGGCCGGTGACGGCGAAGAGGACGATGACGAGAAGCCCGATCGTGCTCTGCACCGCGGACGCCGCACGCGGTGCCGAGGACCGCGAGGAGGTGCGCCCCAGCACGGAGGGCAGGGCACCGTCGCGGCCGAGCGAGAACATGTAGCGGGCCACCGTGTTGTGGAAGGAGACTGCGGCCGCGACGATGCTGGTGATCAGCAGGATCTGGGCGAGGTTCGCGACAGTGGCCCCCAACTGGGCACCCGCCAGTGAGAACAGCACCTCGACACCCTGCTCGCGGGAGACCGCCACGATGTCGTCCGTTCCCGTGGCGACGGTCATCGCCCAGGACGCCAGGGTGTACAGGAGCGCGAGGGCCGCGACGGAGAGGTACGTGGCGCGGGGGACGGTCCGGAGCGGGTCACGGCTCTCCTCCGCGTAGACGGTCGCCGCCTCGAAGCCGATGAAGCCGAGCACGGCGAGTCCGAGGATCGCCCCGGAGCCGGGACCGACCAGCCCCGCGGGAGACAGCGCCTCGACGCTGATCAGGCCGTCGGCAGGATGCAGCAGGTTGGAGACGCTGAGGACGAGGATGATGGCGACCTCAGCGACCAGCAGGATCGCCAGGAACCTGCCGTTGACGTCGACCGCCTGCTGCCCGAGCAGCGCCACGAGGGCCCAGACCAGCAGGGCGATGCCCCACCACGGCACGAGGACGCCCGTCCACCGCTCCAGCAGCGGGGCGGCCGAGGAGCCCAGCAGCCCGTACAGCCCCACCTGCAGGGCGTTGTACCCGAGCAGCGCGATCCAGGCCCCGCCGACTCCGACGGGTCGGCCGATGCCGCGAGCGATGTAGGCGTAGAACGCGCCGGCGTTGGTCACGTACCGG
This sequence comes from Brachybacterium sacelli, assembly GCF_017876545.1. Taxonomy (NCBI): domain Bacteria; kingdom Bacillati; phylum Actinomycetota; class Actinomycetes; order Micrococcales; family Dermabacteraceae; genus Brachybacterium; species Brachybacterium sacelli. The sequence goes on along the minus strand of NZ_JAGIOD010000002.1, from coordinate 1,016,277 downwards.
GCCATCCTCACGTAGCCGATCGAGAACAGCATCAGAACGGCGCCGATGACGAGGAAGCCGACAGGGATCCCGATGAGGCCGGTCATGGCGAATCCCGTCGTCACCACCCCGGCGACGACGGTCATCGGCGTGGCGGCGGTGACGATGAAGAAGACGACGGAGGCCACACCCAGCCGGTTTCCGGCGAGCGAGGTGGTCGACGGGGAGGGGGACGGGGTGTCGCCGGTGGGCACGAGGACTCCTGAGGAGAGTCACGGAACAGGGACGGCAGCCGTGCCGCCCGACCGACGCGCGGCGGCGCCGGCGTGCCGGAGCCTCCTTGATCGGGCCTCGCACCGAGCGTCATCGTGATCGTGGCGTCCCGGCTGCGAGTGGGTGTCCACGGCGGCGTCCCGGAGGGACGTCCCTGGTGCAGGTGAGGTGAACGACGATCCTGCCCCACGGGCGCCGGATTGACAAGGATTCACTGGCCTCTCGCACCCGCAATGCAAGAAACCCCTGGTCAGTGTTTCCACTGACCAGGGGTCTTCTTCTCGTAGCGGGGGCAGGATTTGAACCTACGACCTCCGGGTTATGAGCCCGGCGAGCTACCGAACTGCTCCACCCCGCGGCGACATGCACTACTTTACGGCCCTGGTCGTGCCGCGTCCAACCGAAACCCCCCGAACGTGCGCCACGCCACGTCCATACGCCGTTCACCTGCGTGGACAGCAGGACGCCCGACCTCCCACGGTCGGTGACCGGGGAGATCGGGCGTCCTCGTGCAGGGCTCAGGCCACGGCAGGGATCAGCCCCCGCCTCCGTCCGAGGGCGCCGGGGTGCCGGTGCCCTCGAGCTCCTGGTTGGCAGCGACGGCGCGGCTCAGGGCGTCGGCGACCCTGTCCTGTGCCTCGCCGTAGGCGGCCCAGTCCCCGGCGGCCATCGCCTCGTCGGAATCGGCTACCGCGGCGTCCATGTCTGCGAGCGCCTGGTCGAGCCGCTCCTGGGCGGAGCCGGCATCCCCGGCCGGGGCCTCGCCCTCGGCCGACTCGTCGCCGCCGGAGGCGTCCCCCTCCCCCTCGGGCGTCTCGACCGTGCCCTCACCGGTCTCCGCGTCGACCGCGCCGGAGGCACCGTCGGGATCCGAGACCGAGGCGTCGCCGGCGCTCGCCCCCGAGTCGCCGCCGAAGACCAGGTCGAGGGCCTCGTCGAGCGTCGGGGCGAAGCCGATCTTCTCGCCGAAGGAGACCAGCACCATCTGCAGCAGCGGATACTGCGTGCCGCCGCCGGAGGCGGAGGACTGCAGGTAGACGGGCTGGACGTACAGCAGACCGCCGCCGACGGGCAGGGTCAGCAGATTGCCGTTGATCACCTCGGAGTTGCCCGACTGCAGCAGATTCAGCGCCTGGGAGACGTTCGGTTCGGAGTTGAACGTCGCCTGCACCTGCCCCGGGCCGTTGACCGGGTTGGTGGGAGGCAGCACCAGCAGCTTCATGTCACCGAAGCTGTCGGCCGGATTGCCCTCGGCGTTCCCGGTCTCGGAGTCGACGGCCAGATAGCCGGTCAGCACGTTCTGCCCCTGGGCCGGGATGAAGCTCGAGGAGAGCGTGAATCGCGGGTCCTGGGTGCCGGGCATCTGCATGGTCAGATACATCGGCGGCTGCGCGGCCTGCTCGCCCGTGCTGCCGTCGGCATTGGTCGGTGCCGGCTGCGTCGGGTCCGGCGGGACCTGCCAGAAGTCCTGGGCGCCGAAGAAGTCGTCCGCCTCGGTGACGTGGTACGTGCCCAGCAACTCGCGCTGGACCTTGAAGTAGTCCGCCGGGTAGCGCAGGTGGCTCATGAGTTCCCCGCTGATCTCGCTGGCGGGCTTCAGCGCGTCCGGGAACACCTCTTCCCAGGACTTCAGGATCGGGTCCTCGGTGTCCCAGGAATAGAGCTCCACGGAGCCGTCGGAGGCGTCGACCGTGGCCTTGACGGCATTGCGCATGTAGTTCGCCGAGCGCTCGCGATTCTGTGCGGACTCCCCGGGATCGGTCTGGGAGTCGTTGATCGAGGAATCGAGGTCGGCGGTGCGCGAGTACGGGTAGGCGTCGGTGGTGGTGTACCCGTCGACGACCCACACCAGCTCGTCGTCGACGACCGCCGGGTACATCTGGGAGTCCAGCGACAGGAACGGGGCGACCTCGCGCACGCGGTCCTGCGGATCGCGGTCGTAGAGGATCTGCGACTCCTCATTGAGATAGTCGGAGATGAGGATGTTCGGGTCACGGAACTTGATCGAGTACAGCAGCTGGTTGAGGAAGCCGCCGACGGAGGGGCCGCCGTCACCTTGGAAGGTGTTGTTGACCTGCTCCCCACCGTTCTCGCCGTCGGTGCCGGACTGGTAGTCGAACTCCTCGGGCTCATGCCCTTCCGGGGCACCGACGATCGAGTAGTCCGGGGAGTGACGGCCGAAGTACACCCGCTCCTCGTAGTCGCCGAAGGCGCCCTCGCCCGGGACGCCGGACTGCAGGAAGCTCGGCTCGCCGTCCGCATTGCGCTGGTTGCCGTACGCGGCGGCCGTGCCGTAGCCGTGGGTGTAGATGATGTGCTGGTCGACCCAGGAGCGCGTGTCGAGCTCGAACTTGTCAGGGCGCAGCTCGCGCACGCCGAGCACGGTGTCCTGCAGCTCGCCGTCGATCTCGTAGCGGTCCACGCTGAGCACGTCGTCGAAGCCCCAGTAGCGGCGGTTCGCCTCACGCTGCTCGAAGGTGGGCGAGATGATGTTGGGATCCATCAAACGGATCTGCGCAGTGGTCGAGGCGTCCTCCCGCAGCGCACCCGGCTCGGCGTCGGTGCTCGCCGTGTAGGAGACCTCCTCGACGTCGTCGATGTTGAAGGCGGCGCGGGTGGCGTCGATGTTGCGCTGGATGTACGGCTGCTCGAGGGTGCGCTCGTTGGGCTGGACCTGGAACTGCTGGATCGCCCAGGGGTAGAGGTTCCCGACGGCCAGCGTCGACAGGATCATCAGCCCGGCGCCGATCGCGGGGATGCGCCAGTCGGAGCGGAAGATCCACAGCACGAACAAGGCCGCCACCACGATCGCGGAGATCGCGAGGATCGTCTGGGCGGGAAGGATCGCGTGGACGTCCGTGTAGGAAGCGCCGTGGAAGCGCTCGTGCTGGTTGACCAGCATGTCGAAGCGCTGGAACCAGTGGCCGGCGCCCAGCAGCAGCACGTAGATCGCGGCCAGCACCCCGAGATGACGCCGTGCCGAGCGCGTGACCTCCAGCCCGCTCTCCTGGCCCCAGGCGACACCGCCGTAGATGAAGTGGCCGATGAGGGCACCGACGATCGCCACCAGCATCACGAACTGACCGAAGGAGACGACCAGATCGATCACCGGCAGGGTGAACACGTAGAAACCGACGTCGTTGTGGAAGATCGGGTCGGTCTCCCCGAAGGACTGCGGATGCATGAACAGCTGCACGTCCTGCCACCGGCGCGAGGCCGCCAGCCCCCCGAAGGCCCCGATGATCAGCGGCGCCGCGATGGTCAGGCCCCGGCGCAGCGGGTCCACCGCGGTCCGGAACTGCTCGAGGGCCTCCTGCTCGCGCGTGACCGGCGGATAGATGGGGCGTTTGACGTAGGCGATGCGCAGGCTGAAGAACAGCGGGATCGCGAAGAGCACGAACCCGATGAAGAACAGGACCGCCTGCGTGATCCACCGGGTCGTGAGCACGTCGGTGAACTCGAGCTGATCCATCCACAGGTACTTCGTCCACACCTCGGAGGCGATGACCAGCAGGATGACCAGGGCCACGACCACGATCGCGGAGATGCCCAGCGGCGAGATCCTCCGAGGTGTCGATGCGCTGGCGTCGGGGGCCGGACGCGGGCGCGGCCGGGGTGTGTCGCCGAAGGGGGCGGAGAAACTCACGGAAAACCTCGGTGCCTCGGTGTCGGGGACGCTGGCGTCGCTGCGGCCTCGCAGAGGCGCACCGGTCTCCGGGTACAGTGTGGTGCCGCCGTGCCCAGCACGGCGACCCCACCATTCTGTCAGGTCAACCTGCGAGGAACCTCTCGATCCGATGACAACTCCCGACACGGACCCGCTCGACGCACCCACCGCCGCTCTCGCCGCCGCGGTGCTCGAGGTGGCCCGGCACGTCGAGGACGGGCCGCTGGCCGCGCCCCGGCTCTTCGCGCTGGCCCGCAGCGCAGAGCTGACGGCCGCCTCCCCCTCGCTGGCGGCGCTGCTCGGCGCCGACGGCGCGGGCGAGGATGCCCCCGATGATCTGCAGCTGACCCCGATCGACCTCGACGACGGGTCCCAGGACGCCCGCGGTGAGGACCCGCTCTCCGCGCTGGCGACCGTTCAGTGGCCGGACCTGGCGGCCGGTGGCGCGATCGCCTGCGAACTCGCACCGACCGCGTGGTCCGTGCGCGCTGAGGAGGGCGCTGAGGAGCTGCCGGAGGGGCGCGCGCTGCGTGTGGTGGTGGCCGCGCACACCGACGGCACCACCTGGTCAGCCGTGCACCGCGGCGCCGAGCACGGGTACGTCCTCGGCGCCGCGCTGCTGCCCGACATTTCCGCAGCCCTGCTGCAGACGCTGCGGCCCGCCGACTGAGCGACCTCAGAACGCCGGTGCCAGGTCGGGGTCCTCGACCGACTCCTCGGTGAGTGCCGAATCAGTCTCCTGGGGCGTCTCCGGGAGCACCTCCCCGCTGTCGGGATCGAGGTTGGGGGCGTCCTCGGACTTCATGGGACGCGTGAAAGTGCTGGTGCCGAAGCTGAGGTCGTGGCCGATGGCCTCGGCCTGCAGGGTCAGGCTGTACCGCTGGACGCCCTCATCCGTGGTCCATTCGCTGCTGCCGAGCCGCCCGGTGACCACCAGGGGCTGGCCCTTCTTCACTGACGCCACGAGATGGCGGGCCAGCGCCCGCCGGGTGTAGACGGTGATGAACTCCGTCTTGCGGTCGGTGAAGTCGCCCTTCGAGGAGTCGTAGTAGCGCCCGGTGACGGCGATCCGGACGTGGGCGGTGTCGTCGCCGCTCTCCTGGACGCGCGGGGTGGGATCGGCCGTCGCGTTGCCCATCAGGGTGGTGTGGATGTCGCGCATGGTGTGGTCCTTCCTGAGGTGCCGGGTTCCGTCCCGGCCTCGGCTCGGTGCCGAGGGTCCTCAGCGTCCTCAGGGACAGGTGTCGGAACCAGGCCCCCGGCGATCCTGTGGACGAGCGGCCCCTGTGGAGGAAGGATCCGCGCGGGGCGACGCGTACGCGCAGCGGCCGGCCCCCGTGACGGGGACCGGCCGCTGCATCGACGAGACGTTGATCAGGCAGCGCCCTCGGGATCGGTGCCGGTCGGTGGGACCGGCCCGGATCGGATCAGGCCTGGGGGATGACCAGCGAGGAGCCGGTCGCGCGAGCGGTCTCGAACCGCTTCTGGACGTCGGCCCAGTTCACGATGTTCCAGATCGCCTTGACGTAGTCCGCCTTCACGTTCTGGTAATCGAGATAGAACGCGTGCTCCCACATGTCCAGCTGGAACAGCGGCACCGTGGCCACCGGGACACCGTTCTGCTGATCGTAGAACTGCTCGATCACGAGCTTGCCACCGATCGGCTCGTACGCCAGGATCGCCCAGCCCGAACCCTGGATACCCAGCGCCGCCGCCGTGAAGTGATCGCGGAACGCATCGAAGGACCCGAAGAACTCATCGATCGCCTGCGCCAGCTCACCGGTGGGCTTGTCCCCACCCTCCGGCGAGAGGTTCTTCCAGAAGATCGAGTGGTTCGTGTGCCCACCGAGGTTGAACGCCAGATCCTTCGAGAACTGGTTCACCGTGGCGAAATCACCGGCCTCCCGGGCCGCCGCCAGCTTCTCCAGCGCCGTGTTCGCACCCTTGACATAGGTCGCATGGTGCTTGGAGTGATGCAGCTCCATGATCTTCCCGGAGATCGAAGGATCGAGCGCCCCGTAGTCGTAGTCGAGATCCGGAAGCGTGTAGTCCGCCATGGCAGTCCCTTTCGATAGACGTTCGGTCGTACTCGCGCGCTCCGTCCGCGGAGCGCAACGTCTCCATCCTTCCACCTTTCGGCGCGCATGGCATGGGCCGGTGCTGCCGAGTTGCTTCCCGGTCTTCTTCCCGATCCGCCCCGTTCGTCGTCCGGTCGCGGGACAATGGCCGCGTGAGCACACCGCCCGCTCCCGCGCTGCCGGAGAGCCTGCACCCGGCGACCCGGGACTGGTTCGCGGGTGAGCTGGGCTCCCCCACACCGGTCCAGCTGGGGGCGTGGGAGGCGGTGGCCGGAGGCGAGGACGCCCTGGTGATCGCACCGACCGGCTCGGGCAAGACGCTCGCGGCCTTCCTGCGGGCACTGGACGACCTGATGTTCGCCCGCACGGAGGAGCACGTGCCCACCGAGCGCACGCGGGTCCTGTACGTCTCCCCCATGAAGGCGCTCGGGGTCGACGTCGAACGGAACCTCCGTCGGCCCCTGACCGGGATCGCCGAACGGGCCGCGGCCCACAGCGCCGAGATCACGCCGGTGCGGGTGGGCGTGCGCTCCGGCGACACCACCCCCTCCGAGCGGCGCCGCCTGATCGCCCATCCACCCGACATCCTCATCACCACCCCCGAGTCGCTGTTCCTCATGCTGACCTCGGCCGCGCGCGAGACCCTGCTCGACGTCAGGACGGTGATCCTCGACGAGGTCCACGCCCTCGCAGGCAGCAAGCGCGGCGTGCACCTGGCGCTCTCGCTGGCGCGACTGGACGCGCTGATCACCCGGGCCGGCCCGGGTCCCGTGCGCCGCCGCCCGCAGCGCCTGGGGTTGTCGGCGACCGTGGAGCCCGCCGCGGAGGTCGCCCGGTTCCTCTCCCCCGCCGGGAACGCTGCCCGGGTGGTCGCCCCGGAGGGGTCGAAGCGCTGGGACCTCGGGGTGACCGTGCCGGTGCCCGACATGGACGACGTCGTTCCACCACCGGACGCGATCGACGAGGAGGACGTGGAGGGCACCCTCTGGCCGCACGTGGAGCGCGCGGTGCTCGCCGAGGTCGAGGCGCACCGTTCGACCATCGTGTTCTCGAACTCCCGGCGGCAGGCGGAGCGGCTCACCGACCGGCTGAACGCGCTGCACCGCCGGCTCTGCCCCGCGACGGAGGACCTCACGGCGGCGAGCGACGTGACCGGAGCGGGAGCCGAGGGGGACGCCAGGGCCGACGGAGACGGCGAGGCCGAGCTCCCGGGGCACGAGATCGCCCGGGTCCATCACGGCTCCATGTCCAAGGAGGCGCGGAAGCAGACCGAGGACCTGCTCAAGGCCGGGGAGCTGCGGTGCGTGGTGGCGACCTCGACCCTCGAGCTGGGGATCGACATGGGGGCGGTGGACTGCGTCGTGCAGGTCTCCTCCCCCTTCGCCGTCGCCTCCCTGCTGCAGCGCGTGGGCCGGGCCGGGCACGGGGTCGGGGACGTCTCGCGCGGACGGCTGCACCCGCTGCACCCGCTGGACGTCGTCCACAGCGCCCTGATGGTGCGCGAGGCGCGCGCGGGCCGTCTCGAACCGCTCGAGGTGCCGCGCAACGCGCTGGACGTGCTGGCCCAGCACACCCTGTCGGCCGCGGCTCTCGACGAGCTCGATGTCGAACGCTGGCTCGAGGTGGTGCGCTCCGCCGCGCCCTATGCGGACCTCCCCCGCAGCGCCTTCGACGCCGTGCTGGACATGCTCAGCGGGCGGTACCCGTCGACCGCCTTCTCGGAGCTGCGCCCACGGCTGGTCCACGACCGACCTCGCGGCGTGCTCACCGCGCGACCCGGCGTGCAGCGCCTGGTGGTCACCAACGCCGGCACCATCCCGGACCGGGGGCTGTTCCCGGTGTTCCTGGCCGCCGGTCAGGAGCAGGCCCGACGGGTCGGCGAGCTCGACGAGGAGATGGTCTACGAGTCGCGGCGCGGCGACGTGATCACCCTGGGCACCTCCAGCTGGCGGGTCGAGGAGATCACCCATGAGCGGGTGACCGTCTCCCCCGCACCGGGGTTCTCCGGGCGGATCCCCTTCTGGCACGGCGACGGGGCGATGCGTCCGGCGACCCTGGGCCGGGCCATCGGGGAGTACCTGGAGGAGATCGCCGGCCAGGATCTGCCGCAGCGGGAGCGCGGGCTGCTGGAGCTCGGCCTGGACGATGACGCCCGCGCGCAGGTGCATCTGCTGCTCGAGCGGCAGGAGCAGTCCGCGGGTGTGGTGCCGAGCGCCTCGAGACTGGTTCTCGAACGCTTCGTCGACGACCTCGGGGACTGGCGGATCGTGGTGCACTGCGCCCTGGGAAGGCGGGTGACCGCGCCGTGGGCGCTCGCGATCAGCGACCGGCTGCAGGAGTCGGGCGCCTCGCAGGTGCAGGTCGTGGCCTCCGACGACGGCATCGTGCTGCGCCTGCCGCAGGGAGCCGCCGCGCCGACGGCCCGGCTGGTGCTGTTCTCCTCCGAGGTCATCGAGCAGACAGTCCAGCACCTGGTGGGCTCCTCCGCCCTGTTCGCGGCGCGTTTCCGGGAGTGCTCCGCGCGGGCACTGCTGCTGCCCCGCCGCGTACCCACCTCACGGGCTCCGCTGTGGCAGCAGCGCCAGCGGTCCGCGACCCTGCTGGATGCCGCCCGGGACCATGCGGACTTCCCGATGATGCTCGAGGCTGCCCGTGAATGCCTGCTGGACGAGTACGACCTGCCCGCCCTGACCCGCTTCTTCGAGGATCTCGAGGCGGGACGGGTCGAGGTCCTCGAGGTCGACGTCGACCAGCCCAGCCCCATCGCGCGTGCGGTCATGTTCGGGTACGAGGGGCAGTTCCTCTACGACGCCGACGCGCCGCTGGCCGAGCGGCGCACCGCGGCGCTGACCCTGGACCAGTCGGTGCTCGCGGAGCTGCTGGGGACCGTGTCGCTGCGGGAGCTGCTGATGCCGGAGGCGATCGCGCAGGTGTGCGCGGATGCGCAGCTGCTGAGTCCGGAGCGCGCGATCCGCGGCGCCGAGGACCTCGCCGACGCCCTGCGGCGACTGGGTCCGCTGAGCCCCGCCCAGGTGCTGGCGCGTTTCGAGCGGACCGAGGGGGCGGTGGACCCGCTGGCTGCGCGCACGGCGATCGATCAGCTCACGGACTCCGGCCGGGTGATGCCCCTGCGCTGGCACGACGAGGAGCATCTCGCGCTGGTCGAGGAGACAGGACTGTGGCGTGACGCCGCCGGGGCCCAGGTGCTGCCCCACGGCGCGGAGGCGACGCTCGCCCCGGAGGTCCTGGAGCAGGTGCCGGACGCCGCCGAGCAGGTGGTGGCCCGCTGGGCCCGGTCCCGCGGCCCCTTCACCGTCGAGGAACTGCTCGAGGACCTGCCGGTGCCTCCGGCGACGGCTCGCGGCGCGCTCGCGGAGCTCTCGGCGCGTCGGGTACTCGCCAAGGGCGCCTTTTTGCCCGGTCGCGAGAGCGAGGAATGGGTCGACGCCGGGATACTGCGCCGCATCCGCCGGGTCTCGCTCGCCGCCGCCCGGCAGGACATCGCCCCGGTGAGTCCGGAGACCTTCACCGCCTTCACCGTGGACTGGCACGGGATCGGCGCGACGCCGGGGGTGCACGGCGGGGCCGATGCCGAGGATCCCTCGGAGGCGGCGGAGGCGCTGGCCGACGTCGTCGACCAGCTCACCGGGCTCGAGGCGCCGCTGGAGGTGTGGCGCGAGGACCTGCTGCCCGTGCGCCTGGGCCCGTCGGCCTCCCATCAGCTCGAGGAGGCGCTGGGCCGCGGGGAGGTGCTGGCGACCGCGCGCCGCAGTGGGTCGGCCGAACCGCTGGTGCGCCTGCACCTGGCTGACGCCCTGGCCCTCGGTCTCGACCGCGACGCCGTGGAGGCGGCCCGGGCGAGCCTCGCGGAGGACTCACTGCCGAGCCAGGTGCTCGAGGCGCTCGAGGACGCCGTGGGGCAGGTGCGGCTGTCGGACCTGGCCGCTGCGGTGCGACGACGCCGCGGCGAGGAGCGCACCCTCCCGCTGCCCCAGGTCGCCGACGCCCTCGAGGAGCTGGCCCTGGCCGGGCTCGCGACCCCCGACTCCCTCGCCGCCCTTCCCGGTCGCGGCACCTCCGCGCGCTCCTCCCCCGCGCCTCGGCGCCCCGGTTCCTCGGCGGCCCGGCGCGGCCGGCGCGGCGCGGCGCGGCTGTCGGCCTCGCTGCTGCGTGCAGAGACCGACGACTCTGCCCTGGCTTCCCTCACCGGCCCGGCGGCCCTCGGCCGGTGGAGCGCCGTGCGGGTGCCCGCAGTGGATCCGTCGGCCCGCCGCGCGGCACGCGTCGCCCTGCTGGTGGACCGCCACGGTCTGCTCACGCGGGGTGCCGTGGCGAGCGAGGGCGTACCGGGCGGCTGGTCCTCCGTGTTCCGTGAGCTCGCCGATCTCGAGGATTCCGGCGCGGTGCGGCGCGGCTACTTCGTCGAGGGGCTCGGTGCCGCTCAGTTCGCCCAGACCGCCGCCGTCGACCGGCTGCGGACTGCTCCGTCCCCGGACCGGCCCGTGGTGCTCTCCGCGATCGACCCGGCCTCGCCCTTCGGAGCGGTCCTGCCGTGGCCGGAGGCCGGTGGCGGCAGCAGGCCGCAGCGACGCGCCGGCGCCCACGTCGTGCTGTTCCGCGGACGAGCGGCCGCCTACCTCGAATCGGGCGGACGATCACTGCTGTGGTGGTCGCCCGAGGAGCGCGAGGTCGAGGACGAGATCGCCGGCGTGCTGGCCGAGGCCGCGGGGGCGGGTCGGCTCGGCCGGGTCTCCCTCGAAAGGCTCGACGGCCTCGCCCTGACCACGCCGGAGGCGGAGCAGTCCGCGGCGATGCGGCGGGCCGTCGAGGCTCTGCAGCGCGCCGGGTTCTCCCGGTCCCCGAAGAGCCTGCGCTTCCACGGGCGCTGAGGTTCCCGTACCCGGTCCGGAGCCGCCGCGGATCCTCGGTAGACTCTGGGGCCGTCAGCCCCCATAGCTCAATGGATAGAGCAACGGCCTTCTAATCCGTAGGTTGCAGGTTCGAGTCCTGCTGGGGGCACCTGACCTGGTCTTTCGCCCGATTAGGTACATCCGGTACCGGCGAGGGGCGAGTTAAGAGCGAGAAAAGATACATGAGGCGTCAACGGATAATGCCTGCCACTGCGCTCACATCGACGTTGCGGTCAACGTACGCAGACCATGAGGTGGCCGGGTCGTGACCCATGACGGCCATGATCACGCGGGCGTCCACTCCGGCGTCCATCAGCTGGCGCTCCACAGTCCGCCGAAGGGTATGGAACGTCACCCACGGAAAGCCGGCCCTGTCCAGAGTCCTGCGCACCGCCTTCGACGCGGTCGCGAGGTCGGGGACACCACCCATCTGGGCCGGGAACACGAAGTCGCTTCCCGGGCCGGTGGCCGAGCCGTCCAAGCGGGTCTTGAGCGCATTTGCCTGACGGAACCGCAGAAGGTCTGCAGCGGCAGGGGGCAGCGGGACGGTCCGTTGGCTCGATTCCGTCTTGAGCTTTGGCTCCCACTTCCGATCAGCGCCGGAGCCGAACACCTGGCCCTGGACGCTCAGATACGAGTCCTCGTCCGCAAGGTAAACGTCCACCCATCGCAGGGAGTTTGCTTCTGCGATCCGAAGCCCCGTGTAACTGCCGAGGACGATCAGGTCGGACACGTCGAGGCGCTGCCGCGGCGACGGCTTCCTCACGGCGAGTCTCAGCTCGGCAAGATGCTCACCTGCGAGCGAGTTGTCTCGAGGCCGCGTCGAACCGTTGCTGTACACCCGTTTCCCCCGTGTGGCGTTGCGGCTGGGGAGTTTGAGCCCAGCTGCGGGGTCGGAGTTGATGTGTCGCCGTGCGATCCCTCGGGCCATGGCCTTGCGCCAGATTGCACGCAGCTGCGGGAGAGACCCGGCACCGCCGGCGTTCTCGACACGCTCCACCTCGTCAGCGAGGTCGGCCGGAGTCAGGCGATCGATTGCGACCCCATAGATCGGCGACGTGTACTCACGTGTCCGCCGGATATGTGACCTTCTACCCTCATCGTCGCCAGCCGCAGACGGCGAGTAGCCAGCCCATCGATATGCAATCCCGAGGTAGGTTCTCTGCGAGTTCGAGGATTTGATGCTCGGATCCCGCCCTTCGTCGATTCGAACCACAGCCCAATCGACGAGTTCGCCGAGTGTAGGCACCGACGCTTCTGGACCGGAGGTTCTGCGACGTTCAGCGGCGATCACGAGCTCGAGCGCGGCCAGGGCCGCAGCGGGCGTCGTAGCCGAACGGGAGAGCTTTGTCGTGGTCCCATCGGCTAGACCCATCCGGGTGCGGGCGCGCCACTGCCGACCGCGCTTTGCGCGCGAGAGGCTGGAATCAGAGGGATCTGCTGACTGCCACGCCCCTCGATCTGTTCGCACGTAGTAAGTGATCTTGGTGAAGTCGCCAGGAGCTGTCTTGCGCCGCGTCATCGGGCCAGACCTTCCCGACCCTCGAACACATCCGCGTATCCTCTGGAGTCGGCCTCAGCCGCATGGTCCTTGCGCGACACCGTCGCATTGCTGTGCTTGCCCATGCAGTTGTAGCCCCAGTAACGTGGGCCTGACATCGCGTTGGTCCTCCTTGACGGATCTCGTAAGAGGGCCCGGGTAACGGCCGGACCTCTCCACTTCGCTACTCGCCCCCGATCTCGGTCCATCGAGCTCGGGGGCGATGGCTTATCGACGTGGACACCGTGTGGACCACCGAGTCAACGCCGACCTCACCGTAGCGCGCCCGAGCCGCCAGGTGCGCGCACGAACTTGAGCGACCAGCGTCTGCACCGCAGGAAGGGGCGGCAAGGTGGCCGGATCCCAGAACGTGCCCGCTGGGCACGCACTACGCATCACTCCACCTCTGCCCAATCCATTGAACTTCGGCGTCAGTCCGGATTAGCGCTCCGATCGCATAGTCGCACAAAACCATCGGACGCTCTTATGTCCGATAATGGCGGTTATCGGACAATGGACGACATAACCCCAGCTAAGCTCGTGCTCCCCACTGTCGTCGGTGATCGCTGTAGACGTACCTGTGGGCACTGAACGCGCTCCACACAAATCTTCAGCGTACCGCGAAAACTGAGCGATGCTCGCTAGAACGTTGGTGGCATGGCATGATCAAGCTATGCCGATCGTTCGCAGCACGAAGCCCGACCTCGAGGAGCAGGTCCCGGTCGCCCTCGCCGCACGCATCGCGGGCATCGACCGCTCGTCCCTGGCCCATCTCGTCGACCACGGACTCGTCCCCACGCTCGACCTCGGCGCCGTCCGATCCCTGGCCACCAGCGGCGAGGTCGCCGCCAAGCCCGCTGACGACCCTGGACACCTCGTGATCCGCCTGGACATCGACCCCTCCATGCAACGGGTCGTGGACATGAGCGACGCACAGCTCTCCCGTGCCGTGGAGGGACCACACCGGCTGCCTGCGGCTTATCGCGGACGCGAGGTGTTGGTCAGCGTGCGCGGGTTCGTCATCGCCACCGGCCGGCTCGACTCGATGGGCGACCCGGTGGCGCTGCGCACTGACCGCCGCGGCCGCGAGATCGCCGCCCGTTCCATCTCCGTCAACATCGAGCGACGCCTGAACGACCTCTCCACTCGGCCCAGCAAGGCTGTCGGCGAATCCCGGTGGCTCGGTCGCCGAGCTCGCGTCGGCACAGGTGGTGCGGTCCTGCCGCTCGCCCCGTGAGATCGGATCAGGGGCCATCTGACGACCCGGCGTACACGGAGCTGCGTCGGGTCGCATCCGCACGCCGGCGCGAGGTCCATGCCTCCGGGCTCAGCGTCCAGGACTGGCTCGAGAACCGTTGGCGGGAGCTGAACGCTGCCCAGCGACCCGCTCGAGTGGACACGGACGTCACGTTCTACGCGTCCGCGCCCGACCACCGCCACATCACCGCGTGGGTCCCAGTCCACCAGATCACCCAAGGCGGCTTCGAAGCACGGTGGGGCGAGGTCAACAACCACCCGGAGTCCTTCCCCAAAATCCTCCACGGGCTGCTGGATGGATCTACGCGACAATGGATCGACCACATAGGAGTCGTCTCCTTGCGCCGCTTCGATGGCCCGAACGGCCCCACGTACGCAGTGTCACTGGACGGACGACACCGGGTCCACGTTGCGAAGGCGCTGGATCTTCCCTACCTGCGCGCGTCCTACGCCGACAACCGGACCTGGCCCAGTCGCGGCGATGAGGTGAGCAGTCCACGAGAGTACCTCGAGCACATGCGACTGCTCGGCCGCATGGGAATCCTGGAGGACCTGCGGTGGACCGGCTCGTTCCGCCCGGGTATTACAGGACGCCTGACCGGCGACATTCCCACTCCGTGGGCGCTCGAACCGCCATTGAGCGGGTGGCTGTTCTCGACCCAATACTCCAAGGTGTACCCGGAGTACGCCATCACCCCGTTCTACGCTCTGACCAGCTCCGCGAAGGTCGCCGCTTCACTCGACTACTTGGTCTCGATAGCCCCGGATCCAGTGCGAGCGCGCCGGGCTCAGCGGCGCTCGACCATCCCGCTCCGACTGGCGGTGCGTCGATCGTGGCATCGAGTGCGGACCCGGCGCCCATTGCGCGACGAGGCATACTAGGTGGAGATCCCAACGAGGGGGTGGCCACCATTTGCGGACGCTTCACACTGTCATACGACGGCGCCGGCTTGCTGCACGCCTACACCGCCACGAGCGATGACAGGGCGGCCGAGTGGGAGCCGACCTACAGCATCGCCCCGCGCACGAAGGCCCCGGTAGTGCGCGAGTTCGTCGACGACGACGGCGAGATGCACCGCGTTCTCGAGCTCGCACGATGGGGACTGCACCCCTCGTGGGCGAAGGACAAGGGCCCGAGACCGATCAACGCACGCCTGGAGACGATCGCGACGAACGGGATGTTCCGCGGACCATTCTCGAGCGGTCGCGCCGTCGTACCGATGACTGGCTACTACGAATGGGTCGCTGCTGACGACGGTAAGGACCCGTACTTCATCCACCACCCCAATGGGGGCCTGCTGCATGCCGCCGGCCTCACCGCAGCCCGCAAGGCTGAAGACGGCGAGAGCTGGGACATCACCTTCACCATCGTCACCCGTGAGGCGCGGGACGCCGGCGGCGAGGTCCACGACCGGATGCCGGTCTTCCTGACCGACGACGCACTCGAGGAGTGGCTCGCTCCCGGGAAGCTCGAGAAGGACCAGAAAGAGCCGCTGCTGGGGCTCCTCGAAGACGTCTCGACCGCGATCGCCGGCCAGCTGGTCACTCGCCCCGTGGACCGGCAGGTCAACAACGTCCGCACGCTCGACCGCAGTGATCCCAGCCTGATCGAACCCCTACCTCGGTGACGCGCCCATAGCCCCAGGGGCCTTTTGATACTTTTTTATCTGGCCTGGTTCCTTTATACTTAGCGCATGTCGTCGAACCTCTTCCGCCCCTCCTTCGGATCCTTCCCTCACCACCTGGTGGGCCGCGACGAGCTGATCGACGAGTTCGAGGACGCCTTCGGAGACCCAATGGATCCCTCAGGGCTGACCGTACTCCTGTCCGGGCAGCGAGGCATGGGCAAGACAGTGCTGCTGGACGCCTACCGGCACGCAGCCGAGACCGACGGATGGCTGGTCATCACCGAAAGCTCCAGCTCCGGGCTCCTGGGCCGACTCACGCGCGACCACCTCCCTCGCCTCCTCCAGCAGCACTCCGGCAGACCATCGATGCAGCTCGAGTCGGCCGACCTGGAGATCGGCCCGGTCGGAGCCGGTGGCTCCTGGACCGACCACTACCCGGCCGAATCCACCCTCCGCTCCCAGATCACCGAGCTCACCAGCGCCCTCGCCCCGCAAGGTCGCGGACTGGTCCTCACCATCGATGAGATCCAGGCAGCCGATGTCGAGGAGCTGCGCAAGCTCGGGGAGATCGTCCAGTACGCCCGACGAGAAACGCGACCGTTCGCCTTCGCGGCCGCCGGCCTGTCCACCCCGATCGAGGAGCTCCTCGACCACGAGGGAACGACCTTCCTCCGTCGGGCCGACCACCACTACATCGGCCGCGTCAACCGCCCTGACGTGCGCACCGCGCTCGCACAGACGATCGCCGACGGCGGCCGCGAGATCGATGCCCAGGCGCTGGACCGCGCAGCTGACGCCATCGAGGGCTACCCGTTCATGATCCAGCTCGTCGGCTATCACTCCGTACGCAACCAGAAGGACGGCGGCCCCGTCACCGTGGAGGCCGTCGCAGCCGGCATCGACGCGGCACGCCGTCGACTCGGACGACACGTCCACACGCCCGCCCTGCGCCCGCTGTCACCCGTGGATCGCACGTACCTGCTCGCCATGGCGCAGGACGACGGCCCGTCCCGCACCGGAGTGATCGCCGAACGCTTGGGGGTCATCCCGCAGTACGCCGGCGAGTACCGACGACGACTCATCCGTGACGGGATCATCGAACCGGCAGGCCACGGCCTCGTCCGCTTCACAATCCCCTACACCGGCGACCACCTGCGCGAGCACGCCGCGCACGATGCCTTCGGGGACATGAACGGCACCGGTTCGGCGGACCGACCCTGACACGCGGGGCGTGCATCCACGCCCACGAGAGGATTCGATATGGCCGACACCGCACCAGGGACCACGCGGGCAGAGCCCGGACGCTTCTCCCTCCGCCGTGACGACTCCAGCATGACTCTCGCCATCGACCTCGACACTGCCACGATCGAGCTCGACCTGTCGCCCGCCGATGTCCAGCAACTCCGAACGCTTCTCTTCCTCGTTGGCCAAGAGGAGAAGGCGCCCTCCAAGGCAGATGGGCCGCGGCCCGCGCCTCCGAGCATTCCGAGCTCCACGCCATCGGCGGCTGCGCCCGTGTTCTCCACGGACAGTGGAGACCCCATAGAGGACACTCCGGTGGATGCTGACAGCCTGTACGTGCTCTCCTCCGCCCTGCCGTACATGAAGAGGCTCGGATTGACCAAGCAGGACCTCATCGAGGCGATCGAGCATCCCGACGATGAGTGGATCGACCAAACTGGCAAGGCGGCCGTGGTCGTGCGCGGCGAGTACGCAGCGGCGATCGGACTGAACGACCAGGCCGTCATGTCGGCGATGACCTCGACCCGAGCACGAGAGACTCGTCCGAGTCACGACCGTCGCCCGTCCCCCAAGCACAGCGGCGGAATTGGCACGCGCTACCCGACGACCCTGCGCGAGCTCACGACTCTTTTGGCCGCCCGCGGAGCCACTGTCGAACGCACTGGCGGCGGCCACATCGACGTCACCTACCAGGGACGACGCAGCTCCCTCCCGTCCACGCCGTCAGACCACCGGAGTCTCCGCAACGCCATCTCGACGCTGGAGAAGACCCTCGAACTGGACCTACGGCGCTCCTGACCAGGTATTCCACAGGCACACATCCCCACATTCCCGGGGGTCCTATGAGGCGACCCCTCCGCCCACTTCCTCGGTGTCCGCAACCGCTGGAACTCACGGAGGGAACCACCATGACCGATCTCGCCGAGTACGCAGACCCCCAACTGCTCGAGAGCCCCCGAACCATCCGCCTGGTGCTCAGGGCCGCAGCGTTCAGCGACGACACAGAAGTCCTCGACGGACTCGCTCGCTCCGGCGTCACCTCCGAGGTGCTGCGCAAGATCGCCCACAATCCCGCCACCACCGAGCACACTCTGGAGTACTTGGTCGAGCGCGACGAGCGGTGGATGACGTACCCGGTCACCAGGCGAACCGACCTCACCACAGAGTTCGTCGACCGCATCGCGCGCCGTCTGACGGACCGCAACGCGATTTACCACGCCGCCTCCGCTCCCCGCGCCTCCGCCGAGACCCTGCGATTCCTCGCCGAGCACCCCAGTGCACCGGCTGGCACCACCGGGCTCGTCGCCGACCGGATCGCGGAGTCCCCAGCCGTGGCAGCCTGACCCGCACCGACACGAGGACCACGGGAGGTCACCGATGGCCGCTCGCACCTGGATCACCACTGCATGAGCATCACGCGAATCTGCTGACCGAAGCATGCGGCGCATAGAACAAGACCCCGAGAAGAATGCTTCCCGGGGTCTTGTCACACCCAGTCATGGCCCCATCCGCCAGCGACGCGACAATTCTAGCCGAGGCAATCATTCAGACACCATCATTACTGGTCACGAGGTTGCAGAATGTCCCGCCGCAGAGGCATCCCGCCCACTGTCCTGGGTGAGCGCACCCCAGCGGAAGGCCCGGAAATGCCTGCTCTTGTCGAAGCTGTCTCCACCAAGGATCTGCTGTCGATCCGCGACCTCTTGGCAGAGGAAGCCCGACACCGCCTCCGACACGTCTCGCCAGGACTGGTCCCCGGTTGCACGATGGTGTGCGCCATGTGGTCAATAGTGCTATTGGCGAGAACCCGGGGCGACGACGACGCCGAGAACATCGCCCGGTGCATGCTCCACGACTGCCTCAACCTGTTGGAGGCCGCCTGACCGGCCCGCGACAGCGCCCTCGCGCCCACTGGTTGGGAGAACAGGAACAACCGATCAGGAGGGCGGGCATGGCGATCAGCCATTACGAGACCCTGGGCGTCGACCAGGACGCCACGCGGGTCGAGATCGCTGCCGCGTTCCGCGCCCAGATGCGGGCGCTGCACGCCGACGCCGGCGGCGGCGACGACGAGCTCGCCAAGCGCGTGAGCTCCGCGTACAACGTCCTGTCCAACGCCTCCAAGCGGGCCGCCTACGATCGCACCCTGGCCCAGTCCGGTGCTGTGCGACCCGACCCCTCCCCCGCTTCCAGTACGCGACCCCCGAAGGCGAAGCGATCGCGCGTGTTCTCACCCAGCCCAGATGCTCTCGGGTTCTCGATGATGGACGTGAATCCAACCGCATGGGACTGGCACCTCGCGGCTGAGAGCGCCGAGGCGTCCACAGGGACATCGGCCTCCGCGGGAATCGGCCGCAAGCTCCTGTCGATCCTCGCCTTCGTGGCATGGGCCGTGGCAGGCGCGGCTGCCGCATCCACCCTCGGCCTTCCCCTGGCCCGTATCGAGGCGTTGTCCGTTCCGCTGGCCCTCGCGGCCGGTGCCGGAGCTCATCTGGCCTGGTCCGCGCTCACGGTCACTCGAGTGATCACGACTCGATGGGGTCTGTTCCTCTCCCTGGTCATCGCGCTTTTCGCAGCCGGAGTGATCTACCTCGACGCCGGGACACCACTGCCGACGATCGGCGCCGGTCTGTGCTTCGGCGCCAGCGTGTCCACGACCTACCTGTCCTTCGGCATGGCATTGGCCCGCTCGGGGCGCCGCCGCGGCGCCGGCATCATCGACACGTCGTTCATCACCCAGGTCGGGGCAACGAACCTCGGCGATCGCCACCCCGATATCGACCGCTTGCTCGGCGCCTTGAAGGGTGCCTTCGGCCACCGCGCAGGCGTACGGGTCATCCTCCTGCCGGACCGGGTGACTCCGCGTCCGGGCGGGTCCGCTGTGCGATCGCAGGTCGCAGTCATCGTGGGCCGCTCGATTCACCTGGTCGCGATCCCTCCTCTCGGAGGAGACGGCCTCGAGATCGCTGGCCCAGAGATCGTCAGCGACCGGAGTGTGCACCGCAACGTCGTGCGCGACGAGGTCAAGGCCCTTGCTGCACGCCTCGGTCGCGCGGGTCGTGCCCATGGGTACATCGTGCCGACGAAGCTCTCCAACGAACCGCCGGCCGACACGACCGCCCATGGGGTAACCTTCGGATCCCTGACGCAGGTCATCGACGCCATCGGGCAGGACGCCGGCCGGGATCTCGACAAAGAGAACGCCCTGTTCCGTCAGCGGGCACTGGAGTCGATGTCGCTGCTGGTGTGACACGTGCACGCGGCCGATCAGGAAGAGCGCTCAGAGCTCGGTTCGCCCGCGCAGGCTCAGACCTCGCGCCAGCCCTCCGGGAGAGAGACGGGAAGAGTGTCGGACTCGGTGACGTACAGCAGGCCGTCGTGGTCGGCGAGGTCGTCGTAATCGAGATGGAGGATCCGGGTGTCCGCGTCGAAGTCGATGGCTTCGGCGGAGGTGAAGCGCTGAGAGACGTCGACGACGACGAGGGAGTCCTCCTCACCGGTGCGCGGGTTGAGGACCGCGGTCTCGATCCACTCGCCTTCGTCGTCCTCGTGCGCGGGGACGACCGTGACGGCGGGCGGGTTGAAGCCCTCGGAACGGAGCGCGGTCTCGACGGCATCGAGCACGGCCAGCGCGTCGTCGGGGTGGTCGGTGATCTGCTGGCTGAGGCCGGCAAGGGTGCTCATAGTCTGCTTCTGTGACTGCGCCGTGTCTGCTCACTTGTTCAGTGGGCGTGCGGGCCCCGCGGCGGGACATGGAATGCAACTGCGCGACGGAGCCCTCAGGAGCCGATAGCTACGTCGGCCTCGATGATGTGGGAGAGCTCGTGCGCGGCTACCGGGCGCCGCCACGCATCCCATCCGACATGGATCTGCCGCGGAGCCCCTGTCGCCGATGCCGCGTGAGTGTGGCCGTGCAGCAGCACCGCACCCTCATCGCGCAGACGCCACTGCGTCTCCCGCGGGTCGTCGGTGCGATCTGCCGTGTAGGGGAAGTGGGACAGGGCCACACGGTGTGGCACGGGGCCGTTGCGACGCGCGAGCTCTTTCGTCGGTGCGATCTTCACGGTCGCGAAGGTGCCGGCCCACTCGATGCCCAAGCCGAGCGTCTCCCGCAGTGCACCGATGGATTTCTCGCCGAACAGAGGGTGCGCACGGTCGTGGTTGCCCAGGACCAGGCGAATGCGCCCATTCAGCCGCGGAACAATCCCCGCCAGGCGCCGTGGAGCAACCAGCGCAAGATCGCCCAGGTGCCACACGATGTCCTCCGGCTGCACGTGCCGGTTCCAGATCGCGATGATCGCCTCGTCATGCGCGACGACCTGCTCCCCGGTGACGTCTCGGGTGGAGCCCGCGCCGGGGGCATAGCCGCGCTCCCGCGCCATCAGGCGCTGGAGAAAGTGCGTGTCGGAGGTGAAGTGGACGGCGGGCATCAGGCCTCCCCCTCCTCGAAGAAGAACGACTCGCGATGCCCGGTCTCGTCGGCGACGGTGGCGCGGATCATCGACGCGGTGCCGTCCGCGTACCAGGAGTTGTCGCAGCCCGCGCCTCCGCAGCCAAAGGACTCGACGACCTGCTCCTCCATGTACGGTCGCCCCTCGTAGACGTAGTCGATGTGGGAACGCGCTCGGCAGCAGGGGGTCCGCATGTCCATGCGGGATGCCCGTTCGCGGTTCTCGACGGCCATGGACCTGCTCCCCTCGTGCCACTGGGCCGCGGAGTGCGGCGACGCCCAGAGAGTGGGCGGGCGAACTATCCGGCGGGACATTCGTGGCATTGCGTGCCCGCGAGAGCATCCACGAGCTCTGGCATGTGGAAAGGGGCCATGGCGGAGTGGCCGCTACTGGTCGCGAAGATCCTGGTGGAAGCCGTAGCACTCCGTGCCGTGCCGTCAGGCGGCAAGGTTCTCGAATGACCGGGCAGCGACTGCGAACTACGGACTCGGCAACGTAGGTCTCCTGCCCCGAGTGGATCGCGCCGATCGGCCTGCAGGGCCGCCATCGTCAGCTGGCGTCGCGGTAGTCAGCGAATGCCTCGCGGGTCACGCCGAGCACATCGTTCAGCCGGGCGCCGAGCTCGCGTCGAGCTGCCGACCCTGTGATGCCAAGCTGCTCGGCAATCTCGCCTCGCGTAGGGAAATGCCCTTCGGCATGGTGGGCGAAGTAGGCGTGTGCGACGTCGGTCATGAGTACGGGTTCGCGGGTGGGTGTGCGGCGGCGGGATTGGCGCCTCTCTTCGTCTTGTTGTTCGCATTGGGTGATGACGGCGGCGAGGCGTTGGCGGCGTTCGTGGAGGGTGATGTCGGGCTCGTCCTGGGTGATCAGGCGCGGTTCGACGGCGGTGTCCGCCTCTGGAAGGGGCACGGCCTTCAGGGTCCGCAGACTCTTCTCGGTCACCAGTACCGACTGCCGGGAGGCGTCCTTGCGGGTGGCTCGCATGCGGGCGTTGTGGAACTGGACCAGTTCGGGGTCGGTGGGGCTGTGCTGGTGCTCGAGCTCGAACAGCTGGCGGGACTTGGCCAGGGCTCGTCCTCGGCGGTCTCGGGCGGTGTCGCCGGGGACGCCGGCGGTGCCGTTGAGCAATCCGCGGCTGCGGTCCTCGCGGATCCAGTAGCGGGTCTCCTTCTCGAGGATGGTGGGGAGGTTGTGGGAGTAGTTTGAAGCGCCCTGGGTTCCGTTCCGGCTTCTATGTGGGGGCCGTTGAGGGCTCCCGGGTCTGAGCGTAGGCCTTCTCGACCTCGATCGGAGTCGAGTAGTCCAGGGCCTGGTGGAGCCGCTGGTGGTTCCACCAGTGGACCCAGTTCATCGTCGCGAATTCGACCTCGGTGACCGACGGCCAAGCGGGCCGGGCGTGGATGAGCTCGGCTTTGTAGAGCCCGTTGACCGTCTCTGCCAGGGCATTGTCATAGCTGTCGCCGCGGGAGCCGACAGAGGCAGCGATGCCCGCTTCGGCCAGGTGCTCGGTGTATCGAACGCTGACGTACTGACTGCCACGGTCGCTGTGGTGGATCAAACCCCCGATGGCCTGGTCTTTTGCTGCGATCAAAGCGTGTTCGAGGGCCTCGAGCGGGAGGTCCTCTGTCCGCATCGTCGCCCTTGTTGCCCAGCCCGCGATCCGGCGGGAGAACGCATCGATCACGAAAGCCGTGTAGCAGAATCCGCTGGTCGTGCGGACGTAGGTGATGTCTGCGACCCAGAGCCGGTTCGGTGCGGGAGCCTCGAAGTTCCTCTCCACGAGATCCGGCCGTCCATCGGGCAGCGGCGAGGGCTGCGTGGTGCGGGGCGTCCGCCCGCGGATCACACCGTGCAACCCGGCTTTGCGCATCAGCCGAGCGCACTGATCACGACCGATGTCCCAGCCCTCACGCCGCATCGCGTGCCAGATCTTCCGCGCCCCATAGACCCCGTAGTTCTCGGCATGGATGCGCCTGATCTCTTCGATAAGCACGCGATCGCGCAGGTCACGGTCGCTTGCCGGTCGAGTCTTCGCGGCGCGGTAGCCGCGTGAAGTGATGAATCCACCCTCGGTCGCCGCGAGGGTGCGGCAGATGAGCTCGACCCCGAACTGATCGCGATACATATCGATGTAGGCGATCATCTCGTCGAGGGGCGGTCGAGCTCCGCGGCGAAAAACGCTGACGCTGACTTCAGGATCTCGTTCGCCCTGCGCAGCTCCGCGTTCTCACGCTTGAGCCGGCGAATCTCGGCCTGGGCCTCGCTCGAGAGCCCAGTTTTGGCCCCTGCGTCGATCTGAGACTGCTCGATCCAGCGCCGCAGCGACTCCGTCGAGATGTTCAGCTTCGGCGCGATCTCCTTGATCGCCTGATACTGCGTCAGGCCTTCATCGGCCTCCATACGGTCCACGACCATGCGCATGGCACGGTCGCGGAACGACTGTGGGTACTTGCTCGGCATGTTCCAATCCTCCTCGTATCAGGATCGGAACGGAACCCAGGGCGCTTCAGTTGAAGACCTGGCTGGTGCCGGTGGCGGCGTTCTTGGCGCGCCAGCGGTTCTGGATCATCTGCATGAGGGCCTGGCCGAAGTAGGAGAACGCGGTCTCTTTGTCCTTGTAGTCGAGGTGGGCGATCCTCTGGGCGCGCTTGATGACCCGGGAGATCTCGACCTCGTGCTGGAGGAGGAACTCGTCGAGCAGAGCTCGTGCCTGGACATCATCGTGGCTGTGGAGGATCTGGCACATCTCCGCCTTCCACGGCGAATCCACCGTGTCACGATCACACTCACACGCCCGATGATGCTTCGTCCGAAGGGACGTGGGGGAAGGTTTGAGGTCCAGGGCCATCAGCCGGCCCTCCACTCTGGTGTGGTGGGAACTACTGTGGGGTGACCGTGCATCGATGCTCTCCCCGAGCGGCGTTGCGCAGGGTTCACCTCTTCGGAGCGCCAGGTCGTGTTGACGACGGCGGGGTGCTCGCGACTGCAGGTCACGGCGCAGGTGTGTCCGGTGTCGTGGGTCGTCATTGAGTCTCCTCGCAAGAGGGCCTGATGCTCGATGCCGGCAGCCCTGCCTTGGGCTGCGCGGTAGTCCGGTGGGCCAAGAAAGACGACCCTAGGGCGTGTCTGTAGGTGCGGCCCAACCCTCACACACGCATCTACAGATCGCAACCCATGGATGCGACGACCCGCCCAGGTCGCATCTACAGATTGCACCCGGGGTTCGCCTGCGGTACGGTCGGCACGACGTAACTCGCGTCTAGGGGCGCGCCCTAGTGGCCGGGATCGGAGAGTAGGAGTCACGGATGTCGAACGAGTCGCAACCCGATGCGCCGCACCCGGATGACCTTCCGAACCTGGCGGAGCGCCTCGACCTGCTATTTCGCACGGTTCCACGCAGCAGTCACGATTCCGAGCTCCACTCCTCCGCATCCGTCGCAAAGGAACTGCAACAGCAGAACATCCAGGTCACCCCGAACCACATCCGAGCTTTGCGGACAGGCCGGCGTGGAAACCCCTCGTTCCGGCTCCTCGCGGGGCTCGCCGAGATCTTTCAGGTGCCGCTGGACTACTTCGTCGACGAATCGGTGTCTGCGGAGATTCAGGAGTCACTGCAGGCACTCGTTGCGATGCGTGACACCGGGGTGCAGCAGATCATGATGCGTGCACACGGGGTGTCTACGGAGAGCCTCGGCCCAGTGCTGTCGTTGCTTGACCAGATTCGACGCATGGAAGGCCTCGACACGAGTGGCGAACAGGAAGACACGAATGCTTGATACATCATCTCGGCTAAGCCTGATGGGCCGTCTCATGCCAGGCATTATGCGGCTGCGCCGCTCGAACAAGAACCATCGCACTCGCGACCGGGTGCAAAGCTATCTGGACTACCGAGTTCGCAACCCTGAGCCATCTGATCCCCCGAGGCAACCCCAAAAGGACGTCTCAATCAGCGAGAGCGCCGAGCACGGCTGGCGCGTGTTCACTGTCTCTCCAACAGGCGCCGAGGCACATGGAACCGTGGTGTACCTACACGGCGGCGGCTGGATGAACGAGGCGGTTTCTCAGCACTGGAAGCTCGTCCAGCAGATCGCAGCAGAGGCATCGGTGAAGGTGATCCTGCCCGCATACCCACTGGTGCAGGCTGGAGGGACTGCGGAGACCGTAGTTCCGATAGTGTCGCGCATCAGTGAGCGAGTAGAGGGGCCACTGGTGCTGATGGGGGACTCCGCAGGAGGCACTATAGCGATGTCCACGAGCTTCCTGCTCAAAGAGCGGGGCCGACCGGCTGACCTCACGGTTCTGATCGCCCCGGCACTCGATATGCGCATGCAGAATCCCGAGATGGATGAAATCCAGCCATTGGACCCGTGGCTTGTAAAGAAGGGTCAACTACTCTTGACCGAGATGTGGATCGGAGAGAACGGCAATGATCCGATCCTCAACCCGTTCCTGGGCAACACGCGAGGAGCTGGCAAGATTCTCGTATTCAGCGGGACTCGAGACCTCCTCAATCCCGATACTCGCATTTTCGTCCGGAACGCGATAACAGCTGGCGGGGACGTCGACTATTACGAGCAGGATGGGCACTTGCATGTATACCCCTTGCTGCCCACACCGGAGGGCAAGCAAGCACGGAACGCTATCGTGAACGCTGTACGAAGGACCACCGAGACGCGTTAGGAACCAGCCATGCTCCGTCGGGGCAGGAACTCGCGGCAGGTGCGCGAAGCACTCCGCACTGCCGAAACCATGATGCCGCCGAGTGGGGACGCAGAGGATCTGCTGGCCGCACTATCGAAGGCGCGGCGCAGGACCATGACCCTGCTCGTCGCTCCCTTGATGTCGTCGGTCTCCGGGTTGCTGATCTCGACCGACCAGGCGGACTACGTCGTCGTCTCCGAAGGCGCTTCCCCGGAGAGACTCTGTGCGATCGTGTGCCACGAGGTCGCCCACACACTGCTCGGGCACGACCACAGCGACTCGCTCAGCTCAGACCTGCTTGAATCGGGCCTCTTGAAGGGCCTGGATGCCGGGCTTGCCAAGTCAGTTGTGGCTGCTCGAAACGCATATGACCACACGTCGGAGGCAGACGCAGAGACTGTGGCGACGTACATCTCTACCGAACTGCGCCGCAGAGTAATGAGAGGTGGCCACACCTACTACGATAACCTCTGGTGGTGAGGCATGACGGCGGACTGGGCTTACATCGTAGCTGCCCTATGCTCCACAGTTCTTGGGGTAGAAAGGCAATGGCGCCTTCGCGACGAAACGGTGACTTTAACCCAGCGAGCTATCGTAGTTTCACTATTTGCAGTCGGAATCGGCGGTGTCGCCTACGGCACAATGCCGTTCACTGCACACCTATGGAATGTCGGCAGTCTAGTTTGGCATATTGCCGCAAGCGTCCTTATCGGCGCACTCGAGATTATTTTCCTGACACTTAGATCCGAGCAGGTCGACAACGTCGCCTTGCGTCGAGTAGCGATCCGCGCTGGACTGGTCTCATTGCTACTGCTAGCTGCTTGGGCGACCACCCTGAACGATCGGCCGGAGGATGCAATCGCCACCCAACCCGGCCAACATGACTTTTCTTCCGTGGTGAACCTGATCATATTCCCGGCGCATGCCATTTGGGGGCTCGCCCAGGGGGTGAGGTCAAGCATCCGCCGCATTCCCAAGGATTTCAACCGGAGACCTATTAGCACGTTCGCCCTCGCCATGGTGGCGACCGGCCTGACCGGGTTCATTGCGATAAATTCGATCCTGATCATCCAATTGAACCTAGGGGTGACGTCCAACAAAGAAAGCATCCTTGCATTCTCGCCCGTAGCGCTAGGGGTCTGTGTCTCCGGAGCAGTGCTACTCGCCATAGGCGAGCGCCTCCACGAGGAACTCTCTGCCCGCCTCCAGCTTGCCCAGCTGAAGCCGCTGTGGAGTCGCATGATCGAGCTCTCGCCACACGACGTCCACCTCCCGGTGCAACACCTGCCCACGCCTGCACGCCTACAACGGGCATACGTGGAGATCTCCGACGCGATCTGCACTCTTCGCCTCGACGCCGAGGACTGCCATGACCTTGGTTCCGTTGTATCAGCCTTGCGTCGCGGCGATGTCTCTGAGGACGCCATGGCGCCCACGCTCTCGCAGGCTCTGCCGGCTCGAAGTACGCGTCGAGAGGACCTAGAGCTCATCGGAGCCCTAGCCAAGGCATACCGGCAGGTTCCTCGGGAGCGCGCAGATGTTCACGTTGATCACCCTGGAGGCACCACACGTCCCATGTCGAGGCGACCTTAGCAAGGAGGTATTGCAGCCATCCGGTCGGCGGTTTGGTCGGGTTGGCCATCTCGGCGCTTTCTCATGGGTCTCGTGGCTCAGCGGGGAGCCATCGGTAGGTAGAAGGCCCCGCTGGGGATGTCGGCGCGGATGCGAAGCGCGGTGCGCTCGAGCGCGCCCCACGACTCTCTGGCGTGGTGGCCGCAGAGGTAGATGGGGCCGTCGGCGTAGACCGCCTTGACCTTCGCCTTCGCCGTCGGGCAACGGTCACAGGTCGCCAGTTCCGATGCGACGGACGGTGTGTGCCCGAACAGTGTGTCGGCTCGTCGAGGCGGCACCGACAGGGGCGTCGCTCGGATGGCCGTGTGCTGCGTCGTGGTGCTCATGTCGCTCCAGTGGGCGGACCGGGGCTCCAGTAGGACGTCCGGTCCGCCCACCACCCGGTCATCGGATGCCGGCGTCGCTCTGTTCCATCGCGCTACGCAGGTCGTCGCGCATCGTCAGTGCGGCGATGAGGATTCCGGCGCCGTGGGAGAGGCACTGAGCGGCGATCAGCGCGAAGGGCACGGCGGCATCGGGGATCCCGAGATCGATGCCGATCGGGCCCAGAATCTTGGCGAAGGGCCCGCTGCCGGCGGACAGCAGGTTCCCGATGGGGTACCGGAGATCGAACCGATCTGCACGGCGGAGTCCGCGGCCGTGGTCGTACTCGGCGCCGAAGACGATCACCACCGAGATCGCGGAGACGGCGAGGGCGATGCCGGCGAAGCGCCCGGACAGGGGCACGAGAAGGACGGCGAGCCCGAGGAGCGCCGAGGAGATCGTGATGAAGCACGAGACGATGCGGCGAGTCTCGATGTGGCGGAGCTGGAAGGTCAGGAGTTCGATGTAGTGAGTCATGCCCACACCGTGCCGCTCGCGAACAGGATCCCACTCCGTCATCCGTGCAGGTCACAGGAGCGCGAGTGAACAGTGCGTCCCGAGCCGTCCTTCGTCAGCGCATGGTCGCGGCCTCTCGCACGACATCCCCGCGGGTGACATAGCCGTCGTCCTCGACGCGGGCGTAGGCATCGATAACCGCGTTGTCCTGGATGACGGCGCGCTCCCCTACGTCGGCCGCGTGACCGGCTTCGACTCCATGGCCGACCCGGGCGCCGTCGCTGATCACCGACCCGTTCAGACGCGAGAAGTCCCCGACGGTGACGCTGTTGCCGACTTCGGTCCGTGCGCCGGCCACGACACTGGGCCCGAGCTCGGATGCGTCCCCGATGATCGACCCTTCCCCCAGCCGCACCCCAGGGTGCAGCACTGCGCGGTCGAGCACTTCACACCCGGCGTCGATCTGCGTGGAGACCTCCTCCTCGTAGCGGCCGGACGGCCCCTCGATACGGGTCTCCTCACCGATCTCGACTCCGTCCTGGACGTCGACAACGCCCGTCAGGGAGGTGGCCGGGCCGATCGCGATGGCCCCGTCCAATTCGCAGGGCCGAGTGCCGCCGCTGATCTTCACCCCCTCTCCCGCGGACAACTCGCCCGTGATGATCGCATTGGTGATCGTCACCTTGTCGCCGATGCAGGTGTCGTCAGCGAACCGTGACCGCTGGTCGGCCTCGATCTTCACCCCGTCGCCGACCTCGATGGAGTCACCCCAGGTGGCGCCGCCCAGCAGCCGCGTGCGGGATCCGACCTCGAGCTCTCGACCGAAGGTCCCCTCCAGGCGGCTGCGGGTGCCGACAGTCGCGCCGTCGGAGATCGAGGACTCGGCGTGGATCTCGGAGCCGGTACCGATGGTGACCTGCTCGCCGATCTGCGCCGAATGGCGGATGGTTGACCGGTCCTTCAGGGTGGAGCTCTCGCCGATCGCGACGGACTGGTCGATGGTCGCCTGGGCACCGATGCGGGTGTACGGCTCGATCTGCGTGTCGCGCCCGATACGCGTTTCCTCCCCGACGCTAGCCTCCTCCCCGACCACGGTCCCGGTGTCGAGGAAGCATCGCGACTGCAGGGTCACCCCGTCGCGCAGGATCACCCCGTCCCCGAGAGCCACGGCTTCAGCGAGGCGCGCGTCCTTCTCGATCACGCTGCCGGCGCCGATGGTGGACCCGTCCGCGATCGCAGTGCCCTGTCCGATGCTCACATCCGGGCCGATCGTGACGTCGGCGCCGATGACGGCATCGTCACCGATCTGCACGCGATCCCCGACCTGGGCGCTCGGATCGATTGAGACATCCTCGCCGATGCTTGCCTCGAGGCTGGTCTGGGGCGTCGCCACGTCTAGCTCGGCCTCACCGCGCGAGACAGAACCGAACTCACCCTTGTTGCCAGCCTCCCCGGTGTCGCGCTTGCGGATCTTCGGCGCCTTCGTCGCGGCCATGAGTGCTCCCTCTTCTCTCGTGACGGACTCACGAGGGGAAGTGGGCGGGAACGTTCTTTCGCGGGACCGCCGCGTCAGGAACGCTCACGCCTCAGCTGCGCCGCTTTCGTCGTTGCCCATGTCTCACGAGGAACCGTCACGCTTCGCACCGCTCGGGCGAAACCGACCAGGGTGGCTACGACACACAGCATCCGGGCCCCGATCGCGTGGACCGGGTCCGGGATGAGGGCTTGCATCGGCCAGCCGACCACGATGTGCAGCTCGACCATGAGGACGGCGCCGGCCATGGCCACCCATCCGTGGAAACGTGCCGTCTGCTCGAAGTCCACCGGAGCCCACATACGGATGATCGACGAACCCATGACGCCGGAGCAGCACGAGAACGTCACCACCAAGCCGACGAAGCCGAGGAACCCCTCGGACCCGAGGTACAGGAGAAAGACCTCCGGGACAACCCGGGCGAAGCTGACGAGGTCCAGGACCAGAAATGCCGCGAAAGATGCCGCGATGAGCGTGAGGGCGCCATCTGGATCGGCGAAGAACCCGTAGCCGTCGGGATGGATCCTGCGTCTCCAGCTCATGCCTGTGCCATCCTTCCGCGCGCCGTCGATCGCGTAGCCAGTGGGCGTAGCAGGGCCGTCACAGGACGAGGAGCGTCATTGCCACGAGCTGGGCTCGTCCATGCCGTGTTCGCGGCCGCGGATCGGGATGAGGAACTCGACGTCCTCGGTGGCCAGCTCCGCGTCAGGCAATCCACTGTCGCCTCGTTCGATGAGGCCGAAGTGTTCGTTGTACGGGATCATGCTGCGGTCCACGGTGGACCACTCCTGGTCGTACGTGTCGGCGAGGTCGTCGTCGATCGCGTGGACACTGCCGTCGGCGTGGATCCAGCGCAAGCCTCGCAGGCTGTCCTCGGGGCGCTCCGGGGGATCGTAGTCCGGCTCCGAAGCGATGCCGATGGCGATGGCGGCTTCCGGGGCGTTCTCGGATGCGCGTCGGCTCATCTCGTCGATGACCAATCCGTTCGCCTCGACGCTGAGCGTCTCGTACTTCGCGAACGCGGCATTGCTCTCCGTGACCTTGTCGCGGTACCGCTGCTCGAAGTCGTCTCCCCCGGCCGGAGGCATCACCTCGACGGAAGCCTCCGACCTGGACATGGCCCCGAACTGCCCGCCGTTGCCGGTCTCCCCAGTATCCTTCTTCCGCAGCTTCGCCGTAGGCTCTGTCATTGTTCGCTCCTCTTCATCGTGATCACGCCTCCCCGGGGGAAGTGGGCGGGGTCCGCCCAGGTCATCCCTCCGTGCTCAGCCCTGACGCGCCTGAGCAGATTCAGGTCGCCTCGGGCCCTTACAGCTCGCCCTGACCAGCGCGTACGGGCGCGCCGCGGCCCTGGGATCGACTTCGCGACGAATCAGTAGGCCTCTGCGGCGCGAAGGGCGGATCGTCGCGCCCCTGCAATACGCATCAGCGACACCCCCAGGGAGACCACGAGGACCACGAGGATCCCGCTGAGGGAGAGACCGACCGCCGGGCCCGCGCAGGCTATGGCCATCATCAACCACGTCGCCACAGTGGGCAGGAGATGAGATGCACTCCAGCGGAGGTTCCACCCGAAGTCCGGTCGCCCGTGCTGGCGGGGACTCCACCTGGTGACGATGCATGTCGTGGTGTCATGCAGGCGGAGCCACAGGTCTGCCACCAGGACTACCGACGCAGCGGCGATTCCAAACACTTTGGCTGCAGTGGGATCCGGCATCACCAGTAGCGGAATGCCGCCAAGGAGAACCATCTTCAGCGGATACATCACCCGCTCGCCTAGCGCTCCGAGGGGACCCTCGAGCTCGGGAACATCGCGGATGAGTGCCCGAGCTCCCACCATGAGGACGACGGCCCCGGAGAGCGCGAGGTAGAACGGCGGCGAGGAGGAGGGGAACACCTCAGGAAGGCTCACGGTCAGGCTCAGGGCATAGGCGTACAGAGCCAGAAACCCGGCGTGCAGAAGCAGGTAGAGGATGCGGAAAGCGCCGTCGCGCATGATGGATCTCCTCGGTAGTGATCGGACTTCACTCGTGCCAGTGGGCGGTGCGCCACCTCGATATGCACCCACGGGACCGAATCGGAACCCGGCGAGGGCCTACGCCAGCTCCTTGCAGTTGGCCTCGAGCTGCTTGAGCAGCGTGTAGTCGTCGCGGGTCACCGAGAGGTCGTACTCGGCCAGCACGTGCACGTACGCCGCGGCGTACCGGCACTCGACGGTGTCGCCGGGGGCGTCCCAGTGCGGATACCACTCGGAGATCGAGTCATCACTCTTGGACGTGTTCGCCGGTCCATCGACCGCCACCAAGTTCGACGGATCGTTGGCGAACCGCTCGCGCTTCTCGTCGCTCCACTGTTCGGCGCCGGAGTACCAGGCATCCCCGAGCGAGACGATGTGGTCGATCTCGACATCCTCGCTCAGGTTCCCCTCGATCGTTGTGCCGGTGTACGGGTCATGCAGCGTGCCATCGGCGATCTCGCAATCGGCCCCGTCCTCATAGGTGACGTCCACAAGGTCACGGGCGAGAATATCGTTGCGAGTGTCGCAAGAATTTTCATCGACATCGAGCCAGCTGGAGCCGAACTCGTCGCGCTCATAGTCGTCGTCGGAGCGGTCCTGTTCCTCGATGTCCAAGCTGGCCAGCTCCTGCGGATCGATCGTCGTTGGCCCACTGTCCAGCCAGGCGCTCTGCCCCGCTGCTTCAGCCTGGGTGGTGATCGGCAGTCCGTCTCGAAGCGTCTCGAAGATCTGGCGCAGCTCGGTTCGGTGGCCCGTCGCGAACCACACCATGGCCGTAATGGCCGCGGCCAGAACGGCGAGGGACCAGAGGCGGTAGAGACGGGATGTCTTGGTGCGCGAGCTCATGCTTCCTCCAGTGGGCGACCATCTACTTTCGCAGGACCCCATGTCGTGCGACGGCGACCGCGGATCGCTCAGTTCTCGAGGTAGTTCTCATCCCCGTCGGCCTCGAACGCCTCGGCCAGGCGCGGGACCTTCTCGGCGAAGTAGGACCGGGTGAGTTCATCCAGGCGCTGCTTCTCCTCGAGTGACGTCGTGCCGTGCTTCTCGGCGAGAGTGCGGGCGATCTCCGGGCGCATCCGTGCACGCCACGCTGCACGGGCATCCTCGTCGCGTCGTACGCCCTCGAACTCCGGTAGCACCTCGGCCGCGGTCGCCTTGAGGTTGATGGCATCACCCAGACCCCTCTGCCAGGCACCTTCGGCATCCTTCTCGGTGGAGATGACCTCGCGCATCACACCAACATTGCCGAGGTCCTCCTCGAACCGCAGCGGCTTGCCGTTCTTCGACACGGCGGCGGCCAGCTTCTCCTCGCGCTTGCGGGCACGCTTCTCGGCCGGGGTCAGCTTCGCGAAAGCCTCCTTCTTCTCGCGAGCCTTCTGCGCGGCGACCTCGTCCGGGGTGAACATCTTCGTCGGCAAGGAACCGGCATCCCCCACGGGAGCCGATGGGTAGCAGGTGGTGCAGGCGCGGTGTCCAGCGTCCTTCACGATCGAGTCCTCGTCGGCGCCGGAGTACCCGGTCATCCACGCGTACTGAGTCGAAGGTCGGCACGTCGAGCAGCCCATGCTCGAGTGCACATGGCCGTTCGCGTTGGCCACGAGGAAGGCGCGGTTCCAGCCGCCCCGGATCCGGAACGCCTCTTCCAGGCCGTCGGTCTGCTCCCGGGCACGCTCGACCTCCTCCTGGGACGCCTCCGCATCGTGCAAGGGTGTCCGCACCCGTGCCCCAGTTGCCTCGGACGCGCCACCACCATCGGCGAGGGTTACCCACTCACGTGCTGCCTCGAGGATCTGCTGGTCGCTCTTGCCCCAGGTGGCGCCGGGCTTCCTGCGGTCGCCGACGGCGCGATGCAGCACATCGAGATGGAACCTCAGGCGCGAGTGGGCCCTTGCCAGTTCCTTGGCAGTTGTCGCCGCGTGCTCGTCGAAGTTGACAGGATCGGCGGTACGCACATCGAAACCGAACCGTTCGACCAGGGCCGTTCCCGTGGGGTCGTCCGTTCCGGGGTGCGAGGCGACGTGCACCTCAGCGTCCCCGCGAACGATCGTCCCGAACTCGCCCTGGTTGCCTTTCTCGCCGGTGTCCCTCTTGCGCACGATGCCCGTCACGGTGCCCTCCCGCTGGTAGTTGCTCATCCGGGACAGTGGGCGGGGCCAGTCCGTGGCGGGACACCTCTGCCCGATCGCGCTGACGAACGCTGCGCCCAGCAGCTTTCACTCCGTGAGCAGGACGCGGTCCGTACTTTCCCTAGCGGGCGCTGCGACGAGCGTCGCCGTCAGCTGCGCGGTGTGACTGTCGAACATCTCGGCGTCCCCGGTGCCCCATGGAGCTCGGCTCGTTCGATCGCGGGCTTCGAGCAGCACCTGAACCAGCTCGACCGGGGTCAGAACCATGTGGCCCGCATCGTCGCTCGAGGTCACCGACACTTCTCCGCTGGTGGCGTGGATGACCGTGACAACCCGGACGTCACCCCAGCCTGCCCGGCCAAGAAGGACGGCCGCCGCCGGCATCGAGGAGGGCCGCACGCTGCCGTCCGGGGCGATGATCACGTCGTCGGCCCCTCGTCGGTACTCCCCTCCCTTCCATGCCTTGGAGTCGATGACGAACAGTTCGCGGCCGATCACCACTACGTGGTCGATGTCCGCTCGGGAAGATTCCGGGAAGCGCAGGGAGTGAAAGACCCCCACGCGGCTCATCCCCGAGAGCCAGGTCCCCAGCAGCTCGGCGGTGCGGCGCTCCCCCGCGATCCCGAACTTCTCCGCGCCTCCGAACACGTCCTGGCCGACCCGGTTCGCGCCAACACATCCCAGCTCAGTGAACGCGCTGTACCCGGCAGCATCGCGGGCGGCATCTCGGGGCCCGGGCAGCTGCACGCGGAACGCGCCGAGGACCGTCACCGCGACAACAGGCAACGCAATCGCCACCGCGAGCAGCCATGGCGAGGAGCCGATGAGCAGCGGCGCAAGGAAGGCCGTCGCTGTGACTGCGACGACGGGGATGACCTCGAGAAGCCGCTGACGTCGACGACGTCGCCTGCACGCCTCACGGACCGGCGCCAGGGCCAGTTGCCGGACGCGGGAGACCGCGTAGAGCTCGGCGTCGCCGGCGGTGGATTGACGGCACAGCACGCGCAGCTGACGCAATCGCTCGAGGACCTCGTGGTCTGGGCGCGTTGCCGCCAGCGGAGGGAATGTCGTCTCGGCCGTGGTCCCGCGGATGACGTCGGGAGGGATCGCGACCTGTCGCGGGTCGGACAGCGGTTCCTCCTCGGGTACCGGCAGCCGCCCGATCGCAACCCACTCCCACAGCAGGACCGGCGTGGCGGCAATCGTCGCGCCGACGAGCATCACCAGAGCCTGGAACGTGCCGTGGCCGGTGATCTGGTGGGTGATCAGCAGTCCGAGCGCCGAGGCGGCGGCCGTCCTCGCGACGAGCACCGCTCCGTTCGCGGGCGAGAGCTCCTGGGGTATGCCCGTGCTCGTCAGGTCGGTGCTCACGCGGCCGCCGTGAGCTCGGGCCGCTGGGCTGCAGGGATCTTCGCCAGCAGGCATCCGGCAACGCACATGACGGCCACCAGGGTGCCGCCGGCGTGGTCGTGCGAGACCATCTGCGCGATGCCAGCGGCCTCGAGGATCCGGGACAGTCCCCGGTGCTCGCCGTAGTCACGCACGGCGATGCAGTCATCCCCCATGGCGAGACCGAAGGCCCTGACGGGAATCGTCAACGGAGCGATCGGGGCTCCCCCGGTGACGAGGAACAGGGCGATCTCTCCCTGGGCGTTGCGGGTGCCTGCCAGGTCGGCCCGGCCGATGCCAAGGGTCCTGGAGACGGCGGAGACGTCACGGTGGATCGTTCGCATCGGAACCTGCTCCTCACCGACGGGCCCCTCCCGTCACGAACTGGAAGTGGGCGGGAGAGCCTCTCCGCGGGACGGGGCGGCTCGCCGGCGGATCCCGACACTCCCCCACCCATCGCGAACTAGGGCATCCGTGCAGGCCATGGACGGTTCTTGGGCATCTTCGACGGGTCGCCCCACCCCGGCCCGTACGCGCTCCACCCATCGAACCTGCGGGTCAGGCCCCAGATACCCCCATCCCTTACACACCACACCTATCTCTTATAGAGAAAGTGGTGTGTGTGTTAAGGGGATCTGTTCACACATCCCCTATACGTGTCCTATTGCCCGGTGGGATGTAGGGAATGAGGGTATTCACGGTCCGACCAGCACGAACACTGCTCGCTTCGCGTCGGGATCGCGGGGAACGGGGGTGGAGCAGCGGGGTCCGCCCCCATCAACGCCGCGTCTTCACGCCGAGCCGTCCCGTGGTGACAGATATCCGCCCACTGCGTTAGCGATGACCACAGGAGGAGCCATGGCCGACAAGTTCACCACCACCACAGGAGCAGACGCACGACTCGAGGCTGCCGCTGATGGGATCGCCCGTCTCCTCGGCCGCGACACCACCGACGAGGACTGGGACCTCGCCCACGCCGCCCTGATGAGCGCCTGTAACGTTGAGCTTCACCGACAAGGAGCAGCGATGAACAACCTGCACCAGGACCTGCTCGAGGTGCTAGAGCGGCATAGCATTGGTTGGTCCCTCAGCGAGGTCATGGACGCCCTCGATACGGCAGGCGCGTTCGAGAAGACCTGGGCGGAGGGTGACGATGATTGACTTTCCTGCTACCGCTCAGAAGCCCCCTGTCGCCAAACTCGAAGCTGCCGCACGGGTGCTCAACACAGCGGGTTGGACCTGCCACAGCGGGTACCACGAACCCGAGCAGTTCGACGAGTGCAGCGAATGTCGACGAGTCTGCACCGACATCGCCCGCGCCGCTCTCGTCGCCGCGAGCCAGGCCCGCTGACCCCCAACAATTGCCCACGGGGCACCGAGCGCACAGTCTCTCGGCCTAGCTCCGGCTCGAAGACCCCGGAGCCGTGGGCTGGCACAGTACGCCCTGACAAACCCCAGTCCGCGCACGCCGGACGGGGATCCGAATCCGAACGGTGGAGAGCCTGATATGAATCTGACCCCCGCCCAGCGAGACCAGATCGCCGGGGACGCTGCCGCGCGCTACGAAGCTGGAGAGGGCTGGGAGCAGATCGGCGCGAGCTACGGCATCACCGGCGGTCACGTCCGTCGCCTCACCACTGCCCGCCACGACATCACCTACCGCCGCTGGGGCCAGCAGCCGGTCGCCGACGTCGACGAGGTCCTCAGGCGCCGCAAGGACGGACAGACTCTCGATCAGATCGCTCGAGCACTCGAGTGCTCACGCCAGGCCATCCGGACCGCTCTCGAGGCCGCCCAGCGCGCCCCCGCGACCCGATACCCCCGCCTGTCCCGCCGGCGCGCGCCCACCGACGACGAGCTCGCAGAGATCCGCGGACTGTACGAGGCCTGCCCGCAAGCACCCCGTGCCCGCGCAGGAGCGCGCCACGTCCGTGGGGAGGAAGGGCGAGTCCTGGCTGAGGCATGCCGTGCGCTGGTCGATGACGGCGTTCCGATGGCCGCCCTCTCCCATGCACTCGGACGAGGCCCCACCTGGGTCCACTGGCTCCTCAGCTGCCACGACCTTCGACCAGACCCCCACCCGAGCCGGACCACGTCGAGGCGAACCCGAAGGTAGCCGAGCAGCCTGCCTCCGGATCGGGCGGCCCCTGTAGCTCTGTCCATAGCCCAGAATCCGGGGACCGAGGTCAGCTCGCCGCCAGGCTCCAGCGCTCGGGGAACGTGCGCGGGACGATGCTCAACGTATCGGGCATGCCACGCTGCTCCATCTGGCTCCGCACTCGTCCACTCCAGAAGGCCGTGGGTTCGATCAGTTGGACCCACCGTGCGCCGCGGAGATCGACGAGCTGGTGGATCAGCTCCTGCGCCACCGACAGCGACGATGCCTCCATCGCCGAGCAGTCGATGAGCGCCGCGTCGATTGGACCACCGGCCGCGAGGCACCGCGCGGTCTCTCGCGATCCCGATAGGCGCGGCATCGTGACGACGGACGTCGCCAGAACCTGGATTCCAGAGTCGACCTCGATGGCGCTCACGAGACGGCCACCGATGCGTCATCAACGACGCGCTCCGAGTCGGACCACTCGTGGACTACGCGCACGATCCCGGCCTCGCGATGTCTGCCGCCCACCGGGAGGTCGTAGACCAGTCCTCCACCGTCCACCCGGTGCTGCGCGCGCATCACCGACGCCGCGGCCTCCAGGTCCCAGCCCGGCCAGTCGCTCCCCCGAGTCTCCGTGCGCTCGCCTTTGAAGACGGTGGTGATCTTCAGGTGGGTGGTCATCGTCGGTCCCTCCTTGCGTCGGTGCCTTCACCGACCCAGTGGGCGACTGGCGATGCTCGCAGGACGCGCATCCCGCGCTAACTTCCCTAGACGCGGTGAGGCTCCTCGAGCTTGCAAACACGCTCATCAGGCCCCACCGCTCGCGACTCGCTGCAGAACGGCACCCGTTCTCGCTTTCCTCTGCTTCCCGTAGCGAGCTGTGTGCCGCCGGACCGAGAGCTTCGTCAGCGTTCGCCCCAGTCGCTACCTCGAGACGGGAAGTGCCGCGAAGCGCCGGGACGGACCCCACGACGTCCTACGTCGCCTAGGCGTGCCCGCATCCACGCGGGTGGATGCGGCGGCTCAGTCCTGGTGCCCATAACCGAGCAAGGTGTATCCACTGCCGGGCAGCGGCACGGTGTACCTGGCGTCGCACTGGCTGCGGACCTGTTGCATGAAGTGGGCGAGCTCCTGCGGTAGCAGCAGGCAGTTCTTGATGCTGTAGGTGCGGTACTCCAGTGGCTGATCGGTGGTGGTCCAGTCGTGGTACGTGAGATCGAACGTGATCGAGTCGGCGGTGGTGGCCAGAACGCTGACGCTGGACGAGAGGGCTCCGAGGTCAGCCTCCTCATAGGACAGGAGGCCCCCACTTCGGGGATCTACGAGGTATCCCTCGTAGCCTGTCTCGTGCAGGTACCGATCGTAGATCTGGCCCTCCTGGTCGGTTGGAAACTCCTGCTCGTGGATCTGGTCCAGGGACGAGCTCATCCAGTCGTAGGGGAGGCGCGGGACGGTGAGGGACGGCGTTCGGCGGGGTGCACGGTCGGCCATGGCGGGGCTCCTTTGTTCTATGCCTTCACAGTTGTGCGGCTCGGCGCCCAGTGCCGAGCCCAGTGACGCAATTCGAAATCGGTCGGACACGAAAGTGGCCCTCGCTGCGACCGGCGGTGAACCCGCCTCCGACATGGTTCAGGCGGCGACCGCGCGGGCCATCGGAACGAGCGAACCGCCGTCGATGCTGCCGCCGATGTAGTGCCGGGTCTGGCCGCTCGCGTGTTGCGTGCGCGCGACGATCTGCGCGTTGAGATCGCCGAAGGATCCCCGGAAGTAGTAGGTCTGGACCCCTCCGTGGTTCCTCACCACGATGCCGAAGTGCCCCGGCGGGATCTGGTCGCCAGCGAAGGCGCCGTCGAGGCTGACGTCGATCGCATCGGTGCGGACTTGCCCGTAGGTCGCTGCGCCTCGTGACGGTCGCGCGGCCACCGGGGCCGTGCTGACGCTGGTGGTCGTCATCGCTTGCTCCTTCCCGATGCGCCGGCTTCTCCGGCGTCATGGGTCCAGTGGGCGAGGAGGCAACATGGCGGGACGCTCAGCCGAGCGTGTGAGAGCCCAGGGAATCCGGCCTCTTGCCGACGAGCGTTGAGCCGGTGACCCCGCCGATGCCCCACGCCCACACGAGCGCGAAGCCCCAATCAGCCAGGCCTACTGATTCGGCCATGGGGAGCAGATACGTGTAAAGGCCCAGACTCGCCACTCCGAGTAGGAACGCTGCGACGATGCCGACGCTGGTCTTGCCGACTCGCAGTACCCGGAATGCGGGTTCGCTGGCCGCTGCGTCGAGTCGCGGGAGCGTGCGGGCACGCACGGCGAGTGCAGCCATGCTTAGCACCCCGATGAGGACGACGAGCCCCATCGTCCAGCGCCAACCGGCGCTCTGGCCGATGAGCATCCCGAGTGGCACACCTGCGACGGTGCCGGTGGAGAGCCCGAACGTCACCATGGCCATCGCACGACCACGCTCCTGGTCGGAGACCATCGCGGCAGCAGTGGCGGTCGCAACCGCGGTGAGGATGCCTGCCCCCGCGCCGGCGATCACTCGTGCGGCGAGGAACACCTCAACACCTGGTGCAATCGTGGTGATCAGGTTGCCGAGGTTGAACACGCCAAGCGCAAGCAGGAGTGCTCGCGCGGTGCTACCCCGAGCGAGCCGCCCGGACAACAACGGCCCGGCGACCGCGTAGGCGGCGGTGAATGCGGTGACGCCCAGGCCAATCATTGCCACCGTGGTCGCCAGAGAGTCCGCGATCTGCGGCAAGATCCCTGCCAGGACGTAGGCGTCGATCCCGAGCGCGACCGCGGCGACCACCAAGGGCCAAACCTTGCGGATCATGCCTCGTCCTCATCCTCAGTCTCAGACACGGCGTGTTCGTAGCTAGAGAGCACCGTGTTCAACAGGCCGGGAAACCGCTGCTCAAGATCGTCGGTACGCAGCTTGATCATGCACTTGCGTCCCTCGCCGCGGACGAACACCACGCCCGACTCACGCAGCAGGCTGGTGTGATGGGTGAGGGTGGAGCGTGGCAGGTCGGGGCCGAGATCGATACTGTCCACCTCACCCCGCTCGGCGAGCATCCGCACCATGTTCAGCCGCAATGGCTCACTGAGGGCGAATAGCACGCGCGGGATCACGATCTCGTCAGGGTCAGGGTGTTCGTAGCTGCGTGGGGGCACCATCGGATCCAATCGTTCGAAAATAGTCGCACATTGTTCGTGCGATGATTCTCGCACGATTGGGTCGTGCGACTCAAGTCGAGTCGATCACTGGGCTCAGTTTCGCGCTCCAGCAGGCAGGGTTTGCCCCCGCCCGTAGTGCCAGCCACCGCGCCGCCCAGCACAGCGATGTCGAGAGGGCCGACAGGTGGCGAGTAGAGTGATGAAACCTGGAATCAAGCCGATCTAGACGCAACTACTTTCGCGTCCCTACGGTGCGCTTTCCTCTATATGGCGCTACGGCACCGCATCCACACCATCTATGGTGATGGCGTTTGACACGGCAAGGCGATTTGGTACAGTAGATGCATGCACACACACCTACAGGTCTCCGGCTCCGCTCTCACGAGTGGCGCGAGCCAGTCCTGGTCGCGGGTGGCGGCGTTCGCCTCGGCCGTGGATGCGAGCCTGGACAAATGGCTGGCAGACACTTACCGGACCGGGCTCACCGAATACCGTGCCCTGACCTTGCTGAGCCAGGCCTCTGACAAGGAGCTGCGCATCGCTGTTCTCGCGCAGCGTGTCGGGCT
Source organism: Brachybacterium sacelli (assembly GCF_017876545.1). Lineage (NCBI taxonomy): Bacteria > Bacillati > Actinomycetota > Actinomycetes > Micrococcales > Dermabacteraceae > Brachybacterium > Brachybacterium sacelli. Next base: position 975,190 of record NZ_JAGIOD010000002.1, on the reverse strand, counting down.
GACCTCGACCTCGACCACGCGACTGGTGAGCCGGCTGGAAGCCAAGGGTCTTGCACGTCGCGACGTGTGCCAGGACGACGGCCGGGGCGTCTACGCCGTGATCGACGAGCCGGGCGAGGCACTGCTGCGCGAAGTCCGCGACCCCTACGAGGCGCGCGTGCATGACCTGCTGAGCAACCCTGCGAAGCACTTCCCCCACCTCGACGCCGGCGCCATCGCCGGAGCGATCAAGGAGGTGGGCGCACTCGTAACCCTGTGACGCTCACGGCACCATGCTGTGAGCGTATTTCTTTACCCCATTTAGTGCATGTACACACACCTATACGAGAGAGGATGATCCCTATGACGACCCAGATCGACGTGTTCGTGGACTACGTCTGCCCGTTCTGCTTCCTGGTGGAGCCGGCGATCGAGGAGCTGAAGCGCGACCGGGATGTGGAGGTGACGATCCGCCCGTTCGAACTGCGCCCCGACTCGGTGCCCACGCTCAGGCCGGAGGACGAGTACCTGCCGCGTGTGTGGAAACAGTCGGTGTATCCGATGTCCGACCGCGTTGGCGTGCCGATGACGCTGCCCTCGATCTCGCCGCAGCCACGTACCGAGAAAGCGTTCATGGTGCTCCAGCTCGCGCAGGAGCGCGGTCTTGCTGAGGTGTACACGGAGGCGATGTTCTCCGCGTTCTTCCAGCAGGATCGCAACATCGGCCTCAACGAGGTCATGGTCGACGTGGCCACCTCAGTCGGCCTCGACCGAGCCGAGGTCGAGGAGGCACTGAACAGCGACGAGCGCCGTCAGCGGCAGCGCGCCGATCAGGCCTACGCGGTGAACACGGTCGGGATCGACTCGGTGCCCGGCATCGTGGTCGAGGGTCAGGTGCTGCTCGGGGTGCCGTCCGCGACCCGGCTGAAGAAGGTCATCGACGACCTCACCGAGCGTAAGGCCGCCTCCGCCCTGGGGCAGTCGTGAGCGCCGACGCTGCCGGGCTCACGTCGGTGATGGTGCAGGCGGTGGATGCCTGCGCCGAGCATGTCGACGCGGGAGGGCTCCCGTTCGTCGGCGTCGTGGTGAACGCCGCGGGTGAGGCGATGTCCGGGTTCGGCGTGAACCGGGTGGCCGAGACCGGAGACCCGATGTCGCACGCCGAGGTCGTCGCCATGCGCGACGCCATGACCCGGCACGGCCTCGACACCCTCGCCGGCTGCATCCTGCTGGCGACCGGCGAGCCGTGCGGCCTGTGCTATCAGTACGCGATCGACCACGGCATCGACACCATTGATGTGGCCGTCAACCGGGACGAGGTCGCAGACTTCGGCTTCGACTATCGATCGAGCTATCCCGCGCTCGGCATCACCGACGCCAAGCGTGCCGAGCTGTTCCGGCCACTACCGGTTCCTCGCGGCACCGACCCATTCACCCACTACCTCCACTTGCATCTTTCCGGTCACGCAGTCGCGGGGCCGGGCGCCGTATCGAAAGGAACATCATCATGAGCTGGCTCTACCTCGCCGTTGCCGTCGTCTTCGAGGTCGCCGTCGGCATCTCGGCTGGCAAGGCCAACGGATTCAAGCACCTCTGGTGGACAATCGCCACCCTCATCAGCGGCGCGATCGCCACCTTCTTCCTCAGCCTCGCCCTCCTGACGTTCGATGTCGGCGTCGGCTACGCCCTCTGGACCTCGCTCGCTGGCGTCGGGATCGTCATCGTCGGCGCGCTCTTCCTCTCCCAGAAGCTCACCTGGAAGAAGTTCCTCGGCATCGTCGTCGTGATCGGCGGCGTCGTCGGTCTCAACCTCGCAGGCACCGCCTGAATCCCGGCCCGCACATTCTTGAAAGGAAACCCGTATGACTACAACAACCACCACTGCCGCCCCCGTCCAGACCGAGAAGAAGGGAGGGGCGTGGATCGCGCTGCTGATCGCCGGCGGCTTCGAGGTCGGCTACGCCCTCAGCGTCAACGGCAGCGCCGGGTTCACCAACCCGCTCTGGTCGGCCATTGCGGTCGTATTCTTCCTATTTACGCTGTTCTTCCTCAGCGTCGCGCTGAAAAAGATCGACGTCGGCATCGGCTACGCCGTCTGGGCCGGCATCGGCACCATCGGCGCCGCCGTACTCGGGCCGGTGTTCTTCGATGAGACCCTGACCTGGATCAAGGCATTCTGGCTCGCAGTGATCATCGCCGGAGTCATCTGGCTCAAACTCGCCGACAGCCCAAAGCTCGACTCCAAGACGCAGGCGGCAAACTGAGCGCAGCCGTGTCCACGACGTCACCCTGGGCTCCGCCCGTCGTATCGCATGGACGACGGGCGGAGCCTTCGCCCCGCGAAGTACACTGAAACAGCCAATCAAGACCGGACTACTTTCACGCCCGCGCGGGGTTCTTCCTGCCCAGAGTAGCGGCTTCTCAGGCCCGTCGTTTTCTTGACGGAGAAGCCGACTGCGTATGAGCGCAGCCTGCCCCCGATGACCGTTGAGAGAACGGATTCACTGGGATGAGAACTTGCGGCGCTGCCCTGTGCCATCGGTTGAGGAGTCGATGAGACCTTGGAGCGTCTCTCTGGTGCTGACGAGATCCGCAATTTGAGAATCGTAGGCGTGTAGATGGTCGACGAGCAGAGGCACAGCACAGGGTTCCAAACGGCCGGGGTCGTGAATGCAGCCGAGCAGTTCGCTGATCGCGCGAGTGGGCAGCCCCGCTGCCAGCAGCATCCTGATGTAACGGACCTGGTCTGCAACGGCGGGATCGAAGAGACGTTGCCCCGATGAGGAGCGTGCCGCTTCGATGAGGCCTTGGTTCTCGTAGTACCGCAGCATCCGCGGGCTCGCGCCGGTATGCGCCGCTAGTTCGCCGACGCGGAGCAGTCGCTTGTCTTCCAGAAGACTTGCCCTTGCCACTAGCGTCAACTCCTACGGTCGTCTCATGTCCCTCTCGATCACTCATCTCAATGGTAGTCGCGCGACCGCCTCGGACCTGGCTCCGTTGGCATTCGCCGGCTACGCCCACTTCACCGCCCCCGGATGTCCGAAGTCGTGGCTACTATTCGGCCGTGACCCCCTACTGCCGCTCGAAGCGGTTTGCAGACTCCCCCGCCGGACGGCGCCGGATGACCCATGCCCGAGTCGCGCGATGATGGATGATCGCCTTCGGGAAATGCGCGCCGCGGTGCACAAGCGCACGGCCGACGAGTACGTCCGGCCGACAGGTGAGAGGCGAATGTCCAGCTGGGAGACTGCTCGGTCCATCTCGATCGGAGATCGCCGGGATTTCAGTGAGCGGCCACTGTCATGGATGGGCGTGCGTGGCACCAAGTTCCACGACCCGGCCCTCTTGTTTCATGCGCCCGGCACGTGGCACGAGGTGTGGGGAGAGCTGGTCCCCGAACCGTTCAATCCAGCCGACGATCATGCCCTTGCCGTCGACCTCGATGGGATACGCCTGGGCTACGCCTCCGCCAGATACGCCTACTACGCCCATCCCTACGTCGCTGCGCTCAATGGCCAAGGAGACGGGGTGTTCGTGCCACTGCAGTATCGCTGCGACTACGACCGGTACTTGGAGGCGTTGATCGCTAGCGCTTTCGTCGCACTGCCGACGTTCGAGGAGTTCGAGAAGCTCTTCCCCGACGACGACTCCTATCTTGAGCTGCTCGCGCCGTTGTGGGACGCGCTAGACGACGACGTACGCGCACAGATTGCGCGAGACAGGTTCCACCTGACCGAGGAGACCCTCGCTGCGATGATCGAGCTGCGACACCTCGCGCCGACCGCCGGCATCCCCTACCTGCCGAGGGTGCACGCCATCCCGCCCGGTGTCGACCATTTCCTCCATCAGAAAAGGCTCGAGGCCGATGCGGCAGCGGCCCGAGCACGTGAACAGCGCAACCGACGAACCGTCTCGCTGTTCAAGGAGGGGTGGCGGCAGGCCGACATCGCGCGCGAGCTGGGCGTGTCCTCCTCCACCATCGCGAAAACACTGAGGAACGCCGGCGTCGACACCAGCGCCAAGCGAGAGCCTCCCGAGCAACGCGTCCATGGCGAGAAGATTCTCCGGCTCATCAACGATGGCCGGACGCGCCGCGAGATCACCGCAGAGCTCGGCGTCTCGGCGTACACCGTCGACAAGGTGGCGAAGGAGCACGGCGTCACGATCCGCTCGGAAGCTGGGCTGAACGACTACACAAGAGACAGGATGCATGAGCGCCTTGCAGTGTGCCGCCGTGCCCTCGAGCTGCAGGCGAACGGGCTGAGCCGGGCTGAGATCGCCGAGCAGCTTGGCACGAGCAAAGAGCTGACGAAGAGCTATCTGTCTGACGGGCGGTTCTTCGCGGAACCGACATCGAACATGGAACGGCTCGACATCGCGCAGGCAGTTCGGGCAAACGGCATGACGCAGGCGCAAGCGGCCGGCAACGCTGAGCGTCGCGCGATCCGGGATGCCAACATGCTCGACCTCATCGGCAAGCCATGGCTCTGAACCGAGGACCTGCCTGAGTTTGTCCCGTGGCGCCGGCCTCGCGCCCACTACAGTGGCGATAGCCGCACGGGTCTTGAGAGGGCAAGGAACCATGGATGAAGCCGACGCCAGAGCATCCGGGGGATCCCGGTCGCTGACCAACGAGGCGATCCGCCTGGTCTACCGCATCGAATCACGGGACCTGACCCTCTTCCAGGCTGCGCATGAGCTTGTCGCGTTCTCGGAGGAGCTCGCCAAGGCCAACCCCCACCTCGGAGTGCTCACGTATTCCGCGGCCTCCCGCATGCTGCTGCAGAGCAAGGCCGCGCAGCCCGGCACCGCCAAGACCACGACCCCCTGGCTCACCTTCCGCGCGATGCGGGAAAACAGCCTTCGGCGAGATCTGGGAGGACTAGAACACGTCCGCGTCGGGTGCGACCTCGACACGACGACCGGGAAACATCGCGAGGCAGGAGCTCACTGAACCGCGATTATCCATCGACCCGAGCAGCGCCGCCTGGGTCATACCCTTCCCTCATGTACAGCCTCGGTCTCGACACACCCGCCTCGCATCGTCACCTCCACCGATCCCTGAGGCAGATCGATCACCTGGAACGCCCCGGGACGCACGGCTGGATCGCGGCCCCGCCCGGAGCGTCGAGCGAGATCGCCCGCCTCGAAACCTCCTTCGTCGATGCCCCGGTGAGCTTGGAACAGTCCCTGCGTGCGGCCACGATGTCTGCCCTGGAATCGGCAGCACACGTGCGCCACTCGATCCAGTCCAACGTGTTCACGCTGACCTCGCTTCGTGGCATGCTGCGTACCCTCTTGATGGGAGCCGGCCGGCTCGGCCACGTCGCCCTACCCACTACGCCGCAAGAACGCGAGACGCACGCGGCGAACGTCGTCGGGATGGAAGCCAGGAGCCTCGAACGCGCCATCACGGACATCGGCAAGGTCACGAACCTCCCGGGCCTGAAGTGGGACCCGGATGACGTCGCCGAATTCCGACGCAAGATCGCCACCGTGAACACCGCGCGCCCACCCGGCGACCACTCCCTCATCCGCACCGTCGCCGACCTGATCGGCACCGAAGCCGCCGCAGCGGACGACTCGGTCGACCCCGGCGCACTGCGTGATCACCTCACCTGGGTCTGGCACACCTCGAGCGGAACCGCCCACGGGTTCGGCTGGCAGTCGGGCGCAGGCGGCGACTTCGTCACCGACCTCGGAGCAGCCCTCAGCGCGTTCCACTTCTGCCTCGAGGCAACCAAGCGGATGTGGCAGTAGACGCGCCAGTCCCGACAGCGGGTCCCGACCCGATCCCGCCGAGCTACAGCGAGGCGACTGGGCGTGGGCGACAGCCCGAGCCGCTACCCCAGGCCGCCGATCCGACGAGCAGAACCGGGCCGAATCGCTATAACAAGAGGTCGCTCACTCTCCCTCCCCGACCGACTCGCCCCGTCGTCGTCCTCGCGCAGGCGCTCGTCCTTCTCGGTGCTCCCTGTCCGGTCCGGTCGGTTCGCTCCCTGGGGCTGCGCCCCTGCGGGTCGTCTCGTTGTCGGTTCGTGGTCTTCGCGGTCTCGGTGCGCTGGGCTCGTGACGCAACCACTGCGCCCACTGGACGGTGCTCTCGGTACGCAACCATCACGCCAACTCTGCGCTGCGCGCGGCGCAGCTCGTGCATGCTCCCCTGCGCGGTTCGGTGCGGGTTCCCGGGTTCCCACATGCCCACTTCTCGGTGCGCGGATCGTCGTCTCGTGCATCATTCCCACATTCGTGGATCCGCACGTCGTACGTCGATGCTGGTCGTGACGTTTCGTCTCGTCGTCGCGGGGTCGATGCGCTCCCGCCCACTTCACGGGGTGCGAAGCGTTGTGCGTCGCGTGGACGTATCGGATCTCGGATGCATTCTCGGCGTAGGCGTGCACCGCTGCGCGGTGTGGGCGCGGTGCGCGGGCGTTCCGCCCTGCGGGACGCTCTGCGTTGCGAGTGCGCAGCACAAGCACACGCCCCGTGTAGCGACGACTCGTGAACGCACTGCGTGAACGATTCGTCCGCGTAGCGGGATGCGCGCAGCGCAACGGTTCGCGCAGCGGACCGTGAACGGGCGGAGCCCGTGACGAGTGCGCAGCACGAGCGGACGCGGAGCGTTCGTCCCCGACGGATCGAATGACCTCACAAGGAACGCTGGATCGACCTCCCCGTTCGGCGAAGCCAGGGGATACACGGGTCGATACAAGGACGAGGTCATACGACTGGACGCTCCACGATTTCCGCGGCGAAGCCGCTTCGTGGACTCAGCGCGTTCAGGGCGGGGACGGCGTCTGGGCGCGGGCGGAAGATTTTCGAGGTCAGCCCTGGTCCGTAATCTGAGATTCGCTGGTCGATGCGCGAGACAGATTCTCGGGGCGCCCCGCGCCGTCTCCTTCGCATATGGAGGGGCATGAGTCGACACATCGTGATCCGCCGGGTGAAGCGAGCCTCGGGCGGGCAGAACAGCCCCGAGCTGGTCGCCACCCGCATGCGTTCCTTCGCCTCCTCGCTCAGCCCCCGCACCGCCGCCACGTTCCTCGCCGTGATGACCGACGAGGGACTGGAGAACTACCTCGTCACCCCCGACACCGACAGCATGAACAAGGCCGCCATGTCCGCGGCCCACGCGGTCACCGGGCGACTGTCCTACGTGGATGAGCTGCCGGAACTGGACCGCGCCGATGAAGTCCGCCACCTGTTCTACCGTCCCGGCGGCACCCGCTCATCCACCACCCAGGCCGGCCGGGACCCCTTCTCGATGGCCGCTTCCCTGGCGGACATGCCCGTCGGCTCCTGGGTGGCGATCACGATGCGCGCCCCGCGCCGCGGACTGATCTTGCACGAGGACCGGCTCTGGGACCGCTGGATCAAGGGCCGCATCGTCGGCGGGACTCACCATTCGCTGGAACCCAACGGCGTCATCGCCCACGTCGCGGCAGCCTCCACCTCCCGCTCGGGCGTCGACTCGCTCTTGCGTCAGGTCGCCGGCGACATGCACGGCTTCGACCTCGAGACCCGCAGCGTCCGCTTCCCTCGCCCCTGGGTGATCGCACAGTTCCTGGCCACGTCCCTCCTGTTCCTCGGGGCGGGTATCGGGCTGCGCCTGCTCGCACCCACCCTTGCCGCTGTTCTCCCTCCGGCTCTCGTCGGAACGGTCTCCACCGCGGTCATGCTCGCCGCCTTCCTCCCCGTGCTCGCGCTGCTCGCTTACGTCGCCTGGGGTCTGCGGTACGAGCGGCGTTTCCGCGACGGACGCTTCCCACTCCCCCGCCGGCGGTGGGCACTGCGCACCCGGCCACCGACACAGAGCAACGACCAGGGATTGGCGGAGTCGGCCGAGAACTTCCTCCCCAGTGGCGGTGCCAAGCGGCAGGAGAAGGAGCCGGGCGACTACCCGTTGAACCGCGGCTCCTTCAAGCTCGGTGCACTCCTGCCGGTCGGTGCACTCGCCCCCGCATCGGGATCCGCCTCAGGCACCTCGGAGACCGGCGACCGACACGCACCGGCTCCCTTGCTGCGTCGGATCGGACCCGTGATCGGACTTGATGCGATCGGCCGGATGGTGCGCCTGTCCGCCAGTGACCTGTGGGCCGGGATCGCCGTGTTCGGCAAGCCGCGCTCGGGCAAGTCGTATCTGCTGCGGTCGCTGTTCGCGTTCCTCATGATGGACCAGCAGCCGCTGCTCGAGCAGGAAGCGGAGTCCCCCGAGCAGGCGCAGTCCAAGCTCGGTGACCGCGGGGCGATCTTCGCCTTCGAGTCGAAGTCCGGCAAGGACGCCGCGGAGTACCAGGCGTGGGCCCGAACGCTCGGTTCGAAGAAGGTCCACGTGTTCGACCTGGCCGACCCGGACGGCGCCCGGATCGACATGTTCTCCGACGGCTCCGATACCCGGGACAGCGCCGCGAAGCTCGTGGAGAAGATGATCTACCACTGGGGCAGCGACTCCATCGGGGCGGCCTCGGCCAAGACGCTGCGCGGGGTGTTCACCACCGCGCTCGGCGCACCGGCCCGTGTGCTCACCGAAGCGATCGAGACCCACCCGGAGGAAGCCCCGTCGCCAGCCCCGGTGGCGACCCCGATGGCGATCGCGCACGCGCTGCTCGGCGCCTACGGCGATGAGTTCGGCCAGCACCTCGCAGAGACGATCCGTCGACGCCTCTCCGACGTCAAGAAGGGACGATACGAGGGTGATGTCGAGCAGCTGGAGATCGCGGTCGGCGGTCTCTCCGAGCTGTACGGAGCATCGGTGAAGTCAGCCAGCCGCGCCGCTCTCCAGAAGGCTCCTTCCTCGAAGGTGGAGGTGCTGATGCTCGCCCCGCACTGGTGGCGCAGCGACGGGCGCGTCACCACCATCGAGGAGATCCTTCGCCGCCATCTGCGGGTGGTGATCAACTCCGGCGCCACCTCGACCCTGACCGGTGCTAGTCGCGACAACCTGCGCCTGCCGGCCACCGTCGGCGACGCGCTCAGCGGCATGATCCTGTACTCCCTGAAGGAGGCAATCCAGGACGTGTGCGCCGGGTGGGAAGAGCGGGGTCGCTACGTCGCGATCATCTGCGACGAGCTCGCCCGCGTCGCGCGGAACTCGCCCGATGTCATCGAATGGACCCGCATGCAGGGGCGCGCATTCGGCGTCATCCCCATCTACGCGACGCAGGAACCGGAGCAGCTGGTCGAGGACGTGCGGCGCACGATGTTCTCCCTGTCGACCGTCGTCTCCTACGCGCAGGAGAACGAGAACGTCGCCGCGCAGATCGCCCGCGACTTCAGCGGCGGCGCGACCGAGGGCTTCGAGGTGGTCCACACCAAGGAGGTGATGGACCTTCCCCGCTACATGACTCTCGTGCGCACCGTTCTGGATCAGCAGCGCCAGAACGTGCTCACCGCGAAGGTCCACCCCTTCGAGGACGACCGCGACGCGTTCCGCTCCGTGGTCTACCCACCCACCCAGGAGGACTGAGAAGTCGTGGACAGTCGACCCCTGGAGTCGATGCCTGGGCGTATCGAGGCGGAGCCTCACCGCGCTTCTCAGCGAGCGGACCCGTACTGGGAGGGGACGTTCGCCACCGGCACCTCGGACGGGTGGGTCAGTGCTTCTCAGCATCGTCGCGCGTCGGCGAACCACAGGCGCTGGTCGGGCATCCCGTCGCGCTACGTGCTCGACCCGTCCGAGGCACTGGCGCGGATGCGCACCAACCGCCACCGCGCCTCGATCCTCGGCGCCCTCGGATCGGTAGCCGCCTGGCGAACCGTCACCCGCGAGCAGCTCGCCTGCATCACCGGGTCACCCGTCATGGGCACGTCGTACCCGGCGTCCCTGGCCGCGCCGTTCAGCGCAGGACTACTCGCCCACGGGTACGTCTCGGCGGGGACGAACCGTCTGGCGCCGGCGAGCCAGCGGATGAGCATGTGGACCGTGGGAGACCAGGTCGAGGCCTATGCCCGGTACCGCAAGTCCCTCACCTTCGCCGAGCATGTGGCTATCACCGGCGGTCAGAGCTGGGACAGTGAACACCGCTTCGACCGGCACAACGTGCTCACCACCGAGCTGGCGCTGCGGGCCGCGGAGTTCTGCGACGTCGCGACGGTGCTCGGAGAGAAGCAGATGGCGCTGCCGGCGCTGCTCGCCTCCTCCGGGCTGGAGACCGCGCAGGCAGATCTGGGGCGCAAGGCCGACGCCGGCATCGTGCGCCATGATGGGCTCGTGATCGCGATCGAGACCACCGCTTCGGTCGGCGAGGCGTTCCGCCGGAAGATCACCAAGTGGGCCCAGATCCTCCAGCGCCACCCCACCTATGAACTGCCACTGGCAGTGCTTGTGGTCGACGTGTCCACGCCCTCGCAGGCAACCAGCGCTGCAGCGAAGAACACGACCCGCTCGGAGATCCAGGCCGCCATCCGTGAGGCGGTGCGGGACTACCCCGGCACCGCGCTGAACCGCACTGCCACGCGCCTCGGCATGGTGCCCTGGCAGAGCTGGTTCCCCGGCCCCCACGAGGCGTCCGGCGACTTCCTTGAGCTGTCGGCCTCGTTCCTCGCTCGCGGCAGCGGCGGTGACCCGGAGGGCTGGCGGTCGGTGCGGATGCTTGACGAGGAGGAGATGACCTATCGCGAAGGCGAAGCGGGCGCTGGCGAGGCGGTCGCGGAGAATGCGCGGATACTGGCCGGTACCCCGTACTGGTTGCGCACCGGGACCGTGCCACGTACCGACCGATACCTGGTTGATCGGTCCGGCGCCGGCGACATCGAGGCTCTGTCGGGCCCGCGCGTGCCGGATCGGATGACCGGTCCGGGGTTCACCCAGTCGGTGGCCGGCCGGAAATGGCGCCACCTCGTGCAGATCTGACCCCTCGACCGGACCGAGGTCGCGAGCCATCTCTCGGACCGGGAGCAGGTCATCCGCGCTTCAGAGGACCCTCTTCCAATCCGCCCGGGGAGGATCCTCAAAGGATGTGGGGAGGGCAGTGCCCTCTTCGGCGGAGTACATCCCAAGGAGCCCGATCCGGAAAAGCTGACTCTATACCGGTAAGCATGGCACCCCGCCCACTTCACTGGGTGAGCCACCGATGAGAGGACGCCATGACCATCAAGCGCAAGAAGCACACCGGCGAGCAGGGCAACGGCGGCCAGTTCGGCGCCACGCGCCGCGGCGAGGCCGACGTGACCGTCCCGTCAGCTGCCGGCGGGCGGGAGCATCCGTTCCCCGCGAAGGCTTACTACTCCGCCGAGGGGCTCGCATCCCTCGCGGACCGCGGCATCACGGTGAAGACCTCTCCCCTGCCCAACCGTGCGCCGTTCGTCGACCGAAGCGCAGAGATCGGCTCCAGGACAACCATCGAGACGAGTGCGTTCATCGAGAGCGGCGCACGGGTCGGACAGGGATCTGACATCGGCCGTAACAGCTTGGTTGCGGTGAACGCCCGCGTTGGGGACCAATCCCGCCTCTCCACGAAGAGCTGGGTGGGTGCGGGAGCGCGGATCGGAGATCGCAGCACCGTCGACTTCCTCGGCTCCGTCCACCAGGACGCTTCCGTCGGCGACGATTCGACGGTCGGCGCACACAGCCAGGTCGGGAAGCGCTCCACCGTCGGCTCGCGCAGCTGCCTTGTCGACGGTGCACACCTCGGCGAGGACGTCCAGGCCGGTGACGACGTCGTGATCGGATCCGGTGCGAGGGTTGATGACGGCGTCAAGATCGGTGACGGCGCCGTGGTCTGGGGCCACATCACCTCCGACATCGCCCCCGGGGAGGTGCGACGCGACGACCAGACGTTCGACGGCCTCACCGCATCACGCGAGGAGCTCGCGTTCGGATCCCAGGGCGGCTGGCTGCGGAAGCAGTACGGCCGCACACGCTGAGGGCCTGAGGCCGGCGGCCGGATAGGTGACCTCAGCCGTCGGTGGGCTCGTGTTCCCATTCGTGGACCTGGTCATCCATCAACTTCGCGGCCCGCAGCCGCCCACTTACCCGTGGTGAAGCCAACCTAGGGAGGACGCCATGACCACCAAACGCAAGAAGGACACCGGCGAGAGGGGCAACCGGGGCGAATTCGGCTCGATCGCCAGGGCGGAGGCCGACGTCCACGTGGACACGGCGAGCATCTCCGCCGCAGGCGGGACGATCCACCGCTCGGCCAAGATCGACGACTCCGCAACGATCAGCCCGTCGGCGACCATCCGGAACATGGTGTGGATCCAAGGGGACGTGAAGATCCACGATGACGTGAAAATGGGTCACCACTCCTCCGCCGGAGGGGGAGCACAGATCGAGCAGGGAACCCAGGTTGGTTCCCATGCGGGGGTCGCCGGCGACGCGCGCGTCGGCAAGGACGTACAGATCGGAACGGAAGCCAGCGTCTCGTCGCGGGCACGCATAGCTGATGGAGCGAAGATCGGTTCGTATTCGTACGTCAATCAGGATTCAGAGGTCGCAGCCGGCGTTCGCGTAGGCAAGCACTCCAACCTCTCTGGGTACACCTCGGTCGGTGAAGGCTCGGTGCTCGGCGACCGGTCCTCGATCGGCAGTCGCACGGCGGTGGGTGAGAACGTCACCCTCGGAGAAGGGGCTCTGGTCGGCTACCACAGCACCATCGGCCACGGAGCCACGATCGATCCCGAGATCCTGGTTCTTCCCGAATCCCGTATCGAAGACGGTGAGCACGTCACCCTCGACCATCCCCGGGCGGCGCCCAAGCCGGAACCAGAAGACTGAGGTCGGACCGAGCAGTCAGGGATCAGCGACCCCACAAGTGCACCTGGTCGTCCATGAGGCGAGCGGCCCGGAGCCGTCTCACGCCGGACGGGTTGAAGGCGATCTCACCGAATTCCGTCGGTGCGGCTGGGCCGTATCCGGGGAACTTGAGAACCGACGCCCTATCCAAGGGCCGCCAGGTGCCCCCGTGCTGAATGATGAGCGAGGGGTCGGCGCGTCGAGCGATCCACAGGAGCCGAGCCTCCTCGGAGACGGCGGCGGCAAGCGAACACACCGAGTCCCGAAGGCCATCGAGGACCTCCTGCGGTGTGGACTCCAGGAACATGGCCTCAAGTCCCTGCTTCGATGCCCCGATCATGGCTTCGGTGTCCGCCCAGTCTGGCTGGGCGTGTAGCGGCCTGATCGTCCCTGCTGGCCTCTTCTTCTCCGTGATCATGACCTGGAAGTTCATCCGGGGAGCTCGGTGCACGTACGTATTTCTCGACTTGAGCAGCCAGCTGAGCCAGTCTTGCGGCCCGTGGTCACGAGAAGCAGTAACGATCTCGAGAAGTGCATTCTGGCGACCTCGCCCCAGGGTCCCGGTATCCGCGAAGACGCCTTGACGGACACCTTGGTGCTGCCCGCTCCGAGGCGCCTTCTCAGCGAGCTCGGACAATTTTCCCCAGTCGGTTCGGAGGACGTCAACCTTCACGCCAGCGACGACGAGGACAACCGCTGCGAGTCGATCAAGCGCCTGTGCGAGGCTCACTAGGGTTTGCTCGACCCAGATGTCTTGGAGCTCCTCGCGGCGTGTCTCTCCATCGTTCGAGCTGGCCAACGTCGCAATTCGCTCATCTCGACTGCTGGGCCGCTCAGCCAGTTTGCGCGCACGGGCGGCCCGATCGTGGTTGAGGCTGAACTCTGTTTTCCGGTGCTCCTCGACGACTAGGGCCGCCTTCACCAGCGAATCCGAGACGCCGGTGCAGGAGGAGAGCAGGTACTCGCCAAGCTGCGCGGAGTCCTTCCAGCCGATGTGGCCGTTCCACCAGCCGATCCCTCCGGCCTCCTCGTCGAGATCGGCTGAGATCTCTGCCCTTAGGGCGTCAATTGCGCGGGTGGCAGGTTCGACGATCCTGCGGTAGTTGCTCATCCCTGGATTCTGCCAGGTGCAACTTTGCTATCGGCCCGTTTTTCTCCCCGTCCCGCCACAGCAGCTCCCCGCCCACTGGTCGTAGCGACAGCAATCCCTGCGAGAGGCGGACACGATGGAACTGGGGCGCGGACCGAAGTACGAGAAGGACTCCGACGACCTCGCCGAAGCGCTCAGCGGCACCGCAGTGAAGATCGGGCTGTGCATCCTGCTCGTGATCGTCGGCATCTCGATCCTGGTCGGACTGTTCACGTGAGCGGCACCGTCTACGGAGTCGCCGGCGGGTCCGTCGAGGACCTCGGTACCGATGCCGCGAAGACCGGCCGCGAGGGCGAAGAGAGCACGGGCCGCGTCCTCGATCGCATCGCGGTGGAAACTCAGCGCGACGTCTGGCACGACCTAAACGTCCCCGCCCGCGGGATCGAGGCCAATATCGACCACATCGTCACCGGCGGACGAGTCCTGCTGATCATCGACGCCAAACGCTGGAAGCCGGGCTTCTACTGGACCCTGGACGACACCTCGTTCCGCTGGTTGACGAAGGTCGAGCACGCCGACCGTCGCACTATGCCGATGATCCAGCAGCGCCTCAGCGCCCACATCCCCCGCGCCCTCGTGCGCCGTCCCGTCGTCTCGATCGAGGCGTCCCGCGATGGACGAGTCAACGTTTCCTTCCTGCATATCCCCGGTGCCGATGCGATCCCCTCCGCTGCGCTTCCCCGCCGAGTGCGCTCTCGGGTCCCCGATGAGCCCACCGACCCGGATCTGACCGCGGCGCTATTCCCCCTGCTCCGCTCCAGCTGAGAAGGAACCCATGTCCCAGAAGTACAACAAGCCCTCCCCGAATTTCACCGGCACTCTGCTGGTGCTGACGGTGGTGGCCGCCGGTGCCACGCTGGTGGTCGGCCTGCCTGCGGGGTGGGTGGCCTTCGCCGGCGTGCTCGTGACGGCTTGGTGCCATCCGGCGCCGATGCTGACCGGCCCGAAGGAGACCCCTGCGACCTCGCGCGAGGAGGTGCTGGTCTTCCAGCATCGGATCTGGCTGGACATCCGCAACAGTTTGCTGCTGGGCAATCGGTGGGGATGGCGGTCGCTGTGGCCGGGCGTTCCGCCGCGCAAGACGTTCTTCGTCTCGGCGGCCGCGGGGGCACTGGTGGCGTCTCTGCCGCTGTCCGGGCACGTGCCCACCATGACGCTCGCAGCGGTCGGGTCTGTGGTGGGCTGGGATGCGCCGGTGGTCGAGATGCCCTGGCAGGTAGCTGCCAGTTCCGGCCTGCTGGCCCACCATGTGCTTACCGCCATCTCCACGCTCCTGCAGCGGTTCGCGTCCCAGCCGGAGGTCACGGTTGGCATCAGGCCGCTGCGCCAGATGTGGTCCTCGAAGGCGCGGCCTGCGCTGCTCGCTGCCCCATTCCTGGCCGTCGCCGCTGCATGGGCCGTCGGCTGGGGGCTGGAACAGCTGGGACAGGAGGTAGCCGCCTGGCGATGGATCGGTATGGCCGGCGGGGCTGTTCGGGCCCTCAACCTCGCCGTCGGTCCGCCCCTGTCGCGGATCCGCCTGCGCCGCTGGCGCAGTCTGAAGGAGGCCGAGAGAGACTGGGAAGGGAAGTTCGCGGAGGTCTTCACCTCCAAGGAGGGCGCCCCGCAACTGGTCGACCGCATGAGGACTCCGTGCGGCGCAATCGTCGATGTGGTCGATGCACCCCCGAAGCTGATGGCCGCGGGACTACAGGGCCGTGCCGAGATGATCTCCGCCGCTTACGGGGATGCGTCCACGCGGATCGACGTGCTGGGCAGTCCCAATCTGGATGCCGCCGGGCAGCCGGTGCCGGGCACGGCTCACCAGTTGCGCGCCCGCATCGTGCAGTGGCCCGAAGGGGCCTTCCCCAACCTGTTGGATCCTGATCTCGATGACGTCTCGCGTGATCTCGCCCTGGAATCCGTGATGGCGCGCGCGATGGACGCGATCGGGGTGAACCGGATGGTGCTCGTGGAGGCATCCCAGGTCGCGGACCTCCCGGCGAAGATCGACCCCCGTCTCGGAGAACTGGCCGAGAAGCGCGAGCGACGGGTGCGCAAGCAGATCGAGAAGCTCGGGGAGGGGCACGAGGAGGAGGTCGCCGAGCTCGAGTCCTCGCTGGAAGAGCCGCTCGAATCCGTCGGCACCTCCCCGTTCCAGGGGGTGTGGCGATGGCTGCGCGGTGCCCCGAAGTCGCCTCTGGTCACGCCGGATGACTCGCCGCTTGCCATCTGGAAGACGACCTGGGCGATGCCGGGAATACCTACCCCGCCGTGGCAGACCATCCAGTCCGAGTACCTCGGAATCGCCGCGGAGTGCTCGACCGTGATCGATGACGAGTCCGTCGAGGTAGACGCTGTCGTCGAGCGACGCGAGGGCTTCCTCTTGATCGGCGACCCGCTGTCCGACGGGGCCCGTTACACCGAGGAGTCGGGGATCGATCTGCAGTCGGTCCGCAATGTCCAGGCGGAGATCGAGTGGGAGAAGCGGTGGGAGCAGACCCTCCCCCAGGGTGCCCAGCCTCCGACGACGCGCTTCGAGGTGACCCGCGACGCCGAGCTGCCCCAGCGGTTCGCCCGCGAGGGGCTGGTGCTGCATGAGCAGCTTTTCGCTACCAAGACGGGGCTCGACGCCGGGGAGACCTACATCGACCCGCGGGGGAAGGACCTCGAGAAGGGGATGCGGACCTCGATCACCGGGGCGCAGATGGTTTCCATGGTCGGCTGGCCGAGCGAGAAGGAAGGCCCGGGATCCAGGCACCCGCACCTCTTCGTCGTGCGCTGGTCCACTCAGCCGGTCCCCACCACCCCTCAGGACGTCTCCCCTGCCGAACAGGCCGGTCCGGTGTCCACCAGTGCCTCGGCATGGGTGCTCGCCCACCAGATCAACTCGGCTTTCCGCGCCGCCGGCGTGAAGCTGCCCAAGCCGGAAGTCGTCGACGCGGAAGCGCTGACGCTGCCTGCGAGCTCCAAGCACGCCTGGAAGGTCACCATCCGCCTGCACGGCGGCACCACCCTCGTCGACGTGCGCAAGAAGGCCGATGCGATCCGGTCGCAGCTGACGTGCCCGTGGATGCGGATCCAGAGCGCCGGCGACGGGCAGGTGACCTTGTACATCGGCGACCCGGGCCCGGGCGCGAAGCTGCGCCGCGGCGCCGACGTCCAGGTCCGGCGCGTCGACTTCGACCAGGCCTTCGTCGACTCCAACATCACGAACCTCTCCGGCGCCGTTCCGGAGCTGACGAAGATGGAGGCACTGGAGTCCAACCCGCAGGTGGAGGTGCTCGACTTCGACCTCCCCTCCGGTGTCGACTTCGCGAAGGTCAAGGGCAACAGGGAGAAGCTCCGCTCCAACCTGAACGTCGAGTTCCTCGATGCGCGCCGACACGGCGCCTCCTCGGTGCGCCTGTTCATGGCCGAGCACGACCCCCTGCCCGAGCGCGTCGGCATCCCCTTCGACAACCTCCCGGACACGCCGGCCGCCTTTGGCGTGAACGCGCTCGGCGAGCAGACGGTCTTCGACCCGCTCGAGAACCCCCATCTGCTGGTCCTCGGCGGTACCGGATCCGGCAAGTCCGCAGCCATCAGCACCATGCTGTTCGACCTCATCCGCCGCGGCTTCGAACCCGTCATCATCGACCCGACCAAGGGTGGCCGTGACTTCCTCTTCGCCAAGGACTGGACGATCGCTCCGTTCGCCGCAGACGTGTTCCAGGCCGCTTCGACCATGAAGGCCCTGCGCGGCGAGCTCGATCGGCGCAAGGCGCTGAACGGTCAGTACGACGTGGTGAACATTGACAAGCTGCCCGAGGAGGCCCGGCCGCGGCACATCGTGGTGATCGTCGACGAGTTCACGTCGCTGATCGGAAAGTCATCGGTGCCGTCGAAGTCTGATGACCCTGCGGCCGACCACGCCCGCCTGGAGGCGGAGGCAGAGAATGACGCTCGCGCAATCGTGGGCAACATCGTCGGCAGGATCGCCCGCGAGGCCCGATTCGTCGGCATCCACCTGATCCTGGGCACGCAGAAGCTGAAGCAGGACACCTTGAACAAGATGTCCGGTGCGGAGGACATCAAGGTGAACCTGGCGCGGATGGGGTTGGGCAACATGACCCAGGGCGACCGGATGAGCGCGTTCCGCAACCCTCTCGAGGCCGACACGATCGCTGAGCCGCGCGTGGGCCGGGGCCTGTTCGAACCTTTGACCGCGCCGCATCCGGAGATCATGCAGGTCTGGTACGAGGAGAACGCGACGCTGAAGGATCATCTCCTCGAGGAAGGGGTGGAGACTCCGGCTGCCGAAATGCTGCTGGATCCCACCGACCCACGGTTCGTCGTGACCCCCTTGGAGGACTTCGTCGACGTGGTTGAGGAGTCGGTCGTCGACCCGGAGCCGATCGTCGAGGACATCGACCTCGAGCTCGGCGACCTCGATCTCGGATCGCTGCTGCCCGACAGCGACACCGCCCCGGCCGCCCCAGAACCGGGCTCAGAAGTCGTGGATATCCAAGAGCCCCCGGAGATCGACGATCCTGACGCGGTCGGGGCCCGTAGCGTGAGGCTGTCCGAGCTCTATGAGGGCACGGCCCCGTGGGACCTGGTCGAGGCGCTACAGGAGATGGTCGAGTCCGAGCCGGTGGCCGAGGTGCTCGTGGACGTGGACGGGCTGGATGTGGAGTCCGAGGTCGGGGACACGTATCTGGATCTGATCGCGGAGGTCACGACCGGCTCCGGCGCGCACCTTCGCATGGTCACTGCGGACGATGAGCCGGCCCAGTCAGCCGCCGACGTGGCCCTGCACGACGAGGCCGACGAGTCGGGTCCGTTTGATGAGGACGGTTTCGACTTCGGGTTCGACGCCCCGCCAGTCGTACGCGGCGGTCTGTAATCTCAGGTTCTGGTCCTCCCCGCCCACTGGGGTGAGCGAGGAGGTCACGCATGGCCGATGAGCACCAGTCCCCCGGTGAGGACACCGGGGATTCGAGCACGCCCGAGGGCGACGCACTGGACAGCCCTGGCTCTGGAGATCTCGGATCCGGCGCCGACGGAGGGCCGGCCGCATCCGCCGCGAGCGCCGGGAAGGCTCTCGCGAAGAAGGGCGCCGAGACCGGGGTCAAGAAGGCCACCGGCTCGGACATGGCCGTCAGCGCACTGCGCGGAGCCCAGAAGGCTCGTCACGGCGACCTCATGGGGGGAGCCCAGGACGTCGCGGCCTCGGGCGCCGGCGCGCTGACCACAGCGGCAGTAGTATCGACCGGAATCGGGGCGCCGGTAGCCGGGGTGGCCGGATCGGCGGTCACCGGGCTGGCTCAGACCAAGGCATTCCGCTACGTGCTGATGACCGTCGCCGCCCTGGGCATCGGCGCACTGGTGCTGCAGATGGTGGTCGTCGCCAGCCTGTCGGCCATCATGCTGGGTGCGATCATTCCGCCCATCAGCCAGGCGGAGATCCTCTCTCAGACCTGCACCGAGAGCTCGGCGCCCGGAGCGAGCGGGCCCGACGCAGTGGTCGGGTCGGACATCGAGGAGAAGGCCTGGAACTACCTCCGCGGCGCGGGGTACACCGAAGAGCAGACCGCCGGCGTCATGGGCAACATCGAGCGCGAGAGCGGGTTCAACCCCTTCATCGCACAGGGTGGCGCCGGCGTCCCCAATGTCAGCTCGGGTTGGGGTCTGGTGCAGTGGACTGCAGACCGCCATGCCAGCGTCCGCGATGCCGTCATCGACAAGCTCGGGGAACGCTTCTACATCGCCGCCCCAAACATCGACCAGCTCCCCGGATCTATGACCGAGGACGACGTCGATGCGATGGTGCTGTTCCAGCTGCGGTACATCATCACCGAACTGCAGACCAACGAGCAGGCTGCCGGGGCCCACCTCAAGAGCACGACCACGGTCGAAGAGGCGACCCGATCGTTCGAGGAGAAGTACGAACGCGCCGGCATCGTGGCCATCGACAAGCGCATCAGCTACGCCGAGGCGTTCTACGAGCAGTACGCCGGCTCCCCCACTCCGGACTCCGGCGGCACCGAGAGCAACGAAGTCGTCGACTCCACGGACACGCAGGACCCCGCCCCGGAGACCGAACCGCTCGCGCCGGCAGACGTCGCAGACACCGTCGCATCCTCCACCACCGCGGGGTGCTCCGGTTCCTCCATCGCCCCAGGGTCCGGCACCGGTTCGGTCAAGCCGTGTCCCGAAGGGAAGGAGGGGTGCGTCAACATCGCGGCGCTGATCAAGCCGTCAGCCTCGCTCTCCTGCCCCGCTGGGACCACCGACGAGGGCACGACCACCGCCTACTACAAGGGGCAGGGCAAGGCGATCCGGCTGTGCGCGCTCGAGGGGGTCACGGACGCCAACGTCCGACCGATCGTCATGAACGCGACGATCGCTCCCGCGTTCGTCTCCTTCTGGGCAGAGGCGGAGAAGGAGGGACTCGACCTCACCATCACCTCCTCCTTCCGGTCACACGCCAAGCAGCAGGCGCTCTACGCCAGCTCGCCCGGAGGGGCCGCACGACCGGGGTGGTCGAACCACGAGTTCGGGATGGCCTTCGACATCGGCGGATTCTCGACCTCCTACTCGCGCAACAACTGCGGCTCCACCCAGACCCCGGAGGGAGCCTGCTCCTACCCCGGGACGGGGACTGAGCTCGAGCGGTGGAAAAGCATCCGAGCACTGGGCCTGAAGCACGGCATGTACATTCATGACCAGGAGTTCTGGCATATCGAGTTCCTCCCATCCGGTCTTCACCGCGACCGGAACATCGACGTCTACAAGGGGTGAGTGCACATGTCCACGACGATCCGGCGGGCGATCCTGATCGCCGTTGTCGTCATCGCCGTGCTGGCCGGAGCGCTGTGGTTCGCCTTCGGCCGCGGCGGCGACAGCCCCGAGGAGGAGAGCACTGGCGTGGCGGTGATGCCTTCCGACGGCGGAGGCGAGCAGACCTCCACCGAGGATCCCACCCCGACCGACGCTGCGGATGCCCCCGAAGTGACCGGGGATCTCACCGACCCGGAACAGGTCGCCCTCGCCTTCGTGGAGGCCTACCCGGGCAAGGTCGAGAACATCGCCGACCCCACGTTCCTCGCCTCGCTGAAGGGCGTCGACGCCTCGCTACTCGATGAGGTCACCGATCCGACCATCGAACAGGTCGATCACTCCGTCGATGAGACCTACGAGCGGTACGCCTTCACCGTCTCCGGCTCCTACGACGGGCAGCAGGTACAGGCGTACACGATCACCGTCGCCCGCCCGGCCGAGCCGGCTGAAGGTGGCAGTGAGGCGGACAACGGGATCAACTACCAGGTCCATTCGTTCGACTGGTCCCCGCACATGCTCGGCGAGGAAGAGGAGCCGGGTCCGGCTGCTGACCTCGTCTCGCCGATCACCGCGCAGAAGCGTGGGGACCTGATGAGCGAGACTCGCACCGGCGTCATCACTCAGGTGCTCACTTTCGATCCGGACGAGAGCCAGAAGAATCGGAAGGCTCGGCTCGGCGAGCTGATGCTCGAGCCCACGGGTGTCACTCCCCCGCTGTCGCGCGACGGTGACTATGCGATGAAGATCGAGATCCTCTCGCAGTCCTACAGCACCGAAGTCGGCGGGCCGATCACGCTCACCTACGGCGGCACCTGGGTGGATCCCTACGATCCCTCGTACAACGGGCCCTGGTCGCTGACTGCCACCATCACCCGGGACGACAACGGGAAGTTCGTCGTTAAGAGCGTCGAGAAGACGCCCGCGAACAAGAGCAACGGCAACGACGAGTAACCGCCCGGCACGGGAGAGCAGGGTGGGCCGGCAGGGCCTACAGCGCGGCTCCTGAGCGCCATTCGACCTGTGGGGATGCCTCCTCGGGGAAGTAGCGCCGCCGCCGAAGCTGCAGCCGGTAGATGTACATCCGCGTGGGCACGGTCCCCGATTTGCGGCTGTTGTGGAAAGCGCACAGTGCCTGCTGGTTGCTCATGGCGGTACGGCCTCCACGCGCCCACGGGTAGATGTGGTCACCCTGGGTCGGGGTGTTCGTGCAGCGCGACCACAGCAGGGGTTTGTGCTCGCATCGCAGGCCTGCCCGGCTGAAAGCTTCCTGGCGCTCCGCGGACGTGAATGCCCGTCGTGGATCCCGGGATTCGCACGCACCGCCAGCGGGCGAGGTCACCACGATGCCCACGAGTACGGCAAGAACCAGGGGCATCAGTGCCCACGGGTGTTCCAGTACTGCCCCCGCGAGGAAGGCCAGTAGAGACAGTGTCTGCTCGATACTCATGGCGTCTCCGGGACTGTGGGAGTCGGCGCGTCGGGATGGTCGCTCTCGTCGGGTTCGACGGTCACGATCACTGGCACCGGGACGTACACGGTGCGTTCTTCGACCAGCGCCTCCCAAGGCTTGGTGGTCGCCAGTGCGGTGATGAGCACGGCCAGCGCCACGAGAATGAGGGCCGCGATGCTCGCAGGAGACGCCAGGAACCAGGCAGCGGTCCCCCACGGAGTGCGATGGAGCCGGACTCCCCGCCTACGACCAGTCACGTTCGTCGCCTCCTCGGTGGTGTCGGATCGGAACGGCCGCCGGCGCATCACTCAGGTGCACCGGCGGCCGAGGGTTCCGAGTCCGGATCAGAAGTCGAAGTCGTCGTCGGCGTCCTCGGAGCTCGACTCGGCCTTGCTGGAGGCACCGGCGTTCGCCTTGGCCTTCGACTTGGGGGCGGAGGACTTGTTGCCGTTGCCCTTGCGACGAGTGGTGGTGGTGGTCGCGTACTTGTTGGACGGACCGGCCTCCTCGACCCGAAGTTCGAGATTCGATCGGTCGTTGCCGTCCTTGTCGGTGAAGTCGTTCTGCTTGAGCGAGCCGAAGGCGATCACGCGGTCGCCCTTCTCGTGGGACTCCGCGAAGTTCTCACCGGCCTCGCGCCAGTACGAACAGCGGACGAAGGTGGGATCACCGTCGACCCACTCCCCGCTCTCCTTGTCGAAGGTTCGGTCGTTGTGCGCGATGGTGAACGAGGCGACGGGAATGTTCGTCTTGGTGTGCCTCAGCTCGGGTTCGGCCGTGAGCTGACCGCGGACCGTGAAGGTGTTGTCGAGAGCCATGTGAACTCCTCTTTCGTATCCGTGACATCGCTGGTGCTCTGCCACATGGCTGCGACCCGGGGGCCGCGGCGGGCTTCTCCCGCATATCCCTGTAGTGGGCGGGGTCGCCCTCCCACAGGACAGAAGGGACCGGCGCCGGTCACGACGTACGAGGGACTCGCGGATCAGCAGCGTCGACCGAGGTCGCGACCGGATCGATGGCGCCAGAGTTGATCGCATCGGTCATCACTCGCAGCTGCTCGCGCCATGAGCGGGCATCGATCACGACGCACCGCAGTTTGGGTGTCGACACGATCGCCGGCAGCCGCCCAGCAGCGGCCAGATCCGACAGCCGCCGCTGGACCGTCACAGGCACCAGCACGGCGCCCCGTTCGGCTTCAACCCGCAGAAACGACCCGACGTCGGCTCCGGTGGAGGCGTTGCGGCGCGGCCGCGCCAGTTCGAAATTCTCATCGGTCGCCAGCTTCAGGACCTCACGCAGTCGAGACCATTCCGGGCTGGCTTGAACTACCGGGATCTCTGCGCCCCCGTCAGCAGGCTCCGCCGAGGGAGGTACCGACGCACGGGGTCGACCACTGGGTCGCTCCATCGGCGCCGGACCTTGGCTCGGGTCCGCAGTCCTCTCGTCGCTCGAGCGCGGATTCGCCGGAGTCTCAGCGTCGCTGGTGTCCGCCGGGGACTGCATTGGAGCAAAGTCCTCCTCGTCATTGGCCTCAACGTCCTCCCGGGTGGGGGTCGCCGGCGGGTCCTGGGGTGGGGTAGCGACCGGTTCGGGGTCCGCGACTCCGTCGGACAGCATCCGCCCCACGGCCAGTACGGCATCCCCCTCGGCGTCGCGGTCCGGGTCGTCCACCGCCATGTACTCGAGGCCCGAGAGGTAGATCGAACGCTCCGTCCTCGACTCCGTGGTCGTCTCGCCGGTCGCCTCGTCGGTGACCTCCCGCTCGACCTCTCGGACCCGCACCGTGCCGCGGATCTCGACGAGATCGCCGACCTCGGGCATCCCCACCTCCTTGAGATCGGCGTGGACGTCGGCGAACCCGACGCACTGGATCGAGGTGTGGGAGTTCTCCAGCTCCAGCGTGACCATCCACGAGCCCTTACGGGTCATCCGCTCGGAGAAGGCCGAGACGATCCCGCCGGTGTGAATGCGGGCGCCGTCCTCGCTGGGCAGTTTGTGCAGGCCGCGTGGTGGCTTGGGCGCCGCGTCGTCCTCAGGCCGGCGTTCGTACAGGGCGGCGACCTGGCGGGACAGGGTCCTGGTGGGGTGGTCCCCGGTGACGGCGAGGATCACCGCACGCTGCCGTGCGGCCTTCTCCAGCACGGAGTACTCCATCTGCGGGATCCGCACGTGGGGGTCCTTGCTCACTGCGCGAGAGGCGATCACGTGGCCGAGACGGAAGCCGTGCCCGAGGGAGTCGAAGGCCCCAGCCTGCGCGAGGGCGGCCAGCTGAGCGCTGCTGACCGACTTCTTCTTCCCACCCTCCGTGGCGGGTACGACCACGCGCGTCGCGATCTCTGCCATGGACGAAAACGGGCCGTTGCGGGTGCGCTCGGCGACGATCTCGGAGGCGATCGCACCGACGCCCTTGATCTCTCCGAGACCAATCCAGACCTTCCCGTCCCGGGCGATCGTGAACTCGTCGGAGGCGTTGATGTCCGGGGCCATCACCTCGATTCCCTCGGCGCGCAGGGATCGGATGGTGGCCACTCGCAGGTGCGCCTTCTCCTTGCCGGACTCGGTGAAGCGCAGCACGGCCGCTCCGAACTCTGCCGGCCAGTTCGCCTTGAGGTAGGCGGTCTGGTAGGCGATCACCCCGTACGCGGTGGTGTGGGACTTGTTGAAGGCGTAGGCGCCGGAGCCTTCGAAGGCGGTCCACAGACGCTCCGCGGTCTCGGCCGAGAACGCGGGGATCGGGGTCTTCCCGTCCTCGCCGACACCCTCGGTCTGCGCTCCGGCGATGAAGTCGGCCTTGAGGGAGTCGATCAGGTCCTGCTTCTTCTTGGAGATCGCTCGGCGGAGGTTGTTCGCCTGGGCGGCGTCGAACTTCCCGACGATCTTGCCCAGGCGCATCATCTGCTCCTGGAACAGGATCACGCCCTGAGACTCCCCCAGCACCGAGGAGATGACCTCCTGCTCAGCGGGGTCGCGCGTGAGGGAGCCGTAGGAGACAGGCGCCTGGCCTCCGGCGCGCTCGGCCCATTCGGTGTGCATCCCGGCGCTCATGGGTCCGGGGCGGTAGGCGGCGATGAGGGCGGAGAGGTCATCCAGCGAGTGTGGGTGCGCGGTGGTCAGCAGTTCGCGCATGCCACCGGATTCCAGCTGGAAGATGCCGGTGGAGTCTCCTCGCCCGAGGAGGTCCCAGGTGGCGTCTGCGCGAGGTCCGTCCAGTCGCAGGTCCGTGAGGTCGAAGTCGATCTCGCCGTGCTCGGCGATGGCGTTGGTCTGCGCGGCCTTGGCGATGTCGAGGTTGCGCAGACCGAGCACGTCCATCTTCAGCAGGCCGAAGTCGGCGATGGCAGGACCGTCCCACTCGGTGACCCACTCCCCCTTATCCAGGCGCATCGGCACCAGGGGCATGAGGTTCTCGTCGGAGACGACGACGCCGCAGGCGTGCTTGCCGGGGCTGACGACGACCCCTTCGAGGGTGGCGGCGTACTCCATCATCGAGCGGACCATCTCGTCGGCGTCCTCATCGAGGTGGCGGCGCAGGGCCTGCCCTGAGGAGTGCTTGTGGAGGGCCGAGTCGGCGTCCTTCGAGCTCAGGGACGACGTGTCGGGGGCGACTTCGCTCATCAGCAGCCGCAGATCGTCGGAGTCCTCGGGCAGCATCTTCTTGATCTCGGTGACGGTGCTGACGGGGATCTCGAGGAAGCGTCCGGCGCTGTCGATGGCGCGCTTGGTCTTGTTGGTGCCGTGCATTCCCAGGCGGCACACGTTGTCGTGGCCGTAGCGGACCGAGAGGTACTCGATAACCTCGGCGCGGCGCTCGACCTCGAAGTCGACGTCGATGTCGGGCATCTCGGTGCGCAGCAGGTCCAGGAATCGCTCGAACAGCAGACCGTTGTCGATCGCGTCGACACCGACGATCTGCAGGCAGTATGAGATGGCCGATCCGGGCGCGGAGCCGCGGCCGGGGCCGACGTTGATGGGCTGCTTGCGTGCGCGCTCGTCCTCGTCCGGGGCGTGGCCGGTGTCGTGGCGGGCGACCCAGTCCTGGGCGGCCCAGTCGGAGCGAGCCCAGGCGATGAGGTCGGCGACCAGCAGGAAGTAGTCCATGACGCCAAGGCGGCAGATGACCGACAGCTCGAACTTGATGCGCGAGGAGACCTCGGTGGGCAGGTCATCTCCCCAGCGGGCGACGGCGCCGGAGTGGACGCTGTGCATGAAGTAGGAGAACGTCACGGGGTCGGTGCCTTCGGCGGCGGTGGACGGCACGGCGTAGCGCTTGGCGGTGCCGTCCTCGAGGCGATTGATGAACCGTGTGGGGATCGGGAACCGCGGCACGCGCAGACGGGCGTCGGGGAAGATGTCCTCCTCGACGCGGTCTGCGATGCGCACGGTCTCGTCGCAGCCCCGCTGCCAGGTCTCGTCTTCGGCGTGGACGGCGCGGATCTCGGCCTCGGTGCGGAAGTGATGCCCGTGGCCATTGAAGCGATAGCGCTTATCGCTACTGACGGTGCGCTTCTGCCCGAGCGCCATGTGCGCCTCGTGAACCTGCTGCTCGTGCTCGTCGACGTAGTGCGAGTCGTTGGCGACCACGACGGGAAGGTCGTAGGCGCGGGCGATGTCGTAGAGCTTGGGCAGAGCGCCTGACTGAGCCCGCTGTCCATGGTCGGCGAGTTCGACGTAGACGTTGTCGTGGCCGACAGCGGCGATGAGCCTGTCGAGGTTCTGCTGGGCGCGAGCGAGCTCCGCGGCGTCGGAATCGGGCTCGTCCCCCGTGATGCGTGAGAGGGGCCCGGCGACGGGGCCGCCGACGCAACCGGTGAGCACCACGAGCCCCTCGGCGTACTGGGCGAGGAGGTCGTAGTCGATCAATGGGTGCGTCCCGCTCTTGGTCTCCTGCGAGACGTTGGACATCTCGATGAGGTTCAGCAGGCCACGGCGGGTGGTGGCCAGCACGGTGAGGTGCTCGTACTTCTTGGTCTTGGTGCGGGCCTGGGTGCCGTTGGAGGAGGAGCCCTCAGCGTCGAAGTCGTCGGAGTCGGCGGCAACCTGGATCGTGCCGGGGTCGTGCCGGGTTCCGGAGACGACGATGTATGCCTCGATGCCGGGGATCGGTTTGACGTTGCCGACGTCCTGGCAGGCGGATCGGAGGACAGCCAGGGAGGCGAGGCGGCCGTGGTCGGTGATGGCGATCGCAGGCTGGTCATCGTCTGCGGCGGTGGTCACGAGTCGCTTCACGGAGGAGAGGCCATCGAAGTCCGAGTACTCCGAGTGAGTGTGGAGGTGGACGAATCCGGCGCTGCTCACCGCGACCCCTTTCGTGACGTGTTCCCGTGCTCAGGAGGTAGTGGGCGGGTGCTGACTGTCGCGGGACGCGGGCCCCGGCCCAATGCGGAGCCGGGACTGGATGCGGCGCTATTCCCGCTGCTCCACCCCTGTTCCCCGCGATCCCGACGCGAAGGGAGCAGTGTTCGTGCTGGTCGGGCCGGGAATACCCTCATCCCCTGCATCCCACCGGGCAACAGGACACGTATTGGGGATGCGTGAACAGATCCCCTTAATACACACACCACTTTCTCTATATGAGATTGGTGTGGTGTGTAAGGGATGGGGGTATTCGAGACCTGACCTGCAGGTTCGATGGGTGGAGCGCGTACGGGCCAGGGTGGGGCAGCCCGTCGAAGACGCCCAAGAACCGTCCATGACCTGCGGTCCTCCCCCGGCGGGCGAAGGTGGGAACCACATCGCCACCATGCACGCTCCGGAATCGGCAGCGGCCTTCGCATATGGGCTGGGTGTACGGATACCCGATCCCGGAGGACCACGATGCATACCCGACGAGCCCGATATCTGCTGCAGCCCGGAGAGAGCCTCACCCTGCCCGAGAGGACCGTCCCCCAGGTGCTGCGGATCGGCATGGCACGAGACATCCTCGGGCTGGAGGACGAACGGATCCTCACCTCCCCCGCGGTGTCCTTCCCGCTGCCGCGCTACGTCGACGGACAGCCGCTGCGCGGAACCCCGGGCGTGCATCCGGACGCCCTGCGCTACCCGTTCATGTGGCTGCCCGAGACACTGCGCGAACGGTACGAGGTCGACACCGGCACCGGGACCACCACCACCGAGAGCGACGACGCCTGGGCTCTGCGCGTCGCCTTCGAGATGTGGGGCAGCGGCCTGTACGACATCGAGACCGCCGGCTGGCTCGACGTGCTCGCCCTGTACGATCTCGACGCCGACGACCCCGCGACCCAGGAGCGGATCCGGGCCTGGTGGGCCGGCGCCGACGACGAGGACCTCGACGCCGTAGACATCTCTGGCGTGTTCGTCCCGGAGGACGCGGAGGATTCCGACTGGGCAACCATCGCCGCCCTCGCCCTGGTGGATTCGTTCGACAAGGCGTCAATGGCGCTGTCCGCTGTGGACACCGTGGCGCTGTGCGACCTGGTCGAGTCCGGTGACCTCACCCCGCTCGGGACCACCGACCCTGCCCGAGCGGTGAGCTCGCTGGTGCGAATCGCCCGCACCCGCTTCACCTCCGAGCCCGAGGTCTCCGCACTGCTGGGCCACCTGCAGCAGCAGTGCGATCGCGCCGGCGCCGACGGGCCGCGCCTGGTCGACGAGGCCATCCCGCAGTTGTCCGAGATCGCCCAGGGGCTCTGGCTCGCCTATGAGCCCGTCCTCGTCGAAGTCGGCAACAGCTTCTCCGAGGACGCTCTCACCGACGCCCCGAAGGAGGATGCGTGAGCTCCACCGCCAGTGCGCATGTCCAGCGAACCCGTCACAAGGTCCCGGGCTTCGACCCGCACAACGACGCCCACGTGGCCGCGGTCGAGAAGAAGGTCAGTGACGAGGCCGGAACCGGGTTCAAGGTCGTCGGCTTCGACCCGGGCACCCAGGTGGTCACCTTCGAGCGCACCCGCGCCGTTACCGAAGTGGTCGCCGAGAAGGGCAGCACACGCCTGGTCGCGAGCCTGCGCACCGGCGCGAAACCCTCCGATGGTGACCGCGAGGCCGCACGGCTGGAGAACCAGCACCCCGGCTACACGATGACCCGCTTCGAGCCGCATCTGAGCAATGCCGTGCTTGAGCAGCTTCCCGAGGAGGTCATCCGCTGCCGGAGCGCCGTCGCCAACGCGCTGTCTGTGAAGCCCTGGGATGTGCAGGCTGCCCGACGTCGCGGAGGCGGGTTCGTCCTCCAGCTGCCGAGGTCCTACATGCCCTCCAAGCACGACGAAAAGCTCACCGAGGTCGCCGAGAACGTCGTCGGACGCCCGGGCTGGTACGTCGACGCGGACCCCAAGGCTTTGACTGCGCAGGTCATCCCGGCCGAGCCGCCGACTTTCCCCGCCGCGATCTCGTATCCCTTCGAGGAGACCATCCCCGACCGGTTCGCCGATCCTGACGGATGGGCCCAGCTTCCGCTCGGCGATATCCTGCCCGAGCGCGCCGATACTCCCCGCGAGCGGTTCACCCTCGACCTGGAGGCCGGGCCGCACA
Organism: Brachybacterium sacelli; assembly: GCF_017876545.1. NCBI lineage: Bacteria > Bacillati > Actinomycetota > Actinomycetes > Micrococcales > Dermabacteraceae > Brachybacterium > Brachybacterium sacelli. The sequence goes on along the minus strand of NZ_JAGIOD010000002.1, from coordinate 945,583 downwards.
CCGCCGTCAACGGTGTCTCCGGTGCCGGCAAGACGGTCACCATCAACGCCGCGATCTACGGCGCCGTCACCCGCGGCATGCAGCTGGCCATCGTCGACGTCCCCGCGAAGAAGGTCGACTTCCTGTGGGCCAAGAGGTTCTGTGCCCCGGGGTTCTGGGGCTGCGACAGCCTCGAGGCATCGGTAACGACCATGGGTTTGATCTACGACGAAGGTCAGCGTCGCGCCGAAGTGCTCGAGCGCCACAGCGTCGTGAAGGTATCCGAGCTGCCACCGACCGAGCAGTTCCCGCCGATTTTCGCCGTGGTCGATGAGCTCACGGGACTGCTTATGCCCGAGGAGGTCCCCAAGCTCGCCAAGGACGACCCGATCCGACTCGAGGCGGAGCAGATCAACTCCGACAAGGCGCGCCTGAAGAGGTTCATCAAGAAGACCGCCGCCGAGCTGCGCTTCGTCGGGATCAAGCTCCTGCTGTCCACCCAGGTCGCCTCATCGAACACCGGCATCACCCCGGACCTGCGCACGAACCTGCAGAACAAGATCCTGCTCGGGGCCAAACCCACCGACGGCAATCGCCGCCTCGCGCTGAACGACCCCACTATGGTCCCCCGGATCCCAGAGAACGTCGCCAACGACAAGGGCGCCCGCCTCGGGGTCGGGGTGTTCGAGACCGAATCAGAGCCAGGCGTGTTCAAGAGCTTCTACGCGGACTTCCGGGAGTACGAGCACCGCCTAGCGTCGCTCGAAGCCCCGACGTGCGGCTCCCCCAGCCCGTCGCAGGCGCAGATCGCGAAGTACACCGGAGGTGAGTCCTTCGACGAGGCTCCGCAGCGGCTGCCTGACGATGACCCCTGGAACGGCCGCCGGGCACCGAAAGCAGAATCCGACCGGGTCTACTCCGACGACGGCACGGAGCTGAAGGGGGCCGCGGCCGCGGCCAGGGCGGCGAAGAAGGCCGGCGCGTGAGCTGAGAGTTTCGGGTCCCCCGCCCACTGTCACCAGCGCAGGGGTGTAGGGCAGCCCTGCAGGACGGGGAGTGGTTCTCGGCGGCCGCTCCCCGTTCTTCATGCCCGGTTCATGATCCCCCGCCCACTGGTGACGGTGCATGCCCTACAACCCACCGACCAAGGAAGCTTTCATGAGCACCTGGAGCACCGGACACACCGACGTTGCCGCCGTCGATCGCGACGAGGGACAGTTCTCCATCCGCATCGGCAACCGCGAGGTTCGCGCTGATCGCAACGACGAATTGCTGGCCGCCGTCATCGGGCAGGAGTACCCGGAGGAGCAGGACCGCGAACTTCTGTTCCTCATGCGCCTGGAGCAGGCCATCGTCCTCGCGACCGCGGTGCAGGAGTCCATCATCGCGGCCGCCGTCCAGAACGAGGACCTCGGGCCCTCCACGGACGAGGAGGTCTGGACTGTCCTGCTCGCCGAGCGCGAGACGGTCGACCCGGGGGTGCGCTGGCAGCACCGCGTCCCGCTGGTGCTGGTGACCTCGCTGTTCGCCCCGTACACGGAGAAGGACCGACCGGTGGGCAATGTCGCCTGGATCGATCCCGGCGACGACGTCGCGATGCTGGACTCCCTGCAGGGTCTGGGCCTCATCGAGGTCCTCGAGCACGACGATCTGGTGGTCTCCTGATGCCGGCCGCCATGCTCGTCGGCACGATACCGCGCCGTTCGACGTCGTCCGAGAACCCCGACCGAGTCGTGCCGCTGGCGCCTCGCACGGTGGAGTACCTGTGTGGTCAGTGCGAGATCACGACCACGGCCGCCCTGCACCCCCAGGCTGCGGTCCCGGAGGTGTGGCCATGCCGTCGATGCCGCAGCGCCGCTGAATGCACGGAAGAGCCGGACGAGGGCGCCGAGCTGATCGGCCTGCCGATCATCCCCAAGCTTCGCCCATCCAAGGATCACTGGACGCACCTGTCCGAGCGGCGCACCGAGGAAGAGCTCGAACGGCTCCTGCAGCACCGGCTGGAGCTGCTGCGCGCCGGGAAGCTCCACGCCGGCCCCTCGCACCGCTGAGCAGTCCCGCGGGCGATCCGTCTCGCCCACTGCTGATCGAGACCCGCAGTCTGCCGAGCGCGAGGAGGACGATCATCATGATGGGCGGACACCACGCCATCAGCGGCACCGCCGCATGGCTGGCACTGGCAGGCTCTGCCCAGGTCGCTGGACGATCCACCGGCATCGGGGTCCTGGATCTGACCGCCACGGAAGTGCTGGCGGGCGCCGTGGTCACCACCGGGGCAGCACTACTGCCGGACATCGACCATCCGGGCGCGACGATCTCCCGCTCCGCCGGCGGAGCGTCCAAGCTGTTGACCTCTGCCGTCGGGTCCGTGGCCGGACATCGAGGAGCTACCCACACGCTTCTCGCCGTCGCGGCTTTCACGCTTCTGGCCGCTCTCGTCGCGAGGCTCGACTGGCGGTGGCAAGCTCCGGTGCTCGGCGAGGTGCAAATGGGTGCCGTGCTCGTGGTGGCCGTGATGTGCGCATTCGCCACCCGTGCGCTCAAGGTCGTCACCGGCGCCCTGCTGCCCTGGGTGATCGGACTGGCCAGTGGGGTCGTAGTGGCGGCCTTCGCTCCCGAAACGACTATGTGGCTTCCGGCTTCCATCGCGCTGGGTGTTCTCGTGCACCTGGCCGGGGACTTCATGACCACTGACGGGATCCCTTTCCCCACCTGGCCGCTGGTAGTGCGGCCGAAGCGGACGAGGAACGCGAGCAGCTTGTGGCACCCGGATGGAAACGTCGCGCTGCCGATTCTCGGCAATGCCGGCAGCACCCGGGAGTGGGTTCTGTGCAGCGCGATGAGCCTGTACGTGGGGGTCGCGATCGCCGCCACGGTCATCGACAGCTGGTCCAGCACTGCGGCGTGAACGTCCCGCCGTAGTCGGGCTCCGCCCACTACAGACAGCAGACATCCATCACCAGGAGGGGCCATGGCTTCGCTGATCGAGTCCGTGCGAAAACTGCACGGGCCCACGCTCATCACCCACGAGAACGGCTATGACGTCGACGTCATCTGCCAGGAGTGCACCCGGCTGCGCCTCGACGCGCTCGAGGGGTCGACCTCAGGTGGCGAGGACTGGGGATACAGCGAAGAGACCGCTCGCGTGGCCTACCCGTGCAACACCCGGATTGTCGCAGGCACCTCCGCGGCCGAGGGCAAGGAGGAAGCCTCCCGCATGCGCCTGGACCGCCTCGTCGTCCAGCGCGAAGAGCTCGAGGAGCAGATGGAGCGCCTCGACGCCGTGATCGGGCTGATCCGCCGAGATCTCGGCGACAAGGACGCCCAGGAGAACGCCGAGGGGCCGAGCGCAGAGCCCGCCAGCCCCGAGAAGTCCACGACGAAGGCTTCACCCGAGGCCGACACCGAGGCGGACACGGCAGACCCCTCCTCCGACGGAGAGTCGGACCCCGCTGCCGACTTCGATTTCTGACACGGACCCGACCCGCTCACGTCCCCAGTTGCGACGTTCAGCGAACGGAACGGCACACGAGCGTGCCCTCGTGCCGGGGTCCGGCAGCAGTAGCGCTCTCACCGGTGAGGCAGTGTGTCCGTATCGTTGCAGCCGGACCGGCCTACTCTCGTCTCACATGTCTGCCGCACTGCGAAGATGTAGCCATGAAGCAGAAGCCGCTGGTGCTGTCCGACATCCGCTCTCGCGCCGGAACATTCGTCGCCGACTGGCGGGACGCTGAGGGCTATGAGCGAGGCGAGGCACAGTCGTTCGTCCGTGACCTGCTGCAGGTCTTCGGGATCACGAGGACCACCGCCGCGGTCTACGAACAGCGAGCCAAACGCGCATCGACAGGTCAGCGTGGCTACATTGACGCACTGATCTCGGGTACGGCCCTGATCGAGATGAAGTCCGCCGGAGAGGATCTAATCAGGGCCGAACAGCAGGCGCTGGACTACATGGAGTCGCTCACCGACAACGAACGGCCCGACCACATCATCACCAGCGACTTCCGCCGATTCCGCCTCCTGGATCTGACCGCTGAGCGCGACGATCCGGCCACCATCGAGTTCGCCCTCGAGCAGCTGCCGGCACACGTCGAGGACCTCATGTTCCTGGCCGGCTACCGGCGCGCAAAGTTCGGGTCCAGCGAGCAGGAGTCAGCCTCGATCAGGGCCGCCCAACTGATGGCCAAGCTCTGGGAGCACCTCGAGGCCACCGGCTACGACGACCACCAGGCATCGATCTTCCTGATCCGCACCCTGTTCTGTCTCTACGCCGACGACTCGGGGTTGTGGGAGAGAGACCTGTTCTCCCGGTACATCGAGGAGCGCACCAGTGAAGACGGGTCCGACCTCGGCGCCCAGTTGACCACGCTCTACCAGGCGCTCAACCGCCCAGAGGACAAGCGATACGGTCGCGCAGACGACCTGATCATGGCCTTCCCCTATGTCAATGGCAGCGTTTTCGGGGAGGCAGTCGACATCCCCTACTTCGACCGCGCCGCCCGCGAGACGCTGCTACAGGCGGCCTACTTCAACTGGTCCAGCATCTCCCCCGCCATCTTCGGCTCACTGTTCCAGGCGGTGAAGGACAAGAAGGCCCGCCGCGAGCTCGGCGAGCACTACACGACTGAGACCAACATCCTGAAGGTTATCCGGCCACTGTTCCTCGACGAACTGGAGGAGCGCTTCGAGAAATCCCGCGCAAAGAAGCGCGAGCTCGAGAAACTCCTCCAACACCTCGGCACTCTGCGGTTCTTCGACCCGGCGTGCGGCTGTGGGAACTTCCTAATCATCGCCTACCGCGAGCTACGCGCTCTCGAACTGCGCATCCACGAGCGCCTTCAAGAACTCGACCCCAAGCGCGCACAGTTGTCCTTGGATGCCGAGTCCCGTGTGCACGTGAAGCTCTCGCAGTTCCACGGCATCGAGCTCGAGGAGTGGCCGGCGACGATCGCGCGCACTGCGATGTTCCTCGTTGAGCATCAGGCCAATCAGGCCGTGAACCTCACCCTCGGCTATGCGGTGCCCATGCTTCCACTGCAGGATTCCGCTCAGATTGTTGTTGCCAACGCGCTGCGCACAAGCTGGGCCGACGTTCTCCCGCCCTCCCCGGACGTTTACTTAATGGGGAACCCTCCTTTTGTTGGCCACAAAGAGAGAACCAGTAGCCAGGGTGACGATCTGCGCATTGCATGCCAAACCCACAAAGTTGGGCATCGGGATTACGTGACAGGATGGCTCTCAAAGGCGGCCGACTACTTCGCCGCAAGCCCAGGCGCGGGGCAGTTCGCATTCGTCGCAACTAACTCCATCACACAGGGTGAATCTGTTGGAATGGTGTTCGACCCGCTGTTCCGTGCGGACTGGCGAATAGCTTTTGCACACAAAACGTTCGCGTGGACGTCCGAGTCGCCGAAGGCTGCCGCGGTTCATTGCGTGATCGTTGGATTCAGTAAAGGCTCAAGGAAGGGCGCAACCCTCTTCGAGTACGCATCACCCAAGGGTGCCCCCGTGCCGCGATACGTTAGTCAGCTAAATGGATACTTGTTTGACGGGCCGCTGATCTCTATCACCCCCAGGCGGCAGACGCTCTCCGGCGCTCTGCCGGCAATCAACGCAGGTAGCACCGCGATCGATTGGGATGGCCTGCAGGTGACCGAAGACGCACTGGATGAAGTTTCTATGGACCCCGCTGCATCAAGATACCTGCGCCCGTACCTTGGGGGCGACGAGGTGATCAATGGAATCGACCGATGGTGCCTCTGGATGGACCATCTCGAACCTATCGACGTAAGGAACTCTAGCATCCTTCGTTCGCGTCTCGAGTTCGTTCGCCTGAAGCGAAACGAATCTAGCCGTGCAGCGACCAATAAACTCGCAGCCTCGCCTCATCTCTTTGGCGAGATGCGACAACCATTAGAGCCCTACCTAGCAGTCCCACAAACATTTGCGGAAGCAAGGCTATTCGTAACCTCAACCTTCCTTCCTGAGACCACGATCGCATCGATGAAGCTTTTTACCTTGGTTGACGATCAGGAATTTGCTTTCGGCCTCATTTCCTCGTCGATGTTCATTGTTTGGCTCAAGACCGTGGGAGGTCGCCTCAAGTCCGACCCCTCGCTTTCGAGCTCGATCGTATGGAACAATTTGCCTCTTCCTGATACTTCCGAAAAACTCCGTGACCAGATCATCGCTGGAGGGCAGAGCGTGCTCGGGGCGCGTGCGCTGCATCCGGAGCGGTCGCTCGCCCAGCACTACGCGCCGTTGGCTATGGATCCTGCTCTGCTCAAGGCTCACCGCACGTTAGACACCGCGGTCGACAGGGCATTCGGTGCCCGACGCACATGCACCTCGGAGCAGGAGCGTCAGAGAATTCTGTTTGAGCGCTACGCCGAGCTGACTGCAGACGAATGAGCACCACTGACGATTCAACGAGTAGAAGGACAATCCGATGAAGCACTACCTCGGTCCCGGTCGTCCGCTCACCACGCTCGACACCTGGGACGGGGTGACCGCCGCAGCTGAAGGGGGCCTGCTCGAGGAGAACCAGTGGTGCGAGCTCAAGGAGCAACTCGGGCCGCGCGGGAAGGGGCCAAACACCGAACTGGCGAAGGACCTCTCCTCCCTGAGCGTGCACGGCGGGGTCCTCATTTTCGGGGTGCGCGACAAGACCTACGAGGTCGTGGGGTGCGACACGGACGGCATGCGAGATCGGATCTCGCAGGTGGCCGCCACCAAGGCCTCACCACCGCTGGTCCCAATCATCTCCGACGTCATTGAGGGCCCCGAGGGGAGGAACCTCCTCGTCGTCTCGGTACCTCCTTCTCCCCTCGCGCCGCACATGGTGGACGAGCGGTACTACGGGCGCTCGGCAGACGGGAAGCGAGTGCTCGCCGATCCCGAGGTGCGTACCCTCATCCTCGCGCGAGACCAGCGCACCCACGGCTTCGTCGAGCGTCTGGGAGCGCTCGCACAGAACGACCCGATAGACCAGATGGTTGAAGGGTCCCCCACCGGTCACGGCCATGCGTTCTTTCTCGCCGAGCCGTGTTCGCCCGTACCTTCGGAGCCGATCGAGCGGGACGGACTCGTCTCAATCCTTGTGAACCTGGAGAACGGTCGGCGCGGCGGAACCCTTTTGCTTCGCGGGTGCACCTACGCGGGGAACGATCCTGACGGCGTGGGCCTGCGTACCGGGTATGACAAGGTCCGACAGGAATACGAGCACCGCGAAGCCCGGATCAGCGTGCACGAGGACTTCACGGTCACCGCCGCGAGCGGTGGCGCCACGCGCGTATTCGAGGACAGGTCCGGCAACTCGCAGCTCGTGGCCCTGACGGGGACCATGGTCCAGTTCAGCGCTCAGTTCCTCGAGGCGCTCCGGGAGATCTCCACGACTCGGGGGTATCAGGGGCAGTGGCAGGTCGGGGTGCACCTGACTCAACTTCGCGGGGCAACCGCGACCGAGGACATATTTTCCGGCAGGCCGCCACAGTTCCCACGGGAGTCCTCAACCCATCACCTCGTCATCCAGCCGACGGCATGGGAGGGTCCTCAGACCGAGATCGAGGAAGCAACGGTCAAGCTGCTCGCGAAGTACATGCGCGGGCTGGGTCGAGACGGTTGGTCCTACAACCAGCTGCTGCAGCGGGCGTAGCGGGAAGCGCCCAGGTGTCGGCCGATCCGGACTACAGCTTCGCTGTTCGCATTGGCCTGCCAATCGACGTCCGTGGGCATCCGCTTGGCACGGTCGACGTGGTCCTGCCGAAGCTCACGTGTGCTCCACATGCTCGTGGAGTCGAGACATTCCTGGAACTCGTCGGCGATCTCTCCCTCGGCGCCGGTGTTGAACACCTCCAGGGCGCTGGTGACGAAGTAGTAGTCGCTTGCGCCGCTGAGATTTAGCACCACGGGGTCGAACGCCTCCTCGGCGTAGCTGGCCATGCTCATTACGCAGGCTCCTTCATCGCGGGGCCCAGGGCCCTTGGCATCGGGGACAGTGCAGCATCCCTCCATCCTCGGGATGGAAATCAAGGGCCCTCTCACATCTGCTGCAGAGCACCATGTCGTGGTGGCGCGCCCAGCCGTCAACGGAGAACCAGTGCCCGTCCTTGCCGGGATAGTGCTTGGTCTTGAGGTAGATCGGTGGCCGGGGCGGTAACGGCTCGTTGTGTCCACCGACGTAGGCGCCGGCACGCCGGTAGAACCCGGCGCTGCCGTCCCGATCATCGACGAACCCCTCCGTGTAGCGCCCTTGGTCCTGGACGACAGCGAGACTGGCCGCGTCCAGCAGGGCGCCTCCGATGCCGTTGCCACGTGCATCGGGGACGACGAACAACGAGCCGATGATGCGGTGGAGAATGGCCACGTTGCGTGCGGCTTGGCGATCCTGGGCGATGAGTTCATCCCCGAGGAACGGCTCGAGAGTGGCAGCGCCATACAGCCCATCCCCGGCGTCGTTCACAGCGGCGACAGCGAACTGCCTAGGCGTTGGCCGTGGATCGCCCACGAACAGATCGTCGAGGTCCCTCCGGCGCTCTTCTCGGTACCTCGCCATGTCCATGGGAGGGGTGTAGTCGGTGATGAGTGCGGCCGCTGCGGCGTCGATCGACCACAGCGCTTGCGGCTCGGTGATGATCCGGAGTTGAGGCCCCGGAGGTAGTGACCTTTCAGGCTCTGCCGGTCCCGATGACCCCTGGACGGCCGCCCGTCGCGCTTGCTTCGCCTTCTTCCCGCTCATGTGCCCCTCCTCTGGCCTCCGCCAGCTTCGTGCCCCATCCTGCCATCCGCCGTCCCGCGAGGTCCCGGCCCCGCCCACTCCCCGGGGCATGAGTGCTGTGAGCGAGACGTCTACCTGGTCGGACCTGGTGTTCTTCTCGTCTGCCTCGGATACGGCGTGGCGGTTCTTCGGCAAGCTCGGTCCGCAAGCTGGTCGCATCCCCCTACGGCGAGGGGGCCCTGCACTGGTGGCCCAGCGGCCGTTCGTGCTGATCACCCAGACCTATGGCGGCGGCAATGGTCGTGGCGCTGTGCCGAAGCAGGTCATCACGTTCCTCAATGACCAGCGAAACCGCGATCTCATCCGCGGTGTGATCGGTGCGGGCAACACCATCTTCGGGGCGGCCTACTGTCTGGCCGGCGACGTGATCTCCTCGAAGTGCCGCGTCCCGCACCTGTACCGCGTCGACCTGCTCGGCACGCCCCGCGATGTCGCCACGGTCCGCACCGGCCTGGACCGGTTCTGGACAGAGCACCCCGCCAACGAGCATGAAGGAGCAGCAGCATGACCGTTATCGACACCTTCGAGGACCACGCGACCCGACGTCCCGCCGCACCGGACTATCACGCTCTGAACGCGATGCTGAACCTCTACGGAGCGGACGGCAAGATCCAGTTCGACAAGGATCGTCTCGCGGCGCGCGAGTACTTCCTGCAGCACGTGAACCCCAACACCGTGTTCTTCCACTCGCTGAGGGAGAAGCTCGACTACCTGGTCGAGAACAAGTACTACGAGCCCGAGGTGCTCGAGCAGTACGACTTCTCGTTCATCGAGTCGCTGTCGGAGCAGGCCTTCGCGAAGAAGTTCCGCTTCCCAACGTTCCTCGGCGCGTTCAAGTACTACACCTCGTACACGCTGAAGACGTTCGACGGCAAGCGGTACCTGGAGCGCTTCGAGGACCGCGTGGTGATGGTGGCCCTCACGCTCGCCGAGGGTGACGAGCAGCTCGCCCGCAACCTCGTCGACGAGATCCTCGACGGCCGCTTCCAGCCGGCCACTCCCACCTTCCTCAATGCCGGCAAGGCCCAGCGCGGTGAGCTCGTGAGCTGCTTCCTGCTGCGCATCGAGGACAACATGGAGTCGATCGGCCGCTCCATCAACTCCGCGCTGCAGCTGTCCAAGCGCGGTGGCGGCGTTGCGCTGCTGCTGAGCAACGTGCGCGAGTACGGTGCGCCGATCAAGCACATCGAGAACCAGTCCAGCGGCGTCATCCCCGTGATGAAGCTGCTGGAGGACTCCTTCTCCTACGCGAACCAGCTGGGGGCCCGTCAGGGCGCCGGGGCGGTGTACCTCAACGCCCACCACCCGGACATCCTGCGGTTCCTGGACACCAAGCGCGAGAACGCGGACGAGAAGATCCGTATCAAGACCCTCTCCCTCGGCGTGGTCATCCCCGACATCACCTTCGAGCTCGCGAAGAAGAACGAGCCGATGTACCTGTTCTCGCCGTACGACGTGGAGCGCGAGTACGGCAAGCCGTTCGCCGAGGTGAACGTCTCCGACCACTACCGCGAGATGGTCGACAACCCGAACATCTCCAAGAAGAAGATCAAGGCGCGTGACTTCTTCCAGATCCTGGCGGAGATCCAGTTCGAGTCCGGCTACCCGTACATCATGTTCGAGGACACCGTGAACCGGGCGAACCCGATCCCCGGCAAGGTCACCCACTCGAACCTGTGCTCCGAGATCCTGCAGGTCTCGACCCCGTCGTCCATGAACGTCGATCTCACCTACGACGAGCTCGGTCGCGACATCTCCTGCAACCTCGGGTCGCTGAACATCGCCAAGACGATGGACTCCGCGGACTTCTCGCGGACCATCGAGACCGCGATCCGCGGGCTGACCTCCGTCTCGGACCACTCGGACATCGAGTCGGTGCCGACCATCGCCGAGGGCAACCGCAAGTCCCACGCGATCGGCCTGGGGCAGATGAACCTCCACGGCTACCTGGCGCGGGAGTCGATCTTCTACGGCTCCGAGGAGGGCCTGGACTTCACGAACATGTACTTCTACGCGGTCACGTTCAACGCTATCAAGGCGTCGAACAAGCTCGCCAAGGAGCGCGGCGAGGCCTTCTACGACTTCGCCGACTCGACGTACGGCACCGGCGAGTACTTCGACAAGTACACCGACCGGGTGTGGGAGCCCCGCACCGAGAAGGTCCGCGGCCTGTTCGCCGACTCCAGCGTGCACCTGCCCACCCAGGAGGACTGGAAGCAGCTGCGCGAGGACGTCATGGCCCACGGCATGTACAACGCCTACCTGCAGGCGGTGCCGCCGACCGGGTCGATCTCCTACATCAACCACTCGACCAGCTCGATCCACCCGATCGTCTCCAAGATCGAGATCCGCAAGGAAGGCAAGATCGGCCGGGTCTACTACCCCGCGCCGTACATGACCAACGACAACCTCGAGTACTACGAGGACGCGTACGAGATCGGCTACGAGAAGATCGTCGACACCTACGCCGAGGCCACGCAGCACGTGGACCAGGGCCTGTCGTTGACGCTGTTCTTCCCGGACACCGCCTCCACGCGCGACATCAACAAGGCGCAGATCTACGCCTGGCGCAAGGGCATCAAGACGCTCTACTACATCCGCCTGCGCCAGATGGCGATCGAGGGCACCGAGGTCGAGGGCTGCGTCAGCTGCATGCTCTGACCGACGGTGACAACGGCGTCGTCTCAGTGATCATCGTCAGTCCTCGCGCTCCTGGGCGGCGCGCACGATGATCGCGAGGAGCGCTGCAGAGGCCACGAAGCCGATCAGCGGCTCCCAAGACTGGGTGATCAGCGTTGCGACCAGCAACGCGACCAGGAGTCCAATGGAATATCCGAGAGCACCGAACGCCACCACGCTTCTGGTGGGCAAGCCGTCGAGAGACCCCAGGAACGCTCCGATTCCCATTGCAATCAGCAGGACCCCTCCGGTAGTCGTCAGCAGCAAGTCGTCGGTACCGGCCACCCGGGCTGCAGTCCATGCCTGTCTTTGACCGAGAACGACGGTAGCTCCGGAGAGGACCATCAGGGTCGAGATGATGATATGAACGGATTCGCGAGTTGTCGAGACCATCGGTTCTCCTTCGTTTCGGTGGTTACTCCCAAACGGTAGCTCGAACGCGATCGCCTTCGTTCGCGCACAGGTACCGTTGCGAACGCTCGCAACGCAAATGGCCTTATACATAAGGGATTTTCGGTGAAGGGGTGATGCATTGGGCCGGGCGTGTCTCTGGTCGACGTCACTGATCGCACGCCCAGGCTGTCGCCGCCCACTGTCCCGGGCATGGACGAGAACATCACGACTCCCAGCCCGGGACCCGGCGACGAACTGCACTTCCACGGGCTGCGGCTGGCGCGGGGACCCATCCGGACGTATGTGCGTTGCCGCAGCGACCGCTTCCTGATCTGCGACTACCGCGTCGGGGGCCTGGACCGCCATCTCATCGTCGACCTTGAGGCGAGGACCCGGTGCCCGGTGCCCGGTGACCTGCACGGGGCACCGGCTGCAGACCGCTGGTGCCGGGACCTCCTGGAGGACCTCGAGGCCGGGCTCGTGTCCGTCTCCTGTAAGGCGGAGGTTCCGCTCGACATCATCGTGGCCGCTCCCGCCCCGTGACGATCGCGCCCAGCGCAGCCCCTTCATCCCTGGAGTCTTCGTTCGTGCCGACCCTCGACTACCCCCGCACGACGGTGCGTGCCGGCACCGCCGCCGTTGTCCCCGGTTCGACGCTCGCAGCGGGCGACCGTCCCGCTCTTGTGCCTGGCACCCCGGGCTGGGTGCATCTGAGTCCCGACGGCACGCTCACCGTGACTCCCCCGAGGCACGTCCGCGCGGGGCTCTGGTCGGTCACCGTTGAAGTTCGCACCTCGACGGGGAGCACCCGCTTCGCGATCGCCGAGTTGGATGTCCAGGGTGCCGTGACCCCGGAGGCGGAGCAGCACGAGCTCGACCCCTGGTGCGAAGTGGAGCTGGCCAGCAGCACCCCGGGTGGCGTTGCCGCTGTCACTGTCGACGGCGGGAAACCCCTGCCTCCGAACGCGCACGTCGAGACCTCCCGACAAGGGTCGCGACTGCGGTGCATCCCCGTCGGCGGCAGCACCGTGTGGGTGCCGTCGCCGCGACTGGTCCCCTCGATCCGGCTCCGCGTCGTCTACTCCGACGGCAGCACGAACGTCGTCGACGCCGGCCTGCGTCTTCCCGTGGTCCAGGACCGGTGACTGCGGCCGCGCGCCCCGCCCACTTCCCCCGGTGAGCATCCCGTCGACACTGGAGGGCCCCGTGGGCAAGGTCGTACCCATGCGCCGCAGCACGCTGCGGACGAGGAAGAAGGACACCGGCGAGCAGGGCAATGGAGGCGAGTTCGGCACGATCAATCGCTCCGAGGCGACGGTGAGTGTGCTTCCCCAGCCATCGCAGGTGGAGGACTTCGCGGAGACCGAGTCTGAGCGGGAGATGCGTCTGCTGAGAGCGGTGGAAGAGCACAGTGGCATCGATCTCGGCCAGGTCATGGAGCTCGAGCATGCCCTAGCTGTGGCCCGTATCCACGAGGACGAGGACGTTGATCGGGCCCGAACGTATATCGAGTCAGCCGAGGCGGGAGCTTACGGCGCCTGTGGGGAGAAGCTTTCGCCCCAGCGAGTGGCGACCTCCGAGCTGGTGTCCGACGTGCTGATCGGCCGGTGCACCCTCGCGCCCCACCAGCGCCGTGAACTCGTCGACGAGGCGACGGAACTCGCTCATCGCAACGACCAAATCCAGCAGCGCGAGGAACCGTGGGAGCCGGGTGCGCCCCATCCCGGAGGTCTCGCCCGCCTGCGCCTGATGCAGGTCATGGTCGGAGTGAAGCACGCCGACAGAGCTGACTCCGCGGATGCCCTGCGGGATGAGTTCATGCGTGAGGACGACCCCGCGCGCCGCAAGCTTCTGGGAGAGGTCATCTTGCAGGAGGCGGACACGGCCGGGCGCCTGAAGGGGGCCGAACGCCTCCGGGACTTCACCGGCGGGGGCGAGACCGACGACGGCGGATCGATATACGCAGGGACCTTCGGTTCGAACTACGAGGCCACCGAAGGCCTCTACGGTGCGGCGCTGACCAAGGAGATTCGCTCCGACCTGCAGCGTGCCCGAAAGGAGGGCTACGTCCCGGCTGAGTACTCGGTGCGGGTGAACCAGGCGGGCAGCAGCGCCTCCCATCAATCCATCAACGTCTTCATGGCTCATCCCAATCGGGGGTGTAGAAGTTGGGGTCTGAAGCCGCCGGTCTCGAGCAGGCTTCGGGCGATGTAGTTGGTCAGGTTGCGGAACCCGAGTGCGGAGCCGCGCAGGTGTTCGAGCCGTCCGTTGAGCGCCTCGGTCGGCCCGTTGCTGGTGCCGGGTCGTTCGAAGTAGGCGAGCACGTCAGCGGCTCGCTTCTTCAGGGTCCGGCCCAGGGTGGTGAGCTCGGTGAGCACCTTGGGGACGCCGGCGCTGAGGTCGGTGATCAGCTTCTCCATGAGCTCGCGGCCACGTTGCCGGTCCTCGTGGCGATAGGCGGCGATCATGCGCTGGTAGACACCCCAGGTCGCCTCGACCTCGACGTGAGCGTCATCAACGAACAGCGCGCGTAGCCTGTCGCTCTGCTTGTCGGTGAGCAGGTCCGCGCCGGTGTGCAGCGTGCGCCGCGACTTGTAGAGCGGGTCGTCCCTGAACCCACGGTGCCCGTGGATCGCGAGTTGGACCCGGCGCCGGCGCCTGTCGAGGGCGTCACCGGCCAAGCGCACGACGTGGAAGGGATCCATCACCGTGACCGCGTCCGGGATCTCCTCTGCAGCGGCGGTCTTGAACCCGGTGAAGCCGTCCATCGCGACCACCTCGACCGCGTCACGGAAGGCGTCGTCGCGGTCGGCGAGCCAGGTCTTGAACGCCGCCGTCGACCGGCCCTCGACCATGTCCAGCAGCCTTGCTGGGCCGGCGCCATCGCGGACCGGGGTGAGGTCGATGATCACGGTGACGTACTTATCGCCACGCCTGCTGTGGCGCCAGACGTGCTCATCGACGCCAATGACCTTCACGCCCTCGAACCGCGTGGGGTCGTTGATCAGCAGCCGCTTGCCTTCAGCCAGGACCGCGTTGTTGGCGGTGTCCCACGCGACCCCGAGTCCCTCGGCGACACGGGCGACGGTGAGGTGTGCGACCACGATCCCTTCCAGCGCCCACCGCAGCCCGGTGCGCGAGAGCTTCGCGCGTGGCTCCGCCGCGGCGCTGGTGTCTTGGCGCCACACGTGTCCGCAGTCGGCACAGCGGTAGCGGCGCACTACAACTTCCAGCACGGTCGGTCGCCAGCCCAGCGGCTCGTGGGCCAACCGCCGGATCACGGTGTCACGAGCAGCGCCTTCGCTGCCGCACCGTCGGCACCACTGATCTGGTTCCACCACGCGGCACACGAGGACCGCACGATCCGGTTCAAGTCGTTGCCCGGTCACGCTCAGACCGAGGCCGTCGAGTCGAGCGAAGGCGGTCAGGTCAGGGCGGCCGAAGCCGGCCGGCGGGGTAGCGTCGGACACGTCGAGGTCTTTCGGATGGATGGCGTAGGAACCTCCGTCGTCGGGAGACCTCGACGTCTATCTGCGGACCGACGCGCCCGGCCGACCTACACCGTCATCTGAGAAGACCCCTGAAACGTCTTCGACGACGACGGGACCGGCTAGGAGGAGGGCGCGGTGAGCTAAAAGAATGGAGCTTGCTCGGCTTCGACGCCGCCGCAAGCTCCGGTGAAACGGTCGGTACTGGTCGGTCGTCGTCGGTCACCACCGGATGGCGGCGCCCCCACTCTCGGCGTTTGCGCAGGTCAGCAGCTCGTTCGCCCAGTGGGCGCATCAAGCGATAGACGCAAAGCCGACGTGATTAGGTCGTCGGTTCAATTCCGACAGGCGGCTCTGGCGAACAGCCCATGACCTGCGGAAACGCAGGGCAGGGGCGGTTCGGTTCTGGTGGTCGCGCGATGCGCTGGCCTCACGGCTCTGCCCGACACCGACGTCGCTCTCCTCTGCGACGGACCCCTCGCCGGCTGAGCGCTCGCGGCCGGCATCCTGTCCGTGTGCCGATAGGCCTCGCTCCGCTCGGCAACGCGGCGTGGCGTTGTGTCGCGACCTGGACGTGCGAGGTGTCAACGGTGCGTCGGCGCAGCGATCGTTGTGTGCGCAGCGAGATGTTCCATGCCGCACGGGCGACGCGCACGAACGCAACGCCCCGGAACGCCAACGACCCGTCATCGCTGCGACGCGCAACGCGTCTCCCGTCACGGCAACGGATCGCAACCAAGACCCGCCCACGGCGCCTAGCGGGACGGAGGGCAAGTTGACACAGTTGCGCTGCCATGGAACCGCGCTGGCTCTCTCGATGACCACCGGTGAACCAGTGCCGCTCCAGGCTTGCGCCTGGTGTTGCCTGGCCCCCCTCGTGATCGGCCCGTCGGGGATCGTCAACGTGGTGCGGGTGTCGAGGCGGTCGGGTCCGACGGCTCGGCGGGGCGCGATCGTCTCGTGCGTTGGCGGACTACGGGAGCTTGGACGCGAGGACGTCGGCCGCCAGGATCTCGGGTGCTGCGCCGAGGAGGTGCTGGTTGGCCATCAGGGCTGCGACGATGGCGCCGTTGGCGTGGGCGTCGCGAGCGGCTTCGTCGGGGAATGCATCGAAGATCCAGAAGGTGTCGGCGTGGGTCCTGACCGCGAACCAGACAATCGTTCCTACTTCTTCGTTGGCGAGTGCGACAGCGCCGGCGAGCAGATCGGCGACCGCGTCGTGCTGTCCATCGGCCGCGACGATCTTGGCGACGAAGGCATACGGAAGTGATGCGGGTGTGGACATGAGGGACTCTCCTTGACGTCGGGGTTCTTCGTGGGACGAGTTCAGCGTATGACGAGCGAGGGCCGGTGGGGAGTGGCGTATACGGCAGTATTGCTATTGTTTACGTCATGCGTATCGGACTGATCGCGATCGACGGCTGCCTCGGTTCGGCTATCGCGTCGATCATCGACATCGTGCGGGTGGCCGACGGAGCCCGCGGCGATGTCGACCCGCGGATCGACCCGATCGAACTCGCCATCCTCGGACCGAAACGGCGAGTGACCACGACGGCATCGATGACCCTGTCGGTGGACCACCCGCTGTCGGAGTCCGGAGAGTTCGACGTGGTCGTCGTCCCTGCGCTTGGAACCCTTACGGCCGCCGCTACCAACGACGTTCTCCAGAGCCGAGATGCTCGTTCGGTCATCGCCTCGCTCGGGCGCCTCGACGAGGCGACCACCCGGATCGCCGCGGCGTGCACCGGCGTGTTCGCTGTCGCCGAGACCGGACGGATGCATCATCGGAGGGCGACGACCAGCTGGTTCCTGGGGCCGGAGTTCCGGAAGCGCTATCCGACCGTCGCCCTCGATCTCGACACCATGGTCGTGGTCGACGGGAACCTCGTCACCGCCGGCGCCGCGTTCGCCCACATCGACCTCGCGCTCTCACTCGTGCGATCGATCAGCCCCGACCTGGCCCAACATGTCGCCAAGCTTCTCATCATCGACGAGCGTCCGTCGCAGGCGGCCTTCGTCGCCTACGAACATCTCCGGCACGAGGACCCGATCGTCGTCGAGTTCGAACGCTTCGTGCGCGCCCGCCTGGACGAACCGTTCAACGTCGCCTTCGTCGCGCAGTCGCTCGGCACCAGCCGGCGCACCCTCGAACGACGAGTCCGTGCGGCGCTCAACCTCACTCCGCTCGGCTTCGTCCAACGGCTTCGCATCGAACGAGCTCGGCACCTCTCAGCAACCACGGACTTCACCTCCGCCGAGATCGCGCTACGGGTCGGCTACGCGAACGCCGAGACTCTGCGCTCCCTCCTGCGCAGGGAGCGACGCCGTTCCTGACCTATCGCCATGCCTGTAGCCGGTGTCCTAGCGCCCGGTTGGAACCACCTCTCAGCACGTCGCGTCGACGCTCCTGCGTCGCCCCTGGACGACCCACTCGACACGCCCGCAGCACAGGTCATGTGACGTGTCCCGGCTTCCCGGCCGGTCGGGGTTGGGTGGCTGTGATGTCGCTGCGTTCTCGTCGAGGGGGTCAGCAGACTCGATCAGGGTCGACTGGGATGAGACGCGAAGGCGGTCAGGTCAGGGCGGCCGAGGCCGGCCGGCGGGGTAGCGTCGGTCACGTCGAGGTCTTTCGGATGGATGGCGTAGGAACCTCCATCGTCGGGAGACCTCGACGTCTATCTGCGGACCGACGCGCCCGGCCGACCTACACCCTCATCTGGGAAGAGCCGTCTTCATCCAGCCGCCCGAGGGCCACAACCCGCATTTCCGCGGCCGCCAGTGGGTATTCGGCGAGCTCGAAGAGGTGGCGCTGGAGAAGCCCTCGGACTCGATCGTGCGTGAGCGCATTGAGCGGGTCGTGAACTCCTACAACCGCGACACCTCCAACTCGCAGGTCGACTACTTCAACCGTCGTTTCTACGACCACGTGGAGTGGATCGACGGACGGTCCGCGTCCCGCGCCGACTGAAGCCCGCCCACTTCACCAAGTGATGGGGAGCCGACGAGAGAAGGGATGTGCGATGACCAGCACGGCACCGAAGGTTCGCAAGCGGGACACCGGAGAGCGGGGCAATCGCGGCGAGTTCGGGACCGTTGTCCGCGCCGACGCCGACGTGGCGGTCCCCGAGGACTCCCCTTCCCGCGAAGTCGCCCTGCCCGAGGGTCTCGATCGTGTCCGCCAGCTGCACGACGTGTTCGACCTCAAGGCAACCCGACTGTCCGACGGCGAGCTGCGCGTCTCGGGCAAGAGCCGGGTCATCACCGATTCCTTCGAAGAGGCCGGGATCGATCCTGATCTGCTGTGCCGGCAGATCAACCTCAACCACCCGGAAGCCGACGCGCACATCGAGGACGTGCACCACGATATCCAGCCCTGGGACGACGTGGTCTACAGCGTGTCGATCACTCCCATGGGCAACGACGTCGATGCCATCGACCGAGCTTTCGACAACCACCCGCTCGCTGGGATGTGGAGCCTCGATGCGGAACGGGGCGTCTGGGACGCGGCCAAGAGGGAGACTGCTGGACGCAGAATCAACGCTGCAATGGACGACCTCGTCGAGTCCTCCCGCTCGGTGCGCGAATCACCTGCTCGCACTCGCGCCCGTGTCACGTTCGAGCTGTACCGAACCGCCGCCGAGGACGAAGCACGGGAAGCCATCAATGGGCTGCGTGATCTCGGGGAACGCAACGGAGCGACCTATGTCGCGTTCCCCGGCGACGATGACCCTGAGACCTCGTCGCTGCTATCCGCCTACCCGGTGTTCTACGACGCTGGCGGGCAGCAGATGGACTGGTACGAGGAACCGGAGATCCAGAACGAGCGTGAGTACCTCGCTTGGTTGGACGCCGATCGCGACGAGGCAATCGTTGCCGGCCTCACCCCTGACGCTCACGAGGACCCCGAGCTGGACGGCATCCAGCGGGCCACCGATCACGCCTACACCTACCGCTGCACCCCGAAGGAGTTCTGACATGGCCAGCAAGCGCAGGAACGAAGTCGGCATGAGCGGCAACGGCGGGCAGTTCGCCCCGGTCGGCCGCTCCGAGGCCGATGTCCCCATCGCCACCGACCAGGAGATCATCGACGCGCTCCCCCACTCGCCCGGCTTCGAGAGGCCGATCCTCGATGACCGCGACTCCGCCGGAATCCAGGACTTCGGCCTCGAGGGGTTCGATGCCGACTTCAGCGCCTGGCACGACGAGGGATCCGGACAGGCGGTCGCCGAGGTCGGCCTGGACGTCCCCGACACCGATCTCATGGGCCTGTCCGATCTGGACGACGCCGACATGACCACCGAGGAGTCCGAGCGGATCCATCGCGGCACCGTCGTCCTCGACCAGATCCTGCGCGAGCGGTACCCCGACGCCGACATCAGCTACGACGCCGAGCGTCCGCACCTGAGCTGGGAGTACCGCCAGGACGGCATGAGCACCGAGGAGCAGATGCACGACCGGGCGTGGAACGACGAGAAGGGGCCGGTCACCTTCGCCAATGAGGCGGACGCCGGCACGTTCGGGCACGAGCACCTCGGGCGGATCTTCCGGGAGCGGATGGAGGACACCGCCATGGTGAACGCCCCGACCCTGTACGGTTCCGCGGCACTGATCGATGGTCAACGAACCGCCGTCGACCTCGACAACGACATCGCGGCGTCCGCCCAGTTCCGCGATGAGGCCGAGGTCGAGATGCCCACCGACCTGAACGTGCGCAGGTACGCCGGCCACCTCGCCGAGAGCAGTGACCAGATGAAGCGCCTGTCCGAGTACGGCCACTGCTCCGCCGGCGCCGCCCTCGACGAGCTCGACAAGGTCACGCCGGCCTCGGCTCGCCACGGCAGTGACGGCGAGCGATTCGAGTCCTACCAGCTGTGTCGCTGGATCGAACGCAGCAACGAAGAGCTGCACGAGGAGTGGATCCGGTAACGCAGACCCTTCGGGCTAGTTTCAAAGAGAGGCCGCAACACCGCGGTCTCGAAGACACAGCCAGGAGGAGAACCATGGTCAAGCTCATGACCGTCGACGAGCTCATCAAGACCGCGGAGGCGGCGGGGATCCCGCTCGTCCCCGCTCTCGCGAAGGAATGCAATCTGTACGCGATCACGGACCCCGAGGGGAACTGCCTCTACGTCGGGCAGTCCGCGTCGAAGTCGGGCAGGCGCGTCCTCGACGAGATCTCGTATCGCCGAGAGGACCCCACGACCGCCATCCGCAGTGGCATCGTCGCGCTGCTGGTCGAGAACCATGGGTCTCACCACCCTTGGCGTTTCGACCCCGATCCGTTCGACGCGTCGCGCCTGAAGGCTGCCATCACGGATCAGGCGTGGGAGGGTGGAGCGATCGATGTCGTGAAGAAGCGGCTCGACTCTGGGACTCCGCCCAAGCTCGGCGAAGTCGAGGAGTTCCTGGTCCGCTCGCACATCCGCACCGGATGCCTGATAGGGAACTCGGAGTTCGCCTCTCAGTGGGATGGACCCATCGGGAAGTTCGCAGACACTGTTGCGGTCCTAGCTGTACTGACCGGGGACGTTAGTCGACGCTCGCAGCGCTGGTAGAACTCGCGTCAGGGCCGCGGCATCGCCGGTGACATCCACGCCCTGCGCGATAGCGGCGGGCAGAGGCATTGCGCCTTGCAGGAGGGCAACCAGTGCCGGCCCGGGGCCTGTAACACCCGCCAGGGGGCTGACATCGCGCTGGCAAGGGCCCACCGTGATGGTCCCGTCGGCGGCGGTGAGGTCGAAGCCGTCGTCGAAGGTGCCGAACCGGATCACGATCGGTGGCTCGTCCGGTCTGTGATCCGCGAGGAGGAAGCGTGCCGGTTGGCTGAGCCAGTGCGTCTGGAAGATCGCATCACTCGGCGCGTCTGGAACCGTCGGTGCACCCCACTTCAGAAGCTCGCGCAGCACTCCGTCCAGGGCCCGGCCACGCTCGGTAAGCCGATACGTTGGCGTGCCCGGGGTTCCTGGGGCGGGCTCGCGGGCGACGACACCGTTGGTCTCGAGGTCCCGCAGACGCTGGGTGAGCAGGTTCGTCGCGATGCCAGGCAGGCCGCGCTGGACTTCGCCAAAGCGCAATGCGCCCCCGATCAGCAGCTCACGCACGATCAGGAGAGTCCACCGGTCACCGACGACATCCAGGGCGCGAGCGATCGAGCAGAGCTGTCCGTAGGACTTCACCTGAACCCCCTTGACTTTATCAAGTGCCTGCTTGAAAGTATCAAGCACCATTCTCACACCAAGGAGAGCCATGCCCGCCACCCTGTCTTCTGCCGCACCTCAGACCCTCAAGGACTACTACCGGATCCTCGAGTCCGGCATCGACAGTTACCAGGATGGGGCTGACCTACGGCCTCTGCTGGGTGACCACCTCGACTTCACGGGCTCCCTCGCTGGACACCTCCCCGACGCCACCGATGGCTTCCTGGGCGGGGTTGCCGGTTTCATTGCGACGGTCAAGCAGATCGAGATCATCCACGACGTGCACGGCCCTAACGGCTCCGCCGTGCTCTACACGGCGACCATGCCCGGCGGTCCCATGACCTTCGCGGAGTTC
The DNA here is from genome assembly GCF_017876545.1 of Brachybacterium sacelli. NCBI lineage: Bacteria > Bacillati > Actinomycetota > Actinomycetes > Micrococcales > Dermabacteraceae > Brachybacterium > Brachybacterium sacelli. The sequence goes on along the minus strand of NZ_JAGIOD010000002.1, from coordinate 923,716 downwards.
TTCACCTTCGACGGCGGACGCATCGCGTCCTTGAACCTTCACTACAGCGGCCCCGAGTACATCGAGAAGGGTGGACGATGACAGCACAGAAGGACCTGGTCGAGCGAGTTCGTGACGCGCTAAGAGCTCGCAACCCTCGTGAGGTGTCGATGTTCGGGGGAGTGTCGTTCATGGTCGAGGACCGGATGGTCGTCGCCGCCCGTCGGGAAGGGACACTCCTGCTACGCATCGACCCCACTGACGCGGAAGACCTACTCGCCCGCCCTGGTGCTCACCCTGCGCTCATGGGCGCAGACCGCCCCATGGGCGACGGCTGGATCAGCGTCGAGCAGGCCGCACTCCAGGGACCTGGGCTCGAGTCCTGGCTCGAGCCAGCACTCACCTTCCATGCAGCGCAAGGCGCCGAGTAGAGATCTCTACTCCAACTCCATCATCCGGTGGCCGGTCGCAAACGCGGCCGGCCACCGATCTATCTCAGGAGCCACTTTGAGTCATCGCAATGCCGCGCTGACCCCACGTCATCGTCTACGAGTCGCACGCCTCGTCATCGAGGAAGGATGGCCGATCAGCGAAGTCGCTGCCCGCTTCCAGGTGTCGTGGCCAACCGTGAAGCGGTGGGTCGACCGCTACCTTGCTGGCGAGCCGATGCAGGACCGGTCGTCACGGCCGAAGTCTTCGCCGAACAAGACGAGCAAGAAGACGACAAAACGGTGCGTGAGCCTACGAATGCGCCTGAGGGAAGGGCCTGTTCAGCTCGCAGCCCGACTCGGCATCGCCCCGGCCACGGTCCACCGCATCCTCACGACCGCGCGCATGAATCGACTTTCCTACGTCGACCGTGCCACCGGCGAGCCGATCCGCCGATACGAACACGACCACCCTGGCTCGCTCGTGCACGTGGACGTCAAGAAGCTCGGGAACATCCCCGACGGTGGAGGCTGGCGATACGTCGGGCGACGTCAAGGATCGAGGAATCGTGCCGTCACTCCCGGCAAGCCGAAGAACAAGTGGCGCAACCCCAAGCTCGGGTATGCGTTCGTGCACACCATCATCGATGACCACTCGCGCGTCGCCTACACCGAGGTTCACAACGACGAATCCGCTGTCACCGCCGTCGGAGTCCTGCATCGAGCGGTCGAGTGGTTCGCCGACCGAGGGGTCGCTATTGAGCGCATCTTGTCCGATAACGGTGGTGCGTACCGTTCTCACCTGTGGCGAGACACGTGCGAGGCTCTATCGATCACTCCGAAGCGAACGCGGCCATACCGCCCACAGACCAACGGCAAGGTCGAGCGATTCCACCGCACCATGGCCGACGGCTGGGCGTATGCGCGCTGCTACACGAGCGAGAACGAACGCCGCGATGCCCTCCCCGACTGGCTCCACGAGTACAACCAGCACCGACCACACACCGCCTGCGGAGGCCAGCCGCCCTTCTCACGATTGATCAACGTCCCCGGTCAGTACACCTAGCGACCGATGCGGCGCGACTGTCCGGGGCGATACGTCCGAGTAACGCTCCCTTCGTTGGGGATCTCGATGCGCAGAAGGACCGACTGTGAGCGGCGTTTTCGTCCGAATCCGCCGCGCTGGCCTGCGGTGATGCCTTTCGCGACAGGTTGGGCACCCCCCGCCCACTACCTCTGGTGCCACGGAAAGCTGTGGCGTCTGTCCGTGCCCGTCTCTACAGTGGGCGCGAACGTTCTCAAGGACCGGATCGGAAGGAGGCAGTCATGAAGCTCTCGCTGGCGTCCACCACGCGCACCGCGACCTCGTCGTGGCGGCGCTCCTTCTCATGCCCGGGTCTTGGCGACCAACCGGAGAGCAATCCGAGAGGCGGCAAGCACGCCGCGCAGGCCGCGTATCAGCGACCCCTACTCGCGATTTCGAGCCGCTGAGCTCCACCTCCCTCGTCAGCCGAGACCCACTCACGGGTCGATCCACCACTACTCCTCGACGGGCCCGTCCCACGAGAAGTAACGCCCGCCCACTGGGTGGGCAGTCAGCGCCGGGCCACAAGGCCGAGTGCGCCGGGTACTTGAGAACTTCACAGAGACATTCCATGCGCGACCCAGCGCGGCACCACGCCGCCCGTCGCGCAGCTGGCCCCGCCGTACACAGTGCGGTAGGGCCGGATCGTCCCGGTCGACCGAACCGAGGCCGCCCGGTCGACGTGGTGAAGCGGCGGGGTGCACGGGAGCGCTGCGAAGATGGCGAATCGCGCCTGGCTGTAATCCAGGTCCTTCGGGTCAGGGGGTTCGAATCCCTCCGCTCTCACGGGTCCCCGCATGCGGGACATCCAGAACGGCACGGCCTCTTGTGCGCACAGGGGGCGACGTCGAGCATGCCGGTCTCGCCACGTCACGGCGATGGGCACACCTGACTGCGTTGCGGTGGGGTGGCCCGCGGTCGTCTAGCTCAGTTGGTCAGAGCGCCTCGTTCACACCGAGGAGGTCTCCGGTTCGAGTCCGGCGACGACCACGCCTCGTTAGCTCAGCGGCAGAGCTTCCGACTCTTAATCGGCAGGCCCGGGGTTCGAATCCTCGACGAGGCACGATCCGCGACCGCGGACGGAGTACGAATCCGCGGCACCGTCCCATCGGCTTCCAACTGGAGGCGTGCTCCAAGGAGTAGCGGACTAGCGCGGCGGGCGGGGTTCGATTCCTCGAAGCGCGATGGGCGCGTCCTGGTGGGCACTGCCGCCCTTGCGGATGTAGCGCAGCAGGTAGCGCGGCACCTTGCCATGGTGCAGGTCGCCGGTTCGATCCCGGTCATCCGCTCGATGGGATCCGACACGATCAGGAAGGAGCACACGCATGGCGAAGAGCGTGGCGAAGAATCCACACCGGCACGAGAACCCGGACCTGCACCGCTCCATGATCGAGCGGGCGCGCTCCGGCGCCGCCGGGGTTCATGGTGACCGGCGCACGAAGCGTCGCCGGGACCGGGGCGCGAAGCGGCGTGCCGCGATCAACGACCAGATGCGCGGGTGACGCGCATGATGCGCTTGTAGCTCAGCGGAAGAGCACCGGTCTACGGAACCGGGTGGCGGGGGTTCGAGTCCCTCCTGGCGCGCGACGGACAGACCCACCGCGGCGAGAGCCGGAACGGGCATTCCGGGGGTGTAGCTCAGTCGGTAGAGCACCTGCCTTGCAAGCAGGATGTCCGGGGTTCGATTCCCCGTTCCTCCACGTATCCGGCGCTGGCCGGATCTAGCCGCATTGGAGTAGTCGGTCAACTCGCCACCCTCTCACGGTGGAGATCGCCGGTTCGATCCCGGCATGCGGTACTCGGCGTCCGCCCTGACGCGGCACCGTCGATGGTCTTGTAGCTCAGTCGGCAGAGCACCTGGTTGAAGCCCAGGGTGCGGCGGTTCGATCCCGTCCGGGACCACGCGACGTCCGTCCCCGTTCCGAACGCGGGGACAGCGGGCGTAGGAGACGGAGTCTCCGAGGTGGCCGGGTGGGACCTCGCCTCGACCCCCTGGACGGGAGCGTCCCGTCGATCAACGTCGTGCCGCCGGGTCGTTCGGGACCTAGGCGGTGTTGCGCTGGTAGCTCAGCGGACAGAGCGCCTGCCTCCGGAGCAGGAAGTCGCGGGTTCGATCCCCGCCCGGCGCGCCTGGTCGGCGATGCGGACACGTCGCCGGCAGCGGGCTCCCTGGCCCGTACCGCCTCCTTGAACGGGGTTGGCGCGGTGGTGGTTGCCGCCGTGGACAGGGCTGTTGGAGTAGTGGTGTCCGCCGCGCTCCGGCTCGCGGAGTGTGGCGCAGTAGGGAGCGCGCGGGGTTCGGGACCTCGAGGTCGCAGGTTCGAGCCCTGCCACTCCGACGATCCGGCACTACCTGGTGCTGGACCTGGTGTTCGTAGCTCAACAGGTGGAGCCCCCGGTTGTGATCCGGGAGGTCGCGGGTTCGATCCCCGTCGAACACCCTCGGCGTTCCACCGTCGCGTACGGACGGCACGGGCGCAGGACGTAGGTGGTTGCCTACCACTCGCGTGGACGCGTGGAGACATCCGCTTGACGGGTTCAGTCATCCTTGCGCTCGAGACTCCGCCGTCGAGGGACACCTCGGCGTTGTGGGCCTGAGATCGGCGCAGGGCAAGCAGCGCAACAAGGACGACCGCATCAGGCCGAAGAGGCCTGCATCGCGTAATGAGCGCTATGTATGGCCGCGTAGCTCAGTTGGTCAGAGCACCGCCCTGTCACGGCGGAGGTAGCCGGTTCGAAACCGGTCGTGGTCGCTCGGTGCCCGGATCGTTCCCGGACCGCCACCACGCCCGACGGGGCACGGAGTCGCTCCCCGGTGGCGTAGGCCCGTGCTCGCGCGGGCCTGGAAGCACCCCGGCTTGATGCCTGCGCGACGGCGCTGGCTCGCCTCGGCAGCACGATGGAGCGTGCAGCTGGCTATGACGGTTTCGCCTGACACCGTTTGTCGGTCTCGCTCGACACCACCTGGGCACCGAATGGGGTAGGAGTGTCGGCTTCGTTCGACACCACTTCGCGACCCGTGTTACTGCTGGGCGAGTCGCCGGTTGGTGTGGGCGAGTCGGTAGGAGTCTGTCCCGGTTTCGATGATGGTGCCGCCGAAGGTGAGGCGGTCGACGATGGCGGCGCAGAGCCGCGGTTCGGTGAACGTCTTGGTCCACCCGGAGAAGGACTCGTTGGACGCGATCGCGACAGATGCCTTCTCCTCGCGTTCGGTGAGGACCTGGAACAATAGTTCGGCACCTCGTCGGTCGAGCTGCATGTAGCCGAGCTCGTCGACGCATAGCAGGTCGACGCGTCCGTAGCGGGCGATTGTTTTCGACAGGGTCTTCTCGTCGGCGGCCTCGACGAGCTCGTTGGCGAGCTTCGTGGCGAGGGTGTACTTGACCCGATAGCCGGCCATGGTGGCCTCGGTGCCGAGTGCGAAGAGCAGGTGGGACTTGCCGGTACCGGAGTCGCCGATGAGGCAAAGGGGTTGGCCCTTCTTGACCCAGTCGCACTTGGCGAGGGTGTGGATGGTGGCGGGGTCGATGTTGGGGTTGGCGTCGAATTCAAAGGCCCGCAGGGACTTCTCTCGGGGGAACTTCGCGGCCTTGATCCGTCGCTCGGAGCGGCGGAGAGCCCGGTCGTCGCACTCGGCCAGGAGGAGCTCTGCGAGGAACCCGCGGTAGGACATCTGCTCGGCCGCCGCCCGGTCTGCGCCGTCGGCAAAGCCTTGTCGGATGGTCGGCAGCCGCAGCATGCGGCACGCCTGGTCGATGGAAGCATCGGCGGCTTCTTCAGTCATGCCTCGGCGGCGGGTCATGGGGGCTCCTTCACTCCTGGGCGCGAGATCGGCGTCGTAGCAGCTGGTCGTACTGGTCGACGGTCGGCGGCGGGCGGGTATCGACGGGCAAGGGCTTGCGTAGTCGCCGTTCGGTGAGCGAGGCGATCACGGTGGGGTCGCTTCGAGGGGAGACCGCGGAGTCGGGCGCGCCGCTGTTGTCGCGGGTTTGGTCTTCGGCCTTACGCGCTTCGAGCGCGACGACGTCGGCTGTGTGCCCACCGGCTCGCAGGGCGGCGGTTAGCCCGGCGACGACATGCTCGTGCGCGAGGTGTCGGTGCAGGAGCAGGACCTCGATCAGGGCGCGGGTGCCCTCGGCATCGCCATGGGTCTTGCAGGCCGCGGCCCACCACTCGTCATGTATTGGGGTGAACCGGCCGGTCTTCCGGGCTTGCTCGAGGGCGGTGGCTCCGGGGAGCGCTCCGGGTTTGCGGAGGAGGACCTCGAGGTAGTGGTCCAGGTCGAGCTGGACACCGCCCTTGGTCATCAGCCGCTCGTGGCGCGCCACCTCCTTGTGGCCGTCGTAGACGACCAGCTCGCTGGCATGTAGCAGGACCCTGATTTGGCGACCGACGTAGCGGGCTGGCGCGGAGTACTTGTTCATCCGGACGCTCACCTGAGCGAACCTGTCGACCCGCGGGGTGAACCATCGGCCGGTCTCGAACGGCTCGGTCGGGAGCGCAGCGAGGAGTGGTTGCTCGGCTGCGAAGTGCTCGCCGATGGTGTGCGCGCGTGAGGCGATCCTGCGTTGCTCGTCGCTGCGGTCCCAGGCGTCGAGCATGGCGTTGAGCTGCTCGATGGAGTCGGCTTCTGGGATGGGGACGAGGTGGTTGCGGCGAAACCAGCCGATGTCGCCCTCGACGCCGCCCTTCTCGTGCGCGCCGGTGATCCCTGGCTGGCAGTAGAACGCCTCGATCCCGTAGTGGGAGCGGAACGCGGTCCACCGATCCGCCTCGACCCGCTGACGGGAGAACCCGATCACGGACGCGACGGCGGCTTTCAGGTTGTCGTAACGGATCTTCCCGGTCGGCACCCCGCCCAGGACACGGAAGGCGTGTACGTGGCCTTCGAAGAACGCCTCCTGCCCGGCCGAGGCGCTGATCCTGTGGACGGCCTTCCCAGAGTAGGACAGTCGCAGGCTGAACAGCGTGCAGGTCACCAGCTTTCCGCGCAGCCGTACGACGACCTCGCCGAAGTCAACCTCGCCCTCGCGGCCGGGCAGGTGGGTCTGCGGGATGAACGTGGTGACGGGCTCCCGCCCGGTTTCGATACGGATCTCGCGGCGACGGGTCGCGACGTAGTCACGCACCATCCCGTACGACACCACTCCAATGGCGTCGTGCTCGTCGAGGAGCCGGCCGAAGATGCGCTTTGCGGTATGTCGCTGCTTCCTCGGCGCGTCCAGGTCATCGCGGAGCCAGCCGTCGATCACTGACCGGTAGGGGTCGAGCCGCGACCCCCTCTTCGGTGGCGGCTTGGGCTCCTTGGGCCATGCCGAGGCCAAGGCTGCCGCTACTGTGCGGTACCCGACTCCGTGCTTGCGTTGCAGTGCCCGTTTCGACAGGCCCTCCTTGGCATCACGTCGAATTGCTGCATAGAGGTCGACACGGGGCGTTCGTGCTTCACGCGCCATGACGTCGGTGTCCGCAGGGGGATGCGGTTAGTTGAGCGCCTTGGTCCGCGACGCGAGACGGACCGCCATGATCACCGAAACCAGCAGGATCCCGGCCGACCAAGCGAGGGCGGCCATCAGCGAGGTTTGGTCGACGCCGATCAGGTCGGACTGGGTGAGGCCACGCAGTGCGTCGATCATCGGAGTGAGCGGCTGGAAGTCGGCGACCGCTGCCAGCCAGCCTGGCATCGACGCGGTGGGGACGATCGCGCTGGAGATGAAGGTGAGCGGAATCGCGATGAACGCCAGCCCCTGGGCGGCCTCCGGGCTGGAGGCCGCTGACCCGAGCGCGAGGAACAGCGCGGCGAACGCAACCGAATAGAGCACCAGCATCGCCAACGCCAAGACGAGTTCGCGTACGCCTGCGTGGGGTTTGAAGCCGGTGACGAAGGCCGCGAGGAGGGTGGTGAGTGCTGCGGCCACCACGATCGTCGACTGGGCGGCGAGCCGTCCCAGTGTGATCCCGGCGCGAGCCACCGGCATTGACAGGACGCGGTCGGAGAACCCGGCGGAGCGTTCCTTGGCGACGGTGACCGCGGCCTGGGACGATCCGAACAGCAGTGTGGTGGTGATGATGCCGGGCGTCATGTAGTCGACGTATGTCAGCGGAGCGGAATCGATTGCGCCGGCGAAGACGTAGCGGAACACGAGCAGGAAGAGAACGCCCTGCAACAGGGTGGGGAACACGGCCTGCGGGTCGCGAAGGAACACCTTCAGAGTCTTCGACCCGATCGTGGCGCTGGTGGCAGCTAGGCCCGCTGACGGAATCGGGGTCACTGTCGTGTGGATAGTGGCGGTCATGGGCTTGCCTCGCTTCCGGTCATAGAGAGGAAGACGTCGTCGAGCGTCGGCGGCGACACGGAGAACTCGGTGATGTCGAGGATCCCCTGCTCGGTCACCGCGCGATGCGCGGCGTCGAGGTCGAATTGGCCGGTCACCGTCAGCTCGTTGTCTCCGAGGTCGCGGATCTCGCCGCGCAGCCGTTCCGCCAGCGCCTTGGCCTGGTCGCTGGACAGCGGTGCGTGGGTGACAAGACTCAGCGTGGTGCTGGCCATCGTGCGACGAAGTTGGTTCGGAGTTCCGGCCTGGATGACGCGGCCCTCGTCGATGATTACCACTTCGTCAGCGAGACGCTGTGCCTCCTCCAAGTACTGGGTGGTCAGCAGCACCGATGTGCCGTTCAGAGGTAGGGATCGGATGGTCTCCCAGAGGCTGTTGCGGCTGTGGGGGTCCAGCCCGGTGGTCGGCTCGTCGAGCAGCAACAGCGATGGCCTGTTCACGAATGTCGCGGCCAGGTCGAGGCGGCGGCGTTGACCGCCGGAGTAGGTGGAAACGCGTCGGTCGACGAACTCGCTCAACGCGAACCCGTCGATCACCCCTGCAGCGGCCTGGCGGGCCTCGCGCGGTGAGAGACCGTAGAGGCGGGCAACCATGCGTAGGTTCTCGACGCCAGTCAGCTCGGCGACAACGGCGGCGTGCTGTCCCGCCAGGCCGACAATCCCCCGAACCGTCTGGGCTTCGTCCTTCACCTCGTGCCCGAGAACGCGGAGCGATCCGGCCCGGTAGGGCTGGAGGGTCGCGATTGCTCGCACCAGGGTGGTTTTCCCAGCGCCGTTGCGTCCCAGGACCGCTGTGACCCGTCCCGCGGGAGCGCTCAGATTCAGGTCCCTCATCACGGTGCGCTCCGGGTACTCGATCTGCAGGCCGAGCGCCTGGACCGCGACGTCGGTGTTCGGAGTCTGAGTTGACTGTCCTGTCGTCATGTCGCCGCTCGCGTACCCGCGGTCAGTTCGCGGGCTTGAGACGGACCGACGACCAGGTGTCGGAGAGCGAGATATTGCCGTTGAGGGTCCAGCCTGATTCCTCGGCGCGCTTCCAGATGCTGTCGCGATTGATGTCGGCCTTGTTGCCCTTCGGGTATCCGATCCAAACGGCCTTCGGCGTCGACAGCAGCGGGAACACATCGTCGAGCAGCGTTTCCAGTTCGTCACGGCTTTGGGCAAACATCACCGCGACCCCGATGGTGTCGCGGTCGATCCCGTCGACGACGGTGACGTGTTCAGGGAGGGGATCGAGCAGTGCTCGCTGGTCGGGCGAGGAGGGGCCGAGCAGCAGCTCGGTGCCGGGCTTGATCTGAAGTTTCTCCGCGATCGTGCGCGCCATGACATGGCCTTTCGTCGTGTTGTCGCTGGCGGTGCCAGCCACAGTTGGTGGATTCGGTTCTGCCCCCAGAGGACGGGCAGGATGATGGGTCAAGTGGATCAGTGGAGGTGCTGGAGCAGTTCGCTCATTCGGCGCAGGACGTGGCTGCGCCAGCCGCCGTTCATGAACTTCCGGGCGAGTTGCTGTGTGGGGTCGTCGGGGTCGAAGCCGGCGTGTTCGAGGAACAGGCGGGTGCCCTTCCCTTCGGGCTGCAGCGTCCAGGTGACGGTGGTCGCCATCCACTCGGGCTGTTGGGCGTCTGCCCAGCTGATCCGAAGCATCTTCTGGGGCAGCAGGTCGAGCACCTCACACGTGATCCGTCCGGAGAATCCGGTCTGCGCGACGGGGCGTGCCCAGAAGGTGAACCGGTGACCCACGACGGGTTCGAAATCGTTGGGCATGAGCCACTGCGCCATCAGCTCCGGCGTCGTCAGGGCCCGCCACAGTTTAGAGGGCGTGTGCGGGAAGTACTGGTCGACTTCGATCCGGGTCAGGTCTTCATGCGTGGTCATCGTCGTCCATTTCGTCGAGAACACCGCCGAGCGCGGTCATCCGGTTGCGCCAGAAGCGCTCGTAGGGAGTGAGCCAGTCGATCAGCTCGACCATCGGCTCGCCCGTGACGCGGTAGTAGCGGTGACGACCCTCCTGGCGCTCCTCCACGAGTCCGGACTCGCGCAATGCACGGAGATGTTCGGAGACGCTCGGACGAGACATGTCGAACTTCCCGGCGAGTTCCCCGGCGGTGTGGTCACCGCCGAGGAGCGCGTCGAGGATGTCCCGACGAGTGGGGTTGGCGAGCGCGCCGAACACCTCGTCCAGCGGGCCGTTCTTGAGACGTCGAGGCAAACTGGACGACCTCAGCCCTGCAGGATGTAGCCGTTGCCGTCAGGGTCCGAGAAGGTGGCCTGCCGACCCCACGGCATCTCGTTCGGACCGTCGACGACCACACCAGCTTCCTGCAACCGTTCGACATCGGCGTCCAGGTCTGAGCTGGCGAACAGAATGCCCTGCCCGCCGCCAGCGCTCATCCCGGGGAACGGCTTGTGCAGCACCAGGGTGGTGCCGCTCTGGGCACCGACCTCAAGCCAACGGTTCTCGCCGAAGGTCTGGTCGGCCGTCACCTCCAGCCCGAGCGCGTCGACGTAGAAGTCGCGGGCGCGGTCCTGGTCGGAGACGAACACGGTCACGGTCTTCACGGTGTTGATAGCCATGCCCACACTTTACGTAGGAGAAATCCTACGCGTCAAGCCCGAGCTGCGCCCGTTGGACTTCCTGGTCGACCCCCAGCCACCAGTGGTGTCACCGCTCATCGACATCTATCTTGTCGCCGCCAGGCATGGTGTCGAACGAGACCGACAAACGGTGTCAGGTGAGCTCGACGGAATCAGTGATCCTCATCGGCTTCCGAGGAGACGGCACCCCGGTGACGTTCAAGCTCGATGACCTGTGGGGTCCGATCGAGAGTGACCCCGCGGCCCGGATCCGCGCCAGCCAGCAGGACGGGCGATTCCTGGGGGCTGGACTGGCGACGGCGGGTAAGTCGCGGCTCCCTCCCCTCCAGGACGAAGACGGGACCCCCAAAGCCTTCCTCGCATGATCCTCACCGGGCGACGCAGCAGACGGCACTGCCCGATGATCCTGATCCCCTGTAGCTCAGCGGCACGAGCAGGCGGTTGTTACCCGCAAGGTCGGAGGTTCGATCCCTCCCAGGGGAGCTCGGGGCAAGTGACGGCACGAGGAAGCGGCCGGGTGGCACCGAGCTGGTTCCCGCGTGCGGTAACCGGCGCCGTTGTCGCCAGCGGCGGTCAGGAAATCCGGGCGCCGGCGGGCGTACCGATACCTCGGGGCCGCGTCCGAGGTGCGCCACCACGTCGCGTAGCTCAGCGGTAGAGCGTTCCCCTGACACGGGAAAGGTCGGTGGTTCGACGCCACCCGCGACGACGCAGCAAGTCCAACCGAGGAGAGGCCGTGGACCACGGTCAGATCGATGGGCATCACGGGGTGTAGCTCAGGTGGAAGAGCGCCCGCTTTGGGAGCGGGAGGTCGCAGGTTCGAGCCCTGCTACTCCGACGCTGGAAGCGGCCCGTGCGAGCCGTGATCGCGCTCAGGAGGGCTGGCAGAGCGGTAATGCGTCCGTTTCGAAAGCGGCAGCCGGGGCGGGAGTCCCGCGGGGGTTCAATCCCCTCGCCCTCCGCTTCCCTTGGGATGGGGATAGGGGCCTCGTGGGAGCCCGCGGCACAGGCCGTGAATCCTACCCTCGCACGTGTAGCTCAGCAGGTCAGAGCGCGGTCCTGATAAGACCGAGGTCGCTGGTTCAAGCCCAGCCTCGTGCACTCGCGGAGTGGAGCAGCCGGTAGCTCGCCTGGCTCATGACCAGGAGGTCGCGGGTTCGAGCCACGCCTCCGCCACGAGACCGGCGCCTCGGTCGCGTCTTAGCCCCCATCGTCTAGCGGCCCAGGATCCGGGTTTTTCACACCCGTCGCGCCGGTTCGAATCCGGCTGGGGGTACTCACCTCGTCCCACGAGACCCGCTCGGCGCCCACTATAGGGAGTGCGGCGGACGAGCCTGCCGCTCTCCGAGCTCGCAGCCCCCGTGCGGCGCGAGCGACGAGGACAAGACCCGCAGGGGTGCGCTCGACGAGAGGGACCCGTGTCCAGCTTCGGCGGATCCGGGCACGGGACGACCGCCAGGAAGCAGGAATGCCATGCCGTCGACATCCGACAAGAAGCACGCCCGTGCGGTCATGGATCGCCACGAAGGCGTCAAGTACACCGAAGCGCTGCGCTTCGTCACCCAGCTCAAAGAGATGCGCGAGCGCATCGAATCCCGCGCAGCATTCGGGATGGACCCGATCATCGAGTGGGACCCCAAGGACCCGGCCTGGAAGAACGAAGAGATGCGCCGGTTCTTCGCCCTGGACGAGAGCGGGACAGCAGGCCTCGATGCCAACCCTCAGCCGGAGAAGCTCGACCCGCTGCGAACCGCGGTCCGCGGAAGGATCGTGGACAGCGCAACAGCCAAGGCACACCTCGAGGAGCAGCAGAAGTCGTTGGACGACCAGGCGTACGTGATACTCGACGAGTGGCACGAGCTGCGCGGTGGTGTCGGTGCGAAGGTCATCGAGGATGCCGCCCGGAGGCTGCGCGAGGACGCTTGGCACAAACAGGATCTCGAGAAGCTGAGGTCGTCGATGCTTCTACAGTCCCCCGAAGACCTCGGCACCGAGGACATGGGCCCGATGATCCTCGGAGCCCCAGCCCCAGGGCACGGGAAGCGCATGGATCTGCTCCAGCGCTCTCTCAAGGCCAGATGGGCGTCATCCACCGTCACCGTGGGACGGGACGTCGACAGGGATCTGCCTGCAATGTTCGTGCCGCTGCGCAACGCCCTGGTCGCAGGGAGCGCCGGAAGCGGAGCCACGGTCGCGTGCCGCATGATCGCTGCTTCCGCGCTTGATCAGGGCTTCAACCTGTCGATCGTAGACCCGAAGACTCCTGGCGAGTACGCGGGGATCGCCCGCCGTGGCCACAGCAGGGTCAAGCAGCTGCGTGATGCGTCGTCCCAGTCGCCGACGCACGCGGAGGTGGTCGCGTTCGTCCGCTCGATCGAGCCGGGTTCCGCCCGACGGCCCAGGCTTGTCATCTTCGACAGCATCCTCGAGCACGTCGTGCCCACCCGGAGTGGTGGTGACGCCGACCCTGACGAGGTGCTGCCGGATCCCGGTCGCGCTGGCTGGCTGGCTCACCTGTTCGACCTCATGGAGGATCCCCACACCGGGGTGGTGCTGCGAGCACAGCAACTGCGGCCCTCCGGCGCGCCGAAAGGAATGCTGGAGCGCATCGGCGTCCGCATCCTCATGGGGACTGCGGCCACCCTCCACCTCGCGACCGTTTTCGACGTTGCGGGACGGGCGACGGGAGACCTGCCCACGCCGCCACCCTTCGGTGACGCGCGGATTCGCGGGGAGGGCCTCCTGTGGGATGGGTCCACCTTTCGTCGATTCCGAGTTCCGTGGATCGCACGCGAGGAAGGCTCAGCCCGGCAGGGTTTGTGACCCGGGGGTTCCCGCAACCGATCCCGGGCTGTCGTCTCAGATGGTCCGGGATCTGCCCGCCTGGCGGAACTGGTAGACGCGCCGACCTCAAGCTTCGGTGCCGCAAGGCGTTCGGGTTCGACTCCCGGGGCGGGCACTTGAACCACATGCCCACATTCGTGGGGTGCATACTCCATTGCTCCGTGGCGCACCAGGTAGCGCAGCCCCCTCATAAGGGGAAGGTCGCGGGTTCGAGCCCCGCCGGAGCGACCAGGCCGGGGCCGACCAGCGTCACTCGAGTCCAAGCAGCCGCATCGCGACCTCGCTGAGAAGCTCGAACCCGGAGGCGGCCGCGGCGCCGATCACGGCGATATACACGTCGTGTCGCCAGTTGCCTGTTCTCTGCGATCTCGGCGCTCTCCTCCGCCCGTGCACGCGATGGGCGGTGGTACGGGGACGACGCTGTGGCTCTGAAGTGCTCATGCCTGGGTGTGTGCCGCGAGACGCCCCGTGCCGGCCGATCCCCGCTCGTCCAACGGCAGTGACCCCGGGTTTTGGTCCCGGAGATCGAGGTTCGACTCCTCGGTGGGGAGCCTTGCCTCCATAGCTCAGCGGCCAGAGCCACCGACTTTTAATCGGAGGGTCCCGGGTTCGAGTCCCGGTGGGGGCACCAGAGCGTCGTTGTTCAAACCAGCGACGTTCCCGGTTTGATCTGCCCCGTTTCCGCCTCCCTCCTGGCGGGCGAGGGCGGTGGCCTGGACTTCGGGATTGAACAGGGTGTCGAACGGCACTCCTGGTTCGGCGACGATGGCGTCGTCGTCGGTGACGGTGAGGCGTTCGAAGAAGGCTTGGTTGGCGATGCGGCGCAGCGAGTAGTCGATGCTCATGTAGATCGCGTGGGCGTTGCCTGCCAGGGCCAGGCAGTCATCGAGGTGGGCGCGGGCCTGGTCGTACTCGATCTCGCTGGCCTCGATGCGCGAGTCGAGGAAGGCGACCTGCCGGGCGATGCGGTCCTGCTCGGTCTTGAGCAGGTCCAGCGGCACCGCTCCGGCGTAGTGGGCTTGGAGCAGCTTGGTTCGCTCGTCGTAGAGGCGGTCACGTTCGGCGATCTGTGCCTTGCGTTCGGTCTTGGCGGTGGCGAATAGCCGGTCGAACTCACTGGTGATCAGCTCTCGCAGAGCGGTGACAATGTGTTCGGGTATCTGCACGCGGCGGTAGTAGTCCTCGACGGCGGCCTCCACGTCGGGGACGAACATGGACTTGCGGTCGCAGTTGGTGCGCTTGGAGTGTCGGCCGGCGCAGATGAAGTACGGGTAGATGACTCCGCTTCGGCTCTTGGCGTGGGACAGGATCAGCCGTGACCCACACGTACCGCAGAACACGGTGCCTTTGAGGTAGTGCTCGTGGGCTTGGGTCTTCTCCCCGGACGCCTGGTGGGCGGTCAGCACAGTCTGGACCCGGTACCAGACCTCGGGTGCGACCAGGGGTTCGTGCAGACCGTTGTAGGTCGCGCCTTTGAACTGCACGTTGCCCTTGTAGTACGGGCTGGCTAGCAACCGGTGGATCGAGGACAAGGCTGGGGCCTTGGTGGGCCGTTTGGGGGTCGGCACCGTAGCCAGTCCCCGGTCGATGAGTTCATCGCGCAGTGTCGCGACCGAGTAGTTGCCGGTCGCGTAGGCCTCGAAGGCCCACCGGATGATCGGGCCGCGCTGCGGGTCGACCTCGATGGTGCGGGCCTCGCGGCCGAGTTCGTCGCGCTTCGTGACGTTGAGGTAGCCCATCGGGGCCTTACCGTTGGTGCCGCCGGTGACGGCTTTCTGGTTCATGCCCTTGGAGACCTCGTTGGCGAGGTTGCGGGAGTAGAACTCCGCGATGGTGGACATGATCCCGTGCAGCAGCATTCCCGACGGGGTCTCATCGATGTTCTCGGTGGCAGAGACCAGCAGGACGCCTGCTTCTTTGAGAGCCAGGTGGATGGCTACGTCGTCGGCGCGGTTGCGGGCGAGCCGATCCACCTTGTGGACGATGCAGTAGGCGACCGGGTGGGTCTTGACGTACTCGATCATCTGCATCAGCGCGGGCCGGTCGGCTTGGCGGGCGGACTCGCCTGCGTCGACGAACTCCTCGACGATGACCGCGTTGACCTCTTGGGCCTTGCGCCGGTTCGCCTCGCGCTGAGCGGGGATGGAGAAGCCTTCATCCTGGCCGCCCTTGGAGGCCTGTTCCTTGGTCGAGACGCGCAGGTAGGAGACCGCCAGTGTGGTGGTCTCACCGATCTGCTCCAGAGCCGCCGCGGTCGGAGGCTGTGTGGTGGTCATGGGTCGTGTTTCCTTCCCCAACAGGTGGGGCCAACACGAGAAGCGCGGGACTGCTCGTGCGGTGCGACGTAGGAAATAAACACGACCCGTGCCGCCCTGTGCGGACGGGCTGGGTAGGCCACGAGGGCTAATGAACAAGACGCCACACCACGGCACCCTCACGGGCGGCCGCTGGCATGCGTACAGCTACGATTCTACGCCCTGGCCACCAGATTGTTCAGGAGGGCGCTCCTGGCAGGTGGTGGTCTGGTGCTCGTGGCGGGCGCGGGATTGAGCCATGCCGATGAAGACCTGGGCGAGTTTGTGCAGGTCCGGGCTGGCTCGCAGCTCGGCCTCGATGCGGTAGTCGCGCATCCGCTCCGGCGGACTGCCCTGGGGTTGGGTGGTCATGTCAGCTCTCCGGTGTCCAGGTCGATGCCGGCGAAGAACGCGTCCTCGGCTTCGCGGCGAGCGGCGACCTCATCGAGGACGTACTGCACGAAGTCGCCATCGCGGTCGGCAATGGTGGTGTCCTCGATCGGCTCGGTGGGCTGTTCGCCGGGCCAGACGGTCTGCCGGGTGGGCCGGTCGCGATCCAGGCGGGTGCCGGAGGCGGCCACCCAGTCACGTAGTCGCTGGCGGGCGTCGGCGAAATCGCGGTGCCAGCCAATCGGAGCCGAAGCGTTCTGCTCGGGGTCGTAGGCGCCCAGCCAGTGCAAATGCAGTGCGGACAGCTCCCAGCGCAGTTCGTCGTGGCGATGCCAGAACGGCGGGATCACCGAGGCCGGCAGCCCATAGGTCGTGCGCAGCCAGGTGACCCATTCGTTCAGCGCGAGCAGCTCGGCTTCCAGGTCATCGGAACTCAGCAGGTTCCAGTTGACCGGATGCGGCACGGCTGGCACATCGGCGTCCTCGACGCCGGGCACTTCACCAGCCTCCACCGTCTCGTCGGTGTCGTGGAGGTCCTCGTCGGACGTGTGCTCGTCCATGATCATGTCTCCTTTGCGGTCACAGGCCCATCTGAGGCGCGGCGTGCTGGTGCCGCGACGAGCCGGCGGACTGGAACTGCGGCACCCGCCGCTGGGTCTGTTCGACCTGTGATGCCTCTTGGCTGGCGGTGTCCTGGCTCTGGGCCTCGCGCTCGACGGCCCTGCGCGGGGCGCGACCGGCGGTGTTCTTCGGCCGTGCTGCCACGGGCAGGAACCGGGTGGCCTCGAACTGCTCCTCGCGCTCCCCGGTGTGCTTGTTGGTGTAATCACGAAGCGAGCCCTGGGCGATGAACCGGTCCTTCTCGCGCAGGTTCTGGATGCCGAACTGGGCGGCGCCCTTGAACGCGACCACGTCGTGGAAGGTGCTCGGCAGGTTCTCCCAGCCAGCCTCGGGGTCGTAGTGACGGTGGCGTTGGCCGGCCTTGAAGTACAGGCGGGGGTCGCCGTTCTCGGTATAGGTGAGCTGTGGCTTGGAGGCCACGAACCCGTACATGCTGTCTTTGAGTTCCAGGCCGGTCGTTGATTCGGTACTCATCGCAAATGCTCCTGCTCGCGCAGCCACCGGATGGTGACTGCTGGGACAGGTAGGTGCACACGTCGCCGCGCAGCGCTCAGGACTGGCGCAGAAGCGCTTCGATCCCAGCCCGGTCGGTCTTCAACTGGGCAGCATCGGGCCGAGATGGCCACGCCCGCAGATCGGTCACGATCGGTGGCGCGGAGCGCAGGAGGGTGACGCCGGTGCCGAAGGGCAGGGTTCTGATCCGGTCCGGCGGCAGGATCGGGACGCGGCGGACGGAGCGTTGGTTAGAGCGGGTGCCGTGGTCGCCAAGTGTCACGCTGTCGGTGTATTCGTCGCGTTCCCCGATCAGCGTGGACAGGTCTTGAAGATCACGGCTGTTGGAGGCGCCCCCGAGGATGACCTTGACGATGGAGGCGTCCCAGATCGCACCGGCGGCGTTGTCATTCCACTTGTCCCGCGCCTGGGCGAGGGACTGGAGGACGGGCAGGGTGGTGATGCCGGTGCCGCCCCCCTCGGCCATGAGTGTCGGCAACGACGGCAAGGGTGAGAGGTTGCCGATCTCGTCCAGTGCGAGTAGCAGTGGCGGGTCGAGACGGGCACCGGGTGAGCGGGCAGCGATTCGACGAGCGGTCTCGATGAGGTCTTCGACGAACGCGGCCACGAGTGCGGCGGAGGCGCCGGCGCCGGCTCCGGTAGCGAGCAGGTAGAGCGTGCCTCGCTCGGAGATGAAGCGTTCGGGGTCGAAGCCCTCACCCGGTCCCGGAGACACGGCGTCGAGGACGCGGGGATCAGCCAGTGCTCCGAGGGCCAGGGCGACGCCCTGCCAAATGGAATCCCTCGTCTTGGGGTCGGAGTCGATCATCGCCCCGAGCGAGTCCGCCCATCCCGTGGCAGCCTGAGTGCTGTTGGTGAGGATCGCGACGGCCTCGGCTGCCGCCGTGGGGTCGAGTGTCCACCGGAACAGCTCGGCGGGTGGCCGGTGGTCCAGGGCGGCGGCGTGCAGGAGGGCTTGGAGAGCGGTGCGGGTCTTGCCTTCCCAGAATCCGCCGGACTCCACACCACCAGCGGATAGGCCGGTGGTCGCGGCCAGTCCGGTGGCGCGGATCATCGCCGTCAACGGGCTCTCGCAGCCGCGTACCGGGGACCACCGCATCCCGGCGGGGATGCCTGCGGCGAGGTGTTGCGGGTCGAACACCGCCACCGGGCCGATGCGCTGCCGGGTGCGTAGGGTCGCGGTGAGGTTGTCCGGGCGGGTGCTGGTGGTGACGACGGCGCCGGGTGCATCGAGGATCGCTGGGATCACGATGTGCAGGCCCTTGCCGGAGCGGGGCGGGCCGATCAGCAGGATTGAGTCCTCCACGCTCGCCCACACCTCACGGCTCTTCGAGGTGCCGATCCGGTAGCCGACATCCCGTGGGTCGGGGTCGTTCAAAGAGGGCCGCAGCGTCCCGGCCCGGCGTAACAGCGCCTTGCCCGAGGCGGTCTGTGCCACGTCATGGTTGGTGGCGGTTCCGGCGAGCCGGCGCGGGTCGGTCTCGACCTTCCGAGCGCGACGATGCAGCCGGACCCACGTCCATACCCCGGCGGCGACGAGGCCGGCGAGCATCACCACGGTGGTGATCCAGTACGCGACGGAGTTCAGCCCGTCGCTGTCGAGGGCGGTGGCGGGGTTGCCGGGGTTGAACAGCACCCCGAGCCCCGATGCTGGCCCCGCTTCGGGTTGGGGTGCGCCGGTGAGGAACGCCGCCACACTGCCTGCGGCGCGGAGGATGAGCGCTATGCCGAAGATGCCGACCAGTCCGATGAGGGCGGCGTTGGTCAGCTCATCGCCCATGTTCCCGCTCTGCCGCTGTTGCGGCGCGCTCACGGCAGCCGCCGAACATGCGTGGTACCAGAGACCCGGCCGAACAACACGACCTCGCCCATGCCGTCACGCAGCACCGATGCAAGTTGACCTTTGTCGAGGAGAGTCCGCGCAGCGCCGGTGCCGGTGGCATCGGTGTGGGAGACGATGGCCGCGACGGCTACGTCCTCACCGGGCACGAACCCGTCCGCGGTGACCTCGACCAGTCTGGGCTCTCGCGCCTTCTTGCTGCGCCTGCCCCGTTGGCCCGTGGGATCGGTCTTGGGCGGCGGGGGTGTGGTGCGGCGGCGTGCGCGGATGATGTCGGTGAAGACGCTCCCGTCGGTCTCGTGGATCTCGACGCGCACGGCGATCGTGCGTTCGACGGTGATGGCATCCAGCAGGGCCCCGAAGGTGCTACGAGTCCAGTCGATGCCTTCCTGCGGCGGCGGGTACTGGGCACCGTCGACGGTGACGTCCAGCGCGCCGGTCTCGGCCACGTTGATGATGATGTGTGTCAGCACGACCGGGGTCTCTGCGGATTCCTGCCAGGTGGCGCGCCGGGACTGTTTGCGGTTCATCCCGTCACTCCCGAGGTGAGTCGCGAACTGGTGTCGAACAGTTCCAGCTCAGCGGGATGCAGCTGGTGCTGGGTCACGAAGGCCCTGTCCTTGATCCGCCAGAGCCCTTGTCCGACACTCAAGCTCGGGAGGAGCGTCTGCTCGGTGCCGGTGAGGCCCAGCGCGTGGGCGGTGGGTCCGAGCTGATCGGATTCTTGCCGGTAGACGATTCGGGTCTCGGCATTGGCTAGGAGGCTGTTGGCCAGGGAGCGCATGGCGGAGCCGGCGTCGCCGACGTTGTCGAGGTCGGAGAGCTTGTGGAAGATCAGCATGTTCGCGATCCCGTAATGCCGCGCCAGCCGCCAGTGCGCATCCATCCGGCGCAGCAGGGCAGGGTGGGACATCAGCCGCCAGGCTTCGTCGTAGATCACCCAGCGTTGCCCACCGGCCGGGTCCAGCAGGGCCGATTCCATCCACGCCGACGAGCACGTCATCAACACCGACATGAGCGTGGCGTTTTCCGTCACGCGGGACAGGTCGAGCGAGATCATCGGCAGGGCGGGATCGAACGCCACGGTCGAGGGTCCGTCGAATAGGCCCGCGAGGTCACCGGCCACCAGGCGGCGCAGGGCGTGGCCGACGAGCCGGCCGTCCTCGGCCAACCTGCCGTCATCGGCGTCGGCGTTGGGCATGAGGATGCGGTCGACGACCATCGGCAGGATCGGCACCGTGTTCTCCTGCACTGTCTGCGTGAGGGCCAGGTCGATCGCGGTGTGCTCCAACGGCGTCAACCCCCGTCCCAGCACGGTCTCGGCCAGTGCCCCGATGAGGTCACGGCGCCGGGAGGCGACCGTGGTGGCCCACTGCTCATCCGAGAATCCGGAGGGCCGGTGTCCCTCATCGAGGGGGTTGAGCCTGGTGTTGAGGCCGTGCCCGAGGACGATCGCCCGCCCGCCGACCGCTTCAGCGACGGCGGTGTGCTCGCCCTTGGGATCACCAGGCACATACACACGCCGCCCGAACGGGAGGCTGCGGGTGTAGAGGGACTTCGCCAGGGACGATTTGCCGGAGCCCACGATCCCGGCGAGCACGACGTTGGGGGCGGTGATGATCCCGCGGGCATAGAGCACCCACGGGTCATAGACGAACGACCCTCCGGAGTAGAGGTCTTGGCCGACGAATACCCCGTCGGCGCCGAGGCCGCCTTCGGCGACGAAGGGGTATGCCCCGGCAAGGGTCGCCGACGTGTCCTGATGTCGTGGAAGCCGGAACCGGCCCGGGGTGCGCAGGGCCGCCGGGCTGGGCTCCCCAGCCGCGGGCAGGTAGGTCGTTGCGCGGCGTTCGGCGCTCTCTGCCTCCGCTTTGGCTTTCGCTGTCGCCGTCTCGGCGCGGTGTTGCTCGGCCTGGAGCTTCGCGGCCGCCTCGCGACGTTGCTTGCGCAGTCGGCGGCGCTCCTTCGCTGGGGCGACCAGAACAGAGGTGTGCAGGCGCTCTGGCTCCTGGCGGCTCACAGGGACAGCCCCCGCCCCGCAGATGTGGTCGACCGGGCCGGGCCGGCGAACCAATCTTTCTCCGCCACCGCCGACGTGCGCCGCGCCGGCGCCGTCCCCGCAGTGGTGGCGCGTGCGCTCGGGTCGAGGGCACCGATGCCGGCGATGGCCTCGCGCGCGGGCATCACGTCGGCGTCGTCCAGCGCCGGATCGGGCGAGACAGTATGGGAGCGCAGGAGGCTGACGTGCCCCATCGCCGGGTTGTAGGTGAGGGTGTAGTCGCCCTCGGTCACGACCCGGTCGAGTGCGTCGGTTGGGGGTTCGTCGTAGACGTACCCGTTCTCCAGGGCGGCGTCGGTCGTCTCATCCCCGTAGTCGAAGGCCTCAAGGTGCTCGATTGCCGCGTCGGGGCCGTCGCGGTCGATCAGGTCCAGCACGTCGTCGGCCTCATGGCCTTGGAGGAACACGACGCTGATCCATCGCCGCGAGACGGGCTTCTCGGTTGCTCCCTGGTGTTCGAGGGACTCCGACAGGGTGGGTTCGGGGTGCCAGGCGATTCGCCCCGAATGGGAGAACGCCGCATCGAGTCGGTCATACGCTTGGTCCAGGAGGTTGCCGGCCTGGTGCAGCTCGTCAGCGGCGGACAGGGCATCGGCCGCCCCCGCCGCGTGGTTGCCGTTGTCATCGAACGCGCGGTCCTGATGGGCCAGGTGTGTGGTAGCGAGCTGGTCGAGCACCTGCCGCAGCGAACGGACACCGGAAGCGAGTTCCCCGAAGACCGTGTAGGTGTCGGCCGGGCTGTCGAAGACCCGGCTGGCGTGGGCCAGGCCGCGCAGCGCTTCGGATGCTTCGGCGGCATCGGAGAGTGGGTCGTGGAACGTGGGCATGAGCTGCCTCCAATGACGAAGAGCGGGAGCCCCGACGTCCGGGGTCGCTGGTCAGGTGCACCGGCCCGGCCACACGACTGGCACAGGCGTCCCGTCAGATGCGGCGGCACAGCGGCAACGCGGCGGCAGTGAAGGCGGCGGCCTGCTGCCCGACCAGCAGCCGGGTCTCACATGAGGCTTGGATCGCGGCCTGCTCGAGCGCCGCCACGGCCGCGTCCAGCTCCTCGACCGTCGGGGCGGAGACGCTAATGAGACCGGTGTAGCGCAGCACGCCGTGGCCGGCGGTCAGATCGGCCTCCTGCTGGAGCACGTCCTGGTACTCGGCCGTTTGAGCGGCGTCTTCGATCTGCCCGATTTTCGCCCGTTGGGCATGGTTGGAGATGTTCTCAACCTTCTTCTTGCGGATGTCCCGGGCGGCTTGGTCGGAGCGCATCGGGGTGCAGATCAGCGAGAAGCTTCGCTGGATGCCGGTGGAGAGCAGTACCGGGGATAGGAAGCCGGGGTAGACCATCGAGCGCGGCCACTCGGAGACCCACAGCACCGCGTGGTGGGCCGAGTCGGTGCGTAGCCTCGTCCAGGATTCGTTGACGGCGACGGGGCCGGCGGTGGCGAGGTTCTGCCCGAGTTCGCCGTGGCGCGCCAAGGTCGCGGCGATGGCCGGGTCGTACGCACCGCGGAGGATGACCGCGATCTGCCCTGGGGTCAGCCACCCCGATGGGGTCAGGTCGGCTGAGCGCAGGGCGGCGACCAGCGTGCTCATCTCTTGTCGGAGGACGGCGGCGCCGCCGCGAATGCCACTGCCGGCGGTCCTGATCTGCCGGGCGGCGTTCTTTATGTCCAAGCTCAGGGACAGCGTGGTCGCGTGGCGTTCCCCGGCCGGGCCGGCCCGCTCGATGAGTTCGGCGTAGGTGGTGGAGGCCCAGGAGTCATCGTCGGTGCCGTGGGTCGCCCACCACTCGGCGAGCCCGGTCCCGGAATCCGGCAGCGTGCGCTCCAGTACTTGGAGGGTGGCGATGCGCCCGGATCGGCATACGGTGGCCAGGACGCGGCCCCAGGAGGTGACCCGGCGTTCCTGCTCACCCGGGTCGAGCAGCACGAACGCCGGATGCGACACCTCACACACCACCGTCAACGTCTGCTGGTGAGGGTCGTGGATCATCCCGGCGTTCGTTTCTGGGTCGGTGTACTCGCGGAGCCGGGACATGTCGCCGGGCAGCGCGAGGGTCCCGGCCGGGCGTGGTGTCACGATCCGCCGCCGGTACAGGAGCTGCCCGCCGGTGGTGCGCCAGAGCCACCAGAACGCGACCGGCAGCCACTCCACTGCTGGGCGCCCGGCGATGGGTATCCAGGTCAGGGCGGCGGCGGGCACCCAGACGGGTGCGGTGTAGGCCAGCAGGATGCCGCCGCCGGCGTAGAGAGCGCCGACGATCGCAAGGATGCCGATAGCCAGGGTGATGAGCTGGGCCAGCGACAATCCCAACAGGATGCCGCGGCGGGTGAGGCGGGAGAATTTGACCGGCACCAGCTCCGACGACACTGTGCGTTCGTTCTTCGTTGTAGACACGACCGCTCACTCCTTCCCGGTCGGCTTGGGCGCCGGCGGCGGCTGCTTCGGCGGACGCGGAGTCGGCTGCGACGGCCCCGAGGACGGGGTCTTCGGTGCAGAAGTGGACGGCTGCGGTTTCTGCGCCGCTGGCGGTGGCGTGCTTCCGGTCTGAGCGGCGGAGTCCGTGGCGGTCTCGCCTTGGCCGCCGAGGGCTTTGCCGGCCTTGGGTCCGGCGGTGGCGGCGTCCTTGGCGACTTTCGCTGCCACAACTGCCGCCGCGGCGGGACCGGCCGCCGCGCCCGCACCGGCGCTTGCCCCTGCTCCGCCGCTCGCGCCAGCTCCCACGGACCCGCCTGCGGCGGCTTTGCCTCCTCCAGCCCCAGCGGCAGCTTTACCTCTGCCTGCTCCTGCGGTGCTCTCAGAGGCCTGGGATGCGGGGTTCTTCGGCTGGGGCGGATTCTTCTCACCCCCACCTCCGCCGCCACCGCCGCCACCGGTCTTGCTGCCCTCACCACCGCTGTCGAGGACTTTCTTCGGTCCGTCGCCGGCCGGCTTGGTCGGCGTGGGGACGGGCCGGTTGAGGGCGTTCTTGGCGTCCTGCTCGGACCCGATGGCGTGGTACATGTCGAAGCCGACGAACGACAGGAACTTGTACGTGAGGTAAGGCGCGAAGGCGGCCATCGCCATGAGCACGATCCCGGCGATCGGGTCACTGACCGAGGACAGGTCCCCATCGATCGGCGCAGACACCTGCGTGATGGCGACCAGGAACATAACGACCAGGACCAACTTCGAACAGATCAGCGCGATGACGAACATGGCCCACTTGCCGATCCAGCCCCGCGTGGCATCCCACGAGGCTCCGGAGAACGCGAGCGGTGCGAGCACGATCGCGACCAGCAGCAGGGCTTTGCGGACGAGGAGGGAGAGCCAGACGATGGCGGCTGCGGCGATGGCGAGGCCGGCGAGGAAAATCGTGATGATCGCCCCCACGCCCGGTGCGGCGATGTTGATTCCGACCAGCCCGGCGGCGAGCAGGGTGATCTTGTCGCCCATGGACTCGGTGGTCTCCCCGGCGGCCTGGATGATCCCGATGCAGAGTTGATCGACGATCTCCAACAGCAGCGCGGTCAGGGTGATGACGACGAACGAGCCGAGCACGGACTTCGCCAAGCCAAGTGCGGCGCGGGACAGGGCGGTGGGGTCGCGGCGGATGAGTCCGGTGATGAGCTGGAGGCAGAAGAAGATCAGCATCACGAAGACCGCGATGCCGAACAGGATGTTGTAGACCGCCACGTACTCCTCACGGGTGACGTCTACGAGGGTGGTGGTGTCGAAGACGGACCAGACGGCCTCGAACAACCAGCCGGCCGCGGCGCCCATGGCTTGGGCGAGCCAGTCGAACGGCGCCGCGACCAGGGACGCGGCGGCTTCGCCGGCGGTGTCGCAGACGGACGAGATGATGGGGACGTCGCACACACCCACCGCAATCACTCCTCAGATCGAGTTGGTGGGTGGGTCAGACCTGCTGGCCGACGTCCCAGAAGAAGTTGATCAACGTGACGGACGCGCCGCAGATCACTGCCGCGCCGCAGGAGACGAGGACGCCGACCTTGCCCCGGCCCGCGAGGTGGGGGTTGGAGGAGTTGGCGCCGAAGCCCCACACGATCGCCGAGATGATCAGGGCCAGGACGGACAGGATGAGGCCGATGGTCATGACGGCGCCGACGATGGTGCGCAGTTGGGCGATGCCGGGCAGGCCGTCGCTGTTGGGGTCGATGTTGATGTCCATCGGCATGAGTGCTGGCAGGACGGTGATGAGATCGAACACGGTGGGTCTCCTGACGACCGGACCCGCCCGAGAGGCGGGGAACGCGGATGGGTTCGTCGGTCAGGTGCACCGTCCGCCCCACGACGCAGCGGACGCCACGGGTTCGAGGGTGAGTGCGGAGGTCAGAGTTGCTGGCCGAGGTCGATGAGCCAGTTCATCCACGCCACTCCGCCGCCGGCCAGGACCGCGGCGCCGAGGGCGGTCCAGGCGCCGATACGTGCCTTGGTGGCGGCAGCATGGTTGCCGTTCGCGGCGGCGATGGCCCAGATGATGGCGCAGACGATGAGCATCAGTACCGCGGTGATGAGCACGAAGGTCAGCAGTGCACCGATGACCTCGCGTAGGTCACCGATCCCGCTCAGGCCCTCGAAGTCGGGGAACACATCCATGCCGCTCAGCTCCCGGACCGGACGGTGACGTGCAGGTGGTCGATGTGCTTGGTCGTGATATCCGTCCCGCGGGTGTAGTCGCGCCATCCTTCGTCGTCGCGTGCGAGGGACCAGATCTTGTCTTGCCAGATCAGGTAGTCGACGCCGAGGGCGTCGGCGTGGTCTTTCATCCAGTTCGTGACCTGCCACCCGGCTTCGAGTTGCGCTGGTGTGGGGCGTTGGCCGATGGCGTTGCCGAACGTTAGATCGCAGGCGCGGCCCAAGGGGTGTTCGGAGACCGTGCCGGGTCGCGGTGAGTAGCAGGCCCAGGAGGAGTCGGGGAAGGTGGCGTTGCCCTGGGTGTAGAGGTGCAGGAGGCGGGCGGTGATCTGCCCGTCGCTGGTGGGGTCATCGACCATCCGGTCAGGGTCACCGTCGACCGGATCGGGCGCGCCGCCGGGAGTCTCGGTGCCGGTGTCGCAGCCGGCCGGGGCGTAGGTGGCGGGTTCGGGCAGGTCGGCTGCATCATGCGCATTGAGCCAGGCAGCTGGGTCGGTGTGCTCGCCGTTGGTGCCGCCGGGTCGGACCTCGAAGTGCAGATGCGGCCCCGTGCTGTTGCCGGAGGAGCCGACATCACCGATGTGCTGGCCCGCGGTCACGGTGTCGCCAGGTTGGACGTGGATGCCGGTCTCCCACATGTGCCCATAGGCCGTCGCGACCGTCTGCCCGGCGATGGTGTGTTCGATGACGACAAGGCCGCCGTAGCCGCCGGAGAACTCGGCGACGGTGACGGTGCCATCAGCCACCGCGAGAATCGGGGTGCCGTCGGGGGCGGCGAAGTCCGTGCCGGTGTGGACCGACTCTTCGCCGGTGATTGGGTGGACCCGCGGACCGAACTCGCTGGTGAGCACCCACGTGGCTTCCGGCAGCGGGAACACTACGCGCGAGGACTCCGCCACCGTCGCCGCTGGAGTCACGGTGTCGCCGGTCGACGTCCCCGCATTGACGGCGTTGGCTGTCGTGGTGGTGCTCGTGAGGGTGGTCAGGATGGTCTCGGCGACGGGCTCGTAATTCCGGTAGCGGTCCGGATGGGCGGAGACTTCGACGGCTTGGGCGGCCTCGCTTTTGTCCATGTCCTCCCACCCGGGAATGTCCAACAGTCCGCGCGGTGAGGGGTGGTTCGGGCCGTCGGGTCCGCCGAAGAACGCCCGAGCCTGGTAGACGGGGTCCATGAGGTTGGCGACCGTGCCCCACCCGGACTGGGGACGCATCTGGAACAGGCCGAGGCTGTCGTTGTCGGAGCCGTCGCCGTCGTTGGGGAAGTCGGCTGACTCGGGGTAGGTCGAGGTGTTGGACAGCATCCGCAGGGTGGATTCGGTGAGCGCGGCCATCAGGGCGATCACCAGCCCGTCGCGGGTGATGCCGTCGATGCCGGTGCCGGTCTCGATGATTGTCGCCGCGTGCGTGAGCTGGGTGTTGTTCAGCGTGAAGGTCTCGCCGTTCGCGGTGGTGACCTCCAGCTCGTCGGGGACGTCGCCGACCGTGACGTTGGTGCCTGCCACGGTGCAGGAGGTGGTGACGGCGGGGTTCATCACCACCCCGACGCCGACCAACGCGAGCGACGGCGCCAGGAACACCAAGGCGAGGGCGGTAATGGCGAGTTTCTTCAGCACGAGCGATCACCCCGCCTATCGGAGGGGGTTGTCGAGTTCGGACAACCGCAGCAGGTGGCAGGTGTCATAACTCGGGCCGCAAACGATGAACACCGTGAACGCCACCGCGTGCTCGGACCTCACCGGTTCGTCGTTCCAGAGCCCTTCGCGGTGGCGGGTGCCCTCGATCGTGTACGCCACAGTGCCCGGCGCGAGCTGGCCCGGCTGCGCCTGCTCGACTGCCGTATCCCACGCGTCGGGAACGTAGGCGTCGTCGATGGCCAGGTGCTGGGCGGTGGCGTAATGGCGCAGCTCTACCCACGCCTCCCGGTTCGGCAGGTAGGTGGCGATGTCGGAGGCGAGCCCCGCCTGCTCGGCCCCCGAGGGATCGCCGACGGTGAGGATAACCGAGGTGTAGTCCAAGGGCATGAACCCGGAGGCGGTGTCCCAGGCGAACAGCGCGGTCGCGACGTTGCGGGCGAAGGTCTCCGGGTCGTCTGAGGCGGCCACGGTCGGCAGGCGTGGTGTCGTAGTCGGGACCGGATCGCTCGGTGCGGTGACGACTGGCTCGGGCTCGGTCCCGCCGTCGCTGCCTGGGTCGTGGGTGGGTGTTCCGGTGATGAGGCCGTAGACGCCGATCCCGGTCAGCACGAGGACCGCCACGGCAGCGGCGAGCACAGCGATCAGACGGTGGCGGGAACGAGAGTTAGTGAGGTCGGGAGTCTTCATGGCTGGTAGGTGCACCGCCGACACCCGAGCCCCGGGTCGGGGTTCAGAGGGCGCGCAGGTGTCCTCGCGCAGGTACGTGCTCATCGCCGTTGGCTTGCCGGGAGCGGGCGGCGCGCAGCTCTTCAGCGAACCGGGTCGTACCCTCAGCGGCCGCCAGGAAGGATTCGATTTGCTCGTCGGTGAGTTCGGCGGCGAGCTGGTTGATGTCGTAGTGAGTCCACCATTCGGTCAGTTCGGTCCAGGTCAGCACGAACGCCCGAATTGGATACCGCACCGGCTCACCGCCGTCGTCGGTTACTGGTTTGGGTCGGGGTGTGTGCTTCTTCGCTTTCGCGTTCTTGGCGCGCGCGAGGGCCTCGGCGGCGAGCTGATGGAGGTCGGCCTCGCGCTCCTGCTGCTGGGCCGCGGTGACCGCGGCGTGCACCGTTTCATAGATCGGATGCACCGGGGCGCCGCCGTCGATGCGCTCCAGCTCAGCGGTCACTTGTTCGCGCAGGTCGGCGGGCTGTGTGGGGTCGTCGGCGATCTTCTGGAGGTAGCCGATCTTGTCCAGGGTGGTGTGGGACGCACCGCCGGGGATCATGGCCGCCGCCTGCTCACGGCTCTTCCCGGGTGCTCCGTTTGACGGTGGTGCAAAATTTGCACCATCGTCACTTCCCGGCTGATTCTCCGCGCTGAACCGGGCCGAAGCCTGCCGACCGGCGGCGTCCTCGGCCATGAGCGCTTTCAATTCCCGATACAGAGCAGCCCCCTCGGTCTGGGTCAGTGGCTTGTGCAGGACGTTGTCGTCCTGCTCGGCGAGGAGGTACCCGAGCCGATCGGAGATGCCCGAGCGGACCCACACGTTGACTGTCTTCCAGCCGAGCGCCTTGATCGCTGCCAACCGGCGCGCACCACAGACGAGCACGCCGTCTGGGGTGGTGGTGATGGGTTGGAGGAGGCCGTCGCGGTCTATGGAGGCGGCGAGTTCGTCGATGTCGCCCAGCTCGGTGCGGTGCCGGCGCCCAACCTGGATTGAGGCGATGTTGCGTTCCAGTTCGATGTAACCCGCTGGTGTGCTCACGGCTCATCACCTCCGCGGTGTCCACTGCTGGCGCGGGGTGCTGCGAGGGAGATGGCGAGGATGAGGTCGTCGTCGCGCAGCAGCACCGACAGGGACTCGCCGATCAGCAGCCGCAGCAGCACACCCCGCCCGGCCGTAGTGGCGGCGTAGGCGGGATGGGGGTTGCCCAGCAGCGCCTTCAATAGGACCGTCCACGAGGCGCGCGGGATGTCGAGCAGCGCGCGGGCGTGCTTGTCGCGCCGCAGCGCCTCATAGGTCGCCTGGCGAGTCCCGGTCTTGGTCAGCGCACCGCATACATGCTCGACCCCCGCCCGCGCCGTGACTGGCGGCCAGCCCAGCAGGGCGAACAGCGCGATGGCGTCCTCGACCGCCGAACCGGCCAAGGTGCAGGCATGCGCCGACAACGACGAACCTTCGCCCTCGTCGTGCGTGGTCGGGGCGTCGCCGGTGACCTGGAACGCCGGATGGTAGTCCGTCAATGGGTTGTCCCGATCCGAGAAGCGTTCAGGGTCGTGGAACGCCGAGACATGCGGACGCCGTGCTTGGTGGACCGAGCACAACAGGCCTTGGGCGCGTTCTTCGAACACGCAGGTGATCCGCACCGCGTGCGTGACCACTGCCCACGGATCGACCGCGGTGCGGGCCGCTGTGGTGCGCATCACGTCGAACGCCGCGCTGGCGGCCTCCCACGGGTCCAACCCGTGTTTTCGCGCCAGGGGCGCGTACTTCTCCGCGGTGAAGGCCATCAGTTCCGCGGCGGTGGGGTCGTGCTCCCATGCACCCGGCCCGGCGGCGTGGAGCCGGTGCAGCAGTGCGCGTAGGCCCTCGCTGGTTATGAAGTTCTCGCCGCTCTCGGTCGTATTGTCGGTGGTGGTGTGCGTGTTCTCGGTCATGGTTGGGCACCTCCTGACAGGCAGGTGCGCACGCCGTCCCCACAAGCGACGTTCGCGCTGCGTGCCTCGGTGGTGCTCATGACCGGCTCACCTGCTCAGCTCATCCCGACCCCAGGCCGCGACGGACCGGCCGGAGCCGTCTGGCTGCGTCCGAAGGCCGACAGCGGCGGCAACCGGCGCGTCCGATCCCCGAGCCCCCGCAGACGCGAGGTCATCCCGGTGCGCGTGCGGCGGGCCAGCTCGACCTCGAAGTCGACACCGCGACCCGCCAGCGCGGCGCCGTGGCGGGCGAGCAGGTCCGTGGGCCGCACCCACTCCACACCCCGCGCCCGCCGACCCACGCGCTGACGCGCGTTCACAGTGTCGTCGCCGTGGCGGGCGACCCTCGCGGCCTGCACCGCCTCGGGTGTCTCGGTCTTCTCGACAGGCTCCGCGGCCGTGCGGTCGGGCTCCGGCTGCCGCTCGCGGGGTTCGTGCTGCTGCTCGTCGTGGTCGAGGTTCATGGGTTCGTCGCCTCCTCGGCATCCGTGTCTCCGGGGTCATTGAGAAGGTGCGCGGCGGCGAACCATCTGCCCACTGTGGAGGGATGAACGCCCAATTCGCGGGCGATCCTGTTGTTCGACCAGCCCCGCTGACGCAGCTTCTCCGCGCGCTCGCGCCGGCCCGGCCCAGCGGTGACCTGATGCGGGCGACGACCGCTCCCCAACGAGGACGCTGGTCGTGGTGCGTTGCCGTCCGCCGGCCTTGGTGCCGTGATTTCGACGCGCCCTGGCTCCTCAGCAACGGCGGCCAGGTGCCCTGGTGCCTGCACGCCAGGCGCCTGTTCGCGGGGCATGTGCTCCTCGGCAATGGGTCGAGTGAGGATGACGGTCAGGTGCGTGATCGCCAACAGCACCACCGGAGGCACCGCAGCCACCGCAGCGGCCAGCACACCAGGGACATTGGCATCGGCGGCGACCACGGCGTGCAGGGCGTTCGCGGTCACCGAGACCGTGGCGCCGCCGATCAAAAGGGCCCACGGATACCACGCCGACCGCTGCCCGGCCAGCGCCACGACGGCAACGGTGGCGACCACGATGATCCCGTCGACAATCAGGGGCCACGCCCACGCCTGCCCCGCACCGACCCCGGACCGGGCGGCCAGATCGGCCAGCGCCGTGAAACTGAGCCAGAAGGCGCCGGCGGCGATGAAGACCGTCCCCGCCACGGCCGTGACCACAGCCCAGCGCCTGCCCGTCTGCCTGTCGAGAACGCGCGTGGTCATCACAGCTCCCGCACCCTCGACGGCGACCGGCGTGTGGTGTCTCTGGCGAACCACCCGTCAACTGCCGGCGGCGATGAGCCCTGCACCGGTGACGATGAGTCCCGCGTGCGGGGGTGGGCGGTGCGGTACGCGGAGCGGATGGTTGCGGTGATCTCGCGCTCAACCAATCCCGCATCGGAAGCAGCCGCCGACAGCACATCCAGGGCATCGGAGGCCGGGACGTCGTTCTCAGCGAGGCGGCACGCCGCCCAGAACAGGCCCCGGTTGCGTTCCCCTTCGCCTCGGGAAGCGACCCACACCGCCAACCGCGACACATCCTGCTCCCGGGCCACATCGGGACTCGCCGGCCCGCGAGGTGTGGGGCGGGGGTCGAGGAAGTCCCGCAACCGGTCCGAATCCAACATCGAGGAAGGCCCGGTGTTGATCCGCCGCACCCGGTAGCCAGCAGCCGCACCGTTGCTGACCACCACCGAGGTTGGGACGAGGATGTAACCGCCGTCGCCGCGGAAGTCGATCCCGGCACTGGCCGCCTGCCACGACCGCTGAGCCTCGCCCAGTGTTGCCGGGTAGTAGGCGTGCATTCCACCCGACGGCGTGCTCACGACGAACTGCCACCCCGACACGAGCCCCGCACGATGCGCGTGCTCGAAGGCGCCGAACCCGTCCACGGGGCCGTGGACATCGACATCGATCACCACGACTCCCGAGGCGGCGCCGGTAGGGACGCCGATGTTCGCGTCCGGATGCTGCCGCCACCACGCCTCCACCTGGCCGGGGTCGGTGGTGTTGTGGTGGAAGCCGTGCTCGGTGAGCGGGCGCTTCCCGCCCGGAAAGCACGGGAACACCGGCACCCCCGCACTAGCCAGCTCACGAGCAGCAGCAGACAACGGCGACCCGCCGTCCATTCGTGTCAGCACACTCGCGACGGCACCGACGGTGGCCATCACAGCCGCCGTCCCTGCACCGCCGCCGCTGCCGACGCGCCGGCGGGCCGCGCACTCGGCTCAGGCAACGGCTCCACCCGCTGCCCCGGCGTCGACCGCTCCGACGCCGACCTCTCGCGTGCTGGCCGGTCGCGCTGCAAGGTCTCTCGGTCGAGGCCCGGCGGGGTGCCATCGGCGACCTGGTCGGTGTCGAGCTGATCGAGGACCGCCAGAGCGGTCTTACGGACCCGCTCACCGGTGGCCTTGACGATCTCGACCGGCTCCTTGCCATCCACCCTGGCCGCCCACGTCGAGACGTAGGGGATCGTGTAGCCGCTCGTGTCCATGCGGTGGGCGGCGCCGATCATCAACGCGACCGACTCGGCCTCGACCTCCCCGATCCCGCGATGCAGGCGCGCGTCCTCCTGGTCGGGGCCGTGCATGAGGACGTGACCGAGTTCGTGGGCAAGGGTCTTCGCCTGGGCGGCGGTGTCCATGTTCTGGCGCACCGCCACCGTCTTCGCGGCGTAGTCGGTCATCCCGTTGGCGCCGTGGATCATCCCTTCGTGCGGCACCCGCACCACCTCGAACCCGCGCTCCTCGACCAGCTCGGCCAGGCCGTCCCAGAGTCCTGCCGGGGAGTCGCCTTCGAGCAGCTTCGGTGCCGGCGCCTCAGGGAGAAGGTCACCAGAGGTCTGGGAGGCGTCCCAGACGTAGGCTGGGCGAGCCGCGATCATCTTCGACCGCACCACCTCACCGGGAAGGGGCTTCTCGCCCTTCCCGAGGCGCCGCCAGGATTCGGCATCGGCCGGGTTCGATGAGGCGAACCGGCCGGTGACCGGGGCGACGATCATGTACCCCGGCTGACCCTTCTGCACCTGCCGCCCCAGCGCCTGCCACTGCCGATACCCCGCCACATACGACGGCATCGGCTCCGGAACCCGGCCGGCCTCGTAGGCGGCCTGGTGCTGCGCCCAGATCAGAATCGAGTTCGAGAATGATCTCGCTCTGAACCGTGCGGCGAACGCGAGCGCCCGCCGCCAGTCGTCGCCGGAGACGAGCGTTTCGACCGCGCCGGTCAGGCGTTCGTGCAGCTCGTCGAGCTTGGCTTCTCTCGCTGCCTGAGTTTGCTCCCGTGTCTTCGTCATCGTCGCTGTCTCCTCCCGATACCATGAGCACCGGGCCGATCGGGCTCGGTGTTCATCAGGTGCGCCGGGAGCACCAACACGAAGACGGACAATGTGACCGTCAGGTGCGGCAATGAACCCGACGAGTCCCTACCGGACTACCAGCCCGCGACCCACCACGATGGGGACTGCCGCACGGATAGGTGACATCTGATCTGGCTTGCCCGTTGGGCGGCCTGGAAGGATGTGCACCATGCCCGCTCCCTACCCCCAGGAGTTCCGCGAAGATGTCGTGCGCGTGGCCCGGTCCCGTGAGGACGGCATCACGATCGCGCAGATCGCGAAGGACTTCGGCGTCCACGAGATGACGCTCCACAAATGGATCCGCCAAGCCGACATCGACGACGGCAACTCCCGGCAAGACTCGTGAGGACTCGACGGAACTGCGCGAGCTCCGCCGCCGGAACCGGTTGCTGGAGCAGGAGAACGAGGTCCTGCGCCGCGCAGCCGCCTACCTGTCCCAGGCGAACCTGCCGGGAAAAGGTTCTACCCGCTCGTGAGCGAGCTCGCCGCTGACGGCATCCCCGTCGCGGTGTCCCTGCGGGTCCTGAAGCTCTCCCGCCAGCCCTACTACCGCTGGCGGAAGCAGCAGATCACCAGGGCCGAGCTCGTCGAGGCCTACCGAGCCAACGCCCTGTTGGACGCCCACCGCGACGATCCTGAGTTCGGCTACCGGTTCCTCGTCGGAGAAGCCGCCGAGGCCGGAGAGGTGATGTGTGAGCGGACCGCGTGGAAGATCTGCCGCGACAACCAGTGGTGGTCCGTGTTCGGGAAGAAGCGCGGCAAGAACGGAAAGCGCCCCGGTCCGCCGGTCCATGACGACCTTGTGAAGCGGGACTTCTCCGCCGATGACGCCAACGAACTGTGGCTCACCGACATCACCGAGCACTGGACCGACGAGGGCAAGCTCTACCTCTGCGCCATCAAGGACGTGTTCTCCGGCCGGATCGTGGGCTACTCGATCAGCGACCGGATGAAGGCCCGTCTCGCGGCGAACGCCCTGGACAACGCAGTATCCAGGCGTCGTGACACCGCCGGTTGCATCG
Source organism: Brachybacterium sacelli (assembly GCF_017876545.1). NCBI lineage: Bacteria > Bacillati > Actinomycetota > Actinomycetes > Micrococcales > Dermabacteraceae > Brachybacterium > Brachybacterium sacelli. The sequence continues at coordinate 889,409 of NZ_JAGIOD010000002.1, read as the reverse complement.
TGCATTCGGACAGGGGATCCCAGTTCAGGTCCCGGAAGTTCGTGCACGCCCTGAACCGTCATCACCTCATCGGATCGATGGGCCAAGTCGGTGCTGCCGGCGACAACGCCGCGATGGAATCGTTCTTCTCGCTACTTCAGAAGAACGTCCTGGACCGCAAGCGCTGGCGGACTCGAGAGGAGTTGCGGATCGCGATCATCACCTGGATCGAGAGGACCTATCACCGCCGTCGCCGACAGGCTCGCCTGGGCCGATTGACCCCCATCGAATACGAGACCATCATGAACCCGGCCGTGAGCCTCGCGGCCTGACACCACAACTGTCACCTGTTCGTGCGGCAGCCCCATGCGACAACGGTCGATGATGCGGATACGTGTATCGCAGTTGCGCAAATGTGAACCGAGCCATCAACTTTCGGCCTTCTGCCGGATGAGCTGGCGGTAGCGCGTCGGGCTCGCTCCGACACACTGGCGGAACATCCGGGCGGCGTGGCCCCGGCTCTGCCACCCGACCTCACGCATTGCGACCTCGATCGGCAGATCAGTCTCGCGCAGCAGACGCGCCAACTCTTGGGCGCGCAGTGTCGCCAGGTATGTCATCGGTGTTTTCCCGTAGGCGTCGACGAAGACCCGGCCGAGCTGGGACGGCGATAGATGCACGGCGGCTGCAAGCTCATGCAGTGTCCACTGCTGTGCTGGCGCGCTGCGGAGGAGTTCAACGGCCTCACGGACTTCGGTCCGCAAGGGCGCGAACCGGCGGTGGTGGGGCAAGCCGAGCCAAGTCGCTATCCGCTGGGACTGTGTCCGTCGTACTGGAGTCGTCTTGACATAGGGCGTGATCACATCCAGCACCGCGAACAGCAGCGCCTGCATCCGGTAGAACCGGTCGGGCGACGGCCCATCGATGCTGAGCGCGACCATCTCGTCCAGCCAGGGCATGAGCATCCCGGCGCGGTCCTCACCCAGTTGAAGTATCTGTGCAGGCTCGGAGTACAGCTCATCGGCGAAGCCCTGGGCATCCAGCCGATCGGCCAGCCACGCGGCGTGCTGCCAGAACACCTGATCGATGACGTAGCCACGATCCAGGTAAAGCGTGGTGGCCGTGATGAATCCGTCGGGTTCACTTCCGCACAGCGTGTTCGCACCGAGCGTGACGACGTCACCCACGGTCACAGGCTGCTCACCGAACTCGCTGAGCAGGATCGCCGACCCTGCGCGAACGAAGATCAGCTTTACGCAGTCGTAGGCAACCGGTCTGAGTGTGCTGCGGATCGATCGCGTTTGTGCAAGAACGGGGCGAAACTCCGCCCATTCGTCCTCATGCTTTTGGCGGAAGGTCAACCTGACGAAGCCGCCAATCGAAATAGCGCCAGCGTTGGCTCATGACCGGTCCCGGCGGTGGTGGTCTGCTACCAGTGCGCGCCAAGCGACGGCGGCACCAGCGATGGCGAACACCGCGCAGATGAGCATGCCAATGCTTTGGGCTTGGGTAAATGCGAGGTAGGCCGCGTCGATGAGTCCGTCTTCGTTATCGGAGAGTTCGCTGAGTGTCCCGCCGAGGGACGATCCGGCTTCGGCGTTTAGGCTCGCAGGTGCGAAATTGCGGTAGCCGGTGGCGACGGCGCTGCCGACGATTGCGACTCCGAGAGCGATGCCCAGTTGCTGATGGGTGTCGTTGAGTGCTGATCCCATGCCAGCCCGGCCCGGGGGTACGGCTCCCAGGACGACGGTGTGGACCGATGGTGAAGCGAGCCCTGATCCGATGCCGGCAAGCAGCAGGCCGGTAGCGATGACTGCATACGGGGTGGCGGGAGTGAGCGTGGCGAGGACGAGGAATCCGATAGCGGTCACGACGAAGCCCGTCACGATGGACCGGCGATAGCCGATCCGGTCAGGCAGGCGCGCGCCGACGTAGGAGGCACTGACCACGCCAACCGCAAGCGGGGCGATCGCCAGACCTGCCTGGAGCGGCGTGTAGTTCAGCACATACTGGAGGTGCTGCGTCAGGACGAAAAGCACGCTGCCGGTGCCTATGGCCAAAACTGCGACCGCGAGACTGGCACCGGCGAACTGCCGATTCCGGTACAGGCTCATCTCGATCATCGGCGATGTGGCTCTGCGCTGACGGACCCAGAACAACGCCGAGGCGGCAATCGTAAGCACGAAGCCCGCGATCACGATCGGCGCGGCGATGCCGTAATCGGGTGCCAGGATGATGGACGAGACGATCGAAGCTATCGCCACAGTGATCGCGATGGAACCAGGCACGTCGATGGTGCGGTGATGTGGGTCGCGGGACTCGGGGACCAGCCAAGCGATCAGAACGATCGCTGTGGCCGAGAGTGCGGCGCTGATTACGAAGACTCCTGGCCACCCGAAGCGCTCGACCATGAGCCCACCCAGAAGCGGGCCTATCGCCATGGCAGCTGAGCCGACCGCTGACCAGACCGCGAACGCCTTGACACGCTCATGGGGCGCGAAGGTGTGCATGAGGATTGCCAGCGTGCCTGGCATGACCAGCGCGGCTCCGACGCCCATGATCGTGCGGGCGGTGATCAACCAACCGGCCGACGGCGCGAAGGCCGCTGCCACCGATGCCAGGGTCAAGATCGTCAGACCGATGGTTACAGCTCGTCGGCGTCCGTATCGGTCTGCGACGAGCCCGGCTGCGACGAGGAGGCCGGCGAAGACAACGACGTAGGCATTGATGATCGCTTGCAGCTCGGCCGGGGTAGCGCCCAAGGCGTGCTCGATGGTGGGTACCGCGACGTTGAGGATGGTGTTGTCCACGATGATCGCCGTCAGCGCGGCGCAGACCGCCGCGAGGATGACCCAGCGTCGAGGGTCGATCTGCACAGTGTTCGGGATGTCTTGTCCAGCAGTCATGAGTCAATCCTACAGCGTAGGAGTAACTGACAGGGATAGGGTATGACCCATGGTGGCGAAACGGAATGACGAGGTACCTGGCTCCGTGTGGTTCCGTGAGCCGCAGCAGCGCCGCAAGGCCCCAGCGTTGAACCGCGAACGCATCGTTGCGGCGGCCGTTGACCGGCTTGATCGCGACGGCATCGAGGGGCTGAGCTTGCGTAAGATCGCCGGCGATCTCGATGTGCACGCAACAAGCCTGTACTGGCATGTCGCGACCAAAGGTGACGTCGTCGACCTCGCACTCGATGAGGTCTTCGCCGAGATCGAACTCCCGGCAGATCACCGCGAAGAGGAGTGGAAAGACCTCGTCCTGGCCTACATGCGCCAGTTGCGGGCAATGTTGCTGCGCCATCCTTGGGCGGCCGCTCTTGCCGGCACCCGGCCACTGGCAGGCCCGCAGGCGCTGGCACGCTCCGAGGCCGTCTATGCCGCTCTCGACCGTGCGGGATTTGAAGGAAGCGAGCTATCTGCGGCAGCGGCGGCGGTATCGAATCTCGTCATTGCCAGTGCGTCCACCCAAGCCGCCTGGGCCCAACAGGCCGAGGCAGATAGTCGCGATGCCCTCCAGCAACGCATCGCGGACGAGCATGAGTTGTACCCGTCACTCGCCGCCCACCTGTCAGGCTTCCTCGGCGACTGGGATTCCCAGTTCGATCTTGCGGTGCGCTACCTCCTGGACGGATTGAGCTACCGAGGCACGTAAGAGAACACTCGGCCTCGACCTACCTCTCGCCACGTTTTAAGGCATCCCACGTCTTCAAGGAGGCAGCCACAGAAACCGCAGCGTTTCCGCAGCTTGTGCAGGCAGATAATCTGGGGCGCTTCAGGCAGTGATCTGCTGGGCGCGGGTGAGGTCGTGGCGAACAGTCGGCGACCGGATGCCTCGCCTTCAGCCGCCCTGCTGACGGTTGTCGTTTCTGTGGTGGGTTCCCGATGACTGGTCAGATTCTCGCTGGCAACGGGTCATTCTGGATTCAACGACGTGCCTTCTCAGCGAGGCCAGCGAGGAGGAACTCTGCGCTGTGCGCAAACTGCGCGGCCCAGGCGCTAGTCTCAAAGGAGAGTTCCGCCATCACGGGATAGACGTGCGCGTTGGTTTGAAGGTGTTCCTGGACTGCTCGACGTGCGGTCAACTCGTCGCCGTCTTGCCACGATGCTTCGGCTGCAACGGACCCGATCACGAGGTTGGTCACGGCTGCTGCCGCTGCTGCGAGTTCGTCATCGGCAAATCCCGCTCGTGCCAGAGCGGCGTAGACGAACTCCGAGCGCGCAAGGGCCTCGGGGCCTAAAAGCGGGCGGCTGCTGGCAAGGGCTCCGGACCACGGGTGAGCCAGCAGGGCCATGCGCAGGTCGTGCATGAATGTGCGTATCTCATCGACCCAGTCCTCGGCGGGACGATCCGGTAGCGGTAGCTCGGTGAATACGGCGTCAATGGCGAGGTCCAGGAGATCGTCGCGCACTGCCACATGCCAGTACAGGGTTGTGGGGTGCACATCGAGCGCGGCGGCAACCGCGCGCAGGTTCAGTCCATCGAGACCGGCACGGTCGAGTTGAGCCACAACCTCGGAAGCGATGCGCTCGCGGGTCAGGCCGTGTTGTCCGCGTCGTGGTGGGCGTTTGCGCAGCCATACCGCTCCAGGCAGGACGGGTCCGGTGGCTGCCTTCTTGGGACTCATAGTCCTACAGCGTAGGGACAACGTTTGCGGATCGCCACCTTAGTCCTGCACAGTAGGACTAGCACTCGTGAGCATCGAGTGCTAATCCGGACGAAGTGAGAGCAGTCGTCCTGTGGCTGGTCGTCCGTCGCAGGCGTCCCGTCCGGCCGACTTTGTTCGAGGAGAGGATTTGCAGTTATGGGGAAGGTAATCGCGTTCGATGAGGAAGCCCGCCGGGGCATGGAGCGAGGGATGAACACCCTCGCTGACGTGGTCAAGGTGACATTGGGGCCGCGTGGTCGCAATGTCGTGTTGAACAAGAAGTGGGGCGCCCCCACCATTACCAATGACGGTGTATCGATCGCCCGAGAGGTCGAGCTCGAAGATCCGTGGGAGCGGATCGGTGCCGAGCTGGTCAAGGAGGTTGCGAAAAAGACCGATGACATCGCCGGTGATGGCACCACGACGGCCACGGTCTTGGCGCAGGCGCTGGTTCGAGAAGGTCTACGCAACGTTGTTGCGGGGTCGAACCCGATGGCGCTGAAGAAGGGCATCGAGAAGGCCGCTGCTGCGGTGAGTCGTCAGTTGCTCGATACCGCGCGGCCGGTGGAGACCCGGGGCCAGATCGCGGCATCGGCGTCGATCTCGGCCGGTGAGCACGAGATCGGTGAGCTCATCGCCGAGGCGATGGACAAGGTGGGCAAGGAGGGTGTTATCACGGTCGAGGAGTCAAACACCTTTGGCCTGGAGCTTGAACTGACAGAGGGCATGCGTTTCGACAAGGGCCACCTGTCGGGCTATTTCGTCACCGACCCCGAGCGCCAGGAGACGGTGCTCGATGATCCGTACGTCCTCATCGTCAACAACAAGATCAGCTCGGTGAAGGACCTCGTCCCAGTCCTGGAGAAGGTGATGCAGTCGGGCAAGCCGCTCGCGCTCATCGCCGAGGACATCGATGGGGAGGCGCTCGCCACGCTCGTGGTCAACAAGATGCGCGGCAGTTTGCAGTCGGTCGCCATCAAGGCACCGGGATTCGGTGACCGCCGCAAGGCCATGCTCGACGACATCGCCATCCTCACTGGTGGAGAGGTCATCAGCGAGGAGGTCGGCCTGTCGCTTGAGAACGCCGACCTCTCCCTGCTGGGCACCGCGCGCAAGGTCATCACCTCCAAGGATGAGACGACCATCGTCGAGGGTGGCGGCTCCCAAGAGCAGATCACCGCCCGGGTCGCCCAGATCAAGGCCGAGATCGAGAACACAGATTCGGACTACGACCGTGAGAAGCTCCAGGAACGCCTTGCCAAGCTCGCCGGCGGCGTCGCCGTTATCAAGGCCGGAGCAGCCACGGAGGTGGAGCTGAACGAGCGCAAGCACCGCATCGAGGATGCTGTGCGCAACGCCAAGGCAGCTGTCGAAGAGGGCATCGTCGCCGGTGGCGGCGTGGCCCTCGTCCAAGCAGGCGTGTGGGAGGCGATCGAAGGGCTCGGCGTGGACGACCCCGATGAGGAAACCGGCGCAGCGATCCTGGGGGTTGCCCTCGATGCACCCCTCCGGCAGATCGCGGTCAATGCCGGCCTCGAAGGTGGGGTGGTCGTCAACACCGTGCGCAACTTGCCGATCGGGGAGGGGCTTGACGCCCGGACCGGTGAGTACAAGGACCTGATCGGCGCCGGCATCGTCGACCCTGTCAAGGTGACTCGCTCAGCACTGGAGAACGCGGCTTCGATCGCGGCACTGTTCCTGACCACCGAGGCGGTCATCGCCGACAAGCAGCAGGACAGCGCGGACCCAGCGGCCGACCCAAGCGCAGGGATGGGTGGCATGGGCTTCTGACGGTCTTGTCCAGCTGGTTCCTTGGGGGTGTTCATGGCTTCAGGGTTCCAGCACCCGCGACTGATCGCCTGCATGCCCTCGCCAGACGGGCCGTTCTCCGGGATGGTGGTCTTGCCATCCCGGAGATCGCCCCTCTCGCCAGGACTACGGCAGTCCATACCCCCATTGCCTATGACTGCGTGAAGCTCCTTTTGTCCATGACGGTTCGACGATTCTTCTCAGTGAGTTTAGCGAGAAACCCGTCAAGATCGTCGCGGCCGCCGATGGCAACCGGTCGCCCTCAACACCGTTGAGGCGCTACTACGCGGAGGGGGGGACCCCGATCTCAGCGTGGAGCGCGGTGATCGCCTGTAGCGGGAGTACCCCGTTGCCAAGAGCGGTGAGCTGCTGATTCGACGTCAGTTCGTGCTCTGCATCCGTGATTCACCCAGTCGGCAGTCCAATCAACCATTCAACGAACTCGGGCGCGGGTCGGCGCGGGTCGAGGTCCGGCTGCGTCGTTCATAAGCGCCGGGGCGGGTGTTGGCCTGCCCGTGATATGCGCCCATGGCGGTGGCGTCGGCGTAGCGTCCCCAGCGTCGAACAGTGTCGCGATCAGTGACCACAGGGTCGTCGTTCGTCCGCCCTGTTCGGTGAGCCATGCGGTCCGTTGAGGGCCAGGTCGATGATCTGGTGCGACAGCGCGATCGTGCCTCGTCTCGCTTTCACTCGATCCAGGGTCTCCCCGCCGCGGGATGAGTCCGAAGCCAGCGGAGTCCGGAAGAACGTGCTGGGCGAGGATGAAGATGCGGAAGCAGTGGTGAGGAGCGCCGACAAGGGAAGCTGGTAGGCCGATCCATTGACTGTTTCACCGCAGGTCGGCCAGATTGCCAGCCACGGCGCGAAGCGCCCTGCGAGGTCGGGCTGACTGGTCGCCCAAATGCCACGAGTCGGGTTCCACGTCGCGAAGGGTTGCGGTCGCATCGCCATCCGAGGTTGCGGTGTCGGGGTTCCGTTGCGCATCGTGTTCGCCTTGCGTCTGATATCGGACGGCGGGGTCGGACAGCACCCCGCGGACGTTCTCGATCACGACGAGCTCAGGTTGCAGTGCGTCGATCGCGTTGGCCATGTGCAACCACAGGCCCGAGAGGGCGCCAGGCGCGAGGCCGGCCTGTTTGCCGACGGTCGAGACGTCCTGGCAAGGGAAGCTCGCGCAGAGGATGTCCACCGGAGGTACATGGCTCCAGTCGACCGTGGCGATGTCACCGAGGTTGGTGGCGTGGGGCCTGTGGTGGGAGAAGACGCGGGCGACGGGTTCGTTGATCTCGGAGAACCAGATGGTCTCGGCGTTGAAGACGTGCTCGACGGTGAGGTCGAGGCCTCCGTACCCGGAGAACAGCGACCCGATCTGTAACGGACGGTCGCCGGCTGAAGAGGTGTTGTCGCGCATGGAGGCTCCGGCAGTTCGGTCGCCCCCGGCTCCCGGACCACTCAGGAATCCATCACCGGGCTGATCACCTGCCAGGTGCACCACAGCCACATCGACGCCTGCTACGCCGATACCGAACCACCCATCGTTGCCCGCAGAACAGTCAGCCAAACACCGGTTCCTCAGGACCCCTTTCTGAGCTGCCACGCCTCTTGCAGGTCGAGGTTGGCGCTGTCAATCAAGGTTGGCGTCGGTGTCGAGGCTGCCTGGCTCCGAGCGCGCTTGGATCGGTCGTCGGGCGCTCACCTGACTGTCACGAACGAGGCAGCGGTGACGGTCTCGATGCGGGTCATGTCGGCTAGCGACGGCTACAAGTACGGGACTGCCGCACGGTCGCTGCGGCCGATGGTGACCGGTCACTCTCGACAACACTGACGAGGTACTACGCCGAGGCAGGCAACCCGCGGGGGGCAACGATGGCTGCATCTTGTCTGCTCTTGCTCAGCGTATCGCTGGTGCTCACGGGAGAGGTGTCAGTGGCTTGGTGGTGTGGGCAGGCCTCGGGTGAGCGCGTCGAGCATGGCGGCGAAGATTCTTTCGTGGTCGGGTTGCTCGGCGCAGAGCTTCTCGGCGGCGATCCAGCCCCACACGGTGAATAGGACGACGGAGAAGGAATCTCGCGCCTGTTCTAGGGTCAGCTTGTGGCTGCCCATCACGGCTTCGGCCCGGTGTTGCAGTTCCTGGTAGGTGCTCGTCTCGCGGGGGAACTGTGCGAGCACCTCGGCGTCGGCGACCGGAAGGAACTCGGCTCGCAGGAGCCGCCCGAAGTTGGCCAGCCAGGCGCGCCAGTCGGCGGTGGGGGCATCGGCGATCCGGGCGAGGACTTGGTCGAGGAGGTGATCACTGATCAGGTCGAGCAGGCCATCGCGGTCGCCGACCCAGCGGTACAGGGCCTTGTGGGTCACTTCGAGGCGCCGGGCCAGACCTCGCACGGTCAAATCGTTCGCCCTGGACTCCAGCGCGGCGCCGACAATCGCCTCGACCGAAAGCTGGGCCGGGCGCCCGGGGCCACGCGCTAGTGGTTCCTCTGTCACAGGATCATTCTCTCATCAACATTAGTCTCCAGTGGGTACTAATAGGGTACAGTGGTGAGTACGGGCCGCGCGCATACCGGTGGACGTGGCCTGAGAGAGGAGACGAACGATGACGGATCGGCAGTGGACGCATCGGGTTCTGGATGACCCGGCTGACCTGGACGCGACGCCCGCGGCGCTGAGTGCGGCCGAGGCACAGCCGTGGGCGAACTTCGTGGTGTTCACCCCAGACCGGCTCCCTGCGGGCACACATCTGGGTGAGCAGTCTTTGCGTCGCGAGGCGCCACCGGGACGGGTGGGTGACTCGATGGCCGGAAGGACGCCGTGGAGTGCGAACAATCCGGCGGCGTTCCGCTTCGAGGTCCGCGGCGACGGCCGTCGGCTGCGGGTCAAGCAGTTCCTCTACGACTGGGCGTTCCCGGCACTCGACCACCCGGCGCTGTGGGAGAGCCGCACCAGCGCCGAGCGCCTCGATGAGCACCATCTGGTCTGGCATGGCATCGACTACATGGGCCACCAGGGCGCTTCGGCGAGGATCGCGAGGACCATGATCGAGCTGTCGGTCCTCGACGGCACCTTCACCCGCGAGGAGATCACCGATCTCTACCGCTCACTGCGCCCAGCCGACTCGGAAGCGGCCACCGCGATCGCAGCCACCCCGTTCGCCGCGCTGAGCTACTGGGCGCGCCGCCCCGAGGCCTCGGTGATCGCCGTGCCCCTAGGCTTGTGGAACCTCCGCCAGGAAGACACTGCCAACCTCACCTGGCGCCCGATCCAGGACGGGCACGCTCCGTTCGGCCCATCCGCGGTCCCGCACCGGCTCAGTGATCTGGTCCTAGAGTCGACAACCACCCATCACGGCCACAGCCCCGTGGCCTCGGAGCACCTCTACAGCGGCGGACCCGACCGTGGGCGAGAACTGCGCCTTCACACCCTGAACCTTGAGCACCTGCCGAGGGCGATCGAGCCCGAATCCCATCCCGCCGAACACGAGGACATCACCGTCGCCGGGCATCACGTTCGACTGGCGTTCATCGATAATGCCTACGGACCCTTCGACGCGGTGCTCGACGACGCGAACGGGAACCCGACATGGCGACTGCTGGCCAGCGCCCACACCCACACTGATCGCCGCTGGTTCCTTCGTGTCCTCGACGACCTGCTCGACGCCACCGACTCGGCGCCCTGAGGGGACCCTGGCCGTGATGCTGACTCGACTACACGGATCGACATGCTCGCCCCAGACGACACCGGACCGTGGCGACTCCTCACCTGCGCGGGCGGACCAGTGTTCGCTGAGACCACTGTCTACCGTCGGCGACGCGAGCCGGAGGCCTACGACTGGTGCCGCCTCGGATTCGTCCGTGAGGGCACCGCATGGCTCCTCAGCACCGACGGGAGCGAGCACGTACGGGCCGGCCACGCCATTTTCACGGGACCGGGCGTGCTCTGCGGTATCGAGCCCGAGGACGTGACCGCGATGAGCACGGTCTACCTCCAGCGTGACTACTTCGCAGACCTCATGACCTGGCACCGCCCTGGAGCCGTCTGCCCCTGGACACGAGAATCAGCCTGCCCCGACAGCTCTGTGATCATTCGGTCCCTGCACCCCGGCGCGGTGAACATCGAACCCTGGCTCGACGAGCTGGTGTCGCTGAGTCACCAGAGCGCGACCACGCGATTCTACCGGCGGCAAGCGCTCGTTTCAGGACTACTCGACATCCTCATCGAGGACCATAGTGGCCCGGATAAGCATGGGCCCTGGGCACCGGTGGCGGCGCACGTTCCGGGATTGTCGCGACGCCCTGTGGTGCTTCGCGAGCCGGCGCGGCAAGCGGCGTACCTGCTGGAAAGCGACCCGGCCAGGCCATGGTCACTTGCCGAACTCGCACGGTCGGTGCACCTGTCGCTCTCCCAGCTCACACGAGTCTTTGCCGCCAGCTACGAGCTGACACCGATCACCTATCTGGGCCTGGTGCGCGCTCGCCGATTCGCCCACCTGTTGCGCACCACCAATCTGCCGATCACGACCGCAGCCCGGCAGGTCGGATGGAACAGCCGCGGCCACGCCGCCCGACACTTCCGTCGCTACTTCGGCACCACCCCCAGCGAGTATCGCCGCGCCCGTCTCGCACCCACCCGGATTGCGGCATGAACCGGGCGCAACCGACCGCCGCGCCCGCCTTGTGGTTCGGCGCGCTATGCGTGTTCTTGGTCGCGGTCAACCTCCGGCTGCCGATCACCGCCGTGTCCCCCGTGCTGGACCAGGTACAGCGTGACGAAGGGGTCGGCAGCGGCGCGGCGAGCCTGCTGGTCTCGATCCCCGTCCTGTGCTTCGCGCTGCTGCCCGCGGCCGTCGTCCGCTTCGGGCGGCGGTTCGGGCTGACGAGCGCCGTGCTCGTCTCGCTCGTGGTGATGGTCGCCGGGTTCGGGCTCCGACTGGTGCCCGACCAGGTCGGGCTCCTGGCCGGGACGGTGGTCCTCGGTGTGGCGATCACGGCGGGCAATGTCCTGATCCCGCCGCTGATCAAACGCGACCACTCCGGCAGTTCGGGTTCGCTGACTGGTCTCTACAGCCTCGGCCTGTACTTCGGCGCCGCGCTGGGCGCCGGGCTGACCGTTCCCCTGCAGCGAGGGACCGGGCTGGACTGGCGGTCGACGATCACGCTGTGGGTGGTGGTGCCCCTGGTCGCGCTGGCCGTCTGGGTTTTCCGCGCCCGGATCTCGTCGGGGGGCCACCGGCACCGTTCTCCCAGCGGGGTCACGCCCGGCCCTGCGACCGCCGCTTCCCCCTGGCGGCATCGCACGGCGTGGGCGGTCACGCTGGTGTTCGCGATCCCGGCACTCATATTTTACGCTGTGTCCGCCTGGTTGCCGACCATGCTGGTCGATGAGACTGGACGTGACCCCGCCGCGGCCGGCGCGGTACTGGCGGTCGTCAACATCGCCGCGATCCCGGCCGCGCTGGTTGTCGGGATCGCGGCCAACCGGACCCGGCGACAGACCTGGCTCACGGTCTTTACGGGTCTCCTGCTCGCGGTCGGGATCGTTGGGTTCCTCGTGGTCCCGGCGGCGGCACTGACCTGGGCAGTCCTGCTCGGAGTGGGGCTCGGTGGCGGGACCACACTCGGGTACGCGTTGCCATTGCTGCGTTCGTCGGGCACCGCGGCGGCCGCACGGCTCACTGCAATGGCCCAAACGGCAGGGTTCCTTCTCTGCGCCATCGGGCCGGTCGCAGTCGGTCTGCTGCACGACCTCACCCACGAATGGTCCGCGGGCATGGTGGTCCTGGCGCTTCTCACTGCCGTCTACATCGTCGCCGGCTTCGACGCGGGCCGCGACGTCTCGATTTAGGTGATCTGGTGTGCCGTCGGCCCGGGGGCCGCGGGGACGGTCGACCGCCCCCGGCGTGCCGGCCCAGAACAGCCGGGACGACGGGACGCTCGCATCTGGAGCGAAAGGAGCGACAACCGTGGTCATGTCGCGTAGGAGACGATGGTCTCTGCTTGCTGCCGTCAGCAGCGCCCTGTTGCTGATCGCCTTGGACAACTCCGTCCTCTACACCGCGCTGCCCACCCTGACCCGTGAACTCGGCGCCGACGGGTCGGCGAGCCTGTGGATCGTCAACGCCTATCCAGTCGTCATGGCCGGGCTTCTGCTTGGGGCTGGCACGCTCGGTGACCGGGTCGGCCACGTGCGGATGTTCCACACCGGTCTGGTCATCTTCGGCGCCGCCTCCCTGGTGGCGACTTTCGCACCCACGGCCGGAGTGCTGATCGCTGCGCGGGCCCTCCTGGCGGTCGGCGCAGCAACCATGATGCCGGCGACCTTGGCACTGATCCGCGTGACCTTCCACGTCGAACGAGAACGCAACATCGCCATCGCTGTGTGGGGCACCGTGTCGATCGTTGGCGCAGCCCTTGGCCCTATCGTCGGCGGTGTTCTGTTGCAGGCGTTCTGGTGGGGCGCGGTGTTCCTGATCAACGTCCCCATCGTTGTCGCCGCGCTGACGGCCACCGCGCTCATCCGGCCCAGCAACGATCCCGATCCGGCCAAGCGCTGGGACCTGACCTCATCGATCCAGGCGATGACCGGGCTCATCGCCATGGTCGTGGCGATCAAGGAGTTCGCCGACCCCGGTCCTGCATGGTCGCTCATCGCTGTCGCGGTGATGGTCTCAGCCGTCGCGCTCACACTCTTCGCGCGTCGTCAACGTCGCCTGCCCCATCCGCTCCTGGACTTCACCATCTTCACCAACAAGGCCTTCACCGCCGGGGTGATCGCGGCGGCTGTCACCATGTTCGCCATCGGCGGTGTTCAGCTTGTCACCGTCCAACGCCTCCAACTGGTGGTCCAGTTCAGCCCCATCGAGTCCGGGCTCGTGGTCAGCGCTATCATGCTCGGCTCTGTTCCCACCGCTTTGCTGGGTGGCGTGATCCTGCACCGCTCCGGGCTACGCCTCCTGATTTCCGGCGGTCTCGCCCTCGCCGGACTCGGGCTGACCCTCAGCGTGATGACATTCGCGGCCTCTCTGCTCGCGCTCGTGACCGGGCTGGTCATCAGTGGGTTGGGGCTCGGCGCGGTCATTGCGGTCGCCTCCACCGCCATCGTTGGCAACGCACGCTCCCGACAAGCCGGCATGGCCGCCTCGATTGAAGAAGTCTCCTGGGAGTTCGGCAACCTTACCGCTGTCGCCGTCATCGGCACCCTGATCGGTCTGGTTTACAGCGCAACGATCCGCCTCCCGCCGAGTGCGCCCGACGCGGCCAGAGACAGCCTCACCACTGCCCTCGCACTTCCCGAGGGCACACCCGAATTGCATGAGGCCGCGCACGCTGCGTTCGACACCGGCTACCTCGTCGTCATGATCGTCATCACGGCCACCGTCTTCGCCGGCGCCCTACTCACCCGCCGTCTGCTTCGACACCACGGACCAGGAACACCGTCGTCTATCCAAGATGACTGACCCCCGAGCGGTTTTAGAGAACGGTGCATGGACTCATTCGGGTTGACCACCCCGAACGCCACCCGTGCGCACCTGACCGGCATGACGGTCTCGATGCGGGTTATGTCGGCTGGCGACGGCTACAAGTACCTGTTGCGCACGGTCGCTGCGGCCGATGGTGACCGTTCACTCTCGACACCGCTGACGAGGTACTACGCCGAGGCGGGCACGCCGCCAGGCCAGTGGCTTGGGTCGGGGGTGGCCTCCCTCGGCACGGGCCGACTTGCCGTGGGTGATCGGGTGTCGGAGGCCCAGCTTCAGCTCTTGATGGGTATGGGTCGTGACCCGCTCACCGGCGACCCGCTCGGTCTGGCGTTCCCGGCCTACAAGTCCCCGGCCGAGCGGATCGAAGCCCGCGTGGCTGGCCTCGACCCGGCGATGAGTCCTGGTGCGAAAGGTGAGGCGGTCGCGCAGATCGAGGCTGAGGAGAGTGAGCGTGGGACGCGGCGGGCAGTTGCGGGGTTCGACTTCACTTTCTCGATTCCGAAGTCCGCGTCGGCACTGTGGGCGGTCTCTGATGCCGGGACGCAGGCGTTGATCGGTGAGGCGCATCATCGTGCTGTTGCGGAGATGGTTGCGTTCATGGAGCGCGAGGTTGCAGCCACCCGTACCGGCGCAACCGCCGGCGACGGAGCTGTGGCGCAGGTCGATGTCACTGGGCTGGTAGCCACTGCGTTCGATCACTTCGACTCCCGTGCCGGCGACCCCCACCTGCACACCCACGTCGTGATCTCCAACAAGGTACAGACCGTCTTGGATGGGAAGTGGCGGAGTTTGGATGGGCGGCCGATGCACGCCGCCGTGGTCGCGCTCTCGGAGTTGCACGAGGCGGTGTTCGCCGATCACATGACCCGCGCCTTCGGTGTCGAATGGGAGGCCCGTGACATGGGCCGGGACCGGAACCCGGCGTGGGCGATCACCGGTGTGCCGGAAGAGCTGGTTCAGGAGTTTTCCACTCGCGCCCGGCACATCGACAGCGAGACCGACCGTCTCATCGCCGAGTACGTCGACAAGCGCGGGCGGCGGCCCTCACCGGCGACGATCATGAAGCTGCGCGCCCAGGCCACTCTGTCCACACGCCCCGACAAGGAGGTCCGGTCGCTGGCGGACCTCACGGAGCGGTGGCGCACCCGTGCCACCGGTGTACTCGGTCAGGACGCCACGACATGGGCACGCGTGGTCACTGACAACGAGACGCCCTTACTGCTGCGAGCCGACGACGTCCCACTCGGCGTGGTGGCCGAACTCGGGGCCGCGGTGGTCGAGGTCGTCGGTGAGAAGCGTTCGACCTGGCGCCGTTGGAACCTGACGGCGGAGGCGTCCCGGCAGACGATGGGCTGGCGCTTCGCCTCCATGCAGGACCGGGAGGCGATCGTCGGCATGGTCGCCGATGCCGCCGAGAACGCGTCGCTGCGTCTCACTCCGCCCGACCTCGCCACGAGCCCGGCAGCGTTCCGGCGCGTTGACGGCACCAGTGTGTTCCGGCCCAAGCACTCCACCGTGTTCTCCTCCGAGCTGTTGCTCGCGGCCGAGGACCGGCTGCTCGACCGATCCCGCACCATCACCGCACCAGCGGTCCCGGTCGGCACGGTGGAAACGATCACCTCCCGCGCCGATGCCGAGGGACGAATGCTCGGCGAGGACCAGGCCGAGGCCTTGATGAAGATCGCCGTCTCCGGGCGGGTGCTCGACGTGCTCGTCGGCCCGGCCGGTGCGGGCAAGACCACGGCTACGTGGGCGTTGCGGAGGATGTGGGAGACGGAACACGGTTCCGGGTCCGTGGTCGGGCTGGCCCCCTCCGCAGTGGCAGCGCAGGTCCTCGCTGATGACCTTGACATCGCGACGGAGAACACGGCGAAATGGTGGACCAACCACCTCGTGCACGGCACGACGTTCAAGGCGGGGCAGCTCGTCATCATCGACGAAGCATCCCTGGCAGGCACCCTGTCCCTGGACCGGATCACGCACCTTGCGGAGCAGGCCGGTGCGAAGGTGCTGCTGGTTGGTGACTTCGCCCAACTCCAGTCCGTGGATGCCGGTGGCGCATTCGGGCTGCTCGTCAACGACCGCGACGATGCGCCCGAGTTGGTCGATGTCCACCGCTTCACGAACGCCTGGGAGAAGATCGCATCCCTTGGGCTACGGCATGGACGTACTGAGGTGATCGACACCTACCTCGACTACGATCGTATCCACGAGGGCGACGCCGAGGTGATGGCCGATGCCGCTTACGGCGCCTGGCGCGCCGACCGGAACGCCGGGGCAGTGTCAGTGCTGATCGCCGAAACCCGCGACGACGTGACCGCCCTCAACACCCGTGCCCGCGCGGACCTGATCCTCGA
The DNA here is from genome assembly GCF_017876545.1 of Brachybacterium sacelli. Lineage (NCBI taxonomy): Bacteria > Bacillati > Actinomycetota > Actinomycetes > Micrococcales > Dermabacteraceae > Brachybacterium > Brachybacterium sacelli. The sequence continues at coordinate 873,145 of NZ_JAGIOD010000002.1, read as the reverse complement.
CGGCACCCTCACACCCGGCCGCGAGGTCGAGCTGAACGACGGCACCACCGCCGGGGCCGGGGACACGGTCATCACCCGCCGCAACGACCGGCGCCTGCGCAACGGCAAGGATTGGGTCCGCAACGGCGACACCTGGACTATCAAAGACGTGCGCGACGATGGCTCGGTCACGATCCGTCCCACCGGCCGCAGATTCGGCGGGTCTATCCTGCTGCCGGCGTCGTACGTGGCCGAGCATGTCGATCTTGGGTATGCGGTCACCGCACACCGCGCTCAGGGAGTCACGGTCGACACCGCGCATGTGCTGGTGGAGCCGACCACCACACGGGAGAACTTCTATGTCGCCATGACCCGCGGCAAGCACTCCAACCGGGCCTATGTGGTCCTCGATCGAGCCGACGACGCCCACACTGAGCCGCACCCCGGTGACAACCCCGACGCCACCGCCCGGAGCGTGCTCTACGGCGTCCTCCAGCGCGTCGGCGCGGAACTGTCCGCCCACGAGACCATCACCGTTGAACACGAGCAGTGGGGCTCGGTCGCTCAGCTCGCGGCCGAGTACGAGACCATCGCTGCCGCAGCCCAACGCGACCGCTGGGCGACATTGATCCGTGCCTCGGGTCTCACCGAGAGTCAGGCCGACGCCGCTATGGACTCGGAGGCGTTCGGAGCGCTCACCGCCGAACTGCGCCGGGCCGAGGCCAATCACCACGATATGGACCGTCTGCTCCCGCGTCTGATCGCAGCACGGGGGTTCGATGACGCAGATGACATCGCTTCCGTCCTGCACCACCGCGTCGCCCGCGCCACCGCACGTCCCGCCGGGTCCGGCCGCACCCGGAAGGCGCCGCGGCTGATCGCCGGGCTTGTCCCCGCAGCGCGAGGCCCGATGACCGCTGAGATGCGCCACGCCCTCGATGAACGTCACCAGCTCATCGAGCAACGAGTCACCGCTGTTCTGGAGACCGCCCTCACAGACCATGAGCCCTGGACTTCCCGGCTCGGCGATGTGCCCGAAGGTGAGAAGGAAGCGCAGGCCTGGCGTCGCGAAGCGAGGGTCGTGGCCGGCTACCGCGACCGCTACCAGATCACCGGCAGCCATCCCCTCGGCCCCGAACCGGAGACCGCGGCGCAGAAGATCGATTATGCCCGTGCCGATGCTGCCCTCGGGCGCGCCCAAGCCATCACCCGGCCCCGGCAGGACGGGCCGGGGCGGCGCCCGGTTGGACGCGACCGGATCGGCCCGCGACTGTGAGCCCTTTCTGATGTCCGAGATGGGGCGTATCGTGAAAGTGAGGCAGGTTACTTCTCACCACTCGGCCGTACGCGGTCGGTCCGGCTTCGGACCCTTCTCAGCGCACTGCCTCCTCAGGAGAAACGTGCGATTGAGAGGAGCCGATCATGTTTCGCTTTCTGCTAGCGGTAAGCATCCGAATCCGAAACTTCGGGCGCTGCTACATGCCGACCAACATCCTCGTTGACGCGATCCGCACCAGACGCGGCATGAAGTGGGGACCGGTAGCGATGCTGCTGGCGATCCCATACTTCGCCGTTGCCGTGTGGCTCGTCGGGCTGATCGATCAAGGTGCGCCGGGGTGGCTCCACCTGTTCGTACTTCTGACGGTGTGGTCCGGGTTCAAGATGCTCTGGCTGGGACCCGCCAGCATCGTCTGGCTCATCCGAGCCCGCATCGGTGAAGCCGATGCACGCCGGCGACAGCGACGAGCCGTCGCACGAGAGGCCAACGATGCACCCGAAAGGGACGTGTCCGAGTTGGCGAGGGTGGCCGGATACGTCCAGTGACCCACCTGCCGCAGCGCCCTGGGCTGAGAACGCCCCGACGCCCTTCCAGCACTCGGTCATCGGGAGATATCAGAGGAAGTACCCAGCTCGCTCTCATTGTTTGCCGGCCGGGCAGCGAGTAGTTGATGGTGGGCAAGGTCGCGGTACAGCTCGCTGCTGTTTAGAAGTTCAGTGTGGGTACCGGTGGCGGTGACCCGGCCGGCGTCGAGAACAACGATCTGGTCGGCGTCGGCCACGGTGGCCAGCCGGTGAGCGACGATCAGCACGGTTCGCCCGGCGGCGGCCGAGCGGATGGCCTGGTGCATCGCGCGCTCGTTCCGCCCATCGAGACTGGCGGTCGGCTCATCGAGCAGAAGCAACGGCGCACCACCGATCAGTGCGCGGGCGATCGCCAGGCGTTGGCGTTCTCCGCCGGACAGGCCCACGCCGTCGTCCCCGACCACGGCGTCCAAGTCGTCGGCATGCTGCTCGATGCGATCCAGCAGGTTGACGTCGGCGAGCACCTGCCGACAGCGTGTCTCGTCCGTGTCCGGTGCGGATAGAAGAAGGTTGTCCTTGATGGTGCCGGCCAGCACGGGGGCATCCTGTTCGACGTAGCCGATCCGGTCGCGCAGCTCGGACCGGGCCAGGGTCCGCATATCGATCCCGTCCAGGCGGACCGTTCCTTGGTCCGGCTCATAGAAGCGCTCGATCAGGGCCATCAGGGTCGACTTGCCCGCCCCTGATGGGCCGACGATCGCGGTCGTTGACCCACGTGGGACGGCGAAGCTCACATCTTCCAAGACGGGCTCATGCTGCCGGTAGGCGAAGGAGACACCCTCGAAGGTGACCATCGCTGGCTCAGGGTTGGGCCTTTCATCAGCGGGCCGGCTACGTAGTGCGGCCTCACCGTCCTCCTCGGTCGGCAGATCGAGGACCTCCTTGATGCGAGCAAGGGCGCCCAGGGCGGTGCGCACCGTGATGACCGCACTGAACGCAGTGGCCAGCGGCATGAGCATCATGAACAGGAAGAGGATGAAGGTCACCAGGTCCGCCACCGACAACGTGCCTGCGGCGACCCGGTACCCGCCGACACCCAGCACCGCCAGGAAGGCGCCCTGGACGGCCAGCCCGCTCACCGGCCATAGCACGGCACTGATGCGCACTATCCGCACGCCGAGGCTGTAGGCGGCCTGCGCATCGGAGACAAGCTTGCCTTCCTCCCGCTCGGTGGCTCCGGCGGCTCGGATGGTGCGCACACCCGACAGTGCTCGCTCGACCCCGGCCGCGACTCGGCCTATGGCCTCCTGTGAAGCAAGGGTCAGCGCCTGGATACGGGCACTGACGGCTACGACGCTGACCACGGCGACCAAGATGACGGCCAGCGTGATGCCCAGCAGGGTCAGGTCCAGCAGTGCCATCGCGACCAGCGCCCCGACAAAGACCAACACGCCGCTCAGTGCCTCGACGAGCCCGCCCGTCAGCGCCTCGCGCACCATGGTGGTGTCCGATCCCACCCGGGAGACCAGGTCGCCGGTGCGGCGGGCGTCATACTCGCGGATCGGTAACCGGAGCATGCGTCCCAGTAGCTGGCGGCGCGCGCAGAACACCACTCCCTCGGCGGTGCGCCCCAGCAAGAACTGCTGTGCGGCGTCCACCAGCCCCGCGCCCACGACGAGTCCCACCAGCACCGCCACCGGGCCGCTGAGGTCTCGTCCGTCGCCCACGGCCGCGATGACTTGGTTGACCATCAGCGGCTGCGCCAGGTTCAGTGCGGCACCCACCAGCGAGATGACCAGCACGATGGCCAGCACCCCGCGGTGTTCACGCAAGTAGGAGAACAGGTCGCGCAGGCTCGCCTTCGGCGTGGAAGTCTTACTGTCAGCCACGGCTGAACCGCGTTCCACCGTACTTCTTGTGGACCGCCTGCCGGCTCACGCCCAGCACGCGAGCGATCTGTGCCCAGGACGCACCGCTCATCCTTGCCCGACGCACCACCACCGCCTCAGCGCGGTTGACCTCGCCATGCAGTTCGGCCACCGCCGCAAGCGCCCGCAACGGGTCGTCATCGCCCGACTGGACAACCAACGCGCTCATTTGCTGCTCACCCATCTCAACCCGTCCCTCCTCCCTCGTCGTATAGTCAACGTACGTTGACACACCTTGGAATGTCAACCGCAGATGACACTTTGGCAGGTTGGCGCCGTAGCTGGGCTGATTCAGCAGCGCGACGACCATCCTCGGCCTCGACTGTCCCTGACAGCGAGGTGAGCTACAGGCCCGTCAGACCCTGGCGGGACGGCGACCGCGCGGGCGGATCGTTCCCCCACAGGCCACGACCGCAGAACGCACCGTCTCGTCGCCGATCGCCAGTTCGGCCGCGACCTCTTCGAGCGTCATGCCCTGTTCGTACAATCGCGCAGCCTTCTGGCGCCCGGGCTCATCCAGACCGCGGCGGCGCACCGAGATGCCCGCCTGAGAAGCGAGCCGGTGCACCGTCGTGCGATGTATCCCGAACCGCCGTACCAGCTCATCAACAGGCACATCCTTGGCGTACTCCTCGGCCAGCGCAGCCCGATTCGAGACACTCAAACGGGTTTGAGCCCGGGGTGAATTCTTCGCCACCGGGCCACGTACATCCTCGACAGGCTGACGCTCAGGACGCGACGCCGAGCGCCGCGATCCCCGCAGAACCCGGCGAATCAACGTCACGAGCGGCTTGCGCGGGTTTGAGAACCACCCCGCGAGGTGCACGCCGTCCCCGTCGTGAGGAGCCGTCCGCTTGATGCTGAAGCTCCTCACGATCGGCGCCATCGCCGTGCTACTGGCGCTGCGGCTGCTGCGAGGCAGGTTCGGGGCACGACTGCTGGGAGTCTCCGCGCAGGTGATGACCGTCGTCTATCTCGTCGCCCTGGTGATCACCGGCGTCCTCGCCGGGCTGTTCGAGCAGTGGATCCTGCTCGGCGTGGTGGTGCTCCTGCTCGTGATCAGCGGTCTCGAGGAGCTGCGTCGCCGGGACCGGCGGAGGGCGGACGTCGCCCCGCCCCGGCGCTGACGTCTCCTGCTGCGGGTGCGCCGACCTGCAGATGCTCCCAGACCCTTCCTGCGCTGCCCATCACCTCGCGCGCCTGCTCCGCCGCGACATCGGGCAGGTGGAAGGCGCCGCTGCCGCCCGCGGAGGTCGCGACCACCGTGCCCAGCCCGGAGCGCCGCTGGAACGGGCTGCGGGTGAGGTTCCAACCGAGCACCCCCTCCCGGTCCATCACATCCGTGCGGCGGAAGAGGGAGCCCTTGCGCAGCACGACATGGCGCTCGGTGACCAGGTGGCCGAGCCCGCGGGCGTTGTCGAGGGCGAGCACCGCGGTGAGCGCGGCCAGCACCAGGACGGTGAGGACCGGGATCCACCACAGCGAGGGGCGGAGGAGCGCAGGGATCACGGCCGGGACGGTGCCGGCCGCGGTGAGCATCCCGGCGCGCAGGAACCTCTTGCGCCGGGCCGCCGGCGGATGGGAGCTCAGCTCCTCCGGCAGTGCGGCACCGAGCACCGTCGCCGCCACGCCCGCGCCGACGGCTCGCGGGGAGGCGGGCACCAGCGCCGGGGACTGTGCGTTCTTCTGGTCCCCCTCGGGGGCCTTCACTCCCACCGCGATGACGTCGAGCCGGGCCCCGCCGACGCGCCGCAGCCCGAGCGGCTCGTGCAGCGTGAGCCCTCGCAGCCGGTCCCCGTCGAACACGGTGGAGCGGCTGACGAGCAGGCCGCGGTGCAGGTCGAGGGAGGCGTCCCGGTGACGTCCGAGCCGGTAGCCCCACCAGCCCTCGACATAGAGCGCGAGCGTGGCCACGGCCCCGAGGACCACCGCTCCCAGGATCAGCGCCGGGATCAGCAGGATCAGGGGGAATGCACCGAAGGTCTGCGCGATCCAGGCGATCAGCGCGGGCACCGCGGCGAACCAGTCGAAGACCTGGAACACGGCGCCGTAGGCGGCCACACCGATCGCGCCGGTGGTCAGCGACACCGGCGCATATCTCAGCCACCCCCAGTCGATCGTGGCCAGGGTGCCGGTCTCGGCGGTGGCCCGCTCCCCCAGCAGCTCGATCCGGAGTGCGTCGGCGACGGCGCGGTCGAGCGCCTGGAGGTGGAAGCGCTCCCCGCCCCCGTCGGCGGTCGCGAGCTTGACCTCCGCGATGCCGAGGCGACGCTGGAACAGGTCGGCGGACAGCTCGACGTTGCGGATCCGGTCGCGCGCCAGCGAGGTGCGGGAGCTGCCGAGGAAGCGCACGCGCCGTTCGATGCGGGTGCCGTCGAGCCGGTAGGTGGTGGTTCGCAGGCGGATCCATTCGACCAGGGCGACGAGCGCGCTGAGCACCGTGACGCCGCCGCCGACCCAGAGCAGCACCCAACCCGGGCCGACGCCGAGCAGCAGCATGCCGATCGCCACCACCACGCCGATCCCGAGCAGCACGGCGGCGAGGACGAGGACGGACGCCAGGATCGTGCGCACGTCCAGGCGCTGCCAGGGCTGCTCGGAGGCGGGAGGGACGTCAGGTGCCGGGATCGGGGCCGACGCACTCATGTCGCGTCCTCGTCGTCGGCCTCCGTCAGATGGGTGAACCGCTGCACCAGCTCCGTCGCCAGCTCCGCGTCGAGCGCGCTGATGCGCACGGCGCCGCGCGCCGAGGCCGTGGACACCGAGATGGTGGCCAGGCCGAAGGAACGCTGCAGCGGCCCGCGGTCCATGTCGACGGTCTGGATGCGGGACAGGGGCGCCGCGCGCCACTCCTCCCACAACAGTCCGGTACGGCTGTAGAGCGCGTCATCGGTCGCCTCCCAACGGTGGATGCGCCACCGCACCCGGGGCACCACCAGGGCGAGGGGCACGGCGAGCACGAGCAGCACCAGCGCCGCCCCCAGCAGCCACCAGCGAGCCGGTTCGATGAGGAGACCGAGCAGGGCGAGCACGAGGACGGGAAGGGCGGCCCACAGCGCGGTCTGGGTCGCCCACCAGGCGCGACACCGGGAATCGACGTGATCCCGGGGCGGGCGCAGACCGAAGCCCGCGGCATGCGCCTCCGCCTCGGCGGGCTCCGGTAGGCCGTGGCCGGTGCCGGGCTTCGCAGACGGGTCCGGAGTCTCGGGGGCGGACGGCGAGGTCATGGGGCCTCTCGATCGACGGCGGGCCGACGGATGATCCTCATAACCTACCGGGCGCGCGGTCTCGTCGCGAGGGCCGCGCCCGGTCCCGGTGCGTGCTCAGAGTCCTCGGCTGTGCTGGGAGGAGGACTCGTTCCAGTCGAGGATCCAGTCGGGCACCCGCAGACTCTCCGGGATCGGGCCGGCGAGGTCCAGCACCTCCGGGATGTCCACCGAGCCGCCCGTGCGCCGCAGAAAGCGGGCCCGGATGATGGCGTCGGCATGGACCACGTCGCCGACGCGGAAGACCTGCTCCATGTAGATCCAGCGGTCGTCGTGCCCGATCACCCGCGACGAGAGGTCGAAGCGCTGCCCCAACGTCAGCGAGCGGCGGTAGGTGATCGACTGCCCGGCGATCACGGGATACCAGCCCTTCCCGGTCACCCGCTTCCAGAAGCCGGAACGGATCATGAGGTCCATCCGGCCGAGGTCCATCAGCGTGAGGTAGCGACCGTTGTTCATGTGGCGCTGCACATCGAGGTCGAGGGGATTCACGCGGAAGCGGACGCGGGAGGTGTCCCACATGCTCAGGCGACTTCGGAATCGCACCCTGATCATGACGACGAGCAGACGGAGGTACAAGTTCACGGCGACTCCTCCCCCGGGCTCCTCGACGAACCCAGATGACCCCATGGTAACCACGAGCGCTCGCGCGCGATTGCTCCGATCTCAGCCACTTTCTGCCCGGAACTGGCTGAGATCCCGACACAACTCAGCACCAGCGCCCTCGGCCGCCACGAGCGAGCTCCGGAACCGTGGCCGTGTTCCCGCGATACTGTGGTCCGGTGACTTCCAGCTCCTCCCGCGCCCTCAACGACCGCATCATCTGGGTCGACTGCGAGATGACCGGCCTCGACAAACAGCGTGACGCGCTCGTCGAGATCGCCGTGCTCGTGACCGACGCCGATCTGAACATCCTGGGTGACGGTGTCGACGTCGTCATCAAGCCGCCGGCGGAGTCGCTGGAGGGCATGGACCCCTTCGTGGTCAACATGCACACCGTCTCCGGCCTCCTCGAGGAGCTCGACGGGGGCATGACCCTCGAGCAGGCGCAGGAGCAGTGCCTGGCCTACGTGCGCGAGTTCTGCCCCGAGCCGGGAAAGGCCCCCCTCGCGGGCAACAGCGTGGGCACCGACCGGGTGTTCCTGGACCGCGACGTCCCCGAGTTCGCGAGCTGGCTGTCCTACCGCACCATCGACGTCTCCAGCCTCAAGGAGCTCGCCAAGCGCTGGTTCCCGCGGGTGTACTACAACATCCCCGCCAAGCACGGCGGCCACCGTGCGCTGGCCGACATCCAGGAGTCCATCCAGGAGCTGAAGTACTACCGCGAGGTGCTGCTGGTCACCGAGCCCGGGCCCACCACCGCCCAGGCGCAGGCTGCCTCGCGCACCTTCGAGCTCGCCCCGGAGGCGACGCCCGTGGGCAGCACCCCGGCCCCGGCTCCGCACGTGCCCTGGCTCGATCGCGCCTCACACCGCCGCTGGCTCGAGGGCGAGGGGGACGAGCTGCTCGTGTTCGGCTCCGAGTCCGTCCGGGCCGATGGCGGCTTCGCCTGGCTCGACGAGAACGGCGCCCCGGATCTCTCACGCCCCTCGGAGCTGTGGATCACCTGCCGGATGACGCACAGCTTCGCGCTCGGCCACCTGCTGGGACGTCCGGACTTCGGCCGCTTCGCCGATCACGGCATCGCCTCGCTGCGCGGGGTGTTCCTCGATCAGGAGCACGGCGGCTGGTTCGCCTCGGTCGCGGCGGGCCAGCCGGTCGACGACTCGAAGCAGGCCTACGCGCACGCCTTCGTGGTGCTCGCCGCCTCCTCGGCGCTCGCCGCGGGCCGACCGGGAGCCGCGGAGCTGCTCGAAGAGGCATTGACGGTGCTGGATGAGAAGTTCTTCGACGAGGACGCCGGCATGAGCGTCGACACCTTCGATCGCGCCTTCTCCACCTGCGAGGAGTATCGCGGGATCAACGCCAACATGCACACGGTCGAAGCGCTGCTGGCCGCCGCCGACGTGACCGGGCAGCGCCGCTGGCTCGATCGCGCGGTGGGGATCATGACCCGCGCGATCGACGAGTTCGCCCGCGGCAACGATTGGGCCCTTCCCGAGCACTTCGACACCGACTGGAACCCGCTGCTGGAGTACAACCGCGACGAGCCCACTCACCCGTTCCGCCCCTACGGCGCCACGATCGGGCACTGGATCGAGTGGGCGCGCCTGGTGCTGCACGGCCGGGCCGCGCTGATCTCGGTCGAGGGCGAGGCCCCGGAGTGGATGCTCGAGGCGGCCACCGCGCTGATGGAGAAGGCCGCGGCCACCTTCGGGGCCGACGGTGCACCCGGCTTCGCCTACACCGTGGACTGGGACGGCACCCCCGTGGCGCGTGAGCGCATGCACTGGGTCGCCGCCGAGGCCGTCGGTGCGGCCGCAGTGATGCACCAGGTGACCGGGGAGCGGGTGTGGGCCGAACGCTACGAGCAGTGGTGGGAGTACATCTCCACCTACCTGTTGGACCCCGGGACCGGCTCCTGGTTCCACGAGCTCGACGCCGACAACGAGCCGCAGGGCGTGACCTGGCCGGGCAAGCCGGACATCTACCACGCCTTCCAGGCGACGCTCATCCCGCGCCTGCCGGTGACTCCGACCCTGGCGGCGGCACTGCGCGACGGGCTGCTCGACCAGGACCTCTGAGCCCGAAGGGCGGAACGCCCTCGCCGCGCGGTCCCCGAGAGCCGGTCCGCCCGGTCGGTGGGATCAGTCCTCGAGGCGGTCGACGGCGGCCTCGAGCCGCTCGACCTTGCCGTCGAGCTCCCCGCTGTGGCCGGGTCGGAGGTCCGCCTTGAGCACGAGGGAGACGCGCGAGCCGTAGCGCCCCGCTTCGGCCGTCGCGCGCTTGACGACGTCCATGACCTGATCCCACTCCCCCTCGACCTCGGTGAACATCGAGGAGGTGCGGGTGGGCAGGCCGGACTCGCGCACGATGCGCACGGCGGCGGCGACCGCGTCGTGGACGCTGGCGGCATCCGCGCCGTCCTCGAGCGTGCGCACGAGCGCGGGGTCGGAGGGCTCACCGGTGGGCTGGAGGGAGAAAGCGGCGATCATGCCCCCAGTCTCCACCCTCGTCCGCGTGCGGTGACAGATGCAACGCGTATCACACCCTCACCGACCGCTGCCGAGGCGAGAACAGCGAGCGGAGACGGTATGGTTGTCTCTCGTTGCGGGTCGCGATCCGCACATGGTGGTCGTAGCTCAGTTGGTAGAGCTCCTGGTTGTGGTCCAGGCGGTCGCGGGTTCAAATCCCGTCGATCACCCCGACGTCCTGAGCCGCGGCATCGTCGACAGACGATGCCGCGGCTCAGGACTTTCTGCGTGGGTACTCGCCTCGTGCGTCGTGCGGGGATGCAGTCTCCCTCACCGCGTCAGTGCTCCTGCACGGATCTCGCAGTCGGCCCGATGCGCCGAGCGCGAGATCACCGCACGGCGATCGAGCGACGACATCCGCGGATCTGATCATGCCCTGGTGGCGGGCCAGGGCCGGCCCCCGCCCGGCGCCGGCTCGGACCGCGCCTGGTCTACCCATGGTCAAACGCGCCGCGCGGGGATACCGTGAGGTGGCCCACGGTGAGCTCGGGAGGATGCCATGGCACAGTTGCCGGATCGTGCAGACATCGTCGTCATCGGAGCCGGGGTGGTCGGCAATGCCGCCGTCAGCCACCTGGCCGATCTGGGATGGCGCAGCATCGTCCAGATCGACAAGGGTCCCCTGCCGGACCCGGGCGGTTCGACGGGCCACGCCTCGAACTTCGTCTTCCCCGTCGACCACTCCAAGGAGATCACCGATCTCACGGTGGACTCCCTGCGGCAGTACGAGGAACTCGGGGTGCTCTCGCAGTGCGGCGGCATCGAGGTCGCCCGCAGCCCGGAGCGGATGCAGGAGCTGACGCGACGGATGAGCTCCGCGAAGGCTTTCGGCGTGGAGGCGCATCTGCTCTCGCCCGCCGAGATCCAGCAGCTCGTCCCGTACTGCGACGCGAGCCTGCTGATCGGCGGATTCCACACACCCACGGGGGCGATCGTCGACCCGATCCGCGCAGGGGAGCTGATGCGCCGACGGGCCGAGGAGGCCGGGGCACTGACCACCTGCCCAGAGACCGAGGTGCTCGACCTCGTGGTCGAGGACGGGCGGATCCGCCGTGTGCGCACCGACGCCGGGGAGATCGAGGCGGAGATCGTCGTCGTCGCCTGCGGCGTATGGAGCCCTCGGGTCGCGGCCCTGGCCGGTGCGACGATCCCCCTGACGCCGGCAGTGCACCAGATGATCGACGTCGGCCCCATCCCGCAGCTGGAACGCACCGAGGAGTGGATCAGCTTCCCGCTGCTGCGCGACATGGACTGCCTGATGTACGAGCGCCAGCGCGGCCCCGATCTGGAGATCGGTTCCTACGCGCACCGGCCGCTGCTGCACCATCCCGACGAGATCCCGCCGGTGGGGAACCATCCCGGGCAGTCGACACCGACCAGCTTCCCCTTCACCGAGGACGACTTCGCGCTGCAGATGCAGCAGGCCCGGCAGATGTTCCCGGAGCTGCTCACCGATCCGGAGCCGCCGCGCAAGGAGGCGCTGAACGGTCTGCTCTCGCTGACGCCCGACGGCAATGCCGTGGTCGGCGAGATGCCGGAGGTGGGCGGGCTGTGGTCCGCCGCCGCCGTCTGGATCAAGGAGGCCGCCGGGGTCGGGCGCATGCTCGCCGAGCTGATCACCGACGGGGCCAGCGAGATCGACCCGCACGGCTCCGACATCGCCCGTTTCCATCCCGCCCTGCGCAGCCCTTCCCACGTGCGGGCACGTGCCGCCGAGGGGTTCCCCAAGGTCTACGGGATCACCCACCCGCGCGAGCAGTGGCTCTCGGACCGCCCGCTGCGCACGAGTCCCTTCCACCCCCGCACCGAGGCGCTGGGGGCGCAGTACTTCGAGGCGGCCGGCTGGGAGCGGCCGCAGTGGTACGAGTCCAACGCCGATCTGCTCCAGGAGTACGGCTCGCGCCTGACCGAGCGTCCGGCCGAATGGGACCGTCGCTGGTGGTCACCGATCATCGAGGCCGAGCACCTGGCGATGCGCGACCGGGTCGCGATGATCGATCTGGGCGCCTTCGCCGTCTTCGACGTGCACGGGCCCGGAGCAGTGGCCTACCTCGAGCAGCTGGCGATGGCTCGCATCGACGTGCGCGTCGGCCGCGTGGTCTACACACCGCTGCTGACGCCGGTGGGCACCTTCCGCTCGGACCTCACGATCGTGCGCCGCGGGGCGGAGGACTTCCGGGTCATCACCGGCGGCGCGGAGGGCGCCCGGGACCTGGCCTGGTTCCGCGCTCACCTGCCCGGGGACGGCTCGGTCCAGCTGACCGATGCGAGCTCCGCCGTCTCCACCCTCGGCGTCTGGGGGCCACGCGCCCGCGATCTGCTGGAACGGGTCACCGAACACGACCTCTCGCACGAGGCCTTCGGTTTCGGTTCCGCCCAGGACGTGCAGCTGGGCTCCGTGCCCGCCTCACTGCTGCGGATCTCCTACGTCGGCGAGCTCGGCTGGGAGATCCACGTGCCCACCGAGCACGGCCTGCGCGTGTGGGACGTGCTCTGGGGCAGCGGCCAGGACCTGGGCCTGATCGCCGCCGGCATCGGGGTCTACGGCACCACGGGCCGGCTCGAGAAGGGCTACCGCCTGATGGGTGCCGAGCTCACCGCCGAGTACGACCCGGTCGAGGCCGACCTCGCGCTGCCGAAGGTCAAGACGCCCGGCTTCGTCGGCAAGCAGGCCTACCTCGCCGCCCGAGCCGCGGATCCGGCGGCGCTGCTGTGCACGCTGACGGTCGAGCCGGCCACCGACGGAGCCGACGCGGACGCGCCGCGCTGCATGACCGGCGGCGAACCGGTCCTGACCACGGAGGGCGAACCGATCCTCGATGCGAAGGGCCGACGCTCCTACGTCACGTCGGCCGGCCCGGCCCCGTCGCTGGGCTCCTACCTCGTGATGGCCTACCTGCCCCCGCAGCTCGCGGCCGAGGGCACGAGGCTGTCGGTGGAGTACCTCGGCCGGCCGCACCCCGTGACGGTGCTGACCACGGGACGCACCCCCGCCTTCGATCCGCAGGACCTGCGGATGAAGGGCTGAGACCCGCGGCCCTCACCCAGGGGGTCGGCCTCGCCGCCGGGCCGTCCGCTCAGAGGGCGATCTCGGCGCGGTGCCCGAGTCGGCGCGAGATCTCTTCGGCCGCCCGGATCAGCACCTCGGCAGCCACCGGGAGCTCCTCGGGTCCGAGCCGGTAGGCCGGCCCCGCGACCGACACCGCGGCGACGACGCGCCCCTCCGGCCCGCGGATCGGGGCGGCCACGGCGTTGAGTCCCTGCTCGAACTCCTCGACCGCCTCGGCCCAGCCCCGCTCCCGGGACTCGTCGAACAGACGGCGCAGCGCGTCGGCATCCGTGACGGTGGCGTCGGTGAACCGTTCCCGCGGCGTCTCGAGCACGGCGTCGAGCTCCGCCTCCGCCAGGTGGGCCATGAGCATCTTCCCGCTCGAGGTGGCGTGCAGGACCGTCCGGTTCCCCACCCAGTTGTGCAGAGCGACCGTCCGGGTGCCCTGCGCCTGATAGACGTTCACGGCCGCGCCGTCACGCAGGACGGCGACGTTGACGGTCTCGCCCAGCTCCTCGGCGAGCGCGTCGCAGACCGGCCCCGCCTGGGCAGTCATGTCCAGTCCCGACCGGGTGGCCGCCGCCAGGCGCAGCACCCCCATCCCGAGCCTCACCCTGCCGGTGGCGCCGTCCCGCGCGACGAGGTCGTGGGCTTCCAGCGCCCCGATCAGACGGGATGCGGTGGAGCCGTGGACCTCCAGCTCCCGGGCGACCTCGCCGACGCCCGCCGTGCCGTCGCGGGCGAGGATCTCCATCACCCGCGCGGCTCTGTCCACCGATTGCACCGATCCGTTCGTGACCATCCTCCGATGCTACGCCCCTCTTCTCGGTGTTTGCGTATTACGCATCCCATTGCGTAATACGCGCACAGGTGCGAGAGTGGAGTACGGACACGACGTTGGAGGCCACGATGACCGTGAACCAGAATCCCCACGTTCTGCTCTACCCGCGCATCCGCAAATCGCCGTTCTTCTACGCCTCCCGGCGTCACGGCGTGCAGATGTACAGCGTGTACAACCACACCTATCACCCCCGGCACTACGGCGACCCGATCGCCGAGTACTGGGCGCTGCTGGAGGGTGTCACCCTCTGGGACGTCGGCGTCGAGCGGCAGATCCAGATCTCCGGACCGGATGCCTTCGACTTCACCAATCTGCTGGTCACCCGCGATCTGAGCAAGTGCAAGGTCGGCCAGTGCAAGTACGTCTTCCTCACCGACCAGCACGGCGGGATCCTCAACGACCCGATCCTGCTGCGGCTGGAGGAGAACCGCTTCTGGCTCTCGCTCGCCGACAGCGACATCCTGCTGTGGGCGCGCGGCGTCGCCACTCACGCCGGTATGGACGTCGACATCCGCGAGGTCGACGTCGGCCCCGTGCAGGTCCAGGGCCCCAAGTCCTACGCCGTGATGCGCGACCTGCTCGGCGACTCGGTGGCGGACATCCGCTACTACTACCTGCACGACTACACAATCGACGGGATCGACGTGACCGTCTCGCGCACGGGGTACACCGGCGAGATCGGCTACGAGATCTACGTCCACAACGCCTCCCAGAACGCCGCGAGGCTCTGGGAGCTGGTGTGGGAGGCCGGGCAGGCCCACGGGATGAAGGTCATCGGACCGTGCCACATCCGCCGGATCGAGGGCGGCATGCTCGCCCACGGCGCCGACATCACGTTCGACACCAATCCCTTCGAGGTCGGCATGGGCTACGACTGGATGGTGGATCTGGACCAGGAGGCCGACTTCATCGGCAAGGAGGCCCTGCGCCGGGTCAAGGCGGAGGGTCCGCGCCGCAAGCTGGTCGGTCTCGAGATCGGCGGGGCGCGGCTGGGCACCTACAACGACGGGTCGATGATCGACCCCTTCCCCGTCCACTACGACGGCGGCGTGGTCGGTCAGGTCACCTCGGCCTGCTGGTCCCCGCGGCTGGAGAAGAACATCGGCCTGGCCCTGGTGGAGGCCGACCTCTCCGCGGTGGGCACGACCTTCTCGGTCGACACGGGCGAGCGCCCCGGCACCCTGCTGCCCTCGGGTGAGGAGCTCGTCGAGGCCGTGGTCGTCCCCAAGCCCTTCATCGACCCGACCAAGGAACAGCCCAAGGGGGACGTGACCGCCCTGGCGGCGGCCGGCCCCTCGGCCGCGACGGGCGCCGCGGGAGGGTGAGGTGACCTCCGCGGCCGATCGTGATCCCCCGGCGGGAGCAACTGAGGCACAGTTCGAGGTCATCCCGCTGAAGGGGATCACGGACCGGGTCGAAGGCCACCTCCCGCCGGGGGCGCGCGTGACCGTGACCGCCTCGCCGGCGCAGGGCCTGGCAGCGACGATCGCGGTGGCGGGCGAGCTGGCGGCGGCGGGCTTCACCGCGATCCCCCATCTCGCGGCGCGCCAGATCCGCGACCGGCACGAAGCGACGGACCTGCTCGAACAGCTCGCCGCAGCCGGGGTGCACGAGGTGTTCGTCATCGCCGGGGACGCGACTCGGCCCGCCGGGGACTACACCGGTTCGCTGGGCCTTCTCGAGGACCTCGCCGCCGCGGCCCCCGGCATCACTCTCGGGATGGGCGCGCATCCCGAGGGACACCCGTTCGTCGACGAGCAGGAGGCGATCCGCCTGGTGCGCGCGAAGGCCGAGCACGCCTCCTATCTCGTCACCCAGATGTGCTTCGAGGCGCCGCCGCTGCTTCAGTGGGTGCGAAGCCTCCGTGAAGCCGGCATCACGCTCCCGATCCGCCCCGGGATCGCGGCCCCGGTGGGCACCGCCCGGCTGCTGCGGATCGGGGCCAAGGTCGGGGTCGGCAGGTCGCTGCGAATGCTCAGCGGCCGAGGCTCCGGGATGCGACGGCTCGTCGGCCCCGGGGAGTGGGACCCCGATGCGCTGCTGGCGGAGCTCGCCCGGGGGCAGGAGGAGTCGGGCCTCGCCCTGGCCGGCCCGCACGTGTACACCTTCAACGATCTGGAGGCCGTGGCCCGCTGGCGAGCCGCCGCCTGAGCACCGACACGGTGCACGGGGGCGTCTCGCGCAGAGAACCCGTGCCCTGCCGGAGAGTCGGGGCGAGCCACCGTCGTGGGGAGCCTCCGCCCCCGAGTCCGCGGGGACGTTCCGCGCGCCCTCAGCCGGATCTGGCATCGTCAGGGGTTCGGATCTCTCCTCGAAGGGCACCACCTGATGGATGATGACGACTCGGTCCAGGCCGACACCTCGGAACGGATGCGCTCACTCGTGCGCGCGCAGCAGGAGCAGCTGACCCGTCCAGGGGTCGATCATGAGCATCTCGCCGCTCAGATGAAGCAGGTCCACGAGGAGTTCGTCCGGCTGCGGATGTACTACCAGTTCGGCATCGACGAGGTGCAGACCAAGGTCAACACCCTGCGCCAGGAGTTCGAGCAGATCCACGACTACTCCCCCATCGAGCACGTGCGCTCGCGGCTGAAGTCCACCGAGAGCCTCGTCGAGAAGGCGGTGCGCACCGGCGGTGACATGACGATCCCAGCCATCCGCGAGCGGGTCCACGACATCGCCGGAGTGCGCATCACCTGCAGCTTCGTCTCGGATGTGTACTGGATCGCGAACATGCTGAGCCGTCAGCCGGATCTCGAGGTGCTCATGACCAAGGACTACATCGCCGCCCCGAAGCCCAACGGGTACCGGTCCCTGCACCTGATCGTGCAGGTGCCGGTGTTCCTGTCCGAGCACACCGAGCACGTCCCGGTCGAGCTGCAGCTGCGCACCATCGCGATGGACTTCTGGGCCAGCACCGAGCACAAGCTCAGTTACAAGTACCGCCGGAACCTGCCCGCGCATCTGCGCGAGGAGCTCGACGACGCCGCGCAGGTCGCAGCAGACCTCGACGCGCGGATGGAGCGGATGCGCTCGGAGATCCGCCCGATGCCCGACGTCGACGACCACCGCCGCGACGAGGCGTCGTCCACGTCGTGACCTCGGGGCGCCGGCCCCGACCGTGCTGTCCGACCTGACCGCCCTGCGCATCCTGCTGGTCGCCTTGTGGACGGCCGGATCGACCGGTCGATCCGGTCGCCCGGGGCGAGGTGGGCGCCCATAATGGCCCCATGAGCAACTCGACGAAGCGTGTGCTGATCACCGGGGCGACGGGCGGCGTCGGCTCCCGCCTGGCCGAGTCACTGCGCGAGGAGTACGACCTCGTCCTCCACGGACGCAGCGCGGACAAGGCCCCGCCCGGCCTCGAGCTGAGGTTCGCGGAGCTGGGCGAGTACGACCAGGTGCTCGCGCTCATGGACGGCGTCGACACCGTGGTCCACCTGGCCGGGGCCGCTTCCCCCGAATCCGGCTGGGACGCGGTGCTGGAAGCCAACATCGTCGGCCAGCGCAACGTGCTCGAGGCCGCCCGCGAGGCGGGAGCGCGGCGGGTGGTGCTCGCCTCCTCGAACCACGCGATGGGCATGTACGACCGCTTCGAGCAGTGGCCCGTCTATCCCGACCAGATCCCCCGCGGCGATTCCCTCTACGGCGTCTCCAAGATCTTCGGGGAGTCCCTCGGACGCTTCTACCACGACCAGTACGGCCTGGACGTCATCGCGCTGCGCATCGGATGGGTCTCGGAGGATCCCCTCGCGGCGCAGGAGGACGTCCTGCGGGCCATGTGGCTGAGCCCGGCCGACTGCACCCGGGTGGTGCGCTGCGCCATCGAGGCCGAGGTGCGCTTCGGCCTGTACTACGCGATCTCGGACAACCCCAATCGCCGCTGGTCCCTGACCAACACCACCCTCGAGCTGGGGTATCGCCCGCAGGACTCCTGGACCGATCTGCCCGGCGCAGCCGAGCACGTGGTCGAGGGCGGGGCCGACGTGCGCGACTCCTGGCCCCAGGGGTCGTGAGCGTCGCGGCGCGCACGACCCGGGTGCTGGTCGCCCTGGCCGTGCTCGCCGCCCTGGTCACAGATGCGGTCGAGTCGGTGCAGGTGGGCCTGCTCGCCCAGAACGTCTCCTACTTCACCAATCAGTCCACCCTGATGTTCGTGGTCCTCGTGACCGCGGGCTCCGCGCTCGTGCCTCGACGGCCGCCATGGAGGGAGGACGTGCGCGGCGCGGTCGTCTTCTACCTGGCGATGACCGGGATCATCTACGCCCTGGTGATCGCGCCGCCGCAGGAGCTGCTGCGGTGGGACATCGGGTGGACCGGGATCGTGCTGCATCGTCTGGCCCCGGTGGTCGCGGTCGCCGACTGGCTGCTGACACCCCGGACCCGGGCCGCCTCCCCGCGACGGATCCTGCTCTGGCAGCTGTACCCTCTCGCCTTCCTCGTACTCACCTGGGCGCGAGGGGCGGTCACGGGCTGGTATCCCTACGACTTCCTGGATCCGACGGTCTCCTCGTGGCCGCAGGTCCTGCTCACCACGGCGGTGATGCTGCTGTCCTTCCTCGTGGTGGCCTCGCTGTTGCACCTGGGCGGCGGCCTGCTGCGGGCGAGGGCGCCCGCACCGCCGGGGGCCGACGGCTCCGTCCACAGCGGCCCGGAGCGGTCAACTCCCCCGGCGTCGCGCCTGCGGGGGTGAGGATCTCGCGCGCGTCAGTCGTGCCCCTCGCCGATCAGTGCCTCCATCTGTACGACGGCCTCGTCGTCACCGATCACCTCCACTTTCTCGCTCTGTCCGGAGGCGTGCTCGAGGGCCAGCCCTCTCCCCCAGGCCCACACGTCCAGGGCGAACGGTGAACCGGACGCCGCGGCCCGCGGGAGGTTCTCGGTCGTCTCTCCGTCCGCGACGAGCCGGCCGACGGGCGCGTCGAACTCCTGGCCGTCGCGCGGGCGCGTCCCGGACCAGCGGCTGATCAGCAGCCGGCGAGGCAGGCCGGCGTCGGCGGTGATCTCGACGAGGGCGACGGGCCTGGTCTCGGCCCACTGGGGGATCCACTCGGAGACCGCCGGCCACATGACCTGCAGCACGTGGTCGAGCCCGTCGTGGGCGACCTGCGGCGGGATCGAGGTGACCGTGCGGCCGGCCGCGAGCTCGGCATCGACGCGGTGGATGGTCGCCTCATGGACCTGCATGCGCCGGATGACCCCCACGGACTGCTCCGCCGAGTACCAGAACCAGGCAGGCTCCTCGTCGTCGCGGGCCTCGAGCTGGGCGACCAGCGCCTCGGTCGCTGCGGCGCGGCGCTCCAGCAGCTCATCGAGGCGCTCGGGCCGTGGCGCCGCGGACTCCTCGACCTTCTGGGCCGCCTCCTCGTCGGTGACCCCCTGGGCGAGGATGCCGCCCCAGAACTCGTGGACCTCGGTGAAGTGCCACAGCAGATCGGTGGCCGTCCAGTCCGGGCAGGTGGGGACCTTCTGCTCGGGGTCGGTGGCGGTGAGGGCGGCGGCGAGGAGATCCGCTTCCTCGCGGATGATTCCGAGGGCATCGATGCTCATTGCCCCATCGAAGCACCAGGCCCCGACGGATGGAAGCCCTGGTGCCCTCAGCCCTGCCAGCGCCGCAGGATCTCGGCGGAGTCGGCGAGCTCGGCCTGGCGGTCCGTCACCAGCAGGTCCAGCACGGTGCGCTTGTGCTCAGGTCGTTCGTCGGCCACCGCGTCCTCGGCGATCGTGGCGCGCACGTTGTTCGCGTACGCGTCCCGGGCGGTCTGGGCGATGCAGGCATGGGTGGACACGCCCGCCATCACCACCTGGCGCACGCCGAGGTTGTGCAGGCGCAGCAGCAGATCGGTCCCGAACCAGGCGCTGTCGCGGGTCTTCTCGATCCGGGTCATGTCTTCGGTGTCGAGCTCCTCGATGACCTCGGTCCCGGGTTCACCGTGGAAGAGGAAGCCCTGGTCGTCATCGAGCATGGAGAGCGTCCAGGTCGATCGGTCGCGGCTGTGCTCGGTGGAGATCAGGAAGATCGGCACGCCGCTGCGATGGGCCGCCGCCGTCAGGGTCTCGACGGCGGCGACCACCTCGGCGCGTGCCTCGGCCAGGGACGGGCTCTGGAAGAACGCCTCCTGCAGGTCGATCAGCAGCACGGCGTCGTGGGTTCGTGGGCTCACGGTGTCGGGCTGCCTCCGTTGACGTGCAGGGTCGTTCCGAGCACGTAGCTCGACTCGGGCGAGGTGAGGAAGACGTAGGCCGGGGCGAGCTCCGTGGGCTGGCCGGCGCGGCCCAGCGGGGTGTTCTTGCCGAAGTCGGGCAGCGCCTCCTTCGGTTGGCCGTCCGAGACCTGCAGTGGGGTCCAGATCGGGCCGGGGGCCACGGCGTTCACGCGGATCCCCCGCGGGGCGAGCTGCTGGGCGATCCCCTTGGAGAAGTTGTTGATCGCCGCCTTGGTGGAGGCGTAGTCGATGAGGGTGGTGGAGGGCTCGTAGGCCTGGATCGAGGTGGTGTTGACGATCGTGGAGCCGGACGGGAGGTGCTTCAGCGCCGCCTTGGTGATCCGATACATGGCGTGGATGTTCACCTCGTAGGTGGAGGTCCACTGCGCGTCCTCGAGCTCCTCGAGACTCTCGACGGCGATCTGGCGTCCGGCGTTGTTCACCAGGGCGTCCAGGCCCCCGAGCTGCGCGGCCGCGTCGTCGACGAGCTGGCGGCAGAGGTCGGCGTCGGCGAGGTCCCCGGGCAACAGGACCGCCGTGCGCCCGGACCGTTCGATCACCTCGGCCACGTGCTCGGCGTCCTCCTGTTCCTGCGGGAGGTAGTTCATCGCGACGTCGGCGCCCTCGCGGGCGAAGGCGATCGCGACGGCCGCGCCGATCCCCGAGTCGGCACCGGTGATCAGTGCCCGGCGACCCTCGAGGCGTCCGGTGCCGCGGTAGGAGTCCTCGCCACGATCGGTGCCGGGGATGAGCTCGGCGTCGAGGCCGGGTTCGCTCTGGTGCTGCTTCGGCGGAGTGATGTCGGGGAAGCGGGTGACGGGATCGACGAAGGCGAGCTGGTCGACGGATGCCATGGATTCTCTCCTCGGGGTGATCGGGTGGGGCCTGCCGCGGGCGATGGACAGGGACGGCCCACGGTCAGTCGGTCGGGGCAGGGGCGATGGTCGGGTCGAGGACGACCTTGATGCAGCCGTCGTGCTTCTTCTGGAAGATGTCGTAGCCGACGCCGGCCTCCTCGAGGGACAGGCGATGGGTGACGAGATCACCGACGCCGAGCGGGTCGGCGGGATCCTCGACCAGCGGCGGCAGGTCGTCGGTCCAGGTGCGCACGTTGCACTGGCCCATCCGCAGCTGGAGCTGCTTGTCGAACATGGTCAGCAGCGGCATGGGACTGGCCGCCCCGCCGTAGACGCCGGAGAGGGAGACCGTGCCGCCGCGGCGGACCAGGTCGATGGCGGTGTGCAGGGCGGCGAGCCGGTCCACCCCGGCGTGCTCCATGAGCGGCCGGGCGACCGCATCGGGCAGCCTGCCCGCAAGTGACTGCGCGAGCCCGGCGACGGGGCTGCCCTCGGCTTCCATCCCGACGGCGTCGACCACGGCGTCCGGGCCCCGGCCCTGCGTGCGCTCACGGATCTCCCCGACGGTGTCCTCGGCGAGATCGAAGACCTCGATCCCGTGCCGCTCGGCCATCTCTCGGCGTTCGGGCACGGGGTCGATCGCGAGGACGCGAGCGCCCAGGTGCCGCCCGATGCGGGCGCTGAGCTGCCCGACGGGACCGAGGCCGATCACCGCGAGGGTCCGGTGCGTGGGGACGCCGGCGTACACCACGGCCTGCCACGCGGTGGGGAGGATGTCGCTGAGGAAGAGGTAGTTCTCATCCGGCAGCCGGGAGCCGACCTTCATCAGCCCGTAGTCGGCGTGCGGCACCCGCAGGTATTCGGCCTGCCCGCCGGGCACCTGACCGTAGAGCTTCGAGTAGCCCAGCAGCGCGGCACCGGACCCGTACTCGGTCACCTGCGTGGTCTCGCACTGGGAGGGCAGCGCCTGGGTGCACATCGTGCAGCTGCCGCAGGAGATGGTGAAGGGGACGACGACGCGATCGCCGGGTTGCACGTGGGCGACCTCCGAGCCGACCTCCTCGACGATGCCCATCGGCTCGTGGCCGATGACGTCACCGCGGGTCATGAACGGCCCGAGCACCTCGTACAGGTGGAGGTCGGAGCCGCAGATGGCGGTCGAGGTCACCCGGATCACCGCGTCGGTGGGCTGCTGCAGGATCGGATCGGGGACGTCCTGGACGCTCACCTTCTCGATGCCCTGCCAGGTCACTGCTCTCATGGTCGCGCCTCCCGTGGGTGGTCCCGTGCGGCGTTCTTCCACCGTAGGGTTCCCGCCCGCTCACGTCCTCAGGGTCGACCGAAAGGTCTGCATCCCGGGGAGCTCGTCGACGGGGGCGATCACGATGTCGTGGACCTTCCAGTCCAATTCATCGACCCGGTCGCGGAGCTCTGCGAAGTCCTCGGTCGTCGGCGCCGATCCGGGGTGGGGGACGACGAAGACCTCGGCGTGGAAGACGTGCCCCTCGTCGCGGACCCGTGCAGCGACGTCGCGCACCCACGGTGTCTCGGCGGCGCGCTGTTCGATCTCGAGCGTCAGAGGGTGCGGCTCGGCGTCGTCGTACGTGCGGGCCTCCACGTCGGTGAGTCCCGCGATCGAGCCGCGCAGGTTCTTCACTCCGTCGCGCAGGATCGAGACGGCGACCACGAGAGCGGCCACGGCGTCCGCCCACCACAGGCCCAGTCCGATCCCGAGCACGCCGGCGATCGTGGCGACCGCGGTGCTCCAATCGGCCTTGCTCATGTCTGCGTCCGCGAACAGCACCTTGTCGTGCAGCTGCTCGGAGAGCTTCAGCTTCTTGTAGCCGAGGATCACGGGACCGATGCTGGTGACCACCATGACAGCGACCATCAACCAGCCAGCCCAGATCGCCTGCCCGGCGATCACGGTCAGCCCGATGGGCGGTCGCTCGACCTCCACGAGCCCTATCACCGAGTCGATGGACAGGTAGCCGCCCATCGTGATCAGCGCGATCGCCGCGACGAGATGGGCGACGCCGATCGAACGGTGGTGACCGTAGGGATGGTGACGGTCGGGCCGCTTGCGGATGCGTCGGGAGGCGACCAGGAAGGCGATCGGCGGGAGCAGCGAGAGCACGTCCTCGGCCCACGCCGCGCGCATCGCCTGGGACTGACCGGCGACCAAGGCGACCAGGGCGACGGTGGCCGACATCCACCCGAGGGTGATCCACTCCAGACGGATCGCGCGGCGCAGCACTGCGCGCTGCTGCTCGCCCAGGGCGTCGTGGCCCGAGCCGGTCGCCTCCTCGCCACCTTCCCCCTTCTCGTCGCTCATAGGTCACCGGCCTCCTCGGCGAGGAAGCGCTCGAGATCCACCAGCAGCGCGTTCTCCCCCGGCGTCACCCCCATCACGATCTTCACCGTCTTCCCTTCCGGGCCGGTGGTGCTCGTGTACGGGCGGGTGAGGGCGATCTTCGAGGTCCAGGGGGCGTCGGAGGCGAGACCACCGATGACCACATCGAGGTCCCCGGCCTTCATCGAGGCGGCCAGGGCGTTCTCCCCGCCCGGCTGCCAGTCCACCTCCGCGTCGATGCTCGCAGCGTACTCCCGGATCAGGTCGACCTCGCTGCCGCTGACGGATCCGTCAGGGGCGACTTCGGTGAAGGGGTCGTTCTCGCTGATGCCGACGCGGAGCACGCCGTCGCGCGCCCGGTCCAGGGTGCCCTGCGAATCCGCCGGGAAGTGCCCTTGGCATCCCGCGGTGACGAGGACGAGCATCATCGCGAGGACGAGGAGGATGCTGCGAGGGGTCCGCAGGGCGACCACCGCGATCATCTCCGTCCCTCGAGCGTGCCGGCTCTGCCCACCGGCCGGTTCCGGTTCGTTCACCGTAGGCCGCGGCCGCGCAGGAGGGAACCGCCTCGACCGTTCGGCTGGTGGGGCGGAACGGCCGGGCCGAACGGCACCTGCCGCGGGCGAGTGATCAGTCCAGCTCGACGACCTCGAACTCCAGGATCCCCTCGGCCTTCGAGACCGTGGTGCTCGGATCGCGCGGGGCGCGCTGGGCGGCCCAGGCCTGGAAGCTGGAGTCGTCGGCCCAGCGCGTGACCACGAAGTAGTGGTCCTCGCCGCCGGTCGGGCGCAGCAGCTCGAATCCCTCGAAGCCGGGGGTGGAGTCGACGGAGTGCTTGCGAGCGGCGAAGCGCTTCTCGAGCTCGGCCTGATGACCTGCTGGCACGGCGAGGCGGTTGATCTTGACGACGGTCATCGGGACCTCCGGGACGGATCGGGTGCGAACGGCCCCATCCTCCACCGCTGACAGATCCCTCCCCGGGACCTTGTGCTCTGCGCCGACCCGCTCCGATGCAGTCCGGCCCCAGCCCGCCCCGCTACTGTGCACTGCGACCCCGTCCCGCGAGAGAAGAGCCCGATGCCTGCGTCGACCACCCTGACCGCCACCGCCCTCCACGCCGGATACCCCGGCGAACCGGTCCTGACCGGGGTGGACCTGTCGCTGCGCGCCGGCGACGCGCCGATCGGGCTGCTCGGCCCCTCCGGCGCGGGCAAGACGACGCTGATCCAGGTGCTGCGCGGCGAGCTCTCGCCGAGCGCAGGCCAGGTCACTCTCGACGGGCGCAGCGTGCGCCGGCTGCGCGGCAAGGATCGCCGCGCTTTCCGCGCGGCGGTGCGCTTCGTCTCCCAGTACGCGATGACCATCGCCGACCCCCGGGAGACCGTCGCCTCCCGGCTCGAGCTGGCCGCGAAGGAGGCCCGCAAGGGCGGACGCACCCACGCCGTCTCCCCCACCGAGATGCTCGAGACCGTGGGCCTCGGCGAGCAGTACCTGACGCGCCGCATGCGCACCCTCTCCGGCGGGGAGACGCAGCGGGTCGCGCTCGCCACGGCACTGGCGACCCGCCCGGAGATCCTCGTGCTGGACGAGCCGCTGACCGCCGTGGACCCGGGGATGCGCGGGGAGATCTCCGCGGCCCTGAGGCAGATCATCCAGCGCCTCGGGATCGCGGTGCTGATCGCTTCCCACGACCTCGAACTGCTGCAGCGCCTGTGCCCGCAGGTCGCCTTCCTGGGGCAGGGCCGGATCCTGGCGCAGGGCACCTTCGCGGAGGTGCTCGCCCACACCGAGCACGAGGAGATCCGGGAGCTGGCCGAGAACGCCGCGGAGGCCGTGCAGCGCTACCGCTGATCGGATTCAACTCTCTGCGGGCCCTACGAAGACGAGGACGACCAGGGCCTTCAGCGGTTAGACAGGCACGTGCCCATCGAGCGCTGGGACCAGGAGTGCCCTGAGATTCACAGTGCGGACAGATTCGCCCTGCATGGCCTCTATGGTGAGCTCATGAGCAAATCGCCGAGCATGTGCGGCCGAGCGCGCCATCAGTTGCATCGCAATTCCCTGATCATCGGGCCGTTCCTTCTGGTCGTTACGCTCGGTCTTCTCGCACTTCCTCTGGTGTTCGCCGACACCGCTGGGGGCAAGGTGGGAGGATTTGTCACCGTCCTACTCCTGACCACCTTGCTCTGGATCACGGGTGTGGTCCTGACCATCGTCGGCCTGGTCGGTGAGTTCAAAGCGCGCAGGATCAATCGTGAAGACTGGGCGACGGCAGAAGCGCTGGCCTCTCACGCCGAGCAGTTGCTGACCAGACCGTCATCGCATGCCTACACTTCCGACGCCGTGATCCGTCTGGACCCACGCCGTGTGCTTGAGGTCGAGCGACACTTCGATGAGAAGACCGCCGGCGAGGCCCGCGGCGCGCTGATGCACCAGTTCAGCATGTTCGGTCAGTCATTCGGCATCGGTTACGCGGCCGGTCAGCGCACATCCGTCGCGGGAGGCGTGCACTCCGCGGCGATTCGAGGCATGTCAGACGTGCACCTCTCGTTGTCATCGACGACCCGGAACGACCTCTTGGGGGATGCGCTCTTTGCACTCTTCGAGACGGGAGACATTCACGGAACGGCGGACACCCTGCGGGTGACGGCTGTATCCAACGGCGCCGTTCTGGAATGGATCCACGCCCTGGTCATGCAGACCGCCGGCCAGTTCGGGCTCGACACCCACTCCGGGGCAACCATTCACGCATACGCAGAGCGCATCGCTTCGCACTTCGCTCCGGCGGATGTCTCCTACCTCTCGGATCGACTCCATCTTGCTCTCGCCCAGGAGAAGCGTGGAGAGCAGCCGCCCCGGATCTTCGTGGAGGGCGTACCGTCGGGCCGAGGTTCACTCGTCGCGACGAGCGCTCGCCTCGGAGAGGCAGACTCTCTTCGCATCTTCCCGACCGAGTTCCCCACCATGTGGGGCACGACAGTCGGCAGGTCACTCGCCGCTGCGGCCCCTCCGCGCGAGATCGCCACCTGAAGTACCACAACCACGACGAAGCCCCTCGGCCGACTGGCCGAGGGGCTTCTCGTGGTGCGCCATCAGGGATTCGAACCCCGGACCCGCTGATTAAGAGTCAGCTGCTCTAACCAACTGAGCTAATGGCGCCGAACAGGAAAGAACTTTACTCTCCCCGCGCCGCCAGGCCAACTCGTGAAGGCCCCGTGTGAGCGAGCCGACAGCACCTGCCTCCTCGGCGGTCCCTGAGATGGGACCGGTGGTCATCACATAGACTCGACCTCCCAGGAAGGTCGATGCGCGAGGGTCCACGGATCGTCGGCGAAGGAGGTCAGCGTGAGGATCGCCGTCACCGGTGCCACAGGTGTGCTGGGCCAGGAAGCCGTCGAGGCGCTCGTGGCCGCAGGGCACGAGGTCACAGGCATCACCCGACGCGATTCCGGGATACCGATCATCGAGGGCCGCGGCGGCGGCGCCGTGGTGGCCGATGTCTTCGACCCCTCCGACCTCGCTCGTGCCTTCCGCGGCTACGACGTCGTCATCAACGCCCTCGCCCACGTGCCGGTCGGCATGTCGGGTCTGCGCCCCCTCGCCTGGCGCGAGGACGACAAGCTCCATCTCGAGGCCTCCGTCGCGATCGCGGGGGCCGCGGCCGAGGCCGGCGTGCGCCGGCTGATCCAGGAGTCCACCATCTACCTGTACCCGGACAACGGGTCCGAGTGGATCGGGGAGGACCAGCGACTGAGCGTGCACAACCAGGCGTTCCGGCCCCGTGTCGCCGAGATGCGTGCCGCAGTGGACTTCGCCTCCGCCGGACGCAGCTCCGTGATCCTGCGCCTGGGCCAGCTGTTCGGCCGCGATCCCCACACCACCCATGCCCTGAAGGCCACCCGGGAGGGCGACCCGATCCTGCTGGGCAAGCCCGAGAACTACGTGACGCTGCTGCACCACTCGGATGCGGGCCGCGCCTTCGTGGCAGCCCTGCGCGCGGACAGCGGCTTCTACAACGTCGGCGGCGAGCCGATCACCAAGGCCCGCTGGGCGAAGGATCTGGCCATGGAGGCCGGGGTCGGGGCCCCCGCCAAGTTCTACCCGGAGCTCACCCAGGCCATCGTCGGCACCCGGCTCGACACCCAGCGCCGCTCGCTGCGGGTCTCCTCGGTGCGGTTCATGTCCGAGACCGGCTGGCGGCCGACGGTGGGCCCGTCCACCCCGGGCTGGTCCCGGCGCTGACCCCGATGGGTCGGATTCCGCCGAATCCCCACCGCCGCTCCGTCAGCGGGGCAGCCGCATCCCCAGGCTCGGGGCGGAGTCCACGAATCCCAGCGACCGGTAGAGGTGCTGGCCCGGCGGATCCGCGAGCAGGGTGACGTACGGATCCGGTGGTGCTGCGGCATCGATGCACGCGATGAGGTCCTCCATCACCGCCCGGCCGAGACCTCGACGCTGCTGCGCGGGGTCGGTGGCCACATCGGCGAGATGGAAGTACCAGGTGCCGTCCCCGATCACACGTCCCATCGCCGCCAGGCCCCCGTCGGCGGAGCGCACGATCGTCCACGCCCAGCTCGAGGAGAGTGCACCCGCAGCCTGCTCGGGGGTACGAGGGCTGAGCCCCGAGATCGCGCGCAATCGCACGTACTCCGCGTTCGTCGGCGGCTCGTGCCTCAGTCGGAAGCCGGCCGGCAGCTGCGTGCGCTCCTGGTCGGATCCGGGCGCGGAACGAGTATCTCCGGTCATGCCCCGATCCTGTCATCGAGCAGACCGCCCTGGGGTCGCTGCCTGCCGCCGAGCAGGAACCCGCGGCCGCGGACCGGGCATACTCGGAGCATGAGCACCGCATCCACTCCCCCGCCGGACGCCTCCCGCTGCCCCTGCGGGCGCGGCGACACCTACGGCGCCTGCTGCGGTCCGGTGCTGCGCCAGGAGCGTCGCGCGGCCACCGCGGAAGCACTCATGAGATCGCGATACACGGCCTTCGCCGTCGGGGACGTCGAGCACCTGCTGAGGACCTGGCATCCCCGCGAACGGCCCGACCGCGACGACCTCGCGGACTCGCTGGCGGACGGGACGCGCTGGCTGCGCCTCGACGTCCGCGCGACCAGCGGCGGCGGTCCCTTCGATGATGCGGGGACCGTGGAGTTCGTGGCGATCTCCCGCACCCCGCAGGGCAGACAGCAGCAGCACGAGCTCTCGCGCTTCGTGCGGGAGGACGGGGAATGGCTGTACCTGGACGGCGAGGTCTAGAGGCCGAGTCCCCCGCCGGGAGGGCGCGGGTCAGGCAGCGTTCGGCGCCGGTCGCGGGAGGCGACCGGCGCCGAGAGGCTTGTGCTGTA
This sequence comes from Brachybacterium sacelli, assembly GCF_017876545.1. Taxonomy (NCBI): domain Bacteria; kingdom Bacillati; phylum Actinomycetota; class Actinomycetes; order Micrococcales; family Dermabacteraceae; genus Brachybacterium; species Brachybacterium sacelli. Next base: position 844,387 of record NZ_JAGIOD010000002.1, on the reverse strand, counting down.
CGGGCAGGTCCCCGCGTCGGATCATGCGGTCTCGCTGCGGGCCTTCTGCTTCGCCTTCGCCGCGGCGGCCTTGGCCTTGGTTCTGGCCTTGTCCTTCTCCGCCGCGGAACAGTCCTTCTCATCTCCTCCGGACAGGGCGATCGCGGCCGCGACTCCTGCGCCGAGGAGGACCACGCCGATGACGCCGCCTGCGATCGCTACCGGGAGCGTCGGGGCGGTCTTGTCGTCACCGGCGTCGGAAAAACCCTTCGCCGAGCCGACGATCTCGTTCTTCCAACGGGTCACCGCATTCTTGGGGTTCACACGGTCGACCAGCTCGTCGATGTCCGACGCCAGGTTGTCCTGCCGGCGGTACGCCTCGTCGCGCATATCGTCCAGGCTCTTCTTCTTGGCCACCACTGCCTCCGGGGGTCGTCAGGGCTTGCTTGCGCCGATCGTATCGCGAGCAGGCCGTCCGTCCGGAATCGACCCGGTTCTCCGGGACGGGACCGAACGGGCGGTCCGGCCCGTTCAGGCCTGGGTGCGGGCGAGGAAGTCGTCGGCGCCGCCGACCAGTTCGATGTGGCCGGTCTCGACGTCGGCGCTGGCCATGGCCGCGACCTCGGCACCGAACTCGTCGACGGAGTAGAGCTTGCCGGCGGCCTCGCGGCGCTCCTCGAGCGCACCGGGGCGGGCCCGGTTGAGCAGTGTGGCGGTCACGGTGCCCTCGATCATGTCGCCGGAGACGACGACGAAGGAGACGCCCTTCTCGGACATCTCGCCGATCCGTGCGGTCAGCGCCTCCTCTCCGGCCCGCTTGGAGCGCGCGACCTGCTCGTACTCGGGCATGGTCTCGACATCCTCGATGAAGTGGGCCTGGTGGCTGGTCACGAACACGACGCGCCCGCCGGTGGTCAGATGCTCGAGCCCCGCGCTGAGGGCCTCGGACTGCGCGTCGCGGTTCAGACGCATCGCGTAGTCCTCGCCGAGGTCGGCCTCCATCCCGCCGGAGGCGTTCAGGACCAGCAGGTCGAGGCTTCCGAAGGTGTCCACGGCCGTCTGCATGAGAGTGCTCAGGCCCTCGGCGTCAGTGAGATCCGCGCCGACGGCGACGGCGCGGCCGCCGGCCGCCTCGATCTCGGCGACGACCTTGTTCGCCCGGGGTGCCTTCTGGCGGTAGTTGATGACGACGTTCGCGCCCTGCTCGGCGAGCCGCTTCGCGGTGGCGGCGCCGACCCCGCGCGAGGATCCAGTGATGACGGCGGTCTTGCCTGCGAGGGCGCTCATGGAGGTCTCCTGTGATGTCGGGCCGGTTTCGGTGTCGAGGAGGCGGGGCAGATGCTCTCGCCGCCCGGAACGGGCGGGGTGCATCGCGCCACCGAGGGACGAGCCTACCCGGAGCATCCCAGCAGGGCGGATAGGCTGTGCGGGCGCGCGAGTGGCGGAACTGGCAGACGCGCTGGATTTAGGTTCCAGTGCCCTAGGGCATGAGGGTTCGAGTCCCTTCTCGCGCACCCATCCATACGATCCTGAACTGGGGCGATACGTCCTCGGTACGTACCTTGAGCCCGGATCGGACACGCAAGAGGCACGGCCCACTGAGGTCGACATGACAGACCCCTCCCCACTCTTGGCGGCATGGCCGATGGCAGGCGGCTCGAGCACGACGGTTTCTGCACGTGAATTCCATGGAATGGCGTGACGTGCTGGTGCGGGACGGAGTCGCCCCGGTGTTCTGGCATCAGCCCGTGAGGGGTCGACGAATGCGGCGACGTGGAGCCAGCATGACCACGGCGCTGATCCGCACCCGCCACGGCTGGGCCTGCCCGAATCCCGGCCCCTGCGACTTAGGTGGCGACATGGACAGCGGGCGGGCTTAGGATCTCGCGAATGAGCGCGGAGATGGAGTTCGTCGTAGAGACACCCGACGGGGAGCTGGAGTTCCGCTCGACCGGGCCCGCGACGGACTACCTCCTCGACGAGGGGTATGCGAATGCGGACCGGGAGCCTCACTGGCACCTGCGTTGGTGTCTCGACAGAATGGCCGTTAGCCAGACGATGGATGTTGGGGACGCGCGAGTCCATCGCATCGCTACCCGCTGCTGATTCGCAAGCTGAGTGCTGCCCGCAGGATCGATGGTTCCCTATGGGCACCGGTGCGTGCGACGTTGAGTTACCCCTGGTCTGCCCACTCGCTGAGGAGAAGATCGAAGGTCCGGCGAAGCCGGTCGATATCTCGCGTGCCGAGGAAGTCGGCGAACTCCGGATACTGCTCGACGAGCGTCAATAGCTGTTGCGCTGTGACAGCGCGACGGGTGGGGTCAGGTTCGACGCCCGCAGCCGCGCTATAAGCACCTATGACCCGGTCCCGGGGGACCGCGCCTGTCTCAGCGGCTGCTCGCGTGAGGGCGAAGGCGATGTCGCCCGCGGAGGTGCCGATACGTGCGGACTGCCAATCCACCAGAAGGGGCTGGCCCAACGACGATCGGACCACATTCCCGAGGTGACTGTCGCCGTGGACGAGTGTTCGAGGACCTGCATCGACCACCCCTCGAAGCAGATCGAGGTGAAGGGACTGCCGCACCGATAGATGACATCTGATCTCGCGTGCCCATAGGGCGGCCTGGAAGGATATGTAACAGTAGGTTTAACGGTCTGATGAGATGCCTGGATCCCAGGCGAGCACCCGACGACACAGCTCCTCGACGGATTGTGAGGAGTCGAGCCGGAGGATCGGTGTCGGCAGGTGTCCGAGCCACGCTTCCTGGGATCGGAGGCTTCGACTCTTGAACGAGGGGTCGTCATAACCCGCGGCCCACTCCAGGAAATCCTGTGAAGCATCCTCGTTCAAGCCCTCTACATCACGGCGCAGTTCCTCGCGGGCCTCCAGCCGACGCATGCGCTCTTGCGGATCGACGGTCAGGAAGACCGTTGCGTCGCAGAGGGAGACGATGGATTCCCCCCAGCTCGTCATCGCTCCTGATAGGACCCACGCCACTCGGGAGGTGAAGATCTGGTTCATGAGATTGATCCGCTCGGGGACAGCCCGCGGAGTGGTGAAAGCGGGGTCGGTCGGCAACCAGTAGTAGTCGTCGCTGTCGGCGTGCGGGACGGACCACGAGTTAGCGATCGCACGCCCCAAGGTCGTGGCTCCCGCGCCGCTGGCGCCCATAATGTTGAGTCGGCATGGCTCCATCCATCCAGTATCGGTGAGCCCTCAGCTCGATGGGCGATGGTTCCTGACCTCACAGGTGCTGGGCCGTAAACAGTCGATATCAGCTCAGACGGCATCGCGCGATGAGCAGCGGGTGCCTTGGTGGTAAAGAGCGCGCCACACCGGAGTCTGCAGCCGCCAGAGCGTGACTCTTCGGGAGACGCACCCGTCGAACTCCAGGGTGTAGGTGAGGAGGTATAGGTCCTCTCCGAGCTGGCGGATCGATGGGTCTTGCAGGCGCCACCTACTGTCATCAGGATCCGTCCCGTCTCGGTATCTCTCCTCAACTACGTCGATCACGAGACCTCGGTCGTAGACCTCTCCGGAGGCACCGACCTCGCGGAACTCCGGGTCGAGAAGATCCGCGATGGTGTCGCGGGGCGCCTGTGCGGGCAGCCTGTGGGTCAAGGGCTCGCGAGCCAGCAGTTCCTTAAGGGCGAGATCCATGGGTCCAATCGTCACCCACCCCGACTGTGCCGTAAACGGTCCCTAACGGGTGGCCGCCAGCAGGTAGGTGGCTGGGATCGAAGAGGCGCGCTCGCCCAGGCCTGAATACATGTCGAGCTCGGGGAATTCCTGCAAGGAGCGGATCGTGAACCCGGCAGTCACGAGTGCGCTCGTCAGGCTGCCGACGCTCCAGACGTAGCTGCGATGCGGAGCATCGGGCACACCTAGCACCCGGGTCACCTGCGGCGCTTTCGACTGATCGTCGTATCCGTCCCAGCCTGCGTTGAAGTAGTCGCCGGTGACGGACAGCTCACCCAGCCCTCGCACAGTCAGAACTTCCCACAGCGGGTGATGTTCCTGGACGACCAACAGCCCACCGTCGTTTAGACGGTCGGCGACTAGAGCCGCCCAGTCCGAGAGGTTCGGTGCCCAGCAGATGCCGCCGCTCGAGATGTAGACGATGTCGAACCCGGTGATGTCGGGGTCCAGGCTCATCATGTCTTGCTCGATGAAGTCCACCGACAACCCCAGTGCCGATGCCTTCGCGCGCCCAGTCTCGAGGTGCGAGGGCGCGATGTCCACGACAGTCACATCTGCTCCGCGTTGAGCAAACGTCAGGCCTTCGTCGCCGATCGACCCCGCGAGTTGGAGTACCCGTCGCCCCTGTACGTCACCGATCGCGGCCAGCTCAGCCTCGGTCAAGGCGCTTCCACCTTCCCGGAAGAAGTCGACAGGCTCGCCGCGCCGGTGCGGGGCAAGAAGTTCCCAGTACTTGCTGTTCTGTCTGACGACCTCTGCGTCGCTTTGCTCAGGCATGCCGCCGACCGTAGCAGCACCCCGGGTGCCGGGCGGAAGGAACATCTACTCGAGTGCGGGCCCGACGAGCAGCAGCAGGAAGTCGAACAGTCGCGTGCCAGAAACGGTGGCGGTCTCAACCCATCAACGCATCGCACATGATGGGAGTGTGCGCATGGACGGGAGAGGAGCTGGCAGGGATGGCGTTGGAAATCGAAGTGCAGGATGCCGTGTGGGAGCGATGGCGTGCAGGCGAGCCGATTCGCGTGATCGCCCGATCGGTGCACTGCAGCCGTGAGGCGGTACGCAGACACCTGGCGAAGTCGGGTGGGATCCGCCCAGCGCAGCGCCGTCGCGCTGCTCTGCGTTTGTCACTGGCGGAGAGGGAGGAGATCTCCCGAGGACTCGCCGCCGGTGATTCCGCTCGAACGATCGCTGCTCGACTCGGTCGGTCAGACTCCTCGATCTCGCGAGAGATCTCCCGCAACGGCGGCCGTGACCAGTACAGAGCTGCCATGGCAGATGAGCACGCTTGGCAGCTCGCGCAGCGCCCCAAGCTCACCAAGCTCGATGCGAACGAGGAGCTGCGCGGCGTTGTGAGGGAGAAGCTGCACGAGGACTGGTCTCCTGAGCAGATCGCGGCGTGGCTACGACGGGCCTTTTTGAACGACCCGAAGATGCGGATCTCCCACGAGGCGATCTATCGGAGCCTCTACACCGCCACATGCCCGGCCCTTCCTTCCGAGATGAGCGTTCACCTGCGTTCCGGCCGTCGGCTCCGCACATCGCGCCAGTCGCGACGCACCGGACACGGGCGTGGCCGATTGAGGAGCATGGTCTCGATTCATGATCGCCCGGCGCGGATCGAGACTCGGGTTGAGATCGGGCACTGGGAAGGGGATCTCGTCATGGGTCGGCGGCCCAGCGCTGTTGCGACGCTGGTCGAGCGCTCCACGCGTGCAGTTCGCTTAGTGAAGCTACAAGGGATCAAAGGCACGGAGGTGCGTGACGCTCTGATCCGCAACCTCCGGGAGCTTCCGCCGTGGCTGTTGCAGTCGCTCACGTGGGACCGCGGGCGAGAAATGTCCGAGCACAAGAGTATCGCCCATGAGCTCGGCATTCGCGTCTACTTCTGCGACCCTCGCTCGCCCTGGCAGCGCGGCTCGAACGAAAACACCAACCGGCTCCTGCGCCAGTACCTCCCAAAGCAGGCGGACTTCTCTCACTTGACACAGGCCGAGCTTGACGTCATCGCAGGAAAGATCAACGGCCGACCTCGGCGTGTCCTGGGATGGAAGACCAGCCAGGAACTCCTCGCAACAGCGCCCAGCCAATCCTTCCTCAACTGACGAGGTGAGTCTCAACCGGTCCACCCTGAGACGGATACCCCGCAACTCGGGTCCGTCTCGGGGTGGATGCGCCCCTGCCTCTCTGCTGACTGAATTACTGTCATGATCTCCCGTGCCGCTCGCCTCTCACCACGCCTCATCATTGCCGGGGTGGCTGCTGTTGGCTTACTTGCCGTCCTGGCGCTACTCCTCGTACGAGGGATGACCTACCGCGGCACCGTCGCGTGGTCCAACCAACTGCCAGGACCGGTGCAGAGCTTCTTCTCGTCGGTCTCGGAGTACGGAATTCTTGGCCTGATCACTCTCTTCGCCGTAGCTGCTCTGAGTGCGCGCAAAAGAGGAATGACGCACCTAGCGCGAGGTGTCGCCGCAGGGTTCGGGGTCATAGCGGCCTACGTGTCCAGCGAAGTCATCAAGGTCCTGTTCAGCGAACTAAGGCCCTGCTACAACTTCACCGTCACCACGATTGCGGCGTGCCCCGAGGCAACCGATTGGTCCTGGCCCAGCAACCACGCCACGATCTCTGTCGCCATCGCCCTTGCCGTGCTGGCCATGAATCCACGCCTTGGCATCCTCGCCCTGCCCCTCGCAGGACTTATCGGATTCAGCCGCGTTGCTGTGGGCGTGCACTACTTCCATGACGTGCTGGCCGGGGCGTTGCTTGCCACCATAGCGGTCATCGTAATCACCAAAGTGGGGACACCACCTATCGCACGGCTGCTGAAATGGTGCCGGCGGTTTCCGCTTCTCGATTGCCTTATCGCTGCGAGCCCAGACCAGTACCGCCCCCGTCCTCCCCGGCATATTCGACTCGACTCCGCGCGCACCGCGTAGGGCCGGGCGAAGCGTCTGCTGCCGTGACTCCCCAGTGCACGACACCTACAGGCGAATCACGTGTGCGCCGATGCGTTGACAGATTGAGACCGCCGTCGTTTGTGGAAAAGCTGAGGATGGCTCTGGTCAGTCGTGAACGCAAGAAAACGCCCCCACCCTTCCAGAACGGGAGAGTCGGGGCGCTTCTTCGTGTCCGGCCGTGTCGTCGTTGATCCCATGACCGGGCAGGCTGCCGGTGGCAGATGCCCTGATCCCGCCGTAGAAGGATGAGGGCGTCCCTTCCCAGGGGTCGTCTCGCTATGGGCTTCGATGACACTGCGAGGCGACCGCGACAGACTACTCCCGAATGGCGTCATGCGACAGAACAATTGGTCGGCACCGTTCACGTCGCTCCGCTGCAGGGGGTGCAGTCGTTTCGCGTCCGGAGTGAAACTGGGGGCAGTCGCCAGATCCACCGGCTTTCGTGCCGCGTTCGGTTCCGCGTCGGCGGGACGACCCGATCGGGGACGCTGAACCGCGCGTGCGCGTTCATCCACGTTCGCCAAGCGTGAGCGGGAACTGAGGAGTGCCTTCTCGGGTGAGCGGCGTTGCTCGGCGTTCTGGTTCGGCGACGAGGAAGCGGTCTCCTTCGTGCCAGGGTCTGCGCTGCATCCGGCCGGCAGCGCTGCGGTGATCACCCCCGTAGCCAGTGCGAAGGTCTTCTTCCTCGTGATGAATTCCTTCGTCTCGGATCGGCTACTGGGCGGTGTGCGCGCCGTCGACGGGCAGGGCCACGCCGGTGACATAGCTGGCGGCATCGCTGCACAACCACAGAACGGCCGCGGCGATCTCCTCTGGGCGGCCGAGCCGGCCCATCGGGATCGCGGCGAGAGCACCGTCGGGGTCGAGCTCGCCGCCGGACGTCATACGCTCGACCATCGGCGTGGCGATCGTGCCCGGGCAGACGGCGTTCACGCGCACGCCCCGCTGTCCGTACTGCAGGGCGACGCTCTTGGTCGCCCCGAGCACCCCGTGCTTCGTGGCGTGGTAACTGCTCCGGCCGTCGCCGCCGACGAGGCCGCCCAGCGATGAGCAGTTCACGATCGCGCCCGAGCCCTGCTCGCGCATCTGCTTCAGCTCGTGCTTCATCGATCCCCACACGCCGCGGAGGTTGACGTCGACGATCTTGTCGAAAGCGTCCTCGGTCTCGTCGGCGGAGTCGATGGGCGGGAGCATGATCCCGGCATTGTTGAATGCCATGTCCAGGCTGCCGAACGCCTCGACGGCCGCGTCGACCGCGGCGGCGACCTGGCCCTCGTCCGAGACGTCGCAGGCGATGGCCAGCGCCCGGTGGCCTTCGTCGTTCAGCTGCGCGGCGAACTGCTCGGCGGCGTCCCCGTCGAGGTCGACGATGGCGACAGCCGCTCCGGCGTCGGCGAACGCGCGGACGGTGGCGGCTCCCATGCCGGCGCTGCCGCCGGTGACGAACGCAGTCTTTCCTGTGAAGTCATATGAGACGGTCATGAGTGATGCTCCTTCTTCGTGGGTGGTCCGGGTCGGGGTCAGGTGAACGGGAGGTCGACGCCGGTGTGCTCCGCCAGAGACGCGACCAGCTCGTCCTGGAACCGCTCGTCGTGCACAGCGGCGTGGGGCTCCTCGATCCGCCGGTGGTGCCAGTAGCGACCGGAGACCAGGGCCTCGGGATCGTCGCTGGTGGCGAGCCAGGCCTGGGTGACGTGGCCGAGCGCGAGGTCGTCGCTCGCCGACGGGCCGCCCATCTTCGTGGGTACCCAGCTGGGATCGACCGCGTGCGTGCGCACGTTCGGCCAGCGCCGGGCGATGGCGGCCATGAGCGTCGTGGCGAACAGCTTGCTGTCGGAGTAGGAGACCGAATTCCGTGCGCCGGACCAGTCGGCGCCGGCGAGGTCGGCATGACCGCCACGGTGCATGCTGCTGCTGAGGTAGACCAGCCGTGACGCCGGAATAAGCGCAGTGAGCACGTACGGCGCAACGGCGTTGACCGGCAAGAGCGCCGGTCCATCGATGATCCCGGCGTTGTGGATGACGGCGTCGAACGGTCCCAGTCCGTTCGCCTGCTCGGCGATGCCCTGCAGCTCGTCGGGGTCAGCGAGGTCGCCGACGACGCTGCGCGCGCCGCGAGCGATCAGCTCCTCGACGGCGGAGAGCCTCTGGTCGTGGCGGGCGTGGACGACGATGTCGTGGCCGTCGACCTGCAGCGACGCGGCCGTGGCCCGGCCGACGCCGTCGGTGGACCCGGTGATCAGTATGCGCGACACGGGCGTCCCTCCTCTGGGTGGGTTGTGGGGTCGATGAGCAGAACGCGGTCGTCGTCGGGGCCGGGAGGTGAAGGTCGCGTCGTACGAGCTTGCCCCGCGGGAATGAAACACGCCGCCGTCTCGCTCGGCCGCCCCGAAGAGCGCTTCCGGGGATATCTGTGCAGACTGCCGACGCCGTCACGGCGACGACAGAGGCGAGCAACGTCATGTGCCACGTCAGCCGAGCGATGTTATCCCTGTGCCGTCTCTTCGCCGACGAAGGTCCGGAACGCGCAGCGGTCACGGTGGAGGGACCAGATGCGTTCGGCGAGGGCGGCGGGCTCGTGGTCGGGCTCGCCACCGCCGATGCCACGCGGGATGATCAGCTGCGCGACGTGGATGGCTTCGGGCGCCAGCGCGTCGTGCAGCATCTGGCCGTAGGCGCTCTCCCCGGCGAAGGCGATGGAGGTTCCCGCCACGCCGCCGCTCGGACTCACGGCGCTGGACCCGTTGATGAACAGGATCGTGCCCCGGCCCACCTCACGCATGCCGGGCAGGACGCGCTGCACGGCGGTGACAGGCCCGTACACCGACTGCTCGACGGGGCCGGCAAGGTCCTCGGCCGTCGCCTCGAGCACCGGCTTCATGAACTCCGCTGCGGGGGCCGGGCTGTATTGCAGGACCTCGATCGGGCCCAGGTCGGACGCCGCGGTGTCGAGCGCCGAGCGCAGCGCCCGCAGATCACGGACGTCCGCCGCGTAGCCGCGGACCGTGATGCCCTCGTCGGCCAGCTCGGCGGCCAGCTCGTCGACGTGGGCCTGGCGACGCGAGATCAGCGCGACGGCGAACCCCTCGCGGCCGAAACGGCCGGCGGTGGCCTGGCCGAGCCCGGGGCCGGCTCCGATGATCGCGATGGTGCTCATGATCGTCCTTCCGATGACGCCTTACGAGTCCGGACAACAGCCGGTTGATCGCGGAACGACTGTGTCCGGGCCGGCGACGCCGCATCGGTTGGTCGTCGAGTCCGGTCCGGCTCGCGCGGCGCTGCCATCCACCGTTGACGGTAGACAGCCTGTGGAGCTGATGGGAGTCCCTCTGAGTACATCCACCAGCCGGGACCCCCATCTCCCGTCCGAAGGGACCACCTGCCGACCCCTCCCCGGCGAGCTCCCCACCCCTCGCCGCGCACCCGGTCCGCGTCCGGACCAACGCGGGTCCTCTACCCTGGTGCGGGGGCATCCGGCAGCGGCCGGCTCGTGCCGGCACCACCTCGAGAAGGGACCGCCCGTGACTCTGTTCGGCCTCGTCCGCCATGGGCAGACGGACTACAACCTGCAGAACCTCTTCCAGGGGTCCTCGGACATCCCGCTGAACGACACCGGGATCGAGCAGGCGCACCGCGCCTTCGACCAGCTCCCGCCGGTGGACTGGGACGTGGTCGTCTCCTCACCGCTGAAGCGCGCCGAGCAGACCGCTCGGATCATCGCCGAGGACCACGCCATCGACTTCGGTGGGACGGATGCCCGTCTGGTGGAGATCGACTGGGGCGCAGCCGAGGGCAGGCCCGTCGAGGAGATGGAGCAGCGCTACCCCGAGCGTTCCTTCCCCGGTCGCGAGGACCACCAGGTCGTGGCGGATCGCGGTTACGACGCATTGGAGGCCCTCGAGGAGCAGTACCGCGACCAGAAGGTGCTGGTCGTCGCGCACGGCACCCTGATCAGATTCATCCTCTCCGGGGTCGCCGAGCGGCCCCTGCCCTCGATCCCGAACGCGACCCTCTCCCTGCTGGAGCTCGAGGGCACGACCTGGCAGGTGCGGATGATCGCCGGTCAGGAGATCGAGCACGCGGTGCGGGTCGCCTCCCGCGCGCAGAACCCCCGTTTCGTGCTCGAGAAGGCCGCGCTCGCCCCGGCCGCGACTCCGGCCCATCCGGTCGTCGCGAGCACCGATTCCCCCGAAGGAGGACTCCGATGAGCAGCCGTACCGCCGTGGACGCCGAGGGCGCCTGGTTCGATCCCGAACACATCGATCTGCTCCGCCGTCGGCTGCCGATCCCCTACGTGGACGTGGTGCCGGTGCGCACCGACGTGGACGGGTCCGTGGTCGAGGTCGGTCTGCTGCTGCGTGCCTCGGGGGACGGGCAGATCGTGCGCGCGATCGTCTCCGGGCGCCTCATGATCCACGAGACGATCCGCGAGGCCGTCGCCCGGCACATCGAGAAGGATCTCGGCCCGATGGCGATGCCGAGGATCCCGGTCTCCCCCGTGCCGTTCACGGTCGCCGAGTACTTCCCCACCCCGGGCATCTCGCCGTTCCACGATCCGCGCCAGCACGCGATCTCGATGGCCTACATCGTGCCCATCGACGGCGAGACCGCCCCGCAGGAGGACGCGCTGGAGCTGTCCTGGTTCGGCACCGACGAGCTGCTCGGCGACTCCTCACCGCTGGACGAGATGAACGGCGGCCGCGACCTCCTGGTGCGCCGGGCCCTCGCGCACGTCGGCGCCGCCTGACGCGCGCCCAGTGCTCCCGGCCGACGACGGCGCCCCTGACCCGCGCGGGTCAGGGGCGTCCTCGCTCAGGCGCCAGGTGGGGACGTCATCGCGTCCCGACTCGGCCGCTGTGCCTCAGGACAGCAGCCGTGCCACGTGGCCGGCGATCGCGCGGAACGCCGTCCCGCGGTGCGAGATCGCATCCTTCTGCGCAGGGGTGAGCTCGGCAGAGGTGCGATCCTCCCCCTCGGGCAGGAACAGCGGGTCGTAGCCGAAACCGCCCTCGCCGTGGCGCTCCCGCAGCAACCGGCCCGGCATCTCACCGCGCTCAACCACCTCAGAGCCGTCCGGCGCCACCAGCGCCGCCGCGCACACGAAGCGCGCGCCCCGGTGCTCGTCGGGGACGTCGGACAGCTGCGCGAGCAGCAGGTCGTTGTTGGCCTCATCGTCCCCGTGGCGACCGCTCCAGCGCGCCGAGAAGATCCCGGGGCTGCCGCCGAGCACGTCGACGGCGAGTCCGGAGTCGTCGGCCACGGCGAGCAGCCCCGTCGCCGCAGCGGCGGAGTGCGCCTTGAGCAGGGCGTTGCCCTCGAAGCTGACGGCGTCCTCGAGCACATCGGGCAGCTCCAGGCCGGCCGACGAGATGATCGCGCCCTCCTCGAGCCCGGGCACCGCGGCGGCCAGGATCCGCTGCAGCTCACGGAGCTTTCCCTGGTTGTGCGAGGCCAGGATGACCCTCGCACCGGCCGTGACCGTCGTGCCCGACCCGGTCATCGCTGCGCGGCGAGGACGTCGCGCTGGATCGCCGAGAGCTGCTCGCAGCCGGCGGTGGCGAGGTCCAGCAGGGAGCCCAGCTCCGCACGGTCGAAGGGAGCGCCCTCGGCGGTGCCCTGCACCTCGACGAAGGAGCCGGAACCGGTGACCACGACGTTCATGTCGGTCTCGGCCTCGACGTCCTCGCGGTACTCGAGATCCAGCAGCGGCCGGCCCTCCACGATGCCGACGCTGATGGCGCTGACGGAATCGGTGAGGACCTCCCGGGCGGCCGGGACGGCGGTGTGCTTCTTGCCCCAGGTGATCGCGTCGGCCAGCGCCACGTAGGCACCGGTGATCGCGGCGGTGCGGGTGCCGCCGTCGGCCTGCAGCACGTCGCAGTCCAGCTGGATGGTGTTCTCACCCAGTGCGCCGAGGTCGATGATCGCGCGCAGCGAGCGGCCGATCAGACGCGAGATCTCGTGGGTGCGGCCGCCGATCTTCCCCTTGACGCTCTCGCGGGCGCCGCGGGTGTTCGTCGCCCGGGGCAGCATCGCGTACTCGGCGGTCACCCAGCCCGAGCCGGAGCCCTTCTTCCACCGCGGGACCCCCTCGGTGAAGCTGGCCGCGCACAGCACGCGGGTGCGGCCGAACTCGATCAGGGCGCTGCCTTCGGCGTGGTCGAGCCAGTCGCGGGTGATGCGGACCTCGCGCAGCCGGTCGGGGGTGCGGCCGTCGACGCGGTCGCCGATGGGGGTGGGTGCAGGGGTGCTCATCGAGCGGGTTCTCCTCCGTGTCGCTCAGGCGTACGGACCGAGGATAGCCGCTGGTCCTGGGGCGCCGGGCACCGGGATCCCCCGTCGAGCCCCGGGCGGCCCGCCCTCCGTGTCCCGGCAGGGCGGGACGCCGGACCGGTCACGCGGCGCGGTCGGCCCTGTCCAGCTCGTACACCGCCCCCGGCGCGGCGAGCTCGAGCGGTCCGTCGTAGACGCTGCGGGCCTCGGCCAGGGGGACCTCCGGGTCCGTCCAGGCGGCGATGTGGGTGAGCACGACCCGACGGGCCCGGGACGCGACGGCCGCCTGCCCGGCGCGCAGACCGGTGAGGTGCACGCCGCTGAAGCGGTCGTCGCGACCCTCTATGTAGCCCGCCTCGCACAGGAACAGATCGGCATCCGCGGCGAGCTCGTCCAGGGCCGCGCAGGTGTCGGTGTCCCCGGAATAGGTGAGCACGGTGTCGCCCGCGGTGATGCGGAACCCGTAGGCCTCCACGGGGTGCAGGACCTCGCGCACCAGGATGTCGAAGGGACCGATCGAGAAGCGCCGGCGATCCTCGAGCACGTGGTGGTCGAAGGGTTCGCAGTCGACACCGGCGGGGATGTTGCCGGACCGGCCCAGCACCGCGGAGAGCCGTTCCGGCAGCGGCCGCGGGGCGTGGATGGGCAGCTGCGGCAGATCGTCACGCTGGTGGTACGCCCAGAACACCTCTAGACCGGTGAGATCGAGGTAGTGGTCAGGGTGCAGGTGGGAGACGATCACGGCGTCGAGGTCGGCGGGGTCGATGACGGACTGCAGCGGCCCGAACGCCCCGGAGCCGAGGTCCATGAGCACCCGCCAGGTACGTCCGGACTCGTCCTCGTGCTCGAGGAGGTAACCGGAGGCCGCGCCGCGGGGCCCGGCGAAGCTGCCGCTGCAGCCGATGACGTGGATCCTCATGCCGTCACCACCGGCAGGCTCGCGGTCACATCGAGCATCGGCCCCAGGAACCGGCGCGAGAGGCGCACGAAGGACTCGCTGCCCTCACCCTCCGCGGTCTGGGCGAACACGTGCCGCGGCGAGCGCTCCGACTCGCGCAGCAGCGAGGCGCCGCGCAGCAGCCGGTAGACGTCCAGTGCGGTCTCCTCGGCGGAGGAGACGAGGGAGACCTCCGGTCCCATGACGTAGCTGATGGGTCCGGCGAGCATCGGGTAGTGGGTGCATCCGAGCACCAAGGTGTCCACGCCGGCCTCGCGCACGGGCGCCAGGTACTTCTCGGCCACGTCGATCACCTCCTCACCCGTGATCACGCCGTGCTCGACGAACTCGACGAAGCGGGGGCACGCCTGCGTGACGATGTCCAGATCGGGGGCCGCGGCGAAGGCGTCCTCGTAGGCCCGGGAGGTGACGGTTCCCTGGGTCGCGATCACGCCCACCCGGCGATTGCGGGTCGAGGCGACGGCGCGGCGCACGGCCGGCTGGATGACCTCGACGACCGGGACCTCGTACCGCTCGCGCGCGTCGCGGAGCACCGCGGCCGAGGCGGTGTTGCAGGCGATGACGAGCATCTTGACCCCGTGCTCGACCAGGTCGTCCATGATGTCCAGGGTCAGCGACCGCACCTCGGCGATCGACCGGGGCCCGTAGGGACCGTGCGCGGTGTCGCCGATGTAGACCAGCTCCTCCTGCGGCAGCTGGTCGAGGATGGCCCGGGCGACGGTGAGCCCGCCCACCCCGGAGTCGAAGATCCCGATCGGCGCGTTGTTCATCCCCGCAAGGCTAATGTCGATCCTCGCCGAGGACAGTGACGGCACGCTCACTGCGTGCCGTTTCACAGTCCGATCACACGATCAACTATCGCCGTCGCGGCCGGCTCGTCCCTCACCGACCCCTCCTGCCTCACAGTTCGTCGCTCAGTCCCCACCGAACCGACCTCACTCCTCCCGCTCGACCTACGGTGCCGGCTCGTCCCTCACCGACCCCTCCTGCCTCGCAGTTCGTCGCTCAGTCCATTGCCCGCAGCAGGCTTTCCTGGAGCCAGGACAGCAGCTCGTAGACGGCGATGACGATGTCGGAACCGACCTGCTCGTCGTCGGGATCCGTCGCTCCCTCGACACGTTCGCCGATCTGCTGGAGCATCCTCACGGTGTCGAAGTCGCCGTCCCGCCGGAGGTCGAGGCGATCGGCGAGCACGATCCGCACGTCGTTCAGGGCGCGCAGCAGGACCAGTGCCTGCGCGTCATCGACGACGACCTCACTGTGGCCGTGGCCTGTCGCATCGAGGATCGACATGACGGTGCGGAGGTCCTCGAGCTTGCCGTCGGCGAGGTCCTGCTGCCCGAACCGGCGGAACTCGCCGGCGAGAGTCGGGTCCTCGGAAGCGGCCGGGAACAGACGCTTGACGGCGGAGTCCGCCGGTTCACGGGCATCGCGCCCGGCGAACTCGGCCTCCAGCCGGCGCAGCGGATCCTCGCTGTCGGCGGCGTGGCGCAGCAGATCGGGATCCGCATCGATCCCGAGGTCGGCCCGGATCAGGTCGGAGGTCTCCTGGGAGACCTGCGCGATGATCGACTTCTCCTCGCCGTCCAGCCGGCAGGCCAGGCTGCCGTCGGGACGACGGCGGAACGCGTGGGCCATCAGTCCTCTCCCGCTCTCTCCAGGGTCGCGCGCAGGCCGAAGGAGTGCATGGCCTGCACATCGGTCTCGACCCGTTCCCGGGAGCCGCGCGAGACGATCGCTCGGCCCTCCTCGTGGACCTGTGTCATCAGTTGCTCGGCGACGAGCCGGGAGTAGCCGAAGTACTGGCGGAAGACGAACACGACGTAGCTCATGAGGTTCACGGGGTCGTTCCAGACCACGGCGCACCACGGACCGTCGGTCTCGACATCCAGCGCGACTTTCCCGGAGGGATCGGTCAGCGAGCCCGTCCCGGGCTCGCCCCGCCGCAGCTCCACCGGCATTCGTGCTCCTCCTGTGTCACGCCGCCTCCCGATCCGTCCGCTGGTCGCCGGGATGCGGCGCGGACGAGTCTACGGGGCGCGCCCGACCATCAGCCGTCCCGCCACGCATTACGGTGGACACTGTGACTTCTGCCCTGCTCACTGACCTCTACGAGCTGACGATGCTGCACGGTGCCCGCCAGGCCGGCACCGCCTCGCGCCGCTGCGTCTTCGAGGTGTTCACCCGGTCCCTCCCCGAGGGACGTCGCTACGGGGCGCTGGCCGGTACCGCCCGCGTGCTCGAGGCGATCGCCGACTTCCAGTTCGACGAGGCCGATCTGCGCTATCTGCGCAGGACCGGAGTGCTCGACGAGGCGACGCTCGAGCACCTCTCGGCATACCGCTTCACCGGCGACGTGCACGGCTACGAGGAGGGCGAGCTGTACTTCCCGAACTCGCCCGTGCTGCGCGTGGAGGGCACCTTCGAGGACGCCGTGATGCTGGAGACGGTGGTGCTCTCGATCCTCAATCACGACAGCGGGGTCGCCTCGGCCGGCTCGCGCATGATCACGGCCGCTCGCGGACGTCCCTGCATCGAGATGGGTGGGCGCCGCATCCATGAGGACGCTGCGATCGCCGCCGCCCGTGCCGCCTTCATCGTCGGCTTCGCCTCCACCTCGAACCTCGCCGCGGGCGCCCACTACCGGGTCCCCGTGGCCGGCACCGCCGCGCATGCCTTCACCCTGCTGTTCGACAGCGAGGAGGAGGCCTTCCGCGCCCAGCTCGACTCCCAGGGCACCGGCACCACGATGCTGGTGGACACCTACGATGTCGAGACCGCCGTGCGCACCGCGGTCCGGCTGGCCGGCACCGAGCTGGGCGCGGTGCGTCTCGACTCCGGGGATCTGGGGGAACAGGCCCACCGGGTGCGCGCGCTGCTGGACTCCCTCGGCGCAACCGACACCCGCGTCACCGCGACCGGTGATCTGGACGAGTACAGCGTCGACGAGCTCGCCACGGCGCCGCTGGACGGCTATGGGATCGGCACCCGCCTGGTCACCGGTGGCGGCCACCCCGCACCCGGGTTCGTGTACAAGCTGGTCGAGCGCGAGGGCGCCGACGGGCAGATGCACCCGGTGGGCAAACGGTCGGAGGGCAAGTCCACGCTCGGTGCCGGGAAGAGCGCCTACCGCCTGCTGGTGGGCGGGACGGCGCGCGCGGAGCTCGTGTTGCCCGGGGAGGAGGAGGTCGCGGAGTTCGAGCGGGAGCTGACCGCCGAGCTGATCTCGGCCGAGGCCTCCTCCGACTGGGCCCGCACGACCCTGCGCCCGCTGCAGGTGCCGATGATCCTCGGCGGCGAACCGGTGGAGGAACACCGGCCCCCGCAGCGGGTGGAAGCGGCCCGGGCACGGCACGCGGCCTCGGTCGGGGAACTGGGGCTGGATCCCGAGGAGGGCCCCGACGGTCCGATCGCGATCCCGACCCTCACGGACGGCGTCGAGGCCGCCCGCGTCCTGCGCTGATTCCGCGCCCAGCGCGCGACGCTACCGGGCGGAAGGGTCACGGACCGCGCACGCGGAAGGCTGGGCCGCGCACGCGGAGAGGTGGGACTTGTCGAGAACTGGCGCTATGGCATGCGCTCTGGCGATATAGCCAGTGCGCATGCCATAGCGCCAGTTGTCGACCCATCCTTCCCGCGCTGAGGCGAGTTCGACGCGGACGGCCAGCTCGACGGGCCTCAGCGACGCCCGACGAACCAGCCGCGCACGATGCCGATGCGCTCCTGGATCTGCTCGGCGCTGGCCTGGGCCACCGCCGGGCCGCCGCTGCGACTGCGCAGGGTGTTGTGGACCGAACCGTGGGGCGTGCCCGACTTCTTGGCCCAGGCCGAGACCAGGGTGCTGAGCTCCTTGCGCAGCTCCATCAGCTGCCGGTGGTCCACGACGCCCGGAGTGGTGGGCACCTCGGCGGCCCCGCCCTTCTGGCGGCGCGCCTGCTGCTGGGCCTGCTGCTGCTGGAGGACGGTGCGCATCTGCTCGGCGTCCAGCAACCCGGGGATACCCAGGAACTCCTGCTCGTCCTCGCTGCCGATCGTGCCGCCGGCGCCGTACTCGCCGCCATCGAACAGGACCCGGTCGAAGGACGCCTCGGACTCGAGCGCCTCGAAGGTCATCTCGAGCTGGTCGCTGGCCTGCTCCGTGCGGTTGGCCTCCTCGAGCAGGCCCTCGTCGAGCCCGGTCTCCTCGTCACCCTCCGGGGGCCGCAGGTCCAGCACGTGGTCGCGCTCGGCCTCGAGCTCCGCGGCGTGGGCCATGAGGACCGGGACCGTCGGCAGGAACACGCTCGCGGTCTCCCCGCGGGTGCGCGAGCGCACGAAACGGCCGACGGCCTGCGCGAAGAACATCGGGGTCGCCGTGGAGGTGGCGTACACCCCGACCGCGAGACGCGGCACGTCCACCCCCTCGGAGACCATGCGCACGGCGACCATCCAGCGGTCGTCGGAGGCCGAGAAGCCCTCGATGCGCTTGCCGGCCCCGGCGTCGTCGGAGAGCACGACGGTGGGCGCCTGCCCGCAGATCTCCTGGAGCGTCGCCGCGTAGGCGCGGGCGGCCTTCTGATCGGTGGCGATCACCAGCCCACCGGCATCGGGGACGTGGCGTCGCACCTCGGTCAGGCGCCGGTCCGCGGCCGAGAGCACCGACTGCATCCATTCGCCCTGCGGGTCCAGGGCGGTGCGCCAGGCCTGCTGGGTGATGTCCTTGGTCTCCAGCGCCCCGAGCTGCGCGGAGACCTCGTCGCCGGTCTTGGTGCGCCAGTGCATCCGGCCCGAGTAGGTCATGAACAGCACCGGCCGCACGACGTGGTCGCGCAGCGCCTCGCCGTAACCGTAGGTGTAGTCGGCCTTCGAGCGGGAGAAGCCCTCACCGTCCTCCTCGTAGACGACGAAGGGGATCTGCGAGGAGTCGGAACGGAACGGGGTGCCGGTCAGCGAGAGCCGTCGGGTCGCGGTGTCGAAGGCGTCGCGAACACCGTCACCCCAGGTCAGGGAATCGCCGGCGTGGTGGATCTCGTCGAGGATCACCAGGGTGCGCTCGGCCTCGGTGCGGGCGCGATGCAGCGCCGGGTGCATCCCCACTTGGGCATAGGTGACCGCCACCCCCTGGTAGTGCGAGCCGTGGGCACCCTGGGAGTTGGTGAAGTTCGGGTCCAACGAGATGCCGACGCGCGCGGCCGAGTCCGCCCACTGCGTCTTGAGGTGCTCGGTCGGGGCCACGACCGTGACCCGCCGGACCGTGCCCTCGGAGAGCAATCCAGCGGCGATCTGCAGGGCGAAGGTGGTCTTGCCCGCGCCGGGCGTGGCCACCGCGAGGAAATCCCTCGGGGCGCGGTCGCGGTACAGCTCGAGTGCCTCGGCCTGCCAGGCGCGCAGCTTGGGGACGGTGCCCCAGGCGGCACGTTCGGGGTAGGCCACCGGCAGCGACCGGGCGGCGGCCTCGGAGGGCTGGCGCGGATCGCTCGTGGAGAACAGGGAGGGAGTCGTATTCACAGCGTGCTCAACCGTACCGCCGCCGTCCGACGACCCGCCGACGGCCCCGATGTGAGGAAGTCGCCGCAGCCGGGGTCGGGGCAGCCGGGGTCGGGGAGTGCGGTCAGCGACGCCCGCCGAAGAAGCCGCGGAAGCCGCCTCCGCGTCCGGACCCGCCCGAACCGCCCGAGCCGCCGGAGTCGCCGCCCCCGTCCTGCGGTTCGCGCAGCCCCTCGAAGATCTCCTTGCACTCGGGGCAGACGGGATACTTCTCGGGATCACGCCCGGGCACCCACACCTTGCCGCACAGCGCGATCACGGGCGTGCCGCCGAGGGCCGCCTGGGTGATCTTGTCCTTGCGCACGTAGTGGGCGAACCGGTCGTGGTCGCCGTCGTCGGTCTCCTGCTCCTGCTCCTGCAGCTGGCGGTCCAGCACCGCGGTACCGCCCGGTTCATCGCTGTACGGGTCCATCCGGGACGGGTCGGACGTGGAGGACATGGCTTGCTCCCTCGATCGTTGGCGTTGCTCCGAGCCTAGCGCCCCGCCTCCCCGCGGTCAGTCGCGACCGCTGGAACAATGCGGTCATGGACGCTGTCGTCGAGTACCTCCATCGCCTCCCGCACGAGATCCGTCGCGCCGGGGGCTCACTGCCGTGGCGTGCGGGAGCACTGGTGCTCGCCCTGGTGGCGAACATCGGCTTCTACCTGCCGTCGATCCCGAGCGGAGTCCCCGGGGCCGGGGCCCCGGGGCTCGACAAGGTCGTCCACTTCGTGGTGTTCGCCCTGACCGTCTGGGCGGCCGGTCGCCTGCTGGCTCCCCGTCGGCGGTTCCCCATGGGATGGGTCGTGCTGGTCGCCTTCGCCCACGCCCTGCTGATCGAGCTGATCCAGCTGGTTCTGCTGCCCGAGCGGGGCGCCGAGGGCGCCGACGTGCTCGTCGACGTCATCGGCATCGCCCTGGGGGTCGGGCTGTGGCTCGGCGAGCGTCTCCGCCGCGAGCGCGCCGAGCGGCCTGCGCCCGAGATCGAGGAGGCCGAGATCCCGCCCGTGGGCACCGCGGGCACCGCGCCTGCATCCACCGAGCCTGACGGGGCCCCCACGGGCGCCGTGACCCCGCGCTGAACGCGGTCCGCGTCGTGGTTGCAGCCCACCGGGTCCGGGACGTCTCGGTGACGTCTCTGCGCCCCTCGTCGACGCCCACCAGGAGCAGCGCATCATGACCGCCAGCCCGGACGACCAGGACCGTCTCCAGGAACTGGTCGGCGCCCTCACCCGCGCCGCGGCGTCCGCCCCCGCCCATGGAGCGGAAATCGAGGGCGCCGCCGGGGCCGTCGCCGCCGTGGACCGCCTCGACGGCACCGCGCAGGCGGTGGCCGGGTCGACGGCCCTGTTCGCGGGCGACGGGTCCCTGCTGGAGGAGGCCTCCCCGGAGGTCACGCCCGTGGAGGGGAACACGCTGTTCGACATGGCCTCGGTGACCAAAGTGGTCACCGCGCTGACGGCCGGGACCCTCATCGACGACGGGCTGCTCGATCCGGAAGCTCCGATCCGGGAGTACCTGCCCTCCCCGCATCCCGCGATCACGGCGCGGCACCTGCTCACCCACACTGCCGGGCTGCCGCCCGTCATGCCGCTGTGGCGTCTCGCCGGTGATCGCGAGGCGCGCCTGGCGGCCGTCTCCCGCGCGCATCTCGAGGCCGCACCGGGCAGCGTGCACGCCTACTCGTGCATCGGTTTCATCCTGCTGGGCGCGCTGCTCGAGGGGCTCACAGACACTCCCCTGCCCGAGCTCGCCCGGGTGCGGGTGCTGGATCCCGCCGGCGCCATGACCGCGGGCTGGGCGCCTGCCCCGCCCCAGGCACAGCGGGCGGCGGCCACCGAGTACCAGGAGGATCCACCCCGCGGACTGGTGCGCGGTGCGACGCACGACGAGACGGCCTGGTCCCTGGGCGGTTCCGGCAACGCGGGCCTGTTCGCCACCCTCGAGGACGCTCTCGCGATCGGGCGTGTCCTGGCCGGCCGGGCACCAGGACCGACGCTCTCAGACGCGGTGCGCACGCTGATGACGACCGACCAGCTGCCCGGGGTGAGCACCGACGCGCCCTGGCGGCAGGGCCTGGGTCTGCGAGTGGGTCAGGAGTCCGCGCCCGGCGTCCTGCTGCCCCGCGTCGTCGGCCACCCCGGATTCACCGGGACCTCGGTGCTCGCCGATCCCACCACCGGCACCGTCGCCACGCTGCTGACCAATCGGGTCCACCCCCGCCGGACCTGGTTCACGGTCGACCGCTCCCGACGGGAGCTGGCCCGGATCGCCTTCGCCTGAGCACCTGCTGCGCCCGACCTCCTGCCGGGAGAGCCACGAGCGTGCCGTACTGCGGTCGGCGCCAGCGGCCGGCAGCCTGGGACGCGGCCCGGTTGCCGCGCCGTCGGCGCCAGGAGGTGCCCCGACCCGAGCGTGGACGCCCGTCGCAGGCAGCAGCAACGCAACGCGACCCGGTCCCCTATGGCCATCTGGGGATCTGGGAGAGCTGGTGGCGCCGTAGACGGCCGGGTCGAGACGGCACCGCTCCTCTGTGCGCTCGAGCGACACCACCCAAAGTTGGAGCGCGACGAGACCATGCGCTGATTCGAGCACATGCATACCGGGCGAATATAGGAAACACGATCACCGCAACTGGACTCACGGAACCCTGCCGAAGCTCGATGGCGGTCCACGACGTGTCGTTCTCCGCCGAGCCTGGCCGGATCGCCGGAGTAAGGCATCGGCTTCTCTTCCCCCCGGTTGATGGACGGTGAGCCGCCGGCCGAACACCGAGCATTCGATCTGGAAGGAATCCCATGACGACAGCGATACCCGGCGTCCGCGCCCCCAAAACGATCCCGGAGGGCGTGGAATACCATAGAGTGCTCGCCGGAGAAAAACGGCGGATCGGGCGGGGCATACTCGCGATCGTCCTGGTGCTCGGAGGAATGTTCGGCGGCATCCAAGTGTTCTTCTACCTCGGCATCTGGCTCGACGCGCTCATCCTTCCGAACGGGACCCCGACGGGACTGTCGCCGATCATTTTCGCGTCTACCCTTATCCCCGCCGCGCTGGTCATTCCCTGGAGCATGCTGATCCAACGATGGCTCTACGGGGTTCCTGGCGCGTCGTTGCATTCGGTCGTCTCGCGCTTCCGCTTCGCCGTCTTCGGGCGCGCCCTGCTCGTCGTGCTTCCGATCAGCGTCCTCGCACTCGCTACCACCGAGCTCCTCCAGCCGGGCGCTACGAGCCAATGGAGCACCACGGAACTCGTCTTGTTCTTCGTGGCGGTCGTCCTGCTGATACCGCTGCAGTCAGCCGGCGAAGAGTACGGAGTGCGCGGCCTCATCTTCCGCATCGCGGGAAGCTGGGTGCACGGCCGATGGGCGTCTCTCGTTCTGGGAATCGCCGTCTCCTCTGCGGTGTTCGCCGTCATCCACACAGCGACCGACCCCTGGTGGAACGTGTTCTACGTCGTGTTGTCCGTTGCCGCCGCGATCGCCACGTGGCGCAGCGGCGGTGTCGAGATCGCTGGGGTCATCCACGCCGCCTACAACGTCGTGACCATCATGTTCTGGGTCGTCCTGCACGCCGACCTCACCGAACGGTTCGACCGTTCGCCCGGAGCCGTCACGCCCGAGCTCCTGGTCCCGAGCGCTATCGCCTTCGTCCTCTTCGCCGCGATCGTCTGGCTGTGCACGCGACGCAGCGGCCCGCTGACGACGACGTCGCCGGTGGATTCATGAGCCGTGTCGACCCTTCAGGTGATCCGGTTCCCACCACACACCATGGAATGACCTCCGGCTCCCGAGTCCCGTGAGTGCCGCTGCAGCACGCCGGGAGAGGCCCCGGATACTTGACTCGTCCTGGCTGCCGTCCCCGCTTTCCGTGCGGGGACGGTGAGGGCTCCCGGGTCCGACCTGACGTGACTCACGGTCCTTGCGTCGGCCGGGCGGCAGGGTTCGGCGCAGCGGCCAGCAGGCGTTTGGTGTACTCGTGCTGCGGGTCGTCGATCACCGATCTGCTCTCCCCCGCCTCGACGACCCGGCCGTGGTGCATGACCATCACGTCGTCCGAATAGCGGCGAGCGCTCCCGAGATCATGGGTGATGTACAGGACGGCGAGGTCCTCGTCGCGGCGCAGGGAGTCGATCAGATCGAGCATCTCCTTCCGGATCGTCACGTCGAGCATCGAGACGGGCTCGTCGGCGATCAGCACCGTGGGCGAGGCGGCGAGCGCCCGGGCGAAGGACACACGCTGTCGCTCCCCGCCGGAGAGCTCGTGCGGGAACCGGTCCAGGTACCGCTTTGCCGGGGTGAGCCCGACCCGTTCGAGCAGCTGCACGCAGCGCTCCTGGACCGCTGCCTCCCCGCGCACCTCCTGGTGGATCCGCACCGCCCGGCCCAGTGTGTAGGCGGCCCGGCGCAGCGGATTGAGCGAGGCGAAGGGGTCCTGCAGGATCAGCTGCACGTCGCCCACGTACTCCCGGTGGCCGGCGCTGCCTTGCGTCGGCACCTCGCGACCGTCCAGCAATATCTGTCCCTCCGTGGCCGGGATGAGTCGCGCCAGCATCCGCCCGAGGGTCGACTTCCCTGACCCGCTCTGGCCCACCAGGGCGGTGACCCGCCCCTGGGCGAGCGCGATCGAGACGTCGTCGACGGCGCGCATCGTCCGCTGGCGGCGCAGCAGGCCGCTGCGGGCGCCGACGGGGTACTCCTTGATGAGGTTGCGGCCCTCGAGGACGACGCGGGCGCCGGCCCGTCCACCCGCGTCGGTGCCGGTATCGGTGGTGGTCATGCGAGGCTCCCCAGATCTGCGAGCGAGGACAGCAGGTTCTTCGTGTACGGGTGCTGCGGGTCCCGGTAGAGGTCGACGGCCGGGCCGTACTCGACGAGGCGGCCGTGGCGCATCACGGCGACGGAGTCGGAGATCTCCAGCAGCAGCGCGAGGTCGTGCGTGGTGAACACGATCGCGAAGCCGTACTCCTCCCGCAGGCGCACGATCTGGTCGAGCACGTCGCGCTGGACCAGCAGGTCCAAGGCGGTGGTCGGCTCGTCCATGAAGATCACGTCGGGCTCCAGCACCAGGGCGATCGCGATCGCCACCCGCTGCTTCATGCCGCCAGAGAGCTCGTGGGGGTAGGCGTCGATGCGGTCCGCGTCGATCCCCACCCGCTCGAGGTGCTCCGTGGCGATCTCGGTGCGCCGCGCGGGCGGCAGACCCGGTCGGTGCACCCGGATCACGTCGTCGAACTGGGCGTGGATGGAGGTGACCGGGTTCAAAGCGTTCATCGCGCTCTGGAACACCACCGCGATCTCGTTCCATCGCAGAGCCCGCAGCTCACGGTCCTCCAGGTGCAGCAGATCGGTGGGGGCGCCGTCCTCCGCCCGGTAGGTGATCGACCCTCCGACGAGCTCCGCCGGCGGCCGCAGCAGCCGGGTGATGGCGTTGGTCAGGGTGGATTTACCGGAGCCGGATTCCCCGGCCAGCCCCAGGATCTCCCCGCGGCGCAGCGTGAGCGAGACGTCCTGGACCGCGTGCACCGTGCCGTAGGCCGTCGGGTAGTCCACCCGCAGGGAGTCGACCTCGATGATCGCCGAGCCCGGCATCGGCGAGGGCTGGATCCGCGGGGCCGGCTCCGGATCCTCGTGCGCCGAGCGCTCCTCGGTGAGCGCCACATGCTCCGCGGTGGCCGAGGTGGCACCGCCCGGCGCCGTCGGTGTGCCCGACCTGATCCCGGAGACCTGGGCATTCGCCGTGGTCGCATCGCCTCCGGCGGCGCGGCCCCCTCCGCCCTTGGTCACCGCCGACCCCGTGCGCAGACGCGGGTTCGAGTACTCGTCGATCCCGAAGTTGATCAGGGCGAGTCCGGCACCGATCACGGCGATCGCCAGGCCCGGCGGCACGAACCACCACCAGGCGCCTGCCAGCAGCGCCTGCGAGTTCTGGGCGAAGTACAGCATGGAGCCCCAGCTGGTCGTGGTCAGCGACCCCAGTCCCAGGAAGGCGAGGCCGGCCTCGGCGAGGATGCCCCCGATCACCGAGAACAGGAAGCCGGAGGCCACCAGCGGGAGCATGTTCGGCAGCACCTCGTAGAACATGATCCGCAGGCGGCTCTCGCCGGTGGCTCGGGCCGCCTCGACGAAGTCGCGATTGCGCAGAGAGAGGGTCTGGGCCCGGATCACGCGCGCCGCGCCCGCCCAGGACGTGATCGCGATGACCACGGCGATCGAGAACATGCCGCGGGAGGGCAGGTATCCGGTCAGCACGATCAGCAGCGGCATCCCGGGGATGACCAGGAACACGGCGGTGAGGATGTAGAGCAGGTCGTCGGCGACCCCGCGCAGGTAGCCTCCCAGCAGGCCCACCACGACGGAGAACAGCTGGGAGATCACGCCGGCCAGCAGGCCCACCAGCAGCGAGACGCGGGCGCCGTGGACGAACTGGGCGAAGACGTCCTGCCCGGACTGGGTGGTCCCCAGCCAGTACCCGCCCGACGGGGGCCGGAGCATGTCGAAGGAGGTGGCCCGGGGGTCGTGGGTCGCCACCAGCGGGCCGACCACGGCGATGACGAGGAACACCAGGACGATGAGGGTCCCGGCACGGACCTTTCCGCTGCGCGGGACGAGCGAGGAGATCTTCACGGCTCAGGCTCCCTGTCGGGTTCGGGGATCGAGGAACACGTAGGCGATGTCGGCGATCAGGTTCGCCGCGATCACCGCCAGGGAGATGATCAGGAACAGTCCCTGCATGAGGGGGAAGTCCTGGGCGCTGACCGCCTGGAAGAGGGCGTAGCCGAGCCCGGGATAGTTGAAGATCACCTCTGTGAGCATCGATCCGCCCACCACGGCGCCGAGGGCGAGGGCGAAGCCCGTGACGCTGGGCAGGATCGCGTTGCGCGCGGCGTACCCGAACAGGACCGTCCGCGGGGGCAGACCCTTGGCCTCCGCCATCGAGACGTAGTCCTCGCCCAGGATCGTCACCGTCATGTTCCGCATCTGCAGCACCCAACCGGCGAAGGAGCCGATCACGATCGTCAGGGCGGGCAGTGCCGCGTGGTAGAGCACCGATCCGGCGAACTGCGCCGTGGGCTCGGGGAAGATCGACCGGTCGTACCCGCCGCCCGCGGGGAAGATGCTGACCGTCACGGACAGCAGCATCACCAGGATCAGCGCCATCCAGAAGTACGGGATGGCGTTGAGGAAGGTCAGCCCCGGCAGCACGTGGTCGGACCAGGTGCCGCGGCGCCAGGCAAGGATCACACCGAGCCCGGTGCCCAGCACGAAGCCGATCACGGTCGAGACGCCCACCAGGCCGACCGTCCAGGGCAGGGACTGGCCGATGATGTCCATCACCGGGACCGGGTACTGGCTGAGCGAGACGCCCAGGTCGAGGTGGAGGAGATCGCCCAGGTAGTGGACGTACTGGAGAGGTAGGGGGTCGTCGGAGAGACCGAACTGCGCCGCGATCGCGTCTCGGGCCTCCGCATCGATCTGACCCTTGGACCCGGCGATCAGGATGCTCACCGGATCACCGGGCATCAGACGCGGGATCAGGAAGTTGAGTGTGAGCGCGGCCCACGCGATGAACGCGTAGAGGCCGAGCTTTCGCAGCAGGAATCTCATGGGGGCGGCCTCCGTCAGCCGTCGGTCCTGGACAGTCGCCGCAGGATGATCATCCGGTCGGCGGCGTTCACGGGCGAGCCCAGGGCGTAGGGGTTCTCCTCCGAGGGGAACCCGGTCCAGACCTCGGTGTTGTAGTTGAACCAGTTCGGGGCGGTGATGATCGGGACCGCCGGGAGCTCGTCGACCACGATCCGCTGCAGACCGTCGATCGCGCGGGCCCGCTCGGTCTCCTCCTCCGTCTCCGCGAAGGCGCTAAGCAGTTCGTCGGTCTCCTCGTCGTACCACCGCTGGAAATTCGCGAACACGCGGCCGTCGTCCTCCGGCGCATGCTCGGAGGAGAGCATCGAGCGGTACATGAACCAGGGGCCCAGGCCGGCCGCGACGATCGACAGGGTGACGTCGAAGGTCCCCATGTCCCGGCTCTCGGTCCAGGACTCGAAGGACACGCCCCGCGGCGTGAACTGGATCCCGACCCGGCGCAGCTGCTCGTCGAGCACCTGGGTCGCGATGACCCAGTCGTTGTAGTCCGACGGGATCTGCAGCGCGAAGGACAGCGGGGTCCCGTCGGGCGCGACCCGCACCCCGTCGGCTCCGCGCGCGTAGCCGGCCGCATCGAGCACCCGCTCGGCCTCGTCCGGGTCGAAGACGAACTCCTGGTCACGCAGATCCTCGGAGATGAACTCCTCGAAGGTCGGTCGGGGCAGCGCGGTGGGGTGGGGCACGTCGACGTACCCGAGCATGGCGATGTCCGAGAGCTCCTGACGGTCGATCGCCAGGCTGATGCCGCGCCGCAGCTCCAGGTCCTGCCAGAGCTCCTTCTCGAGGTTGAAGGTGAGGTTGAAGATGCCGTTGCCGGGATACCAGTGCCCGCGATGCTCCGGGTCGTGCTGCACGAAGATCTGGTCGATGTTGGCGATGAAGTCCCCTGCCCAGTCGATGTCGCCCGCCTGCATCGCGGTCGCCATGGTCTGGCTGGTGTAGGAGGGCCAGGCGAGCGTCCTCGGGGCGAACTCCTCGGCCATCCAGTGCTCGTCGTTGCGCACGAAGGTGTAGAGCTGGTCGGAGAACCGTTCGAGCGCGTACGGGCCGGTGCCCACCGGATCCTCGACCTGCTCCGCCGAGGGGTCCTCGAAGGCGGAGAAGACGTGCTCCGGGACGATGGGGAGCTCGCCGATGGTGGGCTCCTGGGCGAAGGTGGTGGACTCGAAGGAGATCTCCACGGTGAACTCGTCCACGGCGACGGCGTCGAGGAGCGGCAGCGCGGCCGTGTTGGCCGCCGGGAAGTCCCTCATCATCAGGAAGGTGAACACGACGTCCTCGGCGTCGAACACCTCGCCGTCGGTCCATCTCACGTCCTCCCGCAGCGTCGCGGTGAGCACGGTGCCGTCCTCGTTCCAGGTGAACGCGGAGGCCAGCCACTGCTCGGGGTTCTCGACGTCCATCGCGGTGATCACCTGCATGGGCTCGTAGATGAGCCCGCTCGCGCCCTGCAGGGCCTGCCCCGAGTAGGGGTTGAAGTTGGGCTGGAAGAGGGTGGTGTCCGCGGCCTTGATCCGCACCGGGGGCTCCTGCTCGGAAGCGGCGGCTCCGCAGCCGGCCAGTGTCGCACCTGCTGCGCCGATGCCGCCGAGCATCAGGGCACGGCGGGAGACGTCAGGGAGGGGGCGGGGCTCTCCGGCCCCGCCGGGTGCAGCCTGCTCGGCGCCGAGCCTGCCGGGATCGCAGGACTGATGTGACAGGGACGACATGTAGGTACGCTACACATCCAGACCAGATTAAGTAACCCACATACGAAATTCGGTCGCCTCGTCTCACCCTGGACGCACGACGGGGGCGTGCACGGTGTCCGTGCACGCCCCCGTGAGGTCCGCTCGTGCGGGGTCAGCCCTCCAGGGTGATCTCGTCGGCGTAGACCGCCGGCATGGCCCCGGTGATGGTGTCGACCGTCCCGGCCTCCTCACGGGCGACCTGCTCGACCGCACTGGCCACTGCCTTGGTCACACCCTCGTGGAAGACGCTGGGGACGATGTAGGTGGGGTTGAGCTCCTCGGAGGCGACGACGTCGGCCAGGGCGTTCGCCGCGGCCAGCAGCATGCGGTCGCTGACCCGGGTGGCGTGGGCGTCGAGCAGCCCGCGGAAGACGCCCGGGAAGGCCAGCACGTTGTTGATCTGGTTGGCGAAGTCGCTGCGCCCGGTGGCGACGACCTCGGCGTGCTGGGCCGCCTCGGCGGGATCGATCTCCGGGGTCGGATTGGCCATCGCGAACACGACGGCACGATCGGCCATGGTGGTGACGTCCTGGGCGGTGAGGATGTTCCCGGCGCTGACTCCGATGAAGACGTCCGCGCCCTCGATCGCGTCGTGGAGGGTTCCGGTCAGCTCGCGGGGGTTGGTGACCTCCGCGATCCAGGGCAGGCGGCCTTCGAGCTGCTCGCGTCCCTCGTGGACGATGCCGTCGATGTCGGTGACCACCACGTCCCGGGCGCCGGCGGCGCGCAGCAGGCGCAGGATCGCGGTGCCGGCCGCTCCCGCCCCGGAGAGCACGATGCGGGCGGAGGCGATGTCCTTCTCCACCACGCGCAGGGCGTTGCGCAGGGCGCCCACCACGACGATCGCGGTGCCGTGCTGGTCGTCGTGGAAGACGGGGATGTCCAGCTCCGCGCGCAGGCGGTCCTCGATCTCGAAGCAGCGCGGGGCGGAGATGTCCTCGAGGTTGATGCCGGCGAAGGCGGGGGCGATGGCCTTGACGTGGGAGACGATGTCGTCGACCGAATGCGCGTCCAGGCAGAGGGGGAAGGCGTCGATGTCGGCGAAGCGCTTGAACAGCGCGGCCTTGCCCTCCATCACGGGCATCGCGGCGAGCGGGCCGAGGTCTCCCAGGCCCAGGATCGCGCTGCCGTCGGAGACGACCGCGACGGTGTTGCGCTTGATGGTCAGCCGGCGGGCGTCGTCGGGATTCTCGGAGATCGCCTTGACCACGCGGGCCACACCGGGGGTGTAGACCATCGAGAGGTCGTCACGGTGGCGGATGGGGACCTTCGACTCGATCTTCAGCTTGCCGCCGAGGTGCGCGAGGAAGGTGCGGTCGGAGACCTTGCCGAGCTCGACGCCCTCGAGGGTCTTGAGGTCCTCGACGACCTCCATGGCGTGGTCGTGCCCGGCGGTGAGGACGGTGATGTCGGCGCGCATCCGCTCCGGCCCGGAGGCGGACACGTCGAGAGCGGTGACGGTGCCTCCGTGTCTCTCGATGCGGCCGGTGATGTCGCTGACGGCGGCGGATCGCGCCGCGAACTCGAGTCGGATCGTGATGGAGTAGCTCACGGATGGCAGCGGTGACATGGGGCTCAGCCTAACGATGCCGGAGGCCCTATGGGTACGCGGCGCACCGGGGGGCCCGAAGACGTCGGACGCCCGGGGCATCCCCGCGCCCGACGGAGGTCGCGGAGGGCTCAGGCGGTGTACGGCTCGACGTCGTCGGCGTAGCGCTCCCAGAGGGTCCGGGCGGCGGGGACCTGCTGGCCGTAGCGCTCGGGGTGCGCGGAGCCCTGCACCAGCTGGGCGACGGTCCCGGGCTCCCACTGCGCGAAGTCGGGGGCGGCCTGGAGGAGGCCGGGCGCGAGGGAGTGCGTGCTGACGCCGAGGAAGGCGTCGATCGCGAGCTGCTTGTGGCGCACGTCGTCGTAGGTGCCCCAGCCCGTCGAGGGGCGCTGCTGGAACAGGCCGCCGGAGTCGGCGTCCACGGCGGGCTCGTAGTTGTACAGCCAGGACTCGACGATCGCGGTGATCAGGGCGACCGTCGCGGCCTCTTCACCCAGCCCGTGGCCCGTGGTCACGGCGATGATGAACTTCGCGTTCTCGACCTGCCAGTCGTCCATGGCATCGACCGCGAAGCCCTCCCGGGTCTCCGGGCGGGTCATGAACTCCTCGGTCCACTCCTCCTCCGCGGCGGAGGCGGGTGCGGTCGTCGCGGCCGAGGTCGCGGCGGCGAGGCCGAGGACGCCGGTGGCGAAGAGCATGCGTCGGGACAGAGGAGAGGTCAGCGCGCTGGTCATACAGAGAATCCTTCGGAGTTCCGGGAGCCAAGGTGTCGCCCGGGTGCTCCGGGCCGTGCCAACGTAACGAGGTGATCACGGCGTGTGAAGGCCCCGGTCGGACGGCCGGACGCCGCACCGGCGGAGACTTTTGGCGATCATGACCGGAACTCTCCGGAACGGATGCCTGCTCGGTGACCGCGTCATCGCCGGTCGTCGCGTCGTCCCCGCCCGCGGGGTGCAGAGGCAGACCGTGCCACCACGACGGCCAGTAGCTGAATGTAAAAGTTCTGCAAGGTGACCGCCGGGACACCGGACCCGTGCCGCAGGACACTCTCGGCAGACCCCTCGATGGCGCAGTTCACCCGGTGGCGGGCCCGGTGCCGTCAGCTCAGCGCGGCGATCGCCTTGCGGATGCGCTTGTCGGAGACGGTCTGCTTCGTTCCCAGTGTCTGGGCGAACAGGCTCACGCGCAGCTCCTGGAGCATCCAGTCGATCTCGCGGACGTCGCCCCCGGCGCGCCGGCGGGCCGACAGCTTCGCCCTCGCACCGGCCCAGTACTGCTCGAGGTCGCCGATCTGCCAGGCCAGCTGCTCGTCGCGGCGGGGGTTCTCCGGCAGCTTCTCCAGCCGGATCACGTCGGCCTCGAGGTAGCGGCGCAGATCCGGCAGGTGCTCGAGGCCCGTGCGGGAGATGAACCCGTTCCCGAGCAGCGACGCGGCATGCTCGCGGATCTGGGTGAGATGGGAGAGCACGGACAGCGAGGGCACGCGGGAGAGCTCCTTGTGGAGCTTGGCGTCGACGGCGAGCGCCGCCGCGGCCTCCTTGACGGCCTGCGCGGCGAGCGCGTCGTGCCGGCTGCGCACCGTCGAGAGCAACGCATCGTACTCGGCGCGGCTGCGCACCTGCGCCTCACCGGCCAGGTGGATCGTGGCGGCACGGGAGGCGTCGGCCAGCAGGGCGGCGGTCGAGGCGTAGTCCGAGCCCGCGACGGCGAGCTTGGTGGGGTTGGGCAGCGCGTTCAGCACCGCCGCGAGGTCGGCGTCGAGCTCCCGGTCCAGGAGGGCGATCACGCCGTCGCGGTGGGCGAGGGTCTGTTCATCGGCGGTGGCGAGGACGGCGAGGTCGACCCGCTGGAGCTGTCCGTCCTGCCCGCGGCGCGCGACCAGTGCGGGGTAGCCGGTGACCTTCAGTCCGCCGACGGTGGACTCGTGGACGCCCGGCACGCCCTGGTCGGGGAAGGACTGCAGGTCGCGACCGGCCAGTTCATCGGCCCCGGTGGAGACCGAGGCGTCCACGCGCGCCTTGAGCCGCCCCGCGAGCTCCTCGAGGTCGTCCCCGGTGCCGATCTGCCGGCCCGTGTCGTCCACCACCCGGAAGTGCATCCGCAGGTGCGCGGGCAGCTTGGACAGGTCGAACTCGGGGCCGTACAGAGGCAGGTCGTCGGGCACTCCCGGCAGCGCGACCAGTTCGTCGGCGGCGGCCTCGAGGAACGACTCGCCCGCGTCGGGGTCGTCATCATGCAGGGTGGCAGCGACGGTCTTCGCCCGCTCGGGGGCAGGGACGAGATGGCGCCGGACGGATTTGGGCAGCGAGCGGATCAGCTCGGTCACCAGCTCCTCCCGCATCCCGGGCACCAACCAGTCGAAGCCGCGGGGCTGCACACGGTTCAGCACCGCCAGCGGGATGGTGGCGGTCACGCCGTCGGCTCCCTGCGCCCCGACCTCGCCGAAGGCGTAGCTCAGCGGCAGGGTGATGTCGCCCTGGACCCAGGTGTCGGGGAAATCGGCCAGGATCGCCTCGCGGGCGTCCTCGTCGGCGGCCAGCAGGTCCTGCTCGGTGAGGGTGAGCAGGTCCGGGGTCTCGTGGCGCTGCTTCTTCCACCAGGAGTCGAAATGCGCGCCGGAGACGACGTCCTTCGGGATCCGCTCGTCGTAGTAGGCGAACAGCTGCTCGTCGGAGATCAGCAGGTCCCGGCGCCGCGTCTTCGCCTCGAGCTCCTCGAGCTGGGCGATCAGCGCACGGTTGTCGCGGAAGAAGTGGTGGCGGGTGCGCCAGTCCCCTTCGATGAGCGCGTTCTGGAGGAAGATGTCCCGGGCGGCGACGGGGTCGATGCGTCCGTAACCGACGACTCGGTCGGCGACGAGCGGTACGCCGTAGAGGGTGACCTTCTCGTGGGCCATGGCGCTCGCCCGCTTCGAGGACCAGTGCGGGGCGGAGTAGGAGCGCTTGACGACGTGGGCGCCGGTCTCCTCCGCCCACGCCGGATCGATGCGGGCGGCGGTGCGGCCCCAGAGCCGGGAGGTCTCGACCAGCTCGGCGACCATCGCGTAGTCGGGGCGTTTCTTGGCCAGCGCCGAGCCGGGCCACAGGGCGAAGCGGGCCCCGCGCGCGCCGGAGTACTCGCGGGTGCGATCGTCGACCAGACCGACGTGCGAGAGCAGACCGGCCAGCAGCGCCTGATGGATAGCCTGCGGGGAGGCATCGTTGTCGTTGCGGGAGAGGTCCGCGTCCTTGGCCATGTCCCGCAGCTGGGCGTGCAGGTCCCACCACTCACGGATGCGCAGGTAGTGCAGGTGCTCGGCGCGCACCTCGCGGCGGAACGCGGAGGACGACAGCGCCTTGCGCCGCTCCTGGAGGTGGTTCCACAGGTTCAGGAAGGCGAGGAAATCACTGGTCGGGTCCTCGAAGCGCTTGTGCTTCTCCTTGGCCTGCTGCTCCTGGCCCAGCGGCCTCTCGCGCGGGTCCTGGATGGACAGGGCGGCGACGATGATCAGCACCTCGCGCAGGGCACCGAGCCGGTGGGCCTCGATGAGCATCCGCGCCATCCGCGGGTCCAAGGGGAAGCGGGCCAGGGTGCGGCCGACGCGGGTGAGGCGCCGGCCTCCCGGTGCGCGCGGCGCGTCCTCGAGGGCGCCGAGCTCGTCGAGCAGACGTACGCCGTCGGTGATGGCGCGGGAGGCCGGCGGTTCCACGAACGGGAAGGACTCCACGTCACCCAGGCCCAGGCTCGTCATCAGCAGCACGACGGAGGCCAGCGAGGTGCGCAGGATCTCGGGCTCGGTGAACTCCGGGCGGGCCTCGAAGTCCTCCTCGGAGTACAGGCGGATCGCGATGCCCGGCGCGGTGCGGCCGCTGCGGCCGGAGCGCTGGTTCGCGCTGGCCTGCGAGATCGGCTCGATGGGGAGGCGCTGGACCTTGGTGCGCTGGGAGTAGCGGGAGATGCGGGCGAGCCCGGAGTCGATGATGAAGGTGATCCCCGGGACCGTCAGCGAGGTCTCGGCGACGTTGGTGGACAGGATGATCCGCCGGTAGGTGCCCGCGGGCGGCGGGGAGAAGATCTTCTGCTGGTCCTGGGCGGAGAGCCGGCCGAACAGTGGCAGCACCTCGACCGGCAGCGCTGCCCGGCCCTTCGTGCCGCGGTCCAGGTGGGCGGTGAGGGCCTCGGAGATCTCTCGGATCTCGCGCTCCCCGGGCAGGAAGACCAGCATGTCCCCGGGGCCCTCGGCGGCCAGCTCGTCGACGGAGTCGATGATGGCCTGGGTGAGGTCGCGCTCGACGGAGTGGATGTCCTCGAGATCGTCGTCCTCGTCGACCTCGGCCTCCAGCACGAGCGGCCGGTAGCGGATGTCCACCGGGTAGGTGCGTCCGGTGACCTCGATGATCGGGGCGGGCTCACGCTCTCCCGCGGGTGAGCTGGAGGAGAAGTGCTCGGCGAAGCGCTCGGGGTCGATGGTGGCCGAGGTGATGATGATCTTCAGGTCGGGGCGCTGCGGGAGGATCTGGCGCAGGTAGCCGAGGATCACGTCGATGTTCAGCGAGCGCTCGTGGGCCTCGTCGATGATGATCGCGTCATAGCGCTTCAGCAGCCGGTCGCGGGCGATCTCGGCGAGCAGGATGCCGTCGGTCATGAGTTTCAGCCGAGTGCCGCGGGCGGTCTGCTTGGTGAAGCGGACCTGGAAGCCGACGGCCCCCTCCCCCAGCTTCTGACCGAGCTCGCCGGCGATCC
Organism: Brachybacterium sacelli; assembly: GCF_017876545.1. Lineage (NCBI taxonomy): Bacteria > Bacillati > Actinomycetota > Actinomycetes > Micrococcales > Dermabacteraceae > Brachybacterium > Brachybacterium sacelli. Next base: position 809,364 of record NZ_JAGIOD010000002.1, on the reverse strand, counting down.
GCTGGGCGACCGAGCGGGCCGCGATCCGGCGGGGCTGCGTGTGGCCGATCAGTCGACCGCCGGCCCCGTACCCGAGCTCGAGCAGCATCTTGGGGATCTGGGTGGTCTTGCCGGAGCCGGTGGCGCCGGCGATCACGACCACCTGGTTCTTGTCGATCGCCTCCATGATGTCCTCGCGGCGCCCGGAGACGGGCAGCTCGGCGGGATAGGACAGGCGCAGGTCGGGGGTCGTGGAGGGCGTGGTCATGACGCGCCCACTCTACGGGGCCGGACCGCATCGGGTCCCGTGCAATTCCGTCGGCCACGACCGAGGACGGCGGAGCCGCGCCCCGGATCCGTCTACCATCGGGGGCGGGTCCGCACCGGCGGGCCGACGACACCGAGGAGGATCGCTGCCGCGATGATGCGTGCGCTGCGTAAGACGGAGCCCGGGCCCGGGCTGAGCCTGGTGGACCTGCCGGAGCCGGGGACCGGCCCGCTGGACGTGAAGATCCGGGTGCTGCGCGCCGGGATCTGCGGCACCGACCTGCACATCCTGGCCTGGGACGACTCGGCCCGGGCGATGTGCGACACGGTGCCGTTCACCCCCGGTCACGAGTTCTACGGAGAGGTCGTGGAGGTCGGGGTCGACGTCACCGACGTGCAGGTCGGCGATCGTGTCTCCGGTGAGGGCCATGTGGTGTGCGGGACCTGCCGCAACTGCCGAGCGGGGCGCAAGCAGATGTGCATCCGCACCCGGTCGGTCGGCGTCCAGCGCGACGGGGCGTTCGCCGAGTACGTCGTGATCCCTCACTTCAACGTGTGGGTCCACGAGCACGACGGCGACACGGACCTGATCACTCCCGAGCTCGGCGCCCTGTTCGATCCCTTCGGCAATGCCGTCCACACCACGCTGAAGTTCTCGATCGTCGGCGAGGACGTGCTGATCACGGGGGCCGGTCCGATCGGGCAGATGGCCGTGGCGGTGGCCCGTCATGCCGGGGCCCGGTACATCGCCATCACCGACGTCGCCCCGCACCGGCTGGAGATGGCGGCCGAGAGCGGGGCGGACGCCACCATCGACGTCTCCTCCACCCGGGTGCGCACCGCGCAGGCCGAGCTCGGGATGCGCGAGGGCTTCGACGTGGGCCTGGAGATCTCCGGCCAGCCCCGGGCGCTGCAGGAGCTGATCGAGAACATGAACCATGGTGGCAAGATCTCGCTGCTGGGCCTGCCCTCGCAGCAGTTCGAGATCGACTGGACGATGGTCGTCACCCGGATGCTCACCCTGCAGGGCATCTACGGCCGCGAGATGTACGAGACCTGGAACGCGATGTCGGCGATGCTCACCAGCTCACCCGACCTGCGCGCGAAGGTCACCCGCACGGTCACCGACGTGATCCCCGCGGCGGACTTCGCGCGCGGCTACGAGATCGCCCGGACCGGCGACGGCGGCAAGGTACTGCTGGACTGGGAGAGCATCGGCTGAGGCCGTCGGCCCGACGCGCCCCGCCCACCCCGGACCGGCCGGCTCTCTCCCCACCCGGACCACCCCAGTTCTCTCCCCACCCGGACCCAGACGGAAGGACTCCCGTGTACACGGACCTCAAGGACCAGCTGACCGCCGAGCTCGCCGCGATCGAGCAGGCCGGCACCTTCAAACACGAGCGGATGATCTCGACCCCGCAGAGCAATCGCATCATCGCCGGTCAGCTGGGCCGCGAGGGCGCCGAGGTCCTGAACTTCTGCGCCAACAACTACCTCGGCCTGGCCGACCATCCCGACCTCGTGGCCGCGGCGACGAAGGCCCTGGAGACCCGCGGGTTCGGGATGGCCTCCGTGCGGTTCATCTGCGGCACCCAGGATCTGCACCTGCAGCTGGAAGAGGCGGTCTCGGCCTTCCTCGGCACCGAGGAGACGATCCTGTTCTCCTCGTGCTTCGACGCCAACGGTGCGGTGTTCGAGCCGCTGTTCGGCAAGGACGACGCGATCATCTCCGACGAGCTGAACCACGCCTCCCTGATCGACGGCATCCGTCTGTCCAAGGCGGTCCGCTACCGGTACCGCAACGCCGACCTGACCGATCTGCGGGCCCAGCTCGAGGCCACCCGAGCGCAGGCCGACGGCGCCGGGGCGCGCCGCACGATCATCGTCACCGACGGCGTGTTCTCCATGGACGGCTACCTCGCCCCGCTGCCGGGGATCTGCGATCTGGCCGACGAGTACGGCGCGCTGGTGATGGTCGACGATTCCCACGCGGTCGGCTTCATGGGCGGTAGCGGCGCGGGCACCCCGGAGCACTTCGGGGTCTCCGAGCGGGTGGACATCTACACCGGGACCTTCGGCAAGGCCCTCGGCGGCGCCAGCGGCGGCTACGTCTCCGGACGCTCCGAGATCGTCGCGATGCTGCGCCAGAAGGGCCGCCCCTACCTGTTCTCCAACTCCCTCGCGCCCTCGATCGTGGCCGCCACCCTGGCCGCGCTCGAGCTGGTCGGCGGCAGCGCCGAGCTGCGCGCCACCCTGCTCCGCAACGCGGAGCTGTTCCGCCGCCGGATGAGCGAGGAGGGCTTCGACCTGCTGGACGGCGAGCACGCGATCGTGCCGGTGATGTTCGGGGACGCCGCTCTGGCCGCGCGGATCGCCGATGCGATGCTCGACCGCGGCGTGTTCGTCACCGCGTTCTCCTACCCCGTGGTCCCGCAGGGTAAGGCCCGCATCCGGGTGCAGCTCTCCGCCGCGCACACGGAGGCCGACGTCGAGGCCGCGGTCGCGGCGTTCGTCTCCTCCCGCGACGCCGTGCAGGGCTGATCCCGAAGGCCGCGCTCCGACGAGGAGAGAAGACCTGGCCGTGACGGGTCATCACGCCTTACGGTCAGCTCATGCAGCTGCTGCGCCTCGCCGGGCCGCCCGGGGTCGGGAAGTCGACGATCGCCTGGGCCCTCGCCTCCCGATCCGCCGCCGCGGGCCGTCCGACCGGGTACGTGGACATCGACCAGCTGGGCATGCTCTACCCACCACCTGCAGACGATGCGGACCGGGTGGCGCTCAAGGAGCGTGCTCTGCGGGCCGTGGCTCGCGAGCACCGCGCTGCCGGGGTCGAGCAGCTCGTCGTCTCGGGCGTCGCCTCCCCGGACGACGCTCCCCCGGCGATCGCCGGCATCACGGTCCGGTCCCTGTGGTGTGATGCCGCCCCGGCCGTCCTGCGGGAGCGGCTGGCCGTGCGGGGATGGGACGAGGAGCAGGTGGCCGAGGTCGTCGCGGCCGGGACCGCGGAGTCGGCCCGGCTGCATCCGGACTGGGAGCGGCTCGGGATCGGCGAGCTCACGATCACGCAGGCCGTCGAGAGGGTTCTCGAGCGGATCGACCAGCCCGAGGAGGCGGCGCGCTCGACCGCCGATCCCCGCGCCGAGAACCACTCGCCTCTTCGACCCACCACCCCGCCGGGCCACATGCCACCGATCCTGTGGCTGACGGGGCCGCGCTGCGCGGGGGCGTCGAGCGTCGGCTGGGCCCTCGCCGCGGACGCCTGGTCCCAGCGGACCCGCACGGCCTTCCTCGACCTCGCTCAGCTCGCCTTCGCCACCGGCGCAACCGGGCAGGACACCGCTCCCGGCCGTCCCCTGCGGCATCACGCCCTCGCGCTGCGCATCCTGGTCGCGCTCCGGACCGTGCTCCGGGCGGCCGGGGCCCGGGAGCTCCTGGTCGTGGCCCCGCTCGAGGTCGATGTCACCGAGCTCCTCGGGGCACCGGAGACCGGAGTAATGACCATGGTCCGGCTCGATGCCGACGACGCGACGCTGCGCGAGCGCGTCGGGGCCCGTGCCCGCGGCGCCCCACCGCTGCTGGCCAGTGATGACCTCCGCGGCGCCCCGGCCTCGCAGATCGATGCCGTGGCCGACCTCGCCGCGAAGCAGCGCAAGTGCCCGCTGCGCGCGGGCGAGCAGCAGGTCACGAACGCCGAGCGCACACCGACGACCACAGCGGCCGCGATCCGCAGGCTCGGTACGGCGGAGCGGCGGGCCCACCCGTGACGGCCGCACGGCCCGAGCGGTGCGGTGAGCTGGGGCACCGCGGGGGTGGGCCGATGCTGCCCCTGGATCTGTCGATGCTGTGGGAGTCGGCGGATCCTGGCGACGCCCTGCGGGAACGCTTCGGATTCGACGGTCTCGGCGCCGCCACCGCGTGGGTGGGCGACGCCCTCGAGCGAACCTGGGCCCTCTCCGTCTTCTCCTGCCCGCGTCTGGTCATCAGCGACCAGAACGCGATCATCTGGGTGAGCACTGATCGCGGTGATCTCGTGCTGAAATGGTCGCGGGCGCAGGAGCGGTTCCCCGCCCTCGAATCCTCCACCCGGGTGCTGCATCACGTGGCCGAGCACGGAGTGCCGGTGGCCGCGCCCCTGCCGGCCCAGGACGGACGCGTCCGGGTCACGCTCGACGGGCCGCTGGGACCGCTGTCGGCCGCTGTCCTCCCCGAGGTGACCGGCCACTGGCTGGACGTCGCCGACCTCGACGCGGTCCGCTCCGCCGGGAGCACGCTGGCGGCGTTGCATACCGCGCTGCGCAGCGTCGGGCACCTCCCCGACGCCGGGGCACCCTCCCGCCCCGCACAGTCCGGGGACCCGGCGCAGGGCCCCGGACACTGGCTCGCCGTCGTCGACCGCGGACTGGCCCCGGAGGACTCACGCCGCCTGGCGCGAATGCTGGCCGGCGCTCCCCCGCTCGAGCGGGAGCAGCAGCTCGTCCACCACGACTACCGAGCCGCGAACATCCTGGTGCGGGATTCCGCGGTGGTCGGGGTGCTCGACTTCGACGGGATCGAGCCGGCCCACCGGGTCGACGACCTCGCCCGAGCCTCGGTCTACCTCGCCACCCGGTTCACCGGCTGGGGCCCGACGCCGCGGCCGGCCCGTGCAGCGCTGCGGGAGGGGTACGAGTCGGTGCAGCCCCTGAGCGCGGACGAGGTGCACTGGCTGGAGATCCTCACCCTCTGGTACGGACTCACCGCGATCCCGGACGGGGCCGGAATGGAGGCCTGGGTCGCCGCGCTCTGAGACCTCGGCTCCGGTCCCGACGCGCCCGATGACTCCAGGGGACGAGGCGGACCCGGTCCCTCGTCCCGCGCGAGGACGTTCCCGCGGGAACGTCTCGGCCGGGCTCCGCGTGGACGGCAACCCCCGGCAAACCGGCCGGCGCCCTGGGGGACCTCGATAGCGTGACGAGCGGGCGGCGGAGCTCGCCGGCCCCGGGCGAGGAGGCCCGGACCGACACAGGAGGTTCGCGTGGCACGTATCGGCATCCAGCTCATGATGCTCAAGGAGCACGTCGCCCAGGAGGGCGTCATCCCGGTCCTCCAGCGAGTGAGGGACACGGGGTTCCAGGTCGTGGAGGTCTCGCAGATCCCGATGACGGAGCAGAACGTGGCCGCGATGGAGTCGGCCCGCGAGAGCCTCGGCATCGAGTTCGCCGCGATCTCCGCCAAGACCTCGGCCGCGCCCGACAGCGACGACCTGACCCTTCAGCAGCACTTCGACCTGCACGTCGAGCACGCTCGGCGCCTGGGCACCGATCTGATCCGCATCGGCATGATGCCGCTGAGCGCCATGGCTTCGCAGGAGTCCTTCGACGCCTTCGCCCGGGAGGCCGACGAGTACGCCCGCCGGCTCGCGCAGGAGGGGATCTCCCTGAGCTATCACAACCACCACGTGGAGTTCGCCAAGCTCGGCGGAGTCACGCTGCTGGACCAGCTGCGCGAGAAGGCCCCGCACCTGCGCTACGAGATCGACTGCCACTGGGTCCAGCGCGGCGGCCGCGATCCCGAACGGACCCTGGCCGACTTCGCGGGCGTGCTGGACCTGGTCCACCTCAAGGACTTCCGGATCATCCTGCCGCCCACCGAGGTGCTCGAGGCCTCCGCCGCCGGAGACCGCACGGCCTTCGCGGATTTCTGGGCGCGCGACATCGTGCAGTTCGCCGAGGTCGGGGAGGGGACGCTGGACTGGAAGCCCGTCATCGACCAGGGTCTCGCCTCCGGTGCCCGCCACCTGCTGATCGAGCAGGACCAGACCTATGGCCGGGACATCTTCGACGCCCTCGCGATGTCCCGGGAGCACCTCGTCTCCCTCGGCTACGAATCCCTCATCACCGGCTGACCACCTCCCGTCGGCCACCCGACACGTCTACGTCGAAACGCACGGGAACCGCGGCGAGCTCGGCCACGGGCTCAGCGTCCACGCCTCGTCCCGGACGTGCTCAGCTCTGCGCGGGCATGGTCGTGTCGACGGCCTGGTAGATCTGAGCCTGCACGTCGGTACCATCGGCCAGGCGCACAGTGGCATCGACCCGTGCATAGCCCTCCCCCTCGAAGTCGTCGAGGCGGCCCCAGTGCTCGGCGAGATCCTCGGAGCTCAGCACCATGCCGGAGACCTCCTGGCCGTCCTCGGCCAACACGATGGCCGGGTACCCCAGCGTCGCGCCCCAGCCGTGCTCCCGCAAGTACCCGCGGACCGAGCCGCGTTCCCCTCGTCCGTCGACCTCGCTGGGCACGTGCTCATTGGGGCGCCCGGGAACGAGGGTGCCGTAGACGAAGAGACGCTGCATCACCAGAGGTCCTTTCTCGGGTCGGACATCGATGTCCGACTCTAGATGACATGGGGGACGGGGAGGACATCCGGGCTGCGGGCTGCCCCGCCCTCGGCGACGCGGCGCGGACTCGAGGGATGGACGCTCTTCGTCGACGTCCACCCGAGGTCCCGGAGAGGTGACGATCCGTGGCTCCAGCCAGGAACGACAGTCCTTCTGTGACGCCCCGGACCGATTTGACGAAGCGGACGAGCATGACCTACGTTGAATGGAAAGCGTTTCCCCAAAGGCGTGGAGGATTCCCATGACGCATGTGGTCCCGGCGACGAAGTCATCGCGCACATCGCCGCCCTCCCCGGCGCGCCGTGCCCCGGCCTCCCGTTCGAGGGTCCGGCAGATCTGGCGGAGCAGCTGGCGGGCTCTCGTCGTCGTCGCCGTGACGGTCGTCGCATGGTGGCTGGTCACCGCGCGAGGCTGGGTCCAGCCGTACATCCTTCCCAGCCCGGGCGACACCTTCGGGAATCTGGTCGAGTTCTCCCCGTACTTCCTCCAGCACACGTGGATCACCACCTACGAGACGATCCTCGGATTCGTCATCGCCGTGGTCCTGGGCGAGCTGATAGCGGTCCTCATGGTGCGCTCGAGGAACCTGCAGATGACCGTCTACCCGATCATCCTCGTCGCACAGGTGATCCCGAAGATCGCCATCGCCCCGCTGTTCGTCGTCTGGCTCGGCTTCGGCATGTCACCCAAGGTCACGGTCGCGGTCCTGATGGCGTTCTTCCCCATCGTGATCTCCGGGCTGGCCGGTCTGAAGTCGGTGGATCCTGAGATCCTCGACCTGGCCAAGACGATGGGGGCCGGCCCCTTCAAGACCTTCCGCAAGATCCAGTTCCCCGCCTCGCTGCCGCAGCTGCTCTCCGGCATGAAGGTGGCCGCGACCCTGGCCGTGACCGGAGCGGTCGTCGGAGAGTTCGTCGGTGGGAACGAGGGGCTCGGCTACGTGATCCTCCGCGCCAACGGGAACATGGACACCGCCACGCTCTTCGGTGCACTGATCGTGATGTCCGCGATCGGCATCCTGCTGTTCGCGGTCATCCAGATCGCGGAGCACCTCCTAATCCCCTGGCACGCCTCGCGAAGAGTCGACGGCGACTCGCCCGTGGTCCCCCGGTCCTGAACGGAGATCGAGACCGATGAAGATCGGATACGGCGTCACCCGACGCTCCGCGCTGGGCGCAGCCCTCCTGGGCCCGCTGGCCCTGGCCTCCTGCGGGAACCGCACGGTCACGATGGCGGGCAGCGGGACCGTCACCGTCCGGTTCATGCTGAACTGGTACCCCTACGGTGAGCACGCCCCCTTCTACTACGGGGTCCAGGAAGGGATCTTCGAGCAGCACGGGATCGATCTCAGCATCGAACCGGGGCAGGGCGCGGCCAAGACCACCCAGGCCGTCGGCGCCCAGGAGGTGAACTTCGGCTGGGCCGACACCCCCGTCGTGCTGGGCAACATCGACAACGGCGTGGACGTGAGGTCCATCGGGGTGTTCCTGCAGACCACGCCGTCGGCCGTGCAGTACTTCGCCGACGCGGGCATCACGAGCGCGGAGGACCTGGTGGGGCTGACGATCGCCACCTCCGCCGGCGACGCCCCCACCACGACGTTCCCCCTCTTCCTCGAGGCAGCCGGGCTCGACCCCGAGCAGCTCACCGTGCAGAACATCGATCCCGCCGGGAAGAACTCGGCCCTGATCACCGGACAGGTCGACGCCCTGATCGGTTTCGCCCACGACCAGAGCCCGATCATCGCCCAGCAGAGCGGGAAGGAGATGGCCGCGATCAGCTATGCCGACGTCGGCCTGAACTTCTTCAGCAACGGCCTGATCACCTCCGGGGCGCAGATCGCGGCGGACCGCGAGATCGTGCAGGCCATGCTCGATGCCACCTCGGAGGCCTTCGCCGCCGCCAGGGAAGCCCCCGAGGCCGCCGTCGCCTCGATGGCCGGCAAGGATCCGCAGATCGCCGAGGAGAACGTCCTCCTGCAGCAGTGGCAGGGGACGGTCGAGCTCCTCGACGCCGCCCACAGCTCGGGAGAGGTGCCTGGTCGCAACGCCGCCGAGGACTGGGCCACCACCATCGAGGTACTGGCGCAGGCCGAGATGATCGGCAGCGACGGCGACATCGACACCTATGCCGATACGGGCTTCACCCCCGCGAGCTGAGGGACTCGGACACCCCACGGCTCCCGCCCCAGGATCACACGTAGACAAGGACCCTCCCATGAGCACAGGAACCATCGCCCGAGAACGCCCCGAGCCCGCACCCCGGGCGAACCCCGCCGTATCCGTCCGGGACACCTCCGTCACCTTCAGCTCGCAGCGTGGCACCGTGACCGCCCTGTCCGGGGCGAACCTCGAGGTCGAGCACGGCGAGTTCATCACCATCGTCGGCCCGTCCGGCTGCGGGAAGTCCACCTTGCTGAAGGTGGTCTCCGGGCTCGGCGACTACTCCTCGGGCACGGTCGAGATCAACGGGGACCCGATCTCGGGGCCCCGTCAGGACATCGGCTTCGTGTTCCAGCGCCCCGCCCTGCTGGAGTGGCGCAACGTGCGCCAGAACATCATGCTGCAGGCCGAGATGCGCGGACTGCCGCTGGGCGCCGCCCGCGAACGCTGCGATCACCTCATCGAGATGACGGGACTGACGGGATTCGAACGCTCGTGGCCCCACGAGCTCTCCGGCGGCATGCAGCAGCGGGTGGCTCTGTGCCGCGCCCTGCTCCACGAGCCCGAGATCCTGCTCATGGACGAGCCCTTCGGAGCCCTCGACGCTCTGACGCGGGAACGGATGAACGTCGAGCTCCACCAGATCTGGCGCGAGACGGGCACGACCATCATGCTGGTCACCCACTCCGTCGCCGAGGCGGTCTACCTCGCACAACGCGTGGTCGTGATGAGCCCCCGCCCGGGCAGGATCGTCGAGATCCAGGACGTGTCGCTGCCGGCCGAGCGCGACTACGCCGCCTCCCTGGAGGCTCCCGCGTTCCACAAGGTCTCCCACCGGGTCCGCGAACTGCTCGGGGCGAGCACCTCCGAGGAGTGAACCCCGGGGGATGAGTCCCGGGCGCGCTGTCTGTTCCACGCGCCAGCGACGTTCTCCGCGTCAGCGAGTCACCGTCGCGCCGTCGGCGGGCCGCGAGTCATCGACCCGGCCGCCCGGAATGCGCGAGAGCACGAGATCGATCGCCGACTGCACGAGACCGGTGAGCGCTCCGACGGTGCCGTCCAGGAGACGCTTCCAGAAGCGTCGCGTCCGTGGGTTCTTCTCGACGGTGACGTGCAGCAGGTAGGCCAGGGAGAGCACGAAGGCGACGGTCACCGGGTACACGATCCACTTGTTCTCCTCCGTCGCGAACCGTGTCAGCAGCATGTAGCCGATGTGGGCGTGGACCAGGTACAGCGGATACGTCAGGGCGCCGGCGGTCGCCGAGCCGGGCAGGCGCCAGCCGCGGACCGCCGGGACCAGCGTCACGAGCATCACCGCGAACAGGACGGTCGTGAGCGCGGAGAGCACCGGGTCGTGGTACGGGAGGACCGTCACGTACGCGGCGACGAGTCCGGCGGCCCGGTAGAGGCTCCACCCGGAATCCGCGATCGCCGCGATGACCGCACCCGCGGCGAAGTACCCGAAGTACCCGCCGAGGAACGGAGTGTTCGCGGCGAGGTGCGGGTCGAGCTGGGAGACGACACCCATGACGATCGCCCATCCCGGCATCAGCGCGGCCACCCGATCGTTCTGGCGCAGCAGCACGAGGAGGAACACGGCCGCGTAGAACGAGAGCTCGTACAGCAGCGTCCAGTAGACACCATCCACGAAAGGCTGCCCCAGCAGCGTGGGGATCATCGTGAGGTTGACCAGCACCTGGTACGGATCGACCCCCATCCTCTCCCCACCGAGGACCAGTGCGAATCCGCTGGTGATCAGCACTGCGATCCAGAATGCGGGGTACAGACGCAGTGCCCGCCCGACCGCGAACTGGCGGGCGGTCTTCCCCCGCACGGACTGCGTGATGACGAAGCCGCTGATCATGAAGAACAGGTTCACGCCCAGGTAGCCGTACTGGGCGAGCGCGATCACGGGCTCGTGGGTGATGCCCTGGACCTTGCCGTTCTTGATCCCGTTGTACAGGTAGTGGAAAGCCACGACCGACAGTGCCGCCACGAACCGGAGGTAGTCGACCACCTCGACACGGCGGCGCGGAGCGGCAGGAGGGGACGTCTCGCGCATCCGACCGAGTGTGCCACGCTCGCCATGGTGGACAGCGGAAGTCCGGATGAGGGCAGGGGCACACTCGTCCCGGCAGCGCGAGCCGAGAGTGTCGCGGCCCGGTCGTCGACCGGGAACGGCACGAGACATGAGAAAAGCCCCCTCCCCGGCGCATCAGCGCAGGTGAGGGGGCCTTTCATCGTGAGTGCACCGGTGGAGCCGGCGGGAATCGAACCCGCGTCCGATAGTGCGGAGCGAGGGCTTCTCCGGGCGCAGTCCGTAATGACGTTTTCTCAGTCCCGACGCTCGTACGAACACGTCGCCGACGGACTCAGTCACTCTGAGGTGTTCATCCGACCCCGATGACGAGGGTCGGCAGCAGTGGCTCCTTAGATGATGGAACGATCCGGGTCAGGAGCACCCCCGGGGTTCCAGACTGCTAACGCTGATCAGGCAGCGAGAGCGAAGTCAGTGCGCTTGGGTTCGGCACTTATTGGTTTCCAGAGGACATTAACGAGATGACTCTGGGTTCTCGGCCCGCTTCCCCTCGCTGGACAACTACCGTCGAAACCGATCGGCCCCTGGCGTGGGTCTGCAGCACAGAACTCGACGACCTCTCAGGGCCGTCCGTGCACTCACTGTTGTGTTGTCAAACATCCACGAGGAACGGGCGAGCCCGTTCGGCGTACCCCCAGTCTAGCGCGCCCCGCCGAGGATCTGAAGCGAGTATCCCTCAGCTCACGGCGAAGCCGGCGATGCTGGACCGCGCCACGGCGGCGCGCCATGATGGCTCCATGGCAGGAACAGTCGGATTCACCGCCGCGGGAGTGCAGGTCACCGTCGACGACGAGACGCTGCGCGAATCCGTGCAGGATCCCGACGCCCTGACAGCCTGGTGCGCCGAGAACCCACAGGATCCGCGCACTGTCGCCCACCTGAGGATGCTGGGCCGCCTGGACGAGGCCGCGGTCGCCGGGCGACGCTCCCTCGAGGACCCGATGCTGCCGGCCCTCGTGCGTGCGGTGCGTCGCACCCGCTACGCGCACGTGCTGCAGTGGCAGGGAGCGTTCCTCCCGGCCGAGGAGCAGTTCGACCTCGCCGCGGAGGAGACGGGGCTGGAGGATCCGACGTCCCCGTCGTCCCTGTCCGTGCTCGCCGCCGTGTTCCAGCACCGGGCGAAGAGCCGCTTCGAGCACTCGCTCGCCGAAGGACGTGCCTGCCGGCCGCGCTCCGCGGGCCGGCTGCGCCGGCGCGCCCTCGAGGACGCGCGCCGCGCGCTGACCATGCGGGAGATGCTCGGGACGGTCGAGGAGGAGATGCTGGCCTCGAGCCGACAGACGGTCTCCCGCCTGGAGCGGCCGGACAGGGAGGCCGCCGACGGGGCCGCGGAGCGGCGAGACGGGGACGGGGCTCAGACCAGCTCGCGCTGACGGATGGCGCGCTGCGCCTCGCGCAGGTCCTGCTTCTCGCGCAGGGTCTGGCGCTTGTCCCACTCCTTCTTGCCACGGGCCAGGCCGATGACGACCTTCGCGTGCGAGCCCAGGAAGTACAGCTCCAGCGGCACGATCGTGAAGCCCTTCTCCCGGGATTTGCTGGCGAGCTTCGCGATCTCCAGCTTGTGCAGCAGCAGCTTGCGCTTGCGCCGCGTGGTGTGGTTGGTCCAGGTGCCCTTCACGTACGGCGCGATGTGGACGGCGTCCATCCACACCTCGCCGCCTTCGACGTAGCAGTAGCCGTCGACCAGCGAGGCACCACGATCGCGCAACGACTTGACCTCGGTACCGGTGAGCACGATGCCCGCCTCCCACGTCGCGTCGATGAAGAAGTCGTGGTACGCGCGCTTGTTCGAGGCGATGAGCCGCTTCTCGGGACCGCTGTCCGTGGCGGCCTTCTTGGCCGAGCCCTTCTTCGCCGACATGGGGTCCCTCCGTTCCGCAGCCGATCTGCTGTGCGCTCCGCGGTCGGGCTGCTGCCGCGACCGGATGATCCAGTTTACGCGGTGGTCACCGCGGGAGGCGAGCGAATATGGTCCGTCCGACCCTGCCGGGTCGTGCCTCGCGGTGGCCGGCGGCCTCGACCTCCTGCCCGTCGCGAGCACAGCTCTCACAGATAGTTCGTCGGGTTGACGGAGTTGCCGTCCTCCTGGATCTCGAAGTGCAGGTGGCAGCCCGTCGAGGAGCCCGAGGTGCCGACCTGGCCGACGGTGTCCCCGGCGGAGACCTGCGTGCCCACCGGCGGTCCATAGCTCTGGAGGTGGTGGTACGAGCTGGTGACCAGCTTCCCGTCGTGGATGCCGTGGCTGAGGATCATCTTCTTGCCGGCACCGCTGTTGTAGGCGTGCGCGATGACGCGGCCGGAATGGGTGGCACCCACCGGAGTCCCGCAGCCCACCGGGAAATCGACGCCTGCGTGCAGCTTCCGGGTGTTGTAGATCGGGTGGTACCGCCAGCCGTAGTTCGAGTTCATGCGGGAGTCGACCGGGTAGGTCCAGCCGCCGCCGGTGTTCGCCGATCCGCCGCTGCCACCGTCGTCGGCCTCGGCCTGCTGCTGGCGGGCGCGCTCCTCGCGCTCGCGCTCCTGGCGGGCGAGCTCGGCGATCTCCTCATCGAGGGTGGAGCTGCGGTTCTCCAGGGAGGACTGGTCGTCCTCGTACTGGGTCTTCTTGGCCTCGAGGTCCTCGCGCTGGCTCTGCTGGGTGGCGTACAGGGAGTCGAGCTCGGACTTCGCCTCGGTCGCGGCGTCCTCGGCCGCGGTGGTGCGGGCGACGGCCTCTTCCGCTTCCACCTTGAGATCGTCGATCTCCTCGCGCACCGCCGTGAGCCGGTCCGCGGAGTTCTCGGTGACCGCCTGGTCAGCGCGCAAGGAGTCCAGCCTGCTGCCCTGGGAGGCCATCGTGAGGCGGTAGTTCATCGACCGGTCGACGGTCTCCTGCGGGCCCTGGCCGCCGACGTAGACGGAGGAGGGGTTCGGCATCCCTCCACCCTTGTAGGCGTCCAACGCGACCTCGGCGAGCTCCTCGTCACTGCGGTCGACCTCCACCTGACCGGTCTCGACCTCACCGGTGAGGTCGTCCTCCTCGGCCTCCGCGGCCGTGAGCCGGTCCCCGATCCGGTCGTTCTCCGCCTGGGCGGCCGCCAGCTCGGCCTGGGCGTCCTCGAGGTCCTGCTGCGCCTGCGGGATCAGCAGCTCGGTCTCGGCCAGCGCCATGTAGGTGTCCGCGAGATCGTCGTTGACCCCGCCCAACGAGATACGGACGTCCTCGAGCTTCTGGTCGACCGCCGCCTTCTCGGCGACCTTGTCGTCCTTGTTCCCTTCCGCGGAGGCCGGGGACGTCGGGCCCGCCAGGGCGGGCGTGAGCACGAGCATGGCGGTGGCGAGGAAGGTCAGCGGACGGCGCAGGACGAGGACGTTCTGGGACATGCTCACACCTTCAGATAACGGTTGAGGGAGACCACGGAGGAGGCGATCGACAGCACCGCGCCCAGGGCGATGAGCACCGGGGCGGCCCAGACCAGGTCGGCGACGCCGACGGTGATGAGCTGCTCACCGAGGGTCGGGGCGAGCCAGCCCTGGACGATGTAGTGCAACCCCACCCACAGCATTCCGGAGGAGATGATCCCGCCGATGATCGCGGCGACCGCCCCCTCCAGCAGGAACGGGAGCCGGATGAAGAGGTTCGAGGCGCCGACCAGGCGCATGATCGCTATCTCACGGCGCCGGTTCGCGACCGACATGCGGATCGTGGTGGCGACGAGCAGCAGCGCCGCGATCAGCATCAGCACGGCCAGTCCGAGGGCGAACAGGGTGGACTGGTTCAGGACGTCGATGAACGGGGCGAAGGCGCTGAGCAGGTCGGTGACCTCATCGACGCCGTCCCGTCCCTGGAAGAACTCGACCACCGCCGCGGAGTCGTCGGCGTTCTTCAGCGTGATGTGGAAGGAGACGGGCATGTCCTCGGCGGTGAAGTTCGAGACGAACCCCTCCCCCGCGAACTGCTCCTGGTAGATCCCGAGCGCCTCCTCCTGGGAGCGCTGCTCGTAGGAGGCGATGTAGGGCGAGAGCACGTCGCCCTCGAGTGCCTGCTCCACGGACTCGATCTGGGCGTCGGTGGCCGCCCCGCCCGCGCAGGAGGCGGAGGTGGAGTGCGGGGAGCACAGGTAGATCGTCACCTGGGACTGCTCGACCAGGGTGTCCTTCATGTCCATGATCTGCTTCTGCATCAGCAGCCCGGTGCCCACGAAGGTCAGCGAGACCGCGGTGACGATGACCACGGAGATGACCATGGCGATGTTGCGCCACAGGCCGGTGAGGATCTCGCCGAGGATGTAGCGCGCCCTCATCGCCGGTCCTCCTCGTCCTCGTCCTCTTCGTCGAAGGCGGCCTCATCCCGCTCGAGCCGGGCGTCGCGCTCGTCGATCAGCTCCTCCTCGAGGACGTCGGCGGCGGAGTCGTCCTCCGGCTCGGTGCGCTCGGTGCGCTCGGCGGGCTCGCGGTACTCGGCGGCGTCGAGCGGGTGCTCCTCGCGGTGGGCGGAGTCGTCGGGCAGGTTCCCGGAGATCACGCTGACGGGGGTCTCGGACTCGTAGCGGCCACCCTCCTGGTCACGGACCACCTGGCCGCCGACCATCTCGACGACCCGGCGGCGCATGCGGTCCACCGCGGAATGGTCGTGGGTGGCCATCACGACGGTGGTGCCGCGCTCGTTGATCTCCCCCAGCAGGTCGAGGATCCCCTCGGCGGTGGAGGGGTCGAGGTTGCCGGTGGGTTCGTCGGCCAGCAGGATCGAGGGGCGGTTGACGTAGGCGCGGGCGATGGCCACGCGCTGCTGCTCACCACCGGAGAGCTCGTGCGGGAGTCGCTTGCCCTTGTCCTCCAGGCCCACCATCTCGAGCATCTCGGGCACGAGTCGGCGCACCACCTTGCGGGGGGTGCCGATCACGGCCAGGGCGAACTCGATGTTCTGGTACGCGGTCTTCGAGGGCAGCAGGCGGAAGTCCTGGAACACCATGCCGATGTCGCGGCGCAGCGCAGGCACCTTCCACGACGGGATGCGCGAGAGGTCCTTGCCTGCCACGTACACGGTGCCGCGGGTGGGGCCGGTCTCCTTGAGCACCATGCGCATCATGGTCGACTTCCCCGAGCCCGAGGCGCCGACGAGGAACACGAATTCCCCGCGGGTGAACTCGATGTCGAGATTCTCCACCGCGGGGTGCTGGCCTCGCATGTACGTCTTGGTGACGTTGTCGAAACGGATCACGGGAGCCTGTTCACGTCGGGGAAGTCGTGCCGTTCCAGCGTAGGGGCGCTGAGGCACGAATCGCCGCAGACGGGCGCACCGTTCAGGTCAAGGCCTGGTCAAGATCAGGTGCCGCTGGTCACGCCGGCGGCATGCCGATCAGCTCTCGGACTTGCTCTCCGCGGCGCGCCAGCGGATCCCGGCGTCGATGAAGGCGTCGATCTCGCCGTCGAAGACCGAGGAGGGGTTGCCCTCCTGGTACTCGGTGCGCAGGTCCTTGACCATCTGGTACGGGTTCAGGACGTAGGAGCGCATCTGGTCTCCCCAGCTGGCCTTGACGTCGCCGGCCAGCTCCTTGCGCTCGGCGGCCTCCTCGGCCTTCTTCAACAGCAGCAGCCGCGACTGCATGACGCGCAGCGCCGCGGCGCGGTTCTGGATCTGGGACTTCTCATCCTGCATGGAGACGACGGTGCCGGTGGGGAGGTGGGTCATGCGCACCGCCGAGTCCGTGGTGTTCACGGACTGGCCGCCGGGGCCGGAGGAGCGGAAGACATCGACCTTGAGGTCGTTCTCGGGGATCTCGATGGAGTCGGTGGACTCGATCAGCGGGATCACCTCGACGGCGGCGAAGGAAGTCTGGCGCCGGCCCTGGTTGTCGAAGGGGCTGATGCGCACCAGACGGTGGGTGCCGCCCTCGACGGACAGCGTCCCGTAGGCGAAGGGGGTGGAGACCTCGAAGGTCACCGACTTCAGCCCGGCCTCCTCGGCGTAGGAGGTGTCCATGACCTTCGTCGCGTAGCCGTGCCGCTCGGCCCAGCGCAGGTACATGCGCATCAGCATCTCGGCGAAGTCCGCGGCATCGATGCCGCCGGCTCCGGCGCGGATGGTGACCACGGCACTGCGCTCGTCGTACTCGCCCGCCAGCAGGGTCCTCACCTCGAGCTCGTCGAGGGTCTTGTGGATCGAGACCAGTTCGCGCTCGGCCTCGGCGAGGGTGTCGGGGTCGTCCTCCTCGGCGGCGAGCTCGACCATCACCTCGAGGTCCTCGATGCGCCGCTCGAGCTCGCTGATGCGTCGACGCTCGGACTGCGCGTGCGAGAGGGCGGCGGAGACCTTCTGGGCGTTCTCGACGTCGTCCCAGAGGTCCTGGGCCGAGGCCTGCTTCTCGAGGTCGGCGATCTTGGCGTCGAGCGCCTCGATGTCCGTCACCTGCTCGATCGACGACAGGGTCGAACGAAGACGGGGGATCTCTGCGGAGAAGTCGATGGAAGCCACGAGGAGAGAGTCTACGGCAGGTGTCCTGACCGTTCCGACGGGCCACCCTGGTTCCCGGGCGCCACATGGCGCCTCAGGCGGTGGCGGGATCCTCCTCGGCGACCCCGGGATCTCCCGCGGCGGACCCGGGGCCGCCGTGCGGGCCGACGCCGGCCGCGAGCCAGCGGCCGAGGTCCTCGCCCACCTCGAGCAGCCACGTCGCGGAGAGCGCGATCGCCTCCTCGGCGGAGCCGGCGCGGGAGACGAGGTCCCAGCTGCGGTCGATGCCCGCTCCCCGCAGCGTCTCTTGATCGAGCGTGATGGCACCGGCCACGGCGGCCACCGTCAGCCCGCGCTCGCGGGCGCGGCGGGCGATCTCGGCCGGGCCCTTGCCCTGCAGGGTCTGCTCGTCGAGCTTTCCCTCCCCCGTGATCACCACGTCGGCCCGCTCGAGCTGGACCTCGATGCCGATCAGCTCGAACACGGCATCGGCGCCGGAGCGCTGCGCGGCGCCGAGCAGGAACAGGCCGAATCCGGTGCCGCCGGCCGCGCCGGCCCCCGGGAGGTCGCGATGGCTCCCGGTGGGGTCCAGCAGGGCGGCGGCCGCGGCGAGCGCGGTGTCGGCCTGCTCGATCTCCGCGGCGGCCAGGCCCTTCTGGGGCCCGTACACGGCGGCTGCTCCGTCGTCGCCGAG
Source organism: Brachybacterium sacelli (assembly GCF_017876545.1). Taxonomy (NCBI): domain Bacteria; kingdom Bacillati; phylum Actinomycetota; class Actinomycetes; order Micrococcales; family Dermabacteraceae; genus Brachybacterium; species Brachybacterium sacelli. The sequence continues at coordinate 791,354 of NZ_JAGIOD010000002.1, read as the reverse complement.
CAGAGGGTTGGTGACGTCGTTCGCGGCCACCAGGTCCACGCCCGCGAGAGCGGCCCGGGCGGGAGCGAGGTCGACGGCGGCGAGGGTGGTGAGCCCATCGATGCCGGGGCCGATGTCGGTGCCGTCGGCGGTGAGCAGGCGGGCCCCGAGCCCTTGGAGCAGTCCGGCGCCGGCGTCCGTGGAGGCGCTGCCGCCGAGCCCGACGACGACGGTGCGAGCCCCTGCCCGGGTCGCGGCGAGGATCAGCTCGCCGAGCCCGCGGGTGGAGGCGGTGCGGGGCGCGAGGTCGCCTCCGGGCAGGGCCCTCAGGCCGACGACCTCGGCGAGTTCCACGACCGCCACCTCCCCCGCCAGCGCCCACTGCACCGTGCGGGGCCGACCGGTGGGACCGGTGACGGTGCTGGTGCGGGGCTGCGAGCCGGCGGCGAGCGCGGCGTCGACCGTGCCGTCCCCGCCGTCGGCGATGGGGCACGAGAGCACCTGGACCTGTGGGGCGGTCCGCGAGATGCCGGTCCGCAGCGCCCGGGCGACCTCGGCGGCGCTGAGCGTGCCCTTGAACTTGTCGGGTGCGAGCAGCGCGGTGAGGGTCACGGTCATCGGGCTCTGGCCTCTCCTTCGACGGTCAGGGGAATGGACGTGCTCGTCCTCCGTGTGAACCATCCTGCCAGGGGTGGGTGGGTCCGCGCGGTCAGGACCACGCTGACGGTGCCCTCGGCGTCCACGGTGACGTCGGCGACGCGGAGGCCCTCGGTGCGGGGGCTCTCCAGCGGGTAGCTGCGCAGATGGTCCTCGGCGGAGCGGCGGGCGGAGCCGGGGTGGATCGCGGCGCCGCCGTCGTCGACGTAGATGCGGGCGGGGTCGACGGCCTGCGAGGCGGCCAGCGCGGCGCTGTCGGCGGCGTGCTGCAGCGCGGTGCGTTCGAGGTGGACCCCGGTGATGGCGGTGCCGACGCCGATCACCATGAGGATCACCACCAGCACGCCGGTGGTGAGGATGGTGATCGATCCGCGAGACTCGCGCAGACGGGCACGCAGGGTGTGGAGGGCACGGTGATGCCGCGGGCGTGCCGGTCCGCGCACGCTCATCGCGCCCCTCCTGGGACGGCGCGGTACTGGTCGACCTGCACGGCGTGGGAGGCGCCGACGGCGACGGGCCCGGTCTCCCCCAGGATCGGCCCGAGGCCGGGCACCGGCACGGGGATCCGGACGCGGGCGCTGACGGTGCCGCCCGGGCTCGAGCACGGGTCCTCGCTGCAGCTGATCCGCACCACCTCCGAGGCCTCCAGACGGTAGTCCTCGAGGATCATCGCGGTGTGCTGCCGGGCGCGCATCGTCGCGTGATCCGGATCGGGCTCGACGGCGTGGATCCGGGCGGCGTCGCGGGCGATGGTGTCCGCCGCGAACACCGCAGCCTGGACCGACCCCAGGGTCAGGACCAGGTACAGAGCGGGAATGAGCAGGGCGGCGGCGAGCACGACGAACTCGACGATGGTGTTGCCATCCTCGGCGGCCGGCCCGCCCGATGCCGGGATCGGGCTGCGCCGATGGCGAGGCCCCACGCGAGTCCCGCGGGTATCGGCGGAGGCGACCTGGGCGCAGGCGGCCGGTCCGGCCTGCACCGCGCCCGTCCCCCGCTTCACCAGGTCTCCTCGTCGATGGCACGGCCTTCGACGGCGAGGGATCCGGACGGGCCGAACAGGCCGACGAGCGGGAGCGTGGCACGCACCTCCACCCGGATGGTGCCCTCGGAACTTTCGGCGGCACTCGCCTCGACCTGGAACGAGTCGCCGAAGCGGTCGCCGATCAGTCGCTCGGCACGCTCCGCCCCGTCCTCGGGTGTCGCACCGATCAGCGAGGCATGGTGAGCTCCCTGCACCGCCGCGTCGATCAGGGTGTTGCGGGTGTGGACGATGAGTGCCGCCTGCATCACCCCGAGGGCGATCAGCACGATCAGTGCGGCGACCATCGGGAACTCGACCACGGCGGAGCCTTCGTCGCGACGCAGTCGTGCCCGCAGGGACGGTCCGCGTCCCGCGGTGGCTTCCGGTGCTCGGGGCGGGGACAGGTCCGGCTGGGGAGGGCGCGCGATTCTCACGGCGGCGGGGGCGTCGGCACAGGGCTCGCTCAGAGGCTGCCGCCGAGGAACGGCGCCATGGCGTTCTCGAAGATCTGGACGATCTGGTCCGAGGCGACGGCCCAGAGGGCGACCACGATTCCTGCGGTCATCAACGTGATCAGGACCCAGCCGGGCACGTCCCCGCGCTCGGAGCTCAGGCGCTCGATCAGGCGTGTGGCGAGCCCGGATCGCATGGCGACGTCGGTGGTGGGCACTGCGGCGACGACGCGGCGGGACGAGCGGTGCAGTCGGGTGCGGTGAACAGTCATGTCGGCCTCCTCGGCGGTTGGACCGGGCTGGATACCCGGCATGGGGAACTGCGGATGGTGCGGGACATGTGGTCGGACCTGCGCGGTGGGATGGCTGGTCGGTGGATGGTCGGGTGGTCGGGCGGACGCTGGAGCGGTCGTGCGGCGGTCAGACGGAGATCTCCAGGACGGCGAGGCCGGGGAAGATCGCGAAGACGATCACCAGCGGCATCACGAAGAAGACCACGGGCATGAGCATGTAGATCTCGCGACGTCCGGCCGTCTCCATGAGGTCGCGCTTGGAGGATTCGCGGGCGTCCTGGGCTTGTGCCCGCAGCACATCGGCCAGGGGCGTGCCTCGTTCGATCGCGACGGAGACGCCTTCGCCGAACCGTCCCAGCGACTGCAGTGGGGTGCGCGACCCGAGGGAGGCCAGCGCCTGGGCGACGCTGGTGCCGGACCGGATGTCGGCGACGGTGGCGGCGAACTCGTCGGGCAGCGCACCCGAGGAGGTGCGGGCCACCCGCTCCATCGCAGCGATCGGGCTCTCCCCCGCCGCGACGGCCAGCGCGAGCAGATCGGCGACGGTAGGGAACTCGCGGGCCATGCGCGAGGCGCGGCGAGCGATCTCCACGCCCAGCAGATAGTCCCTCAGCAACACGCCCGAGAGCACGCCGAGGAGGACGATGAGCAGCCCCAGCAGCGGACTCGCGCCGCGAGTGCCGACGGCGAGCAGCGCGATGGCGACGCCGGCGACCAGTCCCACCCCACCGAAGATGACCTGCTCGATGCGGAAGGAGTCCGTGGAGGAGCGTCGACCGGACAGCCGGAGACGGCGTTCGAGCTGGTCGGCGCCCCCGGTGAGACGCTCGAGGACGCCCAGGGCGCGCTGGGCCACCGGGCCCAGGAGATTCTCGGCGACCACCCGAGCACGACTCGTCGCCGCCGGGGCACTGAAGAGGGAGGCGGACCGTGAGCGCCGCAGATAGGGGTCGATGCGAGCGTCCAGGTCGCGGCGGCGCAACCAGGGAAGCAGCCCCGCCAGGAGCGCGAGCCCGATGCCGAGCAGCAGCCCCAGGAAGGCGCCGACCACGAGCGTTCTGGAGTCGATCATCGCAACACCCGCTCGTCCTGCGGCAGGCGCGCGATCAGCAGCATGACCCGGTAGGCGATCAGGGAGACCACGGCGCCGATGAGGATCATCGCCATTCCGAGCGAGGAGTCGTAGGCCTGGGCGGCCTGGGGCCTGGTCGACATCAGCGCCAGCACCAGCCACGGTGCGGCCAGGGCGAGCCGTGCCGCGTTGACCGTCCAGGACTGGCGCGCCTCGAGCTCCGCACGGGTCCGGGCGTCCTCTCTCAGGAAGGAGGCGAGAGTTCGCAGCAGGCCCCCGAGATCGGTGCCGCCGACATCGCGAGTGATCCGCAGCGCCTCGACGATCCGATCGCCCACCGGATCCGCCAGGCGCACCTTCAGTCGATCCAGACAGGCTGCGAAATCTCCGCTGGCCTGGTAATCGAGGGAGAACTCGTGGAAGGCCGGTCGTAGCTCCTCGGGGCCCTTTCGGCCGAGCTGGACCAGTGCCTCCGGAAGTGAGAGGCCGGCACGGATCGCGGAGTTGATGTGGTCGACGGCCTCCGGCCAGACCTCCCGCAGCGCGGTAGTCCGGCGGCGGGCGGCGGAGCGCAGGAACACCACGGGCAGTGCCGTGGAGACCGCCCCGATCGCCAGGGACGGTACGACAGCGCTGGAGGTCGCCCAGAGCACTGCCGCGACGACCAGGCCGAGCCCTGCACTGAGAGCTGGCACCGCCTCCGGCGGGACCGAGGTGAGGCCCACGGTGACCAGGTCGTCGCGCAGCCGGTCCATGGCACGACCGACCCGTCCGCGGCGGGGCGCCTGACCCTCCTGCTCCCACAGCGACCACCAGATCGACAGCAGACCCAGCCCGGCGAGGAGGCCCAGGAACGCGCCGTCGCTCATGCCGCGTCCACACCGCCCAGCAGCGCGGTCAGGTCATGGCCGGAACGGGCGAAACGCTCCGGGTGCGGCGGATGCCCGTCTCCTCGCACGAGTCGCTCACCTCGGAGGGAGTACAGGTCCGAGATCTCGATGACTTCGTCCTCCACCCGCCCGCTGAGCCCGACGATCTCCCGCACCCGCCGCCGGCCGTCGGCCAGCATGTCGAGATGGACGACGAGGTCGATGGAGCTGGCGACCGTGGGGACGACGAACCGGCTGGAGACGTTCTCCCCGGCCAGCAGGGGCAGGGTGCACAGCTTGGTGACGGCGTCGCGGGCCGAGTTGGCGTGGATCGAGGCGAGGCCGGGCAGGCCGCTGTTGAGTGCGATGAGCATGTCCAGCGACTCGGCCTCGCGGACCTCGCCGACGATGATCCGGCTGGGTCGCATCCGCAGCGCCTCTTTCACCAGGCGGCGCATGGAGATCTCGCCGGCACCTTCGAGGTTCGCCTGTCGGGTCTGCATGGCGACCACGTCGCGCAGACCGAGGCCGAGCTCGAACACCTCCTCGATGGTGACCACCCGTTCTCGGGCTCCGATCGACTGCGCGAGACAACGCAAGAAGGTCGTCTTCCCGGCACCGGTCGCGCCGCTGGTGACGACATTGAGGCCCGAGGCGATCGCCGCATCGAGGAAGTCGGCGGCCTGCGGTGTGAGGGAGCCCAAGGCGACCAGACCGTACAGGTCGTAGGCCTTGGCCACGAACTTGCGGATGTTGATCGCCCAGTGCGTACGCGTCACGCTCGGGATCACCACGTGCAGTCGCGATCCGTCGGGCAGCAGTGCGTCGACGAAGGGTGTGCTCATGTCCAGGCGACGTCCCGAGCTCACCAGCATCCGCTCGACGATCCCGCGGACCTCGGCGTCATTGAGGACGATCGTGGTCAGTTCGCTGCGCCCGTTGCGTGCGCAGAACACCTGCGACGGCGAGTTCAGCCATATCTCCTCGACCATGGGATCATCCAGCATCTCCTGGAGCGGCCCGAAGCCGCCGATGCGGGCCGCCACCTCGGCCACGGCCGTCTCGCCGTCATGGAGGACCGGGACCTCGCCGGAGGAGGAGCGCCGGTCGTAGTCGGAGACGACTTCACGGATCAGCGGCTCGAGCTGATCGGCATGCACGTCGAGCCCGCGCCGACGGATCAGCTCCCGCGACTCGGCCTCGATGATGGTGGCGGTGTCCATCCGGTCCCCTCCCGACCCCCGACCGACCGGTCCTTTCCGGTCGTGCGCTCCGATGCGGAGCACTCTCGCCGGTCACTGTATGGCGAACCGGGCCCCTGCCGTGGGCAGATGTCAGTAATTGTGGACAACTCTCCCCGGGTTCTCCCATGGCAGGATGACCACACATCAGTCCGCGACTCAGTCCGCGAGCCAGCCTCACCCCAGGAGTCCTCCTCATGGCCGATTCCCCCGCATCCCGGTCTCCCCGCCTGAGCGGCGGCACGGTGTTGTACACGGCCAAGCGCGTGCTCGCGGAGTTCACGCGCGACGGCGGCACCGATCAGGCGGCGAAGCTGACCTACTACATGGTGCTGTCGGTCGCGCCGACGCTGCTGGCACTGTTCTCGCTGGCCACGCTGCTGCTGGCTCCGATCAAGGATGAGATCTCCGAGCTGATCACGAAGGGCATCGAGTCCGCCTCGAGCGGGTCAGACCTCGCGGCCGGGGACGCGGTGAAGTCGACTCTCGACTCGCTCATGGGCTCGGCGACCGGCGGCACCATCGCCCTGATCATCGGTATCGCGACGGCCCTGTGGTCCGCCTCCGCCTACATCAAGGCCTACGGGCGGGTCGCGAACCAGATCTACGAAGTCCCCGAGGGCCGCGGTCCGATCCGCCTGACCCTGTCGATGCTGGGCCTGACGGTAGCGATGATCCTCGGCATCCTGCTGGTGCTGGTCTCGGTGCTGCTGAACCAATCGCTCGTGGACGGTCTGCTGGGCCCGATCGCCTCACGGATCGGCGCCGAGGGCACGCTGATGTTCCTCACCGAGTCGTTCCTGCCGATCTGGACCTGGGCGAAATGGCCGGTGATCCTGGTGCTCGCCTTCGCGCTGATCTCGCTGTTGTACTGGGGCGCCCCGAACGTCGACAAGCCCTTCCGGATCATCTCCCCCGGTGGCGTCTTCGCGATCATCGGCATCGCCGTCGCCGCGGTGGCGCTGTCGATCTACATGGGCACCGTCGCCGGCTACTCCAGCTACGGGGCCATCGGCGGCATCATGGCGGTGCTGTTCGCCCTGTGGGTGATGAACATCGTGATCATCCTCGGTGCGGAGGTCGACGCCGAGTTCGAGCGCGCCCGCGAGCTGGAGTCCGGCAAGCCCGCGGAGGACAGCCATGACCTGCCGATGCGCGAGTCCAAGGGCGCCGAGAAGGCGGAGGCCAAGCACGAGAGCATCGTCGACGAGGGCCGGGACATCCGCCTGCGGAACCTCCACCGCGACGCCGAGGCCTACACCGGCGAGGACGCCCGTCTCACCCCGCGCCGCGGGGTTCCCACGGTCGGCGCCGCCGAGGACGCCGACGACACCGAGAACGCCGGGCACGCCGAGGGCACTGCGGACGACGAGCGCTCGCCGACGGACCGCGACCGCACGGACGGGAACTGACATGTGCGGCCGATTCGCCTTCTTCCAGGAGATCGAGCCGCTGGTCGACGACCTCGATGCGGTCGATCTCAGCGATCCGCATCTGCGCAGTCGCTGGAACATCCCGCCCACCGCACCGATCCACGTCGTCACCGAATCGGTCGATCCGGCCACCGGAGAGGTGCTGCGAGCCCTGCGGGTGGCCCGTTGGGGGCTGCTGCCGCCGTTCGCGCAGGACGAGACCTTCTCCTCGCGCACCTTCAACGCCCGCCGGGAGACGCTCGCCGAGCGCAACAGCTTCCGCGGGAGCCTCGGCCGATACCGTGCGATCGTCCCCATGGACGGGTACTACGAGTGGGTGCGCGACGGCGCCGGCAAGCGCAAGCAGCCCTACTACATCGCCCCGGCCGACGGTTCCCCGCTGTACATGGCGGCCCTGGTCTCCTGGTGGAAGGGGCCCGGCGGTCACGAAGGCCCGGCCGCCGGAGCGGACGGCCGCTACCTGCTCAGCGCCACGATCATCACCCGCGCGGCCACCGGCGAGCTCGCCGAGATCCACGACCGCACCCCGGTGATGCTGCGCCGCGGCCAGGTCGACGCCTGGCTGGACACCACGATGGACGACCGCCACGCCGCCCAGGCCTGGATCCTCGAGGACACCCACCTGCTCGAGGACTCGACCCTCGCGCTGCGCGAGGTGGACCCGGCGGTGGGGAAGGTCGGCAACGACGGACCCGAGCTGCTCGATACGCCGCAGAGGCTGCTCTGAACGGCTCCTGCCCGGTCCGGCCCGTGCCACGCCCGTCCGCCCGGCGTCGGCCCGGGATCCGACCGCGGTCTGACGCCCCGGACTGCCCCGCCCCCGTACCCTCGTGACCATGACGGACGGTTCCCCCGAGAGCACGGACGCGCCCTCGAGGCGCGGCCGCCGCATCGACCCGTTCCGCTGGATCATCGAGAACCCCGGCACCGTCGACCTGATCGCCTTCGGCTCCGGCGCGTTCGTGGTGCTGCTGTTCTCCGTGGGGACCGCGTCCTTCAACTGGTGGACCCTCTTCTCCGTCCCGATGATCGCGGCCGCGGCGATCTGCCGGGTGCGCCCACTGCTCGGGGTGATCGTCATCGGCGCCCTCGCCGTGGCCCACCTGCTGGTGAACCAGCCCGTCGTGCTCGGCGACGCCATGACGTTCTACGCGATGTTCTGCGCCGTCGCCTACGGGGGGCGCGCCGTGGCCTGGGTCGGCATGGGCGCCGGCTTCCTGGGAGTCCTCTGCCAGGCCGGCTACTGGGCGTTCGTCTCCTACGTCACGGAGTACGGCGGTCCGCTGCAGGCCGCGCTGGCCTTCGCCGGGCTGGTCACCATCGGCACGATCACGATCGTGGCGGTCTGGGCGCTGGCCAACCTGCAGCGCGCCCGGGTGCGCCAGCTCGCCCTGACCCAGGACCGCGCCGAGCAGGCCGTCCGCGAGCGCGAGCAGCGCACCGCCCTCGCGGTGGCGGACGAGCGCGCCCGCATCGCACGGGAGATGCACGACGTCGTCGCCCATTCCCTCTCCGTGATCATCGCCCAGGCCGACGGCGGTCGCTTCATCGCCTCCCAGCACCCCGAGAAGGCGACCGACGTGCTGGGCACCATCGGCGAGACCGGACGCGCTGCGCTGGCCGACATGCGCTCGCTGCTGGGTGTGCTGCGCCAGGAGGACGAGACCAGCTTCGGGCCCCAGCCCGGACCGGCGATGCTGCACGATCTGACCGAGCGCGTGCGCGCTGCCGGCCTCGAGGTGGACCTCGAGGTCGACGGCGCTCTGGAGGACCTGCCCCAGGCCCTCGGCATGTCCCTGTTCCGCCTGGTCCAGGAATCGCTGACCAACGTCCTCAAGCACGCCGGCCCCGGGGCCTCCGCGGCGGTCCGCATCCGGCGCACCGCCCAGCAGCTCGAGATAGAGATCCTCGACGACGGGCAGGGCACCGACCCCGCCTCCGACGGGCAGGGCCACGGCCTGACCGGGATGCACGAGAGGATGTCCGTGTTCGGCGGGACCCTGCAGGCCGGACCGCTGCCCAGCCGTGGCTACCGGGTGCGGGCCGTCGTCCCGCTGGACGGCACCGGCCGCGGCGGGCAGCCGGCACCCGGCCAGCTGGCACCCGGCCTGCCCGATGCCGTGGCGGCCCCACTTGCTCCCACGCCCCACCCGCCCCGACCCGGAGGAGACCCCCGATGACCGATCCGCTCGACCGCCCCCTGCGCATCGCCCTCGTCGACGACCAGCCGCTGGTGCGCGCAGGATTCGCGATGGTGATCGACTCGCAGGACGACATGGAGGTCGTCGTGCAAGCGGCCGACGGTGCCGCCGCGGTCGAGGACCTGCGCGCCCGCACCGTCGACGTGGTGCTCATGGATGTGCGAATGCCGCGGATGGACGGCATCGAGGCGACGCTGCGGATCCTCGAGCAGTCGCCCGAAGGCCGTGCCCCGAAGATCGTCGTGCTGACCACCTTCGACATCGACGAGTACGTCGTCTCCGCGATCCGTGCCGGAGCCAGCGGCTTCCTGCTCAAGGACGCCCAGCCGGAGGATCTGCTCGGCGCGATCCGCACCGTGCACCGCGGTGACGCCGTGATCGCCCCGTCGGCCACCCGCCGTCTGCTCGCACGCGTCGTCGCGACCCCCGAGCCGCAGGAGAAGGACGCCTCCTCCCTCGCGTCCCTCACCGAGCGTGAACGGGAGGTGCTCACGCTGATGGGCCGCGGCTGCTCGAACCAGGAGATCGGGGCCGAGCTGTTCGTCGCCGAGGCCACCGTCAAGACGCACGTGGGGCGGGTGCTCGCCAAGCTCGGCGCGCGCGACCGTGTGCAGGCGGTCATCATCGCCTTCGAGACCGGCCTGGTCGCCCCTGGCACCGACTGATCGACGTGCTGACGAGGAACGAGTCGGCAGGAGACCAGTCCCACGAGCACCGGCTGAGCCCGCCGCGTCGTCAGACCCTGGTATGACCCCTCCCCATCCTCCGGTCGCGCGGATCCTCGCCGGTCACGACCGAGGACGGACGCCCCGGTGGTTCGTGGCGCGGCACCATCGTGGATGACCGAAGACCTCGCGCAGAAGGATCACGATGACTGCCCAGCCACTTCCCGCTCCCTCCACCTCCCCGGAGGGCACCTCCCCCGCCATCGTCGCCCGCGGCGTCACCCGCACCTACGGCACCGGAGCCGGGACCGTCACCGCACTGGATGCGGTGGACCTCGACATCGCCCGCGGTGCGTTCACCGCGATCATGGGCCCCTCCGGCTCCGGCAAGTCCACCCTCCTGCATACGCTGGCCGGGCTCGACGTCGTCTCTCGCGGCTCGATCCGCATCGACGGCACCGAGATCACCGCTCTGAACGACGACGCCCTGACCCGGCTGCGTCGTGAGCGCGTCGGCTTCGTGTTCCAATCCTTCAACCTGCTTCCGATGCTCAGCGCCGAGCAGAACATCCTGCTCCCGCTCGAGCTCGCCGGCAAGCGGGTGGACCGCGCCTGGCTGGACACCATCACCTCCGCCTTCGGTCTGACCGACCGGCTCGCCCACCTGCCCTCGCAGCTCTCGGGCGGACAGGTCCAGCGCGTCGCCATCGCCCGCGCCCTGGTCACCTCCCCCGCGGTCGTCTTCGCCGACGAACCCACCGGCAACCTCGACTCCCACACCACCGAGGAGGTGCTGGACTTCCTGCGACTGTCGGTCGACGAGTTCGGCCAGACCGTCGTCATGGTCACTCACGAGCGGGATGCCGCCGAGCGCGCGGACCGGATCGTCTCCCTGGCCGACGGCCACATCGCGGCCGACGAGGACCTGCGGGGGCAGTACTGATGGCGCGCCGCACCCCCCTGAAGCTCACTCCCGTGCGCCGCCACTTCGCGGCCGTTCTCACCATCGCGCTGTCCTGCGCCTTCGTCGCCATCATGGTGCTGGCCGGCAATCTCATGCAGGCCTCGCTGGCCTCCCAGGCGTCCCAGAGCTACGACGGGGCCGATCTCGAGATCAGTCGGCCCCTGAGCGACGAGCAGTGGTCCTCCGAGCAGCCCGTGGCGGCCCCCGAGGTCGAGGGCACCGAGGAGACCTGGCCGCTGCTGTCCAACTTCGTACAGCTGACCTCCGGGGGCTCGGAGAGCGGATCGTTCCTGTCCGCGGCCATGCTCCCGCCCGACGCCGGCGCGGAGGAGTCCCTCACCGAGGGCGAGCTGCCCGCTGCATCCGACGAGGTGGTGCTCGACACCGGGGCCGCCGAGTCGCTGGACGTGTCCGTCGGGGACACCGTCACCCTGCCCGCGGACTTCTCCCCCGACGGGAAGGAGCACAGCTTCACCGTCACCGGTCTCGCCCCCACCGCGGAGGGATCCGTCTTCGGCGGCACCCCGCGGGTGTTGATCTCGGAGGTCAACGCCGCCGCGCTGCTGGGCCCGGACGAGGGCACGCTCACCGACACGTGGTTGGCATCGGTTCCCGAGGGCACCGACCCCGCCGCGGTCGCCGAGAGCGCGAGCACCGATGACCTCACGGTGCGCACCGTCGATGATGCCGTGCAGGAGGCGACCTCCGATCTCATGGAGGGCTCCGCAGCCCTGGGGCTGATGCTCGCCGTGTTCGTGGTGATCGCCCTGTTCACCAGTGCTGTGGTCATCGCCAACACCTTCGCGGTCACCATCGCCCAGCGCACCCGCTCCCTCGCGCTGCTGCGCACGCTCGGAGCCACCCGCAGCCAGGTGCGCCGCGTGGTCCTGCGCGAATCCCTCCTGGTCGGGGTGCTCGGCGCCGTCGTCGGCCTGGTGGGCGGGCACCTGGTGGTCCAGGCCGCCCTCGCCGGGGCCGACGGCCTGGGCTGGCTCGACGGTCTCATGCTCGTGCCCGTGAGCCTGTGGTCGGTGCTGCTGCCGGTGATCGCCGGCGTGGTGATCACCCTGGTCGCGAGCCTCGCCCCCATGCGCTCCGCCACCCGGGTCGCCCCGCTGCAGGCGCTGCGTCCCGAACCGCCGTCGCAGCGGCACGGGCTCGGCGCCCGGGGCGTGCTCGGCATCGCCGCGATCGTCCTCGGCGTCCTCGCCCTGGTCGGTGGCACGCTGCTGTCGATGCAGGGCGTGGCGTCTCTGGGCGTCGTGCTGGCGATGGCCGGCGGCGTGCTCAGCTTCACCGGGGTGCTGCTGGTGCTGATCGTGCTCACCCGTCCGCTGTCCTCTCTGATCGGCAGCCTCATGAACCGCGTCGGCGGGCTGCCGGCGAAGGTCGCCAGCGCCAACGTCGCCCGCAATCCCCGCCGCAGCGCGGCCACCATCGCGGCCCTGCTCATCGGCACCACGCTGATGACGATGATGGCTGTCGGAGCACGCACGGCGGAGTCCACTCTCACCTCCGAGCTCGACTCCCGACGACCGATCGACCTGGTCGTCAGCGCCGAGGAGATGCCGAAGGACGCCGCCGAGCAGATCACCGCGATCGACGGCATGGACACGGTCCACCCCGCGGCCCGCGGGGACATCGAGGTCGGTGCCGACGAACCGATGACGCTGTACGGTGCCTCCCCCGAGGCGGTGCGCGACACCTCGCACCGACCCGCGATGGCCGATGACCTGGAGGACGGCGTGGTGCTGGTGGGGTACGAGAGGGCCGAGCAGTTCGGCGTCGCCGACGGGGAGACGCTGCAGGTCGAAGGAGCCGACGGCGCCACGCACGAACTGCGCGTCCAGGTCGACGCCAATCTGGCGATGTCGCTGGTCAGCCCCGCCACCCTCGAGCAGCTGGTCGGTGGGGCCAGCACCCCGGTGCTCCTCGGCGACTTCGCCGATCAGGGCACGACCGAACGGGCGGAGGTCGAGGCGTACTCGCTCGTCGATGCCGTGAACGAGCAGACCACCACCGAGGGCTGGTCCGATGTCAGCACCGACGCCGGCGGCGCCGAGCGCGAGATGTACGGGCAGATCCTGAACATCCTGCTGGGCATCGTCATCGGCCTGCTCGCGGTGGCCGTGGTGGTGGCGCTGGTGGGGGTGGCGAACACCCTCAGCCTGGGAGTCATCGAGCGCACCTCGGAGAACGCCCTGCTGCGGGCTCTGGGCACCACGCGTCGCCAGATGCGCGCCATGCTGGGCTGGGAGGGCATCCTGCTGGCCCTGGTCGGCGCGGTGCTCGGGATCGTGATCGGCAGCGTCTACGGGATGCTCGGGATCAATGCCCTGCTGGGCTCGAGCTTCCCGGTCTCGATCACCATCCCCTGGGGCCAGGTCGGTCTGGTGCTGCTGCTGGCGGTCCTCGCCGGCGGCATCGCCTCGGTGCTGCCGGGACGGGCCGCCGCCCGTACCGCGCCGGCGGCCGCGCTGGCCGGTGGGGAGTGAGGCCATGACGGCCTGACCGGGACCGCTCGGCGGAACCGACGGCGAGGGCCCTGTCCCGGAACGCTCCGGGGCAGGGCCCTTCGTCCGTCGGATCGGGCCGGAGGGGCTTACTCCTTCTCGCCCGGCAGCGGGGTGGAGCGCACCAGTCCCAGCAGCAGCACGAACAGGACGATCGCGAGGACGAGGGCGAGAGCCCCTTGCCAGTACAGGGCTCCGCGCAGCATGCTCGCGCCGACCAGCGCCTGGAAGAGCTGCCAGGTGATGCCGTAGCCGAGGCCGAACCGTCCGGAGACGAGGATCGAGCGGGCTGCCAGCGCGGTGCCGAGCGCGAAGACGAGCAGGAAGATCCCCAGCCCCGTGCCGAGCTTGGCGTGCAGGTCCCCCGCAGCGACCATCAGGAAGCAGTAGGTGGCGGCGGCCGCCAGCATGAGGGTCTCCACCCCGAGCAGGGCGGCGACGGTCGGGCGGGTCCGCGGGCCGGCACCGGGGCCGCCGGTGGGGCCGGAGGCGGCACCGCGGGAGGCGCCGGATCCGGCGGCATGGGGATCGGTGGGCATGGGACGACTGTATCGGCCGACCGGGTCCTGCCTTTCCCGTCGATTCCCGTCGATTCCCTACGATTCTTCGCCGACGCGACCCCTCCTTCCCCGCCGGCGGGGCCCTTCCCACCCGGTCCTCCTCGGGGTCGCAGCACTCCTGACGGCCTTTTTCAACGCCTTCGTGCCGGGCATCACGCCGATGTCCGAGCATGTGGGAAGTGCCACCCAGGTCGCCTACACAGCCTCTTGTCGAGGCCGCGACCGGCCCAGAGAATGGAGGTCGGCTCGCCCCCGACGCCGAGATCCGCGGCAGCTTCGCCGCCCCCCGGATCCGAGTCGACGAGCCGGAGACCCGAGAACGCCCCATCTGGAGCGACCCTCGCCGCGCCACGCCCCACGGGGTGGGGTGTGGCGTCCTGGAAAGAGAGAGTGACGATGGACTGGCGCCACCGTGCCGAGTGCCTCAACCATGATCCCGAGCTGTTCTTCCCCATCGGGAACACCGGACCGGCGATCACCCAGATCCAGGAGGCGAAGGCGGTGTGCCAGAAATGCGACGTCATGACGGCCTGCCTGAAGTTCGCCCTCGAGTCCGGACAGGACTCCGGCGTCTGGGGTGGACTCTCCGAGGACGAGCGCCGCTCTCTCAAGCGCCGCAACGCGCGCGCTCGCCGCGCCAGCTGACCCCTCGTCCTGCGGCTCTCTCCACCGCGCCGCAGGACCCCGCCCGGGCGGGGAGGACACGCGTCACCGATGACCTCACGGTCGTCCCGCCGCGAGCGGTCCCGCTCAGAGCGTGAGCGGATCCAGGTACACGTCGACCACCGCCCGGGTCCCCCCTTCGGGGCGATCCTGCCAGGTCAGGGTTCCACCCAGCTGACCCTGGACGAGGGTGAGCGCGATGTTCGTGCCGAGACCGGTGGGCTTCGCCGCCCCCATCCCCTCGCCGTCATCCTCGATGTTGATGACCAGGTGCGAGCCGATCCGCTCGCTGCGGACCATCAGCGTGCCACCGGTCTCCGAGAGCCCGTGCTCGACCGCGTTCGTGGCCAGCTCCGTGACCACCAGCGCCAGCGGCGTCGCCTCCTCCGCCCGGATCGACCCGACCCGCCCGTGCTTCTCGGTCCGCACCTCCACCTGCGACTCGGTGAGCCGAGGCGCTCCGGCCCGATGCACGGTGGCACTGGCCGCATCGACGGCCAGACGCAGGCAGCGGTCGATCACCTCATCGAAATGGACGGCTTCCTCGGAGCCCTGCAGCAGAGACTCGTGCACCAGCGCGATGGTCGAGACCCGGCGCATCGCTTCGCTGAGCGCGTCGCGCGCTTCGTCGGACTTCATGCGCCGTGACTGCATGCGCAGCAGCGCCGCCACGGTCTGCAGATTGTTCTTGACCCGGTGATGGACCTCGCGGATGGTCGCATCCTTGGTGATCAGCTCCCGCTCCCGACGACGCAGCTCCGTCACGTCGCGCACCAGGATGATGGCCCCGGTGCGCTGGCCCTTCTCGGTCAGCGGAACCGCCCGCAGCGACAGGGTCCCCCCGCGGGCCTGCATGTCGGAGCGCCAGGCGGCGCGGCCCATGAGCACCAGTGGCAGGGACTCGTCCACAGGGCTGCGCGACTGCAGCACGTCCGTGGACAGCTCGGCCAGCGTGATCCCCTCCATGTCCCCCTCGATGCCGAAGCGGTGGAAGGCGGACAGCGCGTTCGGCGAGGCCCACTGGACCACCCCGCTGCCGTCGAGCTCGACCACGCCGTCGCCGACCCGCGGGGCACCGCGCCGGGGCGGGATGGGAGCGCCCTCTATCGGGAAGGCACCGGACTGGAGCATGCGCAGCACGCGCAGGCCGAGCTCGTGCTGGCGGATCTCGTTGGTCGAGCGGCCCCCTTCGCTGACCGGTCTCTCGGCCGCCAGGACTCCCAGCGTGCGCCCGTCCTTGCGCACCGGGACCAGCAGTCCGGTCGCCTCCCGGCCCTCACGCTCGATGGTCGCCGGCTCGCACAGGGGCTCGGCCCCCTCGAGCAGGGCGGGGATCTCGGAATCCGTGTCGGCCTCGAGGAGAGTGCCCACGGGGTCCTCGTAGTAAACGGTGGAACCGGTGGCGGGCCGGCAGTGGGCCACGGCCCGCGGGCCCTCCGCGCTCTGGATCCACAGCACCAGGTCCGATCGGAGCAGATCGGAGACGAGGTTCCAGTCCCCGACGAGGTGCTGGAGCCAGTCGGCCTCCTTCTCGGTCAGGGCGCGGTTCTCGGCGAGGAACTTGGACAGGCTCGGCATGCGCCCAGGATAGTGCGAGGTCCCGGGGTGGTCGCGACCTGACCGCCGCGGCCCCTGCCGTAGGCTGTGACCGACCGATCCCCCGGGAAGGACGAGGATGAAGCTCCGCGAGACGTTGACCCTGCCGTTGTCGGCGCGCACCGCCGCCACGATGTACGCCACCGAGGAGTACACAGCGATCCGCCGGGAGACGCTGGGAGCGACCAACGCGTCCTCCCAGGTCGACGGCGACCCGACCGGTGCCTTCACCGTGCGGACCGAACTCATGATGCCCACGGACAAGGTCCCGGACATCGCCCGTCGCTTCGTGGGCTCCTCCGTGACGATCAAGGAGGAGCAGTCGTGGTCCGCGCCCGAGCCCGACGGCAGCCGCAACGGCACCATGGAGCTCGAGGTCGCCGGAACCCCGGCGGGGATGAAGGGATCTCTGCGTCTCGCTCCCACCGGGGAGCTGACCAGCACCGTCGACATCGAGGGCGATCTGCTGGCGAAGGTCCCGCTGCTGGGCCCTCGCCTCGAGAAGGCCGCGGTCCCCTACGTCTCCAAGGTGCTGCGCGCTGAGGAGAAGTCGGCCGCGACCTACGCGGACCGCTCCGACGACTGATCGCCGGGTGGAGCCGGTCACCGATCCGTGATCAGGTCTCGGTGACTCCGTCGACGTAGGTCAGGGCGTCGGGGCCCTCGGAGGCGTCGAACCACAGCAGTGCGGGATCGGTGTCGTCGGCCGCGGCCGCTGCCGCATCGAGCTCGGTCACGTGGAAGCTGGCGACCCGGGCCCGCGTTGCCCCACCGGTGACCAGCCCGAAAGCACCTCCGTTGTCCCCTGCGATCTCGAGGGCGGCGTCCAGGACGTCGGCCGCGATGACGAGTGCTCGGCGGTCGGCGGGGCCGGCGAGGAGGGAGATGTGCGCGGCGTCCTGCAGCGCGTCGTACTCGAGGTCCTCCTCGTCCTCCTCGGAACGGTCGGCCCGTGCCTCGGCGTGCACGCCCCAGACCGCACGTCCCGCAGCGAGCTCCAGGCCCGGTGCGGAGGACTCCAGGGCGGCTCGGTCCTCGGTGGTCAGGGGCAGGTAGATCCTCATGACCGCCATCTTCTCACCCGGGGACCTCAGCCGGGTGCCCCGCCTCCCCCGGCGCGGGAGCAGGTTCGGACTGCCCGAACAGCATCGGAGACCGGGCAATCTCCCGCAGCCCCTTGCGCAGCACCGAGCGTGGCGCGGACTCCGCCAGGAGCGCACCGTCCCAAGTCGCGGTCCGGCAGGCGACCGGGTCATCAGGCAGCACGTGGAGCGAGGACACCGGGATCCGGGAAGCGATCAGATCGCGCACCTTGTCCCCGGGCACGGGAGCCCCGACCCGGTTGATCACGACGTGCAGCGGACCGACGCCGAGCTCCTCGAGCCGGGAGTGGTCGCGCAGCAGGCGCGTGATGCTCACCGGGTCCGCTCCGACCACGGCGAGAACGGCGTCGGCGTTCTCGAGGGCGCTGATCGCAGCCGCGTTGCGCTGGGGTGCAGCCGTGTCGTAGCTGAGCTCCTCGTCCTCCTCGAGCACTGGTCCGACGTCGGCGACGGTGAGCCCGCCCCGTCGCGAGAGCGCCTGCCAGACACCGTCCATCGAGGTGCGCCGCACCTCCGCCCACCGCGCCGGAACGCCGATCCCGCTGAGCAGCCGCAGCCGGGGCTGAGCGAGGGGGAGGAGCGATTCGAGGGTGTCCTCGTCAAGGGTGTCACGGTCGTGCGCCCGGCAGGCGGCGACCAGGCCCGGGGTCTCGTCGAGCACTCCGAGCATCTGGCTCTGCGAGGGCCCGTAGGTGTCGGCGTCCACCAGGACGGTCTCCTGCCCCGCGAGGGCCGCCTCGGCAGCGAGGTTCATCGCGATCGTCGAGCGGCCGGGGGCGCCGCCCGGGCCCCACACCGCGACGAGACGCCCCGGATCCTCCGCGACGGCGGCGGGCTCCTGCACCCAAGCCGCGGCATCCTCGTCGTCGGAGGCGACCGCGGTGGAGATCGCCCCGAGGATCTCCTCGATCGACGAGCCGGCGGGCAGGACGCGCCGCAGTCCCAGGGAGGTCTGCTCGGGACCGTCCTCGGTGCGCAGCCCCACCACCGCGGCCTCGCGCATCATCTGGGCGAGCGGCTCGCGTCCCAGCCCGCGTACGGAGACGTCGATCAGGACGACGTCCCCGATGCCTGCCGCGGTCACGGCCAGGGTCTCGGCGAGGTCGGCGCAGCGACGCACCACGCGGGCGGTCCGGCTCCGGTCCTGGGCGAGGTCGTGGACGATGCGCACCTCGTCGGCGCCGGAGGCGCACAGGACGATGTCGATCACGGGGTGACCCCGTACGCTCCGGGCACGCCGATCACGTCGAGCCGCTCCTCCTGGGCGAGCACCTGGAGGACCGCGGAGAGATCGTTCCGGGGCACCAGCACCTCGACGGACATGGAGCGCATCCCCAGCGAGCTGCCTTCGTCGATGTGGCGGACGATGCCGTCGGAGACCAGCAGCTCCGCCTCCCCGCCTCCGCCCTCCTCGGGGGCCGGACCGGTGTGCCAGAGCTCCACTTTCGCCCCGGGCTGCACGGACTCTGCGACGGTGGTGGCCACGGGGATCACGATCGGTCGCAGCGGGACGTCGGCGGCCTGGCCGACGGCGGACAGCGGCAGCAGCTCGCCCACCTGGATCGCACGAGTGGCGACGGCCCCCTCCGGGATCATCCCGAGGGCACCGACGTAGAGACCCTCCTGCTCTCCCAGACGCATCTCCACGGTCGCCAGGTCACCGGGATCGATCTCGTCGCCCGGGACGATGGGACTCTTCGCGATGAGGACCGGAGTGGTCGCAGCCAGGCGGGAGATCAGAAGAGCCCCCATCAGCACGCTGGCCACCACCAGGACGATGCCGACGATCAGCCGGGGGTCCTTCCATCGTGGTCGGCGCAGCCTCATCACCGGTGCGGTCCCCGCCACGTCACCCTCCTGCCCTCGTGCCCGACCCCCACGGCCGGTCCCTCCCGGGAGATTACGGGACGCCGAGCATCCCGCGTGGGCGTATCGGCTCGATTGTGGACAACCGTGCCCGTCCCCGTCCCGGGATGCGTCGTCCACATCCTTGCTTCGGCTGTGGTCACGACAATGGGAGACTGTCCACGATGCAGTCGGAGAGGTCCGGCCGGAAAGGATTGTCGATGACGCCTCGCTTCGTCCCCTTGTCCGATGTCGCCGAGATGCTGTCGATCTCGGCGTCGCAGGCATATGCCCTGGTCCGGTCCGGTGAGCTGCGCGCCATCAAGGTCGGAGGGCGCGGCCAGTGGAGGGTCGAGGTCTCCGAGATCGAGTCCTACATCGAGCGCAGCTACGCGGCGACGGCGCACATCCTCGAGGAGGAGCGCGAGCAGGATCGCCAGAAGACGGACGGCAAGCGCTGATCAGGCCGTTCTCGCGCATCCGGCTTCGCGTGCCGCTCTCCCCCGCGGTCTCCGCCGTGATCGACGGGACGGGGTGCGCGGCACCGTCCTAACGGGGACGCACTGCGAGCAACGAGGCCGTCGCCACGGTGATCCGTGCGGAGCCCGGGACCGTGCCGCTCTCGCCCGTGGGCAGGGAGTGCACGTCCACGGCATCGACCCCGACGGCGGCGAGCCGGCCCATGATGCCGCCCGCAGTCGTCTCCAGGCGTACGACGCCGCGATCACGCGCGATCGCTCGCAGCACCGATCCCAGACCCAGCGGTGAGCGCAGTGACTCCTCCGCCGGTCGTGCCCGCGAGGAAAGCCCGTCGACGAGGGCGATCGCCGCGAGCGGGACCACGGTCCGGCGACCGCCACCCTCCTCCTGGAGCGCGACCCACTCCTCGCCGACGTCGTCGACGACTCCCTCGAGGCGCAGTGACGGGCCGAGGTGGAGCGTGAGCGAGCTGCCGCCCGCACCGCGCAGTCGGTCAGCCAGGGAGAGCTGTGCACGCTCGGCGCGGGCGAGATCCTCGGAGACGGCGCGCATCTCCTCGCGCTCGTGGTGCGCGAAGCGCCCCTCCAGGTCCTCGAAGATCCGGTCGAATCGCATGGCGTCACTCTAGGCCGGCGGTCCCTCCGCCGCGCCTGGTCCGGCACATCGGGCGGCGGCCGCGCACTTCCCCTCGTGCTCGCCGCGGCGCTCGCATTATTCCTCCCCCGCCGCTGCTCATCCACACCCGTGGTCCGCGCACTTGCGTTGTGGGCCACCGCACACTACTTTTCTCTACAGCCGATCGAACGACATCAAACTGCATCAAACGCCACGATATGAGCAGACAGTGTCACGCGACGACAGGGGAACCCATGGGGGTCGACGACAAGACCACAGCGGCGGCACGCCCGGTGCCCGCCGCACTGAGCGCGGTGTTCGCAGGAGGCGGGATGCTGGTCATGGCGAGCGTCCTGGCCGCCCTGTGGCCGGCGGCGTCCCGCGGCGAGGGCGAGGACGCCCTGATCGCTGCGGTGCTGGTGGGGATCGCCGGTCTGGGGGTCGTGCTCTGCGGATACCTGGCTCTGATCTGGTCGCTGGCCGCCCTGGCCCTTCTGGTCGGGCCCGCGAGTCGCACCGGCACCGCCGTGCTGCTCACTCTGCGGGTGCTCGCACCCCAGGTGGCGCGGCGCGTGGCCCTCGGCGCGGCCGTCGCCACCACAGCGACCGGGCTCGTGCTGGTCCCGGCCACCGCGGCCAGCTCCGGCACCGACCCGGGCGGCGCAGCCACGCCGCCGGAGACCCCGGTGTCCTCACAGCTCGTCCCCGCAGGACCCTCGGATCCTGACCCCCGGCCCGTCGCCGAGGCCCCCGCCTCGAGTTCGGACGAGGGCGGGGCCTCGCCGCAGCTGCCTCCCCTGGGCTGGGGCGAACAGCCCGCGGTCGAGGGATCCACGCCCCCTGGAACGCACGATGCGCAGCCGTCTCCGGCGGATCCACCGTCGTCCTCCGCCGGCGACTCCGCGACCCCGACGCCCCCGCGCACCGTCGTGGTGCACGACGGGGACACCCTCTGGAGCATCACCGACGAGCTGCTCGGTCCTGCCCCGGACGACCCGTCCGAGCTAGCGCTGGCCTGGCCAGAGCTCCACGAGGCCAATCACGACCTCGTCGGACCGGATCCCGACCATCTCGAGCCCGGGCAGGAGCTGACCGTGCCCGCATCCCTTTCCCCTCAGGAGCAGTGATGACCACTACCGACCAGCGTCCGGCACCGGCCGGCGACGTCCCCGAGAACCTGTCCCTCGACGACCCGCGCGGGGTCGAGCGGATGGTCGCCCCGGTGGCTCGTCGCGCCGTGGAGATCGTGCGCGACATGCGACCGGAGAACGCCCTGTCACGGATCGTGACGCCCGAGGTCGGCCAGCTGCTGTCCCGGCGCGCGGCGCTGACCCGTCGTCTGCGGGCGACCACCGGTTATGCCCCGCCCCAGCGTCTGCTGGTCACCGGTGTGCGCACCTGTGTGGTCAACGAGCACACGGTCGAGGCGAGCTGCGTGCTGCGCGAACCCGACCGCGCCCGCTTCCTGGCGATGCGGTGGGAGCTGCGCCACTCCGGCTGGCGGGTGACGGTCCTGGAGATCGGCTGACTCAGCCCCGACGGCGGCTGCGGGCACGACGCGCGGCCCGGTTCGACCCCGTCGGCGCCCCTTCGGGCTTGTCCTGCGGGGTGTCGGACGCTGACGATCCGGCGGAGTCACCCTGACGGGCACGACGACGGCGCTGTGCCCGCGAGAGCGTCGACTCGTCCTGGACGCCGTCGCCCTCGGCGGAGGTGTACCGCAGCTGTCGAGTGTTCGGCCCGTCGTCGAGCCCCCGGGCCGTGAGCACGACCCGGTTCTCCCCTGCCAGGGCCTCTGAACGCGCGGCAGTGTCGACGGCCGATCCCTCGGTGCTCTCCGGCTCCTGCGAGGCGTCCGAGGTCTCGGAGTCCGTCGACCCATCGGCCGCGGCGACCTCGGCCGAGTTCCGCTCATCCCGCGTCGCCGCGGAGACGAGCGGGGACTGCTCGTCGTCCTCGGTCTCCTCCGGCGCAGAGGTGTCCTCCCCCTGCTCTTCGGACCCGGCGGTGTTCTTCGCGGCCGCGGCGGCGGCCTTGCCCATGGCCGTGGTGCTGCGCAGCAGGTCGCTGACGGCCTGGGGCACCACAGGCTCGGTCTTCTCGACCTGCACCTCGAGGTTGTAGAGGTAGCCGACGACGTCCTCCTTGATGCCCGCGATCATGTCGTTGAACATCAGGTGGCCCTCGCGCTCGTACTCGATGAGCGGGTCGCGCTGGGCCATCGCGCGCAGACCGATGCCCTCCTTGAGGTAGTCCATTTCGTAGAGGTGCTCACGCCAGCGACGGTCCATCACCGACAGCAGCACCCGGCGCTGCAGCTGGTGGAGGCCTTCGTCACCGAGCTCCTCCTCACGCTTCTCGTACGCCACCTGCGCATCGCCGAGGATCTCCCGGCGCAGCACGTCCGAGCCGAGGTTCTCCTTGCCGCCGACGTCCTCGATGAGCTCATCGGCGGTGACCGAGACCGGGTAGGCCGGGCGCAGCGCACCCCACAGCTCCTCGAGGTCGAAGTCCTCGGGGTTCTTGCCCTTGGTGTGCGCATCGACGGTCCCGCCGATCACCTCGTCGATGAAACGGTCGACGTGGGAATCGAGATCCTCGCCCTCGAGGATCTGAGACCGCTCCTGGTACAGCTTCTTGCGCTGCTTGGTCAGGACGTCGTCGTACTTCAGGACGTTCTTGCGGATCTCGGCGTTGCGGGACTCGATCGAGTTCTGGGCGCGCTCGATGGCGCCGGAGACCATGCGACCGGTCAGCGGAATCGACTCGTCGACGCCGCCGCGGGCCAGCAGCGACTCTGCGGCGCCCGAGTTGAACAGGCGCATCAGGTCGTCCTGCAGGGAAAGGTAGAAGCGCGACTCACCGGGGTCGCCCTGACGGCCGGAGCGGCCGCGCAGCTGGTTGTCGATGCGCCGGGACTCATGGCGCTCGGTGCCCAGCACGTACAGGCCGCCGAGCTCGACGACCTCGTCGTGCTGCTCGCCGACGGACTCCTTGGCCTTCTTCAGCTCCTCGTCCCACGCGGTCTCATAGGCCTCCGGGTCCTCCTCGGGGTCCAGTCCACGGGCCTCGAGCGCGGCATGGGCCATGAACTCGACGTTGCCCCCGAGCATGATGTCGGTACCGCGGCCGGCCATGTTGGTGGCCACGGTGACGGCGCCCTTCGCCCCGGCCATCGCGATGATCGCGGCCTCACCGGCGTGGTTCTTGGCGTTGAGGACCTCGTGGTCGACGCCCTGCGCGGTCAGCAGCTTGGCGAGGTACTCGGACTTCTCGACGCTGGTGGTGCCCACGAGCACCGGCTGGCCGCGGTCGTGACGCTCGACGATGTCCTCGACGACCGCATCGAACTTCGCCTTCTCGGTGCGGTAGATGCGGTCGGCCTCGTCGGTGCGGATCATCGATTTGTGGGTGGGGATCTGGACCACGCCCAGCGAGTACGTGTTCATGAACTCGGCGGCCTCGGTCTCGGCCGTGCCGGTCATGCCCGAGAGCTTGTCGTAGAGCTTGAAGTAGTTCTGGAGGGTGATCGTGGCGAGGGTCTGGTTCTCCGCCTTGATCTTCACCCCCTCCTTGGCCTCGATGGCCTGGTGCATGCCCTCGTTGTAGCGGCGACCGGCCAGGATGCGACCGGTGTGCTCGTCGACGATCATGACCTCGCCGTTGAGGACCACGTAGTCCTTGTCCCGCTTGAACAGCTCCTTGGCCTTGATGGCGTTGTTGAGGAACCCGATCAGCGGGGTGTTCAGCGACTCGTAGAGGTTGTCGATGCCCAGGTGGTCCTCGACCTTGTCGATGCCTGTCTCGAGCACGCCGACGGTGCGCTTCTTCTCCTCGACCTCGTAGTCGCGGTCACGGCGCAGGAGCTTGACCACCTTCGCGAACTCGCTGAACCACTTGTTGGCGTCACCCGAGCCGGGGCCGGAGATGATCAGCGGGGTGCGGGCCTCGTCGATGAGGATCGAGTCGACCTCGTCGACGATCGCGAAGCTGTGTCCGCGCTGGACGCGCTCTTCCGGCGCGAGGCTCATGTTGTCGCGCAGGTAGTCGAAGCCGAACTCGTTGTTCGTGCCGTAGGTGATGTCCGCACCGTACTGCTCGCGGCGCTCGGCCGGCGTCATCCCGGACTTGATGACACCGGTGGTCAAGCCGAGGGCGCGGAAGACGCGGCCCATCAGGTCGCTCTGGTAGCCGGCGAGGTAGTCGTTGACGGTGACGATGTGGACGCCCTTGCCCGAGAGAGCGTTGAGGTACGCCGGCAGCGTCGCGACCAGGGTCTTGCCCTCACCGGTCTTCATCTCGGCGATGCGTCCGCGGTGCAGCGCCGCCCCGCCCATGACCTGCACGTCGTAGGGACGCTGGCCCAGCGTGCGGTGCGCGGCCTCGCGGACCGCGGCGAACGCCTCCACCATGATGTCGTCGAGGGACTCCCCCTCCTCCAAGCGCTCCTTGAAGTGGGTCGTCTCCTCCCGCAGCTCCTCGTCGCTGAGTTCGGTGAAGACGTCCTCGGTCTCCCCCACCTTGCGGGCGATGACCTCGAGCCGTCGGACCTCACGGCCTTCGCCGGCGCGCAGGATCTTGTCGAAGAGGTTGACCACTCGTGCTCCCGTAATCTCGTGGGTGCGTCCTCACGGACGGTTGATGCCTGACCCATCGTAATCGTCACATCACGCAGTGGTGACGACGTGCGCGCATCGTCACCCTGTTCGCTCCGCCGCGCGGGGTGTTCCGGACCGTGCGTTCTCGACCCAGGCGCCGCTCGGCGGGGCCGCGAGCAGGGCGGCGAGAGGCTCCGCGAGATCGCCGGTGCGCGGCCCCGTGCGCACCTCCACGCGATCGAGGCCCTGCCAGCTCGCGGCCCGTCGCAGCTCGGTCACGAGCGCCTCGAGCACGGCCACGTCGGCGGGACGCTGCCGAGCGGGCAGGTGCGGGAGTTCCTCCCGGAAGGTGCCGCGCACCTCGAGCACCCCGCGTGCCCGGTCGGCCTTCAGGTCGACCAGGGCGGGGAAGACGTCTCCGTGCAGGAACAGCAGTGAGTAGTAGCCGGTGCTGCGTCGGTCCTCCGGCGTGTAGATGCCGATGCGGTACTCGACGTCGAACAGGCGCGACAGGCGCGGGCGGTGGAACACGAGCGGATCGAAGGGACTGACCAGGGCGGAGGCGCGCAGCGGGGTCGGCTTCGGGGCGTCGCGGTGCAGCAGCATCTCTCGGGCTCCGGACGGGTGGCCGACCCGGACCCGACGCACCTCACCGGTGGCCTCGAGATGCCCGGCGGCCTCGCGGGCATCGCGCACCGGCACCCGGAAGTAATCGGCCAGTGAGGTGACCTCGGCGATGCCCAGGGATCGGGCCGCGAGCGCCATCAGTGCCCGGATGGACCCGGCCCGGGCGGGGTCGTCCTCGGCTCCCTCGGAGTCGTCCTGCGCACCGGGGCCCGCGGGAACCTCGAGCTGCGGCGGGGCGTCCTCGGTGGCGACGTAGAGCCGTTCGAACTGGGGGCTGCGGCCGACGCAGTCGAGGGCGCCGGAGCGGAAGAGGTATTCCACGGCCCACTGGCTGCGGGTGCGACGCCATCCCCATCCCTCCCCGCGTTCCGTGTCCCCGAGATGGCGGGAGATGGCGGCGGCACTGGACGGGCCGAGCTCCTCGAGCGTCTCGAAGATCCGGGTGAACAGCTGCGGGGAGGAGGTGGCGGCGACGCGTACCTGGCCCCAGTCGCGGCGGGCCGCGGCGCGGCGACGGAAGTCCAGCAGCGCATGGACCTCGTGGGTGGCGTAGGTGGCCTCGTGCGCGAGCGCCTCGCGCACCAGGCGACCGGGCCCCGGGCGGGAGAGCCGGTCCAGCACCGCCGGGTCCCAGCTTCCGGTCCGAGTGAACACCGGCAGGTGGTGGGCACGTTCGAACACACTGACCGAGTCGATCTGCAGCAGGTGCGTGTGCTCGAGGGTGCGACGCAGGGCGCGACGGCTGGCGGCGGGCCCGGGGACGTCCGTGCGGCGGGCGCGCCCCATCCCCTGGGCGCGCAGCGCGATCCGCCGGGCCTGGGTCCAGCTGAGGGTGTCGGTCACCGGAGCTTCTCTCCTCGGGTGCGGGGCGGGGTGGCCGGACAGCGTCGGGCGGGAGGGCGCCGTCGCGCACCTCCCGCCCGGGTGGTGTCGGAAGGGATCAGGACGACTGGAGCTCCGCGTCGAGTTCGATCACGCCGTAGTTCCAGCCCTTGCGCCGGTAGACGACCTTGGGATTGCCGGACTCCGCGTCGACGAAGAGGAAGAAGTCGTGGCCGACGAGCTCCATCTGGTAGAGGGCGTCGTCGATGCCCATCGGGGTGGCCCGATGCTTCTTCTGGCGGATCACGACCGGGCTGCCGGCCTCGGCGAGATCCGTCTCTGACGTCTCTGAGGTCTCGGCGGCCTGCGACGGGACAGCGGTCTCCGGCGGGGTCTCCTGGAGGGCTGCGGGCAGGTCCTGGTCGGCGGGCATGGTGCGCACGCTGGCTCCGGGCCCCTGGTGGGAGCGGTCGCGGCCGCGATGGCGGTCCTTGCGGCGGTCCCGGGCGCGACGGAGGCGTTCGAGCAGTTTCCCGTAGGCGATGTCCAGGGCACCGAAGAGATCGTCGGCCCTGGCTTCCGAGCGGATCACGGAACCGTTGTCGTGCACGGTGAGCTCGACGCGGTCGCTGAGCTCGGCCTGCCTGGGGTTCTTCTCCTGAGAGACCTCCACGTCCACGCGCAGCGCGGCGGGCGCGAACTGGGTGACCTTGTCGAGCTTGTCGGTCAGGTGGCGACGGAATCGGTCCGGGACGTCCATGTGGCGTCCGACGACATTGATCTCCATGAGGTGTTCTCCTCCTATCCGGATGCGGCCGCTCTGAGCCCGGCCGCAGTGGCTCGTCGGCTGGGGCTGGCACCTCCTGATGAGAGGGGGACCCGTCGGGTGTGACGAGTCGCACCAGCATGCCACGTTTTGCTCCACGAGTCCTGGCCGACGGTCACTGTGAATCCAGATTTCCCGCGGTATCCGGGGCGGGAACCCGGGCCGAGGCGACCACGACCGCGCCGAGCACCTGCATCCCGGCCTGGGTGAGCGCGTCGTGCATGCCGCGCAGGGTCGCTCCGGTGGTGACGACATCGTCGAGGATCACCACCTGCGCCCTCTCGCGTCCGGCCCTGCGGGCGGCGCTGCCGGCCAGGTGGATCCTCCGGGTACGTCGCTGGCGCGATCCCCGACCCTCCTGTGCGGTGGTGGGCACCGCCCGCAGCGGCAGCGCGCGACCGGCACCGGTGCGGGCCAGGGCTCGCGCCAGCTCGGCGGTGTGGTCCTCCCCGCGGCGCAGCCGGGCGCTGCGGCGGGACGGGACCGGCACCAGCAGCGGGCGGCGCACCCCGCCGGCGACGGCCAGCGTCCTCACCCCGGGGGCGAGGGCGGGGGCGAGGCGAGCGCCGAGGTGCAGCATCCCGCCGTTCTTCCAGGCGAGCACGAGATGCTGCAGCGGACCGGTGTACTCGCCCAGGGCCAGCACCGGCAGCACCGGGGTGTGATCCACCCCGGCAGGCAGGACCACCCCGCCTGCGCTCTCCTGCCTGATCCGGGCGGCGGTCAGCTCCTGCAGGGCGTCGCAGCAGGTCTCGACGCGCACCGGGCGGGCAGCGAGCATCGCCGTGCAGCGTGGGCACAGCCAGGCTCCCTCCTGCCCGCACGGGCACCGTCGCGGCGCCACCAGGGAGCAGGTCTGCGCGACGATCTCACGGGCCAGGGGCAGCAGGCCCGTCCGTGTCTCGTCCATGAGGCGATCCCATCGCCTTCCGGCGCGCCGAGCACGGCGCGGGCGCGGGATGTGGACGGACCGGGAGTGGGGAGGAGCGTTCCTCCCGCCGGCCGGCTCAGTAGAACCAGGGGTCGTGCGCGTCGAGATCCACCGTGGTCCACCCGCTGCCGTCGCTGCGCAGCAGCGCCCCGTCGGTGGTCCCCGCCCAGATCGACTCGCCCACCACGGTGCCCGCGAGGCGGTCGGCGTCCTCGCGCAGTGCGGGCAGCGGCTCCCGCCCGGTGGCGAAGTCGACCACCTGGGCCCGCAGCTCACCGGTGCCGGGGTCCGCCCCGAGCACGATGACGGCCACCTCGTCGTACCAGCTGACCTGGGTGACCTCCGCGAGGAAGGTGCGCACCTGCACGGGCTCGGTCAAGGACACCGGCACGCCGTCCCCGTCCCGGACCACCGCGCACAGGTCGAGTCGGGACCCGGCGGAGTCCGCGGAGAGCACGACCATCCGGGTGGCATCGGCCGCCACGTCCAATGCCAGCACCTCCCGCTCCTTCAGCCAGGCCGCATCGACCTTCGCGTCGTCCTGCGGCCGGGTGCCGGAGAGCGCGAGCAGCACCCCGGCACTGCGTCGGGTGGAGGTCCACACGAATCCGGCGTCATCGATCCGGGGCGCGACGAACACACCACCGGTCGCCGCCTCGCGCAGGGGCACCGAATCGTCGGAGGAGGCCACCAGCACGGTCGAGGCGCCGTCGGCGAGCGCCGCGGCGAGGACGCCGTCCTGGGCGATCACGGGAGAGGTGAGCGGCCGATCCGCGAGCGCCGGGACCAGCTGGCGGGCCGGGGCGTCGGTGCTGGGATCGGCCAGCGAGATGATGCCGGTGGGGCCCGCTGCGATCGGACGGTGCCCCGGCAGCGCCCGGTCGACCCCGGACTCCTCGTCGGGGGTGTACTCCTGACCGTCACGCACCAGGCGGATCCCCGACAGGGTGCGCAGCGAGCGCAGCGAGGACTCGAGCTGGGCGAGCGCCGCGGTGCGGGACCCGCCGGACAGTCCCGCGACCGCGGTGGGCACGGTGATCTCGGGAGTGCCGTCGGCGCCCGTGGAGACCTGGGCATCGGTGACCCCCGAGGTGTCGGGCACCTCGCTGTGGACGGCGCCCTGGAGGAAGGCTGCGGGGCCGGCCGTGAGGGCCTCGAGCACCTCCGAGTCGCCGCGCTGCAGCGAGAACCAGCGGTGATCGGGCACCAGGTGGATCCCGCGGGCATCGAGGAAGTAGAGCCGGGCAGGGGCGTAGAGGGTCTCGAAGGCCGCCTCGGACAGGAAGATCCCGTCGTCCACCTCGCTGATCCTCCACTGGTCCTCGACCAGTTCCATCCTCACGTCCAGCTCCCGGTTCACGGGCCCGGCCAGCAGGTCGCGGACGCCGTCCGGGTCCACGAGGGCGATCACCTGGAGGACCAGCACCATCTCCGTGTCGCTGACCTCCTGGACCTGGAGCTCCTGGCTGCTGGAGTAGATGGTGATGGCCGCCGTCGGGTCCCAGTCGTCCCGTTTCTCGGGCGTGAGGTAGGAGCGGGCGACGGCGAAGTTCTCCTCGGAGCCGACGCCGGCCTGGACGAAGCCGGCGACGACGTCCTGCGCGGTGGCGTCGTCCGGGGGCGGCAGCGCCTGCACATAGGGGGCGCCGGGCTGGGCGCGTCCGCTCAGCGGGCGGCTGTCGATCGGGGACGTGGTGGGGATGCGCGCGCAGGCGGAGCCCAGGCCGAGCACGGTGGCGGCCCCGGCCGCGCGCAGGACGGTACGACGGGCGGGGATCATCGGCGTCCTCCCGGGATCGGCGGATCCTGATCCGGACCCCCGGAGGGATCGGAGGGATCGGAGAGATCGGGCAGCAGCCCGGGCCCGATCGGGATCTCCCCGGTCGTGGTCACCGAGTAGCTGCCGTTCGCATCCCGGTCGAAGCTGCGCTCGAGGCGCAGGGGCGAGCGGGAGAAAGGGCTGCCGGGCCGGCGCGGCAGGGTCAGGCGGAACACCGCTCCCCGGCCCTCCTGGCCCCAGGCCTGCAGCCACCCGGTGTGCAGCCGGGCGTCCTCGGCGGAGATCGACAGCCCCAGTCCGGTGCCGCCGAGGGTGCGGGCGCGGGACGGGTCGGCGCGCCAGAAGCGGTCGAAGACCCGCCCGGCGGCCTCCGGGGAGATGCCGTGCCCGTGGTCCTGCACGACGACTGCCACCGCGTCGTCGCTGGCGGCGGTCTGGACCAGCACCGGGCTGCCGGCCCCGTGCTCGATGGCGTTGGTCAGCAGGTTCCGCAGGATCCGGTCGACGCGCCGGGCGTCGACCACGGCGTCCATCCCGTGACCGGCGAGGTGGACGTCCAGTAGGCAGCCCCGCGCCCCGGCCAGGGGCCGCACGTCGTCGACGGACCGGACCACGAGCGCGTCGAGGTCCTCGCGGTGCGCCTCGAGCTCGGCGGCCCCGGCGTCGAAGCGCGAGATCTCCAGCAGGTCGCCGAGCAGCACCTCGAAGCGCTCGACCTGCGCGGCGAGCAGCTCGGTGGTGCGCTGCAGATCGTCAGGGAGCTGGGGGCGTCGAGCTTCGAGCACGGAGGAGGCCATGCGGATCGTGGTCAGCGGGGTGCGCAGCTCGTGGGAGACGTCGGAGACGAACCGCTGTTGGAGGCGGGAGAGCTCGGTGAGGTCGTCGACCTTCTGGGCGAGGCTGCGCGCCATGTCGTTGAAGGAATCGCCCACCCGGGCCAGCTCGTCCGCCCCGGCCACCTCGACGCGGCTGTCGAGGTCGCCGCCGGCCATGCGCTCCGCGGCATGGGCGGCGCGCTTGAGCGGCGTGGTCACCAGACGGGCGACCACGATCGCGATGCCCACGATCAGAGCCAGGAGGACACCACCGCCCCCGAGGATCACCCGCTGGACGAAGGCCAGGGTGTCCTGCTCCTCCTGCAGGGAGTAGACGAGGTAGAGGTCGTAGGAGCCGACGCCCGGCACCATCACGCGGGTGCCGATCAGCAATGCGGGCTGCGTCTCCCCCTGGGCGTCCTCCCGGCCGATGGAGCGCCAGGAGACGGCATCGGGATCGTCGGCCACCGCGTCGGAGAACCCGCCGTCGACCTCCTCGAAGAGGGTGCGGTCGGAGGAGGCGACCGGGAACACCGTCCCGGTGGTCTCGACCGGCACCAGGGCGACCTCCCGCCGGTCCCCGCCACCGCGTCCGCCCGCGGACTGGACGAAGGCGTTGACCGCGTCCTGCTGCTGGGTGCTGGTGGCGCCGGAGAGCTGGGTCAGGGAGTCGGTGAGCTCCCGGCGCACCTCGACCGTCTCCTCGAGCACCCGGTCCCGCCGCTGCTCGTACAGACCGTCGGCGATGACGGAGGACAGATACGCGCCGACGGCGAGCATGGAGACGATCGACAGCAGCGTGGTCACCAGCACGACGCGCAGGGCGAGCGGCCAGCCGCGCGGGTCGACGGCCTGGGTGACCAGCGCGACGCGGGACTCCGGTTCCGGGCCGGGTCCTGAGGTGCTCACGGGCGTTCCGACGTGCTCAGGATGCGCCTCCGGCGCGATAGCCGACGCCGCGGACGGTCACGACGATGCCGGGATTCTCCGGATCGTGCTCGATCTTCGAGCGCAGCCGCTGGACATGCACGTTGACCAGTCGGGTGTCCGCGCTGTGGCGGTAGCCCCACACGTCGCGCAGCAGCACGTCGCGGGTGAACACCTGCCAGGGCTTGCGCGCCAGCTGCGTGAGCAGGTCGAACTCGAGCGGGGTCAGGGAGATCAGCTCGTCGCCGCGGCGCACCTCGTGGCCGTCGACGTCGATGACCAGGTCGCCGATGGTCAGCTGCTCCGTCGTGGGCGGGTCGACCCGCCGCACCCGCGCCTTGATCCGGGCCACCAGCTCCTCCGGCTCGAAGGGCTTGGTCAGGTAGTCGTCGGCCCCCGCCTCGAGACCTTCGACGACATCGGCGGTGTCGGTGCGGGCGGTGAGCATGAGGATCGGGACCCCGGACTCCCGGCGCAGCCGACGGCACACCTCGATGCCGTCCATGCCGGGGAGCATGAGGTCGAGCAGGACCAGATCGGGGCGCAGGCGCGGGAAGGTCTCCAGCGCGGAGGCACCGTCGGAGGAGGTCGCGACCTCGTAGCCCTTGCCACGCAGCACGATGCCGACCATCTCGGCGATCGCCTGGTCGTCATCAACCACGAGGATCCGTGAAGGCGTCGTCATGGAGGTCATTGTGCCACCGCGACGGAAGGTCCCTGGGCATCCGCCCCGGGCGGGGGTGTCCGGAAGACGCGCGGTCATCGACGTTCGTCGGATCGGTCCACGGCCCCGGGGTCCGTAGGTTGTGCTGCAGGACATCGCTCCGCTCCTGGTCGGCCACGGTCGCGCTCAGGACGGGAACGCACTGCAGCAGGAGGACGGATGAGCACGGGCTGGACCGCACCGGGATCGCACGAGAGCACCGATCTGCCCCCCTCCGAGCTGCCGGCGGACGGCGCGGCGCCGCATCCCGGACCCGGCGCCCCCGGCCCGTCCGGCGGGCCCCGACGTGAACTGGTGCAGTCCCTGCCGCTGTTCCCCCTGCGCCCCCTCGGCCTGGGAGAGGTGCTCGGCGCCGCCCTGCGCATCTACCGGGTGCGGGCGAGGACGGTGCTCTCCCTCGCCGCCGCGGTCTACGGGGTCGCCTTCGTGTTCCTCACCCTCACGAACGGTGCCGGGATGATCCCGATGATGGGCGACATGCAGGCCCTGATGGAGAATCCCGATGCCCCCGCCATGGGCGGAACGTTCTCGGCCTCCGATGTGCTGATCACCGTCGGCTCCTCGATGATCACCGGGGTGATCACGATGCTGGCGGCCTCGCTGGTCACCGTGGCCCTGACCGCCGTCGCCATCGGAGAGGCCACCGGCCGGCCGGTGACCGGCGCGCAGATGCGGACGCGCACCCGGCAGCTCGCGCTGCCCGCGATCGCGATCAGCGTCCTGATCGGCCTGCTCAGCCTGGTGGCGCTCGGGATCCCCGCCGCACTCGGCGCCCTGCCGCTGATCCTGCTCCAGGAGCCGACGGTGCTCACCATCGGCGCGCTCCTCGTCGGCATCGGGATCGGGGTGCTCGCCTACGTCTGGATCTGGGCCCGCACGATCCTGGCGATTCCCGCCCTGGTCATCGAGGATTCCGGAGTGCTCGGCTCGATCGCCCGCTCCTTCCGCATGACGGCCGGCCGCAGGCTGTGGCGGGTCCTTGGCATCAGCGTGCTGCTCTACGTCATCTACAGCTTCGCCACCCAGGTGGTCTCCGGCGTGTTCGTCTTCGTCGCCGGCGTCGCGTACTTCGTGATCCTGCTGGCCAGCTCGATGCAGGCCATGGTGCTGGGCATCATGGTGCTCACCGTGATCACGATGCTCGGCACCTACCTGGCGACGGTGCTGCTGGCACCGTTCCTCTCCGCCGGGTTCGCGGCCGTCTACGCCGACAACCGGATGCGCCACGAAGCCTGGGACGTCGAGCTGACGCGGCAGGCGCGGGAGAACTGGGACGCCGAGGGGAACGGCGGACGATGATCACCGCCGGTCCTCCGCCCGTGGACCCCGACGAGGCGCGCTCGCGCCTGCTGGAGGAGCTGTCGAAGTCCGAGTACGACGACTCCCCCGGGTTCGTGGAATGGCTGCTCGGGACCATCGAGCAATGGCTCGTCGACCTGGTCGACGGGATCGATGGCTCCTCGACCACCCAGGCGGTGGTCGCGGTGGCGCTGGTCCTGGTCCTGCTCGCGGCGGCCTTCCTGGTGCTGCGACGCACCGGCCTGATCCGCCGCAACCCGTCCCTCGCGGTCGCGGCCGAGCTCGACGCCGATCCCGTCCTGACCGCCTCCGAGCTGCGGACCGCCTCCCGCGAGGCGATCGTGGGCGGACGGCCCGACGACGGCACCGTGCTGGCCCTGCGCGCCCTGGTCCGGGACCTCGAGGTGCGCACCCTGCTCGACGTCTCCGTCGGGATGACGGCGCACGAGGCCGCCGACCGTGCCGCGCGCGCCTATCCGGACCTGCGAGGCAGGCTGCTGCGCGGGGCCGATGCCTTCGACACCGCCGCCTACTCCCACCGCCCGGCCACCGAGAAGCAGGCCGACGACCTGCTACGGCTGGCCGAGTACGTCGCCGATGCGGCACCTGATCTCACCGCGGCCGACTCCGCAGGAGCCTCCCGGGACGTCGAGGGGGCCTCCCCGACCGCCGACGGGAGCGACGACGCCCACACCGGAGGCCGTCCATGAGCCTGTCGAGCCCCTCCGTCTCCGCCCGCACCACCGCGACGGCCGCCCCGGACCTCGCCGCGACGGGTGCCCGGGACGGCCGCGCGACCGCGTCCGGCACCCCCACGGAGGACCGCCGGCGCCCCTGGCTGGTCGTGCTGGTCACCCTCGCGGTGCTCGCCGCCGTGCTGGCCTCGATCGCCCGCGGCTTCTACCGCGACGGTCCGCTCGAGCCCGACGCCCCCACCGGCCAGGGATCCAAGGCCGTCGTGCAGGTGCTCGAGGACCTCGACGTCGAGGTCCAGGAGGACCGCCACACCGACGATGCCGCCGAGGCGCTGCAGGGAGGCGGCACGGTGCTGGTGACCGCGCCGAGCTCGCTGTCGGCCGAACAGCTCACGACCCTGGCCGACGCCCGGGAGGCCGGTGACGGCCACCTGGTGCTGGTCCAGCCCGACTTCGTCACCCTGTCGTACGTCACCGAGCAGATCAGTCCCGCCGGGTCGATCAGCTCCCCGAGCGACCTGCCCGCCGGTCCCGCCTGCGGGGACCTCGCCCACGGGGCCCGCGCCCTGCACGTGCCGGACCAGGAGGACGGGCTGAACGGGCCCTCCACCCTCTACCGCACCTCGCCGGAGGCGCACGGCTGCTTCCGCTCCGGCGAGGGCTCCCTGGTCGCCGCGGCCGACGGCCTCCTCGTGCTGGGCAGCGCGGACCTGCTGACCAATGACGGCATCGGGGAGGCCGACAACTCGGCCCTCGCGCTCAACGCCCTCGGCAGCACCGGTGAACTGACCTGGTACGTGCCCTCCCCCGGCGACCCGATGGGAACCGCCGGGCAGACGCTCCTGGGCTACCTTCCGGACTGGGCCGGGCCGCTCGCGCTGTGGCTGCTCACCGTCGCCGTGATCACCCTGCTCGCCGTCGGTCGTCGCTTCGGCCCCGTCGTCGTCGAACCGCTCCCGGTCACCGTGCGTCCACAGGAGCTGGTGCTCGGCCGTTCGCGGCTGATGCAGCAGTCCGACTCTCGCGACGCGGCCGCCTCCTCGCTGCGCTCCGCCGCTGCGACCCGACTCGCGGACCGCCTCGGCCTGCGCCGCGAATCCGCCCTCGACGGACTGCTGGCCGCACTCGCGCCGCACGTGGACCGCTCCCCGGAGCAGCTGCGCGAGCTGCTCGGCCCCACCCCTGTCACCAGCGACCAGGACCTCGTGCGACTCGCCCAGGACCTAGACCGTCTCGAGAAGGAGATCGACCGATGACCGACACCACCCCCGGTGCCCCCACCCCGGAGCCCTTCGGCCCCGCCGGGGCCGGTCCCGACCCGTTGCCGGGCCCGGTCCCGACGAGCGCACCGGCGACCGGCACCGCCCCCGAGGTCGACCAGGACACCCGGACCGACCTGCAGAGCCTCTCGACGGAGATCCACAAGGGCGTCGTCGGTCAGGATGCTGCTGTGACCAGCCACGTCGTGGCCCTCCTGTGCCGCGGTCACGTGCTGCTCGAAGGTGTGCCGGGAGTGGCCAAGACGTTGCTGGTGCGCTCGCTCGCCGCCGCGCTGGACGTCCGGATGCGCCGCGTGCAGTTCACGCCCGACATGATGCCCGGCGACATCACCGGCTCCCTGATCTACGACAACACCACCAGCGACCTGGTCTTCCGCGAGGGCCCGGTGTTCACGAACCTGCTGCTGGCCGACGAGATCAACCGGACCCCGCCCAAGACCCAGTCCGCGCTGTTGGAGGCGATGGAGGAACGCCAGGTCACGGTCGACGGTGCGAGCCGGCCCCTGCCCGACCCGTTCCTGGTGATCGCCACCCAGAACCCCATCGAGTTCGACGGCACCTACACCCTGCCGGAGGCGCAGCTGGACCGCTTCCTGCTCAAGGCGGTCATGCCGCTGCCCGACCGGGAGGTCGAGGTCGACGTGCTGCGCCGCCACGCCGACGGCTTCGACACCACGGACCTCTCCGCCATGGGCCTGGGGCCCGTGGTGGACGTCCCCTCCCTGCACCGAGCCCAGCAGGACGTCTCGCGGGTCGTCGCCGAGGACCCGGTGGTGCAGTACATCGTCGACGTGTGCCGGTCCACGCGCCGCTCCCCCAGCCTGTCCCTGGGCGTCTCGCCCCGCGGCGCGATCGCCCTGCTGCGCACCTCTCGCGCCTGGGCGTACCTGTCCGGGCGGGACTTCATCACCCCCGACGACGTCAAGATGATGGCCCCGGCCACCCTCTCGCACCGGGTGCGCCTGACCACCGAGTCGGAGCTCGAGGGCACGCAGGTCGAGTCCGTGCTGGCCGCGACCCTCGCCTCCGTGCCGGTGCCCCGCTGAGGCATGACCGGATGAGAATCTCGCTGACCCCCCGCGCGGCCCTGGTCGCGCTGCTCGCCCTGCCGGTGATCGTGCTGTGGCCGTCCTGGTGGGTGCTGCTGGCCCTGTTCGTGGTGTGGGCGCTGGTGGTCCTCGCCGACGCCTTCGCCGCCCCGAGCCCACGCGCGATCCGGGTGCGCCGCGAGGCACCGATCCAGGTGCGGCTGGGCAACGAGGTCACCGGGCGGCTGCTGCTGACCAACCCCACGGGCCGGGCCGCCGCCCTCGAGGTGCGCGACGCCTGGAACCCCACCGCCGGACTGGCGCAGCAGCGGTCCGCACTGCGCATCCCTGCGCTGGAGCGGCGCGCGGTCCCGCAGTCCTTCACCCCGACCCGACGCGGGGAGCATCGCTCAAGGGTCCTGCTGATCGCCTCGCGCGGTCCGCTCGGACTCGCCCGCCGCACCGCCCGGGCCGGGGCCCCCGGCCGCCTGCTCGCCCTCCACCCCTTCGGTTCACGGCGCCACCTGCCCTCGCGAGTGCAGCGGCTGCGGGAGATCGAAGGGCTCGCCGCCATCCATCAGCGGGGCCAGGGCACCGAGTTCGACTCGCTGCGGGACTTCGTCGACGGTGACGACGTGCGCTCGATCGACTGGCGTGCGACCGCTCGTCGCCGCAGCGTCGTAGTGCGCACCTGGAGACCGGAGCGGGACCGGCACGTGCTGATCGTCGTGGACACCTCACGCACGTCCGCCGGCCGGCTCGGTGACTCGACCCGGCTGGATGCCGCCTTCGATGCGGCGCTGCTGCTGACCGCGCTGGCCGGACAGGCCGGCGACCGCGTGGACCTGCTGTGCATCGACCGCATCCCGCACGTCTCGGTGCTCGGCCGCACGCGCACCACGGTGCTCCACGACATGGTGACCGCCACAGCGGCCGTGCACCCCGCGCTGGTGGAGACCGACTGGGAGCGGGCTGCCGCCTCGATCTCCGAACGTTCCCGCCGCGGCTCCCTGGTGGTGCTGCTGACCCCGGTCGAGCCCTCGGCGATCCACACCGGGCTGCTGCCGGTCGCGGCCCGCGTCGCGAAGGACCATCCGCTGGTGGTGGCCTCCGTCGCCGATCCCGCGCTCGAGCAGCTCGCCGCGGGCCGAGGGGATCTGGAGACGGTGTACAGGGCGGCCGCCGCCGAGCAGGCCCGCACCGAGCGCGGCGGGGTCTCCCGTGCGCTGGAGCGGGTCGGGGCGCACGTCGTCGACGCCCCGCCGGAGCGGGCGCCGCAGGCCCTCGCGGACGCCTACCTGGCTCTCAAGGCCGCCGGCCGCCTCTGAGCCGCGCCTGTGCGTCGACGAGGCGTCGTGCGACGCGGTCGACCGCGGCATGGTCGACAGGACATCCCTGCACAGCGCCGGATCCGGCGACGCCCCGGTCCGCGCTGTGAGGCCGCGTGCCGAGGCTCCCTGCGTATCAGCCGGCGGTCGCGACGCTGTCGCCGACCATCTCCTCGGAGAGGTCGCCGGTGACGCCCTGACGGTGCACCTGGCGACCGCGTCCGAGCATGAACACCAGGAATGCGATCCAGGCGATCGCACCGATCGCGATGCGCACGGCGGGGGGAAGCGAGCTCGGAGTCACGAAGGCCTCGATGAATCCGGAGATCAGCAGCACCGGCACCAGACCGATCGCGACGGTGACCAGGGCCCGGGCAGCTCGGGACAGCGCCCACAGCCGCGGCAACGGTCCCGGGCGCACCCAGGCCCAGAAAGTGCGCAGCCCAGCCCCGGCGCCGACCAGCACGGCGGTGATCTCGAGCAGCCCGTGGGGCAGCAGGTAGACGAAGAGGGTGTCCAGGCCGCCATAGGCGCCCATCACGCCGGCGGACAGGCCGATGTTCAGCCCGTTCTGCAGCAGCATGATCACCGGCCAGATCCCGGTCGCCCCGAACACAACGGCCTGGACGGTGATCCAGGCGTTGTTCGTCCACACCTGCGCGGCGAAGCCCGAGGCCTCGCCCTCGAAGTAGTAGGAGACGAAGTCGCGCTGGGCGAGGGATCGCTGTGCTGCCTCGGGCAGCACCAGCCCCCGCGCCACAGGGTCGAGTCCGAAGTACAGGCCGGACACGACGGTCGCGAGCAGGAAGATCCCCCCGGCGAGCGCCACCGTCCAGCGGGCGGCGTACAGGGCTGCGGGCAAGTCCTCCCACAGGAAGGTCCGGGCGTGCTTCCACAGCGGGGTGCGGGCACCGGTGATCCGCAGCCGTGCGCGATGGACCAGCAGCGACAGGTGCGCCGTCAGCGCCGGATCCGGGTTCGTCGACCGCACCGTGGACAGGTGGGTGGAGGTCTCCTGGTACAGGGAGATCAGCTCGTCGATCCCGCCCGCGTCGAGGTTCCGGGTGCGGGTCAGGGTCCCGAGCCGCTCCCACTGCGGTCGGTGCACGGCGATGAAGGCGTCGGTGTCCACACCGTCAGCGTAGGACGCCGCCCTCGCCGGGACCGCCGACGAAAGTCGGAGCCGGCCCGGTCGGAAGCCGACGCTCGATGCTGACCTCCGCCGCGCGGTGGTGTCAGGATGGGGCCATGACGACGACGGGCACCTCGACGGCCACCCCGGCCGGTATCGATCGCGAGGCCGTGATCACGGGGGACGCCGTGCTGCTGGATCTGCGCACGGCCTCCTTCGCCGCCCGCATGCTCGCCGCGGTGATCGACGGGGCGCTGCAGATGGGGATCCTCGTGCTGGGCACCGTCGGGGTCGCCTTCGCCGCGGCCCGCGCGGACCTCGACGACGGTCTGGTGGCCGCCGGGGTGCTGACCATGTCGGTGGCTGCCTACGTCGGCTATCCGGTGCTGTGCGAGCTGCTGCTGGGCGGTCGATCGGTGGGCCGCCTGGCGATGGGCACCCGGGTGGTGCGGGACGACGGCGGCCCCGTGCACGTGCGCCAGAGCCTGATCCGCGCGGTGATGGCGATGCTGGAGATCTGGTCGACGGCGGGGTCGCTCGCGCTGGCCTGCTCCGTCATCGACCGTCGCTCTCGCCGTGTCGGGGATCTGCTGGCGGGCACCGTGGTGATCCAGGAGCGCATGCGCGACCCGGAGCCCGAGCGGGTCACGGTGCCGGAGGCGCTCAGCGCCTGGGCCGCCACCGCGGACGTCGGGAGGCTCCCGCTGGCGCTGAGGCAGGACATCCGCTCGTTCCTGCCCCGCGCGGGGGCGATCCATCCCGCCTCCCGGCGGCAGATCTCCCGGGACCTGCTGCATCGCACCCTGGGCCACGTCGCCCCTGCTCCGCCGCCCGGCACGGACCCCGAGGAGTTCCTGGCCGCGGTGGTGGCCGAGCGTTCCCAGCGGGACGAGACACGGCTGCGGCGGGCCCAGGACCGCCAGCAGGAGCTCTCGGCAGAGGTCCGCGCCGTACCCTTCAGCGCCTGAGGCGCTCGAGCTGTCTCAGGTCCCGGGCGGGTACTGCCGCCCGGCGATGAGCACCGGGATGCCGCCCTCGATCGGGTACCGACGGCGGCATTCGGCGCACTGCAGTGCCGCATCCACGTCGCGCAGTTCACCGCCGCAGTCGGGGCAGCGCAGCCGTGAGCGCACCCAGCTGGGCACCTCGGCACCGCTGGAGGCCGCGGTCGGCACGGCCTCCTCGAGCGGCTCGGTGACCTCGTCGGTCGCCTCGTCGCCCGCGGAACCCGACCCGGGCGCCTCGGCAGCGGCCCCCGCGAGGTCCTCGTCCTGCACGATGGCGAGGATCTCGTCCCGGATCCGGATCATCGTGGTCTCCCGCTCCGCCTCGACGTTCAGCCGCAGCAGCGGCTCGGTGTTCGACGAGCGCAGCGAGAACCACCAGCGCTCCTCGGGTCGGATCTCCTCGTCCCAGTGCTCGACGGTCAGCCCGTCGAGATCGTCCGTGCGCGCTCCGGGCAGCTGGGCCACGTGCTCCCGCACCCGCTCCCGCGCGGCATCCGCCTCACGGACCCGCGAGTTGATCTCACCGCTGGAGGAATAGGGGTCGTGCTCGGCGATCAGCGCGGAGGCCGGCCCGTCGGTCCCCGCGAGTGCCGCCAGCACGTGCAGAGCGGCGAGCATGCCGGAGTCGGCGTAGAAGAAGTCCCGGAAGTAGTAGTGCGCCGAGTGCTCGCCTCCGAAGACGGCGTCGTGCTCGGCCATCAGCGTCTTGATCAGGGAGTGGCCGACCGGGGAGCGCACCGGCTCCCCGCCGGCCTCGCGCACCGTCTCGGCGACGTGGCGGGAGGAGACCAGGTTCGCGACCACGGCGGGACGTTCCTGGCCGGCGGCGCGGGCGCGGGTCACCTCGCCCCGGGCGATGAGGGCGGTGACGGCCGAGGGCGGGACCGGGGCGCCGGTCTCGTCGAGCACCACGCAGCGGTCGGCGTCCCCGTCGAAGGCCAGCCCGAGGTCGGCGTGCTCGGCCACCACCGTGCCCTGCAGTTCGCGGAGGGTCGCACGATCCAGCGGATCGGCCCGGTGATGAGGGAAGGTCCCGTCGAGCTCGAAGTGGAGCGGGATGAGGTCGAGGTGCTCGAGGGTTCCCAGGACCGCGGGCGCAGTGTGCCCGGCCATCGCGTTGGCAGCATCGACCACCACCCGCAGCCGGCGCCGCGCGGGCACGGCCACCAGCTCGCGGAGGGTCCGGACGTAGTCCGGCAGGGTCTCCAGGGGCTCCGCACGGCCCTCCCCCTCGTCGTGCGCGGGGATCTCCCCGGCCGCCAGATACGCCTCGGCGCCGCGGCGGATCTCCTCGAGTCCGGTGTCGCGGCCGATCGGCCGGGCGCCCGGAAGGCACAGCTTGAGACCGTTGTCCTCGGCAGGGTTGTGGGAGGCGGTGACCATCGCCCCGGCCGCCTGGTGGAGGCCTGAGGCGCAGTAGAGCTGGTCGGTCGAGGACAGCCCGGCGTCGGCGACGATCGCCCCGCGACGCACCGCCCCCTCGATCACGGCGCGGGCCAGCTCCGGGGAGCTGAGGCGCATGTCATGAGCGACGATCAGCGCGGGGGCTTCCAGCTGATCCGCGAAGGC
Source organism: Brachybacterium sacelli (assembly GCF_017876545.1). Lineage (NCBI taxonomy): Bacteria > Bacillati > Actinomycetota > Actinomycetes > Micrococcales > Dermabacteraceae > Brachybacterium > Brachybacterium sacelli. Next base: position 749,741 of record NZ_JAGIOD010000002.1, on the reverse strand, counting down.
GGCGCCGAGGGCGCGGGCGACCTCGACGGTCAACTGCTCGCCGGCGACGCCGCGCACGTCGTTGGTGGTGACGATCGCCGTGAGGTCCACGGGCGCGGCCGGAGGAGGGCCCGACGCATCAGTCATTCGCGCTCCTGATGACGTGGAGGTGACGGCCGGGATTCTCGTCCCGGTCGGAGGGCCGACGCGGCGCGCCTGCTGTGGGCGCGGGCCCCGCGGAAGGATCCATCGTCGTCTCCGTCGTGGGCTCCGGCCGAGGGCGCACGGCATCGGCGAGGGCGACCAGATCGTCACTGACCTCGCCGCCGCCGGGCACGCGCAGCAGCTCCCACCCGCGGGGCGCCGTCATCCGGGTCGCGTGCTCCCCGCACAGATCGTAGGCATGTGGCTCGCTGCTGCGCGACAAGGGCCCCAGCACGGCCGTCGAGTCCTCGTACACGAAGGTCAAGGAGCTCACGGCCGGTCGCGAGCAGGCGGTTCTGGAGCATTCACGAGCTGGCACGTCCAGCAGTGTACGCAGGGCGCACGGTGCGACGTCGACGACGCGCCCTGACCGGGCAGGACACCGTCACGAGCGCTAGGGTTGCCCCATGGATGTCGAGCCGCTCCGCCCGGGGACCCCGGGTCCGCACCCGGGGCCGCGGCGCCGTGATCGGCGCGGACGCGGCCGGCGCTGGGATCTCATCCCGCCCCATCTTCCCGGGTACCGCACGCGCCGGGAGCAGTTCGACGACACGGTCGCCGAGGCGGGGGCCGCGCTCACCGAGCGGTTCCCCCGCCGGCTGGCGCATCTGCAGGTGCTGGTCGAGGAGGTCCCGCCGACGGATCCCGCCCCGTGGGAGGACGCGACCGTGCTGCTGGGACGCGGACTGCCCCCGTCGCGGGAGCATCCCGCGCGGGTGATCATCTACCGTCGCCCGGTCCAGACCCGCTGCCTCGGCGAGCAGGAGCTGGAGACGCTGGTGCGCCAGGTGCTGGCGGAGCAGATCGGCTCGCTGCTGAACGTTCCGCCGGAGGACGTAGACCCCGACGCCTGGGGCGAGTGACCGTACGCCCCGCAGTTCGTCGATCAGTCCTGGTCTTCATCGACTGATCTCCTCCCGCGCGCCGTCCGCAGCCGGCTCGTCCCTCGCCCACGGCTCCCGCCCCGCAGCTCGTCGATCAGTCCCGGTCTTCATCGACTGGTCTCCTCCCGCGCGCCGTCCGCAGCCGGCTCGTCCCTCGCCCACGGCTCCCGCCCCGCAGTTCGTCGATCAGTCCTGCAGCCGCACCGTCAGGGCGTCGGTGCTCAGCTGCGCGGACGGCACCGGCAGGGAGGAGATGAGGTCTCCCCCGCTCCCGTCGCTCTCACGCTGCATCCATCCGGCGTGCACGGCGCCGGGAACGCTCGGCACCACCGTGACGGCCCGGGTGCGCGTGCCGTCGATCGCCAGCTCCTGCCAGGGGATGACGCTCGAGGTGCCCGCTGCGAGATCGGCCTCGACCGGGGAGCCGGCGGTGCCGTCCGACCCGATCGGCACCACGGTCACGCTCGCATCGTCGGTGGCGGCCAGGGTCAGCGCACCGACCCCGCCCTCCTGCGGCAGCGCCAGCAGGCCGCTCGTGCTCAGGGCGGGCGCCGGGGAGGTCAGGGCGAAGTCGACGGGGGTGCCGACCGTGTCGCCCGGCAGGTCCTCGCCGGCCGCCGTGGAGCGGGCGACCGCGAGCACCGGGTCCTGGGAGCGGACCGCGACCGAGTAGGTCCCCTCGGTCACTGACTCCAACGGCACCGGGACCACGGCCCCGGCGGGTATCTCGACGTCTTCGAGGGAGGCGTCGTCGACGGGTCCGTCCGCTCCGGTGACCTCGATGCTCGCCGTGGTGTCGGCCCCCTGGGGGTTGGCCAGCACCACGGTCGGCGACGTGCCCGTGGCCTCGACCCCCGGCAGCACCTGCTCGAGGGAGGCGGGCGGCAGCGGCTGGAGGACCTCGGCGCCGCCGGGGGTGAGCCCGTTGCGCTCGGTGGTCTGGACGTGCATCGCCAGGGGCGCACCGAGCACCGAGGCGCGCACCCCGACGGCGTCCTGGCCCCCGGCCACCGATTCCAGCAGAACCCGCTCCTCCGTGCCCGGCGCGACGACCACCTGGCTGCGGCCCTCCATCGGGGCCGGGCCGTCCTCGGTCCAGATCTGGACCGAGGCGGTCGCCGGGCGCTGTGTGGGGTTGCGCAGGACGAGGGCGGAGCTGTCGCCGGTGTCGGTCGAGACGCCGAGGAAGGAGGCGTCGGTGGTGGGCTCCTCGCAGCGGGTCAGGGCCAGCGAGCGGAAGTCGCCGCTGGTGGTAGTGCTGGACTGGACGGCGTCGGCGACGGGGCGCGAGCCCTCGGCGGTGGCCGCTCGCACCGAGGCGGCCTCCTCGACCCCCGGGAGCACCTGGACGCCCGCACCCAGCTTCGAGGTCGCGGCGGCGTCCTCGAGGGTGCTCCCGTCGGCCCCCAGGGTGGTCAGCGAGGGAGCGCGTGCGCTGCCGTCCGCTTCCTGCAGCGTCTCGGAACCGCTCACGGTCCCGAACAGCAGCGAGGAGTCCGTCTCCAGCGCCATGGAGCTGAGGCCGATCGTCTCGCTGGGCGGGCTCAGTGCGAGCTCGTCATCGGCGCCCTCGGTGAACAGGTCCTCGGGGACCTGCATCGGTCCGGGGCAGCGCAGGGTGCTCGCCCCGGGCTGCGACTGCGTCTCGGCGCGGGTGACCGGGACGGTCTCGGGAGCGGGTGACACGGTCACGGCACCGACGGCGGCGGCCAGCGGGATCAGGGCGGCGACGGCCAGCACCGGACGCGCCCGTCCGCGGCGCGGGGCGCGCAGATCGGCGGGGTCCTCCAGGGGGCCGGGGTCGTTCTCAGCCATACATCTCCTCCGCGACCCGGCTGCGCACGCGCCAGGGGATCGAGATCAGCACGGTCAGGGCGATGGTCGCGTACAGCAGGATCTGCCACAGGAGCCGGGCGGGCTGCTCGCGATGGATGTCGATCTGCCCGCTCTCCCCGGCCGGGACGGTGAAGCCCTGAGCCCAGTCGTCGACGGTGACCGGTTCGAGCTCGGTGCCCTCCAAGGTCGCCCGCCACTGGCTGTCCTGTCGCTCGGACAGCAGCACGGTGCGCTCCGCGTCGGCGGCGGGGATCTCCCCCGTGGCGCCGATGATCCCGCTGGACAGGGCCACGGGCTCGTCGCCGCCGAGGACGACGGCGCGCGGCGCCGAGTCGATCACGCGCCACATGCCGCCGCGGCTGCCCTCGGTGACCTTCTCGAGAAGCGTGGAGGTGTCGAGGGTGGACACGAGTTCCGAGTGCTCGCTCGGTTCGCCCTCGACGACGACGTAGGCGATGGCGAGGCCCGCCGTGGCCTGATCGCCCTCCTCGGTCGGATCCGCGCCGGAGGACAGCATCCGGGCCACGGCCTGACGCAGGGCGGCGTCGGCGGGGTCCTCGTCGATCGCCGTCCCGCTGCTCGCGCTGTCCACGGCGCGGGCGTCGGCGATGGACGCGTGCTGGCTCGCGGAGTCCCCGCCGTGGACCACGAGATGGGCATCGACGGAGCCGTCCTCGCGCTGCTCCAGCACGAGCACGCGGGAGCGGGCGTCGGTGCGGCCCTGGTCGGCGGCGGCCGCAGGGACCTCACTGCCCTCGACGCGGTCGATGCGGAGCTGGCCGGGCAGCAGCAGGGTCCAGCCGACGACGGTCACGACGCAGACGGCGGCCACCAGGGTGCCGATCACGCCGGTGAGCAGGCGCCGACCGCGACCGTCGCCCCGCTCGCGCCGGGCGAGGGCGTCGAAGCTCGCGGCGGCGCCGACGGACAGGGCCAGCAGCGTCGCGCTGAGCAGGGCGTTCAGCGGGGCGGGGGCCAGCTGGTCGCCGGCCACGGCGACCGGGATCCCGCGGGTCAGCAGCACGGTCATCAATCCCGCGGCCGCCACCAGCACGCTGAAACGTCCGGCGCGACCGGCGTCGCCCGCCAGCAGCGGGGCGAGGATCGCGCCGAGCACGACGGGGGCCACCGGGAGCATGGGCAGCAGCAGTGCACCGGTCGACCCCAGCAGCGGCGTGAGCTGATCCTGGAGGCCGGGCGCGACGGGCCACAGCGAGAGCAGATCGGTCGTGGTGGCCGTGCCGGCCCGGGCCGGGACACCGCTGACAGCCAGCAGCGTCTCGGGGTGGCCCAGGTAGACGGGGAGGTAGGGGGCGTGCAGGGCGAGCGAGGGCAGCAGGACCCACAGCAGACGCAGACGGCGGCCCGGCGCCGACAGCGCGATCAGGGCCAGGGCGAGCACGGCCAGCAACACGAGTGCGGGCTGGACCGCGCCGACGACCAGCAGCAGGAGCCCCCCGGCGGCGGCCGCGGAGATGCTGGCCTGGGATGCCTTGTGCGGAAGGCCGACGGCGCGTCCGACGGCGAGGGCGAGCAGCGGCAGCAGCGCGTGGACGAGCAGCAGCGGCCAGGCGCCGACGGTAAGGGCGGCGAGCAGGGGCGGCGCCAGCGCCCAGACGGTCGCGAGCACCAGGCGGGCGCCGACGGCGCGGGTGATCGCCCCGGCGGCCCACCAGGCCGCGAGCGCGCTCACCGGGACGACGGCGAGGACGACGGCCTCGACGAGGGCGGAGCCGGTGATCGGCAGATGGCCCAGCAGGCGCAGCAGCGGGTCGCCCGGGCCGCGCTCGCCCAGCCCGCCCGGGATCCACGTCGACCATGCGGCCTCCCAGGCGGCGGCCGAGTTCTCCGGCAGCGCGCGCAGGCCGGGCCCGCTCAGCTCGCCCCGGCCGAAGACGCCGCGCAGTGCGGTCATGCCCAGGACGGTCGCGGCCAGCGCGACCACGACGCTCCACACCACATGGCGGCCGTAGTCGGCATCGTCGACGCCGTGGTGGGTTCCTGCGATCCCCCAGGTGGTGCGGCGGATTCGCCGGCGGCGGTCGTCATCGGCGAACACGCGGGTCCAGACGTCGTCGAGACGGCGGCGCGCCCCCTCGCCGCGGGGCAGGTACAGCGGGGCCAGCCGCCCTCCGGGCACCCGTGCCCGGCGCCGGTCCCGACGGCCGCGGCCGAGCACCCTGCCCACCCGGGTCATCGCCGCGGCCCACGCCCGCAGCTCCATCCCGGCCCGGCGCGGCTGCGAGGCGGCGACGGCCCCGGCCATGCGGGCGAGCGTGATCAGGGGCAGCAGCAGGAGAAGACCCAGCGCCATCAGCAGTGACCGGTGCTTGAGCTGCACCAGCATCCGGCCGGTGCCCTGCTCGCGCAGGCGCTCGAGGCGGGGCCGGGTGGGCTGCGGGAACAGCATGCGGGCGGCGGACTGGACCGCGACCCGTTCACCCGAGCGCCAGACCCGCCGGCACAGGTCGATCTCCGCCCAGGGGGCGGGAAGGTCGGGGTCGAGGCCTCCCACCTCGCGCAGCGTCTGCTCCCGGATCAGCATCCCGGGCAGGGCGACGGCGAGGACGTCCTGGCGCCAGTCGGCCTGCCCCTGATCGATCTCGCCGGGATCGACGCCGGTGATGATGCGTCCGGCGTGGGTGAGGGTGAGGCCGACGTCGACGAGCACGTCGGCTCCCTCGGCGGTGAGGTCCTCCTCCTGCTCCTCCGCCCCGGGATCCTCCCGGGGCGGGCCGGGATCGCTGCGGCGGACCCGCTTGGCGCCGACCACTCCGGTGGTGGGCGATTCCACGAGCATCGCGAGCTGCTGCTCCAGGGCGTCCCGCGCCGGGGTGGAGCCGTCGACGACGAACCACAGCCAGCTCTCGTCGTCCGCTCCCGCGAGCAGACCGGCGCGACGCCCGGGTCGGGAGCGGTCCTCGCGCAGACGCTGCGGGATGCGGGCGAGGTCCTCGGCCTGCTGCGTGCGGTGCCGCTCGACGGCGGCGCTGTCGACCGCCCGGGCGCGGCGTCCACTGCGAGCGTCCCCGCGGCCGGTCTCGTCGTCCTCGTCCTCGAGGTCGTCGCCGTTCTCGGGGGCCGGGGCGTGGGCGCGGGAGAGGTGGTCGAGGGCCTCGCGCACGACACCGGTGCGACCGACGGTCCCCGCGGTCATCAGCACGTCGTCGACGGTGCCGTCGCCGAGCTGCTCGTCGAGGGCGACCAGGACGGCGTCAGGGAGGTCGGTGGGCGCGATGACCAGCAGGTGATCAGCGGGCCGGGTCTGCCCGGCCAGGGCCTCGAAGGTCGCGCGATGGGAGCGCTCGGTGGTCGACCCGCTCAGCAGGACGACAGCTGTGATGTGACGGTCGCTCACCGAGTGACGTCGTCAGACCGCCCGGCGCTTGAGCTTGCGACGCTCACGCTCCGACAGTCCGCCCCAGATCCCGAAGCGCTCATCGTTCTCGAGGGCGTACTCGAGGCATTCGGCGCGCACCTCGCAGGAGACGCACACCTTCTTCGCCTCGCGCGTGGAGCCGCCCTTCTCCGGGAAGAATGCCTCCGGGTCGGTCTGCGCGCAGAGGGCGCGCTCCTGCCACGACATCTCGACGTCGTCGATCTCCTCGACGTCCTGCCACGACATGCCGGTATCGTCGGCGTCCTGCCCGGCGAGGTCGATCAGGGACAGTTCCGCGCGTGCGTCATCCTTGACAAGTTCGTCGTCCATCGCCACCTCTCCTTCCACTGCTGAGTGACCACCGAAGGCCTGTTGCGGCCCTAAAATACACCCGTGTAGTTATGGGGCGTCAAGCGCGCTCGGCGCGCCGGGCCCCTCCGACCGCCCGAATCACAGACCTGGGAGGCCCCCGTGACCCCGACGCAGCGTCCGCAGGTCGCACCGTCCGCGAGGCCGGCGCCGTCCTCCCCTCCGCCCTCCGGAGCGGTCGAGATCCTCCCCGTCCGCGGGATCCCGGAGATCCGCGAGGGGGACGACCTGGCGGCCGTGCTCGCCCCCGCCCTGCGCGACCTCGGGGCGCGCGACGGCGACGTGCTGTGCCTCTCGACGAAGGTCGTCTCGAAGGCGGCCGGACTGCGGGTCGCGCCCGAGGAGCGGGAGGCCGCGGTCGAGGCCGCGGCGGTGCGCACGGTCGCCCGCCGACGCCACACCCGCGTGGTCACCTCGGTGGTGCAGATCGCCTCCGGACCGGTGATGGCGGCCGCCGGCGTGGACTCCTCGAACGCCCCCGACGGCCCCCTGCTGCTGCCCGAGGACCCCGACGCCAGCGCCCGGCACCTGCGGGACGCCCTGGCCGAGCTGCTGGGCCTGCACCTCGGCGTGCTGCTCACGGACACCTCCTCCCGGATCTGGCGCGTGGGGGTGGGCGACATCGCCCTCGGCGCCGCCGGCGTCGCCTCCCTGCAGGATCTCCGCGGGGGCGTCGACGCCGACGGCCGCCCGCTGACGGTCACGGTCCGGGCGCTGGCCGACGAGCTCGCCGCCGCCGCCGACCTCGTCAAGGGCAAGGCGAACGGGGTGCCCGCGGCGCTCGTGCGCGGAGTGGCGGAGGCAACTTCGGCCGACGTCCCTGCCCGGGAACTCTCACGCACCGGCGGCGACGACTGGTTCCGCCGGCCCAGTCTGGAATCGGTGTGGGTCGCCCTGGGCCTCTCCCCCGCCCAGGAGCCGATCGCGCGGATGTCCCCCGAACCCGCGCAGGAACGGATCGCCCGCGCGCTCGCAGTGGCCGCGCTCCCGCGGGACGGGGATCCTCCCCGGGGCGCCACGGCGCGCCTGGTCCCGACCGACACCGGGACGGACGCACCGGGCACCGACCGATCGGACGGGACCGCTCCACCGGCGGGCGGCCGCCGCCTGCCGGAGGTCCCAGGCGCCACCCGCCTCGAGGTCACTCCCGCCGGGAGCGCCCCCACCGACTGGATCGCGGCCGGCGAGCTCGCGGAACGGATCCGCACCGCGCTCTGCGCGGAGGCCCTGGCCGAGGAGCTGCCACCCGTGCACGTCGAGATCACCCGCCCCGAGACCCCGGAGGACCCCCGATGAGCCCCGAGACGTCCACCCAGCTGCTCACGGCGCTCGAACGCAGCGGGCCCCGCCCCGCCCTGGCCTGGTACGGGGAGGCCGCGCGCATCGAGCTGTCCGGGCACGTGCTGGCGAACTGGGTGATCAAGTCCATCGGCCATCTGCACGACGAGATCGCCCTCGACCCCGAGGACACGGTGGTCCTCGACCTCCCCGCGCACTGGAAGCGTCTGGTGCTGGCGCTGGCCGCGTGGTCGCTCGGCGCGGAGGTGACGCTCCTGGACCGGGACGCGGAGCCCGAGCGCGACGCCGATGACCCGGACCCCCGGGTGGTGGCGACCGACCGCCCGGATACCCCGCTCGCCGCCGACGCCGACGAGGTGCTGGCCCTCGGCGCGGTCTCGCTCGCGCCCCGTTTCGACGGCCCGCTGCCCGCCCTGGCCCATGACTGGGTGGCGGAGGTGCGCTCGAGCCCGGACCGGCTGGGCCTCGATCTGCCCGCCTGGAGCGGCCCCGCGCCGGAAGCACCTGCCGCCACCGGGACGCCGCCGCGGCTCCTGGTCGCGGACGACGGGCTGGCCGCCGCACCCGCGGTGCTCGCAGCGCTGCTGGCCGGCGGAGGGTTCGTCGGCCCCGCCGCTGAGGTGAGCGCCCAGCGGGCACGGGAGGAGGGCGTGACCACGCCCGCCGAGGACGCCTGAGCGGGACGAGGGACCCGGAGCGATCAGGGCGTGGCGCTCAGGCAGCGCCCGCCACGCCGTGCGGCTCAGTCCGCGCGCAGGGTGGCGACGGCCTGGCTCGGGTCCCCGTCGAAGACGATGCCGCCCCGCCGCAGCACGACGATGCGCGTGCACAGCTTCTCGAGCATCTCCAGCTCGTGGGAGACCACGACCATGGTGCGCCCGGCCTCCTGGAGCTCACGGATCCGCTCCAGGCACTTGCGCTGGAAGGGCTCGTCGCCCACCGAGAGGATCTCGTCGACCAGGAAGATGTCCGGGTCGGTGTGCACCGCCACCGAGAAGGCGAGCCGCAGGAACATCCCCGAGCTGTAGTACTTCACCTCGGTGTCGATGAACTCCTCGATCTCGCTGAAGGCGACGATCTCCTCGAACCTCTCCTGGATCTGCTCCCGGCCCATGCCGAGGATCGCCCCGTTGAGGAAGACGTTCTCGCGCCCCGACAGATCGGGGTGGAACCCGGCACCGACCTCGATCAGCCCCGCCACCCGTCCGCGCAGCATCACCCGACCGCGATCCGGGAACAGCACCCCGGAGATCGTCTTGAGCAGGGTGGACTTCCCCGAGCCGTTGAAGCCGATCAGCCCCACCGTCTCCCCCGCGTGCACCGTGAGGTCCACGTCGTCCAACGCCAGGAAGGTGTCGGCGAGCTTCTTGCGCTGCAGCGCCGAGAACACCAGCTCCTTCAGGGAGTGGTCATGCCGCCGGGAGAACTGCTTGGTCACGTGCTGGACGCGCACCATCTCCACCTCGGTGGGGACCGCGGCGGAGACGGGAACATCCTGCGGATTCGGACTCATCATGGCGCTGACCTCACAGTTCCTGCGCGAAGCGCCGCTTGGAGTGCTCGAACACGATCGTGCCGAGCACGAAGGTCGCCCCCGCGATCAGCAGTCCGGCCCACCACAGGCCGAAGGGCTCACCGGGAGCCGTCAGAGTCGGGTCGAGCCCCACCCCTTCCACCACCTCCGGCGTGTACCGCCAGAAGGCGACATGGAACAGCTCCACGACGATCGTCAGCGGGTTCAGCTGGTACGCCCACCACCAGAACGTCCCGCCGATCGACTCCTGCACCATCGTGATCCGGTACAGCACCGGGGACAGCCAGGTGGCGACCATGACGATCAGGTCCACGAAGTTCTCGACGTCCCGGAAGGCGGCGTTCAACGCCGCCGTGAGCATCCCCAGTCCCATGGTGAACACCAGCAGGATGACCATGCCGAGCCCGAAGGCGACCAGCGCGGTGGGCGAGGGCAGCCAGCCGAACAGGAGCGCCCCCACCACGAGCACCAGCAGCTGGGGCACGAAGTGCACCAGTGCCACGATCATGCTGGACCAGGGGAACAGCTGGCTGGGCAGATAGATCTTCGAGACCAGCGGGGCGTTCCCGGTGATCGACCGGGTGGCATTGCCGAACACCTCTCCGAATAGGTTGATCACGACGATGCCGCTGAACAGGTACACCGCGTAGGCCGGGGTGCCCTTGTTCAGCTCCAGGAAGACGCCGAGGGCGATGTAGAAGACGATGAACTGCACCGCGGGCTTCACGTAGCTCCACAGCATGCCGAGCACGCTGCCGCGATATCGCACCCGGAGCTCCTTGCGCACCAGGAGCTTGAGCAGGAAGCGCTCGTGGAGCGGGTTCAGCCACCCGGCGTCCTGTCCCGGTGCCCGCCACCCCTGCGCCTGCTCGGCGCGGGAGGGCGAGGACGCCGTGGGGTGCTGGCCTGCCGCGGTCACGCCGTCGCGTCCCCGGTCCCTGTGCCGCCCGTGGCGGGAGCGGACTCCTCCCGGTCGCGGTCGCGCACCGGGGCGGGGTTCTCGGCGAAGGTCCGCTCCCACGCCTCGAAGGAGGTGATGTGCTGGGCGGCCTGCCGGTAGGCGCGCTGGAGCTCCGGCCACCGGCGGTGGAGCTCCACGTGCGCGCCGATCGCGCCGGCCAGCATCGAACGGACCTGACGCGGGTCCCGCTTGTACCAGGAGACCTGTGTGCCCTCCGCATTGGAGACCAGCGCACTGTCGTAGGCCGACAGCCGCCACCACTTCGCGTCGATGTGCGGGATCGCGGCCTGCGGATTCTCCTCGGAGCGGGCCTTCGGCGGCTTCACCAGCTGCTTGGCCAGGACCTTCACGGTCCAGGCCGGGAGCATCGTCCGGGCCGGCTCGGTGAATGGCCGGCCCTTGCGGGGCGGCTTGTCGATGTGGACGGGCGGGTAGTGGTCTGGATCCTTCTTCGCGGAGGCGTCGTCGAAGTCGCCGGCCATCGACCGGATCTGCGGCAGCTTGGTACCGATCGACGGGTGCAGCGCCTCCGGCCCGTCGAGCACGTCCCGCTGGGCCATCAGTCGCCCGGCCTCGGTGTAGTACTGCATGGAGATCAGGTGCTTGACGTCCATGAACTGGGACTCCTTGACCACCCGGCCGCCGCGCTCGTACGGGGAGTGCAGCAGCGCGGTGATGATCCGGTTGCGCTCATGGAAGTACGCCTGCCATCCCACCAGGTCGTCCTTGTCGACCCAGCTCATGTGCCACACGCCCGCGCCCGGGAGCGACACGGTCGGATATCCGGCCTTCTTCGCGCGCAGGCCGTACTCGGCGTCGTCCCATTTGATGAACACCGGCAGGCTCAGGCCGATCGCGCGCACCGTCTCGGTCGGGATCAGGCAGCTCCACCAGCCGTTGTAGTCCACGTCCGCGCGGCGGTGCAGCCACGGGGTCGAGCGCAGCGGCGAGAGGGAGAAGTCGTGGCCCAGCACCGCCGCGGGATCCGGCAGCGAGGGCTGGATCCGCCACGGGTCCACGACCTCGCCGAAGGTGTGCAGCACGGAGCGGTTGTTGAGGTCGAACATGTGGGCGCCGACGATCGTGGGCCGGGTGGCGAAGTCCGCGAAGGTCGTCATCCGGATCAGCGACTCCGGTTCGATGACGATGTCGTCGTCGCAGTTCATCACGTAGGTCGAGGCCCCGGCGGTGGCGGCCTCGTACATGCCGCGGGAGAAGCCGCCGCTGCCGCCGATGTTGCCCTGCTCGATGATCCGCAGCTGACCGGCCAGCTCCTCCTGCAGCGCGGCGAGCTCGTTCGTGTGGTCCCGCAGCCGGTCCGAGCCCTGGTCGATCACGTACATGACGTCCAGCAGCGCGCGAAGATCCGGGTCCGTCGCGACGGCACGGATGTTGTCGAGGCAGTAGGGGACCTTGTTCATGGTCGTCATCGAGATCGAGAAGCTGCCCTCGGTGCGGGCGAGGTCGGCGTCCGCCGTCCACCGGGCCCCCAGGATCGTGAGCTCCTCGTCCCCCGCGTAGGCGTCGAACCAGTACCAGCCGCCGTCGCCGAAGGCGTTCAGGGGGAGGTCGAAGACGTGCTCGGTCGCACCGCCCGCGACGGTGCGCGACATCTGGCGCTGCAGCGTCCCGCGCGCCGTGGAGCGCATGACGACCAGCTGACCGCTGCCTGCCGTGCGGATGCTCAGACGGATCGAGCGCACCGGGGTCCAGCGTCGCCAGTAGCTGGCCGGGAAGGCGTTGAAGTAGGTGCCGAAGGACCGCATGGAGCGTGCCGGGATCCGCACCGCGTAGCGGTCGTCGAGCTCGGTGGCGTCCACATGGACATGGGAGGCGGGGCGCGGGGTGTCCGCGGCGCCCCCCTCGGCCGTGCGGTCCGGGCCGCCCAGCCCGAAGGCGCCGCCGGAGACGCCGGAGCGGGCGTCCTCCGCCTCGATGTACAGAGGGATGATGTCCGGGGAGGCCTCCAGGGGCATGATCAGGCGCTGCAGCAGACGCTGCGGCGGGACCTCGGGGGTCTCGTCGGTGCCGCCGGATGCGGCAGGGATGGCGTTCATGATGCTCCTCGTCGGCCCTTCTCGGATGTCCCGGCCGATGCGCGACCGGGGCGGTCGGCTCACGCCCGCAGCAGGTCGGGCAGCTTGTTGTCCGCCATGGACAGGGCGGAGCCGATCGCCATGTGCATGTCGAGGTACTGGTAGGTGCCCAGGCGGCCGCCGAAGAGGGTCCTCGGCTCGGCGTCGGCGAGCTCGCGGTAGGCCAGCAGGGTCTCGCGGTCGGAACCGGAGTTGATGGGGTAGTACGGCTCGTCACCGGACTCCGCGAAACGGGAGTACTCGCGCTGGATCACCGTGCGGTCGGTGGGATAGTCCCGCTCGGGATGGAAGTGGCGGGGCTCGATGATCCGGGTGTAGGGGACCTCGGCGTCGGCGTAGTTCATCACCGAGGTGCCCTGGAAGTCGCCCACCTCGAGGTGCTCGGTCTCCAGGTCGATGGTGCGCCACCCCAGCTCACCCTGCTGGTAGTCGAAGTACCGGTCGATGGGACCGGTGTAGACCACGGGGATGTTCCCGCGCACGGCGTCCTTGTTCAGCGGCTGCGAGGCGTCGAAGTAGTCGGTCTCGAGCTGGACCTCGATGTTCGGATTGTCCGCCATCCGCTCCAGCCACGCGGTGTACCCCTGCGTCGGCAGGCCCTCGTGGGTGTCGTTGAAGTACCGGTTGTTGTACGTGTAGCGCACCGGGAGCCGGGAGATGATCGAGGCGGGCAGCTCCTTGGGGTCGGTCTGCCACTGCTTGCCCGTGTAGTTCTTGATGAACGCCTCGTACAGCGGACGCCCGATCAGGGAGATGCCCTTCTCGTCGAGGTTCTCCGGATCGGTGCCGGCCAGCTCCCCGGCCTGCTCGGTGATCAGCGCCCGGGCCTCGTCGGGGGTGTAGGCAGCGCGGAAGAACTGGTTGACGGTGCCGAGATTGATCGGCATCGGGTACACCACGCCCTGGTGGGTCGTGTACACCGTGTGCCGGTAGCCGGTGAAGTCGGTGAATCCGTTCACGTACTCCCAGACCCGCGGGTTCGAGGTGTGGAACAGGTGCGCACCGTACTTGTGGACCTCGATCCCGGTGACCGGATCCGCCTCCGAGTACGCATTGCCGCCGAGGTGGGGACGCCGATCGATGAGGGTCACCTTCGCGCCGTGCTCGGCGACCGCGCGCTCGGCGATGGTCAGGCCGAACAGGCCGGAGCCCACGATCAGGAGGTCAGGAGTCGACACAGAGGGTCCTTTCGATGCGTGCGGAGAGTCCGCCGGGGACTCGATCACCGTAGCGGAGCAAAGGAAACTCCTGGTTACAGGATGGTGGTGGACCTGCAGGTGTGGCGGTGCTCACGCCGTCTTCTCGATGAACGTGCGGTATCCGAACCGTCGCAGCCACCCCGGTGCGAGACGGTAGATGCCCCGCAGGGCGAGATTGCGCAGGAACAGACCCGGACTGGTGACCCGGTCCAGCACCATGTGGCGCTGCAGCCGCACGTCGCTCGCGAAAAGTCGCCAGCCGCCGCGTCGGGCGAACAGCTCGTCGTCCACGCGGTAGTCGACGACCACCTCGGCGAGGTTCCCCATCCGGGCTCCGCCGAGCATCATCCGCTCCCAGAGCCAGTAGTCCTCCAGCAGCGGGAGGTCGCGGTAGCCGCCCACGGCGAGGGCCACGGAGCGGCGCAGCACGATGGTGGGGTGGTGGAAGGGACTGTGGTGAGGGAGGTACGCGACGATCTCGTCGTGCACGAGCGGACGGGTGCGTCGCGGTCCGTCCCCGGGCGCGACGTGATCGCTGAACTCTCGCATCGCGCCGCCCATCAGGTCCAGGGCGGGAGGACCGCTCATGGCCGGGATCTGCAGGGCGAAGCGCTCGGGCCGGCAGAGGTCGTCGGCATCGGCCCGGGCGACCAGCTCGTGGGGCGAGGCCTCCAGACCGTCCTGCAACGCGGAGGCCACACCCCGATGACTGCGGTGACGCAGCACCCGGGCCGGGCCGAAGTCGCCGTCCTCCACGCGAGCGATCAGGGCGTCCAGCTCGGCGGTGACCGGGCCGTCGACGGTGAGGATCAGCAGGTCGGGAGGCAGCTGCTGCTCGAGGGTGGCGGAGGCGATCGCCGCCTCGACCCGCTCGGGGAGGTCACGCTTCCACAGGGGCATGAGCACGACGAACGGCGCGGCAGGGCTCTCCGTCCCAGGCGCGGACCGCGGGGCGTTCACCGTCCGGCCGCCCGCTCGATCGCGCGCACGTCTGCCGCGGCCTCTCCCTCGGACGCGAGCACGGTGGGTGAGGGACGCGGCCCCCGGCGCAGCGCCGCGAGCAGCCCCCGCACCCCGATGCCCAGCAGGCTGCCGCGATGGCGCGCCAGCTGCCCGGCCCAGCCGAGCACGGTCCGACCGCCGTACAGGAGCCGCTCCAGCGGGCTGAAGGACGTCGTCCGCAGCAGCGCCCACAGGCGGTTGCGCACGTCGAAGTAGAAGCGGGATCCGGGGCTGGTCTGCGCATTGCTGAAGGCGACCGTGCGGTGCTCGACCACGGAGGCGGGCACCTGCAGTCCGCGACCGTGGCGCAGCAGACGACCGGTGTGCTCGAAGTCGTCGGACCAGATGAAGTAGTCCGCGTAGGGCAGTCCGAGCCGCCGCACGTCCTGACCGTTCAGCAGGGCGGAGACGTAGCTGGCGGTACGGATGGGCCGGCCGCCGGCCTGGGCGGCGTCCCGCTTCTCCGCGGCGCTCGCGCCGAGCCGGATGCGCTGGGTGTTCATGGGGTGGTCGCGGCCGTCGGTCCACACCGCCCGCGAGCTGAGCACGCTCAGGCGCACCGGCGAGTTCTCGAGGGTGCGCACCAGCGCGGCGAGCGCCCCGGGCCGCGGGATGGTGTCGTCGTCCATCAGCCACACCCAGTCGGCGTCGTGCCGGACCAGGGCGCGCGCCACGCCGGTCGCGAAACCTCCCGCTCCCCCGACGTTGCGGTGCAGGTGGACGACATCGGCCCCGATCTGATGCACGTCGGCGATCTCGCCGCTGGCATCGCTGGAGGCGTTGTCGATCACGACCACGGCGTCGGGCCGGCGCTCCTGGGCCTCGAGGGCGTCGAGGCACTCGCGCAGCAGGTCCTCGCGGTTGTAGGTCACGACCACGGCGACGACTCGCGCCGAGTCGGCATCGGGGTGAGCGGTCCCGGGCTGCGGCGTCGAACCGCCTGCGGGTGCGGAATGGGTCACGGCGTCTCCTGCGGATGGTCGTGGCCGCCTCGGCGGCTCGCCTCCCAGTGTACGGAGGGCCCGATGGCAGGACGCTGACCGGCGCTGGACGAGGTGTGAAGGTTCGCGGGAGGTTCTACGCAGGAGGGAGGGAGTGTGCCGCGCCGCACCACGCGCGGACCTCTCGGGGGACTACTCTGTCGTTCGCCGTACCCACCTCCGGACCCTGTGGCCGGGAAGGAGACAGCTGTGAGCGATCACCTGCCGCCGCGCTCCCCGCGGCCGGGAGGGCCCCGTCGTCCTGCCGGTCATCGAGCGCGCGCCGGAGGCAGCGCCCGCCCCGTGCCGGGCGCGTCCCCAGGACGACCCACCGGGGCTGCGGGCCCCGCTCCCACCCGTCCGCTGCCCGTCTCCGAGCAGCGTCCCGTCGCCCGCGGGCAGAACGCCGGATACGGCGCCGACGACGGCTACGGAGGATACGGCGGAGGGTGGGGCCCCGGCGGTCCGGCCGGCCCGCCCCCTGATCCCGGTCGCCGGCCACGCCGCCGCTCCCGGATCCCCCGGCCCGTGCGGTTGGGGGCGACGCTCCTGGTCCTGGTCCTGGTGATCGTGGTGGGCTGGGGTGCGGGTCTGGTGCTGTGGGCCGACAGCCGCATCGAGCACGTCGATGCCCTGTCGGAGGCGGAGAACACGCCCGGCACCACCTATCTCATCGCCGGATCCGACCGCCGCGGCGGGGACTCGGTCGGCGACGACGGCACCGAGGGTGCGCGCACCGACACGATCATGCTCCTGCACAAGGCGCCGGGCGGGAACAGCTACATGGTCTCCCTCCCCCGCGACACCCTCGTCGACATCCCCGGCTACGGCGGGTACAAGCTCAACGCCGCCTACTCCTTCGGCGGTGCCCCGCTGCTGGTCGAGACCGTCGAGGACTTCACCGGGCTGGCGGTGGACCACTACGTGGAGATCGGCTTCGACGGCGTCTCCGGCATGGTCGACGCGGTCGGCCATGTGAACCTGTGCATCGACCAGGACGTCGACGACGAGAAGTCCGGGCTGTCGATGACCGAGGGCTGTCACGACGTCGGCGGCGAGCAGGCGCTGGCCTTCGTGCGCGCCCGATACTTCGACCCGACCGCGGACATCGGACGCCAGCAGCGTCAGCAGCAGTTCATCGAGTCCCTCATGGAGCGGGTGACCTCACCGTCGGTCCTGCTGAACCCGGTGCGGCACGTGAAGCTGGCCGGCGCCGGCTCCGATTCACTGGTCACCAGCGAGGGCACCGGGATCATCGACGTCACCCGCATGGCCCTGACGGCGCGCAGCGCGATGGGCAATGGCACCATGACCATGCCGGTCGAGGATCCGGAGTTCCAGACCGAGAACTCCGGGGTCGCGATCCTCACGGACGACCAGGACATCGCCGACTTCTTCGGCTCCATCGAGGACGGCTCGGCCGACCCTGCGAGCGGCGACGAAGGCTGACCGGACGATCCGGAGCGGCTCGGCAACGACCCCGGGAGCGGATGTAGGGTGGGTCACGGCGCTCCGGACGCGCCGCCCGTTCGCGGGAAGGGGCCCAGCCCCGTCCGGGGACGAGCAGGAGGACACCCGTCTCCTCTCCCGCCCGACGCTGCGGACCGCGGGCTCGGAGTGGAGGCCACCGTGCCGATCGAACCCCTGCCGGACCATCCTGACCTCGAGCGGCTCAAGCGCCGCGCGAAGACCCTGCGGGACCTCGTCCGCGCCGGGGACGACGAGGCGATCTCCCTCGTGCGCGAGCATCACCCACGCGCTCACGGGATCCGCGCCGACACCCCGGAAGCGCACGGATTCCCGCTCGCGGACGCGCAGCTGAGCGTGGCCCGCCTCCACGGTCTGCCCAGCTGGCCCGCCCTGCGCCGTCACCTCGACGAGGCCCGTCGCCTCAGCCGCAGCCCGCAGGGTGTCGCCGCCGGCACCGGGCCGGACGAACTGCTGCGACTCGTCGCCTTCCACGATGCGACCGACCGCTGCGTCGATCACGAGCGGGCCGCCCGTGCCCTCGAGGAGCATCCCCGGGCCCCTCGTCACTCCCTGTTCGCCGCGGCGGCGTTCGGGGACCCGTCAGCCGCGCGCGAGTTCCTGGCGGTGGATCCATCGGCCGCCTCCCGGGAGGGAGGACCCTTTTCCTGGCCGCCCCTGCTGTATCTCACCTATGCCCGCGTGGATCCGAGGCACCTTCCCCCGGGCAGCGGGGATCATCTCGCCGTGGCGAAGCTGCTGCTGCACCACGGCGCCGATCCCGACGCAGGATTCCTCTGGGACGGGCTCCCCTCCCCCTTCACCGCCCTCACCGGGGTGTTCGGGGGTGGAGAGCAGCGATCCGCCTCGCACCCCGCGGGCCTGGCCCTCGCCGAGGTCCTGCTCGCCGCCGGCGCGGAGGCGAACGACAACCAGACGATCTACAACCGGGGTGCCGGTGACGCGACGGCCCGGGACGACACCGACTTCCTCGAGCTGCTGCTGGATCACGGGCTCGGTCGCGGGGACGGCGGACCGTGGCGACGCCGTCTGGGCAGTCGTCATCCCGCCCCCGAGCAGATCGCCGCCGACGCGCTGCAGCACGCGGCGGAGCAGGGCCTGCCCCGCCGCGCGGACCTGCTGCTGCGGCGGGGCACCGACCCGGACCGGGCGAGCGCCCACCCCCTGTACCGCGGGCGCTCCCCCTATGAGGGCGCCGTGCTGCACGGCAACGACGAGGTGGCGGCGATGCGGGAGAGCGCCGGCGCCGACATCTCCCCCGTCGGGCCGCAGGAGCGCCTCGTCGGCGCGGTCCTGTCCGCGGATCGTCCGGCGGCGATGCTCGCGGCGGGCGACGCCGCACTCCTGCGGGAGTGCCGGCGTCACCACGGCGACCTGGTGGCGCGCGCGGCGGCCCGGAGCCGCCCCGAGGCGGTGCTCCTGAGCGTCGACCTCGGCTTCGACGTCGACGCGCTCCGGGGCACGACGGCGCTGCACGAGGCGGCGGTGCGTGGTGAGACGACAGTGGTCGATCTGCTTCTGGAGCTGGGCGCGGATCCGTCCCTCCTCGATACGACCCACCACGCCACCGCGGCAGGATGGGCGCACCACGGCGGTCATCCGCAGCTCGCGGAGCACCTCGAGGACGTCACCGGGGAGAGCGCCGGGTGACGAGCGTGAGAACTGTCGATGACATCTGCGGACGTTCCCGCGGGAACGTCCAGGGCGGCGGATCGGTCAGCGGAACAGCATGTCGATGACGATGTTCACCGAGTTCAGCATCGACTGACCCTTGGAGCGGGAGTAGTCGGTGTACAGGATGTGCACCGGGTGCTCCCGCACGGTGAGGCGGTGACGGCCGATCTCCTCGACGATCTCCGAGGCGTGCGCCATCCGGTTCTGCTCGATGGCGATCTTCCGGCAGGCCTCGCGGCCGAGGACCCGCAGTCCGTTGTGGGCGTCGGAGAGCTTCACCCCGCTGGTGAGGTTCGAGTACCAGACCGCGCCGCGCAGCACGGCCCGCTTGAGCAGCCCGGGCTTGGTGCGCGCGTCGAGGAAGCGCGAGCCCAGGACGATGTCCACCCCCTCGTCGTCGCGCAGCGCGATCATCGAGGCGGCGTCGTCGACCTGGTGCTGGCCATCGGAGTCGAAGGTCACGACCTGGCGCATGTCCGGGTCGCGCAGCGCGTAGTCGATGCCGGTCTTCAGCGCGGCGCCCTGGCCCATGTTGTAGGGGTGGCGCACGACCGCGGCACCGGCCTCCTCGGCGATCATCGCCGAGTCGTCCATGCTGCCGTCGTCCACGCAGACCACCAGCGGATAACGCCGGCGCAGCGCGCGGATGACCTCCCCGACGACCGGCCCCTCGTTGAACAGGGGGACCACGAACCAGGTGTTCTCGGCTCCGGGGGACGCCGCCTCCGCGTCCGGGTCGCTCACGGGCTCGGGGGTGCTCATGGGCTCTCCTTCTGGGGTGTCCGCCGCGGGGTGCCGGGGCGGCCTCCGAGCGGCGCGGGGCGACGCTCGTCAGCCGCCGATGAGGATACCCTGTCACGGTGGGCCGCCACTGGTGGTCATCATCGCGCACACGACGCCGGATGCGGCGTCTGACGAGGAGGAAGTTCGCTGTGAAGACTGCTGTCGTCGCCCTGGGGAAGATCGGTCTGCCACTGGCAGTGCAGTTCGCGGACGCGGGCCATGAGGTGATCGGGGTCGACGTGAATCCGCGCCAGGTGGAGCTGATCAATCAGGCCACCGAGCCGTTCCCCGGCGAGGCCCATCTCCAGGACAAGCTCACCGAGCTGGTGCCGAGCGGGAGGCTGCGCGCCACCACGGAGTACGCCGAGGCGATCCCGGGCGCGGACGCGATCGTGATCGTGGTGCCCCTGTTCGTGGACGACGCCACCTGGGAACCGGACTTCGCGTGGATGGATGCGGCCACCAGATCGCTCGCCGAGCACATCACCCCCGGCACCCTGGTCTCCTACGAGACGACCCTGCCGGTGGGCACGCTGCGGGGGCGTTTCACCCCGATGATCGAGGAGATCTCCTCCCTGAAGGAGTCGGAGGACTTCTTCGCGGTGTTCTCCCCCGAACGGGTGCTGACCGGGCGCGTGTTCGAGGACCTGCGCAAGTACCCCAAGCTGATCGGGGCACTGTCCGAAGAGGGCACGGCCCGGGCCCGCGCCTTCTACGAGTCGGCGCTGACCTTCGACGAGCGCCCGGATCTGAAGCGCCCCAACGGGGTGTGGGACCTGGGCTCTCCGGAGGCCTCCGAGCTGGCCAAGCTGGCCGAGACCACCTACCGGGACGTCAACATCGGCCTGGCCAACGAATTCGCGCTGTTCGCACAGGACAACGGGATCGACGTGTACAAGGTGATCGAGGCCTCCAACTCCCAGCCCTACTCCCACATCCACCAGCCCGGCATCGCCGTCGGCGGGCACTGCATCCCGGTCTACCCGCGCCTGTATCTCTCGACCGATCCCCGCGCGGAGACGGTCCGCACCGCCCGCACCCTGAACGCCTCGGTGCCCGCGCGCCTGGTGGAGCGGGCCGCGAACCTGCTCGGCGACCTGACCGGTCTGAAGGCCGTGGTCCTCGGCGCCTCCTACCGCACCGGGGTGAAGGAGACCGCGTTCTCGGGGGTGTTCCCCGTGGTCGAGGCGCTGCGTGAGCACGGCGCCGAGGTCGCGGTCCACGACACCTACTACGACGACGAGGAACTGGCCGGCTACGGCTGGGCCCCGTACCACCTGGGCGAGGCCGCCGACCTGGTGATCGTCCAGACCAACCATCCCGAGTACGCCGAGCTCGCCGCCGGCGACGTGCCCGGTCTCAAGCTCCTCATCGACGGCCGCAACATCACCACCGCCGGCAACTGGGCCGGCACCCCCCGCCTCGTCCTCGGCGACGGCTCCGCCTCCACCCATCAGCAGGCCGAGGAGGCCTGAGCCGATGGGTGAGCACGAGCTGATCCACGCCCTCGGGCCCGACCTCGGGGTCGGCAGCCGCACCTTCATCATCCAGCTGCTGCTGGTGCTGGGCATCGTGGCGATCATCGGGTGGCTGTTCGCCAAGCGGGGGGCCAAGCAGCTCGCCGTGCGCCGTCTGCTGATCATCGCCTTCGCGATGTTCGCGGTGGTGACCGTGCTGTTCCCGAGCGTGCTGACCCGAGTGGCGAATCTCGTGGGCGTCGGCCGTGGGGCCGATCTGCTGCTGTACGCGACGGTGCTGGTGCTGCTGGGCTTCCTCGCCCTGCAGGAGGCCCGCACCAAAGCGGCCGAGAAGCGCACCACCTACCTCGCGCGGCGGCTCGCGCTCGACGAGGCGCCGCCTCCCGCCGAGTACCGCGCCGCGGCTCTGGGCCGTCGGGACGGATGACCGCGCTGGCCGCCCTCGTCCTGGCGATCCTCGTCGTCCTGGCGGCGGCGTACCTGCCCGGGTACGCCGCCGTCCGGATGCTCGGCGGTTCGCACCTGCTGTCCCTCGCGCTGGGCCCGGCGCTGGCCGCCGCGATCGCCGGCATCAGCGCGATCCTCGCCGCGCTGGTCGGGATCCCCTGGTCCCTGCTGCCCTTCCTGCTCGGTGCCGCGCTGCTCGTCGCCGTCGCCTACGGGCTGCGCCGTCTGGGTGTGTCACTGCCCTCGACCGTGCTCGACGGTCCTCTGTCGCCGCGGCGCGCCGTGCCCGGCGGGGCCGCCTGGATCGGCGGAGCCGTCGCCATCGCCATCGCCCCCATCGCCGTGCAGGCCGGCCGCCCCGACGCCGTGCTCGAGCGCTGGGACACGCTATACCACCTCTCGGCGCTGCAGCGGATCCGGGAGACCGGTATCGCCTCGAGCCTCCAGGTCGGGGCGGTCTCGAACACCGAGGGCGATCCGACGTTCTACCCGGCGGCGTTCCATGCTCTGGCGGCCCTGGTCCCCGGCGTCCCCACCGCCACCTTGCTGAACGCGACCGTGCTGGCCCTGGCCGTGACCCCCTGGATCCTCGGCATCGCGCTGCTGGCCCGCACCCTGTTCGCCGAGGTGCCGTGGGCGCCCTTCGCCGCCGCCGTCACCGCGGCCGTGATCCCGGCGACGCCGCTGGACCTCTGGATCCACCTCTCCCCCGTCCCGAACCTCAGCGCCTTCGCCGCGCTGCCGGGGGCGCTGGCCGCCGCGTCCGCCCTATGGACCGCGCTGCTGCCGGGCACGACCGCGCGCCCGGCGATCGCGGCCGTGCTCGTCATCGGCTCCGCGGGCGCGGGGCTGGGGCTCACGCACCCGAACGTCGCGGTCACGGCCCTGATCCTGCTGGCGGTGCTGACCGCCGTGACCGCGCTGCCGTGGTGGCGGCGCCGCCCCGCCCTGATCGCGGTGCCCGTGCTCGCCCTGCTGCCGGTCGCGCTGCTGTCGTACACGCCGCTGGGCTCGGACGTGACCGGGTTCAACGGGGGCCTCGAGGTGTCGTGGTGGCTCGCCCTCGGGGAGGTGCTGCTGGGGCTGCACACGGTGTGGCCGATGGCCCTGGGCGTGGTGATCGCCGTGCTGTGGTGGCCAGGGCTGGTCGCCTCCTTCCGCTCGGCTCCGCAGCGCTGGGCGGCGGTCGCCTGGCTGGTGATCGCGGTGATCTACCTCGATGCGGCGCTGGACTCGCCGCTGAACCTGTCTGCCCTGTACTACCGCGGCCAGGACCGGGTCTCGATGCCGCTGGCAATGCTGTCAGCCGTGCTGGTGGTGCCGGGCCTGCAGGTCTGGGCCCGCCTGTTGGGCCGGCGCCGCGAGGACCGACCGAGCCGGCGGGGCCCCTCGGCGGTGACGGCCGTGCTGGTGGTCGCCGCCGTCCTCGCGACCCTGGCCTCGATCCCCGCCCGCACGGACAATGCCGCCAAGAATCTCGCCGCGGACTATCCGGGGCGCGGCCGCTTCCTGCAGGCCGACGAGCGCGCCCTGTTCGAGCAGCACGTGCCGCAGATGGATCCCGACGGCACCGTGCTGGCCAGCCCGTTCTCCGGAGCGGCGCATCTGTACGCGCTGTTCGGGCAGGACGTGCGGCTGCCGGTGGCCGGGATGGCCTACACGGACCTCGACCGCGACCTGATCTACGCCACCGAGAACGCCGCGACGAATCCCGCGGACTGCCGTCTGCTGGAGGAGAACGGGATCGCCTACGTCTATCAGGAGCTGATGCCGTACAACCGGCACAAGACCTCCGACTCGGTCAACTTCGCCGGCGCGGACCTGGGCACGGTGCTGTTCGAGACGGGCCATTCCCGCATGATCGAGATCGACTGTGACCCGGGAGACGGGAGCTATGACCCCGCCTGACCCCGCACCACGGCCGCGTCGGTACTCCCCGCTGCTGGACGTGATCCGGATCGTCGCGGTGCTCGGGGTGGTCTGCGTGCACGTGATCGCCGACCACCTCGACCCCGGCTCCGGCGTCGCGATGTACGCTCTGCGCTCGCTGCTGGCCACGACAGTGCCCGCCTTCATCATGATCTCGGGGGCGCTGAACCTCGCCCCCGCGGCGATGCGCCACGGCTCGGCCCGGTTCCTGGGCCGACGGCTGCGCCGACTGGTGCCGGCCACCATCGTGTGGACCGCCTTCTACGTCGTGGTGATGGGGCTCGGACTGGCCGGCGAGCCGTTGGAGTGGCGCCAGGAGGCCGCGGACCTGCTGACCGCTTCCTCCTACCCCCACCTGTACTTCCTGCCGCTGATCCTCGGGCTGACCGTGATCACCCCGGTGATCGCCGCCTACATCGGCGACTCCGGGCGCCGGGCGTGGATCTGCGGCGGCGTGGCGGCCGGCTGGGCCCTCGTCGTCATGGCGGTCCCGACGCTGTCGGCGGGGCTCCTCCGGGAGCCGCTGGTGCCGCTGGAGATGGGGATCCTGACCTATTTCCTGCCGTTCATCGGCTACTACGTGCTGGGACGCGCGGCGTGGACGGCTCCGGTGGGCCGGCGAGGGGCGCTGGCGCTGCTGCTGGTGACGGCGCCGGCGGCGGCGGTGGCGACCGTGTGGGCGTACCTGTCCCGGACCACGGACACCCCGCCCGGCCAGGTCCTGCTGCCCACCTACGTGGCGCCGACGGTGATGCTGCTGTCCCTGGCACTGGTGATCGCGCTGATGGGACTGGGGCGCGACTGGACCGCCCGCCCGCGAGCGGAGCGGCTGCTGCGCACCGCCGGCGACGCCACCTTCGGCGTGTTCCTGGTGCACTTCGCGATCCTCGTGGCCCTGCGCGAGCTGGGGTGGCGCGAGGATTCCGTCCTCTCCGTGTGCGGGTTGATCGCGCTGGTCGCGCTCGCGGCCTTCGCCGTCACCCTCCTCGGCAAGAAGCTCCCCGGGCTGCGCGCGATCCTGTGAGCGGCCCAGCGCGTCGACCTCAGCGGTGCAGGTCCCCCATCACCTGCGCGGCCGCCTGCGCCGCACAGCCGGCCAAGGAGGCGTTCTCCAGCGTCCAGGAGCGCAGGTGCTCCCGCGAGGGCCGGTCCTCGCCGCGCAGGGCACAGTCCATGGCCCCGGCCACCTCCCCGACCTCGTGGTCGCATGCCCACCCCAGGTGGTTGTCGCGGATGCGGTCATGGGCGGCGCCCGCCCCCGCATGGATCACGGGGGTGCCGGTCGCGGTGGCGGCGTAGATCTTCGTGGGCAGGGCGAACTCGTAGCCCTGCCCGGGGGTGATCGAGGACAGGCCCGCCACGGCGCCGCGCAGGTGCGCGGCGACCTGCGCCGGCGGGATCTTGTCCCGGAACTCGATGCCCTCGAGACCGTGCTCGCGCACGCGCGCCTCGAGCTCGTCGCGGCCCGACCCCTCGGAGAAAAACAGCAGGCGCGCCTCGGGGTGGGCGGCCCGGACCCGGGCGAAGGCGTCGACGAAGACCTCGGCGCCCTGCCACTCGGAGACGGTGCCGGCGTAGACGAAGTAGGGTCCCGCCTCCCCGCCGTCCTCGCCCGCGGGGGTGAAGGTCCCGGTGTCGATGCCGTTGCCGACCATGGTCAGGGTCGGTCGTGGTCCCACGAGTTCCTCGAGACGGTGCTGGACCCCCGGCGAGATGGTCAGCACGTGGGCGGCGCGCTTCCACACGATGGTCTCCGCCCGGCGCACCGCCGAGCGCACCAGAGTGGGCACGCCGTCGACGCTGTCGGTCGCGTCGGACCAGACGTCGGCGGCGTAGAAGGTGTACGGCACCCGCCGGATGGCGGCGGCGACCATGCCGACCAGTCCCGTGGTCGGCGGCGGCTCGAGCACGAGGGCGTCCATGGGGCGCTGGAGCAGCAGCCGCAGCGCGAGCGGGAGGTCGAAGCTCAGGTAGGAGAGGTACCCGCGCACCTGCCCCTGGTGGTCGCGCTTGACCGGCCAGCGGGAGACCTTCCGCGATCGAGAGCGGACCGTTCCGGCGCCGGGGGCGGCGGTGGTCAGGACAGTGACCTCGGCCCCCGCCCGTTCGAGTGCGATGACCAGGGCCTCCTGGCGGAACGCGGCCGCGACCGGCTCCGGGGTGTACAGGCGGGTGGCGACGACGACGTGCGGCGGCCGTCCGGGACGGCGACGGGCGGTGCGCGAGCGGGGCATCAGGCGCGCTCGCGCAGGGCGTCGACGCTGCGGGCGGCTGCGCGGCCGTCACCGTAGTGCGGTGCTCGCTCGGCCGTCGGCTGCGGCCTGCTCACGGCGACGCCCAGCTCCTGCGGGTCGCTCACCAGGCGGTTCCAGTCGTCCTCGAGGGTCTCGACCCATTCGGTCTCGGTGCGGATCGTGGAGCAGGGCGTGCCCAGCAGGTAGGCCTCCTTCTGCAGTCCCCCGGAGTCGGTAACCACGGCGCTCGCGCGCTGCACGGCGCCGACCAGGTCGGGATAGGCGACGGGCTCGCCGACGTGGACGGCGCCGCCGGCCAGCTCGATGCCCGCCGCCTCCGCGGCGGCGACCAGGCGGGGGTGGGCGAACAGCGCCAGCGGCACGTCCAGGCCCTGCAGAGCCGTGACGATCGCCCGCAGACGGTCGGGGTCGTCGGTGTTGTCGGCGCGGTGGATGGTCGCGACCGCGAAGGGCGCCGAGTGGTCGATGCCCTCCGGCAGCGCCGGCTCGGTGCCCCGCACGGACTCGGCCACGCGCAGGCAGACGTCGGTCATGACGTCACCGGTGACCAGGGTCCGTTCCGCCAGGCCCTCGGCGGCGAGGTGGCCTCGTGCCACCTCGGTGGGAGCCAGCAGGAGGTCGGCGGCGTGATCGGTGAGCACTCGGTTGTGCTCCTCGGGCATGCGGCGGTTGAAGGAGCGCAGCCCCGCCTCGAGATGGGCGACCCGCAGGTGCATCTTCACCGCGGAGAGGGTGCCGGCGAGGGTGGAGTTGGTGTCGCCGTAGACCAGGGTCCAGTCCGGCCGGTGCTCCGCGAGCACCTCGTCCATCCCGGTGAGCATCGCCCCGGTCTGGCGGCCGTGGGTGCCGGAGCCGACGGCGAGGTTCACGTCCGGGGCGGGGATGCGCAGATCGGCGAAGAAGACGTCGCTCATCGCGGCGTCGTAGTGCTGTCCGGTGTGGACGATCACGTGCTCGACGTCGTCGCGCTGCGCGGCCGCATCGGCGATCGCGGCGAGCTTGACGAACTGCGGGCGGGCGCCCACGACGGACAGGATCTTCATGGACGGATCTCTTCCTCTCGGCACCGGTCGGTCCGCGGCGGGGCCGACCGGGTCGACGGTATGGTGAGCGGTGACCACAATAGTCACCCGCCGGCACCGGACGGCACATCACGACACCGTCGAGAACGGGCGCGCGGGATCTCCCGCGACACGCTCGGGAATGGACTTTGGATGACGTCAGGACGGCGTGCGGCGGCCCCACGGATCGCTGTGCTGGTGTACAACGACGCCGCCAACGACTCACGAGTGCTCAAGGAGTCCGCCTCGCTGCGCGAGGAGGGCTTCGAAGTACGGATCATCGCTGTCGAGCGCCGTGAGCTTGGGCGGGACGCCGGCGTCACCGCCCTGGGCGAGCGGCTGCACCTCGAGCGCGTTCCGGAGTTCGCGATCGAGCGGATCCTGCCGGGCCTCGCCCCGCATTGGCGCCGGCTGATCAGCGGGGCGGGCACCGCCGGCGACCGGCCCCCCGCCCCTTCGCCGGCGCAGGCGCTCCGGCATCCGTCCACGCCGCTGGCGGGTGTGAAGTCGCGCCTGCTGCGCTCGCTGCGCGGGGTCGGCGAGCGCGCCTACCGCACCGTCGCGCTCGGCACCTACTGGAAGAACGCCACGGCGGCGGGCCTGCGCTCCGCCCCCGACGTGGTCCACGCCAACGACGGCAACACCCTGGTCCCGGCCCTGCTCATCCGGGCGCTCTCACGCGGCGACGTCGGCATCGTCTACGACTCCCACGAGCTGTGGCGCCACCGCAACGTGCGCTCGGACCGCTGGCTCGCCCCGCTGCTCGAGATCGTGACCGAGTCGATCGGCATCCGCCGGGCGGACGGCGTGATCACCGTCTCGCCGTCGATCGCCGCGTGGCTGCGCGACACCTATCGTCTCGCCGAGGAGCCGACCCTCGTGCGCAATGTCCCCGTCGCCGACGCCCCGCCGTCCCGCTCCACCGGGGTGCTGCGCCATCGCGCGGGGCTGACCGACGCGGACCGCGTCATCGCCTACGGAGGTCGGATCACCACGGCCCGCGGCATCGAGGAGACGATCGCCGCGCTCCCCCACCTGAGCGAGGACGTGCACTTCGTGCTGCTCGGCTACGGGGAGCAGGCCGCGCTGGAGCTGGTGCGGGCCGAGGCCGAGGCCCAGGGGGTCGCCTCCCGGGTCCACCTGGTGGGGGCCGTCGCACCCGATGACGTCTCCCGCTCGCTGGCCGACGGCGACGTCGCTGTGGTCCACGTGCGGCCGATCTGCCTCTCGTACCGCTACGCGCTGCCCAACAAGCTCTTCGAGTCGATCCGCGCCGGGCTGCCGATCGCCGCGGCCGACCTGCCCGACATGCGCCAGGTCGTCGAGGAGCTCGGGGTCGGTGAGGTGTTCCAGGGCTCCAGTCCCCAGGATCTCGCGGAGGCGCTGGCGGCCGTCCTGGAGGACCCCGAGAGCTATCGCGAGCGCGCCCGGGCCGTGGCCCCGCAGCTCACCTGGGAGCACGAGACGGAGCAGATGCTCGAGCTCTACCACCGGGTGCTGCGCACGAGGGGGTCCGCCCGATGAGGGTCACACTCGTGACGACGTGGTTCCCGACCGCCGTCGCTCCGTCGCGCGGGTCCTTCGTGGTGCGGGACGCGCTGTCCATCGCCGCTGATCACGAGGTGCGGCTGGTCCATCTCGTGCCGCCGGCCGACGACGACGGCACCCGGCGCCTGGTCCACGAGGGCCTGGACGTGCTGCGGATCCCGATGGATCCGCGCCGACCCGACCGGATCGCCGCCGCGGCCCGGCAGCTGCGCGGGGCGCTGGAGGGCGCCGACGTCGTGCACTCGATGGCGTTCTCCGCGCTGCTGCCGCTGATGCTGCGTCGTCCTGCCGCCCCGTGGCTGCACACCGAGCACTGGTCGGCGCTGACCACTCCCGCGACGCTGCCTGCTCCGGCGCGCGCCGCCCTGCCGGTGCTCGCGCGCGTTCTGGCGCGGCCGGACCGGGTGACGGCGGTGTGCGAGTTCCTCGCCCGGCCGATCCGTGCGGTGCGCGGGCGCCGCCCCACCGACATCGTCCCCTGCATCGTCGAGCCGGGGCCGGTGGCACCACGTCGCGCGCGCAGCGACGGCGCCCTGCGCCTGGTCTCCACCGGCGGTCTCGTCCCCCGCAAAGACCCGCTGCTGGCCGTGGACGTGCTCGCCCAGCTCGCCGAACGCGGGATCGACGCCCGTCTCGAGTGGCTCGGCGACGGTCCCCTGCGGGAGGAGACCCTCCACCGCGCCGCCGAACTGGGGGTCGCCGAGCGCCTGTCCCTGCCCGGCACGGTCGACGGCGACGGGGTGCGGGAAGCTCTCGCGCGCGCCGATCTCTTCTTCGGCCCCACCCGGGCCGACAACTTCTTCGTCGCGGCGGCCGAGGCCCTCGTCGCCGGGCGCCCCGTGGTCCTCGGGGCCACCGGGGGCCAGGGCGAGTACGTCCGGCCAGAGGTCGGCGCGCTGGTGGACGTCCAGGACGCCGCGGCCTACGTCGAGGCGATCCTGGCCGTCGACGCCCGCACCCGTGAGCTGTCCGCCCGGTCCATCGCCGACACCATCGGGGACCGCTTCTCCGCAGCGACGGTCGGCCGCGGCTACAGCACCCAGTACGCGCAGCTCCCCGCGCGCGCCGGGAGCCACGGATGAGGCCCGTCGACGTCATCATCGCCTGCCACACGCCCACTCGCCCCGTCGGCCGCGCGGTCGCCTCGGTGCTCGAGGGCAACGGGGAGAGCGCCGAGGTCACCGTCGTCTGCCACAACCGGCCTGCGGCGGAGATCGCCGAGGCGGTCCGGCCGGAGCATCGTGGGCAGGTGCGGTTCCTCGAGCACCACGACGAGCACCGCTCCGCCTCGGGACCGTTCAACGCGGGGATGCGCGCCAGCCAGGCCGGCTTCGTGGCGATCATGGGCTCGGACGACACCCTGGCCCCGGGGGCCGTGGCCTCGTGGCTCGCCGTCCAGGAGCGCACCGGCGCGGACTTCGTCATCACCCGTCTCGCGCTCGGCGAGGACTCCGCCGGCGTGCCCACACCGGCGGTCCGCATGCGCCGCGGAGGGCTCGTCGACCTGGTCGCGGACCGGCTCAGCTACCGGTCCGCGCCGCTGGGACTGATGCGGCGCGAGATGCTGGAATCCACCGGGAGGTATCTCGTCGAGGGGGCACGGATCGGCGGCGACGTCGGGATGGTCACCGCTCTGATGGCCACCCAGGCCACCGCCTACGACCGCTTCGGCCCGCCGTACGTGATCGGGGAGGACGCCGGGGACCGCGTGACCTATGTGGTCCGTCCTATGCGCGAGCAGCTGGGCTTCTTCCCCGATCTGCTGGAGGCGGACTGGTTCGCGCGGCTTCCCGCCGCCGCCCGGCGCGCTGTCGGGGTGAAGCTGCTGCGCATCCACGTCTTCGGTGCCGTCTTCTACCGCGAGGACGTCGCGATCTGGACGCCGCAGGAGCGGGCCGACCTGGCCGAGATCACCGCAGAGGTGATCCTGCGCGCCCCGGGCTGCCTGGCGCCGCTGTCGCGGGCGGACCGCGACCTGGTCGACGCCTGCCTCGACCCCGCGCTCGAGGCCCGGATCCTGGTGCGCAGGGCCCAGGGCCGCAGGCGGCACGGCCGCCCGGCCACGATCCTGACCCGTGGCGCCGCGTCCCTGCTGGACCGGGAGGCGCCGCTGCGTTTCATGGTGGCCTCCCTGGCGGTGCGCCACCTCCCCCGGCTGCGGGCTGCCCTGGCGTCCTGACGGCGCCGGGCCCCGGCCCGCCCCCGGTCCGCTGAGCCCCGCTCAGCCTCGCGCGGCGATCGCCCTGATCGCCCGCTGCCAGGTGTCGACCTGGTGCTCGGCCGAGAGCTCCCGCGCGGCGGCGTCGGCGGCCTGCTTGTACCGATCGACGTCCGCGGGGGTCAACGACTGCAGCGCCGCGCGCAGCGATCCCGCATCGGCGCCGGTGAGCACCTGCCCGAGGCCGTGCTCGCGCACCAGGTCGGCCATGTCCGGCGACGGCCCCACCAGCACGGCGGTGCGGGCCTGCACGGCCTCGAAGAGCTTGTTGGGCAGGCTGTGCTCCAGGTTGAAGGTGGTGGCGGGGAAGACCACGATCGACAGGTCGTACTCGGCGACCGTCGAGACCAGCTCCGTGTACGGCACCGGGTCGCGGAACGTCACCGCGGGCAGGTCCGCCGCCCGCTCGCGCAGGGCCTCGATGTACCCGGGCTCGCTGGGCACCAGGAGGAGATCGAGCGTGAAGGACGCCGGGGCCTCCCGCAGGGCGTCGATCATCGACTCCAGACGGCGGTTCGCCCGGGCCACGCCGGTGTGCAGCAGGTGGATCCTCTCCCCGGTGGGACGGGGGGTGCGCTCCTCGTAGGCCGACGCGTTGGTCACGACCTCCACGTCGAGACCGAAACGGGCCGTGTACTCGGCGGCGAGCCCCGGGGACACGGTGGTGACCGAGGCGACCTCAGGCAGGCAGATGCGGCAGATCCACCGCTGATAGGGCGCGATGAACCAGCGCCAGGTGAGCACGTGCTCCTTCTCCCGCGGCGCGTACTCGTGCAAGTCGGCGTGCACGCCGAGACGGGGGGCGAGCCAGAGCGCGAGCGGCACGGTGTTCACGTCGTTGGCCAGCACGATGTCCACGGCCCCGACCCGGTCGGCGAGGGCCTCGCGGGCGGCGCGCACGGCGCTCATGTCCCAGTACGCGCGACGGTAGCGACCGGTCAGCAGGTACTGCCTGCTGCTCGGCCAGGCCCGGGTCCCGGAGGGGAGCTCGACGTGGGTGACCTCGGGGTGCGGTCGCGGGCCGAAGCCGACCGTGGTCACCTCGTACCCCGGGGCCAGCAGATCGATCTGGCGCTGGACCCGCGGGTCCCGGGTCAGCGTGGAGAAGGACACGATGAGCAGGGAGGTCATTTCTCCTCCCCCTCCAGCACGCCGCCGCGGGAGAGCCCGGCGAGGGCGGCCTGCTCGGCGAAGGCCGGCACGGCGGCGACCACCTCGTCGAAGGTCCCGGAGGCGGCGACCTGCCCCTCGGACATGTAGAACACCACGTCGCAGTGCTGGATGGTGGCCAGGCGGTGCGCGATGGTGATGGTGGTGACGTCGACGCCGAGATCCTGGATCGATCCGGTCACCGCGGCCTCGGTCTTGGTGTCCAGGGCGCTGGTGGCCTCGTCGAGCACCAGCACGGTGGGCTCGGCGTACATCCCGCGGGCGATGCCCATGCGCTGGCGCTGCCCGCCCGAGAGCGTCATGCCGCGCTCCCCGAGACGGCCGTGGATGCCGTCGGGGCGGGCCTCGATCACCTCGAGCATCTGCGCGCGGGCCAGGGCGGTGCGCACCCGTTCCTCGTCGACCTGCTCCGGGTCCCAGGTCAGGGCGACGTTCTCGCCGACGGAGACGTCGAACAGCGCGACCTCCTGGGGCACGTACCCGACCGAGGAGCGCCACTGGCGCAGCACGGTGGTCATGTCGGTCCCGCCGATCAGGATGCGGCCGCTGCTCGGGGTGAGCAGGCCCAGCAGCAGGTCCACCAGGGTCGACTTGCCGGCCCCGGAGGTGCCGACGACGGCGACGGAGGAACCGGCCGGGATGCGCAGCGAGACGGCGTCGACCGCGGCCTCGTCCCGGCCGGGATAGGTGAAGGTGACGTCCTCGAGGACGATGTCGTGCAGCCCTCGCTCGAGGGTGCCGGTGTCCGGCCGGTCCTTGCGCTCGACGGCCTCGCGGGCGAACTCGATGTCGTCGATGATGTAGTCGGCGAAGGCGGCGTTGGTGAGGATGCGGTTCTGCGTGGACTGGAACCGGGTCAGGGAGGGCACCAGGCGGAAGCCGGCCACGGCGAAGAGCGCGACCGAGGTCATCGCGGAGGTGGCGCCGTCGTCCGGCAGGCCGGAGAGGTAGCCGACGCCACCGACCACCACGAAGCCGCCGACCATCCCGGCGTCCAGGACGAAGCGGGGCATCTGGTTGTAGTACTGGGCGAAGGCCCGGGTGCGGGAGGCCTTCGCGCGGCGCTCGGCGACGATGTCGGTGACCTCGCCCTCGTTGCCCTTGAGCGTCAGTTCCTTGAGGGAGGCGAGGACCTCGCCGAGCAGCCGCACCACCTGGATCGAGTTGTCACGGTTGCTGGCGCCGTTGGTCACCGCCCGGGGGGTGATCACGCGCGAGAGGATCAGGGCGATGAGGCCCAGGTAGGCGAAGGTGGCCAGGGCGATCTTCCAGTCCAGGATCAGCAGGCCGATGCTCATCACGGAGATGGTGGCGAACTCCGCGACCACCGTCATGGAGGGCATGAGCACGTTCGCCACCACGGCGGCGACCCCGGAGTCGACCATCCGGATGATCTCCTGGGTCGACTTCGAGGTGCGGTCCACCCACGAGGCGGACAGGTAGGAGCGCAGGAGCCTCTGGCCGATCGCGACCTCGTGCTGCGCGAAGCGCTGGGTGGCGATGCGGATCGTGAGCAGGTTCAGGAAGCTCTTGACGATGATCAGTCCGACGAAGGCCGCGACCAGGACCATCATCTCCTCGAAGCTCTGCAGCCGCCAGCCGAGCACCGGGATGGTCACGGCGGTGCCCGGGCTCATGAGGGCCGGGATCACCAGCGCGATCGCGCCGAGGGCGACGACGTCCAGCAGCGCCAGCACGCTCATGACGGCGCCGAAGGTCACCAGGAAGCGCCGGGAGTCCCGGGGCAGCACCGACAGGGTGCGTCGGACGATCCGGATGGTCTGCTTCACGTGGTGTTCTCCTCGGTCGTCGGTCCTCGTCCGCCGAGGCGGTCCCCCGGCGGATGCGCGGCGAGGGCTCGGCTCAGCATGCGAGATCCAGCTCGTACAGAGCGTACGGTCCATCCTGCGCGAGGAGGGTCAGCCGGTGCGGGGGGATGTCGTGGACGCCACTCCACCGGGCCGAGACCTCCGGGTTCATCCGCTCCCCCGAGTGCTCCGAGGTGTCGCGGTACAGGTGCGTCGGCCCCACCCGCTCCACCGCCGCGCAGATCCGGTCGTGAGAATCCGCCGACGGATCATCGACCCGCGGGGCGTAGCGCGCGATCAGGGCGGTGTCCGGGGTCAGCGGCCGCGACAGGGTGGGGAACACGGTCTCCGCTCCGCCCACGGACCAGTACAGCGGAGCCCCGTCCAGGGGATCGGCGAGGACCACCGCGTCCGCGGGCAGCTCGGCGGCGGTGCGCTCGATGAACGCGCGCTCCGCGGGCGTGACGTAGGGGGACAGCTGCAGACCGTAGGCGGTGTAGGCGAGCGAGCCCATCAGCGGCCACCTCCCGGGGACGAGCGTCCCGGCGAGGACGGTGACCAGCACGAGCGCCACCGCCGCCGGAGCGAGCAGGGAGCGCGCCCGTCCCCCGCCGGCCCCGATCAGGGCCGCCATGCCACGGGCCATCAGCACCAGCAGCAGGCACATCATCAGCGGCGCTATCCGCTCTCGGGCCCCGTACCAGGGATTGACCAGGGCGATCGTGAGCGGATGGTCGATCTGGGTGGACACACCCAGCACGATCGCGGCGAGCACGCCGAGGGCGGCCGTGGTCCCGACCACCTCGCGTCCCCGCAGAGCGGCGATCGTCCCGAGCACCGCCAGCAGCCAGATCATCGCGAGAGGCCAGAACGGTGCGGCGATCGCCGGGATGCGCGGGGAGTCGACGAGGATCTCCCCCAGCACCTCTCCCGGTCCCTGCGCGCTGGGCCGCGTCAGATGCATGCCGCCGAGGAGCGTCCCGGAGACGATGACGAACGCCGCCGCCGCGGTCAGGGCGAGGGCCACCTGGACCAGCCCTCGCCGGCGCTGGCCGTCGCGGATCCGGTGCAGGCCGCTGACCAGGATCAGGAGCCCTGCCACGACCGCGACAGAGAACAGCATCGAGGGGTGGGCGAGAGCGGTGCCGAGCAAGACGGCGCCGTGACCGGCGGCGCTCGGGACAGTGAGCGATCCGTGGCGACGGTCGACCAGGCGGATCGCGGAGGCGATCGCGAGGGGCAGGCAGAGAACCCCGAGCACGACCGGCCACAGCCCCATGACCAGCGCCATGGCGGGGGCGCTCAGGAACAGGGTGGAGGCGAGGGCCGCCAGCGCCGCCAGCACCCCCGCGGTGCGTCCGCGGGGGGCGAGAGTCGCGACCAGCGCCGCGACGGCCGAGGGCAGGGCGGCCAGCAGCGCGAGCATCAGGGCGTTCGCCGCGCTCACGGCGTCCAGCGGCAGCAGCGCGGCAAGGGAGTCGAAGACCACGGGATAGTAGGTCGCGCTGCCGTAGATCTCCTCCAGGGCGGTGGTGAGGAAGGCGTCGCCGCCGTCGCGGATGGTCGCGATCGCCGAGAGGTGGAAGAAGGAGTCGTAGCTGCCGTTCAGCGTCGAGATCCCGCCCATCCGCCGGGACGCGGCGGCGACGACCAGCATCCCGCCGAGCACCGCGACGGCGGTGACCGCCGCGCCGGCCCAGGGCGGGCCGTCCGGACCGAGGTCGAGGACCCGGAGACGAGGTGCGACCTCGCCCCCGCCCACCTCGGCGTCCTCCGCGGCGGCCGCGGTCGTGCCGCGTCGGCCCGGCCCGGTGCTCCGGTCGAGGCGGCGTCGAAGCAGCAGGGCGAGCGAGCAGATGACCGCGACCCCGAGCAGCACGGCCCCCAGGCCCCAGGGGATGCGCAGCAGGTGGAACACGGCACCCAGCAGCACGACGAGCAGGACGGTGAGGACGGGCGCGACTCCCCACCGCAGGCTCACCCGTGCCCCGACGGCCCACAGCAGCACCAGGCCGGGAACGGCGAGCAGGGCCCAGGCGCCGAGCACGGGCAGGAGCCAGTTCATCGGCGCTCTCCCCCTCCGGCGGCAGGGACGGGTTCCCTCATGCGGCGGCGGGGTCCGCGCTCAGCGCCCGCTCGTACGCGGCGACCACGGTCTCCGGGTCCCGGTGCGCGAGCGCGAACTCCCGGGCCTCCCGGGCGGCCGCCGGGTAGCGCTCGGCGGCGGTGACCTCGAGCACCCTCTGCACAGCGGCCTCGACGTCCGTCACCACCCAGTCGCTGCCGTACAACGTCCCCGGTCCCCCGTAGTCCGCGGCGTCGGGCCAGTCGCGGATGACGGCCGGGCACCCGGCGGCCAGCCCCTCCATGATCGATTCATGGGTCCCCTCGTGGCGGGAGGAGGAGATGATCAGCCCGGACTCGGCGAGCAGGGCGGGAACGTCCTCGCGCCGGCCGAGCTGCTCGACCACCTCGGGGCCGAGCGCGGCCAGGCGGGCGCGCACCCGGCGATGGTAGGAGCTCTCGGCGGCCGTGGGGGCGGCCAGGCCGGGCCCGATGAGGCGCAGGCGGTAGCGCGGATCGTGGGTGCGCAGCCGGGTGAGGACCTCGAGGGTGAACAGCACGTCCTTGACCTCGCGCCGCCAGCCGACCTGCACCAGCAGGTGCCGGTCCCGCTCCTCGCCGGGAGCCGGGCCGAGACCGCGCGCGAGCAGGTTCCCCACCTGCACGGCCTGCACGTCGGCGAACCCGGGGGCGGCGGCCCGGGCCAGGTTCCACACCGGCGGCGCGACGTACAGCAACCGGTCGAGGCGGGCGTGGTCGTGCAACAGCGCGAAGGGGGTGAACGCCTCGAAGCGGTGGAATCGGGCCATCAGGGCCCGCGGCGCCCGGTCCAGCAGCGTCACCCAGGTCAGCACGTGGTGGCTCCACTCGACCAGCACCACGTCGGCCCAGTCGTACCCGTCGGCCACCCCGGGCGGGGTCGGCATCCGCACCCCGGTCGTCACGAGGTCGTAGCGGCCGCGCAGGATCCGGTCACGGTCCGGGAAGCCGGCGTCCGGCAGCGCGTCGACCTCGATCTCGCGGATCTCGAACCGCCCCGTCGCACGCAGGGCGTCCAGCAGCGGCCGGATGAAGGTCCAGTTCTCCTGGGCGATGACGAGCAGGTGGGTGCGGTCGCCGTCGGGCCGGGGCGCGGGTCGCTCGGGGACGCTGGCCGCGGGCACGGCGGAACGCAGCATGATCGTCCCGGTCGCGCAGTCCCGCAGCGCCCGCAGGAAGGTGACCGGGTCGGCCGCCAGCGGCGAGCTGCCGGCCTGGTGCAGGGAGGGGTCGTAGCTGATGCGCAGGGCCTTGTCGTACCAGCGCAGCCCGGCCGCGATCCGGCCGCGGGCCAGACTGCGGTCGGCGCGCGCGAGCAGCGCGTCGACGTCCTCGCGCCAGTCGGTGCGCTCGGGGTCGGCGGCCAGGCGGTGCCGCGCCGAGAAGTAGATCCCCATTCCTCCGACCGTGCCGGGCAGGCGACGCGCGAACCGCGATCCCGCGCGGACCGCGCGATCGAGCAGCGGCCAGAGGTCAGCCACCGGTGGCGGGTCCGTCGAGGTGGACGACGCTGCGGTCCCGGGCGGACTGGAGGACTCCCTCCACGGTGCGGACGGTGTGCAGGCCCTCGCGCATGGTGACGATGTTCGAGCTGTCGCCGAGGATCGCGTCGCGGAACGCCTCGTGCTCGGTGGCCAATGGCTCCTTGCGCTGGAGCGAGTAGGTGATGGAGTCGCCCTCACTGACGCCGCGGAACGAGGCCATGGACTCCCACAGGTTGGTGGTTGCCTGGGCGTTGGCGTGGAAGGTGAGATCAGCGTTGACGGTGTCCCCGACCAGGGCGCCCTTCTCCCCGGTCACCACGGTGACGCGCTCCTTGAAGGGGGACAGCCAGTTCACCAGGTGGTTGGTGATGGTCCCGTCCTCGAGTCGACCGGTGATCGAGACCATGTCCTCGTCGCTGCGGCCGCTGCGTCGGGTCGAGGTCGCGGCCACGTCGGCGAACTGCGACTGCGCGACCCAGGCGGTGAGGTCGAGATCGTGGGTGGCGAGGTCCTTGACCACGCCGACGTCGGCGATCCGCGCCGGGAAGCCGCCCTGCCGACGGGTGACGATCTGGTAGATCTCACCGAGCTGACCGTCGGCGATGCGCCGCCGCATCTCCTGCAGCGCCGGGTTGTAGCGCTCGATGTAGCCCACCGCGCCGACCAGGCCGGCCCGCTCGAAGGCGGCGGTGATCTCCTCGGCCTCGCTGATGTCGAAGGCCAGCGGCTTCTCGACGATGCAGTGCACCCCGGCGCCGGCCAGGGTCAGCGCCACGTTCCGGTGGAACTGGGTGGGCACCGCCACCACCGCGTAGTCGATTCCCGCAGCGATCAGCGCCTCGACGTCCGGCAGCACGTCAAAGCCGGGCGCCGCCCCGTGGGGGTCGCCGTGGGCATCGGCCACCGCCACCAGCTCGACGCCCTCGAGCGCCTGCAGATTGCGGGCGTGATGGCGGCCCATCATGCCCAGACCGATCAGTCCGGCCCGCAGAGTCCTCGTCACGCTCACGCCCCCGCTCTCGCCACGGTGTTCACAGCCTCCACGATCCGCTCCCTGTCCTCCGCGGAGATGCTCGGATGCACCGGCAGCGACAGCACCTCGCGGGCCAGCATCTCGGTGACCGGCAGGTCCCGCTCCACCCGGAACGTCGCCAGGCGGTGCACCGGCGTCGGGTAGTACACGCCGCATCCCACCTGGTGCTCCTCGCGCAGTGCGGTCGCGAAGGCGTCCCGCTCCGCCGCCGAGGCGCCTTCGATCCGCACCGTGTACTGGTGGTACACGTGGCTCGCGGCCTCCCGCACCACGGGCGCCACCACGCCGCGCAGGTGCGCGTCGAAGTAGGCCGCGTTCTGCTGCCGGGTCGTGGTCCAGGCCGGCAGCTTGCCGAGCTGGACCCGGCCGATCGCCGCGTGGATGTCGGTCATGCGGTTGTTGTAGCCCGCGACCTCGTTCGCGTACTGCGTCTCCATCCCCTGGTTCCGCAGCAACCGCACCTGCCGCGCCAGCTCCGCCGTGCCGCAGGCGACCATGCCGCCCTCGCCGGAGGTCATGTTCTTCGTCGGGTACAGCGAGTACATCGCCCCGTCGCCGAAGGTGCCCACCGGCGAGCCCTGCCAGGACGCCCCGTGCGCCTGCGCCGCGTCCTCGAACACCCACAGCCCATGCGCCTCGGCGATCGCACAGATCCGGTCCATCTCTGCCGGATGCCCGTACAGATGCACCGGCTGGATCCCGACCGTACGCTCGGTGATCGCGGCCTCGATCGCCGCGGGATCGACCGTGAAGGTCTCCGGGTCCACGTCCACGAACACCGGCGTGCCTCCGCACACCGCCACCGAGTTCGCCGTCGCCGCGAAGGTGAACGAGGGCACGATCACCTCGCCGCCGGCCCCCAGGCCCAGCCCCAGCATCCCCAGGTGCTGCCCGGAGGTGCCCGAGTTGACGGCGACCACCTCCCGGCCGCCCGCCAGGGCCGCCGAGAACTCCTGCTCGAAGGCCGCGACCTCCGGGCCCTGCGCCACCATCCCCGAGGCCAGCACGCGATCGACCGCGTCCCGCTCGTCCTGCCCGATGATCGGCTTCGCCGGAGGGATCATCGTTCGTTCACTGTTCATGCGGACGTTCCATCCTGTTCGTCGGGGTCGGTGAGCTCGGCCGGGCGCGGGGCGCCGGCCAGCGGGGAGGAGGCGAGCAGGAGCCCGCCGGTGGAGTCGTCGGGGATGTACCACTCGCCGGTGGCGGGACACACCCAGGCGTCGGTGCCGTCGGACGCGGGGACCAGCTTCTCGCCGGAGCGGCCCACCCAGGCCAGGCGACGGGCGGGGACCCCTGCCACGAGGGCGTGCGGGGGTACGTCCTTGACCACCGTGGCCCCGGCGGCGACCATCGCCCAGGCGCCGATCCTCAGCGGTGCCACGCAGACCGCGCGGGCACCGATCGAGGCGCCGGTCTCGCAGGTCACGCCGACGGCGTCCCAGTCGGAGGGCGACTTGGGGGTGAGGTCGGGATTGACCGCACGCGGGAAGTGGTCGTTGGTGAAGACCGCCGCGGGGCCGACGAAGACGCCGTCGGCGAGCTCGGCGGGCTCGTAGACCAGCGCGTGGTTCTGGATCTTGCAGCCGTCGCCCATGCGCACACCGCTGCCGATGTACGCTCCACGGCCGACGATGCAGTTCGTGCCGAGGTGGGCCCCCTCCCTCACCTGGGCGAGATGCCAGATCGAGCTCCCGTCCCCGATGGTCGCGTCCTCCGAGATGTCGGCACCGGGGGCGACCCGGTAAGCGGGTGTCTCACTCATGACTGCGACGATACCGCGAGGGACCGGGTCGATCGGACCGCCCTGCCGACGGGCCGGCCCCCACCGGCGGGCCGGACGCCGCCCCACGGGGTGGCATCTCCCGGCGGGAGCGTCCGGCTCCCGGCGCCGCGAGCAACCAGCCGGGCCCCCACCGCGCGAGGGCCCGGTCGAGGGCGAGGGAGCCGAGCACGGCGAGCGCCGCGAGGACGGGGATCAGGAGCAGCTCCCGGGCGACGGTCGTGATGAGGTCGTCGGCGCCCACGCGCATCCACAGCACGACACCGACGTTGAGCAGGACGGGGTGGACGAGGTAGATCACCAGGGTGCGGCTGCCGAGATGGGCGCCGAGGCGGGCGAGAGCGCCCCGGCGGGCCAGCAGCGGGATCAGGCGGACGGCAGCGGCCAGCCCCGTCAGCGAGGCGGCGAGCTCGAGCAGCCGCACCACGGCGAGCGGTGCCTCGCTGCGCAGGACGGCGGCGGCCAGCATGCCGAAGACGAGTAGCAGCGCCGTGCCCGTGAGGAGGCCCGGGAGGGCACGCACCCGATCGCCGGCGCGCAGCAGAGCCCCGTGCAGCACGACTCCGAGGAGATACCACAGGGCGTTGTCGGTGACCTGGAAGACCCCGTAGGCGAGGTCCGGATCCGTGCCGGCGGTGACCATCCACGCCTGCAGGACGGGGGCCAGGAGATAGGCCGCGAGGGCGAGGGCCACGGTCACCGCCGGCCGGCGCCGTCCTGGCCGAGCGAGGACGAAGAACAGCGGCAGCACGGCGATGAACCAGTACGGGGAGCCGATCACCAGCATGCCGGTGACCTCTCCCGCGAGGAAGCCGAGGGGATCGGCGGGGGCGTAGCGCGGCCAGCCGGTGACGGCGAACAGCAGGCACCACAGCAGATACGGCCACAGCAGATCGAGCACTCGGGGCCGCAGCACGGCCCGCCAGGGACGCTGGACGGCCCGGGTGGCCAGGGCCCCGGCGACGAGGAAGAACAGCGGCATCCGCAGCGGGATGAGCGCGACGTTCACGCCGGTCCACCACCTGGCCGCCGGCGACCCGCTGCCGCCGAGCAGCTCGGGGCCCGCCGAGACCGCCACGTGGTAGAGCACCACCAGCAGGATCGAGATCGCCCGCGCGAGGTCCAGCCAGGCGATCCGGACCGGTGGGCGGGCGGGCGATCGGTCCATGGGCGGGATCTCAGCGCTGGGCGCGGAGGGTCTCCCCCTTGCGCACGGCGATCTCCCGCAGCTCGGACTGGAAGGCGACCATGCGCTCCCGGAGACGCTCGGCCTGTTCGTCGCCTCCGGCGGACAGGATCCGGGCGGCCAGCAGGCCGGCGTTGCGGGCCCCGCCGATCGAGACGGTCGCCACCGGCACCCCGGCGGGCATCTGCACGATCGAGAGCAGGGAGTCCATGCCGTCGAGGTGCTTCAGGGGCACGGGCACGCCGATCACGGGCAGCGGGGTGAGGGAGGCGAGCATCCCGGGCAGGTGCGCCGCTCCCCCGGCACCGGCGATGACGACGCGCAGGCCGCGCTCGGCGGCGGAGCGGCCCCAGGTGATCATGTCCTCGGGCATCCGGTGGGCGGAGACGACGTCGACCTCGGCCTCGATGCCGAACTCGGCGAGTGCCTCCTCCGCCGCCTTCATCACCGGGTGGTCGGAGTCGGAGCCCATGACGATGCCCACCAGGGGGCTGGACGCGGTCTCGGTCATCGGGTCTCCTTCGTCGTGCCGTCTGCGGGCGCTGCGGTGGCGGGGCCGTCGACGATGAGGCGCTCGGCGCGGTGGGCGCGCGCGAGCAGGTCCCCCGCGTCCTCGCCCACCAGGGTGACATGGCCGATCTTGCGGCCCGGACGCACGGACTTGCCGTACAGGTGGACCTTCAGCTCCGGGTCGGCGGCGAGGGCGGCGTGGGCGCCCGGGGCGAGGTCCTCGGCGGCGCCGCCGAGCAGGTTCACCATCACCGCGACCGGGCCCCGGGGGGTGGTGGCACCCAACGGCAGATCGGCCACGGCGCGCAGATGCTGCTCGAACTGCCCGGTCACGGCGCCGTCCATGGACCAGTGGCCGGTGTTGTGCGGGCGCATCGCGAGCTCGTTGACGCTGACCTCGCCGTCGGCGGTCTCGAACAGCTCGACGGCGAGCATCCCGACCACCTCGAGATCCTCGGCGATCGCGAGGGCCAGGGCCTGGATGCGCTGCTGGGCGGACTCGTCGAGGCCGGGGGCCGGGGCGACGACCTCGTAGCAGACGCCGTCCTTCTGGAGCGACTGCACGACGGGGTACGCGACCGCCTCGCCGCCGGGACGGCGCGCCACCTGGGCGGACAGCTCCCGGGTGAAGGGGACCAGCTCCTCGGCGAGCAGCTGGCCGTGCTCCGACAGCCAGTCGTCGGCCTGGTCGGCGGCGTCGAGGACCCGCACGCCGTGGGCGTCGTAGCCACCCCGCGGGGTCTTGACCACCAGGCGGCCCCCGGTCCGCTCGAGCGCCTCGGCGAGGTCCGCGCGGCTGCCGACCCGCCACCAGCGCGGGCAGGGATGGCCCAGCGCGGTCAGGCGTTCGCGCATGACCAGCTTGTCCTGGGCGTGGGCGAGGGCGGCGGGCCCCGGTCGCACGGCGGCCAGGCTCTCGGCGCCGATCGGTTCGAGGATCGCGGCGGGCACGTGCTCGTGGTCGAAGGTGAGCACGTCCACCTCGCCGGCGAGCGTGCGCACTGCCTGCTCGTCGTCGTGACGTCCCAGGTGCACCTGGCCGGCGACGGCCGCGGCGCTCTCCTCGCGGGAGGTGGCGAGCACGGGAGCGGTCAGGCCCAGCTCGATGGCGGGGCCCAGCATCATGCGGGCCAGCTGACCGGCGCCGATGATGCCGACCCGGCGAGCCCCGTGGGGCGCGTCGGCGGCGGGAGGAGCGGAGGGACCGGGAGGCTGCGGGGGCTTCGACACGCCGGTCAGTGTACGAGGATCAGGTCCGCGAGCGCGGGCGGCGCCGGACCACGGACCCCTGCGGGAGGTTCTCGAGGTCGTCGTCCTGCTCGCCGGACGGGTCCTCGACGGTCTCCGGATCGGCGTCGTCCTCGCCGGGGGCGGAGATGAGGAACACGCCGAAGGTCGCCGGCGTCTCGGTGAGCAGCTCGAGGCGTCCGCCGTCGTCCTCGACCAGGGTGCGGGCCAGGGCCAGGCCGACTCCGGTGCCCGAGGAGCTGCGTCCGGAGATGGAGCGCTCGAAGATCCGCGCGCCGAGCTCGGGGTCGATGCCACCGCCCTCGTCGGTCACCTCGACCACCGTGGAGTGCTCGTTGCGCCGCACCTTCACGGTGGTGCGACCCTCGCC
Source organism: Brachybacterium sacelli (assembly GCF_017876545.1). Classification (NCBI taxonomy): domain Bacteria; kingdom Bacillati; phylum Actinomycetota; class Actinomycetes; order Micrococcales; family Dermabacteraceae; genus Brachybacterium; species Brachybacterium sacelli. The sequence goes on along the minus strand of NZ_JAGIOD010000002.1, from coordinate 706,443 downwards.
GTGCATGAGCGCGTTCTCGATGAGGGTGGCGACGACCTGCGTGAGCGGGCCGGTCGATCCCCAGACGGCCGCGCTGCTCGGCACCTGGATGCGCAGCTCACGATGGGCGCGGCGGTAGGCGGGTGACCATTCCTCGCTCTGCTGGGTGAGCACCGAACGCAGCTCGACCACGCCGGGGGTGCGGTTCTGCGAGGAGCGCGGGGCGTTGATGAGGTCGTGGACCACCTCGGTGAGGCGGTCGATCTGCTCCAGGGAGATCCGCGCCTCCTCGCGCACCCACTCTTCGGAGCTGGTCGCGAGGATCTCGTCCAGCCGCATGGACAGCGCGGTCAGCGGGGTGCGCAGCTGGTGGGACGCGTTGGAGGCGAGCTGGCTCTCCGCTTCCAGGCGATCGGTGAGCATCGCGCCGGAACGGATCAGCTCCTCGGCGACGTCGTCGATCTCGGCGATCCCCGAGGGGTTCCACGGTCCGCGGGCACGGCCGGAGCCCATCTCCTCCGCCCGCCGGTTCAGCCGGGCCAAAGGCATCGAGATCCGCTGCGCCTGCCACAGGGCGACGGAGGCGCCCACCGAGAGGGCCGAGAGCCCGGCGACGACGATGATCACCCAGTCGCTCGCGGTGTGCGCGCGCACATCGGACTGCGGGACGGACACCACGATGTCCTGCTGCTCGGAGCCGCCGACGCGGACCTCGAGCGGGTCGTCGCCGGGGGGATCGCCCGCCGTGATCGTGTCGCCGTCGCGCGTGGTGACCGAGATGGCGATGTTCAGATCCGTCTGCTCGTCGACGATGCGCTGCAGCAGCGCCTCCTCCAACGGCCTGCCCTCACTCAGCCGCGCGTCGGTGGCGACCCGGACGTCGTCGAGGATGTCGCTGGCCTCGTCGGAGAGCCTCTGCTTCGCCAGCTGCATCCAGGACCAGCCCAGCGGGATGCCCAGCAGCAGCACCGCGAGGACCACGGTGATGATCGTGGCCTGCAGTACCCGTTGCCGCACCCGTCAGCTCTCCGCGCCGGTCTCGAAGCGGAAGCCGACACCCCTGACCGTCGTGATCCGGCGCGGGTTGGTGGCGTCGTCCCCGAGCTTGCGGCGCAGCCACGAGATGTGCATGTCGAGGGTCTTGGTCGAGCCCCACCACTCGGCGCCCCAGACCTCTCGCATGAGGTCGTCGCGGGTGACGACGCTGCCCGACTCGCGCACCAGCACGGTCAGCAGGTCGTACTCCTTGGCCGACAGGCTCAGCTCCTCGCCGTCGACGTAGGCGCGGCGCGCGGAGACGTCGAGGGTCACGCCGTTGACGTCGAAGGCGTCGCCCGACTCCTCCACGACCTGGGTGCGGCGCATCAGGGCGCGGATGCGGGCCTGGAGCTCGCCGAGCCGGAAGGGTTTGGTCACGTAGTCGTCGGCGCCGGCATCGAGGCCCACCACGGCGTCGACCTCATCGGCCCGGGCGGTGAGGATCAGGATCGGCGATTCGAGACCGCCCTTGCGCAGCCGGCGGGCGACCTCGAGACCGTCCAGGTCAGGCAGGCCGAGATCGAGGATCACGACGTCGATCGGGTCCCCGCCGGCGGCGATCGCGAGCGCGTCCATGCCGCGCGAGGCGCGCGTGACGTCGTACCCCTCGCGGTCCAGTGCGCGGGAGAGAGGTTCAGCGATGGCCGAGTCGTCCTCGACGAGTAGCAGTCGTGTCACGCGTTCCATCCTATGTCGCAGCGGGCGACGGGGCGCGGGGCCCCGTCCTCACAGGCCCATGTCGAGCGGCGCCGAGCGGTCCCGGCGCATCTCCTGCACCCGCACCGTGCCGATGCCGTGGAGCTCCACGTCCTCGCCCTCGGTGATGCTGAAGCCCCCCGGCAACGCCTGGGTGACGGCTGCGGCGGTCTCGGCGTCGACCATCACGGACCCGGGGCGGGCCACGGACTCCATCCGGGCGGCGAGGTTGACCTTGGGCCCGAAGACGTCACCGTACCGGGAGAACATCGATCCCCAGGACAGTCCCACCCGGATCGGGGGCAGGGCGGGGTCGGAGGTGATGGCCTCGGCGAGGCTGACGGCGATCTGCGCGCCGTCCTCGGGCGTGTCGGCCAGGAACATGATCTCGTCGCCGACGGTCTTGACCACGCGGCCGCCGCCGACGGAGATCACATCGCGTCCCACCGCCTCAAAACGGCCGACGACGTCGGCGAGCTCGGCACCGGAGAGGTCCTGGGCCAGGCGGGTGAACTGCACCAGGTCGGCGAAGCCCACGGCCCGCTGCAGCGGGAACAGCTCGTCGGTGTCGCGGTGGAGCACCTCGGAGCCGGCTCGCGCCGCGTACGCCGCGAGCTGCCGGCGGAAGGTGAACATGACCTGGGACTCGAGGGTCTCGAGCAGCTCGGGGATCGAGTCGAGCATCTGCTGGCGGGCCTCGGCGTCGTCGGCCCCGTCGGCGTGCTTGGCCTCGTCGACCAGGGCCTCGGTGATCCACATGGCGAGCCGGCCCATGTGGAAGCCCAGGCCACGGGTGATGCTCGCGAAGGCGCGCTCGGAGAGCACGCCGTCCTCGACGATCGCGGAGAGGTCCCCGATCGAGTAGGCGTCCTCCTCGGTGAACACCACGGTGTCCTCGTCCACCGGGGTGAAGCCGAGCGAGCGCCAGTACACGGAGGCCAGCCGCTCCGGGATGTCCTGGCGCTGGGCCAGGTCGCGACGCGAGTACTTCCGCGGGCCCTGCAGCAGCACCTTCTCCAGCGCCCCGACACTGCGCCGCACCTCGGCGAAGCGTCGATTGAGATCGAGGATCTCCTGGTCGTCGAGCGAGGTCTGCACGAGGTCGGGTGACTGCTCCGGGGGGACGCTCGAGGGCTCCGACGGTGGTGACCCGTCCGAGGTGATGCTGCGCTCCAGGTCTTCGCTGCCGCCCGTCACGTGCCGTGTACCTCCTGTTCGGCGCCGCGAGCGGCACCCGTCGCGGGCCGAGCGGGTCCGCCCGGCCTCACATGTCTCACGTCGCCGACGTCCACGGCCCGGCGGCCGCCCTCGTCGAGGTCGACCACCAGGCGGCCATGCGCATCGACGGCTCGGGCGATGCCGCGCAGGGAGGAGGACCGTGCTCCGCCCGTGCCGGCCGATCCCAGGGGATCGACCCGCACCGCCTGCCCGAGTGTGAGGCACGTCATAGTGTAACGGTCCGCGGACCGTGCTGCGTCCGCGTCCCCCTCCGTGGATTCCAGCGCCGCCAGCTCGGCGGCGAGCGCGCCGGCCAGGGCCCGCTCGATCCGGGCGCGCATCGCCTCGGGGTCCCCCGCTCCCTCGCGCTGCTCGCCGGTCGCGCGGATCCCCTCGTCCCCGAGCAGCCAGGCCGCTCCCGGCACCGGGGCCCCGTCGGCGCCGCGGACCGGCCCGCGCACGTTCAGCCCGATACCGATCAGCACGGCGTCGCTCCCGCGCCCCTCGACGAGGATCCCGCCGAGCTTGCGGCCGTCCTCGAGGTGGAGGTCGTTGGGCCATTTCAGTCCCAGCACCGGGCCCCGGTCCCCGACCGCCGAGGTCACTGCCTCGAGTGCGGCGAGCCCGGCGACCAGCGGGATCCAGCTGCGCCGCTGCGGAGCCAGGCGGGTGCGGTGGACATAGGTCAGGTAGACGTTGCCGCCGTCGGGGCTCGCGAAGCTCCGGCCCAGTCGTCCACGCCCGGCGGTCTGCTCCCCGGTGGCCACCGCGAAGGGCGTCTCCTGGCCGGCGGCCAGGCGGCGCGCCGCCTCGTCCTGGGTCGAGGGCACGCGCGCGAGCCGATGGATCACCGGGGCAGGGATCGGCCCGCGATCGGGGACGGCCTCTGAGCGATCCACTGTCCTCGCCCTTCCTGTGGTGCTGATGACGGCGGCCCCGCGGTGCCGACCGGGTCGGAGACATGTCCGACGGAGCGCATCCGCAGCGGGCGTCGCCGACTGGTCGTAGCGTAGTATCCCGGTGTTCATCTCCCCGGATTCATGGCGGCCCCTCGGGCCGCAGCAGGAGGTCCCGTGACCGACGCCCCGCGGCCGCTCACCACCGCCCAGCGACTCGAGGACCTCCGCGAGCGCGACGCCGCCGTCGTCTCCGCGGCCGACGAGGTCGCCGTCCAGAAGCAGCACGCCCGGGGGAAGAAGACGGCCCGCGAACGCATCGCCGACCTGCTGGACGACGGCTCCTTCGTCGAGACCGACCGGTTCGTCCGCCATCAGGCCCATGCCTACGGCATCGATCGCAAGCGACCCGACGGCGACGGCATCGTCACCGGGCACGGCACCATCGACGGCCGTCAGGTGTGCGTCTACGCCCAGGACTTCACCGTCTTCGGCGGCTCCCTCGGGGAGGCCCACGGCCGCAAGATCCAGAAGATCCAGGACCTCGCCCTGACGACGGGCGTGCCGGTCATCGGCATGCTCGACGGCGGCGGCGCCCGCATCCAGGAGGGCGTGGCCTCGCTGGCCGCCTTCGCGGGCATCATGCGCCGCAACACCCGCTCCTCGGGCGTGGTCCCGCAGATCTCCATGATCATGGGCCCTGCTGCGGGCGGCGCGGTGTACTCCCCGCCCTGTCGGACTTCATCGTGATGGTCGAGAAGACCTCGCACATGTTCATCACGGGACCCGACGTGATCCGGACCGTGACCGGCGAGGACGTCGGCTTCGAGGAGCTGGGCGGCGCCCGCACGCACTCCTCCCGCTCCGGCGTGGCGCACTACATGGCCCCGGACGAGGACGAGGCCATCGAGTACGTCAAGGACCTCCTGAGCTACCTGCCGGCCAACACCCTGAGCCCGGCGCCCTCCTTCCCGGTGCGCTTCGAGGAGTCGCCCACCGCGCAGGACACGGCACTGGACTCGCTCATCCCGGATTCCCCGAACCAGCCCTACGACATGCTCACGGTGCTGCGCACCGTCCTGGACGACGAGGAGTTCCTCGAGGTCCAGCCATTGTTCGCCCAGAGCATCCTGGTCGGTTTCGGGCGCGTCGAGGGCTACAGCGTCGGCATCATCGCCAACCAGCCCTCGCATCTGGCCGGCACCCTGGACATCGACGCCTCCGAGAAGGCCGCGCGCTTCGTGCGCCTGTGCGACGCCTTCAACATCCCGGTGCTGACCTTCGTGGACGTGCCGGGCTTCCTGCCCGGCACCGACCAGGAGTTCGGCGGCATCATCCGGCGCGGCGCCAAGCTGCTGTACGCCTATGCGGAGGCGACCGTCCCGCTGGTCACGGTCATCACCCGCAAGGCCTACGGCGGGGCGTACATCGTGATGGGCTCCAAGGAGCTCGGCGCCGACCTCAACCTCGCCTGGCCGACCGCGCAGATCGCCGTGATGGGTTCGCAGGGTGCGGTCAACATCCTGCATCGCCAGCAGCTGCGCACCGTGCAGGAGGACGGCGGGGACGTCGCCGCCGAGCGCGCCAAGCTCGAGACCGAGTACGAGGAGCAGTTCGCGACCCCGTACACCGCGGCAGAGCGCGGCTGGATCGACGGCGTGATCCGCCCCGCCGACACCCGGCTCGAGATCGCCCGGGCACTGCGCGCCCTGCGCACCAAGCGCGACTCCCTGCCCACCAAGAAGCACGGGAACATCCCGCTGTGACCGGGCCGGTCCCCTCCTCCGACCAGGTCACCGTGCCCCGCGCGGACGTCCGCCTGGTCCAGGGTCGTCTCGCCGCCGACGAGCTGGCGGCGATCGCCGTCGTGGTCTCCGCGATGAGCGTCACCAGCCGGCTGGAGGCCGAGGAGCGCTCCCTCGCCGAGGGGCGTGTCGACGGCCCGGGCGCCTGGAGCGATCCCGTGCACAGTCATCCGCGCTCCCACCCGCTGCGCCACCACGCCTCGTCCACCGCCTGGCAGTTCTCCGACCGCTGACCCCTCGAACCGGGGAGCCTGCCGCTGTCCGTCCTCGAAGGAGCACCGTCATGACGCACCCGACTGCCACCTCCCCCGCCGCGACCGCCGACACCGGGGCCCCCGGCGAGCCGCCGGACCACGATCCGCTCCTGCTGCTCGCCTCCGCCTCGGCCGGTCGCCGCGCCACCCTGCGCGCGGCTCGCATCGAGCACGGCACCCTCCCCGTCGATCTCGACGAGGAGGCGATCCTCGCCGCGGCCCGCGAGCGCGCCACCGCCTCCGGGGATCTCGACGACGCCCTCACCCCCGCTGAGGAGGTGCTGCTGCTGGCCCGTGAAAAGGCGCTGGCCGCGACCGCCCGCAGCGACGGCGGCTACCTGGTGCTCGGCTGCGACTCGATGCTCGAGCTCGACGGCGAATCCATCGGCAAGCCGCACACGCCCGCACGCGCCGCACAGCGCTGGCGGGCGATGCGAGGGCGCTCCGCCACCCTGCACTCCGGGCACTGGCTGGTCGACGACCGCGACGAGGCCGACGGCGGCACCGCGGCGACCTTCGGGGCTACCGCGAGCTGCCGCGTCACCTTCGCGGACGTGACCGACGAGGAGATCGAGGCCTACGTGGCCACCGGTGATCCGCTTGGCGTGGCGGGCGCCTTCACCCTCGACGGGCTCGCCGGCCCGTTCATCGAGGGGGTCGAGGGTGACCCGCACGCCGTCGTCGGGCTGTCGCTGCCGCTGCTGCGCCGGATGCTGGGCGAGGTCGGTCTGGGCGTCCACGAGCTGTGGGATGCCGCACTGTCCTCCGCCACCGGGGAGGACTCCGCGGCCACCACCCCGCCGCCTGCGTCCGCGTGAGCCCGCGCGGTACTAGACTCGGCCTCTGCTGACTCCCGGAAGGAACCCTCGCCGATGCCCGCACGCTCCTCCAAGCCCCGCCCCCTGTCCACGGTGCTGATCGCCAACCGTGGAGAGATCGCGGTGCGGGTCGCACGAGCCTGCCGGGACGCCGGGCTCCGCTCGGTCGCCGTGTACGCCGACCCCGACCGCGACGCGCTGCACACGCAGATCGCCGACGAGGCCTACGCCCTCGGGGGCAGCACCGCCGCCAGCTCGTACCTGGTCGTCGACAAGATCCTCGACATCGCCCACCGCTCCGGGGCGGATGCGATCCACCCCGGCTACGGGTTCCTCTCCGAGCGCGCCGACTTCGCGCAGGCCGTCATCGACGCCGGGCTGACGTGGATCGGGCCGCCCCCGTCGGCCATCGAGAAGCTCGGGGACAAGGTCTCGGCCCGCCACATCGCCCAGAAAGCCGGGGCACCCCTGGTCGCGGGCACCAAGGACCCGGTCGCCAGCTCCGACGAGGTGGTCGACTTCGCCCGCGCCAACGGTCTGCCGATCGCCATCAAGGCCGCCTTCGGCGGCGGTGGTCGCGGCCTGAAGGTCGCCCGCGAGGAGTCCGAGGTGCGCGAGCTGTTCGACTCGGCCGTGCGGGAGGCCGTGTCCTCCTTCGGGCGCGGCGAGTGCTTCGTGGAGCGCTACCTCGATGCGCCCCGGCACGTCGAGACCCAGTGCATCGCGGACATCCACGGCAATGTCCAGGTGGTCTCCACCCGGGACTGCTCCCTGCAGCGTCGTCACCAGAAGCTGGTCGAGGAGGCGCCGGCGCCGTTCCTCACCTCCCAGCAGAACGCGCAGCTGGTCTCCTCCTCCAAGGCGATCCTGCGCGAGGCCGGCTACGTCGGCGCCGGCACCTGCGAGTTCCTGGTCGGCGCCGACGGCACCATCTCCTTCCTCGAGGTCAACACGCGACTCCAGGTCGAGCACCCGGTGACCGAGGAGGTCGCCGGTGTGGACCTGGTCCGCGAGCAGCTGCGCATCGCCGCCGGGGAGTCCATCTCCAGCGAGGACCCGCTGGTGCGCGGGCACTCCTTCGAGTTCCGCATCAACGGCGAGGACCCGGGCCGCGGCTTCATGCCCGCCCCCGGGCGCATCCAGCGCTACGACGTGCCCTCCGGCCCGGGCGTGCGCATCGAGTCGGGCGTGCGCGCCGGTGACGAGGTCTCCGGCGCCTTCGACTCCATGCTGGCCAAGCTCGTGATCACCGGTGCCACCCGGCAGGAGGCCCTCGAGCGCTCCCGCCGCGCCCTGGCCGAGTTCCGCATCGACGGGGTCCCGACCGTGCTGCCCTTCCACCGCGCCGTGGTCGAGGATCCTGCGTTCGCCCCGGCCTCGCCCGAGGAACCCTTCGCGGTCCACACCCGGTGGATCGAGACCGAGTTCGCGGGCGATCTCCCGGCCGCCCCGCTGCCGGCTCAGCCCGAGGAGGCCGAGGACCGCGAGGCGGTCGTGGTCGAGGTCGACGGCCGCCGGGTCGAGATCAGCCTTCCCGCTTCGCTGCGCGCACCGCAGCAGTCGGTGCGCCAGCGCCGCAAGCGCAGCCATCGCGCGGTCGGCGACAAGGCCGCTGGCGGCAACGCGGTCACCGCGCCCATGCAGGGCACCATCGTCAAGATCGTCGCCGAGGAGGGCCAGACCGTCGCCGACGGCGACCTGCTCGTGGTGCTCGAGGCGATGAAGATGGAGCAGCCGATCACCGCGCACCGCTCCGGGGTCGTCCAGGGCCTGACCGCCGAGATCGGCGCGACCGTCTCCGCGGGCGCGGTGCTCTGCCAGCTCGCGGACTGACGGGCCTCGGCCCCTGGTGCCGGATCAGCGGGCGACGGTGATCGTCGCCCGTCGCGCCACCTCCGCGAGCGAGCCGGTCAGCGAGGGGTAGACGGTCGAGGTCCCGGCGACCTGGTCCGCGGTGAGGCGGTGGGCGACGGCGAGGGTGTAGGGCAGGATCAGCTCGCTCGCCCTCGGGGAGACCACCACCGCGCCGAGCACGGTGTGGGAACCGGGGCGCACGACGAGCTTCACGAACCCCTCGGTCAGCCCCTGCATCTTCGCGCGGGGATTGGTGTCCAGCGCGAGGGTGAGCACCTCACCGGCGACGACACCGTCCTTCACGTCCTGCTCGCTCACCCCGACCACGGCGATCTCCGGACTGGTGAAGATCGCCGAGGAGACCTGCGCGGAGATCAGCGGGGAGACCGCCTCGCCCAGGGCATGGTGCATGGCGATGCGCCCTTGCATGGCGGCGACCGAGGCCAGCGGGTACACGCCCGTGCAGTCGCCGGCGGCGTAGATGCCGCGCACGGAGGTGCGCGAGACCCGGTCGGTGTCGATGTGGCCCGAGTCCTTCACCCGCACGCCCACCTCCTCCAAACCGAGGTCGGCGGTCCACGGGATCCCGCCCAGTGCCATCAGCACGTGGCTGCCGGCGATCTCCTCGCCCGAGGTGAGGCCCACCACGACCCCGTCGCCCTCGCGGCGTGCGGAGGCCGCCCGGGAGCGGGAGCGCACGTGCACGCCGCGACGGGCGAAGGCGTCCTCGAGCACGTCGGCCGCGTCGACGTCGGTGCCGGGCAGGACCTTCTCGCGGGAGGAGACCAGGGTGACCTCGCTGCCCAGCGCCCGGTAGGCGCTGGCGAACTCGGCACCGGTCACGCCGGAGCCGACGACGATCAGGTGCTCCGGCAGGCGGTCCAGCGCGTAGAGCTGGGTCCAGCTCAGGATCCGCTCCCCATCGGAGGGAGCGGACTCCAGCTCCCGGGGCCGGGCCCCCACGGCCAGCAGGATCACGTCGGCCCCGAGCTTCTCCGTCCTCGCGCCGTCGGCGTCCAGGACCTCGACCTCGGAGGGTCCGGTCAGGCGGCCCCGACCCTCGAGGATGCGCACCCCGGCGTCGCGGACGCTGGAGCGGATGTCCTCGGACTGCGCGGCGGCGAGGCGCTGGACGCGCTCGTTGACGGCACCGAGGTCGACGTCCAGGGTCCCGGCACCGGGTGCGGAACCGCTGTCGGCGTCACGGATCCCGAGCTCCTGGGAGGTGCCGACGACGTCGAGCACGTCGGCCGTGGCGATGAGGGTCTTGGAGGGGACGACGTCGGTGAGCACGGCAGCGCCCCCGACGCCCCGCTCCTCGATCAGCACCGTGTCCGCGCCGAGACGGGCGGCGGCCAGCGCGGCCTCGTAGCCCCCGGGTCCGCCGCCGACGATCACGACCCTCGTGCTGCCACCGGCGCTGGTGACTCGATGGGGGTCCGAGGGGAGGGCGGTGCTGGGATCGCTCACGCCCTCCATTGTGGCCCACCGCGCCGAGGTCGGGGACCGTTTCTGCGGCGTGGAAGCAGCGGCCTGCGTTACCTTCGATCCATGACTGAGACCCCCTCCGACCCGTACCTGCTCGCCCGCGACGCCGCCGCCGCGATCGCCGAGGCCAGCGGCGTCGCCTCCCACGACCTCGCCCTGGTGCTGGGGTCGGGCTGGTCCGGTGCCGCGGATCTGCTCGGCGAGACCGTCTGGCAGGCCGATGCCACCACCGTCCCCGGGTTCCGGCCCCCGGCGGTCGCCGGGCACGTCGGCACCCTCCGCTCGGTCCGCCTCGAGGGCAGCGGGGCCCGCGCCCTGGTCCTCGGCGCCCGTACCCACTTCTACGAAGGGGCCGGCGTCGACGCCGTGGTGCACGGGGTGCGCACCGCCGCCGCGACCGGCGCCCGGACCATGGTGCTGACCAACGGCTGCGGAGGGATCGACCCCTCCTGGGCGCCCGGCACGCCGGTGCTCATCTCCGACCAGATCAACTTCACCGGCGCCACCCCGCTGGCGGGCGCGAACTTCGTCGACCTCACCGATCTGTACACCCCGGCGCTGCGGGACATCGCCCGGGAGGTCGACCCGAGCCTCGACGAAGGGGTGTACATGCAGTTCCAGGGGCCGACGTACGAAACCCCGGCCGAGGTGCAGATGGCCAGGACGATCGGCGCGCACCTGGTCGGCATGTCCACCGCGCTCGAGGCGATCGCCGCCCGCGAGGCCGGGATGGACCTGCTGGGCATCTCCCTGGTGACGAACCGGGCCGCGGGCATCAGCGCACAGGCCCTCAGCCACCAGGAGGTCCTCGAGGCCGGCCGGGACGCGGGCCCGCGGATCTCGTCCCTGCTCGCCGAGACCGTCCGCCGCATCACCGGTGGGGCGAGCGCGTGATGCCTCCCCAGGACGCAGGCTCCCCCGCCCCCGCGGATCCGGGACCGACGCTGCACGAGCGCGCGGAGGCCTGGATCGCGGACGACCCCAATCCGGCGACCCGCTCGGCGCTGACCTCCCTGCTCGAGCAGGCCCGCGCCGGGGACGGCCCGGCGATCGACGAGCTCACCGACGCCTTCTCCGCCGATCTCCAGTTCGGCACGGCCGGTCTGCGGGGGCGGATGGGGCCCGGTCCGCACCGGATGAACCTCGCCGTGGTCTCCCGCGCCGCACGGGGACTCGCCGACCACCTGCTCGGCGACCTCGGGATCGAGTCGCCTGCCGTCGTGATCGGCTACGACGCCCGCTACCGCTCCCAGGACTTCGCCGAGACCTCGGCGGCGATCCTCACCGCGGCGGGCTGCCGCGTCCACCTGCTCGAGCGGTTCGGCCCCACCCCGCTGGTGGCCTTCGCGGTGCGGCACCTCGAGGCCGACGCGGGCATCGTCGTCACCGCCAGCCACAACCCGCCGGCCGACAACGGCTACAAGGTCTACCTCGGCGGACGCGCCGCGGAGGAGGACGGCCGCGGCGTGCAGATCGTGCCGCCCTCGGACGGACAGATCGCCGCCCGCATCGCCGCCGTCGGCCCCGTTCTCGCGATCCCCGTCGCCGCCGGCGGCTGGGATCAGCTGGGCGAGGGTCTGCGCGAGGACTACCTCGCGGCGATCTGCGCGCTGCCGGATCCGGAGGGGCCGCGGGACGTGCGGATCGTGCACACCGCGATGCACGGCGTCGGCACCGAGACGGCGCTGGCGGCGCTGCACCGCACCGGCTTCCCCGAGGTGCACCCGGTCGCCAAGCAGGCCGACCCCGACCCGGACTTCCCGACCGTCTCCTTCCCGAATCCGGAGGAGCCGGGCGCGATCGACCTCGCTCTCGAGTTGGCGCGCACGGTCGAGGCCGATGTGGTGATCGCCAACGATCCCGATGCCGATCGGTGCGCCGCCGCCGTGCACGATGCGCACCGGGGTGACTGGCGGATGCTGACGGGCGACGAGCTGGGCGTCTTGCTCGGTGATCACCTGATCCGTCACCACGGGTACGACGGGGTCCTCGCCCGCTCCCTCGTCTCCAGTCGCTGGCTGGACCGGGTGGCGCAGCAGGCGGGCCGCGAGCCCGCGACGACGCTGACCGGCTTCAAGTGGATCGCCCGGGCCGAGGGCATCGTCTACGGTTACGAGGAGGCGATCGGATACTGCGTGCTGCCCGAGGTGGTGCGTGACAAGGACGGGCTCTCCGCCGCGCTCATGGTCGCCGAGATGGCCGCCCTCGCGAGAGCGGAGGGCACGACGCTGATCGACCGCCTGGACGAGCTCGCCGCGGTGCACGGGCTGTTCGCGACCTCCCAGCTGTCGATCCGGGTCGAGGACCTCGCACGGATCCCCGCGATGATGAAACAGCTGCGCACCGCCCCGCCGACCCATCTGCTCGGCTCGGCGGTCACCACCACCGAGGACCTCTCGCAGGGCTCGGTCGGGACCACCGGACTGCCGCCGACCGAGGGCCTGCTCCTGCGCAGCGCCGACGACACCCGGGTGGTGGTCCGTCCCTCGGGCACCGAGCCCAAGCTCAAGTGCTATCTCGAGGTGGTCCAGGACGTTCCCGCGGGAACGTCCCGGGCGGAGATGACGAGCATCCGGGCCCGATCCGGCGAGCGCCTGGAGCAGCTGAACGGTGAGCTGCGCGAGGTGCTCGGCCAGGCCTGAGCTGCGCGAGGTGCTCGGCCAGGCCCGAACAGCGCGGCGCCCGGCTCAGGCCTCCGTGCTCCCGGTCAGTACCCGGTGCCGGTGCCGCCCTCGAGGATCGCCCGCGAGGAGGACAGCCCCAGGCGACTCGCGCCGGCGGCGACCATCGCCTCGGCCGCCTCGCGGGTGCGGATCCCGCCGGAGGCCTTGACCCCGAGCCGGTCGCCGACGGTGCGTCGCATGAGCTGCACGGCGTGCTCGGTGGCACCACCGTCGGGATGGAAACCGGTGGACGTCTTCACGAAGTCGGCCCCGGCGCGTTCGGCGGCCTCGCAGACGGCGACGATCTGCTCGTCGGTCAGGGCTGCGGACTCGATGATCACCTTCAGGACGACCGGCGACGGTGCGGTCTCCCGCACCGCACGGATCTCGTCCTCGACGGCGGCGTACTCGCCGGCCCGGGCGAGCCCGACATTGAGGACCATATCGACCTCGTCGGCCCCCTTGGCCACGGAATCGGCGGCCTCGGCGGCCTTGATCGCCGGGGCGTGCTGGCCGGAGGGGAAGCCGCAGACCGTCGCCACCTTGACCGAGGTCCGGACCGGGAGCATCGAGGGGGAGATGCACACCGAGTAGGTGCCCAGCTCCTCGGCCTCGCGCAGCTGTGCGGTGACGTCGTCCCGGGTGGCCTCGGGCTTGAGGAGGGTGTGATCGATGAGGGCGGCGAACTGAGCGCGGTCGGAAGTCGTCATGGGGCGATCCTGGCAGAGTGCCCCGACACTCCGCATCCGCCGCGGCGACGATCGGGTCACGAAGCTCAGAGGGTCCTTCCTCCACAAGGGGTGCTCGTCCCCATCCCGTGACTCGGTCCTTCCCGGCTCTCGAGTCGGCTGCTGTGCTCGTGGGCACGTCATCGCCCTGCAGATGGAGCCGCCGTCATGTCCCGCGTCCCGCCGTCCTCCGCCCACGACCACGACCACGACCCCGCCGCCGATATGCCCTCCCCCGCTGGTCCCGGGCGTCTCGCGCGGGCCGACGCCGAGAGCCTCGGGGAACGGATCCAGCGGCAGGCGGCGCACCTCGCCGAGGCAACCTGCGAGCTGCTGCTGATGCTCGCCGACTTCGATGCCCGCGAAGGGGTGGGCTGGTTCGTCGGGCTCAAGTCCACGGCACACTGGCTGGCCTGGTCCTGCTCGATGTCGCCGGGCACTGCACGCGAGCACGTGAGGGTGGCGCGCGCCCTGCCGTCGATGCCGCGCACGGTCGCGGAGTTCCGCGCCGGTCGGCTCTCCTACTCGAAGGTGCGGGAGATGACCCGGGTCGCCGACCGCGTCGAGGAGGAGCAGCTGGTCGAGCTGGCGCGCTGCACGACGGCCTCCCAGCTGGCTCGCGCAGTCTCCTCGTTCCGGGCGATCGACGGCAGCCGCCTGGGCCAGGACGCCGTGCGCGAGGCCCGCTGGCGCACCCGGGAGGACGGAATGGTCGAGATCCGTGCCGTGCTCCCCGCGGAAGCCGGCGCCGAGATGATCACCGCCCTCGAGACCGCGCTGCAACGGGACGGGACCGCCGTTCCCTCGGTCGAGCGAACTGACGAGCCCTCGGTCGAGCTCGCGGACGAGCACGCGGGGCATCCCGCAAGCGAGGACACTCTCGCCGAAGCCGAAGCCGACGTCGCTGCCGCCGAGGACGCCCGCGCGACCACTGCCCCCACCCTCGCCCAGCGCCGCGCCGATGCCGTCCACGAAGTCGCCCGGGGGTTCCTCGCCGCTGCGCCCGGGGATCGCTCCGGAGAGGACCGCCACCTGGTCGTGGTGCAGGTCGACGCCTCGGCCCTGGTCCACGACGGTCCCGCGGCGAACCCCGAACATCTCACCGATGCAGACGCCGGGCGCGTTCCCTCGGGAACGCCCCAGCGATGCGGCGTCGTCGGCGGCGGATCGCTCGAGACCCGTACCGCGGAACGCCTCGCCTGCACGGGCCGCGTCGCGATCGTCCTCACCGACGCGGGCGGCGAGATTCTCCATCTCGGTCGTGCCCGCCGGCTCGCCTCCCGTGCCCAGCGTCGCGCGCTGAGGCTGCGCGACGGCACCTGCTGCTTCCCCGGCTGCCACCAGAGCAGGAATCTGGATGCCCATCACGTGACGCCCTGGTCGCAGGGCGGGCTCACGGACATCGAGGGCCTTGCCCTGGTGTGTCGGCGTCACCACGTGATCGTGCACGAGGGCGGACTCCGTCTCGTGCCCCTCCGGCGACCCCGGGCTCGCGGCGGACCAAGGTTCCGGGTCGTGGACGAGAGCGGGACCCCGGTCCAGGCCCGGTGGCCCGCGATGTTCGAGCACGTGCGAACCCGTCCCGCTCCCTCATCGCCGTCCGAGCCCGCCGGTGACGGGGCCCGGATCGCCGCCACCACGGGCGGCGCAGGCTTCCGTCTGGCGGACTGCGTCGAGCTGCTCTGCCGTAGCGTCGTCGGCCTCGCCGCATGACACGAGGGGCCGGGCCACCCCCTACTGAGCGGCGTGACGTGCCCGGGACCGCTTAGACTCGACGCTCGTGACTGCCCCCGGATCCCGCCCCCGCCCACCGCGGCGCATCGTTCTGCTCGCCGGTCCCTCGGGCAGCGGCAAGGGCCTCATGTCCCAGCGCTCGGGCCTTCCCGTGCTGGGTCTGGACGAGTTCTACCGCGACCACGACGATCCGGGACTGCCGCGACGCTTCGGCATCGTGGACTGGGACGACCCGGCCTCCTGGAACGTCGGGGCCGCGCTCGAGGCGCTCACGGCGATCGCCCACGACGGTGCCGCCGACGTTCCCGAGTACTCGATCTCCGCCTCCCGCCGTACGGGCACCACCCGCTTGGAGGCCGGCGACGCCCCCGTCATCATCGCCGAGGGCATCTTCGCCGCCGAGCTGATCGCCCCGCTGGCCGCGGCCGGTCTGCTGGCCGACGCGATCGTGCTGCACCGCCCCACCCCGGTGGTGTTCACCCTGCGCCTGGCGCGGGACCTGCGCGAACACCGCAAGCCGCCGCTGACACTGCTGCGCCGCGGCTGGGGGCTCGCCCGGGACCAGCGCGGGGACGTCGCAGCCTGGATCCGCGCGGGGATGCGCCCGGAAGGTCTGCGATCCGGGGTCCGCCGACTGCGCTCCCTGGCCGCTCTCACCGAGGCGGAGACCACCCATCGACCGTGTGCGCAGGAGCCCGACGTCCTGCGGATCACGGCCGTCAGCTTCCTGCGACACGGCCCCCACGGCGAGGAGGTGCTCGCGGTGCGCAAGCGCGGGACGGGCTCCTACATGCAGGTGGGCGGCAAGCTCGAACCCGGGGAGACGGCCCTCGAGGCCGCCGTGCGCGAGGTCGCCGAGGAGATCGGCGTACACCTCGACCCCCGGGATCTCGAGCCGCTGGGTGAGTTCGAGGCCGTCGCCGCCAACGAGCCGGACACGTTGGTGCGCTCGACGGTGTTCTCCTGCCGCACGGAGCTGCCCGAACCGCTGGCGGTGCGGGCCGAGCTGGCCGACCACCGCTGGATCCGGGTAGACGAGCCGGGCACCGGCGCGCGCCTGGCCCCGTTGATGGTCGAGCACATCCTCCCGGCGCTGCGCGCGCTCTGACGCCGGCGGCCGAGGGACGTTCCCGCGGGAACACCCCTCGGCCGCCGGCCCTTCCTGCCCAGCCGCCTGTCCTGCCGCCTGCCGTGCGGCGGCGCGCACTCAGGCCAGGCGGTCCAGCACGATCCTGCGCTCCGGAACCGCGGTCCCTGGCGCGGCGAGGCTCCAGGATCCGTCGATCGCCTCGAGGGCTCTGGCCACCCGCTCCGGGGTGTCGGTGTGCAGGCGCGCCAGGACGTCCCCGGCGCGCACCTCGTCCCCGATGTGCGCCGTGATCTCCACGCCGGCGGCGGCCTGCACGGCCTCGCCGGGCCGGGAGCGTCCGGCCCCGAGCCGCCACGCGGCCACTCCCACGCCCATGGCGTCCAGGCCGGTCACCACGCCGCTCTCCTGCGCCCGGAACTCCTCGACGTGCTCGGCGGTCGGCAGCGGGGCATCGACCTCGCCGCCCTGGGCGGCGATCATCGCGCGCCAGGAGTCCATCGCACGGCCATCGGCGAGCGCGGCCTCCACGTCGGGCTCGCGCACCCCGGCCGCCTCGAGCATCTCGCGGGCCAGGGCGCAGGTGAGCTCGACGACGTCGGCCGGGCCGCCACCGGCCAGCACCTCGAGCGACTCGCGCACCTCGAGCGCATTGCCGGCCGTGCGCCCCAGCGGCGCCGACATGTCGGTCAGCAGCGCGACGGTGCGCACGCCGGCGTCGGTGCCGAGCTCGACCATGGTGCGGGCGAGCTCGCGGGCGTCGGCCTCCTCGGTCATGAACGCTCCCGCGCCCGTCTTGACATCCAGGGTCAGCGCTGCGGTGCCCTCGGCGATCTTCTTGGACATGATCGAGCTGGCGATCAGCGGGATCGCCTCGACGGTGCCGGTGACGTCACGCAGGGCGTAGAGCTTCTTGTCCGCCGGGGCGAGTCCGGAGCCGGCGGCGCAGATCACGGCGCCGACCTCGTCGAGCTGCCGCATCATCTCCTCGTTGGTGAGCGCGGCGCGCCAGCCGGGAATCGCCTCGAGCTTGTCGAGGGTCCCGCCGGTGTGGCCGAGCCCGCGTCCGGAGAGCTGCGGGACCGCGACGCCGTAGCTGGCCACGAGCGGGGCCAGCGGGAGGGTGATCTTGTCGCCCACACCGCCGGTGGAGTGCTTGTCGGTGGTGGGCTTGGACAAGGCCTGGAAGTCCATCCGCTCACCGCTGGCGATCATGGCGGCCGTCCATCGGGCGATCTCCGCCCGCTCCATACCGTTGAGGAAGATCGCCATGGCCAGTGCCGACATCTGCTCCTCGACGACCACGCCGCGGGTGTAGGCGTCGATCACCCAGTCGATCTGCTCGACGCTGAGGCGGCCGTGGTCACGCTTGGCACGGATGACGTCGACGGCGTCGAAGGGTTCGACGCCGGGGGTGGGCTCGACGGGGTCGGAGGGTGCTGCGGTCATGGGAGGGCTCCTCAGGGGTCTCGATGGGGTGGCTGCGGTCCTGGTGTCCGCGGCGCGGACGGGGCCGCGAGGGCGTGGTCGGTCGGGGGCGCGGGTGGTCAAGGGCGGAGGTCGGCGGGTCCGAAGGCCTGGGGCAGTACGGCGTCCATGGCCAGGGGTCCTTCGGGGGTGAGGACGACGAGGTCGTCGGCGGCGTGCTCGGAGAGCAGCTGGCGGCAGCGTCCGCAGGGCATGACCACCTCGCGTTCGTCGCGTCCGAGGTGCTCGTCCCCGCCGACGCACACGAAACGGGCCAGTTCTCCCCCGCCGCCGGCGACGAGCTCGCTGATGAGTCCGCATTCCGCGCAGAGGGTGACGCCGTAGCCGGCGTTCTCGACGTTGCAGCCGCGCACCAGGCGGCCGTCGGCGGTGAGCGCTGCCGCGCCCACTCGGAAGCGGGAGTAGGGCGCGTAGGCGCGCTCGGCGACCTCGCGCGCTGCGGCCAGAAGCTGCTCGAAGTCGGGGCCGATGACGGCGGTGTCGTGGCCGGCGGAGGCTGCTGAGTCCGTAGTGCTCATGCTCCCGATGGTCTCATTGCTTGATGTACGGGGTGCCGTTGGCGGCGGGCACCCGCACCCGGCCGACGACGCCGGCCACGGCGAACAGGGCGACGACGTACGGAAGCATCAGCAGGAAGTCACCGGGGATGTCGACGCCGCCCTCGGCGGCGGACATCGTGCCCAGGCGCAGCTGGAGGGAGTCCGCGAAAGCGAAGGTCAGCGCTGCCAGCAGCGCACCGATCGGGTGATAGCGGCCCAGGATCATCGCGGCGAGCGCGATGTATCCCTTGCCAGCGGACATCTCCTCGCCGAAGGCGACGCCGGTGCCGATGGTCAACGTCGCGCCGCCGAGTCCCGCGACCGCGGAGCCCATCATCACGTTGATCCAGCGGGTGCGGTTCACGGCGATGCCGACGGTGTCGGCCGCGCGCGGGTGCTCGCCGACGGCACGCACGCGCAGGCCCCAGCGGGTGCGGAACAGCGCCACCGTCAGCGCGGCGACGATGATCCACATCAGGTACACCAGCACGTTCTGCTCGAACAGGACCTGGCCGACGACGGGGATGTCCGCGAGCACCGGGATGCGCAGCGTGGGCAGGCGCAGCGGCGAGTTGAACATGCCCGGGTTCTGCCGCATCACCGTGCCGAAGAAGAAGGAGGTCACGCCGATGGCGAGGACGTTCAGCACCACACCGACGATGATCTGCTGGACCCGGTAGCCGACGGCGAACATCGCCAGCAGTGCGCCCATCACCAGGGCCATGACGGGAGCGGCGAGCAGTCCGATCCAGGCGTTGCCGACCAGCGAGCCGACCAGCGCCGCGCCGAAGGCGCCGAACAGCAGCTGGCCCTCGATGGCGATGTTGATGACGCCGGCGCGTTCGGAGAGGACCCCGGACAGCGCGCCGAAGGCCAGCGGCACGGCGAGGGTGAGGGTTCCCTGCAGCAGAGTCGCGACGCCGAGGGTCCGTTCGGAGATCACCCAGGTCAGGAAGGCGAGGATCCAGGTGAGGGCGAACACGGCCAGGAGTGCGTTGCGCACGGCGGGTCGCGGCCGGGCGATGCGGGCCTGCAGCACCCACAGCGCGGCCGAGATCGCCAGCGCGAGGATCGACAGCACGATCGCGGCACCCATCGAGGGGACCGTGATGCTCTGCGGGACGATGCCCCCGGGGTTGATGTCCCGCGAGCGGGCGAGGGCGTAGACGGACTCCGCCCCGGGGATCCCGCGCAGGCCGAAGAGCACGAGCGCCACGGCACCGAGCACCGAGGTGGTCGCGGGCAGGTGCCACCAGCTGTCGGGGCGGACGTCGGCGCTGTCCGCGCGGCCCCCTGGGGCCTTCTGGACGACGGCGGGCGAGGTGCTCATCGCTCGTCTCCCTTCGCGTCGGTCGGATCGTCGCGGTCGGCGGCGGGCGGTGCGGGGTCGGGCGCCGGGCCGGTGGCCGAGGGTTCAGAAGTCGGGGACACGGCGGCGGGTCCCGGTCGAGGACCGTCATCTGCCGGTGGTTCCTCGTCACCCGACGGGCTCTCGGCGGCGCCGGGCACCGCAGCCGGGGCGAGCGCCGCGGCCGAGGCGGACGCCCTACGCGCTCCTCGCAGTCGCGCGCCGGCGCCGGGGTGGTCGATACGACGCAGTCCGATCAGCGTGCGCACGAGCGGGGGCGCGGCGATGAACAGCACCACGAGCACCTGGATGACCTGGACGAGATCCAGCGGGACGCCCTGATTGGTCTCCATGAAGCGGCCACCGGTGGACAGACCGGCGAAGAGCAGGCCCGCCAGCACGATCCCGACCGGCCCGGAGCGGCCCAGCAGTGCCACCGTGATGGCGTCGAAGCCGATGCTGCCGGCGACTCCCTCGGTCAGTCGCTTCTCCGTGCCCAGCACGTGGACCGCCCCGGCCAGGCCCACCAGGGCGCCGGCGACGGTGAGGACCAGGAAGGAGGTGCGGGCCGGGGAGATCCCGGCGACCCGGGCTGCGCGCGGGTTCGAGCCGACGGCGCGGAACTGGAAGCCGAGGGTGGAGCGGCTCATCAGCCACCACAGCAGCACGGCGGAGCCCGCCGCGAGGAAGAGCCCGGCGTGGAGGCGGAAGCCGGAGCCGAGCAGGTGCGGGAGCACGGCGGTGTCCGAGACCGACGGGGAGGTCGGCTGCGACTGGTTGGCCCCGGTGAAGGCCGCGGTCTTCAGGGCGAAGAACAGCAGATAGGTCGCGATCCAGTTCAGCATGATGGTGCTGATGACCTCGTTGGCGCCGAAGCGCGCCTTGAGGAAGCCGGCGATGCCGCCCCACACGGCGCCGGCGAGCACGCCGCCGACCAGGCACACCAGCAGGTGCACGACGATCGGCAGGTTCCAGGAGAAGCCGATGTACCCGGCGGCCATGGCCCCGACGATGAGCTGGCCGGTGCCGCCGATGTTGAACAGACCGGCACGGAAGCTGACCGCCATGCCGGCGGCCGCGACGATCAGCGGGGTGGCGACGGTCAGGGTCTCGGTGAGCGGGCGCAGCCCCGTCGCCAGTGCCGGCAGGAGCACGTAGGTGCCCGTGCCTCCCGCGGCCCGCAGGTCCTCGGCCACTTGGGAGAAGCCGGGCCCGTCGAACACGGCGCCGCGGAACATGGCCCCGTAGGCCTGGGTCACCGACTGCCAGATCGCCAGGAGCGCATCGGAGGGACGGTCGACGAAGTAGCCGGCGGTGGTGCGGACCTCCTCGTCGGCGATCATGATGAGCACGGAGCCCACCAGGAAGGCGAACACGAAGCTCATCACCACGACCAGGGGATCTCCGCGGGCGATCCGCTGCAGCATCGCGTTCAGACGGGTCTCGGCGTGCTCCTCGGGCGGAGGTGGGGTGTCGGTGCCCTTGGAGCCGACGCCCGGCGCGGAGCCGCTGTTCTCGGGGTCGGCGACGACGGAACTCATACGATCTCCCCTTCGTCGGCGAGCTGCGAGTCGGTGGTGCGCGCGCCCTCCGCGACGGCCTGGCGCGCGGCGTCGACCGCGTAGCCGGCCATCATCAGCCCCAGCACGTCGCGGTCCTCGTCGCCGGGGACGATGCCGAGGATGCTGCCGCCGTACATCACGGCGATGCGGTCGGCGAGCTGGGTGACCTCGTCGAGCTCGGTGGACACGATGATCACCGGGGTTCCCTGATCTCGTTCGTCGAGGATCCGGCGGTGCAGGAACTCGATGGAGCCGACGTCGACGCCGCGGGTGGGCTGGGAGGCGATCAGCAGGGAGAGCTTCCGGTTCAGGGCGCGGGCCATCACGACCTTCTGCTGATTGCCGCCGGAGAGCGAGGAGACAGCGGACACCGCCGACCGCGTGCGCACGTCGAACTCCGCGATGAGCTGCCCGGCGTTCTCGCGGATCGCCGCGAGGTCCATCGCGAGCCCGGCGCCGAAGGGCGGGCGGTCGTGCTGGTCCAGCACGAGGTTCTCCGCGACGGAGAAGTCGGGCACCAGGGCGTCGTGGGTGCGGTCCTCGGGGACGAAGCCGACCCCGGCATCGAGCACCTGCTTGGTGCTGCGGCCGACGAGCTCGCGCCCCTCGAGCCGTGCGGAGCCGTGGACGGTGGTCTCCAGGCCCACCAGCGCCTCGGCGAGCTCGGTCTGGCCGTTGCCCTGCACACCGGCGATGGCGAGCACCTCGCCGTGTCGCACCTCGAAGGAGACCCCGTCGAGGGTGCGCGCCCCGGTCTCGTCGGTCACCCGCAGGTTCTCGACCTGCAGGGCGATCTCCCCGGGGGCGGCCTCGGCCTTGTCCTGGGCGAGGGAGACCTGCCGGCCGACCATGAGGGAGGCCAGCTCGGCCTGGTCGGTGGAGGGGTCCGCCTCGCCCACGACCTGGCCGCGGCGGATCACGGTGATGCGGTCGGAGACGGCTTTGACCTCGCGGAGCTTGTGGGTGATGAACACGATCGAGGTGCCCTCGTCGCGCAGCTGGCGCATGATCGTCATCAGCTCGTCGGTCTCCTGCGGCGTGAGCACCGCGGTGGGCTCGTCGAGCACCAGCACCTCGGCGCTGCGGCTGAGGGCCTTGATGATCTCCACCCGCTGCTGCGCCCCCACCGGGAGGTCCTCGACCAGCGCGTCGGGATCGAGGTCGAAGCCGAAGCGGGCCGAGATCTCCCGCACCAGCGTGCGCGCCGCCGCGAGGTCGAGCAAGCCGCCGCGGGTCGGCTCGTGGCCGAGCACCATGTTCTCGGCGACGGTGAACACGGGCACCAGCATGAAGTGCTGATGGACCATGCCGATGCCGGCGGCCATCGCCTCGCCGGGGTCGGAGAACACCACCGGTGAGCCGTCGATCACGATCTCGCCGCCGTCGGGGCGGTACAGCCCGTACAGGACGTTCATGAGGGTCGACTTCCCCGCCCCGTTCTCCCCCAGCAGGGAGTGGATCTCCCCGGGTTCGACGACGAGGTCGATGGCGTCGTTGGCCACGAAGGTCCCGAAGGTCTTCGTGATCCCGCGCAGTTCGAGCTTCACGTCTCTCGCTTCCGTGGTCCGTCGGCGTCGGCCGAGATCGTCGGCCGGCCTGTCAGACGAGGCGGCCCCGCCCGGGTGGGGGCCGGGACCGCCTCGGGGTCTCAGCGGATCAGGAGCCCTCGGGGGACGCCGAGGACTCGACGACCACCTCGCCGGCGACGATGTCCTCCTTGAGCGTGTCGAGCTCGGTGACCAGCTCGGCGGGGACGTCGTTCTCGAAGTCGTGGAACGGGGCCAGGCCCACGCCACCGTTCTCGAGGGTGCCGACGTACGGGGTCGCGTCGAACTCGTCCTCGGAGGCCCCGGTGATGACGTCCTCGACCGCGGTGGTCATCTCCTTCATGACGGAGGTGAGGATGACCGACTGGGCCGCCTCGTCGCTGGAGTTGGTCTCGTAGCCGTCGGCGTCGACCCAGATCACCGTGCGGTCCTCGCCCTCTTTGGCGGAGGCGAGGGTGCCGGCGCCCACGGGGCCGGCGACCGGCATGATGATGTCCGCGCCGGCGGTGTAGAACTCGTCGGAGACCGCCTTGCCCTTGGACTGGTCCTCGAAAGTGCCCACGATGGAGCCCTCCTGGGTCTCCTTGTTCCAACCGAGCACCTGCACGTCGGCGTCCTTGGTCTCGTTGTAGTAGGCGACGCCGTCGACGTAGCCGTCCATGAAGATGGTGACGGTCGGGATGTTGACGCCGCCGTAGGTGGCCACCTTGCCGGTCTCGGTCATGCCCGCGGCGAGGTAGCCGGCCAGGAAGGCGGCCTCGGCCGTGTTGAACTCGATCGGCTTGACGTTCTCGACCTCGATCGGGTTGCCGTCGGTGTCCTGCGCGGTGGAGTCGACGATCGCGAAGTCGGTGTCCTCGTTGGCCCGGGCGGCGGCGCCGGTGGCCGGGGCCAGCAGGAACCCGACCGTGATGACGAGGTCGCAGCCCTCGGTGACCATGTTGTTGATGTTCGGGGCGAAGTCCGAGGAGCTGGTCGACTCGGCCTCGGCCGTCTCGATGCCGAGGTTCTCCTCGGCGGCCAGCAGACCGTTGTGGCTGGACTCGTTGAAGGACTTGTCGTCCCAGCCGCCGGCGTCGGAGACCATGCAGGCCTTGTAGTCGCTGCCGCCGTCACTGGCTCCGCGGCCCCCGGCGCTCTCCTCGGGGGCGGTGCCGCAGGCGGCGAGGGTGAGGACGCCGGCCCCGGCCAGGGCGAGCGCGCGCGTCATGCTCTTCATCGGGTTCCTCCGCAGCAGTGTCGGGACCGATCGGGCCCCGCGTCGTCTCGGGCGACAGCTCTGTCGTGTTCCGGAAGGAACATAGCCCCGCGGTGACGCCGTACGAGCCCGTCCTACGCACTGTGTATGAACCGTTATGAAATCGACGCGGATACGAGACCGGCGGGTCGCCGCGGCGATCGGGGCCGGTCTCAGGTGGCGACGAGGTCCCGCTGGACGCAGGCGCTCGCGAGGACCGACGCCCCGATGCCGATGGCCCGCTCGTCGATCATCAGATCCCCCATGTGGAGGTCGTAGGTGCGGCCGCCCGGGGTGCGGGTGCCGAGCCGCGCCAGGGCGCCGGGCACCTTCTCGAGGTACCAGGCGAAGTCCTCCCCGCCCAGGGACTGAGCGGTCGGATCGAGGTACTCGCGGCCCAGCACGCTGGTCACCGCGGCGGTGAGCACGTCCACGCTGGAGGCGGCGTTGGAGACCGGGGGCACGCCGCGGTCGTGGGTCACCCGCGCCTCGACGTCCCACGGGCGCACCAGGTCCGCCAGCACGGTCTCCAGCAGCTCTTCGGCGCGGTCCCAGGCGTCGTGGTCCAGGCAGCGCAGCGTCCCCTCGAGGGTGCCGCTGCTGGGGATCGCGTTGAAGGCCGAGCCGGCGTGGATGCTGCCCCAGGTGAGGTTCACCCCGGAGCGCGGGTCCATGCGTCGGGTCAGCGCCGCAGGCAGCTGGGTCACGATGGAGCCCAGCGCGTACACCAGGTCCTGGGTGAGGTGGGGCCGGGAGGTGTGCCCGCCGTTGCCGCGCACCTGGATCCGCACCGGGTCGGTGGCCGAGGTGATCGGGCCGACCTTCAGCCCGACGTGGCCGACGTCGACACCGGGGTCGCAGTGCAGGGCGAGGATCGAGTCCACCCCGTCCAGCACCCCCTGGCCGATCAGCTCGAGGGCGCCGCAGGGGTGCATCTCCTCGGAGGGCTGGAACACGAGTCGCACCCCGCGCTGCAGCGCGCCGGCCCCGGCCACCCGGACCAGCGCGGTGGCGGCGCCGAGCACCGCGCTCATGTGGACGTCGTGGCCGCAGGCGTGGGAGACGCCCTCGACGGTGGAGCGGAAGGCGACGGTGGACAGCTCGGGGATCCCCAGCGCGTCCATGTCGGCGCGCAGCGCGATCGGGGCGAGCGTCGGATCGGATCCGGGGATGTCGCAGATCGCGCCGGTGTGCGCGAGCCGTCGTGGGGCGAGGCCGAGGTCCTCGAGCTGGGCGAGGACGAAGTCCGTCGTGGAGTGCTCCTGATGCGAGAGCTCGGGATGGCGGTGGAGATGACGGCGCACCTCGCGCATCCGGTCCGTCGTCTCCGTGATCGTGCGTGCGATCAGGCCGTCGGGCCCCAGCATCGACCGCTGCTGCGCGCTCCCCAACAGCACCTGTTGCGTCTGCTCCACCTGTCCGCTCCCCTCGACCGTCTCCTCGCGGTCCCGTCGGATCCGCCGCGCGAGCGTCACACGCGGCAGGTCGGGACACCGGCGTCAGCGCAGGTGACCGAGCCCCTGCTCGTCGAGTCCGGCGACGAGGCGGGAGAGCTCCTGGGCCCGCTCGTCGGCGAGGACCAGCAGGACGTCCTCGGTATCGACGATGCTGAGGCCCTCCACCCCGACCAGGGCGATGTGGCGATCGGTCGCACCGTACACCGTCGCCGTGGAGGAGAGAGCGCCGACGTCCGCCGCGCCCAGCACCTGGACATCGCCGCGGCCGTCGCCCGCAGCGGGGCCGCCGCCCGCACCGGTCCCGGCAGCAGGTGCCTCCCGCAGCTGGCGGGCGAGCGCGGCGAAGTCGCCGACGTCGTCCCAGGCGAAGTCGGCGGGCACCAGCGCGACCTTTCCGGCTGCCGCGAGCGGTTCAGCGAGGGCGTGGTCGATGGCGATGCTGGTCAGGCGGGGCCAGGTCCTCTCCAGCACGTCGTCGTATTCGGCCGTGCCATGGGCGGCGGCGATGTCCCGGACCCCGCGGGCCAGGCCGGGGATCTGGGCGGCGAGCTCGTCGAGCAGCACGCGGGCCCGGACCACGAAGATGCCTGCGTTCCAGGAGAAGGTCCCCGCGGCCAGGAACCGCTCGGCCCGCGCACGGTCGGGCTTCTCGACGAAGCGGGCCACCGGGCGGGCGCCGACGGCCCGCAGCGCGGCCTCGGCGCCGCGTCTGTCGGCGGCGGTCGAACCCGCGAGCGTCTTCGCCGCCCCCTGCTCGATGTAGCCGAATCCGGTCGCCGGGCGCGTGGGCTCGATGCCGAGGGTGACCAGATAGCCGAGCTCGGCGGCACGGCGGGCGGCGGTGACGGCGCCGGCGAAGGCGTCCTGGTCGCCGATCAGGTGGTCGGCGGCGAAGGAGCCGATCACGGCGTCGGGCTCCTCCCGCTCCACGAGTGCGGCGGCCAGGGCGATCGCCGGCATGGAGCTGCGCGGTGAGGGCTCGGCGAGGATCCTCGCTCGAGGATCGGTGGTGGCGGCGGAGGTGGCGGTGCCGGGAGCGGGGACGGCGTCAGCGACCGGGGACTGGACCTGGGCGGTGACCGCCTCGACGTGCTCGACACCGGTGACCACGATCGGGGCCCGGTCGGCGAGGGGGCCGAGGCGGGCCAGGGTCTGCTGGAGCAGGGACGCCCCGGAGCCGGTGAGGTCGAGCAGGAACTTCGGATGCGCACGGCGTGAGAGCGGCCACAGTCGGGCGCCGGCGCCGCCTGCCGGGATCACGGGGACGAAGGGAGCCTGGGGCATATGGCCAGCGTATCCGGGCCTCGCACAGCACCGCGGCAGAGACGTCCGAGCGGGTCGCCGGCGCCGCGAGATGCACAGAACGTGCACGTCATGGTGCTACGCTGGATCCGCCCCTGTCGGGGGCGATGATGATGTCGCCGTGTCGTGAAATGGGTGCCCGCCAGGCGCCTCGAGCGCCGCGAAGGCCGTCCGGGCCCACCCCGCGGCCCGCGCGCCCCACCTCTGCGGCGGCGCATCCCGCTTCCGGCGCCACCCCGTCGCTTCTGGAGGAACTCCGTGGCATCAGCCCAATCCGGGACGCTCTATCGCGGTCGCGAGGGCATGTGGTCCTGGGTCGCCCACCGCATCTCGGGAATGCTCATCTTCCTGTTCCTCCTCGTGCATGTCCTGGACACCGCACTGGTGCGGGTCTCGCCCGAGGCGTACAACGAGGTGATCGGGCACTACAAGACCATCGTGTTCGGCCTCGGTGAGGTCGGCCTGGTCGGCGCGATCCTCTTCCACGCCCTCAACGGCCTGCGCATCATCCTGGTGGACTTCTGGTCCCAGGGCACCGCCCGGCAGCGTGGCCTGTTCTGGGGCGTCGTGGTCCTCTGGGTGGTCCTGATGCTCGGCTTCGTCCCCCGCCACCTCATGCACATGTTCGGAGCGTGATCATGAGCGCACAGTCCGCCCCCTCGATCCCTGACCCCAGCACCCGCTACCGCCGCACCGGCCAGCGGGGCATCAACTCCGAGATGCTGTCGTGGCTCTTCATGCGCATCTCCGGCGTCCTGCTCGTGATCCTCGTCTTCGGCCACCTGTTCGTGAACCTGTGGCTCGGCGAAGGCGTCAAGGGCATCGACTTCGCCTTCGTCGGCGGCAAGTGGGCCTCCCCGTTCTGGCAGGTCTGGGACCTGCTCATGCTCTGGCTCGGTCTGATCCACGGCGGCAACGGCGTCCGCACGATCGTCAACGACTACGCACGCAATCCGAAGCTGCGCCTGACCCTCAAGGGTCTGCTGTACTTCGCGGTGGTCGTCACCATCGTCCTGGGCACGCTCGTGATCTTCACCTTCGATCCGTGCCCCGTCGGCGCCGAGCCGAGCCTGCTGCCCTCCTTCTGCGAGGGCTGAGGTCCCTCGCGAGCACCGGAGCCTCGGCCCCACTCGAAACGTCCTTCCCGGTCGACCCCGAAACGGAGCAGTCACCAGACATGCAGACCCATACCTACGACGTGGTCATCATCGGTGCCGGCGGCGCCGGCATGCGCGCGGCGCTGGAATCCTCCGGCCGCGCCCGCACCGCGGTCGTCACCAAGCTCTACCCCACGCGCTCCCACACGGGCGCGGCCCAGGGCGGGATGTGCGCCGCCCTGGCCAACGTCGAGGACGACAACTGGGAGTGGCACACGTACGACACCGTCAAGGGTGGTGACTACCTGGTCGACCAGGACGCCGCGGAGGTCATGGCCAAGGAGGCCATCGACGCGGTGCTCGACCTGGAGAAGATGGGCCTGCCCTTCAACCGCACGCCCGAGGGGCGCATCGACCAGCGCCGCTTCGGCGGTCACACCCGTGAGCACGGCGAGGCGCCCGTGCGCCGCTCCTGCTACGCGGCCGACCGCACCGGTCACATGATCCTGCAGACCCTCTACCAGAACTGCGTCAAGCAGAACGTGGAGTTCTTCAACGAGTATTACGTGCTCGACGTGCTGATGACCGGCGACCCGCGCTCCGACGAGGGCGTGCGCGCCTCCGGTGTGGTCACCTACGAGCTGGCCACCGGCGAGATCCACGTCTTCCGTGCGAAGTCCGTGGTGTTCGCCTCCGGTGGTTTCGGCAAGATGTTCAAGACCACCTCGAACGCCCACACCCTCACCGGCGACGGCCCCGCGATGGCCTTCCGCCGGGGGATCCCGCTCGAGGACATGGAGTTCTTCCAGTTCCACCCGACGGGCCTGGCGGGCCTGGGCATCCTGCTGTCGGAGGCCGCCCGCGGCGAGGGCGGGATCCTGCGCAACAGCGACATGGAGCGCTTCATGGAGCGCTACGCCCCCACGCTCAAGGATCTCGCGCCGCGAGACGTCGTCGCCCGCGCGATGGCCAACGAGGTGCGCGAGGGGCGCGGCTGCGGCCCGAAGAAGGACTACGTCCTGCTGGACCTCACCCACCTGGAGCCGGCGCACATCGATGCGAAGCTCCCGGACATCACCGAGTTCGCCCGCACCTATCTCGGGGTGGAGCCGTACACCGAGCCGGTGCCGGTGTTCCCCACCGCGCACTACGGCATGGGCGGCATCCCCACCAACATCCGCGGTGAGGTGCTGCGCAACGCGACCGACGTCGTGCCCGGCCTGTACGCCGCCGGCGAGACCGCCTGCGTGTCCGTGCACGGCGGCAACCGCCTGGGCACCAACTCGCTGCTGGACATCAACGTGTTCGGCCGACGCGCGGGCATCGCCGCCGCGGAGCATGCCTCCAGGGTGGAACTGGCCGACCTTCCGGCGGGAGTCGAGTCCCCGACGGTCGAGCTGCTGCAGCGCCTTCGCGATCGTCCCGCCACCGAGGACCGCATCGCCGACATCCGCCGCGAGCTGCAGGAGACCATGGACGCCAATGTCCAGGTGTTCCGCACCGACGAGACCTGCCGTATCGCCCTGGCCGAGATCGAGGCGCTCAAGAAGCGCTACGAGACCGTCGCCATCCAGGACAAGGGCATGCGGTACAACCTCGACCTCATGGAGGCCGTCGAGCTCGGGTTCCTGCTCGATCTCGCCGAGATCGTGACGCTGGGAGCGCTGCACCGCAAGGAGTCCCGCGGCGGCCACTTCCGCGAGGACCACGACAAGCGCGATGACGTCAACTACCTCGAGCACACCATGGCCTACCGCACCCTGGAGGGTGAGGAGGGTTCCGAGGGCACCACGGTCCGTCTGGGCACCAAACCCGTCGTGATCACCCGCTACGAGCCGAAGGAGCGTACGTTCTGATGACTGCCGTCGCCGAGAAGCCCCAGGCCGAGTCCCCGCAGTCCAGCGCGGAGGAGATCCCCTCGTTCCAGGTGACGTTGCGCATCGCGCGCTTCAACCCGGAGGACGACAAGGGCTCCCACTGGGAGGACTTCACCGTCACCATGCACGGCACCGACCGTGTGCTCGACGCCATGCACGAGATCAAGTGGCATCTGGACGGGTCGCTGACCTTCCGCCGCTCCTGCGCCCACGGCGTGTGCGGCTCCGACGCCATGCGGATCAACGGCCGCAACCGTCTGGCCTGCAAGACGCTGCTCAAGGACCTCGACATCGACAAGCCCGTCACCGTCGAGCCCATCAAGGGCCTGCCGGTCGAGAAGGACCTGATCGTCGACATGGAGCCGTTCTTCGACTCCTACAAGGAGGTCATGCCGTTCCTGGTCGCCCAGGGACAGGAGCCGAGCCGGGAGCGTCTGCAGTCCGCCGAGGAGCGCGAGCGCTTCGACGACACCACCAAGTGCATCCTGTGCGCGGCGTGCACCTCGTCCTGCCCGGTGTTCTGGACCGACGGCCAGTACTTCGGCCCGGCCGCGATCGTCAACGCCCACCGCTTCATCTTCGATTCCCGCGACGACGCCGGCGAGCAGCGGCTGGAGATCCTGAACTCCAAGGAGGGGGTGTGGCGCTGCCGCACCACCTTCAACTGCACCGAGGCGTGCCCGCGAGGCATCCAGGTGACCAAGGCGATCGCCGAGGTGAAGCAGGCCGTGATCCGCGGCCGCGTCTGAGCGCCCGCTCCACGTCGCCTCCGCAGTAATGCCGCCGGAGGACCGATGATCGCTCGATCATCGGTCCTCCGGCGGCATTACTCGGCCGGGGCCGGGTCAGGAGTTCACCCGGATGACCTCTTCCTGGTACGGGGCGATGACGGTGCCGGAGATGCGCAGATCGAGCACCAGGTAGCGACGATCCTCAGGAGCTTCGCGCGCCCAGGACGCCACCCTGTCGAGGTCCGCGAGGGAACGCACCACGACCCCCTCGGCCCCGGCCGCCGTCCCGAGAGCGGCGAAGTCCATCTCGGGGATCAGCATGGGGTCTTGCACCAGGCCCTTCCGCCCGTACAGGTTCACCTCGGCGCCGTAGGCGGCGTCGTTCCAGATCACCGCGACACCGCGTCCGGCGGCTGAGCGGACGGCCGACTCGAGGTCTGCCAAAGCCATGACCCCTCCCCCGTCGCCGGTGGTCAGCACGATCGTGGAGGTGGGATTGGCGCGAGCGGCGCCCGGAACGCTGGGCCAGCCCAGGCCGATCGACTGGAACGCGGTCCCGACCATCGCCATCCGGTGAGGGTCGGTGATCGGCCAGTACTTGTTGGCCCACGCGATGAAGTGACCGCCGTCGGAGACGACGACGCGGTCCTCGGGCAGCAGCTCGGCGAGGCGGGCGGCGGCGGCCCGCGGGTCCAGACGGCCGTCCGCGGCGAGCTCGGGGCCGACCGCGTGGGTTCGCAGCCCGGGGGCGTCGATGGTCTCCCGCCACGGGACCGTGGCCCCCTGGTTCACGCTCTGATCCCGGTTCTGCGACAGAGCGCGGGTGATCGCCTCGACGCTCAGCCGGGCGTCGGCCCGCACGAATCCGCCCACCCGGGCGTGGGTCGCCGCGGGCGCGGTGTCCACCTGCCACACGGTGGTGACGGGGTGGAACAGCTCGCCGAAGCGCAGGGTGAACTGGTTGAGATCGGCGCCGACGACCAGCGCCACGTCGGCCTCGCGCACGAGCTCCATGGCTCCGGGTGCGCCGAAGCCGCCGGCGACGCCGAGGTCGTAGCGGTCCTCGGGGAAGATGCCGCGACCCAGCGCCGTGGTGGCTGTGACGGCGCCCGTCGCGGCGGCGAGCTCGCCGAGGGCCCGGCCGGCATCGGCCAGCCAGGCACCGCGTCCGGCCAGGAGCAGCGGGCGCTCGGCGGCGGAGAGATCCGCGGCAAGGTGGGAGATCGCGGCGCGCGTGAAGTCGGCGCTCGGTGCCATCGGCTCGGGTCGCCCGGGGCCGGGGACCTCGGGGACGGGGCCGATGTCCAGCCGGGCGACGTCGTAGGGGATCGCGAGGACCACGGGCACCCGGTACGAGAGGGCGTGCTCGATCGCGGTCACCGTCGCCGCTGCGGCGTCGATCCGTCCCACGGTGTAGGTGCGCACGCCGACCGCGGAGCTCAACGCGATCTGATCGACGTCCCAGGGGCGTGGGCCCGAGGTCGGCTCGTCGCCGACGACCAGGACCAGCGGGACGCGGGCCTGAGCGGCCTCCGCGAGAGCGGTCAGCGTGTTCGTGAAACCGGCGCCGTAGGTGGTCGTCGCAGCGGCCAGGCGTCCCGAGGTGCGGAAATGCGCATCGGCCGCGACCACGGCCCCGGCCTCGTGGCGGATGGCCGTGTAGGAGGCATCTGTCCCGCGCAGCAGGGCATCGAGGAAGTAGGCGTTGCCGTTGCCCATGAGTCCGAACACGTGCTGGACGTGCTGGGCGAGGGTGCGGGCGACATGGGTGGAGACGATGGACATGGGGTCCTTCCGAGACGTATGCGGAACGCGGATGTGCAGTCCGTATATGTCTCGCCCCAGGTCGACCCGCGGCTTCGTGCCCCTTGTGAGAGCACCGGCGAGGGCTCTTCGAGGAACCCGCCTGACGAGGACGACAGTAGCACCGCCCCGGGCGGGCACCGGTCAGGAGTAGGTGATCACCAGCGGTGCGTGATCGGACCAGCGGGTGTCGTAGCTGGGGGCGCGATCGACCTGGGCGGAGGTCGCACGGGCGGCGAGGTCCTCCGTGGCCAGCTGGTAGTCGATCCTCCAGCCCGAGTCGTTGTCGAAGGCCTTGCCGCGCTGGGACCACCAGGTGTACGGACCGGGGCCGTCGCCGTGCACGGCGCGGTGGACGTCGATGAAACCGGCGTCGGTGGTGAGGCGGTCCAGGTAGGCGCGCTCCTCGGGCAGGAACCCGGCGGTCTTCCGGTTGCCCTTCCAGTTCTTGATGTCCCACTCGGTGTGGGCGATGTTGATGTCGCCGGTCAGGACCACGTGGCGGCCGTCGGACCGCAGCTGTTCGAGGTGGACCATCATGGTGTCGAGGAAGGCGTACTTGTCGACCATGGTCTGCGGCTTCTCGGTGTTGCCCGAGTGCATGTAGCAGGAGATCACGGTGAGGTCGTGGCCGTCGCCGAAGGGATCGGCGAGGTCCACCTCGATCCAGCGCCCGGTGTGCGCGTCGTCCTCGAGCCCGGGCAGGCCGTGACGGACGCCCTCGACGTCGGCGTCCTGGCGGGCCGAGCGCACGGCGATCGAGACACCGGCGCGACCTTTGAGCCGGGAGACCTCGCTGGCCGTGGACCAGTCCTCGCCGATCAGACCGGGGACGAGCTCCTCGGGCGCGCGGACTTCCTGCAGCGTGACGACGTCCGCAGGGGTGGAGGCGAGCCAGTCGCCCATGCCCTTGCGAGCGGCGGCACGGATGCCGTTGACGTTGATGGTGGCGAGGGTGAAAGTCATGCCTCGAGTATCCCAGGTCCCTCGGACATGCGGATTCCCCTGGTCGCCGCGCCGTCGGGCGCCAATCCCGGCTTCACCGGATCAGAGGAGTCGGGTTGTGGAATCCCTTGTCCAAGAAGATCTCCGGGAGGGACTTCTGCTCCTCGAAGGTGCCGTCCGCCCGGCTCACGGAGACGTCGACGGTGTCGACGACGTTGTCCTCTCGGAGGTTCTCGCTCATCGAGGGATTGTTCTCCATCGCCTCGATCGCCGCTCGGCTCTCGCCCGTGGCGCTGGTGATGCTGTCGCGGTAGTTCTGCACGTCGTGGTTCTCGGCGGGGTTGCTCGACGGCGCGGGGAGACCGACCTCATGCCGGTTCGGGGGCGTGCCCTCCTCATCATGGGGATCGCCGTCGAGGGTGGGTACGACGTCGCCGATCGGGTGTCCGCCGCGCAGCGGTGCGCCGACGTCCGCGAGCAGCGGCGACAAGGGCGGCTCGTGCACGGGTTCGTGCGCGACGTTGATCGTGCTGGTCGATGAGGGCACATCGGCGAGCTCGACCGGGCTGCCCACACTCACGACGTTGGAGACGTTCCACCCGTCCGCAGCACCGTTCACGGAGGGATCCGCAGCCAGGTTGTTGGCGACGATCCCGCCCTGGGAATGAGCGACGAGGGAGACATCCGCGCCGTGGGGGATCCCCGCTGACTCCATCGCGGCGATGACGGCCTGGGAGGAGTCCGTCTCCTGTCCGCCGAGGGCACCAGGGTTCTGGTTCCAGTCCATCGGATTACCGGTGGCGTCCGATCCGATGATGTTCTCCATCGCCCCGTGGGAGCCCGGGACGTAGACGATGTAGCGGGTCTGCCCGTCGTCGCCGAGGACCTGCTGGACGCGGATGGTCGTCGCATCCTCCTTCTGCGCCTCCCCCACCGCGTCGAGGTTGTCCATCATCTCGGCGATCGACGTCGGGTCCGTGGCATTCTCGGGACGGCTGATGTCATCGGTCGTGATCGGCCCGATGTCATCATGCGGGTCGTCGTGCGATCCCAGAGCCGCGCCGAGGCGGGGCCCGACGCTGTTGAGCAGGCCTCCACCGGCGGTCGAGGAGGTGCCCCCGAAGGCGATCGCCCCGCTGATCGCACCCCCGCCGAACACCGCCCCGCCACCACCGGCGATGAGACCTCCCGCACCGCCGTCGGCCGCCGACGCCTGGTCCTGCTGAGCACGGTGACCGAGCAGATCGGACGACGAGCTGTCGCAGCGGCCTGTCCACTCGGCGAGCTGCCGCATCACGGAGGACGCCTGCTCGCGGAACGCGTCGGCATCCGGACCGACCCAGACCACCGCGGTCGCGGCTCCCGTCAGCTCTGCGCGCAGGGACTCCAGGCGACGAGCTCGCGAGGTCAGCAGGTCCGCGTGCCCGTCGACCTGCTCGGTGTCCATCCCCAGGAACCCGCTCATGAACTCCTCGTCCCTTCTCCCCCACCGGCTGACCCGGTGCGTTCACGGTGCCGGGATCAGGCTAGGAGGAGGTCACCGACCTGGCCATGGGGAGCACTCCCCATGGCCAGGTCCTGCCGAGCCGTGCCAGAGCGGGACGTCAGCGTCGACCTCAGACCTGCCCGGCGGCGCGTTCGGCCGCCTCGACGACGTTCTTCATCAGCAGTGCACGGGTCATGGGACCGACGCCACCGGGGTTGGGGCTGAGCCAGGAAGCGACCTCGGCGACGTCCGGGTCGACGTCGCCGATGAGCTTCGCCCTGCCGCCGGAGGGGTCCTCGCGGCGCGAGACGCCGACATCGAGCACGACGGCACCGTGCCGGACGTCCTCGGGGCGCACCAGGTGAGCACTGCCGGCGGCGGCGACGATCACGTCGGCGCGACGCAGCTGCGCGGGCAGGTCGGCAGTGCCGGTGTGGCACAGGGTGACGGTCGCGTTGTACTCCCGACGGGTCAGCAGGGCGCCGATCGAGCGGCCGACGGTGATGCCGCGCCCGACCACCACGACGTCCTTGCCCCGGAAGTCCAGGCCGTGACGCTCGACCAGCTCGATGACCGCCCGTGGGGTGCACGGCAGCGGGGTGTGGATCGGGGTGTAGGCGTTGAGCACCAGGCGGCCCAGGTTCATCGGATGCAGGCCGTCGGCGTCCTTGGCCGGGTCGATCCGCTCCAGGATCGCATCGGTGTCGATCTGGTCCGGCAGGGGCAGCTGGACGATGTACCCGGTGCAGGCGGGGTCCTCGTTCAGCTCGTCCACGAGGGCCTCGACCTCGGCCTGCGAGGCGTCGGCCGGGAGGTGCTTCTGGATCGAGTGCAGGCCGATCTGCTCGCTGTCGCGGTGCTTGCCGCGCACATAGGCGGCGCTGCCGGGGTCCTCGCCCACCAGGACGGTGGCCAATCCCGGCCGCTCGTGCCCGGTCTCGAGGAGCCGCGTGACGCGACCGGCCAGCTCCTCCTTGATCGCCTTCGCGGTGGCCTTGCCGTCGAGGATCTGTGCCGTCATGGCGCTCCTTGGTCCGTGGGTCCGTGGGGTGGTGGGCGACGACCGACGGAAGGGCCCGGCGGAGAGGTGCGGGCCCTCCCGGGACGTCAGTACTGCTGGAGGTCGGCGTACAACGGCTTCGTCTCGGCGAGGGCCGCCGTGCGGGCGCGCAGGCTCTCCACGTCGGCGCCGCCGGTCAGGGCCAGGGCGATGACGTCGGCGACCTCGGTGAACTCGGCCACGCCGAAGCCACGGGTGGCCAGCGCCGGGGTGCCGATGCGCAGACCGGAGGTGACGCGCGGCGGACGCGGGTCGTTGGGGACCGCGTTGCGGTTGACGGTGATGCCGACCTCATGGAGGCGGTCCTCGGCCTGCTGACCGTCGAGCTCGCTGCCCGTCAGATCCACGAGCACGAGGTGCACATCGGTGCCGCCGGAGAGGACCTTGACGCCTGCCGCCGTGGTGTCCTCCGCCTGGAGCCGGTCGGCGATGATCTTCGCACCCTCGAGGGTGCGGACCTGACGATCCGTGAACTCCTCGGAGGCGGCGACCTTCAGGGCCACGGCCTTGGCGGCGATGACGTGCATGAGCGGGCCGCCCTGCTGGCCCGGGAACACGGCGGAATCGATCTTCTTGGCCCACTCCTGCGTGCACAGGATCATGCCGGAGCGGGGGCCGCCGATGGTCTTGTGGATGGTGGTGGAGACGACGTCCGCGTAGGGGACGGGGCTGGGGTGCAGACCGGCCGCGACCAGACCCGCGAAGTGCGCCATGTCGACCCAGAGGGCAGCGCCGACCTCGTCGGCGATCGCGCGGAAGGCCGGGAAGTCGAGCTGGCGGGAGTAGGCGGACCAGCCGGCGACGATCACCTTGGGCTGCTCGGCCACGGCCTGCTCCCGCACGCGGTCCATGTCGATGTACCCGGTGGCCGGGTCGATCTCGTAGGCGACGATGTCGTAGAGGCGGCCGGAGAAGTTGATCTTCATGCCGTGGGTGAGGTGGCCGCCGTGGGCGAGCGAGAGCCCCATCAGCTTGTCGCCGGGACGGGCGAGGGCGTGCATGACCGCGGCGTTCGCCGTGGCCCCCGAATGGGGCTGGACGTTGGCGTGCTCGGCGCCGAAGAGCTCCTTCGCACGCTGGATCGCGATCTCCTCGGCGACGTCGACCTCTTCGCAGCCGCCGTAGTAGCGGCGACCCGGATAACCCTCGGCGTACTTGTTGGTCAGGACGGAGCCCTGGGCCTGGAGCACGGCGCGGGGGACGAAGTTCTCGCTCGCGATCATCTCGAGCGTGCGCTGCTGGCGGGCGAGCTCACGATCGAGGACACCGGCGATGTCCGGGTCGATGTCGGCGAGGGATCGGTCGAGGTCGTTCACGGGGCCTCCTGCGGTGACGGGCGGGGCGACGGCGGGCGCCGCCCCCACATCCTAGGCCGGGCTCACAGCTCCAGGCCGAGGCGTACGGGTTCCGGGACCAGATGGACCCCGAAGGACTGCTCGACGCGGCTCTGCACGTCGCGCGCGAGGGAGACGAGGTCGTCGCTGGTGGCGCCGCCCCTGTTGGTCAGGGCCAGGGAATGCTTGCTCGAGACCGCGGCCCGCTCCCCCACCGCGTGACCGCGCTCGATGCCGGAATGACTGATCAGCCACGCCGCGCTGGTCTTCACGCGGCCGTCCCCGGCGTCGAATCGCGGCGCGCCCTCGGGCAGGGCGGCGGCCCGCTCGGCCTCCAGGATCGGATTGGTGAAGAACGAGCCCGCGCTCCAGGTGTCGTGGTCGGCCGCATCGAGCACCATGCCCTTGGAGGCGCGGAGGGCGAGCACCGCCTCTCGCACCTGCTGCAGGGGCGCACGCTCACCCACCTCGACGCCGAGGTGGCCGGCGAGCTGCGCGTAGCGGATCGGGGCGGAGAGGCTGCCGAGGGTGTGCTGGAAGGTCACGGAGAGGACCACGTAGCGACCCGTGGCCGAGGGCACCGACCCGGAGTACCGCGTCCGCTTGAAGACGCTGTCGCGGTAGGAGAAGTCGCAGTCGGCGGCGAAGAAGGTCCGCACGGCGCTGCGCTCGCGGTCCCAGGTCCGCACGCGGGTGATGGTCGCGGAGACCTCCTGTCCGTAGGCGCCGACGTTCTGGATCGGGGTCGCCCCGACCGTGCCGGGGATGCCCGAGAGCGCCTCGATGCCGACCATCTCGCGGGCGATCGCGTAGCGC
This sequence comes from Brachybacterium sacelli, assembly GCF_017876545.1. Lineage (NCBI taxonomy): Bacteria > Bacillati > Actinomycetota > Actinomycetes > Micrococcales > Dermabacteraceae > Brachybacterium > Brachybacterium sacelli. Next base: position 668,556 of record NZ_JAGIOD010000002.1, on the reverse strand, counting down.
ACCGCGCGGTCCCAGCTCACGCCGGCGAAGTACTCGAGGATCGCTCCGCCGCAGGTGGGGTCCAGCGGCGTGAGCTCGGCGGGGTCGACGGGGATGCCGTCGGGCTCACCGGAAGCACCGACCTCGCAGGTGGCGTCCAGCAGGGGCGGATCCTCCGGGTCCCGCAGCAGCACGACGGTGCCCTCGAACGGCTCGTCGGAGGCGATCAGGTTCGAGCCCCCGCCGAGGACGAGCAGCGGCTCGCCGGCCTCGTCGGCGGTGCGGACCGCCTCGATCACCTCGTCGGCGGTGCGGGCCTCGACGAGACGGGAGACGGGGCCGCCGATGCGGAGCGTGGTGAGGTCGGAGAGTTTCATGCCGGCGTGCCGGCGGAGTTGGCGGCGGGCGTGGAGATCGTGGCACGGGCACGGCCGAGGACCTTGGTGCCGTCGACCTCGGCGGTGATGTCCGCGCGCGCGGTCCCGGCCGAGCTGTCGACCGCCCCCACGACGGCGATGACCTCGAGAGTCACGGAGCCGGTCGCGGGCACGGGAATCGGGTTGGTGAACCGCACCGAGTACTCCCGCACGAGCGTCGGGTCGCCGAGGCGCTCCAGCAGACCGGTGATCGCTGTGCCCATGGTGAGCATCCCGTGAGCGATGACGCCGGGCAGCCCGGCCTCGGTCGCGAGGATGTCGTTGTAGTGGATCGGATTGAAGTCGCCGGAGGCCCCGGCATAGCGCACCAGCGAGTCGCGGCTGATCTCGTGGCGGGTGCGGGCGAGCTCCTGGCCGACGCTGAGATCGCTGAGGTCGAGCGGGCCGGGCGGGGTGGCGGGCGTGGCAGTCATCTCTGCTCCTGGGGGTCGGGTCGCCGGGCCGGTCAGCGGCCGCGGCGGGCGCGGGCGGGTCTCGTCGACGGGGGTGCGGTCGCGGGCACGGGTCGGACGGGGGCGCGGGTCAGTCGCCGCGGACGACGATCAGGCTCGTCACGCTCGCGACCTCGGCACCGGCCTCGTCGGTCATGTCGACGCGGGTGGTGACCATCGTGTGGCCGCCGGCGGCGCGGACGGACTCGACGTTCAGCCTGGGGACCAGGCGGTCACCGGCGGCGACGGGCCGGTGCAGGGTGAAGGACTCCTGGCCGTGGACGACGCGGGTGAAGTCGATCCCGGCCTCGGGGTCCTCGATGTACTGGGCTTCGGTGGCCTGGGCGAGGGAGACCAGGAAGGTGGGCGGGGCGATCACGTCGGCGTGACCGGCGGCGCGCGCGGCGTCCGCGTCGGAGTGCAGCGGCGAGCCGGCGCCGGTGGCACGGGCGAACTCGGCGATCTTCGCGGCCGAGACGGTGTGCACGGGGCCGGCCGGGTAGGTGCGGCCTGCGAAGGCGGGGTCAGGGGTGGTCGTCATGAACTCTCCCGAGGGGACTGGGCCGCTGGGCCGACGGTTGCTGTCCTGGCGATGATCTCATCGTCGGTCGCGGGACCAGGGACGCGGAACCCGGGTCGTCCTGCGCGGGACCGGCGGAGAGGGGCGATGACGGGTTCCGGATGCACGAAAGGCCACCCGGGACGTACCCGCGTGGCCTTTGGTGGAATGTGCGCGACCCGGTCAGCGGGTCTCGCGGTGTGCCGTCTGCTTGCCGCAGGTCGGGCAGAACTTGGACAGCTCGAGCCGATCCGGGGTGTTGCGACGGTTCTTCTTGGTGATGTAGTTGCGCGCCTTGCAGTCGACACAAGCCATGGTGATCTTGGGACGCACGTCTGAGCTCTTGCTCGCCACGGTTCGCCTCTTTCGTCCGGGTGGCGCGCCCGGCGGCGCACCTCGTGGGTCCCCGTACTCGGGGGATGTGGAACATGCACTCCGGTAGGACCGGCGTGGTACCGAGGGCGGGGATCGAACCCGCGACCTCACGATTATGAGTCGTGCGCTCTAACCGTCTGAGCTACCCCGGCTTGACCGATGAGAGCGGCCCGATCTCGAAGGAAACCGGGCCGCCGCATCCATCAGAGCCCTGAAAGGGAATCGAACCCTTGACCTTCTCCTTACCATGGAGATGCTCTACCGACTGAGCTATCAGGGCAACCCGGTGAACCTTACCCGCCTCCTTGCCGCGAGGCAATTCGGGGGTGAGCCCCGGTGCTTCGAGTCACAAGGACTCTCCGCCGTGGCAGGTGAGGGATTCGAACCCACGAAGGCAATGCCAGCTGATTTACAGTCAGCTCCCTTTGGCCGCTCGGGTAACCTGCCGTCGTTCGCTCCTGCAGGCATCCGACCGAGGTCGGCATGCCGCCGGAAGCGGACTCGGAACAGCATACCGGGGTGCCGCCGACGGCGCTAACCCAGAGGCCCCCTGTGGCGCATGAAGAAGCTCACAGGGCCTGTTGAGGCGGTCCTCAGGGCCCGCCCGGCAGGCTCGGTGACACAGGGTCCGGACCCGTCGGGCCGGACCACGAGGACGGGTCGCCCGCGAGGGCGACCGCAGGAGGGAAGGACGCACCGTGGCAGATTCATCGTTCGACATCGTCAGCGAGCTCGACCGCCAGGAGATCGACAACGCCGTCAACCAGGCCGTCAAGGAGGTGGGCCAGCGCTACGACTTCCGCGGCACCGGAGCGTCGCTCAACCTCGGCGGCGACGAGATCGTGATGACCGCCAATGCGGAGGAGAGGGTGCTCGCGGTGCTGGACGTGCTGCAGTCCAAGCTCGTCCGTCGCGGGATCTCGCTGAAGGCGCTGGAGGTCGGCGACCCGAAGCAGTCCGGGAAGGAGGTGCGCCTGGTGGCCGGCCTCAAGGAGGGGATCTCGACCGAGGACGCCAAGAAGATCTCCAAGATCATCCGCGATGAGGGCCCGAAGTCGGTCAAGGCGCGCATCCAGGGCGACGAGCTGCGGGTCTCCTCGAAGAGCCGTGACGATCTGCAGTCCGTGATCGCACTGCTGAAGGCGAAGGACCTCGACGTCGCGCTCCAGTACATCAACTTCCGCTGACATCGCCCCGGCCGACGGTGGGTCCGGGGCCGCACCCGGCATCTACCCGCACGCTCCGGCGACCGCCGGCAGGCGCGGCGACCGCACCTGCCGGCAGGCGCGGCGACCGCACCCGGCCCCGCCGACCGGACCCCGAACACCTCGGACACGACCGGCCGGACCGCGACCGACCCGGGCACGGCGAAGGCCCCGTCCCCCACCGAACGGGGGAACGGGGCCTTCAACGCGCCACGTCAAGCGATCACTGCTGATTCGAGGTGGTGTCCTGCTCCTCAGCGTGCTGGTTCATCAGCTCCGAACGACGCTGGAACCCATCGACCAGGTTCGACACCGGACCGGAGACGAACGAGTTCCAGTCATCCTGGTACGAGTCGTAGTCCGGACCGACCCACTCGACCGAGTTCACCGCACTGGTGACATTGTTGATCGCGTCGAGAATCTGCGAGCCGGCATCATTGATCGCAGTCGCGACCTCACGACCCTCATCCGGATTCATACCCTTGAAAGCCATCACATACCCCTTAAAGAAAAAACAGAACTGAAATCAGAGAAAGAGAAGAAAGTTCCCGAGAGAACTCAGGAAGAAGCCTCACGCTGAGCGTTCGCGTTCTGCGACGCACGATCCGAGAACTCCGTCGTCCGCTGCACCAGCTGATCAACCAGCTGACCCAGCTCACTCTCGAACTCATTCACGTACTGATCGCGATCCTCACCAGTCCAATCCAGCTCGGACACACGCGACTGCACCTGCGTGTAGATCTGACGAGCCTGCTCACCAGCCTCGGTGATCTGAGTACCCATCTGCTCGACGGCCTCCGGCGTCATACCCTTCTTCATGGTGTCCTCCATGTCGTGGTTGTCATCATCCCCACCCATCCTCCAGGTGATGACTCAACCTTAGACCGGCCTTCTCGCGGTGACCATGGGGACAACTCCCCATGGTCCTCCCCACCTCGATTTTCAGGTGTTCACGCAGGTCGCTGCCTTTTCTGGCGCGGGGAGCGGCTGTGGACGGCGCAGGACTCCCCTGCCATCCACCTCCGTACGCACCGATCGGACCGGGTCGGCAGGCCCGGTCGACGAGGACAGGCACCAGCGGCGACACGGGCGTGAGCATCGTCGGTAGCGCCCGGGGCTTGCCCGCACGCTCCGGCGACCGCCGGCAGGCGCGGCGACCGCACCTGCCGGCAGGCGCGGCGACCGCACCCGGCCCCGCCGACCGGACCCCGAACACCTCGGACACGACCGGCCGGACCGCGACCGACCCGGGCACGGCGAAGGCCCCGTCCCCCACCGAACGGGGGAACGGGGCCTTCAACGCGCCACGTCAGGCGATCACTGCTGATTCGAGGTGGTGTCCTGCTCCTCAGCGTGCTGGTTCATCAGCTCCGAACGACGCTGGAACCCATCGACCAGGTTCGACACCGGACCGGAGACGAACGAGTTCCAGTCATCCTGGTACGAGTCGTAGTCCGGACCGACCCACTCGACCGAGTTCACCGCACTGGTGACATTGTTGATCGCGTCGAGAATCTGCGAGCCGGCATCATTGATCGCAGTCGCGACCTCACGACCCTCATCCGGATTCATACCCTTGAAAGCCATCACATACCCCTTAAAGAAAAAACAGAACTGAAATCAGAGAAAGAGAAGAAAGTTCCCGAGAGAACTCAGGAAGAAGCCTCACGCTGAGCGTTCGCGTTCTGCGACGCACGATCCGAGAACTCCGTCGTCCGCTGCACCAGCTGATCAACCAGCTGACCCAGCTCACTCTCGAACTCATTCACGTACTGATCGCGATCCTCACCAGTCCAATCCAGCTCGGACACACGCGACTGCACCTGCGTGTAGATCTGACGAGCCTGCTCACCAGCCTCGGTGATCTGAGTACCCATCTGCTCGACGGCCTCCGGCGTCATACCCTTCTTCATGGTGTCCTCCATGTCGTGGTTGTCATCATCCCCACCCATCCTCCAGGTGATGACCCAACCCTAGACGCGGACCTCACGGGGGTCGATGGGGAGAACTCCCCGTGCTGAACTCCCCGTACCGAACTCCCCGTACCGCCGCCCTCTGCCCGTCCCGACCGCCTGCGGACCAGCCCGCCCCGACACGGACGGCCCCGGATCTGCTGAGACAGGTCCGGGGCCGGAGGAGGAAGGCAGGTGCCGCGCGAGGGGGCGTCGTCAGGTCGGGTCGACGCTCACCGAGTCCTGGATGGTGCGGACCACCTCGATCTCGTCCTCGGCCGATTCCGCGCCGCAGCTGCCGACGATCTCCAGCACGTCCATGGCCACGCCACCGCGGTCGAGGACCGTGTACCGGGCGGCCTGCACGACGGTGGGCCGGCCCGGCTGCGTGTAGCCGTACTCGCTGGCGATCCACGTGGTCCCCTCCACGTCGATGTCCCCCGTCCCGAGCTCCTCGAGCTCGGGCAGCGCCGCCTTGCGCTGCTCGAGGCCCTCTTTGGCCGCCTCGAGGGTGAAGTCGGGGCCGAAGCGCTGCACGGTCACGACGACGTTCGCACGGAACTGCCCCTCGATGCGAGGCTGGGCGACGGCCAGCTGCACCCCGGGCACCGTCAACGTCTCCCAGTCGTCCGGGACCTCGACAGAGATCCGAGGCGGACCGGGGAAGTCCGCACTCGGATACGAGATGCTCTTGGCCATGAAAACTCTCCGTTCCTCCCACCGGTGACGGCGACAAAGATATCAGGGACGGTGGAAGCCCGAACGGTTCATCCGTCCGGGCTTCCGTGAGCCGTCGCGAGACCTGCGCGGGGTATTCTCAGTTGGTGGAGGCCGCGTCCTGCTCGGCGGCGTTGCGATCCGCCGACTCCCCCAGCTCGTTGACGGAGTTCATGATCTGCTGCAGGGCGGGAACCATCTCTCCGGACCACTGGCCGCGGAAGCGGTCCGCGTCGGGCCCGGTCCAGTCGACCCCTTCCAGGCCCGAGGTGAGCTCCTGCTCGATCCGGGTGATCTCCTCGGCGGCCTCGCGCAGCTGGCCCGACATGCGCCGGACCTCCTCGACATTCATACCCTTCGTGGCGTTCACGGCTGGGTTCCCCTTCCTGGTGTCTCGCGCCCGCGCCCTGTTCCGGTGCACCGGCCCATCCGTCGTGTTCGACATCCACACTGTAGAGCGAACCGCCGGGACGGACCATGGGGAGGAGTCCCCATGGGGACGACGCTCCCTCCGGGGCCTGACGGTGGCGCCCGTGCATGGCATCCCCGGGGCCCGCACGCCTCGGCGCGGGTGCGGAGACCTCAGCCCGTGATCTGTGCGACCTGCAGTTTCATTGCGCGCCCGCTGTGGATGAGGAATCCGCGACCGGCCGGGAAGTCCGCCCGACGGATCCTCCCCAAGCTCGTCCCCAGCAGCGAATCGCCGTCCATGTCGCTGGGCTGGAGCAGCAGACCGCGCCGGCCGGCCTTGAACGGCTGCGCGAGCACGTAGGCCTGCGACCACGACGCCGACTCGTTCTCGCCGACCACGAACTGTCCTTCCCGGGTGCTCGCCCGGATCAGCTTGTCGAGGTCGTTCTCCACGCCGCTGCCGGTGAAGTCGGCGACGCCGTCGATGAACAGGGCCAGTCGCCCTTCGCCGACCGCGCCGGACTCGATGGTCTGGCGCAGTTGCGCGGCGAGCTCGCGGACGGTCTCGGGATCCGAGCCCTCCACGTCCCACACCGGCAGCCCGGTCAGCGGGGTGCGGCGCGAGGAGAATCGCACCAGGCGCATCGGGGTCTCCATCTTCTTGAGACCGGAGGCGATGGTCAGCAGCGCCGTGGTGCGGCCCGACCCCATCGGGCCGGAGACCATGAACGCGCCGCGGGGCTCGTAGGTGATCTCGGCGAGTGTCTCGTCGGCCAGCCCCAGGGTGGGCCGTCCCTCGACCACGGGGCGCAGCTCCGAGAACTCCACCCGCTCCGGCAGACGCCTGATCTCCGGGGCCTCGGGCACCCCGGCACGGCGCATGGCCTTGGCGAGCTTGGCCACCTCCCGCGACTGGATGGCGACGTTCGCGTCGCCGCCGTGCACGGCCACCTGCATCTCGTGCCCGGCCAGGATCGCGCGCCCCGCCGGCGAGTTGCCGTCCAGCACGTCCTTGGGCTCACCGAAACCGGCGTAGTCGTCGACGTTGGACATGCGGTGGATGAGGCGTCGCTGGATCGAGGAGCCCAGCGAGGTGGGGATCGCGCTGGGACGGTCGCCGGTGACGATCACGTGCACACCGACCTGGCGTCCGTCGGTCGCGATCTGCACGAAGGCCGTGAACCACTTGGTGAGGTTCGAATAGTCGTAGGCCTCGCGGAAGGCTGCCATGCCGTCGACCAGCAGCAGGATGCGCGGGGTCTCCGGCGCGCCGGAGAGCTCGCGGTACTCCGCCACCGATCCGGCACGGACCTTGGCGAACTCCCGGGCGCGGTCGTCGATCAGCTCGCGCAGGGTGCGCAGCAGGCGGATCACCCGCTCCTCGTCGTCGCCGGGGACGATCGAGCCGACGTGCGGGAGGTCCTCGAGCATCGTCAGGCCCGAGGCGCCGAAGTCCAGGCCGTAGACGTGGACGGGGCCGCCGCGCACGGTCGAGGCCGCGGAGATCGCGATGGTGCGCAGCGTGGTCGACTTGCCCGAGCCGCCGGTGCCGTAGACGGCCATGTTCCCGTCGCGGTCCGGGTAGTAGGAGATGGTGGGCTGAGCCTGGTCCTCGGGGACGTCCATGACGCCGAGCAGCAGCTCCTCGTCGGTGCGCCGGGTGGGCAGGCGCGAGAGGTCGTAGGCGTCGGCGAGCTCGGACAGCCACGGCTTGCGCGGGGCGGGGACCCCGGCCTGCTCCGCCGCACCGATGACGGTGTGGACCACGCGGCTGATGTCGTTGGGCCCGGGGTCCTTGACCTCCTTGGTGGGCGGGGCGGGGATGTCCCACTGCTCCCCGGTGCCGAAGTCCTTCTCGACGATGTCGATGCGGGCCCGCTCGGGCTCGTCCGTGGTCCAGCCGCCCGCGTATCCGGTCTGGAACGTCGCGATGCGTCCCGGCCCGGTCTTCGCGGCCGCGCGCCCCGGGATGCCCGGGTCGAAATGGGCGGCCATCTTGTCGCCGAGGATGTCCTTGGAATCCGCCTCGTCGGCCATCCGCAGCGCGATGCGCAGATTGGTGTTCGCGCGCAGGTTGTCCTTGATGACGCCGGCGGGCCGCTGGGTCGCCAGGATCAGGTGCAGCCCCAGGGACCGACCACGGGCGGCGACGTCCACGACGCCGTCGACGAACTCGGGGATCTCCTTGGCCAGCGCCGCGAACTCGTCGACGATGATGATCAGGCTGGGCGGGGCCTCGGGGTCGCCGGTGCGCTCCAGCGAGACCAGGTCCTTGGCCTTCTTCCGGTTCAGCAGGTGCTCGCGGTAGTGCAGCTCGGCGCGCAGCGAGGTCAGGGCGCGGCGCACCAGGTGCTGGGAGAGATCGGTGACCAGACCGACCGCGTGGGGGAGTTCGATCGCGTCGGCGAAGGCCGCGCCGCCCTTGTAGTCGACGAACAGGAAGGTCACCCGGTCGGGGCTGTGGGCCGTGGCCATGCCCATCACCCAGGCCTGGAGGAACTCCGATTTGCCGGCACCAGTGGTGCCGCCCACCAGCGCGTGCGGGCCGTTGGTGCGCAGGTCGAGATGGAAGGAGTCCTGGCCGTTGTGGCCGATCAGGCCGCGCAGGTTCGCATCGTGCTTGCGGCGCTGCGGCTCCGAGCCGTCCCGCGGGGTCAGGGAATTGTTCTCCTTCCACCGCTCGATGATGTAGTTGGGGTCCTCGGCGATCTGCAGACCGCCGAGCTTGAGATAGGAGATCGCGCGGGGCAGGTCCGAGTCGTCGTCGATCGGCACGCCCGCGTCGACCACAGGGGACAGGTGCCGGGCGACGCCGGCGGCCACCTCGACCGAGACCGTCTCGACGGCGACCGGGTAGAACCGCTCCCCCAGGCGCACGTGCCCGGCGCTCGCCCCCTCGACGGCCTCCTCCACGGCGACGTAGGTGCGGCACGCGGCGGGAAGGGCGGCGACGTTGGAGGCGCACCAGATCACGTGCACGCCGACGTCGGGCCCGCGCTCGGCGATGCGCACCAGACGCGCGCGGTCGACGGGGGCGTCGTCCTCGATCACCACCACGAGGTTCGGCGTGACCGGCTCCGGCGGGATCTCCGGCTCCTGGGTGACGTCGGGTGTGATCGGCGTGCGCAGAGCGGGCGGGGCATCGCCGGCTCGCTGCTCGATGAGCTCCTCGATCCGCGCGAGCAGCGAGGTGCAGCGGCCCGGGGTGTCGGCGAGGTGGTCGCCGGGCAGCGGGGAGTGCGGGCTGGAGGTGTGGGGCAGCCACTTCAGCCACTCCCACATGCTGCGGCTGGAGCGCGAGGTGATCCCGGCGATCGCCAGCTCCGCCGGCGAGTGCAGGGAGAACATCTGGGTGACGATGCCGCGGGCCACCCCGTCGGCCTCCTCCCCGCCGCCGGCGACACCGATGTTACCCGCGGAGCGCAGCTCCGCGGCGATCGGCACCCCCGCGATCATCTTGTACTCCTCATGCATGTCATCGAGCATGTCGTAATACTTGGGGATCGCATCGTTCTCCGCAGGCATCTCGATGCCCACCCGGGACTCCGCCACCCCGAGGCCGAGACGCACGGTGGCGAAGGCATTGTGCTCGGGCCGGTGCGTCCACAGCAGGCGCCCCAGCCGGAAGGCCGCATCGACCGTGTCTGCCGCCGACGGCGTCTCGACCAGGCGTACCGCACGCTCGAGATCCTGCGCGGCGGTGACCCGCCGCTTGAGGGAGGCCAGGCCGTCCTCGAAGTTCCGGATCTGCTGCTCGAGCTGCTTCTTCGCCTGGAACTTGCGGTTGAGGTACCCGGCCGTGGCCATCATCGGCATCATGAACACGAACATGAGCGAGAAGGGGCTGCGGGTGATCGAGAACATGAGGCCGCCCATGAGGATCGGGGCGAACAGCATGAAGATCGGGAAGAACTGCGGGGACGGCTCCTTCGGCGGCGTCGGGGACTTCAGCGGCCGGTAGGGGAAGCGGGGCACCACGCGCGGGGACCGGTTGAACTCGACCACCGGGGAGCTCGGCGCCGTGCCGCCCAAGCGGTGCAGGGCGATCACGGAGAAGGTGGTCTGGCCGATCAGGACGGTGTCGGCCGGACCGATCACGGCACGCTGGACCTGCTCCCCGCCGATGACGACACCGTTGGAGGATTCGAGGTCGACGATCTCGATCGAGTCACCGACGTTGATGCGGGCGTGGCGCTTCGAGAGCATCGGATCGGCGATGCGGATGTCGAGATCGCCCTCGCGGCCGACGACGCTCGAGCCGCTGGGCAGCGGGAACTCGCGCCCCGCCTCGGGACCGGAGAGCACCCTCATGAGCGCGACGGCCGCCCCGCGGGACTCGGAGCGCGTGGCGAACTCCTGCGAGGAGCGCGCGATCGAGACCACGCTGCCGGACCGGAGACCGGCCTGGATCAGGTCGATCTCGCGGTCCACCGACCGGACGCCGTTGGCGCCCGGGCCTGCACCCGGGTCCTGGACCTGCAGGGTCAGGCCCGTGGGGGGCTCGACGTCATCGCGCAGCGGATCGGCCAGGTACAGCGCATTGGCCACATCGGCCACTGATGCCGTGGCGTCTGCCGTGACCTCGAGATCCGTCAGCCGGTCCTCGGGCCTGCGCAGCGTGAGCTTGATGCGCATCCGTCGTCCTCCCCCTGGCGGGCTCCTCGCCCGCCGTCGCGTGCCACCCCGTCCGGGCGGCCCGTTGCCTCATTGTCCGTCCAGTCGTCGGTCCTCGACACCGGACTCACGGTTCCTCAGCCGATCTCCATCTGTCCTGATCCATCCTGAGCGATCTCCGTCCTCCGAGATCAGTCGTCGTCCTCCTCCTGGGACTGGTCCAGCAGCGGCAGGTCCTCCGAGCTGACCAGCCGCGAGAAGACCGCGTGCTCGACCAGACGGGCACGGCGGTTGCTGGCCAGCTTGCCGGGGCCGCCGCGCAGCCCCCGCACCCCGAGTCGGTCGAGCTTGTCGCAGACGTTGTCCAGCTTGCGGTTGAACGTCGTCATCGGCCAGCCGAGCCGCTTGGTGGCCTGGGCCGACGTCGGCACCGAGCTCATCCCCGAACCCTCTCGGGTCAGCATCGGCTCGGCGAGGGCGAGGATCAGCAGCTTCTGGCTCGGGGTGAGCTGGACCGAGCCGACCGTGGTCTCCCCCGCCGGGTCGTCGGGGCCGGCCGTGCGGGCGAACTCCGGGGAGTCGGCATGGACGGCGAGATCGTAGGTGGTCGGCCCCGCGGTGAAGACGACCTTGGTCTCGTCGAAGACCAGCGGGATCCGGGCCCCCGGGGCCAGCCAGGCCTGCATGGATCCGGAGCCGTCGGTGATCGTCGCCGACAGCCTCGAGCCGATGTTGGCCAGCCACCACATCGACTCGACCTGGACGATCGTGAGGAAACGACGGTGCAGGAAGGGATTGTCCTCGTCGACGTTGAGATCGGCCTCGCGCCCGATCGTCAGCTCCTCCCCCTCGTCGACACGAAACCACTCACCGCAGAACTCGACCGAAATCGTCGACGCCATCGTCTGCCTTCCCCTCTGTCGTCCCAGCTCACCAGGTCGCGGCGAGCTGCCCGACCCTCTCTCCGTGCACGCTACCGGTCAGCCGCTCTCCAGGCAGGCCTCCCCTGCAGCGCTCGCGCCGCCGTTGTCGTCGACGGTGACCACCTCGACGCAGGGTGTCGAGATGCCCGGGGGCACCTCGAGCACCTTCGAGTTCCGGCCGAACACGTCGTGCCACGCATCGAACTTCTCGTAGTTCTCCGGCATGTCCTTCCAGTGCACCCGGAAGTGGTCTCCGTCCTCGAAATCCGGCGGGTACGCCCATTCCACGCGCGCACGCGCCGTCACGCCCCCGCCCTTCGCGGGGGCGACGGTCTCGACCGCGATGTCGGTCGGCTTCCCCGGCGGCTCGACCGGGTCGTCCGGGGTGTTGATCGAGATCGACTCCCGCTCCTGGTCCTCGGGGGCCACGAAGTACCGCACCCCGAGGGTCGCGCCCACACCGATCACGACGATCACCACCCCGGCGAGGGCGACGAACGGCCAGGCCGGGGTCCGCGGCTTCTCCTCCACCTCCTGCCGGGCACCCGGCGGTGCCAACGGCGAGGGACCCGAGGACACCGGCGCTCCGGCGGGACGCAGCTGGGTCGACTCGCCGGGGGACGAGGACGCCGAGCTCGCCGGAGCGGATCCGGCGGACGAGGCGGGACCGAGCGCCGGGGCCACACCGTCGAACGGATCGAGCCGGCGACGCCCGCCGTGCGCGGTGGTTCCCGAATCCGGGTCGACCGTGGCGACCTTCCGGATCCGGGTGTGCATGTCCATCTCGTCGTCATCGGTGCTGTGCGCAGCCGGCGTGCCCCGGTCGTCGAGGACGTCCATCTGGGTCACCGGCAGAGACAGCGCCAGCTCCACCTGCTGCAGGCCACGGCCGAAGGCGAGCGCGGTGTCGTAGCGGCCCGAGGGGTCCTTCGCCATCGCGATCGACAGCACCCGGTTCAGCTCGGGGGGCACGTCGGGACGGTCCAGGGGCTCCAGCGGCTCCGCGGCGATGCGGTGGATGAGATCGGAGGCGGTGTTGCGCTGTCCGCGCCGCTCGAACGGGGTCTTCCCGGCGAGCAGCGAATAGACGGTCGCGGCCAGGGAGAACACGTCGCTGCGCACGTCGGCGCGCGGTGGGTCGGCGAAGAACTCCGGGGGCGACCAGGGGATGGACATGCCCTGGGAGTCCTCGACGTCATGCCCCTTGGCGGTGGCGATGGAGATGCCGAAATCGGTCAGCGCGGGTCTGCTGTAATCGGTGACCAGGATGTTCGCGGGCTTGATGTCACGGTGGAGGATGCCGGCGCGATGGGCGGTCTCCACCGACCCGGCGATCTGGACTCCGACCCGCAGGGCCTCGGCCACGGTGATCCGTTCCTTGCGGAAGCGCATCCCGTAGTTCGGGCGCGGGCAGTACTCCATGACGATGTACGGCCGGTGGTCGTCGGAGACCTCCGCCTGATGGATGGTGACGATCGACGGGTGGGTCGACATCTGCGCCATCACGTTCGCCTCGGCGTCGAACTGCCGGCGCACCGACTCGTCCAGCACGTTCGAGAGCAGGACCTTGATCGCGACCCGACGCTGCGGGCGCGCCTGCCGGTAGAGGAAGACGTCCGCGAAGCCGCCCGAGCCCAGCATCTGCTCGTACTCGTAACCGGGCAGGCGCGGTGGCGGAGAGGGAGGCCGGTTGCTCATGCACGCTCCCTCATCCGCAGACGGACGTCGTCCCCGAGATCGAGGAGGTCCCCGTCGTGCAGGACGACGCCCTCACGAGAGCGCAGGCGCAGCGGGTCGGCGCCCTCGCGGTACAGCGTGGTGCCGTTGGTGGTGCCCAGGTCGAGAGCGACGACGTGCCATCCCTCCAGTCGCAGTTCGAGATGGGAGCGGGAGATGTCCTGCTGCGGGCTCGGCACGGTGATCAGCTGCGGGACGTCGTTCACGCTGACGCGGGAGGCACGGGGCCGACGTCCGATGATCGCGGAGCGGTCCAGCACGACCCGTTCGCCGGTGGAGAGCTCGATGGCCCCCAGGGGCGGTCGGGCGACGGTGCGCGGCGTTCCCTGCAAGGGAGCACCGCAGGCTCGGCACGCCGAGCGTTCCGGGGAGTTCGCGTGGCCGTTCGGGCAGACCAGGCCGGAGAGGGTCACCGCGCCGCCGGTGGGCTGTCCGGTGCTGGAGGCCGACGGGGCGGAGGTGGCCGGCGAGGCGGAGGTGGCCGGAGGCCCGCTGCCGCGCGGGTCGCCACCGGCCGGCTGCCGCGAGTGGCTCGGGGGGCCGAAGGGTGCCACGGGGTGCGGGGCGGCGCCCTGGGGTGGCGGAGCCCCTGCGCCGGGGGACTGCGCGCCCGGGAACTGACCGCCGACCTGCTGGCCCGGTCGCGGGGAGGGGCTCCCTGGCGCCGCGGGCTGCTGCGCATGCGGGTATCCGAGGCGGTTCCCCGCCGATGCGGGATCGAGCTGCGCGTTGCCGTGCTGCGGCGTGGGCCCGGCCTGACCCGGGTCACCGACCTGCTGACCGGCGTACCCACTGGTCATCGGCTGACCGTGGGGCTGTCCCCCCGGCGACCGCCGACCCTGTTGCTGACCAGGGGGCTGCTGAGCCTGTTGCTGTCCGTAGGGCTGTTGACCCGGGTGCTGCTCGCTCGGCTGGTGCTGGCCATGGGGCTGCTGGCCATAGAACTGCTGATTCGGGGACAGCTGGCCGTCGGGCCTGCCCGGAGACACCTGTCCGTAGTCCGCGCTCCCGGCCGATGCGGGGGCGCCCGGCGACCCGGGCTGCGGCGCCGGTGGCCGGTCGGCCATGTGGACCTGCGGGTAGGCGGGTGCGGGACGTGGCGGCTCCGCGGCCCGGCGCGCCGCGGTCTGGGCGATCTCCGGGGCCTGGCGGCCGACGCCGGGAACCCAATCGATGAAGTCACCGCCGGCGGACGACGATGCCGGTTCGGGGGGCGCGGGTGCCTCGGAGTCCTCCGTGTCGGGCTCCTCCTGCATTGGTTCGGGGTCCGGCTGCGCCTCGGAGCCTTCGTCGGAGGTGCTCGCCTCGCCGCCCTCGTCCTCCTCCTCGGCGCGCCGCACGGCGGCGTCCTCGATCCGTCGGAAGACGGTCTTGCCGAACAGGTCGTCGTAGGCACCGGTGTTGTCGAGCTCGGTGGGTGAGGGGTCGGCAGCGGCGACGGGACGCGGGCCCGGGGTGCGCATCGGCTCCTCGGGCTCGTCCTGCTCGCTCTCGCCGTCATCGATAGGGGCGATCTGGGTGACGGGTGCTCCGTCGTCCGCCTCCGTATCGGGATCCGACTCCGTCTCGAGCGGGGCGACCTGCGTGTCCGAGGAGACGAACTCCTCCTCCTCGGGCGGTTCAGGGGTGGGGACCGAGGCCGACGGGACAGGGCTCGCCGCGGACGCGGGTGATCCTGCTGCGGGGAGTGCCGGCGTAGCCGGGACCGCAGGCTGCTCAGCAGCGGCGGGCCCCGATGCCTGCGAGGTCTCCGGGACGGGCGTCTCCGCGCCGGCTGCCGAGTCGGGCGCTCCCGCACCAGGGCCGCTGTCGCCGGCGTCGTCGGCCGGAGCGCTGGGCTCCTCGGCGGCCGGGCTGCTGGTGTCGTCCTGACCGGTGGAACCGGGCTCCGCGGGCGCGGTGGAGTCCGGCTGCTGCGGGGCTGCTGCGCCGGAGACGTCCGGGGCAGGCGTGCTCGTCGGCTCCGGGGCAGCCGTCGCCGTGGGTTCGGTCGCGGAGGTCGGTCCGTCGGACGTGGTCGATTCGGGGCGTGCCGCGGGCGCGGGCCCGTCGACAGTGGACGCCGCGGATTCAGCCGATGGCGCGCCCTCCGGTTTCTCCCCGCGTCGCTTGCGATCGAACAGCGAGGTGCTCACGAGGCGGCGTCGCGGCGTCTCCGTCTTCGGTGCGGACGGTGCCTCGGAGGGTCTCTCTGTGCGAACGGCCTCCGTGGCAGGCTGCGGTGCCGGCGCAGCGGGCACGGCGGAGGGCGCAGCCGTCGTCGTCGACGCGGCGGCCGGCGGTTCGGCAGTCGCCTGGTCCTGGCCGCCGTCCGCGGCCGCTTCTCCCGTCGACCCAGCTTGCTGGGGGGCGGTCCCCTCGCTCGCGGTCGGGGACGCGGCCCCACCCGTCGCGGGGCCGGAGGGGGCGGCCGGGGCCGCGGGCTTCGCCTCCGCGAACAGGCCGTCGAACATGTTGGGTCCGTCGGACGCCGGCTCCGGGGTCGCGGCACGGGAGGACCCGCCGCGGGAGACCGAAGGGGGCATCTCCCCCGACTTCCTGCCCGCCGTCGCCAGCTTGGACGCCGCGGAGCTCGAGGACGATGGGCTCGACGATGACGGCCCGGTCGACGGGCGGGGAGCGGGAGCCGGCTTCTCGGCGCGGCGCTTCTTGGCCTCCGGGTCCTCGATCGATCTCCCGTCCTTCGCGACCTGTTCGGCGAGCGCGGCGCGTGCCGTCTCGTCCAGGTCAGCGGGATCGACGGCCATCTGTACGAAACCCCGCACCCGGGCGATACCCGAGGAGACCCGTGGCGCGCCGACGGGCTCCTCGGCGGGGAGATCGCCGAACGCGATGCGGCGCAGGCCCTCGACGGGCCGAAGGACGAAAGGCTCCTCATCGGTTCCGGCGACGAGCTGGGCGCCCTCCGCGGTGTAGACGGCGAGGGGCGTCTTGCCCTTCACCCCGACGGTGGCGGTGGTGCCGTCGACGACGGCGAACAGGAACGCGGTCAGCTTGTCGGCGCTCTCGAGCCCGGCTTCCTCGACCATCGTGTCGAGGAGGTCCTCGGCGGCAGGGACCTTCCCGAGCACCGTCCAGGCGGCCTCGATCACTTCCTTGCGCGTCCCGGGGACCAGGACCGCCCAGCCCGCCTCGCGCACGACCAGCGTCGCCGGGCCCTGCTGGGTCCAGGTGCCGAATCCGAGCAGGGGCGCGGGGCCGACCGCCTCGGTCTCCTCACTCATCGACCGCCGCTCCCGCCCTCGGTGATCGCCCGAGGCAGGGTGTCCTCGTCGACCTCGAACTCCTCGTCCGCGGAGTCGGCGCTGCTGCCGGCGGTGTCCTCGGAGGCCAGGGACAGACCGATCACCTCGACCGCCTCGACGACGACCACGCTGACGTTGTCGCGACCGCCGCCGTCCAGGGCCAGACGCACCAGGTCCTCGCTGATGGTGCGCACGTCGGCGGGGCCGCGGAGCTTGCGTTCGATGGTGGCGTCGTCGACCTCTCCGGTGAGCCCGTCGGAGCAGATCAGCATCCTGTCGCCGACTTCGGCGGGGATCAGCCAGTAGTCGGGATCGGACTCCGGGCCGGCGCCGAGCGCCCGGGTCACCATGTGCCGATACGGGTGCACGCGCGCTTCCTCGACGGTGAGCTCGCCGCGATCCATGAGTTCCTGGACCACCGAATGATCGACGCTGACCTGCTCGAAGATCTCGTCCGAGAGGCGGTACACGCGTGAATCGCCGAGATTGAGCACGACCCAGTAGCCGATGCCGTCCAGGACCATCGTGGCGGCCACGGCGACGGTGGTGCCGGCACCGAGGGTGGATTCTCCCCCGAGTTCACCGATCCGGTCCGCGGCGCTGCTCAGCGCCTCACCGAGCTGCTCGACGGTGACGTTCTCCTGGATCGTGAGCTTCTCGAACTCCTCGACCGCGATGGCACTGGCCACCTCGCCGGCGTTGTGCCCTCCCATGCCGTCGGCGACCAGATAGATCGGTGCGGCCTCGAGGATGCTGTCCTCATTCGTCGCCCGCACGTGCCCGACGTGCGTCGCGGAGGCAGAGACGACGCGGATCGTTCCGTGGGCATCAGGATCCGACAGGGACCGGTCGATCACTGCTCCCTCTCCACGGACAGAGTCCGGTCACCCAACGTGACCTGCGCTCCGGTGGGCAGGACCGTCGGCGAGTTCGGGACCAGGTTCTCGCGCGACCCGTCGGCGCGCAGGATGGTCGAGCCGTTCGTCGAGCCGAGATCGGTGACGACGACGTCATCGCCGGTGCCGTCGATGCGCAGGTGAGTCTTGGAGACCGAGCGGGTCCCGTCCTGGAGCACGAACAGCACCTCCGGGCCGTCGGAGGCGGGGTTGCGACCGATCACCACGGCCTTGTCCACCATCCGATCGGCACCGTCGTCCGCGGTCAGACGCAGCTTCTTGACGGACGGCAGCGTCACCGCCGAGACGCGCGTCTGCTCGAGGTCCTCGATCGATTCCTCGGGCACCGTCAGACGCGTCTGCTCGTCCACGGAATCGTCGACCTCGCCCCAGGCATCGCCGGTGAGCTCGTTCGGAGCGCTGCTCGGGCCGACGGCGGGGGCAGGGGTACCCGCGACAGACTCCGCTCCGGGAACGGGAGCCTGGTACGACTGCTGGGCCGGATCGCCGTAGGACGGCGCAGGCTGCTGCGGAGCCTGGCCCTGGTAGGGCTGCTGGGAAGGTTCGCCGTAGGAGGGCGCGGGCGGCTGAGGGGAAGCCGATGACGGGCCCCAGTCGCCCTGCCCCGCGGACGGGGCGGGAGGCGGAGCCTGCTGGCCCTGATCCCATGACGTCGCCGGCGCCGGGGCCTGCTGACCCCACTGCTGCTCCGGCTGGGCCGACGGAGCACCCTCGCCCCACTGCTGTTCGGGCTGACCCTGCGCAGGTGCCTGCGCGTCCCACGAGGGCTGGGCGGCGGGATCGACCGGCGGAGGTGCCCAGGCGCTGCCGGCACCGTGGGGCGCCGGCGCGGAGGATTCCTGGCCCGGGGCCGGCGGGGCCGAGGACCACGGCGAGGCGCTGATCGGCGCGTCGGCGGCCGAGGAGCCGCTCGAGGCCGAGGGGGCGTACGGGCTCGCGCCGGCTGGTGCGTCAGAGCCCCAGGCACCGCTTTCGGCCGGCTGCCCGGTCGAAGAGCCTGCGGAACCGTCGCGCCACGCCGAGCCCGGCTCGGCCAGGAGGTTCTCGTGGGTGCTCACGGCCACCGAGGAGGAACCCAGGTAGTGCTCGTCGCTCGCACGCTCGAAGTCGTCGCGGCGCGGCAAGAACGGGTTTCGGCCGGCCTTGATGTCGACCACCACGGAGTCGATGGCCCGGTCGTGGAAGCCGCGCAGCAGCTTCTTCGGGTCGATGAAGATCGACAGCGCCATCAGCCACGAGATGATCCCGTAGAGCACCCAGCGACCCAGCGCGCGCAGGAATCCGATGCCCCCGCCCTCGCTGAACCGCGTGATCCGCAGCCCCATGATCAGCTTGCCGAGGGTGAATCCCTTGGAGCCGGACAACCAGATCATCAGGATCGAGTACGCGAGCGGCAGGGCCACTCCCACGCCGATCAGGATGTACGGCAGCACGGCACTGGGATCCTGCGTCACCAGCAGGATGATGCCGATCATCAGCGGGATCGTGACCAGGCTCGCGATCACCCCGTCGATCAGCGCCGCCACCAGGCGCTTGAGCGGCGAAGCCGGCGTGCAGCCGTCGAGCGGGGGCTCCATGTCCCGGCCCGGCCCGGTCACGGGTCCCGCGGCGCCGGGGGCCGGTGCCGGTGCGGGCGCCGAGACCGGGGACCCGGGACCGCTGGGCTGGCCAGAGGAGGCTCCGGGACCGTTCTGGTTCATCGGTGGCTGAGTGACCATCACCTGATCGTACTGTTCCCGGGACCGCAAAGTCGTCGCCCCGGGCTCCTTCGGTGTCAGCGATTCGCGGGAGATCAGTTCGATCCCCTCGTCCTCCTCCGGCGCCTCCTCTTGCTTCCCGAGGTCACGGGGGCGGGCCTTCGGCTGCGTGGACCAGGCCCCGGGCGCATCGGTGGCGCGGCGCTCGTAGGGCGAGGCCTGGTAGCGCGCACCGCACTCGCCGCAGATCGCGGCCCCTTCGGTCAGCAGAGTCCCGCAGGTGCTGCAGTATCGCGTCTGGCTCATCAGGACGGGCCCTTCCTCGACGACTTCTTCGCTCTGTTCTTCCGCATGCTGCGCAGCGACGACCGCCGACGGCGCATCGCCTCGGCACGGCGCTGGGCCTTCTCCCGGGCGCGAGTGGTCGCCCGCACCCGCTTCTGATCCGCCCGGCGGTCCTGGGACCGGCTGCGGAAGGAGCGCAGGGAGATCGCGGCCCGCAGATTCCGGTGCCACGGCACCGCGGCCGTCATGTCATCACGGGCCGTCATGACGTGGGACCAGTACTCCTCGACCGCCGGTTCGGACAGGTCGTCCGGGCCGAAGACGGCTCGATCGGCGCGACCGGCAAGGGTGAGAGCTCCCAGCTCGGGCAGGTCCGCGTGCAATCGGGCGGCGGTCTCGGCCCTGGTCATGATCGGGTCGGGCTTGCGCCCGAGGTCTGTCATCAGGTCCAGGATCTCCTGCCAGCCGCCGTCGACGCGGTCCGGCAGCCCGCCTCGGGTGCGGCGGCGGTCACGCCGGACCGATTTGGCCACGACGACCGCCACGGCGGCGAGGACCACCAGCACGATCGGGAGCATCCCGTAGGCGGCGTAGACGACCCAGGAGGTCGACTCGTCGTTCTCGTCCTCGTCGTCGTCGGAGTCATCGCTCATCGCGCCCGGCGGCGGGCTCGGCGGCTCGGCGGGCGGGGGCGGCGGCTGCGCTACCTGCGGTAGCGGCTCCTCGACCTCCTTGGGCTCGGGCTGCGTGGGCTCCTCGTCCTCCTCGGGCGCCGGGTCGAAGCGCACCCAGCCGTGTCCCTCGAAGGGCACCTCGACCCAGGCGGTGACATCCTCGCCGGTGACGGAGACGGTGCCGTCCTGGCCTTCAGGGACCTGGAACCCCATCGCCACCCGTGCGGGGATGCCGATCGACCGGGCCATCACGGCCGTCAGCGCGGCGAACTGCTCCTCGTCACCGATCTTGCCGAAGGGCTGGGCGTCGTCCCTCTCCTCGTCGAACCCGATGGGCTCGAGCATCGCCAGCAGACGGCTCGCCCCGTGGCCCGGCAGGGAGGCGGCGTCCTCCCCGAGCCCGTTCGAGTAATACGCCTCCGCCTTGATGCCCCGCACCAGGTTGCCGAACCGCTCGTAGTCGGAGTCCGAGGTTCCCGCCCATTCCTCCGCGGCCACGGCCATCTGATCCATCCGTGAGTTCGGTGGCAGCTCGATGTCGGCGAAGTGCGCCGTCTTCATCTCCTCGGTCGTCAGCGGCGTGTACGGCTCATAGCGCAGATCGTAGGTGTCGCCCTGCTGGACGCCGGAGGAGTTCACCGCGGTCTGGGACTTCTCGTTGAGGTAGAGGTTCTCCGCGGTCGCGCCCTCCCGATCTATCGGCATCCCGTCGATGTCGATCCGATCTGTGCGCTCACCGAGCGTGGGCATCCAGACGCCCGAGTAGGCACCGACCGTGATCGTCGAGGTGCGCTGGTCAGGCCCGGCCTCGTGGAAGTTCACCCCGGTGGCGGTGGGCAGGAAGGCACCGGAGGCGCTGTCCTCGTCACGGCTCCCGGCGACGTCGTAGACCTGCAGGTTGTACTGGTCCATCGTGGCCAGACGCACCTTCGACCCGCCCTCCACGCCGGTGATGGTGAACAGCTCCTCCTCACGCTGATGCTTGAGATAGCCGCGAAACTCCGTCAGCGGGGAGACGTAGTCGTGGGGGTCGAAAGGCGGGGTGACGTGATTGCGCTGGGCGTAGCGCACTGTGCCTTCGGGCGGGTCGAGCAGCGACTGGGCGCCGGCGGCGAGGCCGACGGCCAGCGCCATGATCACCGCTCCTCCGATCACGCGCCGCCGCAGCACCGGGTTCTTCCAGGAGCCCGGTCGCACGGTGTCGGAGATGATCGTGGACTGGGCGCTGTCCAGGCGCGCACCCTCGAAGCGCCAGGTCAGCCACCCCACGGAGACGACCGCGAACAGCACGCCGCGCAGCACCGGCCAGAACACGTCGGTAGTGCCGAATACGACCGAGAGCAGCACCAGCGCGATCGGGAACAGCCAGGCGAGTACGTAGAAACGGGTGCGCAGCACCACCGTCGTGCCCAGCAGGGTCAGCACCAGCACGCCGATCCAGACGACCCCCAGCACGCCCTGGGCGGAGCCGACCGGCGGGGCGACGGTCAGCGCGGCTTTCCAGCTGGTGACCGGTGCGAACAGCAGCTCCTTCAGAGAGCCGAGGCTCGGCACGACGCCCCAGATCGCCCGCGTCGGCGCTGCGAACATCGAGCCGAACAGGAAGTACACCAGGAGCACTGCCGGCGTCATCCGCAGCGGCCCCCAACGGAAGCGGGCCGCGACCAGGGCGATGAGGATCCCGAAGACCATCGCCATGATCCCGGTCAGGAGATATTGGATCCCGCCGTAGACGGTCTGGAAGCCGAGCAGGGCCAGGAGGAACAGGACGGCCAGGACGGCGATGTCGACCGCGCGGCGGCCGTTGGGCACGCTCGAGAAGTAGGTGGGGCGCTGGGCCCGGGTGCTCGGCGACGTCATCGTCCCACCGCCCTCAGTGCGCGGGCCAGGGTCTCGAGCGAGCCGAGAGTGACCACGTCGAGGCTGCCGATCGCCGAGCGCTTCACCTCTGCATCGTCCACGCAACGGATCGCCACGGCCATCACCCCGATCGGAAGCTGGTTGGCGGCGGAATTCAGTTCCCGCGCCGTGGTGTGGGAACCGACCACCATCATCACCGCGGAGGCGTTGGCGGCCAGGTCAGTGGCCTTCTGGCCCAGTTCATGCAAGGAGATCTTCTCCTTGAGAGGTTCCGCGACGGTGTAGTCGTCCATCAGCTGGCGGAACGTGCCGGTGCGTTGGCGCTCGTCGAAGGAGAACGGGGTCAGCTCCTTCTCCTCCCGCATGGTCTGGGCGGAGATCGAGGCAGCGGTGGACACGGCGAGCTCGAACTCCTCGTCGCTGGCGTAGTGCTCAGCCAGGTTGTCCAGCGCCACCACCACGTGGGAGCGGCGGGTCTCCTCGAACTGGCGGACCATCAGCTTGCCGGTGCGGGCGGTGGTGCGCCAGTGGACATGGCGCCGGTCGTCGCCGGGCGCATAGTCGCGCAGGGCGTGGAAGGCGATGTCGGAGCTGGAGAGGTCCGAGGAGGGGGTCCCCTCGAGGTCGCGGAGGAAGCCGCTGGCCGCCTCGTCGAGGCGCACGGTGCGCGGGTGCACGTAGAGCTCCTGCGCCTTCGCCCACGTCACCTGGCGGCGCATGAGCGAGAGAGGATCGTCGCGGACCGAGCGCACCGGGCCGACGACCAGGACCGCGCGGCGCTTGGTGGGGACCGCGAACAGCTCCTCGTGCTCGGCGTCGGCGTCCAGGCGGGGCACCATGAACTGGGCAGTGGCGGAGCCGACGGCGAGTTCGATACGAGAGGGCAGGATCGGCCGCTGGGTGGGATTGGCGATCTCGACCCGCCCCACGGCACGCGTGCCGACCACGACGCGATGCGTCTGCAGGTCGAGGGTGACCTTGTAGTTGGACCTGCCAAGCACGAACAGGCCGGCGACCACGAGGGGCACGGTGAGCACCAGGGCGACGACGTTCAGCTCCGTCAGGTGCAGTAGGAGCCCGAGGACCCAGCAGGTCACAGCGACGGCGAGGACCGACCAGCCGATCGGCGAGACCACGTCCAGGACCGGGTGGACGTACCGCATCCACAGCCCGACCAGGCGATCTCTCCAGCCGGCCAGACCGGTCCTGCGCGACGGGGCGGCCCCACCCGACCCGTCGGCCGAGGACTCGCCGTCCGCGGGCGAGCCATCCGCGCCGTCCTGGCTCCGGCCGCGCCGACCTCGCGCCTCCGCCCGTTTCTCGGCCTTGGCGGCGGCGCGCCGCTTCTTCGCCTCGGCCTTGGCGTCGGCGGTGTCGGTGGGGAGGGACGTCTCGGGATTCATGCGGACTGCTGACGCGCCTGGGGAGGCGCCACCTCACTGAGGATCTTGGCCATGACGCTCTGGGCGGTGGTGCCCGCGAACTCGGCCTCGGGGTCGAGCACGAAGCGGTGCAGCCACACGGGCTCGACGAGATGCTTGACGTCGTCGGGGACGACATAGTGGCGACCGTTGACCGCTGCCCACACCTTGACCGCGCGCATGAGCGCGAGCGCGCCGCGGATGGACACGCCGACGCGCACCTCGGGGGCCAGGCGGGTCTCCTCCATGAGGCGGGAGACGTACTCGAGGACGGCCGGGTCCACGTGCACGGTCGAGGCCAGCTCGGTCATGTCGTTGACGGCCTGCAGGGAGATGCGCGGGCTGAGCTGGCTGGAACGGTCGCGCAGCGCGGACCCCTGGAGGATCTGCACGCTCGAGGCGTGATCCGGGTAGCCCAGCGAGGTCTTCATGAGGAAGCGGTCCAGCTGCGCTTCCGGGAGCCGGTAGGTGCCGGCCTGCTCGATGGGGTTCTGGGTGGCGACCACCAGGAAGGGGTTGCCGACCTCGTGGGTCACGCCGTCGACAGTGACCCGCCCCTCCTCCATGACCTCGAGCATGGCGGACTGGGTCTTCGGCGAGGCGCGGTTGATCTCGTCGGCCAGCACGATGTTCGCGAACACGGGGCCCTTGTGGAACTCGAAGGCCTTGGTGTTCTGGTCGTAGATCGTCACGCCCGTGACGTCCGAGGGCAGCAGGTCGGGGGTGAACTGGATGCGGGTGCTGGTGCCCTGCACGGTCGCGGCGATGGAGCGGGCCAGCGACGTCTTCCCGGTGCCGGGCGCGTCCTCGAGCAGGACGTGGCCGGGAGCCATCATGGCGGTCAGCACCAGGCGGACCACCTCGTTCTTGCCCAGGACGGCCTGTCCCACGCTCTGGACGAGTTTGTCGAAGGTGTCGGCGAACCAGCGGGCCTGTTCAGGGGTCATGCTCACGGTGCTGCTCTGCTTTCAGTCGGAGGAGGAGGAAATGTGGTCGTTCGGCGGCTGAAGGAGGTCGCGATCAAGGTGCGTAATAGTGTCCGATGTCCTTGCCGTCGACCTTGACCACCATGGGGTTGCCGGTCTCTTCCCAATACCCGTAGAAGTGCTTCGACGGGGAGCTCGCCCGGCCGTCGGCCTCGGCGACGATGTCGTAGTTCGCCCAGTCGGCATCCCCATCGTTGCCGTAGACGACGTGGTACGACTTGCCGGGTTCGAGATTCTCGAACGAGATATCGAAGAAGGTGCACCGGTTCGATGTGCACCCCGATTCATTGTTCGCGCCTCCCTTGGTACCCCACTTCGGGCCCCCGCCGGCGACCTTCGGCTTCGGCGGCGTGTAGGTCTGGGCCTTCTTGCTCTTCGACACCGAACCGCTGTACAGGCCCTTGCCGTTCTTCACCCGGGCCTCGATCTTGTGCGACGATCCGGACTTCGCGTCGATCGTCGTCGAGTAGGACGTGCCTCCGGCATTCTTCCAGGATCCGCCGTCGACTCTGACCTGCAGGGTCTTGCCCCCGCCGCCGCCGTCCGACCCGGAGGCGTCGGCCTTGAGCGTCACCGGGCACGCCGATGCTCCCTTGCAGTTGCCCGAGGAGGTGTTCACCGTCGGCTTGGCCGGTTTCGTGTACGGGGTCACCGAGTTCGAGGGGTTCGACAGGCCGCTCTCACCGCCCTTGAAGCGGTTCCTCGCCTGCACCTTGAAGGTGTAGGACTTCCCGTTCTTCAGTCCGGTCGCGGTGTAGGAGGTCTTCGACGCGTCGACGACCGCGCGCCCTCCGCCGCTCCAGGTGATGACGTAGTCCTTGATCGAGGTGCCGTTGCCGTCGGCCTTGGCCCACGAGACCTTGGCGCGACCGTTCGGGTCCTTGCCGGGCAGCGACGCCTCCACGCCCGTCGGAGCGGAGGGCACGGCCCATGGCACCACCTCGTTCGAGGCCCCGGAGGAACCGCCCTTGCCGACGGAGTTCACGCCCAGGTAGGAGAAGGTGTGCTTCGAGTTCTTATCGAGGCCGCGGAAGGTCGCCGAGGTCTTGCCGGCGGAGACCGTTTGCGTGTGTCCGGACGAGGACTTGACGATGTACTGCGTGATCGGCTCTCCGTTGGCCTCCGCCGAGGTCATCTCGGGCCAGGAGACGGTGACGCCGCCGCCCACCGGATCGTTGATCCGTTCGGCCGTCGCCGTACCGGCGGGAGCTGCCGGCTTGCCGGCAGGATGCTCCGCCCGAGACCATGCGGACCACTCCGAAGGCTTCTCGGCGAGATTGTGCGCCCGCACCCGGAAGCGATAATCGGTGCCGTTGGTGAGCTCCGTCCAGACCGTGCTCGTGGAGGCCGCCTCGAGTTCCTGCGTCTGGATCTCCCCGGTCGAGGTGTCCTGCATCTGCAGGTCGTAGCGCTGGATCGCAGAGCCCCGGTTGACCGGAGCGTTCCAGGACACGTTCAGCTGGGAGTCCCCGCGCTCAGCCGACGGCGGATCCGGCTTCTCCGGTCGCACGTCCGGGCGGGCCTCGGCCGAGGGCGCCGAATTGTCGGAGGGTCCGACCGCGTTGATCGCCTTGACCTGGAAGGTGTACTCGGTGTCGTTCGTCAGGCCCTCGATGGTGCACGAGGTCGATTGGCAGGTCTGGGAAACGCTGGGACCGCTGGCCGAGGTCACCTCGTACTCGGAGATCGGGGCGCCGTTGTCGGCGCCCGCCGTGAAGTTGAGCTCGACGACACCGTCCCCGACGTCACCGACGCGGGGCGCAGACGGCTTCTCGGGTGTTCCGCGGACGGTCACGTGGATCTCGCCCGTCGCCATCCTGTCCGGGTCACGGGTGTCGTCCAGGACGGAGTACTGGACGGAGAGGATCCCGTGGAAGTCCTCGTCCGGCGTCACCCTGACCTGGTCCCCTTCGACGTCGACCTCGCCGTCGCCGTTGATGACGCTGGCGTCCTCGACGGTCCGCTTCCCACCTGGGAAGGGATTCGAGTCGTTGGCGAGCACGTCGACCTGCTGCGTGTCCCCGGCGTCGATCGTCGCCGTGTCGAGCACGGCGGCCAGCAAGGGTTTGGACGAGGCGACGACGGTCACCTCCACGGTCGAGGTGACCGGTGGATTGGTCCCGTCGCTGACCGAGACCGGGACGTCCATGACGGTCCCCTTGGGTGCTTGCGGAGTCGCTTCGGCGATCACCTGGGAGCCCTCGAGACGCACGTCGACCCCTTCGACCTCGGGGACGTCCCCGAGTTCGAAGCTCAGTTCGTCGTCCTCGGGGTCCTCGGCCGTGGCGGCCAGGTCCACGCTCGCCTGGGCTTCGCCCTGCTCGGCCTCGAGCACGGCGCCCTGCAGCGTCGGCGGCTGATTGTTCTCGTCCGGTGTGACGACCACCGGGATGGCCAGGGTCGAGGTCGCTGCGGCGGGGTCACCGACCTCGCCGTCTGTGACCTCGACAGAGATGCTGTCGCGACCCGTGAAGTCGTCAGCGGCATGGTACCGCAGCGTCGTCTCGTCCACGACCAGCTCGGAGCCGTCGGTGTGCGCAGCCGTCACCAGCGATGGATCGGTGATCTGGGCGCCCTCGGCCCCGGGGCGCAGCCGCACGTTGTCCGAGTCGGACAGGTCGATCTCCGCTTCGGAGCCGGCCTTGACCTCGATGGGATCGCCCACCCACTTCGGGGCCTGCTCGGCGGTGCCCGGCACCCAGATGTACCCGGCGGACTTCTGACCGTCCACGTCCTCGACGACGTATCGCAGGCGCTGCTGCTCTTCCTGCGGTGTCACGCGCACGGTGTCGTCACCGCGCAGGGTGGCCCCTTCGGGGTCGCCCTCCAGCGTGACCTCGAGGTCGGAGGTGCTGCCGTCGGGATCGGAGTCGTTGGCGAGCACGTCGACGTCGATGTACTCGCGCTGGGGATCCATCACCTGCTGCGCGGGGACGAAGTCGTCACGGGCGATCGGGCTGCGCAGCGGCGCCTCGGGATCGACCTTGATGGTCACCGAGGCAGAGCTCTTCAACTGGCCGTCGCTCGCGCTGTAGAGCAGGGAGTGGGTCCCTGGCTCCGCGGGCGTGGTCGCGGTGACCACGCCCTCGATCTGCTCGTCCTCGGGATCGGGGATCTCGATGTCCGTCATCGCCTCGACGTCGCCGCGCACCACGCTCAGGGGTGACCCCTCGGGATCGGTGTCGTTCTCCAGCACCGGGATCTGGATCTCGCGGTCGGGCCGCACCTCCACGGTGTCGTCGACCGCATAGGGCGGCTGGTTCATCTCATTGGGCTGCGCCACCCCGACCAGCACCTCGGCGGTTCCCACCTCCCCGAACCGGTCCATGACCTGGTAGCGGAACCTGTCCGTGCCGGAAGAATCCTCGTACGGCTTGTACTCGATCCACTCCCCGTTGGCGCTGACGACCTCACCCAGCTGCGGCGTGGGACTGGTGATGCCGGTGAGCATCGCCGAGTCCCCGTCAGGGTCGATGCCGGAGGTCGGCACAGGGATCCGCACGGTGGAGCCCGCGACCGTGCGGGCCTCGAGATTCTCGGGTTTGGGCGGCGAGTTCGCCGCGTCCTGCGGGACGATCTCGATGGTCGCCCTCGCGGCTCCGTCGCGCCCTGTCTCGTCGACGACCTGGTACGTCACGGTCACCTCGCCGCTGGCGTCGTCGTCGGCCCGGAAGCGCACCTGGTCCTGGTGCGACTCGACGTGACCCGCGGTGTCGGCCTCGCTCTGGTCGAGTATCTTCCCGAGGTGCATCTCGGAGTCCGTCGGCGAGACATCGTTCTCGGTGACGTCGATGCTGACCATGTCCCCGGCGCGCACCACGGCGCGATCGGGCACGGCGATCGGGTTGGCGAACTGGGTGTCCGTGTTCGCCAGCATCACCCGGATCGTGCCCTTGGTGCTCCCGGAGGAGTTCGCGACCTCGTAGGTCAACGGGACCGGCTCCTCGGACACCGTGGCCCCGGGCTCGGCCTCCACCCGCACCAGGTGGTGGGCGACGACCGTCGCCTTCAAGCCGCTGTCCTCCGGCACTTGGACAGAGTTCGCCACCAGGACACCACCGGTGGGGTCGACGTCGTTCTCCAACGGGTCGATCAGGGTGTCGGTCCCGGTGGTGACCGTGCCCAGATCGTCGACCGCGACCGGGGCGAGGTCGTCCGAGGCGGGCTCGACGATGTCGACGCGGATGATCCCGAGCGAGGCGGAGCTGGCCCCGCTGGCGGCGACCGTGTACTCCAGGTAGTAGGTGCCGGGGCTCTGGCCGGACACCCTGATGGTGCCGGCATCCAGGACCGCGTCGACCTCGAGGCCTTCGGGCTCGGAGACGTTGGTCAGTTCGAGCTCGCCCCCGTTGGGGTTCAGATCGTTGGCCAGCGGTTTGACCGTCGTCGTCCGTCCGGTGACGATGCTGGCGTGATCCGCCGTGGTGATCGGGGCGAGGTCGCTGTCGGTCACCGCCTCGACCTCGACGGTGCCCTCACCGGTGTCGCCGTTCTCGTCGCGGAACTCCACCTGGATCTGCTTGGTGCCGGTCTCGATGCCGGCATCGTTGAACGTGATCAGGCCGTCGGGCTGGAAGGAGACGACGTCCTCCGGCTCCGCCTTCGCGTTGGTGAGGTAGAACGCGTCGCCGTCAGGATCCTCCCAGTACGGCTTGATGTTGAAGCTGATGTCCTCGCCGGACCGGACCTGCACCTTGGTGGTCGCGTCCTCCACGGCCTGCGGCGGTTTGTTCGCGCCTTCGTCGCGCACGTCGAGGGAGACGGTGGCCGTGTCCGTGCCGCCGCGCCCGTCGTCGGCCTTGTAGGTGAAGCTCGCACTGCCGGAGGCGTCCTCGTCCACCTCCACCTGCATCTGTGTGCCACCTTGGATCGGTGTCACCGTGCCGATGCCAGGCTGACTCCCCTCCCGGGCGACGGACAGAACGTCCCCGTCGGGATCGGTGTCGTTGCGGGTCACCGGGAGCACCACGCTCGCGCCGGGTCTGACGCCGAACTCGTCGTCGTTGGCGGTCGGTTCCCGATTCTCCTCCTCGCGCTTGGCGGCGGTGTTGGAGATCGTGGTGGTGAGGGTCTCCTTCTCCTTCTCCTTGGTCTTGTCCGTCTGGATGTCCTGGGTGATGTTCCAGTCGTTGACGACTTCCATGTTCTCGGCGATCTTCCAGGACAGACCGAACTCCTGGTCGTTGAGCACGACCAGATCATGGTTGACGCGGAAGGTGAGGTCGGCGTCGCTGTCCGCCTCCGGGATCGACTCCTGGACAGGTTCGCTGTCCTCGCAGGCGCGCACGTATTTCACGGACTGGTTCCATGCCCCGTAGGCGCAGCCCTTGGCCTGGGCGGGCGCGACCGGCTTCCCCGTGCCGCCGGCCGCGATCTTCTGCGGTGCGCCGCCGGAGAAGGGCACGACGAAGAGCGTGTCCTCGGTGGCGACGACGAAGTCCTCCGAGGAGGGGCTGGGCTTCTGCAGCTGGGCCTCATCGAGGTCGGTGGCGCCGTGCTCGTCGAGGCTGTACTCCTTGACGTCGGTGCCGACCCGCAGCAGACGGTTCTCCTTGTCGAGGATCACCGGCTTCTCCCCCACCGTCGTCAGCTGCAGCTGCTCGGGCTTGGTGCTGACATTGCCGACCTCGATCGGCTTGTCCGGCTCGGTCTCGAGGGTGTCCTCCGTGCGGGGGAAGCGCAGCAGCTCCTCACCGTCCAGGACGAAGACCGTGCCCTCGGTGGACACGGCGATCTTCGGGGCCTTGCCGCCCGCTTCGTAAGTGGGCTCGGTGTCACTGGCGCTGAAGGCGGCGGCTTCGTCCGGCGTGAGGATCCAGACCTTGCCATCGGGGCTCGCAATGGCCACGCGGTCGCCGCCGAGCTTCACCTCCGTGTTCTCGGGGAGCTCGACCAGGCCTCCCCGCTGGACGGACGCCGTGTTGATCGGGGTCATCCCCCGCGGCCCCGTCTCGATCACGTGGTAGCCGGACTGCACGATGTCCAGGTCGTCGCCGGTCATCGACAGCCGCGCATCGAGCTCACCTGCGTCGACGTTCAGGCGGCCCATGAGGCGGTCGTCAGCGCTGGAGACCCACACGCCCCCGTCGGAGACCTCGACGTCCGAGGACGACAGGCCCGGGTAGTGGATCGCGAAGCCGGTCACGACCAGGGCCACCACAGCAAGAACGGCGCTCGAGACGACGGTTGGCCGTCGTCGGCGCCGCTTCACACCGCTGGTGACAGACATGCTGGTGACCCCTCGCAAAGAACTCTCTTCTCAGTGCGCACGCGCCCCATGACCCCGCTGAATCCCCGTCGGGGTGCGCCCCCGGGGTCGGCCCTGCCGTGCGCACGACCGTCCCAGGGTACTCGCAGACACCCGTCTATGCCACGGGACTCCGCCCTCCGTCCGGGCTCCGACCCCGTCAACTCGGATAAACCGTGCTGACCTCGGGGAACGCCTACCGCCGGCGTTCGACGAGAGTGCGGGTGAACTCGATCAGGGCATCACGGACCGCTCCGGCCGGGAGTTCCTCGAGGATCTGCACTGATTCGTCCGCGGTCCTCTGGGCGAGTGCCCGGGTGTCCTCGAGCGCTGGATCCTCCTGCAACAGCGCCACCAGCTCCGCCAGGGCGGCGTCACTGCTGAGATCCCCGTCCAGCCGGGCGACGATCTCGAGACTGCGGGCGTCACCCTCCTGGGCCGCCCGACGGCGCACGAGGAGGGTGGGCATCGTCGGCACACCTTCGCGCAGGTCGATACCGGGAGTCTTCCCGCTGGTTTCCTCATCACTGCCGAGGTCGAGCACGTCGTCGGCGAGCTGGAAGGCCACGCCCACCTTCTCGCCGTACCGGCGCATGATGTCCCCCGTTCCGGCGGGCGCCTTGGCCAGGACCGCTCCGAGCTCTCCGGCGAGAGCGAGCAAGGACGCGGTCTTGTCCGAGAGCACGGAGATGTAGTGCTCGAACGGGTCGTCCTGCGGGGCAGGGCCGACGGTCTCGTGCAACTGCCCGAGGCAGAGGCGCTCGAAGGTCTCCGAGTGCAGCCTGACCGCCTCCGGACCGATGCGCGCGCTCAGCGCGCTGGCCCGGGCGAAGAGGAAGTCCCCGGTGAGGATCGCGACGTTGTTGCCCCAGAGCGCGTGGGCGCTGTCGGTTCCCCGTCGGGTCGGGGCGGAGTCCATGACGTCATCGTGATAGAGACTCGCCAGGTGGGTCAGTTCCACGAGGACCGAGGCATCGAGGACCGTGTCCTCCTCGAGGTCACCGAAGGCAGCTGCGAGCAGGACGAGCATCGGTCGGACGCGCTTGCCGCCGGCGTCCATGAGGTGACGAGCGGTCCAACGGGCCATGTCGTCGGAGGTCGCGACGGAGTCGCGCAGGCGCTCCTCGATGAACTCGAGGCGGGCCGCGATGCGCGTCGCCAGATCCTCGTCGATGACGGGGACGGCCGGCAGCGAGGACGTCATGGCTCTCCTGGGACTCGACGGGAGCGCTCTTGGAGCCGCTCCCGGCGCTGACATTGGCGTGGACGGCGGCGACAGGGCGTCACCGCCGTTGTACGGGGCAACAGGCGATACCGCCTCGCACACGACCGCTCAGTCTACCCTCGGGCCACCTGAAGGGCCCGCCGAGAAGGTCCCGGGGTGACGGGCAGTACGTCAAGCCGGTTCGAGGGGCAGGGAGGAGCAGTCTCCCGCACGAGGGCCAGCGCCCCACAAACTAGCCTCTAGTTCCCGATGGGACTTCACGGCCGTACGCGACCGCATCAGGGCATGAAAAAGGGGAGTGGGAGGCGCGAAACCCTGTCTCCAGGGTCTCCAGCTGCCTCCCACTCCCGTGGAAGATGTCCGGCGGCGTCCTACTCTCCCACACCCTCCCGAGTGCAGTACCATCGGCGCAATCGAGCTTAGCTTCCGGGTTCGGAATGGAACCGGGCGTTTCCTCGACGCTATGACCGCCGTAACACGACGAGACACAACCAGCCCACCAACACCACCCCCAAACGAGATGGCGTCCCGGGGTTGTTTCTCCAGAACCACACAGTGGACGCGAACACAGCACACAATACAAGTGTTGTTAAGTCATCGGCCATTAGTACCAGTCAGCTCCACACATTGCTGTGCTTCCACATCTGGCCTATCAACCCAGTCATCTACTGGGGGCCTCTCACACCACAAGGGTGCATGGATATCTCATCTTGAAGCAGGCTTCCCGCTTAGATGCTTTCAGCGGTTATCCCTTCCCGACGTAGCCAACCAGCCATGCTCTTGGCAGAACAACTGGCACACCAGAGGTCAGTCCATCCCGGTCCTCTCGTACTAGGGACAGGACTTCTCAAATATCCAACGCGCGCAGCGGATAGGGACCGAACTGTCTCACGACGTTCTAAACCCAGCTCGCGTACCGCTTTAATAGGCGAACAGCCTAACCCTTGGGACCAACTCCAGCCCCAGGATGCGACGAGCCGACATCGAGGTGCCAAACCATGCCGTCGATATGAGCTCTTGGGCAAGATCAGCCTGTTATCCCCGGGGTACCTTTTATCCGTTGAGCGACACCCATTCCACAATGGAGTGCCGGATCACTAGTTCCTGCTTTCGCACCTGCCCGACATGTCTGTCTCGCAGTCAAGCTCCCTTGTGCACTTACACTCAACACCTGATTGCCAACCAGGCTGAGGGAACCTTTGAGCGCCTCCGTTACTCTTTAGGAGGCAACCGCCCCAGTTAAACTACCCATCAGACACTGTCCCTGATCCGGATCACGGACCGAGGTTAGGAATCCAGAACGACCAGAGTGGTATTTCAACAATGACTCCACACTCACTGGCGTGAATGCTTCCCAGTCTCCCACCTATCCTACACAAGCCGTCCCGAACACCAATATCAAACTATAGTAAAGGTCCCGGGGTCTTTCCGTCCTGCTGCGCGTAACGAGCATCTTTACTCGTAATGCAATTTCGCCGAGTTCGCGGTTGAGACAGTGGAGAAGTCGTTACGCCATTCGTGCAGGTCGGAACTTACCCGACAAGGAATTTCGCTACCTTAGGATGGTTATAGTTACCACCGCCGTTTACTGGGGCTTAAATTCTCAGCGTCGACCCCCGAAAGGGTCTAACCGGTCCTCTTAACCTTCCAGCACCGGGCAGGCGTCAGTCCGTATACAGCGTCTTACGACTTCGCACGGACCTGTGTTTTTAGTAAACAGTCGCTTCTCCCTGGTCTCTGCGGCCCTCAGAGCTCTCACTCCTCGGGCCCCCCTTCTCCCGAAGTTACGGGGGCATTTTGCCGAGTTCCTTAACCACGATTCTCTCGAACGCCTCGGTATTCTCTACCTGATCACCTGAGTCGGTTTAGGGTACGGGCGACCGCATTCGTCACGCCGGAACTTTTCTAGGCAGTACAGGATCACTCACCTTCGCCCCTACGGGATCCCCATCACGTCTGACCCTCAAGGCCCCAGCATTACCCGGGGCCGGGCTGCACGCTTAGACGGACTATTCCATTAAGTCCGCGGAAGCTACCTCACTGCGTCATCCCTCGCGCTGACCTACTACAACCTTGGTTCCCAGCCTCACCACCGACCCATCCCCGAAGGGACAGGAGGCGACTCGGGTGGTTAGCATCAGCTGCCTCGGTATGGGTCCTCCTACGATCGGTTCGGGAATATCAACCCGATGTCCATCGACTACGCCTGTCGGCCTCGCCTTAGGTCCCGACTAACCCAGGGCGGATTAACCTGGCCCTGGAACCCTTGATCAATCGGCGGACGGGTTTCTCACCCGTCTATCGCTACTCATGCCTGCATTCTCACTCGTACAGCCTCCACCACTGGGTTCCCCCGCGGCTTCACCGGCTGCACGACGCTCCCCTACCCACCCCGGCACATACGTCCGGAGTGACACAGCTTCGGCGGTGTGCTTGAGCCCCGCTAAATTGTCGGCGCAGAATCACTTGACCAGTGAGCTATTACGCACTCTTTCAAGGGTGGCTGCTTCTAAGCCAACCTCCTGGTTGTCTCAGCAACTCCACATCCTTTTCCACTTAGCACACGCTTAGGGGCCTTAGCTGATGTTCTGGGCTGTTTCCCTCTCGACCATGAAGCTTATCCCCCACAGTCTCACTGCTGCGCTCTCACGTATCGGCATTCGGAGTTTGGCTAAGGTCAGTAACCCGGTGGGGCCCATCGCCTATCCAGTGCTCTACCTCCGACACGAAACACGCAACGCTGCACCTAAATGCATTTCGGGGAGAACCAGCTATCACGAAGTTTGATTGGCCTTTCACCCCTATCCACAGGTCATCCCCTCCATTTTCAACTGAAGTGGGTTCGCGCCTCCACGCGGTCTTACCCGCGCTTCACACTGCCCATGGATAGATCACTTCGCTTCGGGTCTAGAGCCGGCGACTGAACGCCCCGTTCAGACTCGCTTTCGCTACGGCTACCCCACACGGGTTAACCTCGCCACCGACCACTAACTCGCAGGCTCATTCTTCAAAAGGCACGCCGTCACCCCTCAAGGCTCCGACGGATTGTAAGCACACGGTTTCAGGTACTATTTCACTCCCCTCCCGGGGTGCTTTTCACCTTTCCCTCACGGTACTTGTCCGCTATCGGTCAAGAAGTAGTATTCAGGCTTACCAGGTGGTCCTGGCAGATTCACACCGGATTTCACGGGCCCGGTGCTACTCGGGAACAGCATCACGCCGTACAGCAGTTTCGTCTACGGGGGTCACACCCTCTACGCCATCGCACTCACCACGACTTCGACTACCACTGCACGTCCACGCCGATCCGCCGGCAGACGGACCAGACACGTCCCACAACCCCCAACCTGCAACCCCTGCCGGGTATCACACAGACCAGGTTTAGCCACCTCCGCTTTCGCTCGCCACTACTCACGGAATCACTCTTTGTTTTCTCTTCCTGCGGGTACTGAGATGTTTCACTTCCCCGCGTTCCCTCCACACCACCTATACATTCAGTGGCGGGTACCGCGACATGACTCGCGGTGGGTTTCCCCATTCGGACATCCTCGGATCACAGTTCGGTTGTCAACTCCCCGAGGCTTTTCGCAGACTCCCACGTCCTTCGTCGGCTCTTCTTGCCAAGGCATCCACCGTGCGCCCTTTAAAACTTAGACAACACAAAGACACAAAATCTAAAAATTGCTTACAAGATGCTCGCGTCCACTATGTAGTTCTCAAGAAACAACCCCACACCCACCACCACCGCCAACCAGCGATCCATGGTGAGGGAGGACCAGCCACACACCCCCAGACCCGAAAGCCCAGGAGACGCGTGCAGCCTCACAACCCAATAGCGTGTCTCCACCTCGAACCCGCCACCCCAGCCCGTTCCAGACCCCGAAGGAGTCGTACTAGAGCCGGCCATGACCGGTGAAGTGCCCATCCGTTGATGTTCCACCCGTGAGCAACCACCCCCACCACACTCGGGCAGGAAGATGGCCACCAATACTGGTGATGCTCCTTAGAAAGGAGGTGATCCAGCCGCACCTTCCGGTACGGCTACCTTGTTACGACTTAGTCCCAATCACCGATCCCACCTTCGACAGCTCCCTCACGAGGATGGGCCACTGGCTTCGGGTGTTACCGACTTTCGTGACTTGACGGGCGGTGTGTACAAGGCCCGGGAACGTATTCACCGCAGCGTTGCTGATCTGCGATTACTAGCGACTCCGACTTCATGGGGTCGAGTTGCAGACCCCAATCCGAACTGAGGCCGGCTTTTTGGGATTCGCTCCACCTCACAGCTTCGCAACCCATTGTACCGACCATTGTAGCATGCTTGAAGCCCAAGACATAAGGGGCATGATGATTTGACGTCGTCCCCACCTTCCTCCGAGTTGACCCCGGCAGTCTCCCATGAGTCCCCGCCATAACGCGCTGGCAACATGGAACGAGGGTTGCGCTCGTTGCGGGACTTAACCCAACATCTCACGACACGAGCTGACGACAACCATGCACCACCTGTGCACCAGTCCAAAGAAAGCCACATCTCTGCAGCCGTCCAGTGCATGTCAAGCCTTGGTAAGGTTCTTCGCGTTGCATCGAATTAATCAGCATGCTCCGCCGCTTGTGCGGGCCCCCGTCAATTCCTTTGAGTTTTAGCCTTGCGGCCGTACTCCCCAGGCGGGGCACTTAATGCGTTAGCTACGGCGCGGAGAACGTGGAATGTCCCCCACACCTAGTGCCCAACGTTTACGGCATGGACTACCAGGGTATCTAATCCTGTTCGCTACCCATGCTTTCGCTTCTCAGTGTCAGTAATGGCCCAGAGACCTGCCTTCGCCATCGGTGTTCTTCCTGATATCTGCGCATTTCACCGCTACACCAGGAGTTCCAGTCTCCCCTACCACACTCTAGCCTGCCCGTACCCACCGCACGCCCGAGGTTGAGCCTCGGGTTTTCACGGCAGACGCGACAAGCCACCTACAAGCTCTTTACGCCCAATAATTCCGGACAACGCTTGCGCCCTACGTATTACCGCGGCTGCTGGCACGTAGTTAGCCGGCGCTTCTTCTGCAGGTACCGTCACTTTCGCTTCTTCCCTACTGAAAGAGGTTTACAACCCGAAGGCCGTCATCCCTCACGCGGCGTCGCTGCATCAGGCTTTCGCCCATTGTGCAATATTCCCCACTGCTGCCTCCCGTAGGAGTCTGGGCCGTGTCTCAGTCCCAGTGTGGCCGGTCGCCCTCTCAGGCCGGCTACCCGTCATCGCCTTGGTGAGCCATTACCTCACCAACAAACTGATAGGCCGCGAGTCCATCCCTCACCGAAAAACTTTCCAGAAACCACCATGCGGCGGAAACTCGTATCCGGTATTAGCCTCGATTTCCCGAGGTTATCCCGAAGTGAGGGGCAGGTTACTCACGTGTTACTCACCCGTTCGCCACTAATCAGACCAGGCAAGCCCGGTCGTCATCGTTCGACTTGCATGTGTTAAGCACGCCGCCAGCGTTCGTCCTGAGCCAGGATCAAACTCTCCATGAAAACATAGAAAAAATCCCGGCAAACAACAAACAACCAGCATAAACTGCTGTATCATCCGTTAAAATTTGCCATTCAAAATAATGGCATCAACAAACAGACACGCTATTGAGATATCAAGCAACACGCGCACATCGTTCTCATCCCGCGATCGCGGTCTGCGTCAGAGGCTCGGATGCGCCGCCCGGTGTGACCCGGTGACGACTTCATGTGCTTCGTCGTCCCGGCGCGAGTCACCACTCTAGCAGTTCTTCGCGGCCAAGTCCAACTCCGCCGTCCGTGTCCCGCATCTCGTTCAGATCGCTGGGCGATCATCCCGGTGGGCCGTCCACGGCCGTCCTCCCCATTGCTCGGGAGTCCGGGTCAGCATCTCGTTCCCATCCGCTGCTGGCCGCCGGCTCCTCAGGGGAGCCTCTCGGCCTCTCGCGTCTGCGTCCTCGCTGCTGACAAGAGAGGACATTACGCGGCGCCCGGCCCACGAGCAAACCGGCGAATTCGCCCGGTGTTCACCCTCAGTGAGGGCTGTGTCTGCAGGTCATGGTGCCTTTTCCGGGTCTCGGAAAGCGCTCGTTCATGCAGATGTGATCCACGTCTGAGAGGGGCGTCACGGTCGAGGAGGTCTGCGCCGCCGGGAGTTCGAGTCCGCGGCTTCCCCGGCGGTCCCGGCCGGCTGCGTGGGCCCGGTCGGCGACCACGGTTCGCGTGCCGGGTCGCTTTCGGCGGTCGGTGATCCCGGTCGTCGGGCCCGGCCGGCGGTCCCGGCCCGCGGTCGAAGTCTTCGCGCCCGGCCGGCGGTCCCGGTCGTCGGGCCCGGCCATCGGCCCTGGTCCGCTTGCCCGGTGTGCTTGCCTGGCTTGCTTGCCCGGCTCCGGAAGCAGAACGCCCCGGAACCTCCGTCGTGGAGAGTCCGGGGCGATCTGCGGGACGGTGCCTCAACCGACGAGGCGCACCATCGCGGCGTTCTTGCGGCCACGGCGCAGGAGGAGATGCGCTCCGGGGAGCGCATCGAGCTCCCCCAGCTCCCGAGTGAGGTCCTCCGCGGTGATCTTCTCGCCGTTGACGGAGAGCCCACCCTCGTCGGCACCTCGGCGCGCAGCGCCTTTGGACTGCGCGATTCCGGAGGCGACGAAGGCATCCACCAGCGCAGTGGTCGCCGTCAGCTCGGCACCGGGCAGCTCCCGGACCAGGGAGCGGACCGTCTGCTCATCGAGCGCCCGCACGTCCCCTCGGCCGAACAGGACCGCTGCCGCGGCCGTGGCCTGGGCCGTCGCCTGCTCGCCATGGACCAGCGTGGTGAGATCGTCGGCCAGGGCGCGCTGTGCCGTGCGGAGGTGCGAGGACTCCTCCGTGGCCTGCTCGAGCTCGGCGATCTCCTCCTGCGTGCGGAAGGTGAAGTACCGCAGGTACTTCACGACGTCCGCATCGGCCGCGTTGAGCCAGAACTGGTGGAAGGCGTAGGGGCTGGTGAGCTCGGCGTCGAGCCAGATCGCGCCGCCCTCGCTCTTGCCGAACTTGCTGCCGTCGGCCTTGGTCACCAGTGGGGTGGTCAGGGCGTGGGCGTCGTGCCCCTCGACCTTGTGGATCAGGTCGACGCCCGCGAGGAGGTTGCCCCACTGGTCGTTCCCGCCGTACTGCAGGCTCACCCCGTACCGCCGATGCAGCTCGAGGTAGTCGATGCCCTGGAGCACCTGGTAGCTGAACTCGGTGTAGCTGATCCCCTCGTCGCTCTGGAGCCGCCGGGCCACGGTCTCCTTGCCGAGCATGGTGCCCATGCGGAAGTGCTTGCCCATGTCACGCAGGAAATCGAGGGCGCTCATCTCCCCGATCCAGTCGAGGTTGTTGACCATGGTCACTGCGTGATCGCCCTCGAGATCGAGGAAGCGGGAGATCTGCGAGCGCAGGCTGTCCACCCACCCGTTGACGATCTCGACGTCGTTCAGGACGCGCTCCCCGGACATGCGCGGATCACCGATCAGCCCGGTCGCACCGCCCACCAGGGCATAGGGATGGTGGCCGGCGAGCTGGAGCCGTCGCATCGTCAGCACCTGGGTCAGGTGGCCGACGTGCAGGGAGGCGGCCGTCGGGTCGAAGCCGCAATACAGGCTGACCGGTCCGTCCGCCAGAGCGCTGCCGAGCGCCTCGCGCCCGGTGGTCTGCACGACGAGTCCTCGCCAGGCGAGCTCGTCCAGGACGGAATGCATCGATCGGTTCCTCTCGGTGGGGCACGGCGTGCCGGATGGAAGGGTGCGGGTGGCCGGCGGCCGACGGCCGGTCCGGACACGGCACCGTGGACGCGGAGATGCGGCGTCGTGCGCCATTGTCACAGATCCTCGCCCGCAGGTTCTGACGGCGCCATGACCCGCGGCGGCGGCCGGCGGACTCCTGGTGGTCGCCGGCCGCCGCCGGGATACCCGGTCCGCCCTCGGGGCTCACGGACCGCACAGCGATGCCGGAGCGGTCACGCCCCGTGCCGGGCGTCTCAGCGGTCCCGGGTGAAGGCCCGCAGCTGCGCGACGGAATCGCCGACGGCCCGCTCCTGCTCGGCCACCCGTACCGGGGCGGTCCCGCCCTTGGCGTCACGGGAAGCGATGGAGCCCTCGACCGAGAGCACCTCGCGCACCGAGGGATCGAGGTGCTCGGAGATCGCGGCGAGCTCGTCGTCCGTGAGGTCCCACAGCTCCTTGTCCTGCTCCTCGGCGACCTTCACACAGGCGCCGGAGATCTCGTGCGCGCTGCGGAAGGGCACGCCGTGGCGCACCAGGTGGTCGGCGATGTCGGTCGCGAGCGAGAAGCCCTGCGGGGCCAGCTGCGCCATCCGCTCGGTGTGGAAGACGAGCGTGGCCATCATCCCCGTGAAGGCCGGCAGCACCAGGTCGAGCGAGTCGACCTGGTCGAAGACCGGCTCCTTGTCCTCCTGCAGATCGCGGTTGTACGCCAACGGCAGGGCCTTGAGGGTGGTCAGCAGGCCGACCAGGTCCCCGACCACCCGGCCCGCCTTGCCGCGGGCGAGCTCGGCGATGTCCGGGTTCTTCTTCTGCGGCATGATCGAGGAGCCGGTGGAGAAGGAGTCGTCCAGGGTGATGAAGGAGAACTCCTTCGTGTTCCACAGGATGACCTCCTCCGCCAGCCGCGAGAGATCGATGCCGATCATCGCCAGCACGAAGGAGAACTCGGCGGTCAGGTCCCGCGAGGCGGTGCCGTCGATCGAGTTCCACACCGAGTCGTCGAAGCCGAGCTCGGCGGCCACGGCCTGAGGATCCAGACCCAGGCTCGAGCCGGCCAGCGCGCCCGACCCGTACGGGGAGACCGCCGCGCGGCGGTCGAGATCGCGCAGCCGCTCCACGTCCCGCAGCAGCGGCCAGGCGTGGGCGAGCAGGTGGTGGCTCAGCAGCAGCGGCTGGGCGTGCTGGAGATGCGTGCGGCCCGGCATGGGGACGCCGTGCACCTCGCGGGCGCGCTCGAGCAGCACCTCGACGAGGTCGAGGACCCGGTCGCCGACGGCACGGGCCTGGTCACGGATGAACAGCCGGATCAACGTGGCGATCTGGTCATTGCGCGAGCGTCCGGCACGGAGCTTGCCGCCGAGCTCGCCGCCGGCGCGCTCGATGAGACCGCGCTCGAGAGCCGTGTGCACGTCCTCGTCGTCCTCGGCCGCGACGAAGGCGCCCGAGGCGACGTCGGCCACGAGCACGTCGAGCGCCTCCTGCATGCGGCCCAGCTCGTCGTCGCTCAGCAGTCCGGCGGTGTGCAGCACGTTCGCGTGGGCCTTCGAGCCGCGCAGATCGTACTGGGTCAGGCGCCAGTCGAAGTGGGTGGAGACCGAGAGCGAGGCCAGCGCGGCCGCGGGGCCGGAGCCGAAGCGT
Source organism: Brachybacterium sacelli (assembly GCF_017876545.1). NCBI lineage: Bacteria > Bacillati > Actinomycetota > Actinomycetes > Micrococcales > Dermabacteraceae > Brachybacterium > Brachybacterium sacelli. The sequence continues at coordinate 627,273 of NZ_JAGIOD010000002.1, read as the reverse complement.
CCGCCCCACAGCGCAGCGCTGCCCCCCGACGGAGCCGAGGTGCCCTCGGGGCCCGGGGTCGCGGTGCTCACTCGGGGTCCCCGGCGGTGAGGTCCTCGCCGTTGCCGAAGGCGACGTCGCGGGCCGCGGCCTGCTTGGCGGCGAGCCCGTAGATGTCGATGAAGCCGCGGGCGCTGGACTGGTCGAAGGCGTCGCCCTCGTCGTAGGTGGCGAGGTTGAAGTCGTACAGCCCGGTCTCCGTGCGCCGGCCGGTCACGGTCGCGCGGCCGCCGTGCAGCGTCATCCGGATGTCGCCGTTGACGTAGTGCTGGGTGTCCTCGATGAAGGCATCCAGGGACTTCTTCAGCGGGGAGAACCACTGGCCGTCGTAGACCATCTCGGTCCAGCGATCGCCGACGGTGCGCTTGAAGCGCGCCTGCTCGCGCTCGAGGGTCACCCGCTCGAGCTCCTGATGGGCGGTGATCAGGGCCATCGCGCCGGGGGCCTCGTAGACCTCGCGGGACTTGATGCCCACCAGGCGGTCCTCGACGATGTCGATGCGGCCGATGCCCTGGGCGCCGGCGCGGCGGTTCATCTCCTGGATGGCCTCCAGCGGGGTGACCGCCCGGCCGTCGATCGCGACCGGGACGCCGCGCTCGAAGGAGACGACGACCTCGTCGGCGACCGGCGGGAAGGCCGGGTCGTCGGTGTAGCTGAAGATGTCCTTGGTGGGCTCGTTCCAGATGTCCTCGAGGAAGCCGGTCTCGATGGCGCGGCCCCACACGTTCTGGTCGATCGAGAACGGGTTGTGCTTCGTGGTCTCGATCGGCAGGCCCTTGCGCTCGGCGTACTGGATCGCCTTGTCGCGGGTCAGCGCGAGGTCGCGCACCGGGGCGATGCACTTCAGCTCCGGGGCGAGCGAGGTGATCGAGACCTCGAAGCGCACCTGGTCGTTGCCCTTGCCGGTGCAGCCGTGGGCGACGGTGGTGGCGCCGAACTTCTTGGCGGCCTTGACCAGGTGCTTGGTGATCACCGGCCGGGAGATCGCCGAGACGTTCGGGTAGGCGTCCATGTACAGGGAGTTGGCCTTCAGGGCGGCCATGCAGTACTCCCGCGCGAACTCGTCGCGGGCGTCGGCGACGTAGGCCTCGACGGCGCCGCAGTCCAGGGCGCGCTGGCGGATCACCTCGAGGTCCTCGCCGCCCTGGCCGACGTCCACCGCGCAGGCGATGACGTCGGCGCCGGTGGCGTCGTGGATCCAGCCGATGGCCACGGAGGTGTCGAGGCCGCCGGAGTAGGCGAGGACGATGCGTTCGGTCACGGTAATGCTCCTAGAAGAGGTCGGTTCTGACGTCGTTGCGAGGTCGGGGCGGGCGCGGCGCGGGCTGCGCCCGGGTCGGTGGGATCAGGTGCCGGGTGAGGTCCCGCCGAGGCCTGGCTCCGCAGGACGCTCCGGGGCCTCCGGGGCATCCAGGGCATCCGGCGACTCGGAGCACTCGGGCGTCTCGCGGCGCCCGTCGGCCAGTTCGAGCAGCCGTCCGGCGAGCCGCTCGCCGCCGTCGGGATCGCGGGAGACCAGCAGCACGGTGTCGTCGCCCGCGATCGTACCCAGCACGTCGGGCATCACCGATCGGTCCAGGGCGGAGGCGAGATACTGCGCACCACCCGGCGGGGTCCGCACGACGACGAGGTTGCCGCTGGCCTCGGCGGAGACGAGGAGCCCTTCCGCCAAGCGTGGCAGGCGCGCCTCCAGCAGCTCGCTCTCGGCGGGCGGACCTGCGGGTCGCGGCGTGCCGCCCTCGGGAGGGAGCCGGTAGACGAGGCTGCCGGCCGAACCGCGGACCTTCTCCGCCTGCAGCTCGACGAGGTCGCGAGAGAGGGTGGCCTGCGTGACCTCGGTCCCCTCGGCGGTCAGCAGCTGCGCGAGCTGGGACTGGGAGGAGACCTCCTGGTGGGTGAGCAGCTGGACGATGCGCTGCTGCCGGGAGGTCTTGGTCTGCGCGAGGGCCCGGCGCTGCTCGCTCATCGTCGCTCCCCGGCCCGGCGGGAGCGGGCGTCGCCGGCATCGGTTGCGGTGCCGGAACGGGTCAGCAGCCAGGTGAGCAGCGCCTTCTGTGCGTGCAGGCGGTTCTCGGCCTCGTCCCAGACCACCGAGCGCGGACCGTCGATCACGGAGGCGGCTACCTCCTTGCCCCGGTAGGCGGGCAGGCAGTGCAGGAAGATCCCCCCGGAGAGCGCCATCAGTTCCTCGGTGACCTGGTAGGGGGAGAACGTCGTTCCCCCGCGGCCGTCCTCCCCCTCCTGACCCATCGACACCCAGGTGTCGGTGAGGACCGCGGTGGCACCCGTGACGGCCTCCCGCGGGTCCTCGGTGACCAGGACGGATCCGCCGGTGGACGCCGCGATCTCCGTGGCGCGCGCGAGGATCCCCGGGTCGGGCCGGTGCGTGGCGGGGGTGGCGAGGCGCACGTCCATCCCGGCGGTCGCGCCGCCGAGCAGATAGGAGTGCGCCATGTTGTTGGCGCCGTCCCCGAGATAGGCCATCGAGCGGCCCGCCAGCGCCGCCTCCCCTTCGGCCAGTCCCCCGGTGTGCTGGGCGATGGTCTGCAGATCCGCCAGGATCTGGCAGGGGTGGAACTCGTCGGTCAGGGCGTTGACGACGGGGACGGTGGCGTGCGCCGCCATCTCCTCGATCCGCTCCTGGCCGAAGGTGCGCCACACGATCGCCGAGACCATGCGGGTGAGCACCCGGGTGGTGTCGGCGATCGACTCTCCGCGGCCCAGCTGGCTCGACCCGGCCTCCATCACCAGCGGGCTGCCGCCGAGCTCCGCGACACCGGTCGCGAAGGAGACGCGGGTGCGGGTCGAGGACTTGTCGAACATGATCGCAACCGTGCGCGGGCCCTCGAGGGGGCGCTGGGCGAAGCGGTCCCCGGCGAGCTCGAGGGCGAGCGCCAGGACCTCCTTCTGCTCGGCAGGGGCGAGGTCGTCGTCGCGCAGGAAGTGGCGGGGCATGTCAGTTCTCTCCATCGGCCGTGGCGGCCGTGAGCAGGTCGGGCAGGGCGGCGACGAAGGTGTCGAGATCCGCCGAGGTGATGATCAGGGGCGGGGCGAGTCGCAGGGTGGACTCGTCGGGCGCGTTGAGGATGAATCCGGCCTCCAGGGCCTCCGCGGCGACCTGCTTGGCGATCGGCTGGGCCAGTCCGATCCCGAGCAGCAGCCCGTCCCCGCGCACCTCGGTGATCAGCGGGTGCTCGAGCGCGAGCACGTCGGCGCTCACCTGCGCGCCGACGGTGCGCACGTGCTCGAGCAGGCCTTCCTCGAGCAGGGTGCCGATCACGGCGAGGCCGGCGGCGGCGGCGAGCGGGTTGCCGCCGAAGGTGGTGCCGTGCTGACCGGGCTGCAGGAGGTCGTGGACGTCGGCGCCGAAGCTGAGGACGGCACCGACCGGGAATCCGCCTCCGAGGCCCTTGGCCAGAGTCATGACGTCGGGCTGCAGTCCCTCGATCGCCTGGTGGGCGAACCAGTGCCCGGTGCGGCCCATGCCGGTCTGCACCTCGTCGAGCACCAGCAGCGTGCCGTGGTCGCGGGTGAGGCGCCGCAGCGCCCGGAGGTACTCGCCCCCGAGCGGGCGTACCCCCGCCTCGCCCTGGATGGGCTCGGCGAACACCGCGGCCACGTCCCCGGGAGCGAGGGCCTCGGCCAGGGCCCGCTCGTCGCCCGCCTCGAGGAACTCGACCCCGCCGGGCAGGGGTTCGAAGGGGGCGCGGTAGGCCTCCTTCGACGTCAGCGCCAGGGCGCCCATCGTGCGGCCGTGGAAGGAGTTCGACAGGGCGAGGATGCGCGGACGTCCGGTGCGGCGGGCGATCTTGAAGGCCGCCTCGTTCGCCTCGCTCCCGGAGTTCGCGAAGAACACGCCGGAGCCGGCCGGTGCGCCGGCGAGGGTCAGCAGCTTCTCGGCGAGCTCGATCTGCGGGGCGGTGGCGAAGAAGTTGGAGACGTGCCCGAGGGTCTCGGCCTGCTTGGTCAGCGCCGAGAGGATCGCCGGATGTGCGTGGCCGAGAGCATTCACGGCGATGCCGCCCAGCAGGTCCAGGTACTCGGTGCCGTCGGTGTCCCAGACCCGCACTCCGGCGCCGCGGGCGAGGATCCTCTGCGGGCTGCCGAACACGGGCAGCAGCGCCTCGCGGTACCGCTCGGCAAGGCCGCCGGTGCCCTCGCCGGCACCTGCGGAGTGAACCGGGGCGTCGGGGGCGGCGCCCGGGAGCTTCTTCTGATCCTGCTCAGACATAGTCGTCCCTCCTGACCATCGTGCCGACACCCTTGGTGGTGAAGACCTCCAGCAGCACCGCGTGCTCGATGCGCCCGTCGATCATCGCGGCGGTGCGCACGCCGGCGTCGACAGCGCCGAGCAGGGCCTCCGCCTTCGGGATCATCCCGCTCGTGAGGGTGGGCAGCATGGAGCGCAGATCGGAGGCGGAGATCTCGGGGATCAGCGAGCCGCGGTCGGGCCAGTCGCGGTACAGGCCCTCGACATCGGTGAGCATCACGAGCTTCTCGGCGTCCAGCCCCTCCGCGAGCGCGGCGGCGGCGAGGTCGGCGTTGATGTTGAGCACCTCGCCGGTGGGGTCGCCGGCGGCGTCGACCTCGGGGGCGATCGAGGAGATCACCGGGATGCGGCCGCTGTCGAGCAGGTCGCTGATCGCATCGATGCGCACCCCGCTGACCGCGCCGACGTGCCCGAGGTCGACGTCCTCGCCGTCGACGACGGTGCCGCGCCGGGTCGCGGTGAACAGTCGCGCGTCCTCCCCCGACATCCCGACGGCGAAGGGGCCGTGATGATTGATGAGGCCGACGAGCTGGCGGCCCACCTGCCCGACCAGGACCATGCGCACCACGTCCATGGTGTCGGCGTCGGTGACGCGCAGACCGCCCTGAAAGGTGGAGTCGATGCCGACACGATCGAGCATCGAGCTGATCTGCGGTCCGCCGCCATGGACGACGACGACGTGGATCCCGGCCAGGCGCATGAAGACCATGTCGGCCGCGAAGCGGCGCCGCAGCCCCTCGTCCACCATGGCGTTGCCGCCGTACTTGACCACCACGATCCTGTCGCGGAAGCGCTGCATCCAGGGCATCGCCTCGATGAGCACCTCGGACTTCTCGCGTGCCTCGGTGCGGGCGGCGTCGAGCTGGGCGAGGGGGTTCTTGCCGACCAGCGGGCCGTCGTCGGTCGCCGACTGCGCGGCGCCGCCGGCGGCCGGGCTCGGCTCGGAGATCACGGGGGGCTCAGGAATCTCGGGGGTCTCGGGCTGCGGGGTCATGAGGAGTAGGCGCTGTTCTCTTCGACGTAGTCGTGGGTGAGGTCGTTGGTCCAGATGTCCCCGGTCGCCGAGCCGGCCCCGAGGTCGACCTCGATGACGGTCTCGCGGGGGGTCATGTCGACCTCGGAGCGGTCGCGGTGGGCGCCGCCCTCACGGCACACCTGCACACCGTTGACGTGCACCGAGAGGTCAGCGGGGTCGAAGGGGGCGTCGGCCTCGCTCACACACCCGGCGGCCGCCACGATCCGGCCCCAGTTCGGGTCGTTGCCGAAGATCGCGGCCTTGACCAGGTTGGAGCGCGCGATCTCGCGGGCGACGGCGAGGGCCGCGTCCTCGGTGCTCGCGGAGCGGACCACGACGTGGACGTCGTGGCCGGCGCCCTCGGCGTCGGCCACGAGCTGGCGGGCGAGGTCCGCGCTGACCGCGCGGACCGCCTCGGTGAGTTCCTCGACACCCACGGTGAGGCCACTGGCCCCGGAGGCCAGCAGGATCACGGTGTCGTTGGTCGACATGCAGGCGTCGGAGTCGACCCGGTCGAAGGTGGTGGAGGTCGCGGTGCGCAGCGCGGTCCGCGCGATCTCGGCGTCGACGTCCGCGTCGGTGGTGAGCACCACGAGCATCGTCGCGAGCTGGGGCGCGAGCATCCCGGCACCCTTGGCGATGCCGCCGACGACGACCCCGGATCCGGTCGTGGCCTCGGCGGTCTTCGGCACCGAGTCGGTGGTCATGATCGCCCGGGCAGCAGCGGTATCGGCCTCCGCGCCGGCTGCGAGCTGCACGGCCGCGGCGGTGGCGCCGGTCAGCAGCGGCTCCATCGGCAGCCGCTCGCCGATCAGCCCGGTAGAGCAGACCAGGACGTCCTGCGCGGAGACGTCGAGGACGCCGGCGAGGTGCTCGGCGGTGCGGTGGGTGTCGGCGAAGCCGTCGGGGCCGGTGCAAGCGTTGGCGCCGCCGGAGTTGAGCACCACGGCGCGGGCCCGGCCGTCGGCCACGGCGCGGCGCGACCAGAGGACGGGTGCGGCCTGCACGCGGTTGGCGGTGAACACCGCAGCGGCGGTGTCGCGAGGGCCGTCGTTGACGACGAGGGCGAGGTCCGGGGCGTCGGCGGACTTGATGCCGGCGTCGAGTCCGGCGGCACGGAAGCCGCGGGGGCGGGTGATCGACACGAGGTCTCCTCGGGCGGGACGGGGCCGACGGTGCGGGGCCGTGGGCTGGAGGGTGACAAGGGGCTGTGCTCAGCAGGATCGGCGAGATCGTCGCCGGCGGGTCAGGGGGCGATCGCGGTCCGGGTGAGGCCGGTGGTCTCGGGGATCCCGAGCGCGAGGTTCAGCGACTGGAGCGCGGCTCCGGCGGTTCCCTTGACCAGGTTGTCGATCGCCGCGATCACGGTGGCCTGGCCGCTGCGTCGGTCCGTCGCGGCGCCCAGGCGCACGGTGTTCGCCCCGACCACCTCGCCGGTCGAGGGGAAGACGCCCTCCTCGAGGACGGTGACGAAGTGCTCCTCGGCGTAGTCGGCGCGGAGGGTCTCGAGCAGGTCCGCGGTGGTGGCCGAGTCGCTGACCGGAGCGGTGATGACCGCGAGGATGCCGCGGCTCATGGGCACCAGCACGGGGGTGAAGCTCAGGCGGACGTCCTCGCGGCCGGAGGCGCGACGCAGGTTCTGGAGCACCTCGGGGATGTGGCGGTGGGTGCCGCCGACCGCGTAGGCGGACGCGGCGCCGGAGATCTCGCTGAACAGCAGGTGCTGCTTGGGTGAGCGGCCCGCACCGGAGGGGCCGACGGGCAGCACGGCGCTGAGCTGCGTGGCATCGAGCAGCCCGGCGCGCACGAGCGGGGCGAGGGCCAGGGAGACCGCGGTCGCGTTGCAGCCGGGGACGGCGATCTCCCGGGCGCCGACCAGCAGCTCGCGCTGACGGGTGCCGTCCGCCAGCGGCAGCTCGGGCATCCCGTAGGTCCAGGTGCCGGAGTGCTCACTGCGGTAGTACTCGGCCCAGTCCTCGGCGCTCTCGAGGCGATGGTCCGCGCCCAGGTCGAGGACCAGCACGTCGGGGTCCTCGGCCCGCAGGGCGGCGGCGATCTGTCCCGACTGCCCGTGAGGCAGGGCGAGGACCACCACGTCGTGCCCGCGCAGGGTCTCCACCGTGGTCTCCTGCAGCACGGGATCGCGGCCGAGATCGATGTGCGGGGCGACCTCGCTGAGACGCTTGCCGGCGCTCGAGTGCGCGGTGACCGTCGCGACCTCGATGCCGGGATGGCCGGCCAGCAGGCGCAGGGCCTCCCCGCCGGCGTAGCCGGAGGCCCCGACGACGGCCGCCCGCGGCAGGCGCGAGGGGGCGGCGCCCGCGGTCGAGGACGCGGCGGCGGTGGAGGGGACACCCGGTGCAGACGACATACCGGAAGTATATACAGCTGAGTGCATGATCAGCCAATGCAAAGTCTGCGGGCGCCGTCACACCGGGCGGCGCCTCGCTCAGGCCCGCAGCACTCCCCCGACAGCGGTACCGACCGTCGCGATGCAGCGCGCACGGGCCTCGCCGATCTCCTCCGCGCTCAGGGTGCCCTCGGACGAACGCAGCCGCACCGCGAAGGCCAGCGACTTCTTGCCGTCGCCGATCTGGTCCCCGGTGTAGACGTCGAAGAGGTGGACGTCCTCCGCGAGGTCGCCGATGCCCACCACGATCGCGGCCTCGACCGCGCTCGCCGGCACCGAATCCTCGACCACGAAGGCGAAGTCCTCCTTGGCCAGCGGGTACGTGGAGACCGGGGCGGCCCGCACGACGCCCGGCGCCGAGGCGATCAGCGCCTCGAGATCGAGCTCGAGTGCGCTCGCGCGCGCCGGGAGCGCGAACTCCTTGACCACAGCGGGGTGCAGCTCACCGGCGTGGCCGATGACGGCGGGCTCCCCGTCGGCCCCGGTGATGCGCAGCTCGCCGGCGCGACCGGGATGGAAGGGCGCGGACTCGACCTGGCGCACCTCGAGCCGGGCGCCGACGGCCGCGGCCGCGCGATGGGCGAGATCGAAGGCATCCGCCCAGCCCCAGGCTGCGGGCTCGCCCTGCCAGGAATCCGGCCCGGAGGCGCCGCCGACGACCGCGCCCAGTGCGCGCGTCTGCGCGGGAAGTGCGCCCAGGAGCTCCTCGAGCTCCGCATCGGTGGGGCGCTGCGCGGCCGGCGGGATCGGCGCGCGCGCCTCGCCGCCCCGGGCGATCGAGGTGGTGGCGACCTGGAAGATCGCGACCGACTCCTCACCACGGCCGAGGTTGCGCCGTGCCACCGGCAGCAGGGACTGCAGCAGCGAGGTGCGCAGCAGAGGCTCGTCGTCGGCCAGCGGGTTCAGCAGACGCACCGCGTCGCGCCGCACGTCGCCGGCCTCGTAACGGAGGGTGTCGAAGACGCCGGAGGCGACGAAGGGGTAGGAGGCGACCTCGGTCAGGCCCGCCTCGACGAGCGCCCGGTGGGCGTGCCGGCGAGCGCGCTGGGCGACCGTGAGTCCGCGGCCGCCGGGAGCCGTCGGCAGCACCGAGGGGATCTTCTCGTAGCCGACCAGTCTCGCGATCTCCTCGACCAGGTCCTCGCGGAGGGTGAGGTCCGGGCGCCAGCTCGGGGGCGTGACCACGAGGACGCCCTCCCCGCCGTCGTCGACCGTGCAGCCGATCCGCTCGAGGGCCCCGCGCACCTGCGCCGGCGAGTACTCGATGCCCACCACGCGCTCGGCGTCGCCGACGTCGAGGCGGATGGCGTCCGGCTCCTGGACCGCTCCCTCGTCGGTGCTCCGCGCGGCGATCTCGCCGCCGCCGAATCGCGCGATCAGCTGGGCGGCCCGGGAGGCGGCCACCAGCGGCAGCCGGGGATCCACGCCCCGCTCGAAGCGCTTGGAGGCCTCGGAGGGCAGACGGTGCCGACGTGCGGAGCGGGCCACCGTGACCGGCTCGAACGTCGCGGCCTCGAGAATGATGTCCTTCGTGGCTCCGGAGACCTCGGTGTCCTCGCCGCCCATGACGCCGGCGATGCCGAGCACTCGCGCGCCCTCACCGCCGTCGCTGTCGGTGATCAGCAGGTCCTCGGGATCGAGGGTGCGAGTGACGTCATCGAGCGTGGTGAGCTTCTCCCCACGACGGGCGCGGCGCACCACGATCGGGGCGACGACCTGCTCGGCGTCGTAGGCGTGCAGCGGCTGGCCGAAATCGAGCATCACGTAATTGGTGACGTCCACGATCAGGGAGATGGGTCGCATCCCCGCCTGGGTGAGACGGCGCGCCATCCAGCGGGGCGTCTGCGCGCTCGGATCCACGCCGCGCACTTCGAGGGCGACGAAACGGCTGCAGCCAGGGCGGTCGCGGACAGGAGCATCATCGCGCAGCTGCACGTCGACACCGGTCCCGTGCGGAGCGGCGAGGTCGACCGCGGTGACCGGATCGGTGAAGGCGGCGCCGGTGGCGTGGGAGTACTCACGAGCCACCCCGCGCATCGAGAAGCAGTACCCGCGGTCCGGGGTCACGTTGATCTCGACGATCTCGTCGGCGAGCCCCAGCAGGGCGATCGCGTCGTCCCCGGGCTCCGCCGTCACGCCCTCGGCGTGGCCGCGGCCCAGCACGATGATGCCGTCCTCGCCCGAAGGGTCCTCGCCCAGTCCCAGTTCCTGGCCCGAGCAGATCATGCCGTCGGAGGTGTGCCCGTAGGTCTTCCGGGCAGCGATCGCGAAGTCCCCGGGCAGCACCGTGCCGGGCAGGGAGACCACGACCAGGTCGCCGCGTTCGAAGTTGTGCGCGCCGCAGACGATGCCGCGGCTGGGCCGCTCCTGCCCGGGCTGGGGGTCCTCGGGGTCGTCGGCGGCCTCGTCGTGCTCGGGCCCGACGTCCACACGCACCCAGTTGATGGTCTTGCCGTTCTTCTGCGGCTCGCCCGCGAGGTCGAGCACGCGGCCGACGACGAGTGGGCCGGTCACCTGCGCGCCGATGATCGCCTCCTCCTCGAGGCCGACCCGCGAGAGGTCGGTGGCCACCTGCAGGGCCGAGGCGCCGGTGGGCAGGCTCACGTGCTCGGCGAGCCAGGTCAGGGGAATGCGTGGCATCTCAGATCTCCGTCCCGTAGTGCTGGGAGAAGCGGACGTCGCCCTCCACCATGTCGCGCATGTCCGCCACCCCGTTGCGGAGCATGAGCAGGCGCTCGATCCCGAGCCCGAAGGCGAAACCCTGGTACCGGTCGGGGTCCACCCCCGCGGCGCGCAGCACGTTCGGGTGGACCATGCCGCAGCCGCCCATCTCGATCCAGCCGGTGCCGCCGCAGACCCGGCAGGCGGGGTCGGCGTCATGGTCCGGACCCAGCCGTGCCTCGCAGTTGAAGCAGCGGAAATCCATCTCGGCACTGGGCTCGGTGAAGGGGAAGTGGTTGGGGCGCAGCCGCGTGATGGGCTGCCCGCCGAAGAGATGGGCCGCGAAGGCGTCCAGGGTCCCGACGAGATTCGCCATGGTCAGGTTCTCGTCGATCGCGAGCCCCTCGACCTGGTGGAACATCGGCGAGTGGGTGGCATCGATCTCGTCCGCGCGGTATACGGTGCCGGGGCAGATGACATACAGCGGGGCGCCGCGCTCGAGCATCGCGCGGATCTGGACCGGCGAGGTCTGGGTGCGCAGCAGCATCCCCGAGCCCTCGGGCGCGACGTACAGGGTGTCCTGCAGGGAACGGGACGGATGCTCGGGATCCGCGTTCAGCGCATCGAAGTTCAGCCAGGACGACTCGATCTCCGGGCCCTCGGCGACCTCCCAGCCGATCCCGACGAAGAAGTCGTCGATCCGGTCGGTGAGCGTCGTCAACGGGTGCGCGGCACCGCGGGGCCGCCGATCCGTCGGCAGCGTGACATCGACGGTCTCGGCGGCGAGCGCGGCCTCCTCCTCGGCGGCCGCGAGCTCCGCCTGGCGGGCGGCCAGCGCCTTCTGCACACGACCCTTGCCCTGGCCCACCAGCTTGCCGGCTGCCGCCTTCTGGTCCTTGGGCAGATCCTTGATCGCGCGGTTCGCGGACGTCAGCACGCTCGCATCGCCGACGTGCTCCGTCCGGACCTGCTTCAGGGTGGCGGTGTCGGGGGCGGCGGCGATCGCCGCGAGCGCGGCATCGATCGCGGCGGTGATGGTCGCCTCGTCGATCTGGGGCGCCTCGGGCGTGGGAGATGTGTCGGACACGGGCATCGCTTTCGTCGGCTGAGGTCCTCAGTGGTCACGGGTGCGCGGGCACCGGAAGGCGGGCACCGCGGACCATTCTAGGAGCCCCGGGGCCCGGACGACGGCCATGCCTGCAGCGGGCCCGCGGCCACCGCTCGCGCCGCCCCGGATCCCGGCCGACGACGGGCACCGCACCACCGCTCACGGATAGGCTGACCGGGAACCCCGACCTCGAAGGAGGCCAGCATGTCCTGGACCGTGAAGGGCGTCGTCGCCCACGCCGAGAAGCAGCCCGCCGAACTGGTCGACATCGTCGTGCCGGACCCGGGGCCGAACGATGTCGTCGTCGACATCGAGGCCACCGGCGTCTGCCACACCGATCTCGCCTATCGCGACGGCGGCATCAATGACGAGTTCCCCTTCCTGCTGGGCCACGAGTCCGCCGGCCGCGTCTCCGTGGTCGGCGAGAACGTCACCCATGTGGAAGTCGGCGACTACGTCGTGCTGAACTGGCGCGCCGTGTGCGGCGAGTGCCGTGCCTGCAAGAAGGGTGTGCAGCAGTACTGCTTCGCCACCCACAACGCGTCGAAGCCCATGACGCTGAGCGACGGCACCGAGCTGACGGCGGCGCTGGGCATCGGCTCCTTCGCCGAGAGGACGCTGGTCCACGAGGGCCAGTGCACCAAGGTCTCGCCGGAGGCCCCGGCAGAGGTCGTCGGACTGCTCGGCTGCGGCGTCATGGCCGGCATCGGCGCCGCGCTTAACACCGGTGCCGTCCAGCGCGGGGAGTCCATCGCGGTGATCGGCCTGGGCGGCGTGGGCTGCGCGGCGATCGCCGGAGCGGAGCTCGCCGGCGCCACCACGATCATCGGTCTGGACGTGGACGAGAAGAAGCTCGCGGCCGCCGAGGAGCTCGGCGCCACCCACACCCTGGCCACCAAGGACCTCTCCCCGCAGCAGGTCGCCACGAAGGTCCAGGAGCTCACCGGCGGCAACGGCGCGGACCTCGTCGTCGACGCCGTCGGCATCCCGCAGACCTACGAGACCGCGTTCTACGCGCGGGACCTCGCCGGTCGCGTCGTGCTGGTCGGGGTCCCGCGGCCGGACGTGGAGATCACGCTGCCGCTGCTGGACGTGTTCGGCCGGGGCGGCGCGCTGAAGTCCTCCTGGTACGGAGACTGCCTGCCCGAGCGCGACTTCCCCTACCTCACGGACCTGTTCCTGCAGGGCCGTCTGCCGCTGGACCGCTTCGTCACCGGACGCACCGACCTGCCCGGGGTCGACGCGGCCCTGGACTCCCTCCACGAGGGCGACACCCTGCGCACCGTGGCGGTGGTCGGCCGATGAGCGCTCGCCTGGACCACGCCACCACCTCCGGCACGTTCAGCCTCGACGGGGAGACCCATGAGGTCGACAACAACGTGTGGGTGCTCGGCGATGACGAGCAGTGCGTCGTGTTCGACGCCCCGCACGACGTGTCGACGGTCCGTGACCTGGTGGGAGAGCGCGAGTGCGTCGGCATCCTGCTGACCCACGCGCATGACGACCACGTCCGGATGGCCCCAGAGCTCTCCGAGGCGCTCGAGGCGCCGATCCTGCTGAACCCCGCCGATCGCGAGGTCTGGCAGCTCACCCACGGTGATCTCCCCTGGGACGGCGACGTCACCGACGGCGACATGTTCACCATCGCCGGCGTGGACCTCGAGGCCCTGCACACCCCTGGCCACTCCCCCGGCTCCACCTGCTACTACGTCGCGGAGCTCGGCGCGGTGTTCAGCGGGGACACGCTGTTCCAGGGCGGACCCGGGGCCACCGGACGCTCCTTCTCCTCGCGCGAGACGATCGAGCAGTCGGTCCGCGAGCGCCTCTTCGCACTGCCGGAGGACACGGTGGTGCACACGGGCCACGGCCCCGACACCACGATCGGCGCCGAGAAGGAGGCCGCTCGCGGCGAATGGCTGTGAGGGGCCCGATGAATGCGAGGGCTCAGGGACCTCGCTCCTGATGAGCACGCCTGCTGTCGTACGGCGGCGGTCGCAGAAGCGCGACCGCCGCCGTACGACGTCGGGTCGGTCAGCACCTCACCCTCCCTGCGGCGGATATGTATGCGCCGCGCCGATCGTCCAGGTGTTCGATCGCCTGTCGCAGCAGGTCAGAACCCGTGACGGGTTTTCCACAATCGCTCAGTCGTCACACCCCTCGCGGTAGAATAGGTCACATATTCGACGAGGCGGCGGGGCAGCTCCCGCCGAGGACTGCGAGGAGGCGAGAGGCGATGGGCGAGTTCGACGACAGCTCGGCCCCGTTCCTCCTCGCGCCTGCCGGTCCCGAGGCGGATGCAGCGCGGGAGAAGGCCGTGGCGCGCACGCGACGCCGTGCGGCGATCTCCCGCAACAGCGTCCGCCGAGCCGGCCTGGACCGCTCCCCGCACACGGCGCAGAAGCTGGCGGAGCTGTGGGACAGCGGCAGGCAGGACTCCTGCCGTCTCGCCGAGCGATACCGCGTCGTGATCGAGTCCTCGCAGGATCCGCTGGGTCCCGAGCTCGACAGGGACGGCGCCGCCATGGACGAGCTGCACGTCTCCCTCGCCCTGCGTTGCACGAGGGTGCAGGCCGCCCGCATGATCCGCGAATCGCACCGTGTCGGGGTCCTCCTCCACCGCAGCCTCGAGCGATTAGGCGAGGGGGACTTCCCGGTGGCGTGGTTCGAGCGACTTCTCGAGCGCACCGGGGATCTCGAGGACGATGCCGTGCGGGAGGTCGACGAGGCGCTCACGCTGGCGGACCTCGCCGTGAGCCCCGAGGCCTTCTCCCTCCGCCTGGGCCACCTGATCACCGCGGCGACCTCCCACAGCGCGCTCCCGGAGCACGCATCGCCCGAGGCCCGACGCCGCGTGGTCCTCGATCCGCCGCGCCCTGATGGCACCGGCTGCCTGCGCGTCATCGGTCCCATCCCCGAGGTGCTGGATCTCAGCCGTCGTCTCGATCAGGCCGCGCACGCCGTGAAGAACTCCCAGCTGGCCGCCCTGGAGGACGGCACCCCGCTGCCCGCGGACCCCGGGGGCGTCATCGAGAGCACCGGGGAGGTCCCGACGATCTCCGGGACCCGCTACACGGTGCTGATGGGCGCCGTTCTCGACACCGACGGGGTCGAGGTGCCCACCACCCGGTTCCGCGTGAACGTGACCGTCCCGTTCATGACGCTGCTCGGGGAATCCGACGCTCCCGGCGTGCTCGACGGCACCACGCCGATCCCGGCTGCGATGGCGCGCGACCTCGCCGGGCGCGAGAGCACCTGGTACAGGGTGCTCACCGACCCGACCTCCGGCCGCTTCCTGCCCCTCGCTGCGGATCGCTACCGTCCGAGCGCCGAGCAGCTGGAGCACCTCCGCCTTCGCCATCCCGTCTGCGCCGTGCCGGGCTGCAACCGACCCACCTCGTGGCTGGCGGAGACGGACCACCTCGAGGAGTTCGACCACGAGGACCCGTCCACCGGCGGGCGGACCGCGGTGGAGAACCTGCACGACCTCTGCCGCGAGCACCACCGGCTCAAGACCCTGGGCCTGCTCGATCCCGTGCGCGATGACCCGGCCGGGAAGACTTGGTGGGACGTGTCGGGGATGCTCATGACGATGCAGGAGGACGCACGCGACCTCGCCACCGATCAGGTCATCGCGGAGATGACCGCCGCCTGGGAGCAGTTCGAGACCAGGCGACGGATGCGCGAGGAGAGCGCGCGAGGACGACGCGAGGTCCAGGAACGGGGACTCTCCCCCGGTGACGAGGCCGCCGGGCCCGATGGCGAGGCCGGATGGTGGATCGGCCGCGGCGGCGAGCTCCATCCGCCCGAGAAGCCGCCGCCGTTCTGACCTGCCTACGGGACCCGATCAGCGCGTCGGCGTCTCGTCCCCGGGGCCGATCCCCGGCCGTTCACGTCTGGCACGGCGCTGCCCTGGAGCAGGTCACGCGGGTGGGTCCGTGGGGTCCTTCTCACCCTGCTGGTCGGGGGTCACGGACGGATCCGTCTGGTCCTGCGCGTCCTGCTGGACGGCGACCGTCGGAGAACCTGCGGCAGCCTGCGCCCCCTGCCCGGACCGCGGAGCCTCCGCAGTCGGCGGTACCTCTCCCCGCAGCCGCGCGAGATAGGCGTTGTAGGCCTCGAGCTCGGCCCCACCGTCGCGGTCGGCCTTGCGGTCGTACTGGCGGGCGTGACGGTCCTCGGACTGCATCCACATCGTGGCCATCAGGATCGCGTAGCCGAGGGTGGGGATCTCGGAGACCGCCCACATGATCGATCCGCCGCGGACCTGGATCAGCTGGAGCTGCTCGGCCGAGTACATCCCGAGCTCCCCGTACCAGTCCGGGGCGATCAACCAGGTCGCGGACACCAGCGCCACCCCGAAGAAGGCGTGGAAGGCGAGGGTGACCAGCAGTGTGATCAGCTTCAGTATCGGGTTGATCGGCCTGGGGGACGGATCCACCCCGATCAGCACCCAGGCGAACAGGTAGCCCGTGGCCAAGAAGTGCACCACCATCAGCACATGGCCGACGTGGGTGTACATCGCGGCCTCGAACAGCGGCGAGAAGTAGAAGACCACCAGGGATCCGGCGAACAGGAGGCCGGCCACCGGCGGCGAGGAGACCAGCCGCGAGTAGCGGGAGTGGAGGCCCGCGAGCACCCATTCCCGGATCCCGCGGGAGCCGTCGGTGCGCGGGGCGACGGCCCGCGAGAGCAGGGTGACGGGCCCGCCGAGCACCCACAGCGGGGGCACGATCATCATCATCGCCATGTGCTGGACCATGTGGGCGTCGAAGCGGAACCGACCCCAGGCGGCCGCTCCCCCGCTCGTCACCCAGGCGAGGGCCACACAGCCCAGCACGAAGGCGAGCGTACGGTGCCACTGCCAGGAGTCCCCGCGACGGGCCAGCCGCACCACGCCGGTCACGTACAGAGCGGCCAGGGACGCGGCCAGCGCCAGCGCGATCCAGTCGGGCTGGAACAGCGTGAACATCGTGCTGGGGCCGAACTCCTGCTCCGGCGCCAGGTACCCGACCAGCGACAGGATCCTCAGGTCGCCCTCGGCAGGGATCTCCTGCGGCACCGGCGGCGCGGAACGGCCCAGCGCGATCGAGGCGCCGATCACCGCCGCCATCACCACGCCCTCGGTCGCGGCCAGGTGGCGGAAGCGCAGCCGGTCGTCGAGCCGGCGCCGCTGCACGGCTCCGAGGCAAGCCAGCGTGATCAGGCCGACGGCCTTGGCCAGCACCACGCGGCCGTAGCCGGTGGTCAGCAGCTCGCCCCAGGTGGACATCCGGATCGAGGCGCTGAGCAGGCCACTGATCGCGAGCGAGGCGACCGCGGCCAGCGCCCAGGGGGAGAAGCGGTGCACCGTCGTCGACAGTCGCTCGTCGCCGAGCCACGGGGCGATCAGACCGATCAGCAGCAGCCCGCCCACCCAGACGGAGACGGCGAGCAGATGGAGCACCATCGCGTTGACGGCGTTGACGTGGTCAAGGCTCGCGCCGGCGTGACCGGCCAGGCCCAGGGAGGCGACGCCGATCCCGGCGAAGGCCAGACCCCAGCAGGCCAGGACGGTAGAGCGGGCGAGCGCATAGGCGAGGGCGGACAGCGCCGCCGCGATGCCGATGATCAGCTGCACCCGGCCGAGGTCCCCGCCCAGCGCGATGTCCCACACGTTCAGGCCCGAGTCCGCCCCGGCCGCTTCGAGACCGCCCAACGGGACCAGCGTCACCGAGGCCGCGGCCCACAGCAGGGCACCGGCCGCGCCGAGCCGCACCGTGCGGCGGCGCACCGGATCCAGCGTCGTCACCTCGCGACGGGACGGCCCGGGCAGGAGCAGGACGGCGGTGCCGCCGGCCCCGACGGCGAGCAGCAGCCCGAGATGATGCAGGGCGCGCACGACGGGCGTCCCCCAGGTGACCAGGGGCGACGCGGGAACGAGGGTCGCAGGTCGGGCGGCCCCGGTGGCGAGCAGACCGATGAGGGCGCTCGCGAGGGTCAGGACCAGCAGGAAGGGGAGGGCGAGAGCGCCGATCCGGAGGGCGCGACTGCTCATGCTCCCGCCTCTGCTCATGCCCCCGCCTGCCGACGTCGCAGGGACTCGAACAGGCAGACCGTCGCCGCGGTGTGGACGTTCAGGGACTCCGCGCGCCCTGCGAGCGGGATGCGGACCGACAGCGGCGCCGCGTCCAGGGTGGCCCTATCCAGGCCGCGGGCCTCGTTGCCCAGGATCCAGGCGATACGTTCGGGAAGGTCGGCGGTGAACAGCTCGGCCTGCGCGTAGCCACTGGTGGCGGCCGCGGTGATGTCGGCATCGGCGAGTGCCGCGAGCATCTCGGAGCCGTCGGCACCGGTGAGGACGGGGAGGTGGAACAGGCTGCCCACCGAGGCGCGCACTGCCTTCGGCCCGTAGGGGTCGGCGCTGGTGCGGGTGAGCACCACGAGATCGGCGCCCGCGGCGTCGGCGGTGCGGATCAGGGTCCCGACGTTGCCGGGATCGCGCACCTCGTGCAGCACGAGAACCATCACGGGCTGCAGCGATGGGAGGTCCCTGACCGCGGTGAGGGCCAAGGACGGGTCGGGCGCGGGAAGGGTGCCCACAGCGAGCACTCCCTGCGGGCTGACCAGCGCTCCGGCGCCGTCGGGGGCCTCGCCGCCGTCGCCGCTCTCGCGGACCATGGCACGCAGGATGCGGTCCTCGACCTCGTGCACGGGGACGCTCGCGGCCCCGGCGAGATCGGCCAGCTCGGGGTGGTCCGCCGCGGCGCGGGCGGTGACGAAGAGTTCGAGCGCCAGATCAGGGCGGTCCCTGAGCAGGGAGCGGACCGCCTGCGGTCCCTCGATGCGGAACCGGCTGAGCTTGCGACGCGCGGAGCGCCCGGCCAGTGCCGCCACCGTCCGCACCCGCTCGGAGCGGGGGGAGGTGATCGGCGACTGATCCGGGCGCTCGGTCATCGCGTGGTGCGACGCGATGTCAGGCTGCCGGCGCGTTGACGTCCTTGGGGAGGGCGTTCTTGGCGACCTCGACCAGGGCGGCGAACGCCGGGGCGTCGTTGACCGCGAGCTCGGCGAGCATGCGACGATCGACCTCGACACCCGCGAGGCCGAGGCCCTGGATGAGGCGGTTGTAGGTGAGTCCGTTGGCGCGCGAGGCGGCGTTGATGCGCTGGATCCAGAGCTGACGGAAGTCGCCCTTGCGCTTCTTGCGGTCACGGTAGTTGTAGGTCTGCGAGTGAAGGACCTGCTCCTTCGCCTTGCGGTACAGACGAGAGCGCTGGCCACGGTAACCGCTGGCCTGCTCGAGGATCTCCCGACGCTTCTTCTGGGCGTTGACCGCCCGCTTCACGCGTGCCACGTGATACTCCTTCGATCGTAAGTTCAGGGGCGCGGGAGGCGTGCTCCCGCGTGGGCGATCAGCGGCCCAGCAGCTTCTTCATGCGCTTGACGTCGGCCTTGTCGACAGAGGTGTCGCTGCCGAGACGGCGCTTGCGCGAGGAGGACTTGTGCTCCAGGAGGTGACGAGCGTTCGCCTTCTCCCGCATGAGCTTGCCCGAGCCGGTCACGCGGACGCGCTTCTTGGTCCCCGAATGGGTCTTGTTCTTCGGCATGTGCCTGTTCTCCTTCGTACGTTCAGGACTCGGTGCCGGAGCCGGCATCGGCCGCGGAGTCGGACGAGTCGTCCTTGTTCCGGGCGGCAGCCTTCTCGGCGTCAGTCTTGCGCTTGCGGGCCTCGGCCATGGCCTGGGCCTTCTTCTTGTGAGGCCCGAAGACCATCACCATGTTGCGGCCGTCCTGCCGCGGATGGGACTCGACGAAGCCGTACTCGGCGACGTCCTCGGCCATACGCTGCAGCAGCTTCACGCCCCGCTCGGGACGGGACTGCTCACGCCCGCGGAAGCGGATGATGACCTTGACCTTGTCGCCGCCGTCCAGGAACTTCTCAACATTGCGGCGCTTGGTCTCGTAGTCGTGGGTGTCAATCTTCAGGCCCATCCGGATTTCCTTCTGGACCGTGTTCGCCTGGTTCTTCCGCGACTCGCGGGCCTTCAGGTTGGCTTCGTACTTGTACTTGCCGTAATCCATGAGGCGGGCGACCGGCGGGTTCGCGCCGGGTGCGACCTCGACGAGGTCGAGATCTGCTTCCGCGGCGAGACGCAGGGCGTCCTCGACACGGACCTCGCCGACCTGTTCGCCGGCGGGCCCGACCAGCAGGACCTTGGGGACCCTGATCTGACCGTTGATGCGCTGTTCGCTGATGTTGGCTCCTCACCTTGGTTCGAGTCGGACACGACGAAGGCCCCCGCTTCATGCGGAGGCCCCAAGGTGCCGGGCGCCGGAGCGTCTGTCGGGCACTGCGGCCCGACGATCGGGCACGATGGCCCGACGGCGATACTGACCCGGCTGCGGTTCGCTCGGCCCGGAAGCGCGAGCTGGTTGCTGCGAGGTGGGAAGGGACTCCACTTGAGGAACGACGTGACGAGGGTTTCGACCTGTTCCAGTCGTCTATCCTAGCAGGAGCGTCCGCGCAGTCCAGGTGATGTGCGTCGCGTCCACGTGCTGCGACCAGCGAGGAGATCGGGTGGGTATCGACCGCGACACTTCCGGGGAGCCCGATCCGCGTGACGGATCGTCCCCCTCGGCGGCCGATGCTTCGGATCCGTCCAGGTCAGGCGGGCCCGGTGCGTCATCGGGGGCCACCCAGGAGTACGGATACGGGGCGCCGCCGCCGGCGGGAAACGAGGAGACGCCGCCGACGGGAACCGACGGGGCGTATCCGGTTCCCCCGGGAAGCACCGGCGCCGGCTACGCCACCGACCCCGATCCCGGCCGCGGAGCCGATTCCGGCGCCACGCCCGAGGGCGTCGCCGACCACGGCATCGTCGAGGACGCCGACAGCGTCGCTGCCGGCAACGCCCCGGGCCAGGGTCCCCGCACCAGCACGCCTCCGGCGTCCGGCCTGCACCCGGAGACGGGCCTGCGCCCCGGCACGGCACCGCGCGCCGTGCTGCGGCCGGTGCCCGAGGGGTTCCCGACGCCTCCCCCGCGCCCGGCGCGGCCTAATCGTCGCCCCGCCCCGAAGACCGAGGCGGATCCCGACTCCCGTCGACCTCGCGTGCTGATCGCCTCCCTCGCCGTGGTCGCAGCGCTGATCCTGGTCGTCGCCATCGGTGGCAGCATCCTCGCCTATCGCGCGCTGAGTCCCGATCCCTCCGAGGGCGCAGCCCCCGAGGCCACCGCGGACGGTGGCGACAGCGCCGCCGGCGAGGTCGCGATCGGAGAGGTGACCGTCCGGGAGGTGAGCACCGAGCCGGGCGTGCAGTCGGTCGGCGACGCGGGTGCCGGGGCCGTCGAGGCAGAGGGCGAGTTCGTCGTCGTCACCCTCGAGGTGGACAACGCCACCGACGCCACGGTCTCGATCGACGGCCACGAGACGCTGCGGACCGCCGACGGCGAGACCTACGAGACCGATTCCGACGCCTCGCGCAAGCACATCGGCGAGGGCAAGGCCTATGGCACCGTCGGACCCGGCGAGAGCGCCACCTTCCACCTCGTCTACGACGTCCCGATCGGTTCCGAGCCGGCCGAGGTGGAGATCGACTTCGCCGAGAACGCCTCCGCCGGCGACGGCATCCTCCCGCTGGGCGGCTGAGCCCGGCATCACGGCACGACCGACCGTCGCACGAGCGGCCATCACCTGTTCCCGCCGTGGTCACCGCCGGTGACCACGCACCCCTGAGCACGAAGGACTTCCATGAACGTCACGCACGACCACGACATCACAGGCCAGGCCGAGGACTCCGCCGAGGCGCTGCGCGACATCTCCGAGGTCGCGGCGGTCGAGATCATCACCTCGGCCTGCGTGCACCTGATGAGCGCCGCCGCGGTGAAGGTCGGTCTGGCCGAGGACGAGGAGACCGGTCAGTACCAGGACCTCGCCGAGGCGCGGAAGCTGATCACCTCGCTGGCCGGTCTGGTGACCGCCGCCGCTCCCGAGATCGGCAACGAGCACGCTCGTTCGCTGCGCGACGGACTGCGCTCCTTGCAGCTCGCCTTCGCCGAGGCGCTCCCCTTCCCGGACGCCCCGGGAGAGGCCCCCGGAGAGAAGTACACCGGCCGCGTCTCCTGACGCACCCGACGCCCGCGCCCGCGGCCCATCCCCCGCCGTCGCGGGCGCTCCTGTCGCTCGAACCGGTCAGGACCCCAGGACGAGTCGCAGCGAGCTGATGCGTTCGGCGACCAGCGGTTCGGCGCCGAGGCGCGCGGAGACCTCGTCGACCACCGCGCGGACCTGGCCCTTGGTGAGTCCCGGGGCCAGCCGCAGGTGGAGGTCGATCTCGCTGCGCTCCCCCGCCCGGGCGGCGAGCTCCGCCACCTGGTCCGTCGCTTCGGCCAGGCGGCTCAGCACCCCGACGAGCTCGAGGTCGAGATGGGGCGGGATCCACTCCCGCCCCTGCGCCAGCGCCCACAGCACCGAGCGGGGCAGCAGGATCGGGCCACCCTCGTCCTCTGCGGTCGCGGCGTCGACCAGCAGAGCGGTGCACGCTTCCTGCACGGCCGCCTGCGCCGCCTGGGGCGCCACCACGGGCACCGGACGGGCGTCGGTGCGCCACGCTGCCAGCTGCGCGACGGAGGTGAAGATCGGCAGCACCGTCGACCCGTCTGGCGCGGTGATCGAGACCATCGCCATGTCGGCCCCGTTGTCGCCGGTCACCCCGTGCGCCGTGGTGTCGGTCCCGGTGGCGACCGCCATGATCGGCACCAGCACCCGGCCGGCGGCGAGGGCCGCCACCAGGGCCTGACGGTGCGGGTCCTCGCCACCGCGGTGAGCGCTCAGCGCCCGAGCCAGCTCGGGTGGCGCGGAACCGTCATCGCCCGGGAAGGGACTGACGGTGTAGTCCCGCCCTGCCCAGGGCACGCCGGCGGTGTCGGTCAGCGGGGACTTCTCGCGGAAGTGGGCGGGCAGCGCGCGATGCGCCTGCTCGACGCGCGCGGAGCGGTCAGTGCCCTCTGGCCGGTGCATCTCGTCGGCGCTGCCCGCTGCGTCGGCGCTGCCCGCTGCGTCGGCGCTGCCCGCTGCGTCGGCCCCGCTTGCGAGGTCGGCCCCGGTCTCTCCGCTGACTCCACCGGCCCTGCCTTCCGCCTCGGCCCCGGTCACCCCGCCGGCCCCCTCGGCGTCCTGCGGGCGCCCAGGCCCCTCGGTCACGGCCGCCCCGCGACGTCCAACGCCTCGCCCATCGTGAAGGCCCGGGCGTACAGGGCCTTGCCGACTATCGCACCCTCGACGCCTTCGGGAACCAGCTCGCGCAGGGCGCGCAGATCCTCGAGCGAGGAGATGCCGCCGGAGGCGACGACCGCGGCGTCGGTGCGCGAGCACACTTCGCGCAGCAGGTCGACGTTGGGGCCGCGCAGCGTGCCGTCCTTGGTGACGTCGGTGACCACGTAGCGCTGGCAGCCGGCCTCGTCGAGGCGCTCCAGGGTCTCCCAGAGGTCGCCGCCCTCGCGGGTCCAGCCTCGGGCGGCCAGGGTGGATCCGCGCACGTCGAGGCCGACGGCGATCCGGTCTCCGTGCTCGGCGATGATCTCCGCGGTCCACTCGGGGTTCTCCAGCGCAGCGGTGCCGAGGTTGACCCGACGGCACCCGGTGGCCAGTGCGGCCGTGAGGGACTCGTCGTCGCGGATGCCGCCGGAGAGCTCGACGTTCATGTCGACGGCGGCGACGACCTCGGCCAGCAGGCCGGCATTGGATCCGCGTCCGAAGGCCGCGTCGAGGTCGACGAGGTGGAGCCAGTTCGCCCCGCCCTCCTGGAAGGTGACGGCGGCGTCCAGAGGTGCGCCGTAGGCGGTCTCGGAGCCCGCCTCACCCTGCACCAGGCGGACGGCCTGGCCGGACTGCACGTCGACGGCGGGGAGCAGCTCGAGCACGGGAGCGGTCATGGGGTGCCTCCTGGCGGCGGGGTGGAACGGGGTCGATGCCCGCAAGGGGGATCGAGGAGTCGGGCGGGTTCGGTGGGACGAGGCTCGGGAGGGATCGATGCGGCGGCCGATGGCCGGGCCTGTAGGCGGCCGGTGGGACGGTCATGCGCGCTGCCGGGGGGCGGCGCAGGGCCGACGAGGTCAGCCGCTCTGGAGCCTCCAGATCGACACGGCCACGCAGGCGAGACCGGCCAGGGCCATGCCCGCGACCGCCCACCAGGGCTTCCGGGAGCGGTAGAAGGACCAGGCGCCGCCGAGGACCATGCCGCCGGCGAACAGCAGGAGGAAGGCGTAGATCATCGCACCGGCTCCTCGAGGCCCTCCGCCGCTCCCGCCGCGGTGCCGCGGCGCGGGAGGGTGCGCAGCCAGTTGGACAGCAGCGCCGCCCCGGCCTCACCGGACTTCTCGGGGTGGAACTGGGTCGCGGTCAGCGCGGCGTTCTCGACGGCCGCGATGAAGCGGTCGCCGTCGTGCTCGGCCCAGGTCACCAGCGGCGCGGGCAGGGAGCCGATCGGCTCCATCTCCCAGGTGCGGGCGGCGTAGGAGTGGACGAAGTAGAAGCGCTCCTCCTCGATGCCCGCGAACAGCCGTGTCTCCGTCGGCGCCTCGACGGTGTTCCAGCCCATGTGGGGCACGACGGACGCCTCGAGCCGGGTGATCTCGCCGGGCCACTGGCCCAGTCCCGCGCTGCGCACGCCGTGCTCGGTGCCCGCGTCGAACAGGATCTGCAGGCCGACGCAGATCCCGAGAACGGGCAGCCCGCCGGCCAGGCGGCGCTCGATGAGGCGGTCCCCGCCGACGGCGAGGACCTGTTCGCAGGTGGAAGCGAACGCCCCGACGCCGGGGACCACGAGACCGTCGGCGGCCAGCGCCGACTTCCGGTCCGCGGTGAGTTCGACCTCGGCCCCGGCGGCCTCGAGGGCGCGCACCACGGAGCGGACGTTGCCTGATCCGTGGTCCAGGACGACGACGCGCGGGGCGGTGGCCTCCGCGCTCACTTGTTCTTCCCCTTCCCGGCGATCCAAGACAGCGCCTCGGCACGCGTGATCGTCGAGGGGTCGATGCCCTCGTCGAGCTCCCCCAGGTCCGTCGCGCCGAGCAGCAGCTCCTCGACCAGGTCGTCGACCGCGCCGAGCACGATCGCGGGCGAGATGTCCTCTCCGCGCTGACCGTTGCGATAGCGGGAGGCGGTCATGCGGTCGCCGCGGCGCCAGAACAGCACGATGCCGTTGCGCTGCAGAGCGGCCGAGGCGATGGCCGCGAGATCGTGGGCAGCCGTCTCGGTCAGCGCGCCGACGGCGATCGCGCCGGTGCGGGTGTCGAGGGTGCGGCTGCCGGTGGGGATGTCGATCCCGTCGGTGCGGGCCTCCCGGCCCAGGCGGATCGCGCCGGCGAGCGCCGTGGCCGAGGCGACGGAGGTCGCGACCACGGCGATGGTGGGCTCCTGCTCGTCCTCGGTCCCGTCGGTGAGCACGTCCTCGACGGTCAACGGGGCGTCGTCGAGGGACAGCCCCTCGGTGAGGCGGGCGAACTCGGCGTCGATGTCGTCGGCGGGCCGGCCGGGATCCTGCCCGTCGTCGGGTCCCTCGGGGGGATCCCGGTGCGGGTCACGGGGGTCGGAGGTGCTCACAGCGCTCCCTTCGTGGAGGGCACGTCCAGCACCCGGTCGTCGTAGGCGCAGGCGGCGCGCAGCGCGCGGGCGAGCGCCTTGAACTGGGCCTCGACGACGTGGTGGGGATCGCGCCCGTCGATCAGCCGGATGTGCAGGCAGATCGCGGCATGGTGGGCGAGGGACTCGAAGACGTGACGGGTCAGCGAGCCGGTGAAGTGACCGCCGATGAGGTGCAGGGCCTGCGCCTCGCTCTCACCGGTGTGCACGCAGTAGGGGCGCCCGGAGAGGTCCACGACGGCCTGGGCCAGCGACTCGTCCAGCGGCACTAGGGCGTCGCCGAAGCGAGCGATGCCCTTCTTGTCGCCGAGCGCCTCCCGCAGCGCCTGGCCGAGCACGATCGCGGTGTCCTCGACGGTGTGGTGGGCGTCGATCTCGGTGTCACCACTCGCCCTCACGGTCAGGTCGAAGCGGGCGTGGGTCCCCAGGGCCGTGAGCATGTGGTCGAAGAACGGCACGGAGGTCGAGACGTCCACCTGGCCGGTGCCGTCGACATCGACGGTGACCTCGACGGAGGACTCACGGGTGGTGCGGGCGATGCTCGCCCGACGCGACGGTCGCACGGGGACGGCGGTGGGATCGGCAGCGGTCATCGGGGGTCGGCCTCCTCGAGGGCGGAGCGGAATGCGGCGTTGTTCTCGGGCGTGCCGACGGACACGCGGAGCCATCCGTCCGGGCCGACGGCCCGGACGAGCACGCTGCGCTCGAGGAGATCCTCGAACACGGCGTCACGGTCCGCGAACGTGCGGAACAGGATGAAGTTCGCGTCGGACGGCGCGACGGCGTGGCCGCGCCCGGCCAGGTGCTCGGCCAGGGCGTCGCGCTCGGTCCGCAGCAGCGCGACCTTCCCCAGCAGCTCCTCCCGGTGGGCGAGAGCGGTGCGGGCGACGGCCTGGGTGACGGCCGAGAGGTGGTACGGCAGGCGCACCACCCGCACGGTGTCGACGATCGCAGGGTGGGCCACCAGATATCCCAGGCGCGCCCCGGCGAGGGCGAAGGCCTTGGACATGGTGCGGGTGACCACGAGATTCGGGTGGGTCTCCAGGAGGGTCAGCGCGCTGGGCACGCCGTCGCGGCGGAACTCGCCGTAGGCCTCGTCGACCACGAGCAGGCCACCGGTCCCGGCCAGGGCGCTCGCAGCGGCCTCGACCACGTCGAGCGTGAGCGCGGTGCCGGTGGGGTTGTTCGGGCTGGTCAGCACCACGATGTTCGGCCGGTGCGCGGCGATCGCCTCGGTGACGGCCTGCGCGGTCAGCGTGAACTCGGGGGCCGGGCCCCGTGCGGCGATCTCCCACCCGGTGTAGGTGTCGCGCGCGTACTCGGGGTACATGGAGTAGTGGGGGGCGAACCCCAGCGCGGTGCGTCCGGGCCCTCCGTAGGCCAGCAGCAGCTGGTGCATGACCTCGTTGGACCCGTTGGCGGCCCACACCGCCTCGGGGGCAGGAGCGGGGACGCCGGACTCGGCGGCGAGATAGTCGCCGAGGTCGGCGCGCAGTGCGAGCACCTCGCGGTCCGGATAGCGGTTCAGGCCGGCGGCCGCCTCGGCGGCGGCGCTGCCGATCGCCGCGGCCAGTTCCGCAGAGGGCCCGTAGGGGTTCTCGTTGACGTTGAGCGCATGCTCGACCTGGAGCTGCGGGGCGCCATAGGGAGCGGCGCCCACGATGCCGTCGCGCGGCACGGGCAGCGCGACAGGGGCCGTGGTCGGAGCAGAGGTCTCAGGCATGGCCCCCATGGTAGTTCGGGCTCGGCCCCGAGGATCCGCGCGCCCACCGTCCAGACCGGCCGGACTCCTCGCCCCGTCGCGAACGTGGCACCCTTCACAGGCTCGGCGGCGGCTGGGAGCGTGCACCGGTTGCCGGACGTAGCCTAGGGCGATGTTCCGTTCCCTGGGTGCCCTGGTCGGCGACCTGTTGGTCGTCATCCTCTTCGTCACGATCGGCTTCCTGCAGCATGGCACGCCGCTGACCTCGGAGAACATCGTCCTGGTCGGGTGGCCGTTCGCCCTCGGCGTGCTGCTGGGCCATCTCGCGATCCGGGCGTGGAACGCGCCCTTCCGGATCTGGCCGCACGGCCTGTTCGTGTGGGCGATCACGCTGGCGGCCACCATGGCGATCCGCACGCTCTTCGCCGCCGGCACTGAGGTGTCGTTCATCATCACCACCGCGATCATCACCGCCGTCGGCATGCTCGGCTGGCGCGCGGTCGCCCTGTTCCTCACCCGCGGTGAGCGGAGGCGACCGAAGGTCGTCACCGGTGCGGAGGCGGCCGAGGTGGACCAGGCCGGGGCGAAGGCGGCGGGGATCGACGGGGACGAGTCGCACGAGATCGCATCGAGCGAGACCGAGGCAGGCGATCCGACCGAGGCCGACATCCCGTCGTCAGAGCGCGACGCCTCCCGCTGAGCGCAGGTCCGTAACTGGCGCTATGGCATGCGCTCTGGTCATATCGCCAGAGCGCATGCCATAGCGCCAGTCGTCGACCACGCGACGCAGCAGCGAGCGCCGGGGCGACGGGCGTGCTCAGTCGAAGCGGATGTCGATCGCCGTGCCGTGGGCGGGCAGGCCCTCCGCATCGGCCAGGGCGGTGGCGGCGTCGCGCGCCGTGGCGAGGGCGTCGCGGTCGTACTGGACGACGTGGATGCCGCGCAGGAAGGTCTGCACGCCGAGACCGCCGTTGAAGCGCGAGCTCCCGCCCGTGGGCAGCACGTGGTTGGAGCCGGCGGCGTAGTCACCCAGGCTCACGGGGCTGTGGGGACCGACGAACACCGCGCCCGCGTTCGTCACCCGAGCGGCCACCGCCGCGGCGTCGGCGGTCTGGATCTCGAGGTGCTCCGCCCCGTAGGCGTCGACCACGGCGAGCCCCTGGTCGAGGTCGTCCACGAGGACGACACCGCTCTGCTCACCACGCAGGGCCTCCGCGATGCGCTCGTGGTGCAACGCCCTGGGCACCTGCGTCGCGAGCTCCGCCTCGACCGCGGCGGGCAGCTGGTCGTCGTCGGTGACCAGCACGCTCGCGGCGAGCGGATCGTGCTCGGCCTGCGAGATGAGGTCCGCGGCCACGTAGGCGGGATCCGCGGTGGCGTCGGCGAGGATCGCGATCTCGGTGGGGCCTGCCTCGGCGTCGATCCCGACCCGTCCGCGCACCAGGCGCTTGGCGGCGACGACGTACACGTTGCCCGGCCCCGTGATCAGGTCGACCGGTTCCAGCGGGACCCCCGCTCCGAGATCGTCGGCACCGTGGGCGAGCAGGGCGATGGCCTGGGCGCCGCCGGCGGCGATCACCTCGGTGACCCCGAGCAGGGCACAGGCGGCCAGGATGGTGGGGTGAGGCAGGCCGCCGAACTCCTTCTGCGGCGGGGAGGCGAGCACGATCTGCTCGACGCCCGCGACCTGGGCGGGCACCACGTTCATCACCACGGAGCTGGGCAGCACCGCGCGCCCGCCCGGCACGTACAGGCCCACCCGGCGCACCGGCACCCAGCGCTGGGACACCGTCCCACCCGGCACGACCTCGACGCTCTCCGTCGGGCGTCCTTGGGCCGCGTCGACCCGGCGCACCCGGTCCGCGGACTCCTCGAGCGCCGCACGGATCGCGGGGTCGAGCTCCTCGAGCGCGCGCTGCAGCTCGGCCTGCGGGACCCGCAGATGCTCGGGCCGTACCCCGTCGAAGCGCTCGGAGGCGTCCAGCACGGCGTCGGCGCCGCGGGCCGCGACGTCCTCGACCACGGGGCGCACGGCGACGGCTGCGGCCTCGACGTCGAGCTCCGGCCGGGGCAGAGCGGCCGTGAGCTCGGCAGCGGTCAGCGTCCGCGAGCGCAGGTCGGTGACGGCGAGGTAAGAGGCGGGTTCGGGCATGGGGACAGTCTACGAGCGCCCTCCTCCGCGCGGCGCGCCGTGCCCACTTCGCGAAAGGACCTCTGTCCCGGATGGCCGCGCCTCGACGGCTAGGGTCGTCCCCGTGCTCGTCGCCTTCCTCCTCACTCTCCTCGCCGGTGCTGCCACCAGCATCGGTGCCGCCCTCGGCGTCCTCGGCCGGGGGACGAACCCCAAGGTGCTCGGAGGCGGTCTCGGCCTCTCGGCCGGGGTGATGCTCTACGTCTCCTTCGTCGAGCTGATGCCGGAGGGTGCGCACATCCTCTCCGGCGGCGACACCGTCACCACCCGGGGCACGACTCTGGCCGTCATCTCCTTCTTCGTCGGCATCGCGCTGATCGCCGTGCTGGACCGCCTGGTGCCCGAGTCCGTCAGCCCGCACGAGTTCGCCGGACGCATGACCGGCAGCGTGGGCCACGCCGAGGTGCGGGACGCGGCCGAGCAGGCCGCGGACCGGGCCCTGCGGGCGCGTCTGCTGCGCACCGGGACGGTGACCGCAGCGGCGCTGGCCCTGCACAACGTGCCCGAGGGCTTCGCGACCTTCGTGGCCGCACTGCAGGCCCCCGAGATCGCGGTCCCCGTGGTGGCGGCGATCGCGGTGCACAACATCCCCGAGGGGCTCGCGGTCGCGGTGCCCGTCCGCCGCGCGACCGGCTCGCGGGCCAAGGCGTTCTGGCTCGCGACCATGACGGGGCTCGCCGAGCCGGTCGGGGCGGTGATCGGGTTCCTGCTGCTGGCTCCGCTGCTCGAGGGCGGGGCGATGGGCGCGATCCTGGCGGGAGTGGCCGGAGTGATGGTGTTCGTCTCCCTCGACGAGCTGCTGCCGGCGGCGGAGGAGACCGGTGAGCACCACACGGTGATCTACTCTCTCATCGCGGGCATGGCGATCATGGCCCTCACCCTTCTGGTGCTCTGAGCGGGCCCTCGGGTACGTTCCTGCCTCAGGGGAGGCCCCGGAACGACCCGGGACCGAGACGACCGGGGAGGGATCGCATGCGGATCGGCAGCATCGGCGTGCGCGCAGGACGTCGCCGCTCGTCCGGCGGAGAACGCGGTGCCGCCGCCCGCGCCGTGGCCGGACCGGACCGTCTCGCGCGCCCCCTCGCCGCCTGCGTCCTGGTGCTGACCATCGCCGCCTGCGACGGTGCGCCTCGCGGCGAGGAGCCCACATCGGCCGCTCCTGCGCCCTCCATGGACCCCACCGAGGTGGCGGAGGCGGGGACCACGGCCGTGGACCCGTCCTGGCTGTGCGCGCCCGGCGGCGACTCCGAGGCCCCCGCCTACACCCCGGAGCCCGGGGTCTTCACCCCCGAGACGGTGCAGGCCGAGGGCAATGCGGTCACGGTCTCCGGCCCCTTCGCTCTCGCGGAGGACTACGACTACGGGGGCTTCGCGCCCGACGGGGTGGTCGTCCCCGCCGATCCCGCGCACCGAGGCACCCCGGCGGACGGCTACGACAGGCAGCTGGGCACCGAGGACGCCCCGGCCCCGCCGCTGGTGGTGCGCGAACGGGTGGAGGTCACGGGTGAGGGAGCGGCACCCTCCGCGGCGACGGCACGGCTGACGCTGGGCACCTGCGACGACGCCCCGATGCCCGACGGCCAGTATCTGCTGTCCCTGCAGGGCGGCGGGGTCGACGGACCCGGCCGCGGCGAGGACGGCTGGAGCTCCTCACGGGACGTGATGCTCGACGTCGTCGACGGGAAGCTGCAGACGGTGCCCGGCGCCACCGACGCCACCGACGGAGAGGTCCCGGCCGATCTCTCCCCTCTGGAGTGCCGCGCCCCGCTGTCGTCCGTCGGGGACGGTGACGGGCTGAGCGTCGCCGTGTCCCGGCAGGACACGAGCGTGTCCACGACGGTGCCGGAGGAGGAGGCCGGCGTCTCCGTCGACGCCCGAGTCAGCGTCACCTCCGAGGATCTCGGCACCCGTGCCCTGTTGCAGGGCGTCGTGCTGACGAACCCCTCCACCGGCACCGTGGTCGCGGGGGCGCGCAATGCCGGGTCCGTCGGCCTGCAGTGGATCGGCGAGGACGGCGTCAGCACCGCGGAGACCGCCTGGACCACCCGGTCGACCTGCACCCGCGCCCCGCTGGATCCGGGTGGCTACGAGGCGCACGGCTTCGCGGTGACGGTCGACGACGAGGGGGCGACCCACATCGTGCTCTCGGACCCCTGGACAGTGGACGTCGTCGAGGAGGGCGCCACCCCCTGAACGGGTCCGTCCGGGCACGTCGCCCCGGCCCGTGCCCGCTCGCCCGACCGCTCGGGCACGAGGCGCGGGACGAGGGGCTCGTCACGTACCGTGGAGGCATCCGCATCGACGTCGCGGGCCCGCTCCCGCCGTCGATTAGTCTTGACGTCAAGACACATGCCGCACCGACCCGAGGGAGCCCCGCGACACATGGCGCGCATCATCTACACCCACACCGACGAGGCACCGCTGCTGGCGACCGCATCGTTCCTGCCGATCCTGGACGCCTTCTCGAACACCGCCGGGATCGACGTCACCACCCGTGACATCTCCCTGGCCGGCCGCATCGTCGCAGCCTTCTCCGACCTGCTGCCCGAGGAGCAGCGTGAGGCCGACGCCCTCGCCGAGCTCGGCGAGCTCGCGAAGACCCCCGAGGCGAACATCATCAAGCTGCCGAACATCTCCGCCTCCGTGCCCCAGCTGAAAGCCGCGATCACGGAGCTGCAGGGGCAGGGCATCGCCCTGCCCGACTACCCGGAGTCTCCGGAGACCGACGAGGAGAAGGACGTCCGCGCCCGCTACGACTCGGTCAAGGGCTCCGCGGTCAACCCCGTCCTGCGCGAGGGCAACTCTGATCGTCGCGCCCCTGCCGCCGTGAAGAACTTCGCCAAGGCCCACCCCCACCGCATGGGCGAGTGGTCGAAGGACTCCGCGACCTCCGTGGCGACCATGGGTGCGGACGACTTCCGCTCCCACGAGCAGTCGGTCGTCCTGGAGAACGAGGACACGCTGTCGATCGTGCACGTCGCGGCCGACGGCGCCGAGACCGTGCTCAAGCCGTCGATCCCCGTGCTCGCCGGCGAGGTCGTCGACTCCACGGTGATGCGGGCCGAGGCGCTGGATGCGTTCCTGCGTGAGCAGATCGCCGCTGCCAAGGAGCAGGGGGTGCTGTTCTCCGTGCACCTCAAGGCGACCATGATGAAGGTGTCGGACCCGATCCTGTTCGGTCACGCCGTCCGCGCCTTCCTGCCCACCCTGTTCACGCAGTTCGGCGATCAGCTCGCCGCGGCGGGGCTGTCCGCGAACCACGGCCTGGGCGGCATCCTCGCCGGGGTCGAGGACCTCGAGGAGTCGGTGCGCGCCGGCGTCCGGGCCGCCATCGAGCAGGATCTGGCCGACGGCCCGGACCTGGCGATGGTCAACTCCCACAAGGGCATCAGCAACCTCCACGTGCCCTCCGACGTCATCATCGACGCCTCGATGCCGGCGATGATCCGCACCTCGGGCCACATGTGGAACAAGGACGACGCCGAGCAGGACACCCTCGCGGTGATCCCGGATTCCTCCTATGCGGGCGTCTACGCCGCCACGATCGAGGACTGCCAGGCGCACGGCGCCTTCGACCCGACCACCATGGGCACCGTGCCCAACGTCGGCCTGATGGCGCAGAAGGCCGAGGAGTACGGCTCCCACGACAAGACCTTCGAGATCGCCGCCGACGGCCGCGTCGAGGTGCGCGACGCCTCCGGTGCGGTGCTGACGAGCCACGAGGTCTCGGCCGGGGACATCTTCCGCGCCTGCCAGGCCAAGGACGCGCCGATCCGCGACTGGGTGCAGCTCGCCGTGCGCCGCTCGCGCGAGTCCGGGATGCCCGCGGTGTTCTGGCTCGACGAGACCCGCGCGCACGACCGCAACCTCATCGCGAAGGTCGAGGCGTACCTGGCCGAGGAGGACACCGACGGCCTGGACCTCCGCATCCTCTCCCCCGTGGAGGCCACGAAGCACACGCTCGAGCGCGTGCGCCGCGGCGAGGACACGATCTCGGTGACGGGGAACGTGCTGCGCGACTACCTCACGGACCTGTTCCCGATCATGGAGCTCGGCACCAGCGCCAAGATGCTCTCGGTGGTGCCGCTGATGAACGGCGGCGGCCTGTTCGAGACCGGCGCGGGGGGCTCCGCTCCCAAGCACGTCCAGCAGCTGGTGGAGGAGAACTACCTGCGCTGGGACTCCCTCGGCGAGTTCCTCGCCCTGGCGGAATCGCTGCGTCACCTGGCCCGCACCGCGGACAATCCGCGCGCCGCGGTCCTCGCCGACGCGCTGGACCGCGCCACCGAGACGCTGCTGAACGAGGGCAAGTCCCCGCAGCGCAAGCTCGGCAGCATCGACAACCGTGGCAGCCACTTCTACCTGGCCCTGTACTGGGCCCAGGAGCTGGCCCGGCAGAGCGAGGACGCGGAGCTGGCGCAGGCCTTCGGCCCGATCGCGAAGGAGCTCACCGACGGCGAGCAGACCATCGCCGGCGAGCTGCTGGCCGTGCAGGGCTCCCCGGCCGACATCGGCGGCTACTACCGCCCCGACGGGACCAAGGCCGATGCGGTGATGCGCCCCTCGAGCACCTTCAACCGCATCCTCGAGGAGATCTCCGCGGCGCTGTGAGTCCACGGCTCCCCTGAGCCCCGGCCGGCGCCGGCCCGACCGCCCCGTGCGGAGCGGGCCGGCGTCGGTCGCTTCCGCGTCCTGGAACACCACGAGGAGCACCGTGACCGTCATCCCCTCCCCCGTCGACGGCATCGACCTGCGTTACGACGTGACCGGCAGCGGCCCCGCCCTGGTGCTGCTGCACGGCTCCGTGCTCTCCCGCGCGATCTGGCGGGGGCTGGGCTATCTCGAGCCGCTGGCCGCCGAGCACACCGTGATCCGGGTCGATCTGCGCGGCCACGGTCGCTCCGGCGCCCCGCACGATCCGGCCGCCTACTCCCAGGAGATCTTCGTCGCCGATCTGCTGGCGGTGCTCGATGCCGAGGGCATCGGCCGCGCAGCGCTGCTGGGCTACTCGCTGGGAGCGCGGATCGCGCTGACCACGACGCTGGAGCATCCCGGACGCGTCACCCGCCTGGTCTGCCTCGGAGGCTCCTCCTCCCCGCAGCAGGGCGCCGTGGACTCGGTGTTCTTCCCCGGCGTGATCGACACCGTGCGCGACCAGGGGATGGAGGCGTTCTGCGCCGGTCAGGGGCTGGGCCCGGAAGTCACCTCCCGGCGCGCCCGCGCCACCCGCACGGCATTCCTCGCCGCGGACCACCGGGCGGTCTCCGCTCTGCTGACCGCCACGGATGCAGCCGAGGGCGTCCCCGACGAGGCCCTCGCCGCCTGCACGGTGCCGGCCCTGTGGATGGCAGGCACCGAGGACCATCCGCGCTACGAGGAGTCGCGGCACGCGGCGGGGACCATGGCCGACGCGGAGTTCGTGCCGCTGCCCGGTCGCGACCACGGCGGCACGCTGTTCCCGCCCGACGAGGTCCTCGCCCACGCCCTGCCGTTCCTGCGCTGAGGAGGCGACCGGCCCCTCCGCTGCGCGCTCAGAGCACCTGGCGGACCAGGGCGATCAGGGCGACCACGACGATGATCCCGCGCAGCAGCCACTCGGGCATCCGCTTGGCCAGGTGCGCCCCGAAGAATCCGCCCAGCAGCGCGCCCAGCGCGATCGCTGCGCTGCCGAGCCAGACGATCTCGGCGTCGAGCACGAAGAACGCGATCACGTACACGGCGGCGGCGGAGAGGTTGACCGCAAGGCTCAGGAGGTTCTTGATGCTGTTGACCGACCCCATCGTGCGACCGGTGAAGATGCCGAGGATACCCAGGTACAGCACTCCCTGGGCGGCGGTGAAGTAGCCGCCGTAGACGGAGGCGGCGCCCAGGGATCCGATCAGCGCCGGCGAACGCAGCGGGCTGGGCTCCGCGGTCCGGTCCTCCCCTGCGCCCTCGGCCCCGATGCCTGTCCTCGACTCCCCGCCCGGGGAAGCCGCCGGGTCCGTCACCCCTGAGCTCGAGGTCCCGCCCGGCTCTCGCGGTCCCTCACGCTCCGCCCGTCGGTCCTTGCCGGCGCGGATGGCGGTGGTCAGGCGCTTCTGGAAGACGACCATCACCAGGGCGACGACGATCAGCACCGGCACGACGACGTCGAGCGCGGACGCCGGGGAGACCAGCAGCAGCAGGGCTCCCGCGGTCGCGCCCACCGTCGCGGTGACCGTCAGCGGCATGAGGTGCTGCTTCTCGGCGGCGATCTCCCGGCGGTATCCGAGACAGGAGCCGAGGGTCGAGAAGAACATCCCCACCGTGTTGGTGCGCACCGCGACGCCCGGCGGGATGCCGAGCGCCATCAGCACCGGGAGCGTGAGCAGGGAGCCCGACCCGACCGCCGCATTGATGGCTCCGGCGAGGGTGCCCATCACGAGCAGGACGACGAGACTCACGGGTTCCACGAGCGATGACCCTACTGTCGTCCGGAGGCGCGCGGGGGGACGTCCACGGGCGCGCGGCCGTCGCGGTTCAGCGCAGGAGCTCCTCGAGCGCCTGCTGCAGCACCAGGGCGTGGTTGTGCTCGGTGTCCTTCGCCGCGAAGAGCAGCACGATCCGGGTCGCCTTCACCGTCCGGGCTCGCTCCAGGAGGGCCGACGGCGCATCGCTGTCGTCGAGTTCACGCCGATAGAGCCGGGCGAACTCCTCGAAGCCGAGCTCACCGGCATGGAAGGCGGTGCGCAGGTCGGGGCCGGGCGCGACGTCCTTGTCCCAGTCGTCGTGCGCGAGCCGCTCCTTCTTCACCCCGCGCGGCCACAGCCGGTCCACCAGCACGCGGTACTCACCGGTCGCGGAGCCCTCGTCGTCGAGCACGTCGTGGACGCGCTCCCGGATGATCGTGATCTCGCTCATCTCCCGGCCTCCCTGTTCGGCGCCGTGCGGCGGCGGATGCGACAGGACCCGGCCCGCGCGAGGCGGGCCGGGTCCCGGGATCACGTGGCGTGCGGGGTGGCCGTCAGGACAGCGCCGCCCGGGCCGCGTCGTAGTCGGGCTCCTCGGCGATCTCGGCCACCTGCTCGGTGTGGACGACCTTGCCGCTCTCGTCGGTCACCACGACCGCCCGGGAGAGCAGACCGGCCAGGGGCCCGTCGGCCATGGTCAGGCCGTAGTCCTCCCCGAAGCTGGAGCGGAAGGCGGAGCCGGTGACGACGTTCTCGATGCCCTCGGCGCCGCAGAAACGCGCCTGGGCGAAGGGGAGGTCCTTCGAGACGCACACCACGACCGTGTTCTCGAGACCGGCGGCCAGCTCGTTGAACCTCCGCACCGACATCGCGCAGGTGCCGGTGTCGAGCGAGGGGAAGATGTTCAGCACGATGCGCTTGCCGGCGAGGTCGGCGCTCGTCACGGGCGAGAGATCGGCGCCGACGAGCTCGAAGGCGGGCAGCGCCGAGCCGGTGCCGGGCAGCTCGCCGACGGTGGTGACAGGGGTGTTCTGGAAGGTGATGGAAGCCATGGGCCCATCTTCGCCCTCCCGCTCCCACGGTGCAAACGGGTGCCTGGGAGCGGTCAGTCCATCGTCGCCCGCAGGCGCCCGATCTGCTCCTCGACGTCGAAATCGGCCTCGGGCCACTGCGGATCGATGCCGGTCAGCGCATTCAGCAGCAGCTGCTGCACGGCGATCCGGGCGTACCACTTGCGGTCGGCCGGGACCACGGTCCACGGGGCCCGCGCGGTCGAGGTGGCCCGCAGTGCTCGCGTGTAGGCGTCCATGTAGTCGTCCCAGTACGCCCGCTCGTCCACGTCGCCCGGGTCGAACTTCCAGTGCTTGTCGGGGCGCTCGAGCCGCTCCATCAGCCGCTCGCCCTGCTCCTGGCGCGAGATGTGCAGCATGACCTTCACGATCACGGTCCCGGCGTCGGTCAGCTCACGCTCGAAGGCGTTGATCGCGGCGTACCGGCTGCGGATCTCCTTCGCGTCGGTCATGCCGTGCACGCGGTGGATGAGCACGTCCTCGTAGTGGGAGCGGTCGAAGACGCCGATCATCCCGGGCCCCGGCGTGTGCTTGCGGATCCGCCACAGGAAGTCGTGACGCTTCTCCGCCGGCGTGGGGGCCTTGAATGCGGCGATGTCCACGCCCTGCGGGTCGACGCCACCGACCACGTGGCGCATGATGCCGCCCTTGCCGGAGGTGTCCATGCCCTGCACGATCAGCAGGACGGAGCGTCCCTCCTGGTGCCCGTGATGTGCGGCGTAGAGCCGTTCCTGGAGTTCGTCGAGGGCGCTGTCGCGCGCGGCGAGCAGCTTCTTGCCGTCTGCCTTCTTCCCCTCGAACCCGGGGGTCGCGCGGGGATCGAACTCGGTGACCTTCCCTCGCCAGTCCGTCGCGAGCGGGAAGCCCACTGGCTTCTGGTCTGCGGGATCGCGCTTCTTCGCCATGGAGGCAGGCTAGCGCGGGCAGCCTTCGCGCACCGCGAATCCGGCGCACTTGACTCCACCGATCGGTCGGCAGAGTGTCAGGGCATGACGATCACCGCCATCACCGACGCCCATGTCCTTCCCGTCTCCTCGCCCGCCTTCGACGGCACCGTCGTGGTCGAGGACGGCCGGATCACCGCCGCCGGCCTCGACGTCGCCGTCCCCGCGGAGGCCGATGTCGTCGACGCCGACGGCGGCTGGCTGTTGCCGGGATTCATCGACGCCCACGTCCACCTCGGCGTCGACGAGGAGGGGGAGGGATGGGCCGGTCAGGACACCAACGAGATGACCGATCCGGTGATGGCCGCCGCTCGGGCGATCGACGCGATCAATCCGGTCGAGATCGGCTTCGACGACGCGATCATCGGCGGCGTCACCGCCGTGAACGTCAATCCCGGCTCCGGCAATCCGATCGGCGGGCTGGCCGTCGCGATCCGCACCCATGGCCGCGTGGTCGACGAGATGGTGCTGCGCAGCCCCTCCGGGCTGAAGGCGG
Source organism: Brachybacterium sacelli (assembly GCF_017876545.1). NCBI lineage: Bacteria > Bacillati > Actinomycetota > Actinomycetes > Micrococcales > Dermabacteraceae > Brachybacterium > Brachybacterium sacelli. The sequence goes on along the minus strand of NZ_JAGIOD010000002.1, from coordinate 589,315 downwards.
CCCTCGGAGAGAATCCCAAGCGCGTCTACGGCGAGCGCACGCAGACTCCCTCGACCCGCCTCGGTGTGGCCCTGACCATCCGCAAAGCCTTCGCCACGGCCCGCGCCTGGATGGCCAAGGACGAGGCGGACCGCGACGCCGACCTGGTCTCCGAGGCGCTCGCGCAGGTGCTCACGGGCGAGATCCCCTGGCGCCAGCACTCCCACCGGGCCGACGACATCGCCACCGCGCTGCGGATCGCCGAGGAGTTCGGCTACGAGCTGGTGCTGGACCACGGCACCGAGTCGTACCTGATCGCGGACAGGATCGCCGCCGCCGGGGTGCCGGTCCTGTACGGGCCGCTGATCGTGTCCCGCTCGAAGGTGGAGGTGCGCCACCGCACCCCGAAGGCACCCGGCATCCTCACGGCCGCCGGGGTGAAGGTCTCGATCATCACCGATCACCCGGTGGTGCCGATCGAGTTCCTCGTCCAGCAGGCAGCCCTCGCGGTCAAGCACGGCATGGAGCCGGCCGACGCCCTGCGCGCGATCACCCTGCATCCCGCCGAGGTGCTGGGCCTGGCGGACCGGGTCGGGTCGATCGAGGTGGGGAAGGAGGCGGACCTGGTGCTGTGGGAGGGCGACCCGCTCGATACGCGCCATCGCACCCTGCGGGTGTGGCAGAGCGGCACCGAGGTCATGCACCGCGACGCCGAGGGCGAGCCGGTCATCGCCGCGCGGTGAGCCCCGCCGCCCGGCCCTGACGGTCCCCGACACTCAGTCCTCGACGCGGACCTCACCGGATTCGACGTCGACGCCGACCTCCACGTCGTCGTCGCCCGAGGACTGGATGTCGACCTGGTAGCGGATCGCGCCGTCGTCGGAGTCGAGGTCCCAGCCGGAGACCCGGCTGTCCCGCTCCGCGACCGCGAGGTCGATGGCCTCCTGGGGAGTCATCGGCGAGGTGACGTCAACGACCGGGTCCTCGACCCGGTCGTCGTCCTCCTCGTGCTCGAGGACCTTCCCGGTGGTCGCGTCGATGTCGAGATTGTGCTCGGAGCCGTCGACCGCCACCTCGATCTCCCAGGTCCAGCCGCGATCGTCGTCGTGATCGATCGAGACCGACTCGGTCTCGCCGCCGCCGGCGGTCTGCACGGCGATGCCGACCGCCTCCTCGGCGGGGACAGGCAGCTGCTCCGAGGCGAGGTCAGCGTCCGCGGGAAGGGCGGAGGCCTGCCCCGAACCGCTCGCCGCATCGTCGCTGCCGCCCCCGTCGCTGGCCTCGTCGGACCCACCACCATCGCTCGCGCCGCCGGACGCACCACCATCGCTCGCGCCGTCGGAGCCACCGCCGTCGCTCGCGGAGCCGCCGGAGCCCTCGCCCTGCGTGATGCCCTCACCGTTCTCGTCGCCCTGCCCACCGCAGCCGGCGGCAAGGGCGATGACGAACGCTCCGAGAGCGGCGGCGCGGACGGTGCTGCGAGAGCGTGCGGTGCGTGTCATGGTCGGTCTCCTCCTGGGGGCGGTGGCCCCGGTATCTCGGTCGATGACTCCAGCGTAAGAGGACCTCGAGGTCCCGGCGAGCTTCCTGAGAGCACTCTCATCGCCCTCTCATCCGCGGCTCCCCGGCCCGCCCCGAACCGGGGCCCGGGAGCGGGCCGGGGAGTCCCTTTTCACGTCCCCGGCCTCGCCGTACGGTGAGGGCAGCCCCTCCGGGGACCTCGATGTCACCCACCTGCAGGAAGGCGTCATGACCACCACCGCGACCTGGCCGAACTCCCCCGCCCACGCCCCCACCGAGGACGAGCTCGCAGCCCTCCACGCCTGGTGGCGAGCCGCCAACTACCTCTCGGTCGGGCAGATCTACCTGATGGACAACCCCCTGCTGCGCCGGCCGCTGCAGCGCGAGCACGTCAAGCCCCGGCTGCTCGGCCACTGGGGGACCACCCCGGGCCTGACCTTCCTGTACGCCCACGCGAACCGGGCGATCAGGCAGCGGGGCCTGAACGCCATGTACATCACCGGTCCCGGTCACGGCGGACCGGGCCTGGTCGCCGCGAGCTATCTCGAGGGCACCTACTCCGACGTCTACCCTGCCGTGGCCCAGGACGAGGACGGCCTGAAACGCCTGTTCACCCAGTTCTCCTTCCCCGGCGGGATCCCCTCGCACGTGGCCCCGGAGACTCCCGGCTCGATCCACGAAGGCGGCGAGCTCGGCTACGCCCTCTCCCACGCCTACGGCGCGATGTTCGACAGCCCCGATCAGATCGCCATCACGGTGATCGGCGACGGCGAGGCGGAGACCGGGCCGCTGGCCACCTCCTGGCACTCGAACAAGTTCGTCAACCCCCAGCAGGACGGGGTGGTGCTGCCGATCCTGCACCTGAACGGCTACAAGATCGCCAACCCCACGGTGCTGGCCCGCATCGGCGACGAGGAGCTCGCCGCGCTCCTGCGCGGCTACGGCCACACCCCGCTGTTCTTCACCGGCGGCTTCGACGGCGAGGACCCGATGACTGCGCACGAGCGCTTCGCCGGGGTGCTCGATACGGCGCTGGACCAGATCGCACAGATCAAGGCGCAGGCGCAGGAGGATGCCGCCGCCGGTCGCGAGACCGAGCGGCCCGCGTGGCCGATGATCGTCTTCCGCACCCCGAAGGGCTGGACCGGGCCGGAGACGATCGACGGGAAGCAGACCGAGGGCTCCTGGCGCTCGCACCAGGTGCCCCTGGCCAGCGCCCGCGACACCGACGAGCACCTCGCCGATCTCGACACCTGGCTGCGTTCGTACCGTCCCGAGGAGCTGTTCGACGAGGACGGCCGCCTGCTGGAGAAGATCGCCGATACTGCCCCCCGCGCGGAGCACCGGATGTCGGCGAATCCGTCCACCAACGGCGGGTCCGTGCTGAGACCGCTGCGCCTGCCCGACTTCCGCGACTACGCGGTGGAGGTCCCGCGGCCGGGCGGCGCGATCTCCGAGGCCACCCGGGTGCTGGGGACCTGGCTGCGCGACGTGGTGCGCGAGAACCCGAGGTCCTTCCGGATCTTCGGGCCCGACGAGACCGCCTCGAACCGGCTGCAGGCCGTCTACGAGGAGACCGACAAGCAGTGGAACGCCGACTTCGAATCGCACGACCGCGACGAGCACCTCGCGCGGGCCGGTCGGGTGATGGAGGTGCTCTCGGAGCACCAGTGCCAGGGCTGGCTCGAGGGATACCTGCTGACCGGCCGCCACGGCATGTTCTCCTCCTACGAGGCGTTCGTCCACATCGTCGACTCGATGGTCAACCAGCACGCCAAGTGGCTGAAGGTCACCAACGAGCTGGAGTGGCGGCGACCGCTCGCCTCGCTGAACTACCTCCTCAGCTCCCATGTGTGGCGCCAGGACCACAACGGCTTCTCCCATCAGGACCCCGGCTTCATCGATCACATGGTCAACAAGAAGGCCGAGATCGTGCGGGTGTACCTGCCGCCGGATGCGAACACGCTGCTTTCGACCTACGACCACTGCCTGCGCTCGCGCCAGTACGTGAACGTGGTGGTGGCCGGGAAGCAGCCGAACCCCACCTGGCTGTCGATGGATGAGGCGATCGTCCACTGCACGCGCGGCCTGGGCATCTGGGAATGGGCCGGCACCGAGGCCGACGGCGAGGAACCTGACGTGGTGCTGGCCTGCGCCGGTGACATCCCCACGATCGAGACCCTCGCCGCGGCGAAGATCCTGCGCGAGCAGGTCCCCGGGCTGAAGGTGCGGGTGGTCAACGTGGTGGACCTGATGCGGCTGCAGGATGATTCCGAGCATCCTCATGGGCTCGCCCAGCGCGACTTCGACGGGCTCTTCGGCGAGGACATCCCGGTGGTGTTCGCCTATCACGGCTATCCGTGGCTGATCCACCGCCTCGCCTACCGGCACGATCGCACCTCGAGGATCCATGTGCGCGGGTACAAGGAGGAGGGCACCACCACGACGCCCTTCGACATGCTGATGCGCAACGACACCGACCGCTTCCACCTGGTGATGGACGTGATCGACCGTGTCGAGGGCCTGACCACCCGGTACGCGGGACTGCGACAGCAGATGGAGGACGAGCGGATCCGGGCCCGCGCCTACGCCTACGAACATGGCGAGGACCTGCCGGAGATCTCGGGCTGGCAGTGGGACGAAGAGGCCGAGGAGGTCGGGACCGTCTCCGCGACGGGCGGCGACAACGAGTGAGCGGCTCCTGACTGCTGACTCCTCGTCGGACCATCGGCGGAGGGTGCCCGGCGGGTGGATCGTCCCTCGTTCGGCGGGGCGTGCTCAGGCGGTCGCGCTCCGCTGCAGGTCGGGGACGTCGGGGAAGCGACGGAACCCGGCAGAGAGATACGTCGCGACCGCTCCCGTCAGAGAACGCGGGGTGCACACGGCGGCGCTCGACGCACCCATGGCACGCAGCGACGAGGCCCCCGCCACGCAGAGCGCCCGCCCGTACCCGTGCCCGCGGTGATCCTGGTGCACGCCCAGTGGCTCGATCAGTCCGGGGCGTCCCGGCCCCGCTGACCACACGGTGATCACGGCGACGGCCGTGCCGTTCGCGTCGCGGCCGATCAGGGAGACGGCTTCGGCGTACGCGGGTCCGGCGGTCAGGGTGGTGAAGCGCTCGTCGGTGAGGGAGTCCCCGGCGAAGGCGGAGCGGTGCACAGCGGTGTACTCGCGGACGGTGCCGGGCCCGACGCATTCGATGTCGAGTCCAGGATCCTCGACCGGGGCGGTGAGGTCGCGTCGCAGCGGCACCCAGGGGTCGCCGACGGTCCAGCCGCGGGTGGTGAGCTCCCTGCGCAATCGCCTCGCGGAGCTCGCCTCCACGAAGGCCTCCCCCGCGGGCAGGACACCCCTCCCGGGGTCCGCGAGGTCCCCGGCCATGGTGGCGGCGAGTTCTGGGTCCTCGACCCGGTCGGGGTCGACGGCGGTGCGCAGCAGGTCCCGCCCGTCGAGCATCCCGACGGCGAGGGGTCGACCGTCCCGGCTCCAGACCCGCAGGTCCGCCGCGGTCCGCTCTGCTCCGCGGGCATGATGCCAGCCCACGTCACCGGGGTGCAGGTGGAGCGGGGCGTCGTCGGTCTGCCAGCTGCTCAGCACGGCGAGGACGCGCTCCAGCTCACCAGGACCCGGGGTGGTCAGCGACGTCGCCATGGGCCGATCCCATCACCGGTGGTGGGCCGCGTCCACCGGTTTGTGCGGCGCGACCGGCGCAGTGTCCGGGCAGTGCGCCGATCGGGCCGGCGCACGTCGGTCAGGTCGTCGGGCGCCGCACTGGTCAGTCGGCCCGGCGCAGGGCGCTGCCCTTGTGCATGGCGACGTGATCCGTCGTATCGCTGGCGATCTCGTACTGCGGGTCGTCGGCACTGCAGTGCCGGGTGTGGCCCTTGAACTGCACGTCCTTCGTGTGCGTGGCCGTGACGACACCGCTGACGACGCCGGCCTCCGAGTTCCACTGCACGTGGTCGCCCACCGAGAATTCCGTCATGGCCCGATCCTGCCACGGCTCCGCGAGGTGGTCCGAGCGATCGGTCGGCCCTCCTCGCGGAGCCGTGGCAGCGATCAGGGCGGAAATGTACTGCGAGGACCGGTGTCGGGCCGGCACCGGTTCTCTGGTCGGCACAGCTCGCGCCGCGTCCGCGGCGGGGGCGTGCCGGAGCCGAAGAGACCGAAGCGCTCGGTCAGGGCCGCCGCTCGAGCGGGCCCGCCCGTTACGATCACGATATGGAGCACAACGGAGAGTTCGAGCATCCGAGCACCTGGAGGCGCAGGTCATGACGACCGACCACGGCAGTCCGGACGAGATCGACCCCGGCGATGGTGCCGACAGCGGCCCCGCCGACGCTGTGGACACGGTGCGCCGTATCGTCCGCGTGCGTGGACAGGTGCAGGGCGTCGGATACCGGATGTCGGCGTCGTCCGAGGCCACGCGTCTGGGGGTCACCGGTACCGTGCGCAATCTGTGGGACGGCTCGGTGGAGGCCGACGTCGAGGGCACCGCCGACGCGGTCGAGGAGATGCTGCGCTGGCTGCGGCAGGGACCGCCCGGGGCGCAGGTCAGCGGGATCGATACGCGCTCCGAGAGCCCGCGCCGGGCGGAGACCTTCCGCGTCACCGGCTGAGACGAGCCGGACGGTGCGGGCGCTCGACGACCCGCCCGTGCGCCGCTCAGACCGCGGCGCGATCCCGCGGCGTGGTGCGCAGGTAGTGCGCGGCGACGAGGGCGCCCGCGATCACCATCACCGTCGAGGTCAGGATCAGGGCGCTCTGGCCGGCGTTGTCCAGGAGCAGTCCGCCGATCAGGGCGCCGCTCGCGATCGCCGCGTTGAAGACGGCGCTGTTCAGCGCGGTCCCCTCCTCGATGACCTCGCTGGCCTGGGTGTTGACGAAGGCCTGCACCGTCACGGAGACCGCCCCGACGAACAGTCCCCACAGCAGCATGACCAGCAGAGCCGAGACGGGACCACGCATCAGCACCAGCACGGCGAGCAGACCGGCCCCGATGCCGGAGGAGACCACCAGCACGCCCCACGGGGCGCTGCGCCGCAGCAGCGGGGCGACGGCGAAGTTGCCGATGAGCCCGGCGATCCCGTAGGCGAGCAGCATCCCGCCCACGCGCGTGACCGGCACCTGGCCGCGCTCCAGGAGGATCGGGCTGATGTAGGCGTAGGTGATGAACTGCGCGACGACCACGAGCACGGCGAAGGCCAGGGCGTAGCGCACGCCGCGGGTGCGGGCGGCGGCCAGCATCATCGCGGGAGTCACCCGTGCCTCCGTGCGCACGGGCCGCACGAGCACCAGCAGCAGCACGGTCACCACCGCCGCCGCGGCGCCGACCACCGCGAAGGCCGAGCGCCAGCCCAGATGGGTGCCGATCCAGGCGCCGACGGGGACGCCCAGCACGAGGGCGGCGCCCGCTCCGCCGAAGGCCAGGGTCAGGGCCCGGGCGGTGTGCTCACGGGGCACCTGTCCGATCGCGACGATCGCCATCACCGCCCAGTACAGGCCGATCGAGATCCCGGCGAACAGCCGGGCCAGCAGCAGTACGGCGAACGTCGGGGCCAGCACGCTGAGCACGCAGGAGACGACCACGGAGGCCATGGCGATCACCGGCACCAGCCGGCGGTCGAGTCCCCGCACGATCACGGGGGTGAGCAGGGCGACGACACCGGCCAGGATGCCCGGGACGGTCACGGCGAGGCCGGCCACGCCCTCGCTGACCCCGAGGTCCGGTGCCATCACACTGAGGACCCCGATCGGCAGCTCCTCGATCGTGACCAGCACGAAGATCCCCACCGCAAGGGCGAGGACCGCTCCCCACCGACGTGCGCCGTCCACGACTGCTCCTCACTGCACTGTCTCGATCGCCCTGCCCGCGAGGGCACCGCCTCGGTTCTGACCGACGCCGGCCCCGGCATCCCGCGGGGTGCCGGGGCCGGTCGCGTCGGGTTCGGGTCAGCTCACCGCCGAGACGGCCGCGGTGATCTCCTGCTCCCCGTCGTTGAAGGCGAGGAACTTCCCGGCGGTGCCGGGAGTCTCGAGCACGGCCGCGATCACGCGCGCGACGTTCCCGCGCGAGACGGTGCCGCTCTCGGCCGCCTCCAGGTCGATGCGGCCGCTGGGTTCCTCGAGGGTGAGCCCCGAGGGACCGAGGACGGTCCAGGCCAACTGCGAGTCCTGCAGGTGGGCGTCGGCCCGCGCCTTCGCCTCGGCGTAGACGTGGAAGGGCTCGCTCTCGGGCACTCCGTGGTCGAGGGAGGCGCCGAAGTAGCTGACCATCAGGTAGCGGTCCGCGCCGACCCGCTGGGCGGCGTCCATCGACGCGATCGCCGCGTCGTGGTCGACGGCCCAGGTGCGCTGCGGGTTCCCGCCGCCGGCACCGGCCGACCACACGACCGCGTCCTTGCCGCGCAGCAGCTCGTCCCAGCCGGCGGCGTCGAGCGATTCGATGTCCGCCACGACCGCCTTCGCGCCGGTGGCCTCGATCTCCGCGGTCTGATCGGGATCACGGATCACCGCGTGGACGGTGTGGCCCGCCTCGGTCAGCAGCGGCTCCGCGAGCAGCGCGATCTTGCCATGTCCTCCGATGAGTGCGATATCCATGCCCCCACCCTTGCACCGTCGCCGCTGCACGTCGAGACCCGCCGAGCACGGTTCGCTGGTGGGGGAACCCCTCGTCGTCGGCCGAGACGCCACCGACGGACCGTCGTCGACCCCTCCCGTCCCAGCGGGGACGGCAAGTCTCCCGGCCATCGCGCCCCGAATTCTCCAGATCTCTCCCGCTATCCTGTCCCGGACCGTCACCGGACGGTCGGGACCTCGGGGAAGGAACCTCATCATGGCCGGTGGCCTCGCCGCACTGCTCGATGACGTCGCCGCGCTCGCACGCCTGGCCGCCGCCAGCGCCGACGACGTGGCCGCTGCCTCGGCGAAGGCCGGCTCGAAGGCGATGGGCGTCGTGATCGACGACGCCGCCGTCACCCCGCAGTACGTCCGGGGCATCAAGCCCACGCGCGAGCTGCCGATCATCTGGCGCATCACCAAGGGGTCGCTGCGCAACAAGCTGATCTTCATCCTCCCGGTCCTGCTGCTGCTCAGCGTCTTCGCCCCGTGGCTGCTCACCCCGATCCTCATGCTCGGCGGCCTCTATCTGAGCTTCGAGGGCGCGGAGAAGATCTGGGAGCTGGTGCGCGGGGCGCCCAAGAAGGCACCGGCCACGTCGCAGGGTGCGGACGCCGAGGACAAGATCGTCTCCAGCGCCGTGCGCACCGACCTGATCCTCTCCGCCGAGATCATGGTCATCTCGATGAACTCGATCGACGCGGAGTCGCTCTGGGCGCGCGCCGCGGTGCTGGTCGTCGTCGCGATCGGCATCACCGCCCTCGTCTACGGCGCGGTCGGGATCCTGGTGAAGATGGACGACGTCGGCCTGAAGATGGCCGATGACGAGGACTCCGCCCTCAAGCAGCGCTTCGGCGCCGGTCTGGTCGGCGCGATGCCGAAGGTCATGGACGTGATCAGCTACGTCGGCATGGTCGCCATGCTCTGGGTGGGTGGCCACATCCTGCTGGTGGGGACCCATGACCTGGGTCTCGCCCAGCCCTATGGTCTCGTGCACCACCTCGAGGGCGCTGTCACAGGCATCGCCGGGATCGGGGCCGTCCTCGCCTGGCTGATCAACACCGCCTGTTCGTTCGTGTTCGGCCTGATCATCGGGGCGGTCGTCGCCGTGATCGTGCACTTCCTGCCGTTCGGCCATCACGGCGAGGAGGGCGAAGACGGCGGCGGGGAGCACGAGAGGGCCACAGGTGCTCCCGAAGCGGACAGGCCCGACGGGACGCCCTGAGGCTCTGACGGTCCGAGCTCCGGCGGCCCTGGCCCCGGAGCTCAGGCGTTGGGGGTGACCGGGGGCTCCGCCGACCAGGGGAAGACGATCCACTCGTCGGTGCGGCGCCACACGTAGTCCGGGGAGACGACGGAGGCGGACTTCGCGTAGAGCACGGCGCTGCGCGCGTCGGCCCCCTGCTCGCGCAGCAGATCGAGGACGAGGGCGAGGGTGCGCCCGGAGTCGGCGACGTCGTCGACGACCAGCAGGCGCTTGCCCTGGATCGACTCGGTGTCCAGCATCGGGGCCAGCAGCACCGGGTCCGGCAGCGTCTCGTGCACATCGGTGTAGAACTCGACGTTGATCGCATCGGCGAGCTTCAGACCGAGCGCGTACGACAGCGACCCGGCCGGCAGCAGACCGCCCCGCGCCACCGCGATGACGATCTCCGGGGCGAAGTCGGAGTCGGCGATGGTCTGCGCGAGTTCCCTCGAGGCGGTGCCGAACAGCTCCCAGCCGAGGACCTCCTTGGCAGGCAGGTCGGACGAGTCGGCATGGAAGGCCTGGGACATCGGTTCACTTCTCCTCGGGTGCGGTCAGCGCAGAGTGCTCCGATGGTATCCGCCGTCGGACCCCGTCCGGAGCCCGCACCGGGTCCGCGCGAGGGAGGTCTCGGACACGCCGCGCCGCGTTCCCCTCCGTCCCCGCATCGGACGGACTGACCCCACGATGAGCCACAGACTTCCACACATTCGGATGTTGTTATCTGTGGCTTCGTCGCGTAGAGTCCAGGTATCCGCCGCTCCCTGGGGCCAGAGAGCCTGAAGCACGGCTCGAGAACAGCGTCCCGGGCGTCGGATCCCGCACGGCGGGTCCCGGAGCGGGGCGGACTCTCCCTTCGACGAGGCAGGTGACCCCATGTACGCCCGTGAACGCCAGCGCCAGGTCCTCGAGGTCCTCGCGCAGTCCGGACGCGTCACCGTCACGGCGCTGGCCGAGCAGTTCGACGTGGCCACCGAGACCGTGCGCCGCGATCTCGACCAGCTGGCCGGCCAGGAGCTCCTGGTCCGTGTCCACGGCGGCGCCGTCCCGAGGAGCACGACCGAGGTCGAGCCCGATCTGGAATCCCGCCGCACGACCCACGTCGAGCGCAAGCGCCGAATCGCCCTCGCCGCTTCCCACCTGCTCCCTGCCGATCCACGGGCCGCAGTCCTGCTGGATGCGGGCAGCACCACCGCCGAACTGCTCCCCCACCTCGCCCAGCGGCGCGGGCCGGTGATCACCAATGCCCCCGCGATCGCGCAGGGAGCGCTGGTCCACACGGAGCTCGAGGTGCATCTGCTGCCCGGTCGGGTCCGTCCCACCACGCAGGCCGCGGTCGGCTCCTCCACCGTGGACGCGGTGCGCGCTCTCCATCCCGAGATCGCATTCCTCGGGTGCAACGGTCTGGACGAGGACGGCTTCACCACACCCGACCCTGACGAGGCCGCCGTGAAATCCGCCGTGGTGCGCTCGGCCGGGCGACGGGTGGTCCTGGCCGATTCCTCCAAGGCCGGCGCACGTCGCCTGGTGACCTTCGCCGGTGCCGCCGAGGTCGATGCCCTGGTGACCGACGACGGTCTGCCGGAGGAGATCCGCGGTCGCCTGGTCGAGGCCGGGATCGAGGTGCTCCTGGCGTGATCATCACCCTGACCGCGAACCCTTCGCGGGACCGCACCATCGATCTGGGCGGTGCCCTCACCCCGGGCGGCGTGCACCGGATCGCGGGCGAGACCATGCAGCCCGGTGGCAAGGGCGTCAACGTCGCCCTCGGCGTGCACCGGGCAGGACTCGATGTCACCGCGATCCTGCCGGCGGCACCGAGCGATCCCCTGCTCTCCCTGCTCGCGGCGGAGGGTCTCCCCCATCGAGCGAGCCCCGTCGCGGGGAGGGTCCGGACCAATCTCACCGTGCTGTCCACGCCGCAGCTGACGACCAAGCTCAACGAGCCCGGCGACGCGCTGTCGGCCGCCGAGATCGCCGACCTGGAGCAGCTGCTGCTGGACGCCGTCGGTCCGGGCGACCTCGTGATGCTCTCCGGATCGCTCGCCACCGGCATGCCGGTGGACGAGTACGTGCGTCTGATCGATCGGCTCCGTGCTCTGGGTGCCCGGGCGGGTGTGGACACCTCGGACGGCCCGCTCGAGGCGATCGCCTCCGCTCTGGACACCGCGGCCCCGGACTTCCTCAAGCCCAATGCCGAGGAGCTCGGCCAGATCGTCGGCATCGGCGGCGAGCGGCTCGAGGAGCAGGCCGCGGTCGGGGATCTCGAGGCGGTCCGTGACGCCGCGCTCATGCTGCACGATCGCGGCGTCGCCACCGTGCTGGTGACCCTCGGCGGGTCGGGCGCTCTGCTCGCGACAGAGGGCGAGGCCTGGTACTCCCCTGCTCCCGTCGTGCCCGTCGTCTCCACCGTCGGCGCCGGGGACTGCGCGACCGCCGGCTATCTGATCGCCCGCGCCCGCGGCGAGGATCCCGCGCATCGTCTGGCGCGCGCCCTTGCCTACGGGACGGCCGCCGTCGGCCTTCCGGGCACCACCATCCCTCGCCCCGAGCAGGTCCATCCCGAGCCGGATCGCGTCGTCCGTCTCTGACCCTCCGCTTCTGACCCCTCTGCCTCCCGGCGTCCCGGGAGTGCCCTGCCGAAGGAGAACCATGTCCGGATCACTGATGACCCCCGAGCTGGTCCGCCTCGAGGTGACCCCTCCTGGCGACAAGCATGCCGTGATCAGCCTGCTGGCCGATCTCATCGCCGCGACCGGCCGTGCGGACCGCGAGGGACTCGAGGCAGGTCTGCTCAAGCGCGAGGAATCCTTCGCCACCGGCATGCCCGGCGGCTTCGCGATCCCCCATTGCCGCACCGAGACGGTGCACGAGGCGGCCCTGGGCTTCCTGCGCCTGGCCGAACCGGTCGACTTCGGCTCGAGCGACGGGCCGGCCGACCTCGTGATCGGCATCGCCGCCCCCGCGGGGACGGACGACCAGCATCTGAAGCTCCTCGCCCAGCTCTCCCGTGCGCTGATCCGTCCCGATTTCCTCGCACAGCTGCGCGCAGCCGAAGAACCCCATGAGGTCTCCGAACTGGTGATGAGCGTGCTCGAACCGGAGCCGGAGACCGTTCCCGGGGCGGGGACCCGCTCCGCGGCGCCGACGAGCGAGGACCCCGCCACCGGGGAGGGCTCCGCCGCCGGAGGGACCGAACCCGCCGCCCACCCCGCCGGTGACGCCCGGTCAGCAGCCGCAGACGACGGCGGGGTGGACGTCGGCGCCGACGAGAGCACCGCTGCCGGAGCAGCCGCTGCGACGGCCTCCCCGGTACTGCTGGCGATCACGTCCTGCCCCACCGGCATCGCCCACACCTACATGGCCGCCGAGTCCCTCGAGAACGCCGCCGCGGAGAAGGGCATCGAGCTCCGCGTCGAGACCCAGGGATCCGGCGGCATCACCCCCTTCACCGAGGAGCAGATCGCTGCGGCCGGCGCCCTCATCGTCGCCGCCGACGTCACCGTCTCGGGGCGGGAGCGCTTCGCCGGGCTGCCCCTGGTCGAGCATCCCGTCAAGCGCGCCATCTCCCAGGGCCCGCAGATGATCGACGAGGCCCTCGCGGCGGCGTCGGACCCTTCCGCGCGGCGCGTCCCCGCCGGCGACGGCGGCGCCGGGCGGGAAGCCGCGACCGACGGCGGCGCCCGGCAGTCCTGGCCGTCGCGCCTGCAGGCCGCCGTCATGACCGGCGTGTCCTACATGATCCCGTTCGTCGCCGCCGGCGGCCTGCTGATGGCTCTGGGCTTCCTCCTCGCGGGCTTCGACGTCGCCTTCGTCGCCCAGGACGTCGCCACCGGCTTCTCGCTCACCGACCTGCCGGGACACCAGGCCTACGAGGCCGCGACGGGCATGACGGAGACCGAACGCTCCGGCCTGGCCCTCTATCTCGGCGCCGTGCTGTACACCCTGGGCAGCCTCGGGATGAGCTTCCTGGTCGCGGCACTGTCGGGCTACATCGCCTTCGGTCTCGCAGGGCGCCCCGGCATCGCTCCCGGCTTCGTCGGCGGCGCGGTGTCCGTGCTCGTCGGCGCCGGCTTCCTCGGCGGCCTCATCACCGGTCTGCTCGCGGGGCTCATCGCCGTGTGGTTCACGACCCTGAAGCCGCCGCGGTGGCTCGCCGGGTTGATGCCCGTGGTGATCATCCCGCTGATCACCTCCCTCGTGGTCGGCGGACTCATGCTCCTGTTCCTCGGCCGCCCACTGGCCTCCCTGATGACCGCGCTGCAGAACGGCCTGACCGGCATGTCCGGGACCTCCGCCGTCCTGCTCGGCGTGATCATCGGGCTGATGATGTGCGTCGACCTGGGCGGGCCCGTGAACAAGGCGGCCTATCTCTTCGCCACGGCCGGCCTGTCCCAGGGCACCGAGGCGTCCTTCCACATCATGGCGGCCGTGATGGCCGCCGGCATGGTGCCGCCGCTGGCGATGGCGCTGTCGACCGTGGTCCGCAGGAAGCTCTACTCGAGCGTGGAGAGGGAGAACGGCACCACCGCCTGGCTGCTCGGGGCGGCCTTCATCTCCGAGGGGGCGATCCCCTTCGCCGCCGCGGACCCGCTGCGCGTGATCCCCTCGATGATGACCGGCGGCGCTGTCACCGGCGCCCTGGTGATGGCTTTCGGCGCCGGCTCCCAGGCGCCTCACGGCGGCATCTTCGTCGCCTTCGCGATCAGCCCGGTGTGGGGATTCGTCCTCGCGATCGGGGTCGGCACCCTGATCTCCGCACTGGTCGTGACCGCCCTCAAGGAGGCCGCGCACCGCAAGCACACCCTGACGGCCTGACCCGCAGCGACCCGCTCGCGACCGCTGCCGGACACCCGGCTCTCTCGCGGTTCGCTCGGATCCACCCGGGCCGCTCAGTTCCTTCGGCTCCACCCGGTTCACCCGCAACACGCAGAAGCGCCCCGCCACGGCGGGGCGCTTCTCGTATGCTCGGCCCGGACAAGGTCGACACCGAGCCGGCCACCGCGGCCGTTCGGCTCAGGGCTCGCGGGGATCCCAGCGGAAAGAGGCTGCGATGCAGGAGAGAGACGGTCTCGTCCTGGCGGAGGCCCCGCTGGGGCACATGCCCGCCTACGGCACGGCGCACCTGAGCATGCTCGCCCTGCTCGTGGTCGCCGCCGTCGTCCTGATCCGCTGGGCCCGGCGAAGCGATGCGGCGCAGGTCGACCACACGCTGCGCCTGGTCGGTTGGGTGCTGCTGGCCAACTCGGTGTTCTGGACCATCTGGGGGTTCATGCCGTGGATCTGGAACATCCACGAGTCGCTCCCGCTGCACTTCTCCGACGTCCTGCGCTTCATCGCGCCGATCGCCCTGATCACGCGGGCGCGCTGGGCGATCGTGGTCACCTACTTCTGGGGCCTGACGCTGAACATGCAGTCGGTGCTCACCCCGGACGTGAACTACTTCCTGTGGATCCCGCTGGAGTTCGCCGAGTACTGGGTCGCGCACCTCAGCGGCGTCCTCGTACCCATCGTGCTGACCTGGGGGCTGGGTTTCCGTCCCACGTGGCGCGGGTACGCCCTCGCCTACGCGGCCACTCTCGGGTGGGCGGCACTGGCCTTCTCCCTCAATCTCCTGGCGGGCACGAACTACGGCTATCTCAACGGCGCGCCCGCTGGGCCGAGCCTGCTGGACGTGATGGGGCCGTGGCCGTTCTACCTGCTGGTCGAGGCCGCCGCGATCGCCGCGGTGTGGGCACTGATGACCTGGCCGTGGGTGGCCTCGGACCGTCGCCGGGGCACGCCTCCGGCCGGCGCGGGAGCGCTGCTGCGTCGGCCCGCACCGGCGCGGCCGGAGCAGACCGACGCCGTCGGAACCCGACCCGCCGCCCCGGTTCCTCCGCGGACCTGATCCGGTCGGACTACGCCAGCACCTCGAGCTCGGCCAGGCGCAACGGCCCCTCGGCGGTGGTGATCACGAG
Organism: Brachybacterium sacelli; assembly: GCF_017876545.1. Taxonomy (NCBI): domain Bacteria; kingdom Bacillati; phylum Actinomycetota; class Actinomycetes; order Micrococcales; family Dermabacteraceae; genus Brachybacterium; species Brachybacterium sacelli. Next base: position 573,991 of record NZ_JAGIOD010000002.1, on the reverse strand, counting down.
CCGGTGGTGAAGGCATGGCCGCGGCGAGGAGACCTGGAACGGGCGGGTCTGGCGGCGCCAGCGGAAGCTCTGGGCGGAGCGCTCGTCGAGCACCTCCCAGGTCTCCGCGTCGTCCGAGCCCTCGAGCCGCCAGGCGATCGGATCCCCGCCGGTCTCCGCCGCCGAGGTCAGGGTGAGGAAGCGGGCCTGGAGCGGTTCGCCCAGTTCGGGAAGCTCGATCACGGCGCTCGCGGACTCCCAGGTGCGTTCGGTGCGGGAGTCGTCGTCCCGCAGCGGGTCCGCGGGGTCCGCGGCGAACAGGTCGCGCAGCGGCCTCGGGCGACGGCCCGGCTCGCCGGCCGACGGTGGCACCTCGCCCCAGTCGCTCTTCTCGGCGCCGAGGGTGAACTGGAGCCGCCCGCGCAGGTCCGTGTGGTCGATCCAGGCGTCGCGGTGCTCCTCGCCGTCGACCGTGAAGCCCGTGATGCAGGGGTGCTGCGGGTCCTGTCCGTCGGTGGTGACGGTGAAGGGCTCCCCGCCGAGGGGCTTGACGTGGGCGTGGTCGAACAGCGGTGCCACCAGGTGATAGCGCCCGGTGCCGAGCTGCAGCGGGTACAGGCCGAGCGCGGTCAGCAGCCACCAGGCACTCATCTCGCCGTTGTCCTCGTCGCCGGGGTAACCCTGGCCGATCTGCTCGCCGACGAACAAGCGCCGGTGGACCTCGCGCACGACCTGTGAGGCCCGTTCCGGGGCCCCGGTGTGGTGGAACAGGAAGGGGATGTGGTGGGAGGGCTGGTTGGAGACGCCGAACTGGCCCATCCGCACTGCCCGCGCCTCGTCCATCTCGTGGATGACGTGCCCGTAGGTGCCCTTGCGGTCCGCGCGCTCGGGGGTCGCGAAGAACTCCTCGAGCTTGGCGCGCAGACCGTCGCGGCCGCCGTGCAGCATCGCCAGGCCCTCGCCGTCGTGGGGGACGTGGAAGGCGAAGTTCCAGCCGTCGGTCTCGGTGAAGTCACCACCCCACTCCGCCGGGTCGAACTCCTCGGGGTGCTTCGCGAAACCGCCGTCGGGGCGGCGGCCCTGGAAGAAACCGATCGCGGGATCGAACAGCAGCAGGTAATTGGCCGAGCGGGCCCGGAAGTACGCGGCCTCCTCGCGCAGCTGTGCAGCGTGCTCCTCGTCCTCGAGGGTCCCGGCGAGCAGGTCGGCCTGGGCGGCCAGGCCGAAGTCGTTGATGTGCGCCTCGAGCGTCCAGGAGACGGACTCGGCGGTGTCGGTGTCGACGTATCCGGTGAACACGGCGCGCTCATTGCCCTTGCGGCCCACCTCGGTCCGCTCCGGGGCGACGGTCGCATTGCGCAGCCCGGACTCGTAGGCGGCCAAAGGATCCGGCAGCGGAACGCCCTTGACGGCGAGATCGGCGAAGGCGATGTCGCTGCTGGTGCCGGTCATGCAGTCGGCGTAGCCCGGTGAGGACCAGCGGGCGATCCAGCCGCCCTCGCGGTACTGCTGGACGAATCCGTCGGCGAGCTCCGCGGCCAGCTCCGGGTACAGCAGGGCGTACGCGGGCCAGGCGGTGCGGTAGGTGTCCCAGAACCCGTTGTTGACATGCAACTTCCCGGGAATGACCTGGGCATTGGTGCGACTGTCGGTGGCCTCGCCCTTGACCGGACGGACCGGGCTGGCGTGGACGGGTCGGGGCCTCTCGGGGGTCCCGGAGTTCTCCCAGTGCGAGTTGGGGTAGAGGTTCAGCCGGTAGAGGTTCCCGTACAGGGTGCGCAGCTGGGGCGGAGTGGCCGTGCCGGGCTCGATCACGCGCAGGCGCTGGGTCCATGCGTTGTGGGCGGCCTCGCGCACGTCCTCGAGGCTGCGGCGTTCGACCTCCTGGGCGAAGGTGCGTCGACCCTGCTCGATGCCGAGGAAGCTGGTGACCAGGCGGACGGTGACGTGCTCGGTGCCGGGGGCGAAGGTGAGCACGCTGCCGGTGGATTCGCCGCGGGCGGCGGCGACGGCAATCGGGGCCGGATCGACCTCGGCGAGCACGAACATGCGGGTGGCGCCGTCGGCGCGGTCGTAGCCCTGGGCGAGTCCGGAATCGACCCAGGCACGCAGGGTCCCGTCGAAGACGGCGCCGGCGGCGTCTATCCGGCTGTGCTCGTCGATGCCCTCGAGCAGCAGGTGCAGCTCCCCGGCGTCGCCGGAGGCCTCGATCTCACAGATCGCGCCGTGGTCGGTGGGGGCCAGGCGCAGCGAGGTCCCGCCGTCCAGCGCCACCTCGTACAGATCGGGGCGAGCGGTCTCCGCGTCATGGTCGAAGCCGAGGGCACGGGCCGCCGGGGACGCATCCGGGTCCTCGCCCCGCAGGGGCATGAGCACGAACTGGTTGCGGTCCCCCATCCAGGGACTGGGCTGGTGAGAGATCGCCATGCCCTGCAGGCGAGGGCGGTTGTCGTCCCCTCCCCGGCGGTGGTACTCGTACACCCAGCGCCGGGTACGGGCATCGGTGGCCGGGGTGAAGAAGGCGAAACCATTGGGGACGGCGGTCAGCGGCAGATTGTTGCCGCGGGAGAAGTCTCCGGAGGCGTGCGTACCGCGACGGGTATCGACCCAGGCCACGGGGTCTTCTCGCGACGGGTCCGCGGGACGGGGCGCGAGGTAGGGGCCATCGATCCAGCCGACGAGCTCCTCGGGCTCGGGCCGCGGGGCCGCGAGATCCTCCTCGGCGGTCTCGAGGAGGTCCGCTTCCACGTCCTCGGGGATGTCCACCCTCAGATGGACCTCGACGATCGTGCGGCCCGTAGCGGGCTCGAGCGGGACCTGCACGTCGTTCCACTGATCGGCGTACAGGATCCTGCCGTCGCCGATGCCCTGTGCGGTCGCGGAGGTGCCGTACTGGTCGCGGGGATCGAGTTCGGACAGCCTGCTGCCGTCCTCGAACACCAGCTCCACGGCGACGTAGGTCGCCCCCCAGGTCTGAGCCGCGTCCAGTCGGGGGTGGACGTAGGTGCGCAGCACGTCCTCGCGTGCGACCGTGCGCCCGACGAGCGGGGACAGACCCTCGAGGACGGGAAGCGTCCTCTCGGCGCTCTCCCCGGCGCGAGCTGCATAGCGCAGCGCGGACGGGGCGAGGAATCCCGCGGAGTCCTTGCTGGTGGGGGATCCGACGGGGCCCGGGTCTGCGGTGAGGATCATGGTGATAAGGCTATCGACTGGACCTGACCGGGGTGGCGGAGTCGCCGGTGCGCCCGGCAGCGCGCCTGATAGGACTCGCTGCCTCCGACCTGCTCGGCCGTGGCCCGCAGCGCGTCCCCGCCGTCGGCGAGGAGGCGGACGTGGAAGGCGGCATCCGCGCCGCAGACGGCACACACGGCGGTCAGCTTCACGACCTCTTCCGCCTGCGCCATCAGGCTCGGGACCGGTTCGAAGGGGCCGCCGTCGTAGGTGACGCAGAGCCCCGCGACCTCGACCTGGATACCGTCGGCGAGCAGCTGTTCGATCACCGGGACGATCGCGGGGCCGAAGAACTGCGCCTCGTCGATCGCGACAAGGTCCGGGCTCTTGCCCGACAGGACGTCACGCACGGCGTCGGCGGATTCGAGCATGCGAGCGGGCTCGGTGCGGCCGATGTGGGTGCTGAGCCGTTCGGGGCCTCCGCGGTCGTCGAGCCGATGGCCCACGACGTCGACCTGCAGCCCCGCCAGTCGTGCCCGGTGGACGCGCCTCAGCAGCTCTTCGGTCTTGCCGGCGAACATGGGGCCGGCGATGACGTGCAGTGGACCTGCCTCACCGGTGCGCATGGGGACACAGTACGCGCGGGGCCGGCGCCCATTGGCTCAGTCGGATAGATGTTCCCGGAACGCAGACTCGGCGTCGGCGCCGAAGGGCACGAACACGACCTCTTCGACTCCCGAGGCCTCCGTCGGCTGCCGGGAGGCGACGTCGCGGACGGTCTCGACGGCGATCCGGGCGGCATCGTCCATCGGCCAGCCGTAGACGCCCGCGGAGATGGCAGGGAACGCGACGCTGCGGGCACCGATCTCCCCGGCGACGCGCAGCGCCTCGCGATAGCACGAAGCCAGGGTCGGCGAGCGGTCCTCGCGGGTGGAATGCACGGGGCCGACGGCGTGGATCACCCAGCGGGCCGGGAGCTGCCCGGCCGTGGTCGCGACGGCCTCTCCGGCGGGCAGTCCCTCGGGCAGGGTCGTCTCACGCAGGTGGCGGCACTCGTCGAGGATGTCGGGTCCGCCGCGGCGGTGGATGGCGCCGTCCACGCCCCCGCCGCCGAGCAAGGAGGAGTTGGCGGCGTTGACGACGGCGTCGACGACGGTCTCTGTGAGGTCCCCGGGGGCGATGCGCAGATGCATCCCTCCACCGTAGCGACGGTCCAGGGTTCCGACGAGACCGTGGCGAGGGCGGCTCGCGAGGGTGACGGACTCTCGTGAACTCTGGCGTGCTCGACGTCGGGCGGGGATGTCGGCGGGTCTTGTCAGGTGGGTCTCTTGTCAGGTGGGTCGGTGTGGGCGTTGGGAGGTGTCGAAGACGTAGTCGATCTCGCCGCAAATCGATCAACCCCCATCGGCTACGAGACCATCATGAACCCGGCCGTGAGCCTCGCGGCCCGACACCAACTGACACCTGAGCGTGCGTCGGTCCCAGACCCGACCACCGCGACGACACGCGGCACCCCGTCGCACCTGCATACCAGAATCTCTCCACGAGCGCGGGCAAAGACGCCCCGCGGCCCCGATCACGGGCCCCATGAAACATCGAGGTCAGACGATCTTGTACGACACCGCGTAGGCACTAGCGCCCGTACAGGGGTTCTGAATCGTCTTGGTGTCACTCTTGTTCCACGTGACCGCCTTGTTCTTCTCCTTCGGAGGAATCCCGTAGCACTTGAACGTGTACATTATTTCCACCGGGCCATCAGTGATCTTGCACGAATGCTTCGCGGCATGCCCACCGCTGGTGAGTTCAGCTGGAGGGCACGTGGCTCCGCCTGCCGTTGCCGGCGCAGCCCCAGCTGCAAGAATCCCACCCGCAGCCACAAGCGCGGCGGCCGCGGAGACGATCGGCTTGGTGATGATGTTCTGACGGCTCATGCGTACTCCCAATCGACATCCGTGGCATTCAGACCGCGACCGCAGTCGATCTCGGTGATCCGACTCTCGAAGGCATCGAAGTAGGCTGAGGCGGTCTTAGTGCTGTTTCCGCCCCCGAACCCGCAAGTCACCGTGTAGACGACCTGCTTCCCCTTCGGACAGGACTGGACGACCACGTCCTGCTTTCCGATCTTGTCGACCATGGCGTCCCCGCAGCTGGCCGCGTCGGCAGATCCGGCGCCAGCGACCATGAAGCCGGCTGCGCAGACCGCGGCGCCGACGAGAACGGTCAGACGCGTCCCCAGAGTTCTGGTCTTGATGTAAGAATCCATGGGTTCCCCTCGTTGATCGCTACGCGGATACACACGCCCGAGTGTGAGGCGCACCACGCAACGTTGGTCGAAAGACCATACATGGCGGGAAGGAGGTCTGCAATGCCCGTCCATAGGGAAGCACTTGAAAGCAGCGTAAAATTGCGGATAACACCGAATTATGAAGGAATGACCGATGCTTGAACCCACCTCGAGGGGGGCACAGGAATCGGCATCGGTGGAGACGGTGGAGACAGCGGAATGACGACGTCGACGATAGCCAGTCGTGTCGTACCGTGACCGCCATGAGCACTCGACGCTCCTCTCCCCTGGCAGACCGACGTCCCACCCGGACGGATCTGCCGACCTTCGCCACCCTGTCACAGGACGCCCTCCAGGACGTCCTGCCCGATCCCACCCGCGGGCAGGTGCTGCGCCTGCTGATCGTCGGCATCAATCCGGGCCTGTGGACCGCGGCGGTCAACGCGCCCTTCGCCCGTCCCGGCAATCGGTTCTGGCCCTCGCTGCACCGGGCCGGACTCACCGCGCGACCGGTCGACGCCTCCCGCGGTCTTCAGGAGGAGGACGAGGAGAACCTGCGCGAGCGCGGCATCGGGATCACGAACCTCGTCGGTCGCGCCACCGCCCGGGCCGACGAGCTGACCAGGGCCGAGCTTCAGTCCGCGGGCGAGGAGCTGGTGCGACGCGCCGATGCGCTGCGGCCCGCTGTGGTGGCGATCGCCGGGATCACGGCCTTCCGCACGGCGTTCGACGCACGGCGGGCGCAGTTGGGGATCCAGGACCCGGCCACCGTCCGCCGGTGGCCGGGGGACGTGACGCTGTGGGTGGTGCCGCAACCGAGCGGGCTGAACGCGCACGCGACCGTGGAGACCCTCGCCCGAACCTGGAGCGAGGTCGCGGCAGACGCGGGCGTGCCTACTTCGCGCCCTCCGTCCGAGCAGGGATGACCCGGGACAGGCGTCACGCCCTCCGAGAGACTCGTGGCGCTGCTCAGCCGTTGCCTCCCGTGGTCGGCTTCTTCTCCCCGGTGGACCAGAAGTACAGCAGGTCGGTCCCGTTCAGGAGGCGATCCCCGATCGCCCGCTGCTGATAGATCACCGGGTTGTGCGAGGCGAGGGTCCGGACGTTGCGCCAGTGCCGGTCCAGTCCGCGTCCACGGGAGGTGGCGGATGCACCGCCCACCTCGAACAACTCCGTCGTGACGTGGAGGACGTCCTTGACCGTCGTGATCTGCGCCTGGACGGTGCGCAGCTCCGCCGCGTCGGTGAGCTCCTGCGCCCGTGGCCCGCCGAGGGAGGCCTGCGCGTCGCCGAGGGCACGAGCGGCTGCGAGCACTGAATCCTGCGCGGAGGCGACATCGGCCGACAACCTCCCCACCACCTGCTGGACCAGGGGGTCCGTCGCAGCCGTCGACCCGCTGCCCTGCGAGTACACGCGGGTGCGCGAGCGCACGAACCCGACGGCTTCGCGGAGCGCCGCGCGTCCGGCTCCCACGAGGGAGGCGAGCAGGACGAGCTGGAGGAACGCGGTCTGCGTCGTCGTGGCGCCCTCGCCGCGCCCCTCGAGGACCCGCACCCTGGAGGCCGGGACCGGCACCTCGCGCAGCAGCGTCGAGCCGCTGCCGGTGAGGACCTGGCCGAAGCCGTCCCAGTCATCGCGCAGTTCCACCCCCGGGTCGTCGGCCGCGATGGTGACGCGGGCGCGGCGACCGTCGGGAGACCGTGCCGAGACGTTGATCCAGTCCGCGAAGATCGAGCCCGTGGAGTAGTGCTTCTCACCGGAGAGTCGGAAGCCGTCCCCATCGGGGGTCACGGTCGTCGCGAGGTCCCCGACCGTCGCGGTGCTGCGTTCGTGGCTGGCGTTGCCGAACACGGCCCCCTCGGCGATCGCGGTCAGCCAGGTGTCCGTGTCACCGTCCTCCACACCGATCAGGATGTCGTTGACGAAGGCGAAATGGGCGCGCAGCAGCTGCGGCAGGTTGGAATCCGCCTCGCCGAGGTCGAGGAGCAGGCGGAACAGGGTCTCGACGCCCGCCCCGGCCCCACCGTGCGCCGTCGGCACGGTGACGGCGGTGAATCCGGCCTCGGCGAGCGCTCGCACCTCGGCGTGCGGGAGGCGCCGTTCCCGGTCGCGCTCGGCGGCTCCCTCCGCGATCGTGGCGAGCACGGGGGCGAACCGCTCCCGCAGCTCGGCATGCTCGACGGCGCTCGGGACGGCCGGGATGGTCTGAACCGACGATTCGGTCCTGCGGGTATCGGTCGCGGTCATGCGATCTCCTCCAGTTCGGGTCGGGGCAGCGCGGCGACGAGCTCCCGGGTGTAGGGGTGCTCGGGGGCGAGGAACACCTCGTCCGCCGTGCCGGATTCCACGATCCGGCCGCCCTGCATCACCAGCACCCGATCGCTGACGTGATGCACGACGCCGAGGTCGTGGGAGATGAACAGGAATGCGGTGCCCAGCGCGTCCTGCAGATCCTCGAGCAGATCGAGGACCTGCGCCTGGATCGAGACGTCGAGGGCGGACACGGGCTCGTCCAGGACGAGGATCTCGGGGCCGGGGGCGAGGGCGCGCGCGATGGAGACGCGCTGGCGCTGACCCCCCGACAGAGTGAGCGGATGGCGTGCGGCGTGCTGCGGGCCGAGGCCGACGGCGACGAGGAGCTCGTCGACCCGTGCGGCGCGCTCCACCCGGCTCACGGTGCCGGGCACGGCATCGGCGATGGTGCGGCCGACCGTCCACCGGGGGTCGAAGGACCCCAGCGGATCCTGATGCACGACTCCGATGCGCCGTCGTCCCTCACGGCGCCGGCGCTCAGGCAGCTCCGACCATGGCCGGCCGCCGAGGAGGACCCGGCCGTGGGTCGGCTCGGTCAGCGCAAGCGCCATGCGGGCGGTCGTCGACTTGCCGGAGCCGGACTCGCCGACGATGCCCAGCGTCTCCCCCGCCCGCAGCTCGAAGGAGACGTCGTCGACGACGGTGCGCGCGGTGCCGTCCGGCCCGCGGAACCGCTTGGAGACACCTTCGAGCGTCAGGACCGGTCCGTCGGCCGATGGCTGCTCCGTCCGGGCGGCCGGGATCCGTGCCGGTGGGGCGTCCGAGAGCCGTTCACCGCGGGAGTGGACCGAGGGGACCGCGGCGATGAGCCGCTTCGTGTAATCCTCGCGCGGCCGGGTGAGGACCTCGCGCGTGGGACCCTGCTCGACGACGCGGCCGTCCTTCATGACCAGGACGTGGTCGGCCAGACGCTCCACCACGGCCAGGTCATGGCTGATCAGGACGACGGCCCGTCCGTCCCCGAGGCTCCTTTCGAGCAGCGCGAGGATTTGCGCCTGCACCGTGACGTCGAGCGCCGTGGTGGGCTCGTCGGCGATGAGGATCTCCGGTCCGAGGGCGAGCGCCGCGGCGATCAGTGCCCGCTGCCGCAGGCCCCCGGAGAGCTCGCCCGGCAACTGTCGGGCGCGCAGCTCCGGCTCGGGCACGCCCGCCGCCTCGAGCAGCTCGAGCACGCGCGGGAACCGGTCCACACGGGGCACACCGTGGATGCGCAGCGGCTCCGCGATCTCCGCGCCGACGGTCCGCAGCGGATCGAGCGAGACCAGGGCATCCTGGAGGACGTACCCGATCCTGCTCCCGCGCAGCCGACGAAGCTGCTCCTGCGAGCAGGTGAGCAGGTCCTCGCCGGCCTCGAGGGTCGTCGCCGTGACCTCGGCCCGGTCACCGTCGAGGCCCAGCAGGGAGCGCGCCGTGACGGATTTGCCGGACCCCGACTCGCCGACGATCCCGAGGCAGCTGCCGGCCCGGACCGTGAAGGAGACGTCCTGGACCACGGGGTTCCCGTCGAAGGCGACCGAGAGGTTCTCCACGGTGATCAGCGCGTTCATCGGGCGGCTCCGGAATCGGTGGTGCGCTGCAGGTGCCGGCCGAGCACGGTGAGCGAGAGCGTGAACAGGACGATCGTGATCCCCGGGAAGAAGTCCATCCACCAGGCCTGCTGGATGTAGGTGCGCCCCGCGTTGAGCATCGCCCCCCATTCGGCCGTGGGCGGCTGGACCCCCATGCCGAGGAAGCCGAGCGCCGCCGCCCAGACGATCGCCTGGCCGATCCCCAGGGTGATCAGCACGGTCAGCGGCCGGAAGGCGTTGGGCAGGAGGGTGCGCACCAGGATCCGGGCGGGAGAATGGCCGAGGGCGCGGGCGGCCTCCACGTACAACGATCCCCGCACGGCGAGCACCTGGCCGCGGACCATGCGCGCGTACCCGGGCATGGTGGCGACCCCGACCGCGACCATCTGGGTCAGGGCGCTGTTGCCGTAGACGGCGATGAGGATCATCGCGAGCAGGATCCCAGGGAAGGCGTACAGCACCTCGATCACCCGGGTGACGGCGGCATCGGCGAACCGTCCCGCCAGCCCTCCGGCGAGGCCGAGCACGAGCGCGCCGACGAGGCCGATCGCCGTGGCGCCGAGGCCGATGGCCAGCGACTGACCCGCCCCATGCACCACCCGGCTGTACACGTCGCGCCCCGACTGGTCGGTGCCGAAGACGTGCTGTGCGCTGGGCGGGTCGAAGCTCTCCGACAGGCTGATCTCGAGCGGGTCCTGCGGGGCCAGCAGACCGGGGAACACCGCTGCGATCAGGACCAGCACGACCACCGCGGCGGCGGCCCAGACACTGGGACCGCCCAGTGCAGGGCGCCGTCGGGCCCGACGTGCGGGCCGCCGGCCCTCCTCGAGCGCGGGAACCTCGGGAGCGGGGGCGAGGACGGTCATGAGGCGTCTCCGATCGAGCTGCGCAGCCGGGGATCGACCGCGACGTAGGCGATGTCCGTGAGGACGTTGGCGACGACGTAGACGAGGGCCACGACGAAGGTGACGCCGACGACCAGTGGGAGATCCTGGGAGGTCACGGCGGAGACCAGCACCTGGCCGATCCCCTGGCGGGAGAAGATCACCTCGACCACGACCGCCCCGGAGATGAGCGAGCCCAGCCCCCATCCCGACAGGGCGATGCCGGGCAGCGCCGCGTGCCGCAGCACGTGACGCCAGCGCACGTCCCCGATGCCCGCCCCGCGGGAGAGCGCCGAGAGCACGAAGGGCTGTCGTTGGGCCGTCTCGAACTCGTCGCGGGTCACCTGCGCGAGGAACCCGCCCAGTGGTATGCCCAGGGTCAGGGAGGGCAGGATCATGCCCAACGGCCCGCCGTCGACGACCGGCAGCCATCCCAGCATGACGGCGAAGACGACCAGGAGGAGCACCCCCAGCCAGAAGTGCGGAAGGGCGGCCAGGACGACCTCGATGCCTGATCCGAGCCGGCCGACGATGCCGGAGCGACCGGCGGTGAGCAGCGTCAGGGCGAGGGCGAGCACCCAGGCGACGGCCAGAGCTGCGGCGGTGAGCTGCAGGGTCGGCGCGATCTGTGCGCCGATGATGTCGACCACCGGTTCCTTCATCGTGTAGGACTCGCCGAGGTCGAGCTGCACCAGTCCGCCCAGGAACGCGGCGTACTGGACCAGGAGAGGATCGTCGAAGCCGTACTGCTCGCGAACGGCCTGCAGGGTCTCCTCGGGCGGGTTCGCGGAGGCGCCACCGAGGATCGCGAGGGCGGTGTCTCCGGGGACCATGTGCTGGAGGAAGAACACGATCGTGGCGACCGCCCACAGCAGCAGGAGCGAGGACCCCAGCTTCGAGGCGATCCGGCGCAGCAGCCGGCGAGCTCGGGCACGAGGGCGGGCGGGGGCGGGGTCGCCGGAGGCGTCGCCCGGCGCGGTGACGGGACCGGCCGGCGGGGACGTGTCAGTGGGCGCAGCGGTGGTCATCTCAGAGCCCTTCTCGCACCAGATAGGCGTCGTGGAGGACGGGTTCGCCCTCACTCGGCTCGATCCAGATGTCCCGCACCAGATCGGAGCGGATGGCGAGACGGGTCTGGATCGGGTAGAGCGTGACGTGCCAGGTCTGGGCGACGAGGTTCTCCTGCGCCTTCGAGTAGAGGGCGGCCTGCTCCTCGGGATCTGTGGTCGCCGCGGCGGCGAGCAGCGTCTCGTCGAGCTCCTCGTCGTAGTCCTGGGACACGTTCTGGCCGTTGCCGATCTCGAGCGTCTCCTGCGAGAACTTGATGTACATGACGTTCGGGGTGGGGCTGTTCCAGTAGCGCCCCTGGATGTCGTACCGCGTCGGGTCGTTCTTCATCGCGGTCATCGTGGCGGCGTCGGAGGGGATCAGCTCGATCCTGACCCCCACCCGCTTCAGCATGGCCTGGAAGTTCTGGAAGATCGTGAGGTCCGCCGGCGGGGTCTCCCCCGGGTCCGAGGCATAGGGCAGGCGCAGTGCGAGGGTCTCCCCGTCCCTGGTGCGGTACCCCTCCGCGTCACGCCCGGTCCATCCCGCCTCGTCCAGGAGGGCGTCGGCCCGTTGGGCGTCGTAGGGGTAGGGCTCGTGGAACCGCTCGTCGTAGGCCGGGGTCCCCGAGGAGATCCCATTGCCCTCGTAGGGGAAGACACCCGCATAGGCGCTCTCGACGATCCCCTCCGCATCGGAGGCGTGCACGATCGCGCGGCGCACCCGGACGTCGCCGAGCGCCGCATTCGTCGTGTTGAGGTCGAGGGCGAACGGGACACCCGCGTGGACGAAGTCGTCGGTCTCGATCGAGTCGTCGGCCGTCGCCGCCGGGACCGACTCGGGCGGGAGGTTGAAGATCGCCTGCGCCTTGCCGGACTGCAGCGCGCCGAAGCGGGCGGTGTTGTCCTTGAGGAACCGCCAGGTCACCTTCTCGAGGTAGGCGGGTCCCTGGTGCTTCGCATCGGCGGGGGCCGAGTTGTAGTTCTCGTTGCGCACCATGACGACCTCGCGGTTGCGCTTCCACTCGGTGACGATGAACGGGCCGGTGCCGACCGGGGCGAGGCAGTTCTCGTCGAGGCCGCTCGCCATCGCCCGCGGGGACTCGATCCCGAAGAAGGCCTGGGAGAGGACCGTCAGCAGCGGGGAGTACGGCCGCTTCAGACTGATCCGCACGACGTGCTCCGAGACCGCCTCCGCGGACTCGAAGTACGGCGAGAGGTAGAGCAGGGCGGTCGAGGACTGCGTCGCGGGATCCATGATCTGTTCGAAGTTGGCGACCACGGCCTCGGCGTCGAAGGGCTCCCCGTCCGTGAACTCGACGCCCTGCTTCAGGCTGAAGTCGTAGGTGAGCCCGTCCGGGGAGATCTCCCAGGACTCGGCGAGCCAGGGCACCACCGAGCCGTCCTCCTGCATCGAGACCAGCGAGTCGAGGTACTGCCGCGCGATGTACGTCTGCGGCAAGTCCCCGTTGTTGTGCGGGTCGAGGCAGGTGGGCTCGCGATCCGTGGCGTACACCAGCTCCCCTCCCTTCTTCGTCCCCGCCGGAAGGTTCGCGGACGGCGCGGGCGTCACGCAGGCGGCGAGCCCGGGGCTCGCGCAGGCCGCGGCGAGAGCGGCGCACAGCTGGCGTCGGCGCACGGTGGTCCTCCTCGGTCTTCTCGTCGGTCTCCTCGGGTGGAACGACCCTCGAGCACCCTAAGCACCGCTTTGGACTGGCCGAAGTTTTGTGACGGTCCACGAACAGGTCCATCCACGTCGTGGGACGTGGGCCCTTTTCTCGTCACCGGAGTTCACACGGGATGCGCCGACGCGGCGCGACGGCAGATCGTGCAGGGGACACCGCCCCCTCACCGCGATCGGACCCCCATGACCCCCAAGCCGCTGATCCTGAACCTCTTCGAGATGAACTGCGTCGGGCACATCACCCACGGCCTCTGGCGGCTCCCGGAGAACAATCGGCATCGCTACACGGACGTGAGCTACTGGACCGAGCTCGCGCGCCTGGCCGAGGAGGGCGGCTTCACCGCGATCTTCCTCGCCGACGTGGTCGGCGCCTACGACGTCTACGGGGGCTCGGCGGAGGCCGCGCTGAGGGAAGGGCTGCAGATCCCCAACAACGATCCGATGCTGGTGGTCCCGGCGATGGCCGCCGTCACCGAGCGGCTCACCTTCGGGATCACCTTCTCCACCAGCTACGAGCCGCCCTTCGCCTTCGCCCGCCGGATGTCCACCCTCGACCACCTCACCGGCGGCCGCGTGGGCTGGAACATCGTCACCTCCTACCTCCCCAATGCGGCGCGGAACTTCGGGCTGGCCGAGGAGATCGAGCACGACCGGCGCTACGAGCTCGCCGACGAGTACCTCGAGGTGCTCTACAAGCTGTGGGAGGGCTCCTGGGACGAGGACGCCGTGGTGCGGGACGCCGCGGGGAACCTGTACAGCGACCCGGCAAAGGTGCACCGCATCGACCATGCGGGCGCCAACTTCTCCGTCGCGGGCCCCCATCTCTCCGAGCCCTCACCGCAGCGCACCCCGACCCTGATCCTCGCCACCGCGTCCCCGGCGGGCGCCGTCCGGGCGGGGCAGAACGCAGAGCTCGTGTTCACCCACGGTCCGCTGCTGGAGAGGACCGTGCCCGCGGTGCGCGCCGCCGCGGAGGAGGCGGGCCGGGACCCGCAGGAGCCCAAGTTCGTGGTGCAGGCAGCCGTGATCACGGGACGGACCCAGCAGGAGGTCGACGAGAAGCTCGCGCAGTATCAGGAGCACCGCTCGCAAGAGGGGATGCTCGTGCACCAGTCGGTGCCGATCCATGCCCTCGAGCACCCGCGGGAGCGGACCATCGCCGAGGCGCTCGAGGTCGAGGGGCTCCCGGCCGACACGCCCGTGGGTCGCCGAGGCGGCCAGCAGACCGTCGGGGACCTCCTGGACGCGGTCGACGAGGCCTGGCAGGACCGCTTCTTCGTCGCCGGGACCCCGGAGGTCGTGGCCGACGCGATCGAGCACTGGCTCGACGTCGACGGCATCGACGGGATCAACCTGCGCCAGTACCACTCCTTCGACACGGTCCGGGACTTCGCCGAGCTGGTCTCGCCGATCCTCCGGGAGCGCGGCCGGCTCCCGGAGGGGCGCGGCACGATGCGCCATCAGCTCACCGGAGAGGACCGGCTGCCCGCGGAGCATCCCGCCGCCCAGTACCGCGGGGCGTTCGAGGGCGTCGGGGTCTGATCGCGGGAGATTGCGGGAGAACGGGGCCGACGAGAGGCGCTCCGGCCGCGAACGGGTCCGGGACGCCAGGACGCCAGGACGCCAGGACGCCAGGACGCCAGGACGCCAGGACGCCAGGACGCCAGTGCGACCGTGACCTGATCGTGCTTGCGATCCGGGGCGTCCGCGCCGTAACTTTGGTGAGGCAACCCTTAGTCCCTGGTCGACGAGTCCCGGCAGCGCCGGGCACCGGCTCCTTCCGCCGTCTCGACCGGGGTCCATGCGGCGTCCGCACCCTCCGACGGATCGCCTCACCCGTTCCGCCCGGGCCCTCGCCCGGCCCGTGCCCTGATCCGCGTCCCCGCGGCATCCCGAAAGGCCCCTCATGGCTCAGATCTCCCGCCGACTCTTCGCCGGCTCCTCGCTCGCCCTCGCCGCCGCCCTGGCCGGCTGCTCCTCCGGCGGCGCATCCGGGACCGGGGCCTCGGACGGTGAGGAGCCGGCGGGCGAGGGCTCCGAGATCACCGTCGAGCACGCCTTCGGCTCCACCACCGTCCCGGCCGATCCCGCGGTGGTCACCACCGTCGCCTGGGCCAATCACGAGGTCCCCCTGGCCCTCGGCGTGGTCCCGGCCGGCATGGCCGCGGCGAACTTCGGCGACGACGACAGCAACG
The DNA here is from genome assembly GCF_017876545.1 of Brachybacterium sacelli. Classification (NCBI taxonomy): domain Bacteria; kingdom Bacillati; phylum Actinomycetota; class Actinomycetes; order Micrococcales; family Dermabacteraceae; genus Brachybacterium; species Brachybacterium sacelli. The sequence goes on along the minus strand of NZ_JAGIOD010000002.1, from coordinate 558,867 downwards.
GGCTGCTGCCCTGGGTCCAGGAGAAGCTCGAGGAGCTCGGCGCCCAGGCGCCGGTGCTGTTCGACGAGTCCGACAGCATCGACTTCGAGGGCGTGGCCGACACCGGCCCCGAGGTGATCCTCGCGGCGTACTCCGGGCTCACGCAGGAGGACTACGACACACTCACCCAGATCGCACCCACGGTGCCCTATCCCGAGGTCGCCTGGGGCACGCCCTGGCGGGACATGATCACTGTCAACGCCACCGCGATGGGCATGGCGAGCGAGGGCGAGGAGCTGGTCGCCGAGCTCGAGGGCCAGATCGAACAGGCCGCGGCCGCGCATCCGGCGATCGCCGGGAAGAACGTCATGTTCCTGACCCATGTGGACACCACCGACCTCTCCGAGGTCAGCTTCTACACCGCCCACGACACCCGGACGATGTTCTTCGAGGACCTCGGCATGACCATCGCGCCGAGCGTGGTCAAGGCCTCCGAGGAGACCGAGGAGTTCTCCTCGACGGTGAGCGCCGAGAACGCCGACGTCTTCGGCGACGTGGAGATCATCGTGACCTACGGCGACGAGTCGCTGCTGGAGGCGCTGGCGGCCGATCCGCTGCTGTCCCAGATGCCCGCGGTCGCCAGCGGCGCGGTGGTGAACCTGCCCGGTGACAGCCCTCTGGGCACCGCCGCGAACCCGACCCCGCTGGCGATCCCCTACATCCTCGAGGACTACCTGGCCGAGCTGGACCGCGCAGCCTCGGCGTCGGCCTGATCACGGCTCCCGCTCGTCCATGACCTCGACCACCCGCGCCGCCCCCGGATCGACCGCCGCCACGCTGCGACGGTCGGCCCGTGCTCGATCCCTCTGGCTGGCGCTCTGCCTCGTGGTGCTCGCCGGGATCATCGCGCTGTCAGTGACCATCGGTTCCCGCGACGTCGGGGGGCAGGACATCCTCGCCGCCTTCGGGGGCTCGACGGACGGCTTCGGCCCGGCCGCGGTCGCCAAGCGCATCCCGCGCACCCTGCTCGCCGTGCTCGCGGGCGCCGCGCTCGGCGTCTCCGGGGCGGTCATGCAGGGTGTGACCCGCAATCCCCTCGCCGATCCCGGGATCCTCGGCATCAACACCGGCGCCTCCCTCGCCGTGGTGATCGGTATCGCCCACTTCGGGCTCACCGCCGCCTCGACGTTCATCTGGGTGGCGATCCTCGGTGCCGCCGCGACCGCCACGGCCGTCTACGTCCTGGGATCCCTCGGCCAGGGCGGGGCGACCCCGCTGAAGCTGGCCCTGGCGGGCGCCGCAACCGGTGCGGCGCTGACCTCGTTCATCAGCGCCGTGGTGCTGCCGCGCTCCGACATCGGCGACAGCGTGCGCTCCTGGCAGATCGGCGGCGTGGGCGGCGGCACCTACGCCTCCCTGCAGCAGGTCGCGCCGTTCCTGCTCGCCGGATTCGTGCTGTCGCTGCTGTGCTCGCGCGGGCTGAACACGCTGGCGCTGGGCGACGAGCTGGCCGCCGGCCTCGGCGAGCGGGTGGCGGTCACCCGAGCCGTTGCCGCCCTCGGCGCCGTGGTGCTGTGCGGCGCGGCCACCGCCGTGACCGGCCCGATCGGCTTCGTCGGCCTCGTCGTCCCGCACGCCTGCCGCCTGCTGATCGGGGTGGACCATCGCTGGCTGCTGCCCTTCAGCGCAGTGACCGGAGCGGTGCTGCTGACAGCGGCCGACGTGCTCGGCCGGATCATCGCACGGCCCGCCGAGCTCGACGTCGGCATCGTCACCGCCCTCATCGGCGCCCCGGTCTTCATCGCCATCGTGCGCCGGCAGAAGCTGGTGAGCCTGTGAATCCCGCCCCCGATCAGGACGCGCTGACCGCGGCCGGCCCCGGTTCCGTCGACGACGGCATCGCCAGCGTCTCTGTCGTCTCCCACGGCCCGGACGACGCCGGGGCCGCCACCACCGCGACCCTCCAGCGGGTGCGGTCGGCGCGTCGACGTCGCAGCACCCGGGCCGCCGCCGTGATCGCGCTGCTCGCGCTGGCGATCGCGGTGATGTTCTGCGCCTCGCTGATGGTGGGGCGGACGTTCTACCCGCCCGGGGAGGTACTGCGGGTGCTCTCCGGCCAGGAAGTGCCCGGCGCGAGCTTCACCGTGGGCCGGCTGCGGCTGCCGCGCGCCGTGCTCGGGATGCTCGCGGGCGCCTGCTTCGGGCTGGGCGGGGTCACCTTCCAGACCATGCTGCGCAACCCGCTGGCGAGCCCCGACATCATCGGCATCTCCTCCGGCGCGAGCGCCGCGGCAGCGTTCTCGATCGTCGTGCTCGGACTGTCCGGGACCTCCGTCTCGCTGATCGCGATCTTCGCGGGGCTGGCGGTGGCGACCGTGATCTTCCTGCTGTCCCGACGGGGCGGGACGGCCGGGACCCGGCTGATCCTGGTGGGAATCGGCATCGCCGCCATGCTGCAGAGCGTCATCGACTGGGTGCTCTCCTCAGCCGGGCAGTGGGACCTCCAGGAGGCGATGCGCTGGCTGACCGGCAGCCTGAACAACACCTCCTGGCAGCAGGTGTGGCCCGTGCTCGGCGCCCTCGGCGTGCTCGGACCGCTGCTGCTGTCGCGGTCCCGGGACCTGCGGGCCGGCCAGCTCGGGGACGATGCCGCCCAAGCCCTCGGCGTGCGCGTGGACCGCACTCGGCTGATCGTCGTGATCGCCGCCGTCGGCCTGATCTCCTTCGCGACCGCGGCCTGCGGACCGATCGCCTTCGTGGCCTTCCTGTCCGGGCCGATCGCCGCCCGGCTCGTTGGGCCCGGCACCTCGCCGCTGGTGCCGGCCGCGCTCGTCGGCGCTCTGCTCGTGCTGGTCGCGGACCTGGTGGGGCAGTACGCCACCGGCACCCGCTTTCCCGTCGGCGTCGTCACCGGCGTGCTCGGCGCCCCGTACCTGATCTACCTCATCATCCGCGTGAACCGTCGAGGGAGCTCCCTGTGACCGCCACCCACACCCTGACCGCCGAGGCGCTCAGCGTCGGCTACGCCGACCGCACCGTCATCGAGGGACTCGATCTCGAGCTGCTGCCCGGGAAGGTCACCGCGATCGTCGGCGCCAACGCCTGCGGCAAGTCGACGCTGCTGCGCTCGATGTCGCGACTGCTCACCCCGCGCCACGGCCAGGTGCTGCTGGACGGTCAGCAGGTGCACCGGATGCCCGCGAAGAAGCTCGCGCGACTGCTCGGGCTGCTCCCTCAGTCCCCACTGACCCCGGAGGGGATCTCCGTCGCGGATCTCGTGGGCCGCGGCAGGCACCCCCACCAGGGGATCCTGAGCCGCTGGTCGACGGCCGACGACGAGGCGGTCGCCGCCGCCCTGGACGCGACCCGCACCGCTGAGCTCGCCGAACGTCCGGTCGACGAGCTCTCGGGCGGGCAGCGTCAGCGGGTGTGGATCGCGATGGCGCTGGCCCAGGACACCGATCTGCTGCTGCTCGACGAGCCCACCACCTTCCTGGACGTGGCCCATCAGGTGGAGGTTCTCGACCTGCTCACCGATCTGAATCGGGCCCGCGGCATCACCATCGTGATGGTGCTGCACGATCTCAACCTCGCCGCCCGCTACAGCGATCAGCTGGTCATGATCTCAGACGGCAGGGTGCGTGCGAGCGGGGCCCCGGCCGAGGTGCTCACCGAGGAGGGAGTACGCGAGGTGTTCGGTCTGAGCTCCCGCGTGATCGCCGATCCCGTCTCCGGCCTGCCGCTGATGGTGCCCATCGGCCGTCACCGGGTGCACCCGGCCGAGGTCTCGTGAGGCGAGCGACCCTGTGCGCGGGCGTCGCGGGGAGCTAGCCTGAAGCAGTACTTTGCACCCTCCCAGGAGCTGCTGATGTCTGCCTCGCCCGTCCCTCCTGTCTCGGTGGTGCCCGCCGTGCGCCTGGCTCCCGACGCCCCCGCGGCTCCGTCGCCCCGGGAGCGCCCGGTCGACCACGCCGTGCACGTGCTGCACGACAATCCCGAGTGGCTGCCGCCCTTCCGACGGGCCTTCGAGGCGGAGGGGGTGCCGCTGGTCGAATGGCGCCTCGGCGAAGGCTCTCTCGACCTGGACGCGCAGCCGCCCCGCGGGGTGATCTGGTCGCGTCTGAGCGCTTCCTCGCACACTCGCAGCGCTCCGCTGGCGAAGGACGCCGCCCGTTCGATCACTGCCTGGGCCGCCTCCTGGGGCCGGCGAGTGGTGAACGGCCAGCACGTCGCGGACCTCGAGGTCTCCAAGGTGCTCCAGCACGCCCAACTGCGCCGCGCCGGCTTCGACGTGCCCCGCACCCTCGCCGTCTTCGGCCGCGAGGGTCTGGTCGAGGCGGCCGAGGGCTTCCGAGCCCCCTTCCTCACCAAGCACAACCAGGGCGGCAAGGGTCTCGGCGTGCGCCGTTTCGACGACCACGCGGCCTTCGCCGCCTACGTGAGCGGGGACGACTTCGAGGACGCCGCCGACGGGATCACCCTGCTGCAGGAGCTGCTGGTGGCGGATGAGCCCGCCATCACCCGCGCCGAGTTCGTCGGCGGCGAGTTCGTCTACGCGGTGCGGGTGGACACCTCCGGCGGGGCCTTCGAACTGTGCCCCGCGGAGGCCTGCGCCGTGCCCGGCGAGGACGACGCGGCGGAGCCGATGTTCCGGATCCGCCCCGAGGTGACGGCGCGGACCCCGCTGATCGGCCGGTACCGGGCGCTGTTGGCGGAGCTCGGTATCGAGATCGCCGGGATCGAGTACATGACCACCGTCGACGGACGCACCGTCACCTACGACCTCAACACGAACACCAACTACAACCCCGACGTCGAGGATTCGCTGGAGGTCCCCGCCGCCCGCCGCATCGCCCGTTATCTGGGGACCCTGCTGCGCGAGGAGCAGGCGGCCGACGGAGCCTGACGCCGCGACCGGGCGGCGGACGGCCCGGTCGCGAGACGGTTCAGGCGGGCAGTCCGGTCGGGTCGCGGCGCGGCTCAGGCGGTGCGGGCGATCGGAGGTGCGGCGAGCTCGACGGGCGTCGCCTCCCGAGCGACCGGGTTGTCCATCCGCCCTGCGTACAGCAGCGAGGAGGCCTGGTCGCCGAGATCGACCATCTGCAGCGTGTTGCGCAGCTGAAGCCGGTTCAGGCAGGAGTGCGCGAAGCTCTCCGCGCGCAGGTCGACGTCGCCGGCCAGTCCCCGCGCGGTGCCGGGATGCTCGGCCTCGTAGCCGTCCAGCACCTCGGCGACGACCTGCCAGAAGGTCCCGGCCGACAGCAGCCCGTCGGCCGCGAGGATCCCGCTGAGGTGCCGCAGGACCCCGTCGAAGACGTCGGTGAAGATCGACAGCGCCTTCTCGTCCCCGTCCACGCGGGCCCGGACCCGTTCGACCCCCGCGGGCAGCGCGCGTGGCCCGACCACGGCCATCTCCTCGCCGATGTCCTTGAGGAAGGCGCCGACCACCGCGTGGCCCCGCATCCGCAGGATGAGGTTCTCGCCGTGGGGCATGACCACCACGTCGTGGGCGAGCAGGGCGTGCACCAGGGGGCGCAGGTAGGCGTGCAGGTAGCCGGTCAGCCACGTGCGCGGCTCGAGTCCTGAGGCACGGATCGCGGCGGAGGCGAAGGCGGTTCCCTCGTGATCTCGGTGCAGGAGGGCGGCCATGGTCACGGCCTGCTCGCCCTCCCCGAGGTGCGGCAGCGGGTTCTCCCGCCACAGCGCCGCGAGCATCTTGCGCTGGGGGTTGGTCGCGGCGGTGCGATGGTAGGCATCGCCCGTGTAGCCGAGCGCCGAGCGCTCCCGCAGCAGGGAGAAGCCGCAGGCGGCGAACTCGGGATCGTGCGTGACGAGATCCTGGATCCAGTCGTTCACGGCCGGGGTGTCACGCATGTAGTGCGGGGACAGGCCGCGCAGGAAGCCCATGTTCTGGATCGCGAGGGCGACCTTGACGTACGGGGCGCCGGGCCGGGTGCGATTGAAGAAGGTGCGCAGGGACTGCTGCGGCTGGTGCTCGTCCCCACCCTGCCCGAGCACCACGAGGTCACCGCGGGCCACGTCCGGGGCGAAGGTGATGGGCAGCCGGTGCTCGGCCTGCCACGGATGCAGGGGCAGCAGGTGATAGTCGGCGGGGTCCAGGCCACTCCCGGAGAGGCGGCCGGCGAAGGCGTCGCGTTCCTCGGGGCTGAGTGCGAGCTCGAGATGAGCGGTCTCGTCCATCCCCTCTCCCAGGGACAGGTGGCTGAGTTCCCGGCGGGCCGCGACCCAGACCAGGCGGGTGGTGCGACCGGACTCGGGGGCGTAGGCGCGGTAGTCGGACAGCGAGTAACCGATGCGGCCGTTGTTGGCCAGGAAGCCGGGATGCCCCTCGGTCATGGCCGCTTCGACGCTCTGCAGGCCCGACGTGAGCAGCTCGGCGGAGGTGGGTCGCGCGCCGCGGCGTGCCTGCTCGAGGGTGGCCGTGCGGGCGGCGAAGGTCGAGGCGAGTTCCTCGAGGTAGGTGGCCACGAGGGCGTCGGGCAGGCCGAGCGCCTCCTGCAGCTCCAGGACGAGCTCCTGGACGTCGAGGTCTCGCGGGGTCCCGTCGACAGTGCGCTGAAGCGAATCCTCCTCGAGCACCCAGTGCTCCAGCGGCAGCACGCCGGCCCGGAAGGTGTAGCGTGACGGTCCCGCGGTCAGTTCCCAGATGTGCTCGCCGGCCTGTTCCGGGGTGATCAGGCGTTCGTGGGAAAACTCGGAGATGGCCTTGGTGACGAGGCGGCGGTGTGCGGCGGCGCCGAGGTCGGCCTCGAGGTGGGAGGTGGGGTCGGTGCGCACGAGGTGCCGGGCGCCGAGGGGGCTGGTGGCGAAGTCCTCGCGGGTGCAGACGCTCAGGGCGGCGCGCTTGGTGTGCCCGTCCGCGGTCAGGTCGATCTCCCGCAGCACGCGGAACCCGGCCGCGGCGTTCTTGGCCAGGATCGGCGTGTTGGCCGAGTCGGGCTCGACCACCAGGCGCAGCGCGCCGAGCCCGTCGTCCTCCCGCAGGCAGAAGGAGACCGTCTCTGCCATGACGGCGGTGGTGAAGCCGTGGCTGCCCTCGGACTCCGGCGGGGCGACGAGCAGGTGCATGCCCAGGTCCCCGGCCCGGGTCGCGAACTGCGTCGGCTCCAGCAGGACCTCGGGGCGGTAGGTCTCGACGTAGAACGCCGGGACGCCGTCGGCGCGTCCCAGCCAGGCATCCTGGCGCTCGTCCCTGGCGAGCACGGTGAGGTGGTCGCGGATCTGGTTCTCGGTGCTCGTGAGCAGGTTCCAGTAGTGCGCGCGGGGATGGGTGAGCCAGCGGTGGACGTCGGGGGCGTCGCGGGCCGGGTCGACGGGCTCGAGGGTGAGGGTGGGCATGGCGGAGCTCCTGGTGGACGGGGACTGGGTGGACGGGGACTGTCGGGTCGAGGCCGGCCGGATCGAGGCCGCGTGGACCGACGCCGGCCGCGTCGAGGCCGGTCTGGTCGACGCCGGCCGGATCGGGGCCGGGCGGTGCGGGACGTCACGCGTCGGCACGGCGGGCCAGAGGCTCACGTGTCCGCTCCCGCCGATGCGACGTCCTGGGGTGGCAGTCCGAAGGTCTGGAAGGCGATGCGGCGCTCGATCGGATAGGGCTCGCGTCCGGTCAGCGCGGCGAGGACGACGCTCGCCCGCCACGGGCCGAAGCCGAGGTCCGGGGCGGTGACGCCATGGGTGTGGACCTCGGTGCCGAGCACATGGATGCGCTCGTCGACATCGACGGTGTACTCGCGGCTGACGTCGAGCCGTCCCGCGCGGTCGCGCCGGATCCGGTCCCCGAGCGGGGCGAGGAAGCCGGGCACGCCGGAGCGATAGCCGGTCGCGGCCACGACGGCGCCGGTGCGGTGCGCGCGCTCGGTGCCGAGCTGGCCGTGCCGGAGGCCGAGGACGATCTCCGCGGTGGTGGGATCCCGATGGGCCGAGGTGACGGCGACGTCGGTCAGCAGCGTCGTCGGCAGCTCCCGCCCTCCCTGGCTGAGGCGGTAGAGCGTCTCGTGGATGTCATCGAGCAGATCGCTGCTGATGCCCTTGTGCAGGGCGCGCTGGGTACGGCCCAGCTCGTCGCGCAGCTCCTCGGGCAGGCTGCGATGGTGGTCGGTGTACTCCGGGGAGGTCATCTCGAGGGTGAGCTTGGTGTACTCCATCGGGAAGAACCTCGGGGAACGGGTGATCCAGTCCAGCCGGACGCCCCGCGCGACGGCGTCCTCGAGCAGATCGCGGTAGATCTCGGCGGCGGACTGGCCGCTGCCGACCACGGTGATCGCCTCGTGCTCCAGGAGCTGCTCGCGATGGAAGCGGTATCGGGCGCTGTGGATCACGGGCGCTGGTGCCGGGTCCTCGGCCGCGCTCCCGGCGAGGGACGCCAGGGCCGGCGGCAGGGTCGGCTGCGTGCCGACGCCGAGGACCAGGTGCCGTCCGCGATGCACCTCGTGGCCGGTGACCTCGCCCTGTGCGTCGAGGATCTCCGCCGTGGCCGCGAAGTGCTCGCGGCCCTGGTCGTCGTACGCCGGCTCGACGGCGATCACACGGCGTCGCCACCGCAGGCAGTCCAGCTGCTCGGCGACCCAGCGGCAGTAGGCGTCGTACTCGGACCGCAGCGGGTAGAACGATTCGCGGATGTAGAAGGGGTAGAGCCGACCGGTGGCCTTGAGGAAGGCGAGGAAGGAGTACGGCGAGGTGGGGTCCGCGAGGGTGACCAGGTCGGCGAGGAAGGGCACCTGGATGGTGGCGCTCTCGAGCATCATCCCGGGGTGCCAGCGGAACTCCTCGGCCTGGTCGAGGAAGAGCGCATCGACGTCCTCGAGGGGTTCGGCGAGGGCCGCCATGCCGAGGCCGAAGGGGCCGATCCCGATCCCGACCAGGTCGTGGACGACCTCCGGGGCGGGGGTCTCCGTGGCGACGTTCGCGCCTGACGTGGCTCTCGTGGCCGCGGCGGCCGCGGCGTCCCCCGTGCCCGTGGTGCCCGTCGTGTCCGGGGCGCTCATCGCTGCACCCCTGCGGCGTCCGCGGTCGCGACCGGCTCGGGGGCGGTCGCGGGAGCGGGGGCGGAGGCAGCGAGGTCGACACCGGCCAGCAGCCCGCGACCGGTGGCGCGGACCAGGTCGAGCACGGCGGTGATGTCCGCGAGCGTGGCGCCGGGATTGAGCAGGGTGAGCTTCAGCCAGGGCGTGCCGTCGATGGTGGTGCGGGCGACCATGGCCCGCCCCGAGTCGAACAGCACCCGGCGGATCAGCGGCACCAGACGATCCGCACGCGCGGCCGGGATCGCAGCGGGGTGGAAGCGGAACAGGACGGTGCTCAGATCGCTGCGCCCGAGCACGGTGAAATCCGGGTCGCACTCGAGCAGCGTGGTCACTTCGGCGGCGAGGTCGCAGACCTGGTCGACCATCGTCCCGAGCCGGTCGGGGCCGAGGGAGCGCAGCGTCGTCCAGAGCTTGAGCGCGTCGAAGCGACGCGTGGTCTGCAGGGACTTGTCGACCTGGTTGGGCTCGGCCTCCTCGCCGCCCGCCTCGGCCGCGGGGTTGAGGTAGTCGGCGTGCCAGGCGGCCGCGGCGAGGTCCGCCCCGTCGCGCACGAGCAGGGCGCTCGAGGAGACCGGCTGGAAGAAGGTCTTGTGGAAGTCGACGGTGACGGAGTCGGCGTGCTCGATGCCGGCGAGCAGGTGGCGACGACTCGGTGAGAGGAGGAGACCTCCCCCGTAGGCCGCATCCACGTGCAGCCACACGCCGCGCTCCGCGCAGAGCCGTGCGACCGGCCCGAGCGGGTCGATGACCCCGCGATCGGTGGTGCCGGCGGTGACCGAGACGGCCATGACCACGTCACCCGCCGCGTCCAGGCGGGCCATCTCCTGCTCCAGCGCCGCCGGGTCGAGCCGGCCGTCCTCGTCGTCGGCCACGGTGACCACCGCGTCCTCGTCCAGGCCCAGCAGCAGCGCGGAGCGCGCCACGGAGAAGTGCCCGGCAGCCCCCGCGAGCAGGCGCAGCCGCGGGAGGTTCTCCCGCCGGGGCCCGTCGAGACCACGCAGCGCCCGCTCCCGCGCCAGGAAGAGACCCTGCAGGTTCGACTGGGTGCCGCCGGAGGTGAAGACACCGTCGCCCCCGGGCAGACCGATCCGCTGTGCGGTCCAGTCGATGAGCCGGCGCTCCATGTAGGTCGCGACGAGGGACTGGTCGTAGGTGTCGACGGAGGTGTTGATCGCGGCGAGCATCGTCTCGGCGGCCACGGCCGGCACCACCACGGGGCAGTTCAGGTGCGCCGTGTACGCCGGGTGGTGGAACCACACCGCGTGCCCCGCGTAGAGCCGGTCCGCCTCGCGCAGCGCATCACGGGAACCGATCCCGGCGGTGTCGAGCTCTACCTCCTCGACCATGGCCCGCAGGCTCTGACGATCGGGGCCGACCGACGGCGAGGTGACGGTGCGGAAGCGATCGGCGACCGCGTCGACGACCTCGTGGAGGAGGGCGGCGTACTCGTCGGCGCTCGCGCCGCCGAGGAGGGCGGTGCGCGCGCCTGCAGAGTTCGCGGTGTCCTCGGTCCCCGAGGGGAGGGGCAGCAGATCTGACATGAAGGAAGGACCTTCCTGGCTCGTGGGGCGCACCGCGGTACACCCTCTCCGTATTTAGGCATGCCTACCCTAAGTACGCTGATTCCGCCGAGCGCAACCCCTCCCCGGGCCGCACATGAGATAGGCCACCCCTTCCTGAGCAGGTCAGATGTCCAGAATCTCCGGTGGTCTCCTCGTCCTGCCGACCGCATGCGCCCCGAGGTCGAGGTCCGGGACTTTGCTTGCGGTGGCCCCGTCCGCGTGGAAAGGTGAGGTGACCCACGCGGTGCACCGAGGCCGAGCTGGGAGCTCGGTCCCCCGCACGTCGAGCACGCAGGAGGTCATCCGTGAAACTGCCCTGGCTGAAGCCCGCCCTCGAGGTCCCCGGTCCGCTCACGTCGGTCCACATCGACACCACCCGGACCGATCCGCACGCCGCAGGCGAGCTCGAGGCGCGATGGGGACGGATGCGCTCCACCCTCACGGTCGACGGCGCTCCGGCCCCGCTGCTGGACCGGATCGAGGAGACGGTGCTGAGCCCTTCCCCGATCGGCGGACGGCACGGCCGGACCCTCCTGGCGAGCGACACCGAGATCCTCGTGGACCGGGTGCTGCCCGCTCCCCCACTGACGGAGTCCGCCCGGCGCGGGGAGCATCCGCAGCTGCTCCCGCTCCTGCAGTTGACGCCCTTCGCCGTCACCCAGCTGTTGATCGTCGTCGACCGCGCCGGGGCCGATCTCCACCTGCGCGCCCCCGACAATCCCTCGATCGCGCACGGCCCCAACGACCTGGGCGAGGACGCGAGCGTCGAGGGCGGCCACGACGAGCTCCACAAGGCGCACGCCGGGGGCGGCACCCAGCACGGGTGGCGCGGCAGCAACTTCGAAGCCCGCGTCGAGGACTCCTGGGACCGCAACGCCGATGCCGTGGCGGGCACGGTCGAGCGGATCCTGCGCGAGAAGGACCCCGACATGCTGATGCTCAGCGGCGACGTGCGCGCCATCGGTCTGCTGAAGGAGGCGCTCGGCCAGGACGCGCGGGAGCGAGTGATCGAGGTGCCCGGCGGAACCCGCGGCGTGGCCTTCGACCGCGGACCGTTCCGCGAGGAGCTGGTGCGCGTCACGGAAGAATTCGTCGCCCGGCGTCAACAGGACCTGGCGGAGCGCTTCCGCGAGAGCCAGGCCCGCGACGGTGCCTCGGTGGGAGGAGCCGCCGAGGTCTCGCAGGCCCTGACCCGCGGGCAGGTCGAGGAGCTGATGTTCGTCACCGCGAACGTCCCGGACTCCATCGAGCACCTGCTGCGCCAGGCCCTGCTCACCGACGCCGCGGTCTCCGCCCTGCCGGAGGACGCCGAGGGCATCCCCGAGGGTGTCGGTGCCCTGCTGCGCTGGCGGGACGGGACCACCCCGTCCAACAGCATCGGCAGCATGACCGGAGACTCCCGGCGCGAGTGACGGCGCGGGCCACACGGCACGGGCCACAGGGACCGGAGGGCTACCGGGATCGGACGACGGGCCCGGGATCGCCGGCCTGTCACGCCCGGGACCGGACGGTCCGCGCCCTCGACAGGACCGGTGCCCGTGCCCACGATGGAGAGGCACGAGAAAGTGCACACGAACGTCGTCGAGAGAGGTGAGGCATCGTGCCCGAGGCATGGAGCGCCAAGCGCGAACGGCAGTACGACCACGTGAAGAAGAGCCAGCTGGACGAAGGCCGCTCGGAGGACGAGGCGGAGGAGATCGCCGCTCGCACCGTCAACAAGGCCCGGGCCCAGGAGGGCGAGTCCGAGGAGGCCAGCAAGACCTCCACACAGGACAAGTCCCCCTCCGAGCGCGGCGGTGAGCGCTCGGGCTCCGGTCCCCAGGGCCGCACCAAGGACCAGCTCTACCAGGACGCCAAGCGAGAGGGCGTCGAGGGCCGCTCGACGATGGACAAGGACGAGCTGAAGGACGCCGTCGAGGACCGCTGAGGCCCGTGCTCACCGCGGACGGCCACCGAGCGCTCGAGCCGCCCGGGGCACGTCGACGGACGTGATCCCGCCCACCCCCGGTGACGGCAGACTTCCCCCGTACCCAGGGACGTTGTGTACGATCTGGAATGACGACGGGGGAGTATCCGCCACGCCGCGCACGTCACCACGAGGATTCACGAGTAGTCCTCCGGGCGCGTCGGCCCATCGAGTGATTCGATGGGCGGAGAGACCCGGGTCCACCACGCGACCCAGGAAAGCTCAATGACAGTCTCTCCCCTCATCTGGCTGCTCACGATCATCGCGATCGTCGGGCTCCTCGCCTTCGACTACATCTTCCACGTGCGCAAGGCGCACATCCCCACCATCGGCGAGGCCGCTGTGTGGTCCGCGATCTACGTGGGTATCGCCCTCGTGTTCGGCGTCGGCGTCTTCGCTCTCGGCGGAACCACCATGGGTGCCGAGTACTTCGCCGGCTACGTCACCGAGAAGGCACTCTCGGTCGACAACCTCTTCGTGTTCCTCGTGATCATGGGGGCTTTCGCCGTACCCCGCAAGGACCAGCAGAAAGTGCTGCTGTTCGGCATCACCTTCGCGATCATCTCCCGCTCGGGCATGATCGCGATCGGCGCGGTCGCGATCGATCGCCTCTCCTTCGCCTTCTACATCTTCGGGGCGATCCTGCTGTACACGGCCGTCAAGATGATCCGCGACGAGGCCAAGGAGGGCGACCCCGACGCAGAGGAGAAGGACAGCTTCTTCGTCCGCCTGGTCAAGAAGGTCCTGCCGGCCACCGACGAGTACGACGGCGACAAGCTGTTCACGATCGAGAACGGCAAGCGCGTCCTCACCCCCATGCTGCTGGTCATGATCGCCATCGCCGGCACCGATCTGCTGTTCGCCCTCGACTCCATCCCGGCGATCTTCGGCCTCACCCAGAACACGTACATCGTGTTCACCGCGACGGCCTTCTCGCTGCTGGGCCTGCGGCAGCTGTACTTCCTCATCGACGGACTGCTCGATCGCCTCGTGTACCTGTCCTATGGGCTGTCGATCATCCTCGCCTTCATCGGCGTGAAGCTGGTGCTGCACGCACTGCACACCAATGAGCTCTTCTTCGTCAACGGAGGTGAGCCGCTGGACGTCCCCGAGGTCACCACCGGACTGTCCCTCACCGTGATCATCTCCGTCCTCGTCGTCACCGTGCTGGTGTCGCTGCTGTCCCCGAAGGGGCGCGCACAGGCGGCCGTCAACAACGCCCACCGCGAGGCCGTCGCCTACGTGGAGATGACCTATGCAGGCTTCGAGGCGCGGCGGGACGCGATGTACGAACGCATGCTCGAGGACGAGAAGACCCTCCAGGGCCTGCCCGCGAGGTTCCAGGACATCGTGGTCTCCGAGCAGAACGTGCGTGAGCTGCTCGCCGATGCGCACCGGATCCACGAGATGCGCGTCGGGTTCAACGACCGCGGCGAACGCTCCGACGAGCAGCCCGAGGGCCTGATCGTCACCCGGACCGATGGCACCATCGCGACGGACCCCAACGGCAACGTCGTGACCGTCTCCGAGGAGGAGGCCGCTCTCGCCAGGTCGCAGGCCAAGCGCCGCGAGCGCGAGGAGGCCCGTGCCGCGCACTCGGTGGCGCGCAAGGGCTGAAACGCCGGAGGACGGACCGGCCCCTCGCACCGGAAGGACGGCGCCCCTCGAATCTCCGAGGGGCGCCGTTCCCGTTCCGCGTCGGCCGTGACCGCCGCAGTCAGCTCAGCCCCGAGGTATGCGGTCCTCCGCGGCGGCCCCTCGCACCGCGAGCATCAGCAGCAGCTGGGCCAGGAGGTAGGTGATCATCACCCAGAATCCCTGGGCCGGGAGCGTGAGCACGCCGAAGACGTCCAGCGCGATGAGCGAATCCGAGACGACGAAGACCGCTCCCCCGACCGTGCCGAGACGGCCGAGCCCGGATGCGAGCACGGCCATCATCACGATCGCCGCCGAATAGACGGCGATCGCAGGCAGCAGCACGCCTGCGCTCGGCGCGCACACCAGGACGATCGCCGCCGCGGCGAGCAGGTAGGGCGTCGCCAGCACCGGGCGGGTGAGCAGGCAGCGGTGCCGGTACGGCCAGAACGCGAGGGCGTAGACCACCTGCGCACCCAGGAAGAACGCGACCATCACCAGGAAGGAGAGGCTCTCCGGTGCCAGGCGCGGCGCCGAGTCCCCGAGCCAGGACAGACCCAGGGCGCCCAGGGCGAGGCGCACCAGGGGCCCGCGCGGCGAGCTGGTGGAGGTCCACAGAACCGCGGCGAGAGCCGGCATCGCCAGCGTCTGGGTGAAGCCGGCCAGGACGGCGACGTCGCCCAGCTGCGCCGCCAGGTGCGCAGCCCAGACCACGACGAGGATCAGCAGCGTCCGACGTCGGTGCCCCGCCTCGGTGCGCGGGCGGCGGCCTCGGCCCGTCACTGCTCGGACCCGACGGGTCCGTCCCAGTCGTAGGTGTGCACGGGGCGCTGCGCGGGGACGTCGTCGGCCGACTCCGGGAACGCGTTCACCACCGTCGTCGTCGCCCACGCCCAGTAGTCCTTGAGGGCACCGGCGGCGGGTTCGGGGATCATCGCGTCATCGACGGCACGAGCGAACACCGCGATCCCGGCACGGTCGAAGTCCTCGTGGACCCTGTTCCCCGCATGGATCCGATCCACGTGCGCCGCGGAGCCGAAGCGCGAGGTGTACGCGGGCGGCCCGCCGAGCCCCTGGGCGAGATAGGCCGCCAGACGCTCCTCGTGGTCCTCGGCGTAGCCATGGGAGAACGCATGTGCGACCACGGGATCGACGAGGGCGAGGTCATGCCAGCACCGGGCGACACGCCTCATCGCGTCCATCCCGCCGGCGACCTCGTAGATGCTGCGGTCCATGCCGGGATCGTACGCGGGCACCTCCGGTCCCGTGCAGGAATCCCCTGGCCGGGCCCGCCGCCGCGATGCGAGACTGCCGCCATGGCCTCGACGACCCCGCCCGCCGATCTCGACGATCTCCTCGGACTGGCCGCCGCGCACGGCCTCGACCTCGAGCGCTCCTCGCTCCGCACCGAGGAGATCGGTCTGGACTTCCGCGTCGCCTTCGGGAGGGAGGCCGACGGGACCGACTGGGTGCTGCGGATCCCGCGCCGCGAGGACGTGCTCTCCCGGGCCGACGTCGAAGGGCGCCTGCTCGCGCTCGTCGCCCCTCGACTCGACGTGGCGGTGCCCGACTGGCGAGTCCACTCCCCCGAGCTCATCGCCTATCCCCTGCTGCCGGGCGTCCCCGGCCTCTCGGTCGAGGCCGACGGCGATCTCACCTGGAACATCGACATGTCCTCCGCCGCCTATGCGGCGTCCCTCGGGGATGCCGTCGCCCAGCTGCACCGGATCGACGCCGACGCGGCGGCCGAGACCGGTATCGACGTCCGCAGCCCCGAGCAGGTGCGGGAGGCCTGGCGTCGTGACCTCGACCGCGTGGCGGACTCCTTCCGGATCGCGCCGGACCTGTGGGACCGCTGGAACGCCTGGGTGGACGAGGACAGCTACTGGCCCTCCCGCACCGTGCTCACCCACGGGGAGATCTACCCGGGCCACACGCTGGTCGAGGGCGAGCGGATCTCCGCGATCCTCGACTGGACCACGGCTTCCGTCGGGGACCCCGCCAAAGATCTGATGTTTCAGCAGGTCAGCGCCCCGCCACAGGCGTTCGAGATCGCCGTGGACCACTATGTGCGCGGCGGGGGCCAGGTGTGGCCGCGTCTGGCGGAGCACTGCGCGCAGATGTATTCCGCAGGCGCCGTCGGCTACGGCCTCTACGCGATGGAGACCGGCGAGAGCGCCCACCGGGAGGCGGCTGCGGCCGCCCTGAATCCGTCGTCGGAGGCGTGACCCGCGCCCGGAGGCGTGGGTCACGCACCGCGTAATCGTTCCGTGACCTGAGGAACACGAGCGCCGTAGCTCACACGACCTGCACGTGCACGCCTGAGCGACCACATCGTTGCAGGTCACCGGGTCACCCAGGAGACGGTCGCTCGTCATCGATCGGGCAGGACGACGTAAAGGTCCTGCCACTCCTCCACCATGCCCCTTGCCCCGTGGGGGGAGTGCGCCCCTAGCGTGGCGGCCGTTCGAGACGCGAGATACGCGACGTGCGCCCCGTGGCCCCACGGGTCGCGAGAACCGCGAAATGCGAAAGGACGTGTTCATGCCCCGGCACAACACGCACGCCATGAGAACCCGGACAGCCGCACGCCGCGGCCTCGCCCGTACTGCTGTCACCCTCGCCGGAGGCGCCGTCGTCGCCACCGGCATGCTCGCCACCGGTACCGCGGCCAACGCCGCCACGGGCTGGGACGAGGTCGCCGCCTGCGAGTCCGGCGGCAACTGGTCGACCAACACCGGCAACGGCTATTACGGCGGCCTGCAGTTCTCCCAGCAGACCTGGGACGCCTTCGGCGGCTCGGAGTACGCCTCGAGCGCCGATCAGGCCTCGAAGAGCCAGCAGATCGCCGTCGCCGAGAAGGTGCTCGCCCAGCAGGGCCAGGGTGCCTGGCCGAACTGCGGCGGCCCCCTCTCCGGCGGTGCCGACACCTCCGGCGCCCCCGCCGAGGAGGACAGCTCGGATCAGCAGGAGTCCGACTCGCAGCAGAGCGAGCAGGACTCCTCCGGTGGCAACGACTCCACCGCCGCCCGTGAGCCCGAGCAGCAGGCCGACCGCTCCTCGCAGCGTCAGCCCGCCGAGGAGCAGGGCGACTGGAGCTGCGACGGAGACGGCATCGCCGACAACTGCACGGACAACGGCTTCACCAAGGAGACCGAGCAGGACGACCAGCAGGAGCAGGACGAGCAGGACTCGCAGCCCGCTCCGGAGCAGTCGCCGCAGCCCGAGACCGAGCAGCCCTCCGAGCAGCCCGCCGAGCAGGCCGGCTCCCAGGCCACCGGTGACCTCGCGGTCGCCGGCACCCTCGCCGTGGACGGCGAGCTGGGCCCGGACACCATCACCGCTCTCCAGGACTGGCTGGGCGTGGAGCAGACCGGCGAGCTGAACGAGGAGACCACCCACGCGCTGCAGGGCTGGGCGAACACCGCTGAGGACGGCGAGATCGGCGAGAACACCGTCGCCGGCCTCCAGCACGAGATCGGCGCTCAGCAGAACGGCTCCGACAGCATCGAGGACGCGGACACCGTGGAGGTCCTGCAGACCTTCCTCAACCTCTACTGATCCTCACGCGGCCACACGCCGCACCCGCGGTCACGCACCGCATCACCCGGACGGCCGGGCCACCCCCGAGGTGGCCCGGCCGTTCCTCGTGCCACCGCTCCGGCGCCGGCACATCCCTGCTCCCAGCACGGCAACAGATGGCAACACGCTGGCCCCTGTGACGCGTTCCGCAACACGACCGAGGGATCCGTGCACGAGGGCGACCTCGACAGCCCAGGTGACAGAGCTGTCGCCGACAACGCTTCCTTCACCGCCACCAACGTCGCGCACCCCGCTTTCGTGCAACAGGTGGCAAGAAGGTTCGACGAGGAGACGCCCCGGCCAGACTCGGGCCACCCGTTCCGCCCGGCCGCCACCCGCCGTCGCGACGAGGGCGACGCAGCGGCCCGCACCACACCCGCACCGGGCCGGCCTGTGCCACTCAAGGATGAGACGCAAGGAGCACAATGTTGAGCACCATCGGAGCGCCTGCTCCCACGCAGGACTCGAGACCGTCGACTCGCCCGTTCGGCCGGCGCGACAAGATCGGCTACATGTTCGGCGACTTCGGGAACGACTTCACATTCATCCTGCAGTCCACCTTCTTCCTGATCTTCTACACCAACGTGATGGGGATCAGCGCCGCCCACGTCGGCACCCTGATGTTCACCGCGCGCCTCCTCGATGCCTTCACCGATGTCGGCGCCGGGCGCCTCATCGACGTCCTGAAGCCCGGTCGGAGCGGACGCTTCAAGCCCTGGCTGCTGCGCATCATGATCCCGGTCGCCGGCGCCGCCTTCCTGATGTTCTCGCCGTTCCTCCAGGACGGCAGCTACGGTGCACGGCTGGCCTGGATGGTCGTCACCTACATCCTGTGGGGCTCGGTCTTCTACACCCTGATCAACACCCCCTACGGCTCGATGGCCTCGGTCATCTCCCACCGCGCCGGCGACCGTGCCTCGCTGTCCGTGTTCCGCTCGCTCGGCGCCACCCTGGCGAACATCGGCATCTCCGTGATCCTGCCGCTGATCGTCTTCGTCCAGATCGATGGCAGCTCCGAGCTCTCGGGCACCCGGATGATGCTGGCGGCGGGCGGCTGCGGGATCCTCGCCGTCCTCTGCTACCTCCTGTGCTTCGCGAACGTCCAGGAGCGTGTCGCGACCACCCCGACCCCCAAGGCGGAGCGCATGGGCTTCGCGCAGACGATGTCCACCCTGGTCACCAACCGCGCCCTGACCGGCATGATCGCCAGCTCACTGTTCATGCTGATCGCCTTCATGCTGATGGGCGGCATGATGCCGTACCTCTTCAACGAGTACTTCAACAACGGTCAGCTGCTCAGCGTCGTGAACTTCGTGGGCCTCGCGCCGACCCTGCTGCTGGTCCCCGTGGCGTCCACGCTCGCGAAGACCGTCGGCAAGAAGGAGATCGGTGCGGCCGGCCTGCTGCTGGCCGTCGTCGCCGGGTTGGTGCTGTTCGTCGTGCGCACCGACAGCCCGGTCCTGTTCATGGTCGGCTACGCGGTGCTGATGTTCGGAGTCGCCTGCCTCAACATCCTCATCTGGGCATTCATCACCGATGTGATCGACTTCCAGGAGATCCGCACCGGCGAGCGGAACGACGCGACCGTCTACGCCACCTACTCCTGGGCCCGCAAGCTCGGACAGGCCATCGCCGGCGGACTCACCGGCTGGGCGCTCGGATGGATCGGCTACGAGTCCGCTGCCGGCGGTCACACCGTCCAGACGGACGACGTGCTCGAGGGGATCTACACCCTCGCGACCCTGCTCCCGGCGACGCTGTTGCTGCTGTCGCTGCTGGCGCTGCTCCTGTGGTATCCGCTGTCCAAGAAGCGCGTCGACGAGAATATTGCGACACTTGAGCGGAAGCGCTCCGCGCAGGACATCCAGGACTGACCCGGGAGGTCGGCGGCTCCGCCCAAGGGCCCGCCGACACCCGCGCCTCGGCGGGACGCCACCGTGCACCGCCCTCGGCACCCGGCCCGCACCGCGGGCCGGCACCTCTCACCGCAGACAGGAGACACCATGTCAGAGAAGCCAGAGAAGACCGTACGACTCGGGATCATCGGGCTGGGAGCCCAGGGCGGCATGTACGCACGCGTCATCGCCGCCGGCGAGGTCGCAGGCATGACGCTCGGCGCCATCGCCGACGTCGACCCCGCCAAGCAGGAGCTCGCTGCCGAGAAGCACCCGGGCGTGCCCTTCTACGACGACTACCTCGCGATGCTGGACTCCGGCGACGTCGACGCGGTGGTCACCACGGTGCCGCACTTCCTGCATGCGGAGATGACGATCACGGCGATCAGCAAGGGGATCCACGCGCTCACCGAGAAGCCGGCCGGCGTGTACACGAAGCAGGTCGAGGAGATGAACTCCTTCGCGGCCGAGCATCCCGAGACCACCTTCGCCATCATGTTCAACCAGCGCACCAACCCGGTCTACACCGACCTCAAGGAGCTCATCGACTCCGGTGAGCTCGGCGCGCTGCGCCACACCTCCTGGATCATCACCACCTGGTGGCGCCCGCAGGGGTACTACGACCAGTCGGCGTGGCGTGCGACCTGGGGCGGCGAGGGCGGCGGCGTCCTGGTCAATCAGGCCCCCCACCAGCTGGACCTGTGGCAGTGGCTGTGCGGCACCCCGAAGAAGGTCTTCGCGAAGCTCGCCTTCGGCTTCCAGCGCGAGATCGCCACCGAGGACGAGGTCAATGCGCTCGTCGACTTCGGCGACGGCGCCACCGGCCACTTCATGACCTCCACCAACGACATCGTCGGCACCGACCGCCTGGAGATGCTGTTCGACCAGGGCAAGGTCGTCGTCGACGCCTCCAGGACGGTCACCATCACCCGCCTCACGGAGCCCGAGCGCGATCTGAGCGCGAAGATGAGCATGCAGGACGTCGGCAAGCTGTTCCGCGGCGAGGGGGACCCCTCCGACGTCTACACCACCGAGGTCAAGGACTACGACTCGGCGTGGGGCTCACAGCACGTCGCCGTGCTCACCAACTTCGCGGCGCACATCAACGACGGCACCGAGCTGATCGCCGACGGCGCCGAGGGCATCAACGGCGTGCGCCTGGCCTCGGGCATGCAGCTCTCGGCCTGGACGGGGCGGGAGATCGACCTCGTCGACTATCCGGCCGAGGAGTACCTCGCCGAGCTGAACGCCCGCATCGAGGCCGAAGGCACCTACCCCGTGCGCTCCTGATCCCTGCCCGGGAGCCGGGGACCTGCGCGCACCGCGCCCGTCCCCGGCTCCCGACCACCCTGCTGACCACTCGAAGGAGACAGGCATGCCCGTTCTCGGACTGCAATTGATGATGCTGAAGGACCGGATCGAGAAGGAGGGGATGTACGAGGTGCTGCGCCAGGTGCGCGAGCTCGACCTCGACGCCGTCGAGGTCTCCCAGGTGGAGATGACCGATGAGCTGATCGAGGACCTCGTGCGCGGCAAGGAGGATTTCGGGGTCGAGATCGCCGCGATGAGCGCTTCGATCGCTCCGGGCGGCAACGGATTCGCCCTGGAGACCGAGTTCGACCGCGCCGTCGAGGCCTCCACCCGCACCGGCACCCGCTTCCTGCGCATCGGCATGATGCCGTTCGACGCCATGACCTCGAAGGAGGCCTGCGAGGCGTGGGCCGCCTCGGTGGAGCCCTATGCCGCCCGCCTGGCCGAGCAGGGCATCACGCTGTGCTACCACAACCATCACGTCGACCTCATCCAGTTCGACGGCGAGCGGATCTTCGACATCGTGCGCCGCGTCGCCCCCTCGCTGCTGTTCGAGGTGGACCTGCACTGGGTCCAGCGCGGCGGCATGGCCCCGCTGGACATGCTGGCCGCCTACGAGGGGGCCTGCAAGCTCATCCACGTCAAGGACTTCCGCATCGCCCCGCTCCCGGAGGAGGCCTCTCGGAAGCTCGCGGCGAAGGAGATGGACATGCAGGAGTTCTTCGGGGTCTTCCTGTCGCTCGCCCAGTTCGCCGAGGTCGGCCAGGGCAACATGAACTGGCCCGCGCTGCTCCCCGCCGCCGAGAAGGCAGGCGCCGAGTACTTCCTCATCGAACAGGACGACACCTACGGCCGCGATCCGATCGACTGCATCCGCGAGTCCCGTCAGTACCTGAGGTCCATCGGCTACTGAGAGCCGACGCCACCACCGTCTCCTCCCCCGGCGCCCGCCGTCCCCTGCCGCAGCACAGGGCGGCGGGCGCCGGGGCGCCAGGCCGGCGGGCGTCGGCTGGCGTGCGTCCAGCCCTGAGCGTCGGGACCAGAGTGCGGCCGGCGGTCGAGCGACCGCCGGCCCTCCCACTGTGGTCAGTCCTGCGCCGCGTCGGGCTGCAGATAGGTGCGGATCTCGCGGATCCTCGCGGTCTTCGTGGTGCCGGCGAAGCGCAGGACGTGGCAGAAGTCCACCCGCTGCCCGCCGCGCACGAGGTAGCCGTCGCACGCCGCGAGGCGACCGTGGCTCAGGACGGTGAGGATCTCTCCGCGTTCGGCGGCGAAGGGCGGCGGCACGACGCCCTCGATCACCGCGTCCTGACCATCACCGACCAGTTCCCAGCCGGCACCCTCACGCAACCACTCGCGGACGGTCTCCGCCTCCCCGGCGGCCCAGGCCGTCACGAAATCGGCGACGATCGCCATCCGCGGGGAGTTGCCGCAGTCCTCCGGAATCGTCATTTCCATGGCTCGACACCCTAGGCCCACGCTCGCACGTACGCACCCGCCAGTGCCTGCGCGCTCGAGAGCAGGGCCCGGCAGCGACCCCGGATCGCCATCTCGGAAATCAGGGCGAGGAAGTCCTTGCGCTTGACGCAGCGTCAAGCGCCACAGTGGTCCATGCACCGATCGCGACGACGGAAAGGAGATGCCATGGACGTCGGAACCCGCGACGAATGGCCGATGCAGGAGATCGTCCGGATCACCGGCGCGACCAGCCGCACCCTGCGGCACTACCAGCAGGTGGGGCTGCTCCTGCCGTCCCGGACGGGTCACGGTGGGCAGCGGTTCTACGACCGCGACGGCCTGCTGCGGCTGCAGCGGATCCTCGTGCTCCGGGAGCTCGGTCTCGGACTGCCGCAGATCAGCCAGGTGCTCGAGGAGTCGGTGGCCACCGCGACCGCGCTGCGAGAGCACGCCGAGCAGCTGGAGCGCGAGCGCGAACGCCTCGCCCGGGTCGCCGCCTCGGTGCGCGCCACCCTTTCGATGATCGAGACAGGAGGAGAACTGATGACGGACACGATGTTCAACGGATTCGACCACACGCAGTACCAGGAGGAGGTCGAGCAGCGGTGGGGCGCCCAGGCGTACGCCGACGCCGATCGCTGGTGGCGTTCGCTCAGCGACGCCGACAAGCTGGACTTCCGTGCGGAGATCGACGCGCTGGTGGCAGGCTACGCCGATGCCTCGGCGCGCGAGCTGCCGGTCGGCGGCGAGGAGGTCCAGGCCCTGACCGGCCGCCTGCACACCTGGGTGGGCGCCGGATGGGGCGGGACCGCGCCGGGAGCGGACGCCTTCGTGGGCCTCGGCGACATGTACGTCGCCGACCCGCGCTTCGGGGCCACGTTCTTCGCCGACGGCCGGGCCTTCGCGACCTATGTGCGTGATGCCATGACCGTCTACGCCCTCGATCACCTCGAGTGATCGGGCACGGTCCGGCGGGATGCCCGCCTGCCGACGCGCGCGGGCATCCCGCACCCCCACTCGTCACTGTTATCGTTTCGTGATACGGCCCACGGAATCCGATGTCCTGGTCGCTTCCTGGACGCTTCTGCAACGCGATTCCAGGATTCGGGGCGTAGCGTCGCCCGCGCCGTCAACCTCAGGAGGCACAGTGAAGGTCCCCAGCACCAAGGCGCTCCGCACCACGGTCGCCGCCGTCTCGTTCGCCGCGATCGTGGCGCTGACCGGATGCAGCGACGATCAGGGCGCTTCGGGCGCCAGCGACGCCGGCGGTGAGCAGCAGCAGCCCGCGGCCAGCGATGGTGGCGGCGAGCAGGCGATGCCCGAGCCCGACACCTCGGACGTCCCGGACGTGGTCGCCGAGGTCAACGGCCAGGAGATCTCCAAGGACGAGTTCGTCACCAACTACGAATCGCAGTTCCAGCAGGCGATGCAGCAGCAACAGCAGCAGGGCTCGGGTCAGGAGCTCGACCAGACCGAGCTGAAGAAGCAGGTCGCGGATCAGCTGGTCGGCAACGAGCTGCTCCTGCAGGCGGCCCATGACTCCGGCATCGAACCGACCACGAAGCAGGTCGACTCGATCCTCGAGGACGTCGCCAAGCAGAACGATCTCCAATCGGCCGACGAGGTCGTCGCCGCGCTCGAGCAGCAGGGCATGAGCGAGGAGGACGTGCGCCAGGACGCCGCCGATCAGTACGCCCTGACCGCGTACGTCGAGCAGGAGGCCGACGTCGAGGAGCCCAGCGACGAGGAGCTGAAGAAGCAGTACGACCAGGCCGTCGAGCAGCAGTCCCAGGCCGGCGGCCAGCAGGGCGAGACGCCGTCCTTCGAGGACTCCAAGGAGCAGCTCGCCCAGGAAGCGGTCTCGAAGCAGCAGAACGAGGCGGCCATGCAGATGGTCACGGAGCTGCGCGAGCAGGGCGATGTGACGGTCAACCTCTGAGCACCGTCCCGGCCCGGCCGTTCATGAGGATCCCCTTCCCCTGCTGACGCTCCGGCCGCGGACAGCGACAGGCCCCGTCGGCTTCGGCCGGCGGGGCCTGTCGCTGTCGAGGACGTCCCCTCAGAGGTCCCGCCTGGTGCGCTTGCGCACGGCGCTGCGCACCGACAGGGCGATGACCACCAGCAACAGGCCGTAGATCACCAGTGTGATCGGGCTCGAGACGAGCACCCGCGGATCCCCGACGGAGGACAGCAGGGCATCGCGCAGCGAGGTCTCCGCGAGCGGTCCCAGCACCATGCCGATCATCAGCGGCGCCACCGGGTAGTCGTACCGGCGCATGAGGAAGCCGAGCACGGCGATCGCCAGCAGCAGCACCAGATCGAAGACGGCTGCCGAGGTCGCCCAGATCCCCAGCCCGCAGAACAGCGTGATCCCGGCGTACAGGTACGGCTTGGGGATCAGCAGCAGCTTCGCCCACAGCTGGGCGAACGGCAGGTTGATCACCAGCAGCACGATCATGGCCAGGAAGAAGCTCGCCAGCAGCGGCCACACCAGGTCAGCGCTGTTCTCGAACAGCAGCGGCCCGGGCTGCAGACCGTACTGCCCGAACGCGGCGAGCATGATCGCCGCGGTCGAGGACACCGGCAGGCCGAGCGCCAGCAGCGCACCCATGGCCATGCCCGTGGTGGCATTGCCCGCGGCCTCAGGAGCGGCGAGACCGCGGATCGCCCCCTTGCCGAACTTCGGGATGCGTCGGCGCCGGTCCAGCCGACGCTCCGCCTCGTAGGCGAGGAAGGTGGGGACCTCGGCGCCTCCGGCGGGGATCACGCCGAACGGCAGACCGATCAGGGTGCCGCGCCCCCAGGCCGGGGCGGCTTCGGCGAGCTCCCGCCGGTTGAGGAAGGGACGCCCGCCCCCGCCGCGGACCCGGAGGTCCTCCCGGTCGCGACGCACTCGGGAGGCCACGAACAGCACCTCGCCGAGGGCGAGCACGGCGACGGTCACCGTGACCAGCGAGATCCCGTCGAACAGCTGAGGGGAGCCCAGGGTGAAGCGGGTCAGGCCGGAGATGCCGTCGGTCCCCACCAGCGTGATGCCGATGCCGACCACCAGGGAGGACAACCCCTTGAGCACGTTGTCCGCCACCACCGAGGAGGTGGCGACGAAGGCGAACAGGGCCAGCGCGAAGAACTCGGCGGGCCCGAAGCTCGAGGAGAGCTTCACCAGGGTGGGCGAGACGAAGACCACCAGGATCGTGGCGACCATGCCGCCGACGAATGCGCCGATCGCGGCGGTGGCCAGCGCCTGCGGGGCACGGCCGTCGTTCGCCATCTTGTGGCCCTCGAAGGTGGACGCGATGGCCGAGGCCTGACCGGGAGTGTTCAGCAGGATCGCCATGGTCGAGTCGCCGAACAGGCCGCCGAAGTACACCCCGGCGAACAGGATGAACGCGCCGGTGGGGTCGAGCGCGAAGGTCATGGGGAGCAGCAGCGCCACCGCCATGGAGGAGCCGAGGCCGGGCAGCACGCCGACGGCGGTGCCCAGGAGGCAGCCGACGACGACCCAGAGCAGGTTGATCGGGGACAGGGCTCCTGCGAAGCCCTGCACGAGCAGGTCGAGCTGTTCCATCAGAATCCTCCTCCCAGGATGCCGGAGGGCAGGATCAGGCCCAGCCCCGTGCCGAAGATCAGGTAGACGACCGAGCTGAGGAACAGCGCGATCAGGATGTCGAAGAGCGGACGACGCGAGCCGAACCCGTGCGCGGCGCACCAGAACAGCAGAGCGCCGGCGAGGATCCAGCCGAGCCAGGGCAGCAGCAGCGCGAAGGCGAGGAAGCCGCCGGCGACCCAGGCCAGGGCCACGAAGTCGGAGTGAGTGCGATAGGGGCGGCCCGAGGTCTCGCTGACCGGTTCGGGGGTGCGCAGCACGCCGAGGGCCAGGAGGACGGCCAGGACGAGCCCGACCGCGCCGAGGATCATCGGGACGAAACGGGGGCCGGGGAACTCGGTGTCACCGGCTTCGAGGAGACCCGCTCCGAGGAGCAGGAACAGGCTGAAGGCGGCCAGCAGGGCCGGCATCAGCAACGCCGAGCGGCCGTGCCAGAACCCGTGATCCTGCTCGTCCGTGGCCACGGCTCCCTCCCCGGTCTCCTCGGGGCGTCGGGGATCGTCGGTGGTGCCGGCGCCGGTCATCCTCGGATCTCCTCGAACAGAGCGCTGATCCGCTCGGTCTCGTCCGCGACGTACTGGACGAGCTCCTCGCTGCCCAGGGGGACTTCCTTCCAGTAGTACCGCTTCACGGCGTCCTTCCATTCGGGGGTCGCGACCGCCTCGGCGATGAGCTGCTCGAGCTCGGCGATCTCCTCGTCGGTCACCACAGGCGGGGCGAACATCGCCCGCCAGTTGGTGAGGGTCACGTCGTAGCCGAGCTCGACGAGGGTGGGCATGTCGATGCCGTCCAGGCGCTCCGGCGCCACCACCCCGAGTCCCCGCAGACGCCCGGCCTCGATCTGCGGATACATGTCCGCGAACCCTCCGGCCGTCGCCTGGGCGGTGCCGTTCAGCAGGGCCTGGATCGCCTCGCCGCCGCCGTCGGAGGGGATGTAGGTGGTCTCCTTCGGGCTGATGCCGGCGCTCAGGGCCAGATCGGTCATCACCAGCTGGTCGAAGGATCCGCCTCCGGTCCAGGGCAACGCCTCCGGGTCCTCCCGCCACGCGGCGACCAAGGAGTCGAGGTCCTGGTGCGGGGAGTCCGCAGGCACCGTGACCAGGGCGTACTCCTCGACCACGCGGGCGACGGGCGTGACGTCGGAGACCACGGAGGCGGTGTCGAACTGGATCTGCGCGGCGATCTGTCCGGTGCCTCCGACCATGAGGTTGTTCGCTTCGTTCTGCTGGCTGAGGCTGCCGATGGCGATGGTTCCGCCGGCGCCGGGGATGTTGAGCACCTGCACGTTGCCGACCAGGCCGTTGGTGCGCATCGTCTGCTGCATCTCGCGCTGGAAGGCGTCCCAGCCGCCGCCGGCGGCCGCCGGCGCGATCAGGGTCAGGTTCGCCCGCACGTTGGACCCACCGGCCGCCGTGCGGATCGATTGGTAGGACGCGGCCCCGATGACGGGGACCGCGAGGACGCCGAACCCGATGCTCAGCGCGCGGCGGCGGCTCGGGTTCGGCGCCGGCGGCTCTGCTTCTTCCGCGTGTGCCATGGGGACGACTCCTTCGTCGGGGGCGCAGCACAGCGCAGGTCTGCGCACCGATGCGATTGACCCGTCAATGGAAACACGTCCCGGAGGCTGCTTGCGCCATCGGTCCGCGCATCGGTTAGGGTTCCCGCAATCGACCCCCGCAAAGGAGCGCCCATGTCTGTTCTCGTCGCCGGTACCCCCACTCCCGCCGGTCAGGCCGCGTACCGCTTCGGGATCGAGGAGGCCCGCCGGCGCGGCGAGGACCTGATCGTGTTCCTGATGGAGGGCGAGCACACCCCCGCCTCCGATCTCGGTGAGGTGGGCGAGACTCTCGAGCACCCCGACGACCGCACCCACTCCCCCACCGGCGACCTCATCGACCGGGCGGAACGGGACGACATCTCGGCGGTCGTCATCGGCGTGCGGCACCGCACGGCGGTCGCGAAGCTCTTCCTCGGCTCCTCCGCCCAGCAGATCATCCTCGAGGCGAACAAACCGGTCCTCTGCATCAAGGCCTGACGCGGCGGACCTCACGCCGCATTCACGAAGGCGGCCCCGCTCGCGATCTGCGAGCGGGGCCGCCGTGCGTCCGGTCAGTGGGGCCGGGCGGTCAGATCTCGCCCTTCTTCAGCTGCTCGGCGAGGTACTCCGCCTGACGGATCGCGAGCGCCACGATCGTCAGCGTCGGGTTCGCCGCGGCGCCGGAGGTGAACTGCGAACCGTCGGAGACGAACAGGTTCGGCACGTCGTGCGCCCTGCCCCACTTGTCGACCACGCCGTCCTCGGGCCGTTCGCTCATGCGGCAGGTGCCGAGGTTGTGCGTGGACGGGTACGGCGTGGTGCGATGGGTGCCGACCGCGCCGACGGCGCTGTACAGCCGCTCGGCCGTCGAATAGGCGTGCTCCCGCATCGCCTGGTCGTTGGCGTGGTCATCGAAGTGGACGTTCGCCACCGGCAGCCCGTGCTGGTCGGTGACCGTGGAGTTCAGCGTGATGGCGTTGGACTCCTGCGGCATGTCCTCGCCCACCAGCCAGCAGCCCGCCGTGTTCTGGTAGGCGTCCAGCAGCTTGGTGAAGCTCGGCCCCCAGGCGCCGGGCTCGGCGAAGCTGGCCAGGAAGGCCGGCCCCAGCGAGATCGTCTGGATGTAGTAGCCACCGGCGAATCCGCGGGCGGGGTTGTGCACCGATTCGTCGGAGATGTTCCCCGCCATCGTCTCGCCCCGGTACATGGTCACCGGCTTGTCGAACTGCGCGTACACGCTGCCGGTCATGTGGCGCATGTAGTTGCGCCCCACCTGCCCGGAGGAGTTCGCGAGCCCGTCGGGGAACATCGAGGACGAGCTGAGATGCAGCAGGCGCGGCGTCTCGATCGAGTTGCCGGCCACGCACGCCACCTTCGCGGCCTGACGGTGCAAGTTCCCGTCCTTGTCCAGGTAGATCACCGCGTCCACCCGGCCGGCCCGGTCATGCATGATCTGGACGACGTGCGACTCGGGGCGCAGATCGAGCAGGCCGGTCTCCAGCGCACGGGGGATCTCCCGCACCTTCGTCGACCATTTCGACTCGTTCTTGTCCCCCTGGAAGTTGAAGCCGTCCTGGATGGAGGCCGGGCGGCCGTCGTAGGGCTCCGCATTGGTGCCGTAGGGGCCCGTCGCGTAGTGGCGATAGCCGAGCTTCTCGGCCCCCGCGGCGAGCACCTTGTAGTTGTTGTTCGCCGGCAGCGGCGGGCGTCCCCCGCGGTGGGTCGAGCCGATCGCGTCCTCCGCGCGGGTGTAATAGGGCTCCAGCTCCTCGAGGGTGATCGGCCAGTCCAGCAGGTTCGCCCCGTCGATGCGGCCGTAGGTGCTGCGGGCCGCGAATTCGTGGGCCTTCAGCCGCGGGGTCGCGCCGGACCAGTGCGTGGTGGTGCCGCCGACTGCCTTGACGATCCAGGCGGGCAGGTTCGGGAAGTCCCGCGCGACCCGCCAGCTGCCGGACGTGGTGCGGGCATCCGTCCAGGCCATCTGGTTGAAGGCCTCCCACTCGAGGTTCATGTAGTCCTCGCTGTGCAGGTACGGGCCTGCTTCGAGGACGACGCATTCGATGCCCTGGCGGGTGAGCTCGTAGGCGAGGGTGCCGCCGCCCGCGCCGGAGCCGATGATGACGACGGTCTCGGTGTCGTGGTCGATGGTCTTCATGCCTGGCCCTTCCTGCGGTTCCCGACGCGCCCTGCTCGCGCGCTGCTCTGTCCGGCAGGCACCGCGGCGCCGCGGGTGCTGGACGTGCTGGCGGAGGCCGGCAGGTCGGAGACGACCTCCTGCAGCGGCTCGCCGTCGTACTCCTCGATCCGCGGCTCGGGCAACCAGTCGAGGTCGTCGAAGCCGCGGTCGATGTAACCGCCCTTGTCGAAGGACGGGCCCTCGTAGCCGAGCGCCTCCCACACCTCCTCGTCCTCGTAGAGGGTGACCACCACCGTCTGCCGGACGAAACCGAAGTAGGTGGTGTGCTGGATGCGCAGCAGCAGCGGCAGCGCCTCCAGTGTCGTCAGCTCGTGGAACCGCCCTCCTGCCAGCGCCTGCAGGGAATCCAGCCCCTGCGCGAGCTTGAGCCGCAACCAGGCGCTCTCCTCGGCCTGCTTCTGCACGATGTCCGCGGTCCGCTCGTAAGCGGAGTCCGGGACCGTCTCGTGCGGGAATGCGGCTTTGATCAGGGCGACCAGGGTGCTCTGCGCCTCCGGTGTGCCCTCGACGTCATTGACGGCGTCGCTGCCGTGCATTGCACTCATGACTTCTCCTTCCCTGGCGTCCTCGCCAGTGACCTGGAGCACAACCTAGGAGTGGCGCGGGGTGCCCACAATCCGCGTTATCGCCGGACGAGAAGCACGAGGGGGCTCAGGCATGATGCGCCCCGAGACGGTAGGCGCGACCGGCCCGGGAGGCGCAGGCGCGCACCCGGTCCTCGACGTGCCGCACCCTGCCGGCATAGGCGGTGACCGGCGCCGAGACCGCGACCGAGCCGATGAGCATCCCGTCGTCGGCCTTGATCGACGCCGCCAGACAGTCCGTGCCGGCCCGGAACTCCTCGTGCTCCCAGGCGATACCGCGCTCCGCGATCTCTTCGAGCTGGCGACGCAGCTCGAGGGCATCGGTGAGCGTGTTCGGGGTGTGGGCGCGCAGCACACGGCCGTCGAGGTAGGCATCTCGCTCCTCGAGCCCGAGCGCGCTGAGCCCCACCTTGCCGAAGGCCGTCGCGTGCGGGCTCTCGTGGAAGCCGAACCCCATCGGCGACAGCCGCGGGCTCTGCGGGGAGTCCGAGACGTGGACGACCACGAAGTCGGTGCCGCGGTGGATGGCGAGGTAGGAGGCCATCCCGAGATCCCGGTGCATCGCGTGGACCTCCTCGCGCACCGCGCGAGGGATCCCGAGATCCTCGTGGAGGCCGACCGCGAGGAGGTGCAGCTGGTAGCCGAGGGCGAAGCGCTGCTCGTCGCGCAGGTGGACCAAGTATCCGGCGCGGATCAGCTCCTGTGCGATCCGGTACACGGTGGGCAGCGGTATCGCCGTGGCGTCGGCGATGGTGCGGGCGGTGCTGCTGCCGCCGGCGGCGACGGCCTCGAGCACGGCGAGCGCGCGGGCGATCTGCCCGGTCGGGGCCTCGTCGCCCCGGTCCTGCGTAGTGGTCATGCATCCCCTCCCACGGTTCGCTCCCATTGTGCAGCAGGATCCGTTCTTGCCTTGCGAGAATCGCCCTACCGCACATGTCGCGGGCGGGGCAGGCTGTGCCCACCCGCACGAGGAGAAAGGACCCGACGATGATCCTCATCAACGTGAAGTTCCCTGTGAAGCCCGAGTACGCCGACCGCTGGCCGGAGATCTCCCGCGAGTTCACCGAGACCACGCTGGCGGAGCCCGGCAACCTCTGGTTCGAGTGGTCGCGCAGCGTGAAGGAGCCCAACACCTACGTGCTGATCGAGGCCTTCACCGACGAGGGGGCCGGCCCGCACGTGAACTCCCCGCACTTCGCCGCGATGCAGGAGGAGTTCCCGCAGTACCTCTCCGCGACCCCGCAGATCGTCTCCCACCAGGTCGAGGGCGACGGCTGGGGCCCGATGGGCGAGGTGCAGGTGGACTGAGCCGCTCGGGTCAGCGGGCCCGCCGCTCCCGAGAGCGCCCGCTCGGGCGCCGTGACCGTCTCACGACAGATCGGTACGGTCCAGGCCGCCCAGCTCTGCACGGACCAGCGCCGCGGCGAGCCGGGCGCGGTCCGCAGGGTCGACGAGCCCGTCGAGCTCCTCCGGGTCCCGGGGCAGGCCGAGGCGTCGTGCGCCGTCGAGCGCCTTGCGGTCGACGAAGGGTGCGACGCCCGGCCAGATGCTCTGCACCTCGCGCACGAAGATCGCCGCGCCGGTGGGGCCGATGCCCGGGAAGTCCTGCAGTCGTTCTCGCACGTCCTCGGGATCCTCGGCGGCGTCGCGAAGTCGTCGCAGGTCCCCGCGGTAGGTGTCGAGCAGCAGGCGGGCTCCGTCTCCCAGGCGGGTCGCGGTGGACTCGTCGTAGCGGCGGTAGTGACCCCGGCCCAGCGCGTCGACCCGTTCCTGCCAGGTCGAGTCGACCATCCGCTGCGGGGTGCGGAACCCGGCCGCGGACAGCTCCCGCGCCGCCGCCACGGCGATGTCGGCGCCGATGCGGGTGGACAGCAGGGTCGCCAGCACCAGCAGGCGGTACAGCGGGGAGGGCTTGTCCGCGAGGTCGATGCCGGCCTGGGCGGCGTAGGTGGTGCCGTGGGCGTCCAGCAGGGCCGCGGCGATCTCACGGTGCGATCGGGCCATCAGTGCCTCCTTCCGGAGTCGCCTAGTCGGTGCCGGGCGGGCCGGCCCACCCAGATGCTCCTAGCGGGTGCCCCGTCATTCGAGCCATTCGGTCTCGATGGCCTCGGCGGGATGGATGTGGACGGCCTCATAGCCGTCGGGTCCGGTGCGGAACGTGTGCGGCATGCGCGCAGGGGCGATGAGCACCTGCCCTGCCCGCCCGACCACGGTGTCGTCGCCGAGGGTGAAGGTCGCGCTGCCGCGCCGGATCAGGAAGGTCTCGGCATAGGGGTGGAGGTGCAGGCGCGGCCCCTGCCCCTCCCGGGTCGTGGACTCGAGGATCAGCGAGACCCCGGCAGCGCCCGGCAGATGCTCGTAGTTCTCTGCCCAGTCCTCGCCGTCCTCACGACCGTCGGACCGGCTGATCACCAGATCAGCCGCCGCGGTCCCCCCGTCGGGTCCGGCGCCGCCCACCGAGCCGCTCGCGCTCATCGCTCCCACTCCGTCCCGGGCGGCCGCGGCAGATACGTCGGCACGTACTCGAGCAGCTGGAGTCCGCCCTCGAAGGTGCGGGAGGCGGTCAGCTCGAGACCGTAGTCGGCGAACTGCTCCCAGATGCGTTCGAGGCCCGTACGCCCGGTGATCACCGGGAACAGGATGACGCGGAAGCGGTCGACGAGACCGGCCTTCATCAGTGAGTTGCTGAGCCGGATGCTGCCGGTGGTGGTCAGCGCGCGGGTCGAGGTCTGCTTCAGCTCCCGCACGGCCTCGACCGCATCGGTGCTGACCAGTGTGGTGTTGGCCCAGCTCAGCGGTTCCTCGAGGGTCGAGGAGAAGACCACCTTCGGCATCTGGGCCATCTCGGCGAAGCTCGCCTTCTCCTCCTCGGTGACATCGACCCCTTCAGCGTGCTCGGCCATCTGGGACATGAGCCGGTAGGTGGTCGCGCCCATCAGCGTGAGGTATTCGGGCTCCTGCCCCAGCCAGTCGAGGTATTCGGGGCTCTGCAGCCCCCACCAGCCAGGCCAGCCCTCCCCGGCGGCGCAGCCGTCCAGCGAGAGGATGAAGTCGACCAGCAGCGGTTGGGCCGCGGAGGGTGATGGCGTGGCACTCATGCGTCGTCCTCGTCGTCGAGATCGGTTCGTGTGCGTGCCTGTGCCACATTACGACGAGGAGGGAGCTCCGGCCACCCCTCGGCGCAGATCATTCAGGCGCTGCCGCGGGCCAGGCGCACGAGGGTGAGCACGAGTCCGGCACCGACCAGGGCCCAGACCAGCAGGGCGACGCCGAGGAAGCCGACGCCGACCGCCTCGACCATGGGCAGGTGCTCGACCCGACCCAACCGCATCGAGGCCACGGCGAACATCCCCAGGGGGAAGACCATCGACCACTGCGACGGGGAGTACCGCAGCGGCACGCGGTGGAGGCGATGACGCCAGAAACCGGCGCCCGCCAGCAGTGGGACGAGCCAGGCAGCGAAGCACCAGAACACCACGACGGTCCCGCCGATGAGGCCCCGGGCCGCATCGACCATCGGCACCGACGCCATGTCCACGATGCTCGCCCCGGCGACCACCGAGATCGCCAGCGCCCCCATCGCGACCCAGTACGTCGGCTCGAACTGCTCGGGCGTGATCCCGTGGTGGAGGATCCGCAGGATCACCAGCACGGCGATCCCGACGTAGAGGATGGTCCCCACCGACCAGGACAGCACCGTGAGCACGCCGAGCAGATCGGCCAGGCGCGGGGTCGCCGGGTGCAGACCGGACAGGCCGACGGCGAGG
The DNA here is from genome assembly GCF_017876545.1 of Brachybacterium sacelli. NCBI lineage: Bacteria > Bacillati > Actinomycetota > Actinomycetes > Micrococcales > Dermabacteraceae > Brachybacterium > Brachybacterium sacelli. The sequence goes on along the minus strand of NZ_JAGIOD010000002.1, from coordinate 524,743 downwards.
GACTGGGAGGCCACCGACCAGATGAACCAGGTCCCGTTGGTGCGGGCGAGGATCGGTTCGCCGTCGCGGGTCATCAGCACCTGCCACGGCAGCACGTACCCGAGCACCAGCCAGATCGCCGCGGCCGTGGCCAGCAGCCCCGTGGCGACCGTGCCGAGGCCGTGCTGGTGCAGTCCGACGGCGAGCACGTCGGTACCGGCCACGACGGTGAAGAAGGCGAAGGCCGTCTCGGGGTTGCGGGCATCGGCACGCAGGCGGTCGCCGTGACGGAACCCGCGGGCCACGAGGAGGACCACCAGGACGACGAAGGCGATCGCCGCGAGCACCAGGGGGATGACCGCGACCGTCGAGGCGCCCGCCTCGTGCAGGCCGATGGAGACGATGCCCGTGCCCATCACCAGCGCGAAGTATCCCGGGGACAGTCCGGCGAGGGCCTGGTCCGTGCGGGCGGCGAGGGTGGTGGGGGCACTGGTCACGACCCCATTGTCACCTCGACCCCGTGGCGGCACGAGCAGAGCGCGGTTCCCCCGTGCTTCTCCGACCGTGAGACCCCGGACATTTGTTTGCACTCACTGCAACTTCAGGCCTACTGTCGTACACGGACGACCGTCGGGGGCGCTGAGTCATGCCCGCAGCCACGAGCGGCCGGAATCCATCACGCACGAGAGCCGGGATCCATGGCGCGCGAGAGCCGGAACCCATGACGCACGAGAGGGGCCAGGTCGCTTGACCAGCGAGACCACGGACACGACGGACCGAACGACCGCACACGAGGCGACCGAGGGGGCTTCCGAGCACCGCACACCGCAGGCCGTCAATCGCAATGTCGTCCTGGCGACCCTGGTCTCCGGAGCCTTCATCGTCATCCTGAACCAGACGCTGCTGAACACGGCGCTGCCGGCGTTCATGCGCGAATTCGGCATCACAGCGATCTCCGCACAGTGGGTGACCACGACCTTCATGCTGGTCAACGGGATCATGATCCCGGTGACGGCGTTCCTCATCCAGAAGTTCTCCACCAGGACCCTGTTCTTCACAGCGATGGGGCTGTTCACGGTCGGAACGCTGGTGTGCGCCGTCGCGCCCGTCTACCCGGTGCTGCTGCTGGGCCGCGTGATCCAGGCCGCCGGCGGCGGGATCATCATGCCGCTCATGCAGACCATCCTGTTCGCGGTGTTCCCCGTCGACAAGCGCGGCACCGCGATGGGCACCTTCGGACTGGTCATCGCCTTCGCCCCGGCGATCGGCCCCAGCCTCTCGGGCTGGATCGTCGACCACCTCCCGTGGCAGACCCTCTTCCTGATGATGCTGCCGATCGCCGTGATCGACATGATCGTCGCCTTCTTCATCCTCCGGAACGTCACCGAGCGCACGTTCCCGCGCCTGGACGTGCTCTCCATCATCCTGTCCACCTTCGCCTTCGGCGGCCTGCTGTTCGGGCTGGGCAACGCCGGCAACTCCGGGTGGACGAGCGCGCAGGCCCTCGCGCCTCTCGTGATCGGCGCGCTGACCCTGGTGTGGTTCGTGCATCGCCAGCTGCGCCTCCCGGAGCCGATCCTCGAGTTCCGCGTGCTGCGCTACCGCATGTTCACCCTCGGCACCGTCCTGGGCATGCTCGTCTTCATGGCGATGATCGGCGGAATGCTCCTGATCCCGCTGTACATGCAGAACATGGTCGGCTACACCGCGATGGAGTCCGGGCTGGTGCTCCTGCCCGGCGCGGTCGTGATGGGCCTGATGTCCCCCGTGACCGGGCGGATCTTCGATCGCTTCGGCGCCACGGTGCTCGCGACGGTCGGCTTCACCCTGGTCACCGTCACGACGTTCATGTTCGCGGTGCTCAGCACCGAGACGTCGCTGGTCTACATCGCCGTGGTCAACGCCGTGCGGATGTTCGGCACGGCGATGGTGATCATGCCGGTGACCACGGCAGCGCTCAACCAGCTGCCACCGCACCTGATCCCTCACGGCACGGCGCTGAACAACACGCTGCGCCAGGTCGCCGCTTCGGTCGGCACCGCGGTGCTCGTCACGGTCATGGCGGAGGCCGCCCGGGACCCCGAGAAGTACGGGATGGCCGGCCAGATCCATGGGGTGAACGTGGCCTTCCTCGTGGCAGGCGCGATCGGTGCGCTCGGCGTCATCGGAGCGCTCTTCCTGCGGGGCACCAAGCCACCGAAGGTCGAGACCGTGCCGTCGGCCGTGGAGGGCGCTGCCGCCTCCTGAGCGCTCCGCCCACCCCCGGGCTGCGTGCCCGTGCCGCATCTCCGCACGGCAGCCCGTGCCGCATCTCCGCACGGCAGCCGTGCGCCCGCGGGATGGCACATGAAGTTCCGGGCCGCCTCGACCGATGTTGCGATCAGCATCGGTCGGGGCGGCGCTCGACTCGGACGTGGCGCGGCGTCGCCCGCCCGGCGCGCAGCTGTCAGTCTTCCGGTGGGCTCCAGTTCACCTGCAGGGTGGCTTCGCTGGCCGCCATCCACGCCGCGAACACGGCGGCTCCGAGATCGAAGGCCACCAGGCGGGAGTCCCACCGCTCCTCACCGCGGACGCTGCCGGCGGAGAGCCCCTCACCGCGAGCGCTGTGGGCGATGAGCGCGAGACCGCCGATCAGGTTGGCGGCGCCCCAGGCGGCATTGATCCCACGGGAGGACTCTGCCCCACCGATCGGCGTGAGGTGGCACCTTCCCGCCGCGGCGGTCGCCAGGTGCGGCAGGCTGTTGGCGCACAGCAGCCCCGCGACGAAGGCCCCGGTGCGCGCTCGACCTCGGCCTCCGGGGCGCACACGGGCTGCGGTCACGGTCGCCCTCCGGTGTGGGCGCGGTCTCCGGCTCGAACTCGGTCTGCGGCCATGGATATCCTCCGGTGCGTTCGCCGCGGGGTCCGGCGGCTCCGCACCCCGTCACCCACAGTGTGACGCACGGCACAGGTATGCTCCACCTGACGGGTACGTCACGCCCCTTCAGGACATAGTGGACCCTAGAGCCAAGTAACTCTAAGGTCGAGTACTGCCTGCGGCTCCTCGGTATGCGCGGCTGTGGGCATGTGCCCTGGCCGGGTCCGATCGCCTCGCGCTCGGACGCGGCCCGTCCGTCCGTCGACCGAAAGGACCCTGATGGCCGAGGCCACCCCGATCCCTCGCCCTGCTGAGACTCCCGACCCCGGGAGGGACCCCGGCGGCGGCGGTTCGGCCTCGGAGACCAGCGCGTCCCCCTCCCCCGTGAACTGGCCGGTCTTCGGCGGCACCGCAGCACTCATCGTCGCGTTCGTGCTGTTCGCCGCGATCTGGCCGAGCACCGCGGAGACCGTGATCTTCGGTGCCATGGCCTGGGTGGCGGCGAACTTCGGCTGGTACTACGTCCTGACTGCCACCATCGTGGTGGTGTTCGTGCTGATCGTCGCGTTCTCCACGGTCGGGCGGACCAAGATGGGCCCGGACCATTCGCTGCCGAAGTACAACCTGTTCACCTGGGCGGCGATGCTGTTCGCGGCGGGCATCGGCGTGGACCTGATGTTCTTCGGGATCTCCGGCCCGGCCACGAACTACCTCACCCCACCGGACGTCCCGGCCGGTTCCGACGAGGCCGCGCGGATGGCCACCATCTGGACGATCTTCCACTACGGTATTCCCGGCTGGGCGATGTACGCGCTGATGGGCATGGCTTTCGGTCTGTTCGCCTACCGCTACCACCTGCCGCTGTCGATCCGCTCGGCGCTGGCCCCGATCTTCGGCAGGCGGATCCACGGCGCCGTCGGCCACGTGGCCGAGATCGGCGCCACCATCGGCACCATCTTCGGCATCTCGGTCTCCCTCGGCATCGGGGTCGTCTTCCTCAACTTCGGGCTCTCGGCGCTGTTCGGCATCCCGAACTCGATGGCCGTGCAGATCGCACTGATGGCGCTGGCCGTGTTCATCACGATCCTCTCGACGGTCTCCGGCGTCGACAAGGGCATCCGTCGGCTCTCCGAGCTCAACGTCGTCCTCGCTCTGATCCTCATGCTCTGGGTGCTGTTCTCCGGTCAGACCCACCACCTGCTCAACGCCCTGGTCCAGAACATCGGCGACTTCTTCTCGCGCTTCCCGTCGATGATGATGAACACCTTCGCCTACACCGACGGTGCCGCCGAGCTGGGGTACGCCTCGGACCAGTGGATGGCCGACTGGACGCTCTTCTTCTGGGCCTGGTGGATCGCCTGGTCACCCTTCGTGAGCCTCTTCCTGGCGCGCATCTCCCGCGGTCGCACCCTGCGTCAGTTCGTCGTCGGCGTGCTGCTGATCCCCTTCGCGTTCATCCTGCTGTGGGTCTCGATCTTCGGGAACGCGGCGATGAGCTTCTTCGACGACGAGAAGTTCCTGAACCTCGCCGTGAACCAGCCCGAGTCCGGGTTCTTCAATCTGCTCGAGCAGTACCCCGGAGCGATCTTCACCGTCTCCCTCGCGCTGCTGACCGGACTGTTCTTCTACGTCACCTCCGCCGACTCCGGTTCGCTGGTGATGGCGAACATGACCTCGAAGCCCTCGCGGACCGACTCCGACGGGGCGCCGTGGCTGCGCATCGTCTGGGCCGTGATCACCGGTGCGCTGACGCTGGTGATGCTGTTCATCGACGGCGTGTACACCCTGCAGGCGGCGACGGTCATGATCGGCCTGCCGCTGTCAGTGCTGGTCTACCTGGTGATGTTCAGCCTCTGGAAGGTGCTGCGGACCGAGAAGGCGGGTCTGGAGTCCCGGCAGGCTGCGCTGCCCGCACTGCTGACCAGCCGGGTGCGCGAAGGCGGGGAGCGCGGCTCCTGGCGCCAGCGGCTGCACAAGCGGATGTCCTACGCCGACGAGGAGCGGGCGCGAACCTTCGTGGACACCGTCGCCGCACCGGCGGTCGAGGAGGTCGCCGCCGAGCTCACCACCCTCGGGGCCGAGGTCTCCTGCCATCGTGGGGCCCACCCGGACAGCTCGGTCCCCTTCGTGGACCTCGTCGTCTCGTTCCCGGACGCCGAGGACTTCAAGTACCAGGCCTATCCCGTGGCCTATTCGGTGCCGAGCTTCGCCGCGAACCTCTCCACCGTGCGGGACGTCTACTACCGCATCGAGATCTTCTCGCTGCTCGGGTCCCGCGGCCGCGACATCATGGGCTTCACGAAGGAACAGGTCATCACCGATGTCCTGGACGCCTACGACGCCCACATCATGTATCTGACGATGAGCCAGGAGCTCGGCACCGCGACCGGGACCATCCCGGTCACCGCGCCCGAGACCTGGATCGACACCGATCAGGCTCCCGACCAGCGCACGGGTCAGGCAGCCGCCGCCCTGCACGAGGCCGGATCGACCCCGCCGGCGGAGTCCCCCAGGACCGCGGAGGACACCGAGCCCACCAAGAACACCAAGACCCACGAGTCGAAGGAGCGTCATGACTGACCCGACCGCCACCCTGTACATCGACGGCGCCTGGGTGCCCTCGTCCACGGGCGAGACCCGCACCGTCACCTGCCCGGCCGATCAGCGCGAGGTCGGCGTCGTCTCCGAGGCCAGCGGCGAGGACGTCGAGCGGGCGATCCTCGCGGCCCGTCGCGCGTTCGAGTCGCGCGTGTGGGCCGACGAACCCGCCTCCGCCCGCGGAGATCTCCTGCTGAAGGTCGCCGACCAGCTGCAGGAGCGCAAGGACGAGTTCGCCCGCGCCGAGGCGCTCGACACCGGCAAGCGCCTGGTCGAGGCCGAGGGCGACATGGACGACATCACCGCCTGCTTCCGCTACTTCGGCAAGATCGCCGACCAGCATCCCGGCCGCCTGATCGATGCCGGCGACGACAGCGTGATCTCGCGCGTGGTGCACGAGCCGATCGGCGTGTGCGGCATGATCACGCCCTGGAACTTCCCCCTGCTGCAGGCGTCCTGGAAGATCGCTCCGGCCATCGCCGCGGGCAACTCCTTCGTCATCAAGCCGGCGGAGCTCACCCCGCACACCACCGTCTTGATCATCGACGTGCTGGACCGTCTGGGCCTGCCCGCAGGGGTCGCGAACCTGGTGCTCGGGGACGGCGGCGTGGTCGGCGCCCCGCTCTCCTCGCACCCGGAGATCGACCTGGTCTCGTTCACCGGTGGACTGGTCACCGGTCGCAAGATCGCAGGGGCAGCCGCGCAGGGCATCAAGAAGGTCGCCCTCGAGCTCGGCGGGAAGAACCCGAACGTGGTCTTCGCCGATGCCGACTACGAGGCGGCGCTCGACAACGCGCTCAACGCCGGCTTCATGGACTCAGGCCTGCTGTGCTCGGCCGGCACCCGTCTGATCGTGCAGGACACCATCGCCGAGCGCTTCGTCGACGACCTGGTCGCCCGCGCCGAGGGCATCGTCATGGGCGGTCCCTTCGACCAGAAGGCCGAGACCGGCCCGCTGATCTCCCAGCAGCACCGTGACAAGGTCACCGACTACGTGAGGCGCGGGGTCGAGGCCGGGGCGCGGCTGCGCATCGGGGGTCATTGGGGCGGTCCGGAGCACGAGCAGGGTTTCTTCTACGCCCCGACCGTGCTGGACCGCTGCACCTCCGAGAACCCGGCCGTGGTCGAAGAGGGCTTCGGCCCGGTGATCACCGTGGAGACGTTCTCCACCGAGGCCGAGGCGATCGCGATCGCCAACGACACCGAGTACGGCCTGGCCGGCGGCGTGTGGACCTCGGACTCCGGGACCGCGAACCGCGTCTCGCGGCGTCTGCGCCACGGCACGATCTGGGTCAACGACTACCACCCCTACCTTCCACAGGCGGAATGGGGCGGCTTCAAGATGTCCGGCGTCGGCCGTGAACTGGGCGCCACCGGTCTCGAGGAGTACACCGAGGCCAAGCACATCTACGAGAACACAGAGCCCGCCGTGACCGGCTGGTTCCCGCGCACGTCCTGACCGTGCCGTTCCGGGGTCGCCCCGTCCCACGCCGACGGGACGACCCCTCCCCCACCCCTCGACTGGAAGCAGGAGACATGTCCACGCAGGACCTCACGTCCGAGAACCCCTTGGCCGCATTCGACTACGTCGTCGTCGGCGGCGGCTCCGCCGGTGCCGCGCTGGCCTCGCGCCTCAGCGAGGACCCGAGCGTCGACGTCGCCCTGCTCGAGGCCGGCCCCTCCGACCTCGAGCACCAGGAGGTGCTCCAGCTCAAGCGCTGGCCCGAGCTGCTGGAATCCGGACTGGACTGGGACTATCCGATCGAGCCCCAGGAGAACGGCAACTCCTTCATGCGCCATGCCCGGGCGAGGGTGCTCGGCGGCTGCTCCTCCCACAATTCCTGCATCGCCTTCCACCCGCCGGCGGAGGACATGGACCTGTGGGAGCGCCTCGGCGCTGAGAGCTGGAACTCCGAGACGATCCTCCCGCTCATCGCGCGGCTGGAGACGAACAAGGACCGCACGGGGAAGGGCCACGGCGCCGACGGGCCCGTGCACCTGATGGACGTCCCGGCCGAGGACCCGGTGGGCGTCGCCCTGCTGGAGGCCTGCGAGCAGGCCGGGATCCCGAAGGCCACGTTCAACGACTTCGAGACCGTCGTCAACGGGGCCAACTGGTTCCAGGTCAACCGCCAGGCCGACGGCACCCGCGCCTCCTCGTCGGTGTCCTACCTGCATCCGAACCTGGAGCGCGAGAACCTGCACGTCCTCACGGGTCTGCAGGTAATGCGGGTCCTGTTCGACGAGGACCAGCGGGCCACGGGCGTCGAGTACGTCGACAACGCCTTCGACCGCTCCTCGATCATGCAGGCGCGTCGCGAGGTCATCCTCTCGGCCGGGGCGATCGACTCCCCGAAGCTGCTGATGCTCTCGGGCATCGGCCCTGCCGATCACCTGCGCGAGATCGGACTCGACGTGCGGGTCGACTCCCCCGGCGTCGGCTCGAACCTGCAGGACCACCCGGAGGCGGTGATCTCCTGGGAGTCCGCGCAGCCGATGACCCGCGATTCCACCCAGTGGTGGGAGATCGGGATCTTCTCCCCCACCCAGGAGGACCTGGACCTGCCGGACCTGATGATGCACTACGGCTCGGTGCCCTTCGATATGCACACCCGCCGGCAGGGCTACCCGACCTCCCCGGAGTCCTTCGCGCTGACCCCGAACGTCACCCACGCCCGCTCGCGCGGCACCGTGCGGCTGCGCACGATCGACTACCGCGACAAGCCGCGGGTCGATCCGCGCTACTTCACCGACGAGGAGGGCCACGACATGGCCGTCGCCGTCGCCGGGATCCGCCGGGCCCGCGAGATCGTCGCGCAGCCCGGGATGGACGCCTACCGGGGCCGCGAGCTGTTCCCCGGGGAGAACGTGCAGTCCGACGAGGAGATCGCCGACTACGTCGCCCGGACCCACAACACCGTCTACCACCCTGCCGGGTCCTGCCGGATGGGCGCGGTCGACGATCCGATGTCTCCGCTGGACCCGCAGCTGCGGGTCAAGGGCGTGACGGGTCTGCGCGTGGTCGACGGCTCTGTGATGCCGCAGCTGGTCGCGGTGAACCCGAACATCACCACGATGCTGATCGGCGAGCGCGCGGCCGACCTGATCCGCGAGGCGCGCGGCGCCTGACCCGCGGCCAACGGCCAGCGACCCGCGGCGCCCGCCCCCACCCCCGCGTTCCCGCGGGTCGCGAGAGATAGCTTCGATCTCAGCCATTTCTGGCGCGAAAGTGGCTGAGATCTTGGCACAGCTCCATGAGGACCCGCGGGCCCGATCGCTCAGCGGGTCGCGTCGACCAGGAGCTTCCCGTTCGCCTTCCCCGCCTTGCTGACCTCGAGGGCCTCGGCGGCGTCTGCGAGTGCGAAGGAGCGATCGATCTCGACCTGCAGGCTGCCGACGGCGACCTTCTCCAGCAGCGTCCGCAGTCGCGGGCCGTCCGGGCGCACCCACACCCAGCGCCCGCCGGCCTCCTCGACGGAGGGATCGGCGATCGAGACGTGGCGCCCGCCTCGGGCCAGCAGGGCGAGGGTGTCCTCCCGGACACCGCCCACGAAGTCGGCGACCGCGGTGACGCCATCGGGCGCGATCTCGCGCACGCGCTCGACCAGGCCGTCGCCGTAGCTCACCGGCGTGACGCCGATGGCCTGCAGCGCCGAGTGGTTGCCGGTCGAGGCGGTGCCGATGACGCGGGCGCCGGTCTCGCGGGCCAGCTGTGCGGCGAGGTGGCCGACTCCGCCCGAGGCGGCGTGGATCAGTAGCGTGTCGTCACCGGTCAGCTCCAGGGTCTCGAGGCTGCGCAGCGCGGTCAGGCCCGCCAGCGGCAGTCCCGCCGCGGCCTCGACGTCCACACTCTCCGGGATCGCCGCCACGGAGGTGACCGGCAGCGCCACGAACTCGGCGTAGGTCCCTCCATGGATGACGTCGGTGCGGCCGTAGGAGGCGACGCGGTCACCGGGCGTGAACTCCGGGGTGTCGGGGCCGACCGCCTCGACGACGCCGGCCACGTCCCAGCCGGGGATCACGGGGAAGACGGTCTCGATGAGCCCGTCGAGACCGCCGGCCATCACCTTCCAGTCGACGGGGTTCACGGACGCCCGCTCCACGCGGATCAGCACGGCTCCCGGGCTGACCTTGGGGGTCGGGGCATCGGTGAGCTCGAGGGTGCTGGGGTCGCCGTACTCGGCGTAGGTCATCGCTCGCATGTCCGGGACAACACGCCACGCCGCGCGAACATTCCCGCCACCGGTGTGGGCCCCGGATCCGTTCCCCGCGGCGCCGGTCCGCCCCGGGGCCGCCGACCGACGCAGGCACCGTCCTGGAGTGCCCCGTGCCCGGAGCAGGAGGCGGCCTACCTGCAGTTCTCGGTCCGCGAGAAGGGGCGTTGCCGCTGCTGCCGATCCACTGCTGTGCTGAATCCGTGACCTGAACCACGGGTCACCGATGTCGTCACTCGATGAGGAGTAGCCATGAACACCACGAGCACCGGAACCGAGAGCCCCTCGACGGTCGAGGCGGCCCGGCGGTCAGCACCGCAGGGGCAGCGCGTCGCCGTCGTCACCGGCGCGGCACGCGGCATCGGCGAGGGCATCGCCCGGCGTCTCGCACGCGACGGCCTGCACGTGATCGTCGCCGACCTGCCGATCACGCAGGAGGGGATCGATTCCACGGTCGACGAGATCATCCTCGCCGGGGGCACTGCCACCGGGGTGAGCGTCGACGTCACCGAGGAGGACTCGGTCGCGGCCCTGGTCGCCGCGGCGGTCGAGGCCGGCGGGCACCTCGACGTGTTCGTCGCCAACGCCGGGATCGCCCAGGTCCAGGAGCTCCTGGACTACAACGCGGAGGACTTCCAGAAGATCCTCGACGTGAACATCACCGGCGTGTTCAACTCGTACCGCCAGGCCGCGAAGCAGATGGTCGCGCAGGGTCACGGCGGCAAGATCATCGGCGCCGCCTCGATCGTCGCCTTCCGCCCCTTCGCGTTCCTCGGGGCGTACTCGGCCACGAAGTGGGCCGTGCGCGGACTCACCCAGGCCGCGGCGATGGAGTGGGCCGAGCACGGGATCACGGTCAACGCCTACGGCCCCGGCATCGTCGGCACGGCGATGTGGGATCTCATCGACGAGAAGCTCGCCGCGAAGAACGGCCAGCAGCGCGGCGAGGCCCTCGCGGAGAACGCGGCCTCGATCCACCTCGGCAGGGTCTCCGTCCCCGCCGACGTCGCCAAGATGGTCTCCTACCTCGCGAGCGAGGACTCGGACTACGTCACCGGCCAGACGATGCTCGTCGACGGCGGGATCCAGTTCAGCTGAGCCGCCCCGGCGGGCCGGCGCCGCTGCGATCCTGATCCGGAGGACCCAGACAGCGGACCGCAGACCCCTCCGGAGCCGGGAGCGCGCCGGTGGTCCCGGCTCCGGAAGAGGGTCCGGCCTGCGGGGATCCTACGGATTCATCGAGGGATTGAGGTGGTAGAAGACCTCTTCACGGACGATCCGACCAGCGGCCACCGCGCAGAGCGAGAGCTTCACGGTGCGGAAGCGTTCCCCCGTCCCGTGGGCGCGCATGCCGAAGGTGAAGCGGATCGCGAAGCTGTCGTCGCCGACCAGGGGGTCGCCGACCTCGACGGATTCCATGTCGCCGTCCTCGGTCTGGCGCGCGGCGTTCTCCATGATCGCCGCGAGCCCCCGCACCTCCCGTTCCACGCCGCCCTCCTCCAGGGGCGCGACGCGCACGACGTCCGGGTCCAGCATCCGCGTGGCGTCCGCGATCCGGCCGCTGCGGAAGGCCTCGGCGTACCGGTGAGCCACTTCTGCGGTGGTGAGGGACTCGAAGTCGAGGCGGTGCAGGCGCGCCCAGTCCTGGTAGGACCGCGGTGGTCGGCCCAGGATCTCGTCGATGCCGCTGGTGACCGGTTCGGGATCCTCGATCAGCGTCGCCCAGTAGGAGAGGGCCCGGTCGGCGAGATCGACGCCCATGAGCGTCGCGTACTCCGCGCGCGCCTCGTCGGTGTCCCGCTCCTGGACCGTCAGGTCCCTGTCGAGGACGTCACCGAGGACGGCGATCTGCTCCTCCTGGGTGAGGGTCTCCGGGCCGGTGAGGGAGAGGGCACGGCCGACCAGCGAGGGATCCCTCAGCGCCCGGACCGCGGCCTCCCCGAGATCTCGCTCGTCCACGAGGGACCGGCCGGCCCCTGGATGGACCACGCTCACGGTGTCACCGGCTCGGATCTGCCCGGCCCACTCCAAGGTGTTGGCGGCGAACCCGCCGCCGCGCAGGAAGGTCCACGTGCTCGGGGACGCCTCGAGCACACGCTCGACCTCGGCATGGATCCCCGGTTGCACGGCGCTGCCGGCACCGAGCCCGCTGCGGAGGTCCGCGGCCGACAGGTAGACGACGTGCCGCACGGACGAGGTCAGCGCATCGATCACGGGCGGGATCTCCGCCGGGTCGTCGCCGATCCAGAGCAGGAAGGCGGAGTCGGCCCCGGTGGCGGCCTGCCGCACGGCGCCGGGATCCTGCAGCGTGCCCTCGATCATGGTCACCTCGGCAGGCAGGCCCGCCGTCAGAGGATGCCGGACCAGCGCGCGGACCGCCACGCCTGCTGCGAGGAGCCCGTCCACCACCTGTCGGCCGGTCCGGCCGGTCGCGCCGATGACCAGAACGGTCCGCGGCCCGGTGCGCTCGCGTGTGCTCATGGGACCAGCACCGACTTCCCGACGATGCGGCGATCCTCGATCGCCGCATGCGCCTCCGCGGCGCTCTCGAGGGGCAGCTTCTGGCCGATCACCGGCGCCACCGTGCCCGCGGCCAGGAGGTGCAGCGCCTGGCCGGCGTAGCGGTGTGCGTCCTCGTCCGTGAACTCCTCGTGCAGCCCGATCACCTGCGCTCCCCGCTCGGCGGCGAGGCGATCGGTGTCGACGAACTCGCCGGAGGCGGCTCCGTAGGCGAAGAAGCGACCGCCGTGGCGCAGCAGGCTCGCCGCCTGCTCGCCGAGCCGGCCGCCGGCGCCGTCGAAGACGACGTCGACCTCGTCCAGCCCGTCGGCCCAGCCCTCCTGCCCGTAATCGACCGCCACGGTCGCTCCCCGCTCGCGTGCGAGCTCGACCTTCTGCCGGCCGTGGGCCGCCGCGATCACCTCGACGCCGGCGGCGGCCAGCAGCGGGATCAGCCAGATGCCGATGCCGCCGCTGGCGGCCGTCACCAGAGCCCGGTCCCCGGCCGACAGCCCGGAGCGCTCGATTCGACTGACGCCCATGGCGCCGTCGCTGAGAGCGGCCAGCGCCTCGGCGGGCTCGACTCCGGCAGGGACCCGCAGGGCACGATCGACCCCGGCGAGGGCGAACTCGGCGTAGCCGCCGCCACGGTAGTGGCCGACGGAGGAGGTGCTCGCCGCCACCCGGGCACCCTGCCAGGCCGCGTCGACCCCGTCCCCGAGCTCGATCACGGTGCCGGCGATCCCGACGCCGGGGACGAAGGGCGGTTCGACCGTGAAGTACTCACGGCCCCAGCCGCTTCGCAGCTGGGTGTCGAGGAAGAGGATCTCCGCCGCCTCGACCGCGATCACCACCTCGCCGGGCCCCGGGTCCGGCCGTGGGGACTCGCGGACCTGCAGGACCTCCGGGCTGCCGAAGGCCGTCACCTCGACGCTGCGCATGGTGCATCACTCCTGGGAATTTTGATCGGACTCACTTTGTCCGTTTGAACGTACCACAACCGGACTGACTCTGTCCGATACGATTCGAGGATGACCGCTCCCCGTGGACGACAGGCAGAAGCCCGCCGCAACGACACCCTGGTGCTCGATGCCGCCCTCGACGTGTTCAGCCACGACCCCGCCGCTGCGATGTCGGCCGTCGCGCGCAGGGCGGGTGTCGGTCAGGCGACGCTCTACCGGCGCTATCCCTCCAAGGACGCCCTGCTGGTGGCCGTGGCGCAGCACGCCCTGACCTCGATCGCCGACGAAGCGTGCTCGGCCCTGTCGGTCCCGGACCCCTGGGACGGACTGGCGGGATTCCTCGCCTGGTACGCGAGCTCCGGCACCCTCCGGACCGGCGGTCTGCTGGGCACCTTCGACCCGCCCGAGGAGCTCTTCGAGGTCGCGCACCGGGGGAACGTGGCCATGCAGGAGCTCGTGGACCGTGCCATCGCATCGCATCGGGCGCGCGCGGACATCACCGGCGCGGACCTCACCCTGATCGCGACCATGGTGGCCGGGGTGGAGGCCGCCGATCCCGATCGCGCCGCGACGCTGCGGCGACGGTATGTCGACCTCGCCCTGCACGCGCTGGCGTCGACCGACGCGCCCGCACTGGCCGGACCCGCGCCCGACGCCGCCGAGCTCGAGGCGCCCTGGCGCGAGGGCCGCTGAGCCGCGCAGCCCGCAGCGGGCCGGATATCGCACGGTTCCCCCAGGGGGCAGGAGAGCGTATACCGTGGCATGCACCGCGCGACCCCCGACGCTCAGGAGAATCTGCGTGACCCCCTCGACGGTCTTCACCAACGCCCGGTATCTGGATGTCGACAGCGGGGTGTGGCGCACCGGAGATCTCGAGGTCGCCGACGGCCGCTTCGCACGGATCGACGGTGCGGAACGCGCCGCCCGCAGCGCCGGTGAGGACGTCGACGTCGTGGACCTCTCCGGCCGCCACGTGATCCCTGGCCTCATCGACTGTCACGTCCACGTGTACGCGATGACGGCGAACCTCGCGGAGCTCGAGACCGAGGCGCCGTCCTACGCGGCTCTCCAGGCGGCGCGGCTGATGGGCGACATGCTGGACCGCGGCTTCACCACCGTGCGGGACACCGGCGGCGCCGACCACGGCCTGGCCGCCGCCCAGAGCGAGGGCCTGCTGCGCGGACCACGCCTGTTCTACGGCGGCAAGTCGCTCTCCCAGACCGGCGGACACGCGGACAACCGACGTCCCGGCCAGCAGAAGTCCCTCGGGGCATCGTGCTGCACAGGTCTCGGGCTCCTCGCCGACGGCCCCGACGCCGTGCGACGGGCGGCGCGTGATCAGCTGCGCACCGGCTCCCATCACCTGAAGATCATGGCCGGCGGCGGTGTCGCCTCCCCCACCGACCGGGTGGACTCCATCCAGTACTCCCCGGCCGAGATGCGCGCGGCCGTCGAGGAGGCGCACGACGCCAACCGCTACGTCGCCGCCCACGCCTACACCCCGGGAGCGATCTCCCGCGCCCTCGAGGCCGGGGTCCGCTCGATCGAGCACGCGAACCTCATGGACCGCCCGACTGCACGGAAGATCCGGGAGGCCGGCGCCTTCGTCACCATGAACCTGGTGACCTACTGGGCGCTGAAGGAGTTCGGAGCGTCCATGGGACTGCCCGAGGCCAGCCAGCGGAAGGTCGACGACGTGCTGACCGCCGGGGAGAACGCCCTGCGGATCGCCGACGAGGAGGAGCTCCAGCTGTGCTTCGGCACGGACCTGCTGGGCGGCATGCAGGTCCACCAGTCGAAGGAGTTCGAGATCCGGGCCCGCCACCAGGAGCCGCTGGCGATCCTGCGCGCCGCGACGGTCACCGCCGCGAAGCTGCTGCAGCGCGACGGCGAGCTCGGGGTGATCCGAGAGGACGCCTGCGCGGACCTCGTGGTCCTGGACGGTGACCCGTTGCAGGACATCGCTCTCCTCTCCGACCCTGATCCCGTGATGGTCGTCCAGGGCGGCCACATCGTCTCGCGTCGCGGCGAGAGCTGACCACGACTCCCCCGACGCTCCCGGAGCATCCGCATGAACATTGCGCACATCGCCGTCCTCATCTGCTACGTCATCGTGATGGTCGCCGTCGGCGCCTGGTTCGGTCGCGCCAAGGAGACCTCCTCGGGGGAGGACTTCGTCCTCGCCGGCCGCTCGCTGCCCGCCCCGGTCCTCGGCGGGACCATGCTCGCGACGTTCGTCGGCTCCGGGTCGATCATCGGCGCCGCGAACTTCGCCTACACCTACGGGCTCACGGCCGGGCTGCTGTTCTTCTCCGGCACCGTCACCGGCTCCCTGATCCTGGTGTTCCTGGCCCGGCGGGTGCGCGAGCGCGCCGGGCACACCGTCCCCGAGCTGTTCGACAGGCGCTACGGCAAGGCGGTGCGGGTCGCCGGGACCGTGACGATCCTGATCGCCTTCATCGGCATCACCGCCTACCAGTTCACGGGGGCGGGCTACATCATCAGCCTCATCACCCCGCTCGGTGAACAGTCCGGAGCCGTCCTCGCCGCGGTGCTGATCACCTTCCTCGCCCTCTCGGGTGGGCTGAAGTCGGTGGCCTGGACCGACTTCCTCTCGTCCGTGATGATCGTGTTCGCCCTGTGGGTCACCGTCTTCTTCGTCGTCGGCGTGGACATGGGATCGGACGCCGGGGAGATCTCCCGCGCCCGCACGGACCTCGGCCCGCTCGGGGGCCTGAGCGCCCTGCAGATGCTCGGGTTCGCGCTGCCCGCCTTCGTGCTGCTGCTCGGGGACCAGAACATGTACCAGCGCCTGGCAGCGGCCAAGAGCCCGAAGGCCGCATTCCAGGGGGCGGTGGTCTTCATCCTCGGCGCCGTCGTCATGATCATCCCGATCGCCGTGCTCGGCGTCGCAAGCTCGGTCCTGCAGCCCGGCATCGAGCCCGACATGGCCGTCCTGTCCCTCTCGGACGGGGCGTTCACCCCCGGAGTGATCGGCGGGGCGCTGCTGGCCGGTGCCTTCGCCCTGATCGTCACCACGGGTTCGTCCTACCTGCTGACCTGCTCGGCCAACGTGGTCCACGATCTCGTGGGGCAGGTGCGACGCTCACAGCCCCCGACGGACCGGCAGAACCTCTGGATCGGCCGGATCGCGGTGCTGGTCGTCGCGACGCTCGGATTCGTGATGGTGAGCTTCTTCCCCAGCGTGCTCGCCCTGCAGATGTACGCCTACACGATGTACGGCGCGACCATCACGCCCGTGCTGTTCGCCGGTCTGTTCTGGAAGCGCGCCACGGCGGCCGGTGCGCTGAGCGCGATGGCGGTCGGAGCTCTCGCGACGATCGTCTGGGAGGTGACCGGTCGCTCCGACGAGCTGAACTCGGTCCTGGTCGCCCTGCCGCTCGCCGTCCTCTCCCTGGTCGGGGTGTCACTGCTGACCACTCGAGGACGGGTGGATGAGCCGGAGTCCATGGCGGCGCCAAGCCGCTGACCTCCTCGCCGGCCCGCCCGATCGGTCGGCCAGGCGCGCCGAGCTCTGCGTCGTCCCGCCGGCCCTCCCTGCGCACCCGCCGGGCGTGGGACGGCGGTGAGGTCACAGCAGTGAGCGCAGCGGGGAGAGGATCACTTCGGCGAGGCGCGCCATGGGATGGCGGTCGCGCCAGTCCGGAGAGGTGAGCATCTCGCAATGCTCGGAGTCGGCCTTGTAGATCTTCTCGATCTGGGCGGCGAAGCCCGGATCGATGATCTCGACGTTGGTCTCGTAGTTGAACGACAGGGAGAGGCGGTCGATGTTCGCGGTGCCCACCGTGGACCACCGGCCGTCGATCGTGGCCGTCTTCGCGTGGATCATCGCCGCGCGGTACAGCAGGATCGTGATCCCCGCATCGAGCATCTGCCCGTAGAAGCCGCGCGAGACCCAGTCGGCGACGATGTGGTTGGACTCCTCGGGGAGCATCACGCGCACGTCGACCCCGCGCTGCGCAGCCTTGACGAGTGCGGCGAGGATCTGCTGGTCGGGGACGAAATACGGGGTCGTGATGAAGATATGGCTCCGGGCGCGCTCGATCGCCGCCAGGTAGGTGCCGCGGATGGGGTAGACCAGTTGCACAGGAAGGTTCGCGGCCACCCGCACCTCCGGGTCCCCACTGCGCGGCGGGACCCACGCGATCTGGTCGTCGGCCTCACGGCCCTCGTTCCAGACCTGCGCGATGGCATTGCGCAGTTCCCACACGGCAGGACCGATCTCCCTCAGGTGGGTGTCGCGCCACCGCAGGGCGTAGGGCGCGCCGATGTTGTATCCGCCGACGAAGCCGATGTGGTGGTCCACGACCATGATCTTGGAATGGTTGAGCCCGGAGAGCCGGATGATCCCCTTCCAGAACTTCCGGCGCACGAGCGGCATCCTCCAGACGTGGATCCGCTCGGAGAACTGCCGGTAGAACGAGCGCCGCACCACCAGGTTGGCGAACCCGTCGTAGATCACGTGGACCTCGACGCCTCGCTCTGCGGCACCGTTCAAGGCATCCATGAACCGTTGGCCCACCTCGTCACCCTTCCAGATGAAGGTCTCCATCTGGATCGAGGTGCGGGCCGAGTCGATCGCCTCGATCATGTCGTCGTAGAGCGTGGCCCCCGAGGTGTAGATGCTGAGCTGCGACTGCTCCACCTGCGCGTGGAACGTCCCGGGGCGCGGCGCGCCGCGCACCTTGCGGCCGCGCTCCTTGACTCCGTCGACCACCACCAGAGTCGCGATGACGAGTGCCTGCGCGCCGACCAACGCCCCGGCGGCCGTCGCGGCCGACCTCACGAGGATCCGGCGCCCGTCCGCGAGGAGGGCGCTGCGTGGCTTCGTCATGGGCTCACCCTACTGTCGGTGACGCGACGGGACGCCGCCGGCGCTCACCGCCGTGCGGACGGCACCTGGACCAGCCGTCGGCCGCCCCGGCGCGCAGCGGCGCCGGGAGGACCGGGGCCAGCCGGCTGTCAGGCTCCGTCGGCAGCCTGGCCCTGCGCGTTCCGGATCTGCCCGAACTGCACCGCGCCCCAGAAGTCGCCGCGGACGTAACGCTGCTCGGGATCGGGCTCGAAGTCCCAGTGGCGGGCGGTGCCCTGCTGGAGCGCCTCCGCCACCAGGCGACGACGTGACTGGCTGGTGAGGACCCCCGCCTCGAGGCCGGCGAGGTCGTACTGCGCCTCGAGCTCGGCGCGCATCCCGGCCGCCACCTCCGCGTGCTCCGGGGCGTCCGCCACGCTGCGCAGTTCGCGAGGGTCGGTCTCCAGGTCGAACAGCTGGTCGGGGTCGCCGGGGCAGACCACGAGCTTGTACCGGCCGCGCACCAGCGTCAGCTGCGGACGCAGGGTGCCCTCGGCGAGGTACTCGATGACCACGTCGCGGTCCGTCGGGGCCGTCGTGCCGCGGCGCTCACGGCGGGCGGACTCCAGCAGCGAGAGACCCTGGCGCGCGGGCGGGATCGCCCCGGCCTCGAGCATGCCGCCGGAGGCCTCCGTCTGCTCGGCGTCGGCGAGCTCGAGCAGGGTGGGCATGAGGTCCAACAGCGAGACCGGGTTCGCATAGCGTCCGCCCGGCACGAGGTGATCGGGGCCGTGGATGATCAGCGGCACCCGGGAGGACTCCTCGTAGGGCGACATCTTGAACCACAGGCCCTTCTCACCGAGCATGTCGCCGTGGTCGCTGGTGACGATGATGATGGTCTCGTCCGCCAGGCCCAGGGTCTTCAGCCGCTCCCGGATCCCGCCGATGTGGTCGTCGATGTAGCTCACCGCGGCGTAGTAGGAGCGCCGGGCCCGCCGCACCTCCTCGCCGCTGGGTTCGCGACGGTCGAAGCCGCTCATCGCCCGCAGCCGGTGGCTGTGGGGGTCCTGCGCGGGATCGGGGACCTCCGGGTGCGCGGGATCGGGGATGTCGACGTCCGCGAAGCGATCCCAGTGCTCCTGCGGCGGCTCGTACGGGTCGTGGGGATGGATGAAGCTGGTGACCATCAGGAAGGGGATCCGCTCCCCCGCGGCACGATTCGCCCGCACCCGGTCGTTGAGGTGGCGCAGGGTGCGGAAGCCCACCTCGTCGTCGAAGTCCTGCTGGACCGTCGCCTGGGAGACCCCGGCGGTGAAGACCGCGTCGGCGTCGTGATACCACTGCAGACGTTCGGCCGGGTCACGGCGCCAGTCCGGGACCATGTCCATGTCCGCCGGGTAGACGTCCGTGGTCAGGCGCTGCTCGAAGCCGTGGTGCTGATCGGGCCCGATGAAGTGCATCCGGCCGACGAGCGCCGTGTGGTAGCCGGCCGCCCGCAGATGGTGGGCGAACGTCGGCGTCGAGGCGGCGAAGTCGTCGCCGTTGTCGTAGCAGCCGATGTCCGAGGGCATCCGTCCCGTCATCATCGACGCGCGGGAGGGAGCGCACAGCGGGGTGGTGCAGTACGCCCGGTCGTACACGGCGGCATCGGCCGCCAGGGCATCGATGTGCGGAGTGCGGGCGGCCGGGTCGCCGTAGGCGCCGAGCGCCTGGGCGGCCATCTGATCGGCCTGGATGACGACGATGTTCGGTCTCATGCTCGGGGGTCCTCTCTCGGGGTCGTGTCGGGATCGAGGTCGGGGTTCTCGTGCGCATCGGGCGGGACCGTCTCGATCTCCCCGGTCTCCGGGCGCCATCCGTCGGCCCATTCCCCGGTGGCGAAGTCGAAGCCGACCGGCTCACCCTCCTCGTCGGTGCGCTGGTACCAGCCGGTGTACTCCTCATGGGTGGAGTCGACGTCCGCACCGGCACCCTCGCCGGGCTCGGTGCGCACCACCTGCAGGCTGAAGTCGTCGTCGTAGCGGTCCACGCCGTCGACCACCGCATTGCTGACCGCGGCCTCGGCGTACTGCTGGCGCAGGGTGTACGGGTCGCTGCGCAGCTCCCGGAACCAGGCGACGATGATCAGCAGCATGACCAGGGCGAACGGCACCGCCGTGATGATCACTAGCGATTGCAGCCCCTCCAGTGCGCTCTCGTCTCCCAGCAGCAGCATCACCACGGCGATCCCGCCCATCACCAGGCCCCAGAAGACGACCACCAGCTTCGGTGGGCTCTGACTCCCCCGGGTGGTGAGGATGCCCATCACCACCGAGGCGGAGTCCGCGGCGGTGATGAAGAAGATCGCGAGGATGGCCATGATCAGGAGGGGGAGGACGTTGGACAGCGGCAGGTTCTCCGCCATCGAGAACAGCACCTGGGCAGGGACCACTTCCTCCAGTTCGCCCAGCTGCCCGTCCCGGTACATCGAGATCGCGGTGCCGCCCATGATCCCGTAGGCCACGAACAGCAGGGACGAGGGGATGAGGATGACGCCGAGGAGGAACTGGCGGATCGTGCGACCGCGCGAGATGCGGGCGATGAAGACGCCGACGAAGGGCGACCAGGAGATCCACCAGGCCCAGTAGTAGACGGTCCACGTGGACTGGAAGTCCAGCGTCGCCTGGCCCCAGGAGGCCGAGCGCGCCATCATCTGGAACAGCGAGCCGATGTACTCCATGACCGCCGAGGGCAGCAGGTTCAGCAGGAACAGGGTGGGCCCCAGGATGAACAGCAGCCCCGCGAAACCGATCGTGAGCACGATGTTGATGTTCGAGAGGTAGCGGATGCCGCGCGAGACCCCGGAGACGGCCGAGATCACGAAGCCGGCCGAGAGCACGCCGATGATCAGGATCATCATGGTGTTGGTCAGCTCCGAGGCGCCGGAGACGATCACGACGCCCTCGCCGATCTGCAGCACGGCTATCCCCAGGGCGGCGGCGGTGCCGAACAGGGTCGCGATGATCGCGAAGATGTCCACCAGCTGCCCGGCCCAGCCGTCGGTGAGCCGCTTGCCGAACAGGCGCTGGAAGATCGAGGACATCAGCAGGGTGCGGCCGCGCCGGTACGCGGCGTAGGCGACGGCGCCGCCCACCAGGGCGTACATCGCCCAGGCATGGAATCCCCAGTGGTAGTAGGTCTGGGCGAGCGCGAGGTGCATCGCCTCGACCGATTCCGGCTCGTTCGTCAGCGGAGGCGGCGTGAGGAAGTAGGTCAGCGGCTCCGAGGGGCCCCAGAACATCACGCCGATGCCGAGTCCGGCGGCGAACAGCATCGCCACCCAGGAGAAGGTGGAGAACTCGGGCTTCTCCCCGTCCTTGCCCAGGATGATCTTCCCGTACCGGGAGAAGGCCAGGATCAGCAGCGAGACCAGCACCACGGTGGCGACCGCGTTGAACAGCCAGCCGAGGTGGCTCATGGTCCAGGCGTACGCGACGTCGGCGACCTCGCCGACGCCCGCCGGGTCCGCGATGCCCCAGATCACGAAGGCCACCGTGAGCACCCCGGCGACGCCGAAGACGACCTTGTCGATGCCGTAGCGGCGGCGCTGCTCGTCGATCCCGATCCCCGGCACCAGCGCCGGGTGGATGTCGTGGGGGTACTGGGGACGCGAGTAGTCGATGCTCGCCAGGGGGTGACCGGCAGGACGATCCGCCCGTGCCTCCCTGTCGGGCCGCTTCCGGCGGGCGGCGGGCTCGTCGTCGTTCATCGCAGTGCGACTCCGTTCACGTCGGGGGCAGGGACAGGCTGCGGGACCACACGGCCCCTCCACGACCGTACAGGGGACGAGCCGAGCTGCCGCGAGTCGGTATCGGCCCGTGACTTCGCCGTGCCCAGGACGGATGTCGCCTCCCGCTCACCCCCGCCCCTCCAGGGTGAGGTGCGTCGCTCCGCGAGCGGGTCCCACATGGAGAAGCACCCGGGCATCGCACGCCGCCACGGGCCTATCGTGCACAGCATGCTGACCGACTCCACCTTGCGCGAGGCCTTCTCCCACTTCCCCCAGGGTGTGGTCCTCGTCGCGGCCGAGATCGACGGGGTGCCGCACGGGCTGGTGGCCTCGACCTTCACGGTAGGGGTCTCCTTGGACCCGCCGCTGGTCGCGCTCGCCGTCCAGCACTCCTCGCAGACCTGGCCGCTGCTGGCGGAGCGTCCCGGGCTGGGGGTCTCGCTGCTGGGCCGCGACCAGTCCGGCGTCGCCCGTCAGCTGGCCTCGACGAACCGGGAGCGCCGTTTCGCCGGGGTGGGCGTCGAGGTCGACGGGACGGGTGCGCTGACGCTCGAGGACGCCCCGGCCACGATGACCACGCAGATCTACGCCACCACGGCCGCCGGGGATCACGACATGGTGCTGCTGGAGGTGCTCACGATCGACAGCGTGCCGGGGGCGCACGCGATGGTGTTCCATCGCAGCGCGTTCAAGGAGCTCTCCGCGAAGGACCTGCCGGCCTGACTCCGCGAACGGGGGCCGGCGTCCTCTCCGCGGCCGGCATCCACCGCGCGGCCGGCGGCGTCGTCAGCCGCGGAGGTCCGCGGCGACCCCGCGCAGTGCTTCGGCCGAGTCGCGCAGGGTGGCGAGCTCCTCCCCGGAGAAGGGGGTCTCGTGCAGGGGCCGGGCGCCCTCGGCGCTGACGATGCTCGGCACCGACAGGGCGACGCCGTCGATGCCGTGGAAGTCGCTGAGCACCGGGGCGACCGGGAGCACGGCGTGCTCGTCGCGCAGGATCGCCTCGACGATCCGGGCGCTGGACAGGCCTATCGCATAGTTCGTCGCCCCCTTGCCACGGATCACCCGGTACGCCGCGTCGCGCACGTCGGCCGCGATCGCGTCGAGCTGCTCGCGGGTGAACAGGAGCTCGCCGTCGCGACGCCACTGCAGGATCGGGACTGCACCGATGCGGGCGGCGGACCACAGGGGGAATTCCGAATCGCCGTGCTCGCCGATGATCTGGGCGTGGACGCTGCCGGCCGCCACGTCGGCGCGGCGCGCGATCTCCCAGCGCAGCCGCGAGGAGTCCAGCACCGTCCCCGAGGCGAACACCCGCTCGGCGGGCAGGCCGGAGGCCTCGTGGGCCAGCATCGTGAGCACGTCACAGGGGTTGGTCACGATCACGAGGATCGCGTCGGGCGCGACCTCCAGCAGCCGCGGGACGAGGTCGCCGATGATCCGCGCATTGGTCGCGGCGAGGTCGAGGCGGGTCTGGCCGGGGCGCTGCTTGGCACCGGCGGTGATCACCACGACGTGGGAGCCTTCCGCGACCTCGATGTCGGAGCCGCCGGCGATGTCGCTGCTGCCGGTGAACAGGGTGCCGTGGGCGAGGTCGAGGACCTCCGCCTCGGTCTTCGCGGGGTCGATGTCGTAGAGCGCGATGTGACGCGCCGAGCCGCGGATGAGGCCGGCGTAGGCGACGCTCGAGCCGACGGCGCCCGCCCCGACGACGGTCAGTTTCGAGTTCTCGATCATGAGATCAGACTACGGAGCGCACGGACACCCGGGAAGGGACGCCCGTCCCGCCCGTGCCCCGGCGGCGGGTGATCGCCCGCGGGAGCGGCCCGAGCCGTGACCTCCGCGGACTTCGCGCGTAATCTCGGAACCAGGTCGTCGGGAGCGCTCGACGAGAACGTCACGGACCAGGGAGCCGCCATGCCCCTCCATGAGGGTCGCACCTACGTCGTCACCGGGGCCGACGGCGGCATCGGTGCATCCGTCGCGGGGACGCTAGAGGACCACGGCGCGCGGGTCATCCGCTGTGGTCAGGGCCCGGAGATCGACGTGCGCGCGGACCTCGCCGACGATCCGGGGCGCGATCAGCTGGTCCAGGAGGTCGGCCGCCGCGCGCCGGGAGGCATCGACGGGCTGGTGCTGGTGACCGGACCCGTCACGGCCTCGGAGCGCACGGTGCACGAGGACTACTTCGGCTCCCTCGCGGTGCTGGCCGGCCTGCGCGTCGTGCTGCGCCGGAAACGGTCCCCGCGCGTCGTGCTGGTCACCTCGGCCTCCTCGCTGACCGCCGGGGACGGCGACGTCATCAGCGCCTGCCTGCGCGGGGACGAGGAACTGGCCGGCGCCGCCGCGGAGGTCGCCGTCGCGAGCGGCCGGGGCGGGGAGCTGTCGCGGTCCGCGGCGATCGCGCTGAACCGGTGGGTGCGCCAGTCGGCGACCGCCGAGGAATGGGCGGGCACCGGCGTGGTCGTCAACGTCGTCGCCCCCGGCCTGGTGGAGACCGACACCGCGCGGGACGTGATGCTCGCCGATCAGGACCAGCTCAACGTCCTGCGCACCGCGCTCCCCCAGCCGCTCGGCCTGCCCGGGCCGATCCGGGCCGTGGCGGACGCGATCAGCTGGATGGTCAGCGAGCAGAACTCCTTCATGGCCGGGCAGATCGTGTTCGTCGACGGCGGGGCCGACGCGGCGCTGCGTTCCGACCGGCCGTACGTCGACGGAGCCCACTACAGCCCGATGGCGATGGCGCGGATGATGTTCTGGTCGCTGCGGGCGAAGGCACGTCCGCTCCTTCGAGCGGGTGGACCCAGAGGCCGGACCGGGTCGTGAGCGAAGGACTCCAGCGCTGGACCCGGGCGACGGTCTACCCCGACATGTGGGTGAACCCGCAGGACGATCCTCGCAACAGCGACGGGGCGAGCCCCGACGGCGAGCTGGCCACGCTCGAGGAGTACCTGGCGGACTACCGCCACACCCTGCTCATGAAATGCGAGGGCCTCACGCCCGAGCAGCTCGCGCGCCGGTCCGTGCCGCCCTCGACGATGTCGCTGCTGGGGCTGGTGCGCCATCTCGGCGAGACGGAGCGGGACTGGCGCACCTGGATCTCCCCCGAGGAGCCGCTGTCGCGCCTCTACGGCCCCCACGACGCCGACTTCGACGGAGCACGAGCCGACCAGGCTCTGGTCGACGCGGCCTTCGCCGACCTGGCCCGGGAGCAGCGCTGGACGGATGAGGCCCTGGGCGCGCACCGGGATCTCGGCGAGCGCGTCGGCCGCGAGCAGATCGCGATCCGGGAGCTGCTGGTGCACCGCATCGAGGAGTACGCGCGCCATTGCGGGCACGCCGATCTGCTGCGGGAGTGCATCGACGGTCGGGTCGGGCAGTGACCGCGCACGATCTCACGGGTGAGGCGGCGGAACTCGCGGCACGGCTCGACCTCGACCTCGTCGCGACCCTGCCCGCACGCAGCAACCTCGGGTGGCGGATGCGCCGCGGGGACCAGGACCTCGTCCTGCGCCGGCATCACGACCTGCTCGAGCGCGGGCACGACCAGCTCGGGCTGAGCGTCGCGTGGCAGGCCGAGATGCGCGAGCTGGCGGCCGAGACGGGATGGCCGACGGCACGCCCTCTCGGCGAGCCGATCGAGCACGCCGGCGGCTGGTGGACGCTCGAGCACTTCCTCCCCGGACAGGCCCGCACCACGACCGCCCCGGAGCGAGCCCGGCTCCTGGCCGACTGGCATGCGGAGACGTTCCCGCGGGAACGCCTCCGCCCCCGCCCCGACACCCCCGATCATCTGGCGATCCTCACCGCCGCCGACGCCGAGGACGTGCTGAGCCGGTGCACCGATCCCGAGGACCGTGCGTGGCTGCAGCGACGGCACGAGCAGGCGAGGTCACTGGCCGAGGGCATCGACTGGTCGGCGTCCCGGACCGTCCTGGTCCACGGCGACCTCACCGACTGGAACCTGCTGTGGGAGGGCGAACGGCTGACCGGGCTGCTGGACCTCGAGCTCGCCAGCGTCGACCGCCGCGTCACCGAGCTGATGATGACCTGGCGCTGCCGGTACGACGACCTGGTGCTCGCCCTGGACCGGATCGATCCGCTGACCGACCACGAATGGCGCATGCTCCTGGTGGACTGGTGGGCACAGCTGCTGACCCTGGCCGCCTTCCATCTGCGCCGTGACCGGCAGCCCGAGCGGTGGGAGCTCGAGGGCCTGCGTCGCGAGAGCTCGCTGTCACGCCGTCTGGAGCGCGGCTAGATAGTGAAGGAACCCTCCACGCCACCGCGCTCGGCGCTGAGCCCGGTGCCGTGCGAGTGCGGCACACTCGAGGGATGGACGATCTGCTGGTGACCCCGGGTCCCGGGGCACCGCACGGCCTGAGGGTCCCCGCCGCAGAGCTCACCGAGCAGTTCTCCCGCTCCTCCGGACCCGGCGGGCAGGGCGTGAACACCGCCGACTCCCGGGTGCAGCTGGGCCTCGACCTGGCCACCACCACCGCGCTGGACGACGACCAGCGCGCCCGCACCCTGGATCATCTCGCCCCTCGCCTGGCGGGCACCGTGCTCACCGTCAGCGCCGAGGAGCACCGATCCCAACGCCGCAATCGCGTCGCGGCCCGCGAGCGTCTCGCCGGGCTGCTGCGCGAGGCCGTGGCGCCGCCCGCGGTGCGTCGACCGACCCGGCGCACCCGCGGCGCGCAGCGACGCCGACTCGAGAGCAAGCGACAGCGCGCGCAGACCAAGCAGAACCGCAGACGGCCCGGCATCGACTGAGCCCCGCCGTACACTCGGTGCCGTGACCTCGCTCACAGCACCTGCGACGGAGGATGCTCTCACCTCCGCGCTCGATCTCGCCCGCCGGAGCCCCGCCGAGCTCAGCGTCACCGACCTCGCCGACCACGCCGGATACAGCCCGTTCCACTTCTCCCGGCTCTTCGCCCGACAGGTCGGGATCGGCCCCGGCCAGTACCTCACCGCGCTCCGGATCGACATGGCGAAGCGCCTGCTCCTAACCGACGCCGATGCCGTGATCGACGTGGCCACCGCCGTCGGCTTCGACTCCCTCTCCAGCTTCACCCGCCGCTTCCGCGCCACGGTCGGCGTGCCACCGGGACGGCTGCGCCATCTCGCCGATCATCTCAGCGACAAGCCCCCGCTGCCCTTCTCCCTGCTGTCCCCCGGGCCGGGAGCCGTCAGCGCACGCCTCGAGCTGTCGGAGGGGTTCAGCCCGCGCGGCGACCCCTCGATCTGGGTGGGCTGGTACCCGCATCCGGCCCCGATCGGTCTGCCCCTCTCAGGCGTGCTGGTCTCGGGGACCGAGTCGGTCCGGCTCCCGCTGTGCCCGGGTGCCCCGTTCCTGCTGGGATTCGCGGTGCCCCTGCACGCCGATCCCCTCGACCAATTGGCGCCGACGGCCCCGGTGGTCGCTGTCCATCCCGTTCCGATCACCCGGTCCGGGCAGGTCACGCTGCGTTTCGCCGCCCCCACGACCCCGCGCCCACCGCTGCTGACGGCCCTGCCCAGTCTCTGCACCCGATGATCGCGATGCGCAGGATCGGACAAAGAACCCGCTCGCCGCGCGCCTAGCGTGGAGTCACCATCTCGGGCCCGCGAGCCCGCCCACTCCAGGAGGAGACATGACCACCACGACCGGCACCAGCACCTGGCTCGACGCCAGTGTCACCGACCTCGCGGCAGCGAAGACCTTCTACTCCGGACTGTTCGGCTGGGAGTTCGAGGATCTCGGCGAGACCTTCAACCACTATCACCTGATCCGCAACGACGGCGCTCTCGTGGGCGGGCTGATGGATGTCACGGGGATGACCTGTCCGGCGGGCGACCCTCTGGTCGCCGAGTGGGGGGTGTACCTCGCGGTCGACGACGTCGACGCACGCGCCGCGAAGGTCACCGAGAACGGGGGCACCGTCGTCGTCCCACCCGATGCCATCGGCGACTCCGGCCGCATGGCCATCGCCCTCGATGCCACCGGGGCGACGATCGGCCTGTGGCAGGCCGGAGACCTCGAAGGCTTCGAGTTCACCGGCAGCCCCGGCTGCCCCGTCTGGTTCGAGCTGATGACCCACCAGTTCGATGCGGCCTCCGCCTTCTACACCGCGGTCTTCGACGCGCACCTGGTGGCGATGGGCGAGCCCATGGAGGAGGATTCCTTCCGCTACGCGACCAACGGTTCCAGCGACAGTGCGAGCTGGGGCATGTGCGATGCGACGGGCGTGATGCCCGCAGAGGCCACCGGGTGGCGCATCTACTTCGCCGTCGAGGCCTCCGAGCCGGCGCTGGCGAGAGTCACCGAACTGGGCGGGAAGATCCTGGACGGCCCGGTCGACTCACCCTTCGGTCGCATCGCCACGATCGCCGATCCCTCCGGTTCCACGTTCCAGATCAGCGCGATGAGCGAGGCGGTCGGCGAGGCCTGAGGACGCGCCGGGGTCGCCGGACGGGCGGGCTGCGCGATGATGAATGCAGACCGACGCCGCGGCCCCGCCGGCGCCCCCAGGACGGAGACGATGCATGACCTGGAGCACCCGACAGCTCGCCGAGCTCGCGCGCACCAGCGTGAACACGGTGCGGCACTATCACAAGGTGGGCCTGCTCCCCGAGCCCGAGCGCGCCGCCAACGGCTACAAGCTCTACCGGGCCGCCCACCTGATCCGGTTGCTGCAGATCACCCGGCTGAGCGAGCTCGGGATCCCCCTGGCGCAGATCGCCGCGGTGGATCGCGACGATCCCGACGCTCGCGACCAGCTCCGTCGGGTCGACGCCGAGCTCGAGGAGTCGATCGCGCGGCTGACGCGGGCACGAGCCGATCTGGCCCAGGTCCTCGAGCACCGCGCGCCGGCGGTGACCCCGGCCGGTTTCGCCGAGCTCGCCCCCGGGCTCACCGACGCGCAGCAGTCCCTGCTCGCCGTGTACGCGACCGTCTTCGACGCCTCGGCGGTGGAGGAGTTCCGCGAGGCTCTGGCCGACCCCCAGGAGACCGACCGCGAGTTCGAGGAGCTGCCCGCGGATGCCGACGCGGACGTCATCGACGACCTCGCACGACGGATGGTGCCGGGGACACGGAGGACACGCCGCGAGCACCCCGGGCTGGTGGACCCCACGCCGAGCGCACCGGACGGCGGGCATGCGGCCCGCGAAGCGATGGCTCACGCCCTGGTGGAGCTGTACAACCCCGCGCAGCTGCAGGTGCTGGGACGCCTGGACGAGCTGCTCGCCCAGCAGCCCGACCAGGACCCCGCGCCACCCTCCGGACCGCGGGGACGGGAGCGGAGACGAGCAGCCGGCGATCGCTGAGCGAAGAATTCGTTGAACGGTCCGCGGCCCTCAGCAGGCGCGAGCAGTCCGACGGTGCGCTCAGTCGTCCGTGTCGCCGACCCGCGCGACCAGCAGCGTCGGGTTCACGAACCGCAGGTCGAGTCAGCGCACCGCGCCGACAGGTTCCGTGCGGCACGCGGGCGCGGCGACCCCGTCAGCGCTCCTCGTCGGCAGGCTCTGCGTGGCGGCGTCCGGGGGTCCCCTCGGCGGCCGTCTCCGCGGCGAGAGGCTCCTCGGCGGTTCCCGGCTCCGACTCGTCGTCCGTCGGGGCATCCAGCACGACGCCGCGCCGGATGGAGATCCCCACGGCCACGGCGATCGCGGCCACGGCCGCGGCGGCGATCGCGAACCGCAGCGGGTTCTGGTCCCCGCTGAGCGCGGACATCCCGACCACCGCCGGGGCGATCAGCACGGCGACCAGGTTCATCACCTTGATCAGAGGGTTGATCGACGGCCCGGCGGTATCCTTGAACGGGTCGCCGACGGTGTCGCCGATGATGGTGGCCTCGTGGGCCGGGGAGCCCTTGCCGCCGTGATATCCGTCCTCGACGATCTTCTTCGCGTTGTCCCACGCGCCGCCGGAATTGGCGAGCAGGATCGCCATCAGCACACCGGTGGCGATGGCGCCGCCCAGATAGCCCGCCAGCGCGGGGGCCCCGAGCCCGAAGCCGACGGCGATCGGGGCGGCGACCGCGAGCAGTCCCGGAGTGGCCAGCTCGCGCAGGGAGTCCCTGGTGACGATGTCGACGACCCGGCCGTACTCGGGCTTCGCGCTGCCGTCCATGATCCCGGTGATCTCACGGAACTGGCGTCGGACCTCGAGGACCACGGCCCCGGCGGCCCGTCCGACCGCGCTGATCGCGAGGCCGGAGAACAGGAACACCACCGCGGCGCCGGTGATCACCCCGACCAGGGTCTGCGGGGCGAACACGACGGACTGGTCCAAGAAGTCCTGGTAGCGGTCCCCGAGCACGCCGCGGATGGCGTCGGTGTAGGAACCGAACAGCGCGGTCGCGGCGAGCACCGCGGTGGCGATCGCGATCCCCTTGGTGATCGCCTTGGTCGTGTTGCCCACGGCGTCGAGCTCGGTCAGCACCTGGGCGCCCTCGTCGTCGACGTCCCCCGACATCTCGGCGATGCCCTGGGCGTTGTCGGTCACCGGTCCGAAGGTGTCCATCGCGACGATGACGCCGACGGTGGTGAGCAGCCCGCAGCCGGCCAGGGCGACCGCGAAGAGCCCCGCGATGCCGGCACCGCCGATCAGGAAGGTCGCGAAGACCGCTGCGGCGATCACCAGGGCGGTGAACACCGCGGACTCCAGCCCCAGGGAGAAGCCGGCGAGGATCACCGTCGCCGCGCCGGTGCGCGAGGTCCCGGCGACCTGGCGGACGGGCCTGTCCTCCGTGCTGGTGTAGTACCCGGTCAGGAACAGGATCAGCACTCCGAGCACGATGCCGATCACCACGGAGACGGAGGCGACCGCGCGCGGGTCGTCGACGGCCGCGGTCACCTCCTCGATGCCGAGCTCGGCGAAGCTCCCCGGCAGGTAGACGAATGCCGCCACCGTGCACAGCAGTGCAGAGACCACGGCGGAGAGCAGGAACGCGCGGCGGATCGCGCGCAGGGCGCTCTCCCCGGAGCGCGCCACGGTCAGGTAGATGCCGATCAGGGCCGTGATCACCCCGATCGCGGGGACCAGCAGGGGGAAGACCATCCCGGCCTCCCCGAAGGCGGCTTTGCCCAGAATCAGCGCCGCGACCAGCGTGACCGCGTAGGACTCGAAGAGGTCCGCGGCCATGCCCGCGCAGTCGCCCACGTTGTCGCCGACGTTGTCGGCGATGGTCGCGGCGTTGCGGGGGTCGTCCTCGGGGATGTTCTGCTCCACCTTCCCCACCAGGTCGGCGCCGACGTCGGCGGCCTTGGTGAAGATGCCGCCGCCGACGCGCATGAACATCGCCACCGTCGCCGCACCGAATCCGAAGCCCTCCAGGACCAGCGGTGCGTCGCTGCGGAACAGCAGCACCACCGCCCCGGCGCCCAGCAGGCCGAAGCCGATCGTCGCCATCCCCACGCAGGCACCGGTGCGGACGGCGATCTGCATCGCCGGGTCCCGTCCCGCGACCCGCGCGGCGGCGGCCACCCGCACGTTCGCACGCACGGCCAGCCACATGCCCAGGTAGCCGATCAGACCGGAGAACGCAGCGCCCCCGACGAAGGCCACCGAGCGCGCCCCGCGCAGCAGCACCCCCTCCGCCCCCGTCGCACCGTGCGTCGGCAGCAGGAGCAGCAGCACGAAGGCGATCACCGCGAACACGCCCAGGGTGCGGAACTGCCGGCGCAGATAGGCCGCGGCACCTTCCTGCACCGCTGCGGCGACCGTGTTCATGGTCGTCGTGCCGACATCGGCCCGGAGCACCTCGGTCCGGAAGCGCAGCGCCATCGCGATCGCCACCAGGGCGATCACCACGATCACGCCGACGATGGAGAGACTCGCCGCGGACAGCTCTATCGTTTCGGGTGTCATCAGGTCCTCCGCACGTCGTCGTGGGCCGAGAGTTCCTTCATGGCGCGGCGCCCCTCGCTGAGGCCACGGCCACGCGTGTGTCGGGCACCTTAGCCGGAATCGGCGGCGGAGAATACCCCCGGGGGATGTCCGCGCGCCGCCGTCCGAGGCGCACGAGGTCGCCTACCCTGACGGCGTGACTCCCCCGCCGGACGACCACCCACCCCTCGAGCTCACGCGCCGAGGCCGGCTCCTGCGCACAGGACTGGTCCTGGTGGTGCTGATCCTCCTCGTCCTCGCCGTGACCGCCGTGGTGCGCGCGCTCGCGGGCGACGGGGACGCGCCCTCCGCGGCCGCGTCCGCGACCAGCGCGACGGCCGAGGACGCGGGTTCCCGCGACGCATCCGACGCCGGAGGTGCATCCGATGACCCTGGTGCGTCGGACAGCGGAGGGGCGTCGGACGCGGGCGGGGCGGAGCCGGCCGAGGCCGCGTCCGCGACGCCGGAGGCCGAGACCCCCGCCTCCGACGCGAAGGCGGCCGCGACATCGACGACGGAGGAGATCGAGCGCACCGGCGACACGGGCGACGGGACCTGGACCCTGGCGGAGGCCGACGACGGGTCGGAGCCCGAGGCGGGCACCGTCCACACCTACGCGGTGCGCGTGGAGAGCGGCATCGACCTCGATGCCGAGGAGGTGGCCGGCGAGATCGAGGGCATCCTGGCCGACGAACGCGGGTGGACCTCGCTCGAGGACGTCGCCTTCCAGCGGGTCGCCTCCGCCGAGCAGGCGGATTTCACGATCTCCCTCGCGTCCCCGCCCACCGCCGATGAGCTCTGCCTGCCGGCCCGGACCCAGGGACTGTGGAACTGCCGGGTCGGCGAGGACGTGGTGCTGAACTCGGACCGGTGGAAGACCATGACACCCACCTATGAGGACCTCCCGGCGTACCGCGCCTACATGGTCAACCACGAAGTGGGCCACTTCCTGGGTCATGACCACGCCTCGTGCGGCGGCGAGGGACAGCCCGCGCCCGTGATGCTGCAGCAGTCGATGAGCCTTCAGGGGTGCGAGCCGAACTCCTGGCCGCTGACCGACGGCGGGAGATGAGCGCCCACCTGTCTCGACCCGGCGCTGCTGGCTCAGCACGGCGCCGAGAGCACAGCCCGGCGCCGTCGTCTCAGCCCGACGCCGCCGGGCATCGACCACCGCGGACTGCTCTACAGTGGCCCGTGTGCTGCGACGCCTTCTCTCTCGTGCGTTCTGGTCACTGAGCCGCTGGAGACTCTCCACGCAGCCGGGCCCGGACCGGTCCACCGTGCTGGTCGGCGCCCCGCACACCTCCAACTGGGATTTCGTGCTCATGCTCGCGATCGCCTGGCGGCTGGGGATCCACGTGCGCTGGCTGGGCAAGCACAGCCTGTTCGTCGGCTGGCGCGGCCCGCTGATGCGCGCCCTCGGAGGAATCCCCGTCGACCGCTCGGATCCGAGCCGTGTCGTCGACGACGTCGTGGCCAGGGTGCACGCGGGTGAGGAGTTCTGCCTGGTCGTCACCCCGGACGGCACCCGCAGCGGCAACACCCACTGGAAGTCCGGCTTCTACCGGATCGCGCGAGCCACCGGGATGCCGCTGACTCTCGGGTATGTCGATCGGCCGACGCGGACCACCGGGCTCGGCCCGACCTTTACTCTCACCGGGGATGTCACTGCGGACATGGATCGGATCCGTGCGTTCTACGCCGACAAGGGTGGCGTCCACCCGCACAAGCGGGTCGAGCCGCGACTGCGCGAGGAGGAGCGGGAGGGGTGAGGCGTCGCGAGCGGTCGCGGCCCATCGGCCCGGCACTCACGATCGGTCCCTGTGCTCAACCGTCCTCGGCTCGGCGCTGCGAAGGTGTCGTCCCGGTCGTGAGGTCGAACCGCAACCTCGGCAGAGTGCGGCCCGGGATCGAGCCGCTGGGGGATTCGCCGAGACGGACCGCTCCGAATCGGCGGTAGAACAGCTCGGCCCCGGGGTCGGCATCGAGCACGAGGCTCCGGAATCCTCGCGCCGTCGCGAGGGCGAGGGCGTCCTCGAGCAGCACGCCGCCGATACCGTGCCCGATCACCTCGAGATCGACGAAGAGCGCGGAGAGCTCCCCGTGCGCAGGAGAACCCGCGAGGCGGTGGTAGCCCAGGATCCGGGTGTCCTGCACCGCAACCCGCACCGTGCCCGAAGTGCACATCTCGGGGGTCACCGTCAGCTCGTCCCGGCACGCCCGGAGGAACTCCTCGTCGTATCCCCAGTGGCTCTTGGAACGCAGGGCCAGAGCAGAGATCTCCTCGGCCTCTTCCGCGCGGGCCTGCCGGACGACGATGTCGGTGCGCATGGGTTCGACCCTGGCCCGTCCAGTCTCGGCGGAGGCGGTGCGGCGCTCCGATCGCGTGCCCGCGCATCATGGCCACGTCGCGACGAAGGGTCTACCGTGACGGGACATGAGCACTCTGCGGATGGATCACATCGGTCTCATCGTCGAGGACCTCGACGCCACGATCCGCTTCTTCTCCGAGCTCGGACTGGAGATCGAGGGACGGGCAGAGGTCAGCGGTGACTGGTCCGAGAGGGTCACGGGACTGGCGGGCATGCACACCGAGATCGCCATGCTCCGCACCCCGGACGGAAGCGGCCGGATCGAGCTCTCCCGGTTCTCCTCCCCCGCCGCCGTCGGCGGTGACCGGCCGAAGGACGAACCCCATGGCCTGGGCTACCGCTCCGTGATGTTCGAGGTCGACGACGTCGACGCGACGGTCGCGCACCTGCAGCAGCACGGAGGAGAGCTGATCGGGGAGATCGTGCAGTACGAGCAGGCGTATCGCCTGTGCTACCTGCGCGGGCCGGAGGGGATCATCGTCGCTCTGGCAGAATCGGTCGGCTGAGGCGTCACCACGAAGGACTCGACGACCACCGGCGCCGTCCCGCTCCGTCCGCGTCAGTCGGGGCGGTCCGTGGCGCGCGCCGCGCCGGCCGTGCTCGTGGGGTCTGCGACAGGAGTCGAGCCGGGGTCGTCCGCGGTGGCGAGCCGTGCTCGGCCGCGTCGGTCCCAGTCGATCAGGAGGCGCAGGAACAGTCCGCCGGCGAGCACGCCGCCGACGAGGTCACTGGCCCAATGCCAGCCCAGCATGAAGGAGACCGTCACGGAGTTGACCGTGATCACGCCGACACCCCAGCACAGCAGCCGCACCACCCGCGGGGAGGCGCTGCTGTAGCAGGCGATCAGATACACGGCTGCGCCGTAGATGAGCACGGCCTCCGCGGCGTGCCCGGAGGGGAAGCTGATCCCTTCGGACCCCATCTCGAAGTAGCCGGCCTGGAAGAACCGCGGGTCGCGATCGTAGGTCACTCCGCGCGCCAGCAGGATCTTCATCCCGCCGACCCCGATGAGGAAGGCGGCCTCGGTCAGGAGGGTGAACACGATAGGACGCCAGGTGCGCCGACGCCGCGCGAGCACGATCGCGATGACGGACAGGATGGGCAGGCAGACCGCGTTGCTGGCGATGCGGTCCAGGACGTTCTGCGCGAACCAGATCAGGTCGGGCTCGAGACGGTAGAGCCACATCTTGGCCAGGAACAGGTCCAGCTGCTGCAGGGGGCCTCCGGCGATGAGGATCACCGCGAGCAGACTTATCCCGAGCGTCCACGGGGAGGTCAAACGGCCGATCCAGCTCCCGCCCCGAGCCTGGAACAGGCCGCGGTCGAGCGGTGAGTCGATCGGGGCGTCGGGGGACCTCTGAGAATCGGCGACCATCGCTGTGAGAGTCTAGACGGCTTCTCCTGACCAACCAGCGCGCAGAGGCCTACTTCACGCTCAACTGCTGGGTCAACAGGACGAAACGGGCAGTTCGTCGCCCCCGGCGCGATGCTCTCCTCGACGCAGGATGATGGGAGCACCGCACTCCGCAGAGGAAGGACGCAGACATGCAGCTGCAGCACAAGATCGTGATAGTCACCGGAGGGGCCTCCGGCATCGGCGGGGCCATCACTCGGGTCCTCGCCCGGCGCGGCGCGAAGGTGGTCGCGGTCGACCTCGACGCGGAGGCCGGCGCGCGGCTGACGAGCGAGTTCGGTGACGAGGTCACCTTCCTGGAGGGCGACGTGGCGCGGAAGGGGACCGCCGACCTCGCCGTCCGCACGGCCGTCGAGCGATTCGGTGGGCTGACGGGGCTGGTCAACAACGCCCACGCCTCCCGTCAGGCGCCCTTCGTCGATCTCACCGAGGACATGTGGGACCTCTCGTTCGCGACCGGTTTCACCGCGACCCGCACTTTCATGCTCGCGGCCCATCCGCAGCTGGCGCGCTCCGGCGGTTCGATCGTGAACTTCGGCTCAGGCGCTGCGCTCGTCGGTCAGCCGACGCAGGCCGCCTACGCCGCGGCGAAGGAATCGATCCGCGGACTTTCGCGGGTGGTCGCCAACGAGTGGGCGGGAGACGACATCCGCGTCAACGTGGTGTGCCCGATGGCGATGACCGAGGGCGTCGAGGCATGGAGCAGATCCTCGCCGGAGCTCTACCAGGCCTCGCTCGCGAAGGTGCCGCTGGGGCGATTCGGCGATCCGGAGGCCGACGTGGCCCCGATCGTGGCGTTCCTGCTCTCCGACGACGCGGCGTACATGACCGGCCAGACGCTCATGGCCGACGGCGGCGCGAACAAGCTGTACTGAGCGAAGCGCGGGATCTCCGAGAACTAGCGCATCAGTCGGCGGAACAGCCGGTGCGCCGTCCGTCGGCCGACGCGCTTGCCCACGGCTTCGGGTCCGCGCTGCGCGGCGCGCACGTCCCCGCGCGCCCGGCGCGCTCTCAGCAGCCAGTTCAGCAATGCGACCTGCTGGCGGTCCGTCGGGAGTCGACGGCCTCACGTCGTGGCCGTCTCCTCGCGCCAACGTGTCACACCGGCATCGGGAGCGCAATCCCCGACAGCCACCCCTCCTCCCGTCGGGAGCGCGGTGCCGCTACTTCACGTCCTGACCCATGGTGGAGACCATGGTGGTGGAGGTGGTCGGGGCCGTGGCTCCGCCGGTCCGGGAGGACAGGGTGCCGGCGAGCCACGTGGCCAGGCGGGTCAGGAGGTAGTTGATGACGATGAAGATCAACGCCGCGACCACGAGGGTCTGCAGGATGTTCGAGTACCCGGAGCCGAGCTGGCGGGAGTACTGCAGCAGCTCGTAGAAGCCGATGAGGAAGCCCAGGGCAGAGTCCTTCAGGATGACCACGAACTGGCTCAGCAGCGAGGGCAGCATGGCAGTGAGCGCCTGAGGGACCTCCACGATCCGCAGCGACTGGTTGCGTGTCATGCCGACGGCGGCTGCGGCTTCCCGTTGGCCCTTGGGAAGTGACTTCACGCCCGAGCGGATGAGTTCGGCGATCACCGCCCCGTTGTAGACCGTCAGGCCCAGGATGACCGCGAAGTAGGCGGAATCCTCCGACGCGATCATTCCCGTGGGGGCGATCTGGCGCGAGAGGAAGAAATACAGGAAGAACATCATCACGAGCACGGGCACGGCGCGGAAGAACTCGACGACGACGGCGGAGGCCCCACGGACGATGGCGAACGGGGCCAGGCGCAGGAATCCGAAGATCAGACCGAAGATCATCGCCGTCACCACGGCGATGCCGGAGGACTGCACGGTGAACTGCAGGCCCGGGAGGTAGTAGTTCGCCCACGCGTTGCCGTTCAGGGCGTTCACCCAGTGCTGCGGAGCCAGCTGGCCCTGGCTGTCCAGTTGCATCAGCACCACGGCGACCACGACGAGGACGCCGGCGAGCGCCAGCAGGTTGGCGAGGAGAACAGTGCGCCGGGCGCGGGGACCGGGCGCATCGAACAGGATGCCGGGCTGGGCGCTCATCGTGCCACCGCCAGCTTGTCGGAGAGCCAGGTGGTCGCGATCCCCATCGGGATGACGAGGAGGCAGAAGCCGATCGCGATGGTGAGGAAGATGTAGATCATCAGATCCGGGTTGAACTCGATCATCGTGCTCATCAGGCCGGAGGCCTCCGCCACGGAGGCCGCGGCGGCCACCGTGGTGTTCTTGGTCAGGGCGATCAGGGTGTTGCCCAGCGGGGTGATGGCGCCGCGCAGCGCCTGCGGGAGCACCACGATCCGCGCGGCCGGGAGGAACGTCAGCCCGATGGCCCGGGCCGCCTCCACCTGGCCCAGCGGCACCGTGTTGACGCCGGAGCGGATCGCCTCGCAGACGAACGACGCGTGATAGAGCGTCAGGGCGATCACGGCGTAGGTGAAGAAGTTCAGGTCGAAGTCGTCGAAGAACTCGATCTTCAGCTGCCCCCACACGGCGAGCACGCCGAGCACCATGATGATCGTCAGCGGGGTGTTGCGCACGACGTTGATGTAGGCGGTGCCGAGGGTGCGGAAGGACGCGACCGGGGAGATCCGGAACAGGGCCAGGATCGTGCCCAGGACGAAGGAGCCGGCCGCGGCCAGGAGCATCAGCTTGATGTTCATCCAGAAGGCGCCGAGCACATCGTATTCGGCGAAGAGTTCAAAGAATCCGTTCATGCGCTTCCTGTCTCGGTGGCCTGCGGCCGGGGGTGCACCGCGGGCGAACGCCGGAGGACGACGACGGAGGCGGCGAGTCGGACAGGTGCCCGACCCGCCGCCGATCCGGGGTCCGGGTCAGTCGTCGCAGGATTCGAGCTCGGACTCGGGGCCCGTGTTCAGCTCCTCGTCCGGGGTGTAGCCGGTGCCCTCGGTGGCGGC
The DNA here is from genome assembly GCF_017876545.1 of Brachybacterium sacelli. NCBI lineage: Bacteria > Bacillati > Actinomycetota > Actinomycetes > Micrococcales > Dermabacteraceae > Brachybacterium > Brachybacterium sacelli. The sequence continues at coordinate 486,463 of NZ_JAGIOD010000002.1, read as the reverse complement.
GTCCAGAGCTTCCTGCCACGCACCGTCGTCCTTCATCGTCGTGATGGCCTCGTTGATCGCCTCGCACTGCTCGGAGCCGGTGGGGATGCCGACGCCGTAGCGCTCCACGCTGAAGGGATTGCCGACGATCTTGAACTTCTCGGCGTTCTCCGGGGTGGCGGCGAGACCGGCGAGGATGATGTCATCGGTGGTGACGGCATCGACCTGACCGGACTCGAGGTAGGTCACGCACTCGGCGTAGCCTCCCTGCTCGACCAGCTCCACGCCCTGGGAGTACTCGTCCTTGATCTTCTGTGCCGAGGTCGAGCCGGTGACCGAGCACAGGTTCTTGCCGTCGAGGGTCTCGGGGCCCGTGATCTCCTCCTCGTCGGCGCGGACCAGCAGGTCCTGGCCGGCCACGAAGTAGGGGCCGGCGAAGTCCACGCGCTCGTCCCGTTCGGGGGTGATGGAGTAGCTCGCGAGGATCATGTCGACCTCGCCGCCCTCCAGCGCGTTCTCACGGTTGGCCGACGGGGTCTGGACCCACTCGATCTGGTCCTCGGAGTAGCCCAGTTCACCGGCGACGTACTTGGCCACTTCGACGTCGAAGCCGGTCGGGTCGCCGTCGCCCTCGCGGAAGCCCAGGCCCGGCTGGTCGTACTTGATCCCGATTCGAACGCCGTCACCGCCACCGCCGTCGGAACCGTCGCCGCCACCGCCGCCGCCGCCGGACTGGGACGGCGAGCAAGCGGTCATGACGAGAACGGCCGATGCGGCCAGTGCCGCTGCGGAGATGAGCTTGGTGCGCATGATTCCTCCAGGTGTGAGGGGAGAGCCGGATGAGGCAGAGTGCTGCGATCAGTGCGCCAGGATCTTCCCCAGGAAGTTCTTGGCGCGTTCGTGCTGCGGCCGGGTGAAGAACGATTCGGGGTCGGTGTCCTCCAGGACGAACCCTTCGTCCATGAAGATCACGCGGTCTCCGGCCTGGCGTGCGAAGCCCATCTCGTGGGTGACGACGACCATGGTCATGCCCTCCTGGGCCAGCTGCACCATGACGTCCAGGACCTCCTGGACCATCTCGGGGTCCAGGGCGGAGGTCGGCTCGTCGAAGAGCATGACCTTCGGCGTCATCGCCAGGGCCCGGGCGATGGCCACCCGCTGCTGCTGACCGCCGGAGAGCTCGGCGGGCATCTTCTTGGCCTGCTGAGCGACCCCGACGCGTTCCAGCAGCGCCATGGCCTCCTCGGTGGCCTGGGCCTTCTTCAGGCCCTTGACCTTGATCGGGCCCACCGTGACGTTCTCCAGGATCGACTTGTGGGCGAACAGGTTGAAGGACTGGAACACCATTCCGACGTCGGCGCGCAGCTGCGCGAGGGCCTTGCCCTCCTCCGGGAGCTCCTTGCCGTCGATACGGATGCTGCCGCCGTCGTCGATGGTCTCCAGCCGGTTGATGGTGCGGCACAGGGTCGACTTGCCGGAGCCGGACGGCCCGATCACGATCGCCACCTGACCTTCCGGGATGGTCAGGTTGATGTCGCTGAGGGCCTGAAAGGACCCGAAGTGCTTGGTGACGTTCGTCAGTTCCACGAGGGCGCGCTTCTCGGCGGCGGTGCCGGACGGGGCGCCTTCGGGACACGGTGTGCTCTGCGTCATAGCGGCGAGACTATAGGTTCTGCACGACTGTTCATCGTGGTCGCAGGACCCTTGATCAAATCGTTGCCTGCCCGGAGCGATCCGGGCGCCACGAGGGAGCGAGGCCCCGGCGCCGCGCTCGAGTCCGTCGACATCGGTGAGGGGTATGCCGACCCTTCGCGCCCTACCCGCTCCGGGGCGCCGCGCCCGGGGCAGCGGTCGGGCCGAGCACCCCACCGAGGACGAACCCGGTCCGACGGTCGTAGTCCTCCCGTGACGGATGGGTCCCGTGCTTGAGGGCGAGGCCGTTGTCCACGATGAGGGCATGCAGGTCGTCCCGGCCGAATCCCGCGGCGAGCACGTCGGCCGTGCGGCCCGCCTCGATCAGCTCGTCGTAGATCTCGCCTGCGGCGTGGCAGATGGCCATGAGCTGCTCGGAGTGGGGGAACTCCTGCAGGAGGACGTCATTGACCGCGGGCCGGCGGTACTGCAGGTCCCGGATCGCGCCGAGATAGTGGGCGATCCGCTCCGCCGCGTCGTCGATCGATCGCGTGGCCTCGATGATGCGGTGCAGTTCTTTCGCGACCACCTCGTCGATGACCGCTTCGATCAGTCCGACCCGCCCCCCGAACCGGTTGAAGATGGTCGCCTTGCTCACGTGCGCCGCCGCCGCGACGTCCTCGAGCGGCACGGAGAGCCCGCACTCCCGGAACACGTCGAGTGCAGCGACCCGGATCCGGTCCGCGTTGCGACGGGCATCGGTGCGCAGCGCAGGCGCCCTGCGGGACTCGACCACCATTCCCCCTCTCTTCTACCCATGAGGGTCTTCACCGACAGAGAACTTGACCTATGCAGTCAAGTTTACCTAGCGTAGGCCGCACGACAAGTTGACTCACCGAGTCAACTTCTGTCGGGCCGAGGAGGACACCCCCCCCCCGCCACCTCACCACACCAGGTCCGTGACCGGGCCTCCACGGAAGGACACCGCCATGATCATCGTCACCGGAGCGACCGGCACTCTGAACGGCGCCACCGTCGAGCATCTCCTCCAGCGCGTTCCCGCCGCGGACGTCGGCGTGAGCGTGCGCGATCCCGGCCGCGCGAAGCATCTGGCCGAGCGCGGCGTCCGCGTGCGCCAGGGGACCTACGACGATCCCGCGGCGCTGCGCCACTCCTTCGCCGACGCGGAGCAGATCCTCCTGGTCTCCTCGAGCGATCTCGCCGCCGACGTCCTCGCGCAGCACCGCACGGCGATCGACGCCGCCGTCGACGCCGGCGCCCAGCGCATCCTGTACACGAGCGCGCAGGGAGCCGGTTTCGACACGCCCTATCCTCCGCACGCGATCCACGCCGCCTCGGAAGCACACCTCGCCGCCTCCGGGGTCGCGTGGACCGCGCTGCGCAACGGATTCTTCGGCGACCTCGAGCAGATGGTCGGCCCCTGGCAGGAATCCGGGAGGATCACCAGGCCTGCCGCCGGCCCGTTCCCCTGGGTCGACCGGCGTGATGCCGGGGAGGCCGCCGCGTCGATCCTCGCGGGCGAGGCGACCTTCGACGGCCCCGTCGACGTGGTCCCGAACGCGCCGGTGACCTTCGAGGACTTCGCCGCCGCGGCCTCCGAGCTGACCGGCCGCACCATCGAGCGCGTGGTGGTCGACGACGAGCAATGGGTCAGCGACGAGGTGGCGAAGGGCGTCCCGGAAGAAGCCGCCCGCTTCATCCTCACGATGTTCCAGGCGACCCGGACGGGATTCTTCGCCCACGGCGACCCCGTGCTCAACCGGCTGCTGGGACGGGAGCCGCGCAGCATCACCGATCAGCTGGCGGACCAGCTCGCCCGCTGAGGCGGCGACTCAGGCCGCGGTCAGGACCCGCCCGAGGACTGGGCCTCGGCGAGGTCACACCTCGTCCTCGGGTGAGCCCTCGAGCAGCCGGGTGGCGACGCGACGGATCTCCCGGGCCCACTCCTGCGGCTCATGGATCTCGACCTCGGCGTCCAGACGGCTCAGGTGCAGCAGCAGCCAGTGCCGGTCCTCGCAGTGCAGCACGATCCGGGTGCACCCCTCCCCCACGTCGGTGAGGTCCATCGACTGGTACAGCAGCGCCGAGGCGACCTCCGCCGCAGGCAGGCGGACCGTCAGCTCCACCCTGCGGGCGCTCCGGTTGATCCCCTCGAGCAGGTACTCCAGGGCAGTCCCTGCCGGCAGGTCCCGTGGCTCGAACACACGTGTCCGCACCTGGAGATCGCGGAGCCGGTCGCTGCGGAAGATCCTCCAGTCCTGCTTGTCCAGATCCCACCCCAGCAGGTACCAGCGCAGCAGGTGATGAACCTGCCGGTGCGGCTCCACCCGACGGGTGGTCTCGGTCTCGCGGCCGCGGTAGACGAACTCGACGACCCGCCGATCCCTGATCGCCGTCGACAGCACGGACAGGGCGCCGATGTCGGTCGGAGGAGCGGTGGGGGCGTCGGCCTCGAGGCCTGCACGCAGCGTCGAGACCGTCGCGGCCAAGCGGGCAGGGAGGAACTGGTCCAGCTTCCCGTAGGCCCGGGCCGCCGCCCCGCCGACACTGCCCGGCTCACCGGGATCGGTGGCGGAGGTCGAAGCGAGGGCGAGCAGCACGGCCACCGCTTCGTCATCCTCGAGCATCAGCGGCGGAACGGCTCGACCAGCGGTCAGACGGTAGTGGCCGCCGGGGCCGGGACGGGTCCGGACGGGGTAGCCGTAGCCGCGCAGACGGTCCACGTCGCGCCGCACGGTGCGCGGACTCACGCCCAGCCGACGGGCCAGCTCCGCGCTCGGGAGCTGCCGGCCGGTCTGCAGGAGGGTCAGCAGATCCAGCATCCGTCGGGTCACATCGGCCATGGTCGATGGTCCCATCGATCGCGGACAAGATACGGCCGCATCTGCCCGTAGCGTCGATCCCATGCCCGAGCAGAGCATCCGAATCCGCGACGCCCACACGCACAACCTCGATCATCTCGACCTGGACATCCGCCGCAACCGGCTGATCGTCGTCGCCGGCGTCTCCGGCTCCGGGAAGTCCTCCCTGGTCTTCGACACCATCGCCGCGGAGGCCGGGCACGAACTCAACGAGACGTTCCCGCCGTTCACCCGCAACCGGCTGCCGACCTGGACCCGCCCACAGGTCGGCTCCCTCGAGGGCCTCTCCCCCGTGATCGTGGTGGACCAACGGCGCCTCGGCGGCAACGCGCGCTCCACCGTCGGCACCATCACCGACACATGGACCTACCTGCGCCTGCTGTTCTCGCGCGTGAGCGAACCGCACGTCGGCGAGTCCACCAGCTTCTCCTTCAACGACCAGGCCGGGATGTGCCCCACCTGCTCCGGTCTCGGCGAGGTCGTGACCTCCGCCGTCGAACGGTTCCTGGACCTGGACCGCAGCCTCTCCGGCGGCGCCATCCGGCTTCCCGGGTTCGGCAACGGCGGCTACTGGTACACCAAGTACGCGGACATCGGCTCCTTCGACACCGACACTCCCCTGCGCGACTGGACGCCCGGCGAGCGCGAGGCCCTTCTGTACGGCGGAAAGCACGCGGCCGCCCTCGGCACCCGCCCGCCATCGGACTACGAGGGGGTCGTCGCGCGCTTCGAGCGGATCCACCTGCGCACCTCCGACAGCCTCTCGGATCGCAAGCGGACGACGATCGAGGAGTTCACCGAGACGTCGCCGTGCCCGGACTGCCGGGGCGACCGTCTCCACGAGGCGGCCCGCACAGCCGTGATCGAGGGCCGCACCATCGGCGAACTGAGCCGGATGGAGATCCCCGAGCTGCGCGAGGCGGTCCGCAGAGTGGAGCGTCCGGAGGTGTCCTCCGTGGTCCAGGCGCTGGTCGAACGGCTCGACGCGATGATCACGATCGGATTGGGTTACCTGCACCTGGCCCGGGCCACCACCACACTCTCCGGCGGGGAGTCCCAGCGCATCAAGGCGGTCAAGCACCTCGGCTCCAGCCTCATCGAGATGCTGTACGTGTTCGACGAACCCACCGTCGGCCTGCATCCGCACGACATCGACTCGATGGTCACGCTGCTGTCCCAGCTGCGCGACCGCGGCAACTCCGTCCTGGTCGTCGAGCACGACCCGGCGGTGATGGCCGTGGCCGACGAGATCATCGAGATCGGCCCGGAGGCCGGCAGCGGCGGCGGACGACTGGTCTTCCAGGGCAGCTTCTCGGAGCTCGGCGCCGCCGATACCCCCACCAGCCGCGCCCTCGCGGCGCGACATCCCGAGGTCGTCGCGCCCCGCTCTCCCCGGGGCTGGATCACGGTCCGTGACGCCCGACGGAACACGCTGCAGGACGTGACCGTCGACCTCCCGCTCGGCGTGTTGACGGTGCTGACCGGAGTCGCGGGATCGGGCAAGTCCAGTCTGGCCGCGGAGCTCACGACGCAGCACCCGGCCCTGGTGATCGACCAGCGTCCGGTCTCCGTGAACCGACGCTCCACCCCGATCACCTCGACGAACATCGCCGGACCGCTGCGCGCCCTGTTCGCCCGCCGCACCGGGGCGCCCGAGGGCCTGTTCAGCGCGAACTCCACGGGCGGATGCCCGCAGTGCAAGGGCCTCGGCATCCTGTACACCGATCTCGCCTTTATGGAGGGTCAGGAGACCGTCTGCCCCACCTGCCAGGGAAGGAAGTTCACGGCCGAGGCCCTCTCCCACACGCTCGACGGCCTCACGATCGCCGATGTCGAGCACCTGAGCATCGCCGAAGCCCTGGAGCGACTCGACGAGCCGAGAATCCGTGCCCGCCTGCATCAGCTGGACCGGGTCGGCCTCGGCTACCTGCGTCTCGGGCAGTCCTTGAACACCCTCTCCGGCGGCGAGGCCCAGCGGGTGAAGATCGCCAAGGAGCTGCGCGATGCCGATGAGCCGTCCCTCTACGTGCTCGACGAGCCCACCACCGGGCTCCACCTGCGGGACATCGACGGACTGCTGACCGTGCTCGACGACCTCATCGACCATGGGCACAGCGTCGTCGTCATCGAGCACGACCTCGACGTCATCCGCCGCGCCGACTGGGTCGTCGACCTGGGCCCTGGGCCAGGTCGCCACGGTGGAAGGGTGCTGTACAGCGGACCGGTCGATGGCCTCACCGACAGCGCGACGGGTGAGGCTCTGCGGGAATCGTGAGAGGTGCGGCCGCGGACGGGGACGAGCGTCGTTTCCCGCCGCGGGTGCCGATCGGCGACGACGCCCGCGAGCACGCTGCCCCGGCGTACGCCGCCCGCCGGGATCCCTACAGGAACACCAGGAGTTCCGACCGGCCATCATGACCTGGTCGAGTCCCGTCAGCAGGTTCCCCGGAGCGCACAGGACCCGAAGCGACAGGACGAGGTTTCCGGATGTCCCCCACCCTGTTCGAGGGTCATCTCCCCTGCGGCTCCCACCGCGCTTGCGTACCGTGGAGGGCATGAGCAGATTCTTCGACTCCCTCCGCAGCATCGGCTTCCGGCGCGGACCTCGACGTGTGGTCGCGGGTATCGGCGGAGGCCTGGCCGAGAAACTCGGACTCAACGTCTGGCTGGTCCGCGTGCTTGTCCTCGCCTCCTTCGCGCTTCCGGTACTGGGCGTCGGGGCGTACCTGGCGGCCTGGATCCTGGCTCCCTGGCAGGACGGAAGCATCCCGGCGGAGCGGGTCCTCGGAGGCCGACGCGGCTGATCGTGCAGCGAGCACCGCACGACGTCGCGCTGAGTGGAATCGCACTGGGACACACTGAGCACCACCGCTCGATCGAGGTTCCCGTCGCCAGAGCGCCGCGGAGCTGACGCCACCGTCCTCGGCGGATCGCACTCGAAGATGCTCAGTGAGTGACGTCCTCCCCCGTCCCGAGGCTCCGGACCATCGTCAGCTGGTGAGTCGACCGGCCCTCATGGCGGAGCCCCGGCACCCGCGGCGTCGGACCGTGCTGCGTGAAGCCCTGTGCGGAGAAAAAGCGCACTGCGAGCGGGTTCTCGACGAGGGTCTGCAGGTGGACTCCAGGGACCCCTTCCCGGCGCAGATGGTGCACGAAGGCGGCGATGAGGTTCTGGGCAGCACCGGTGCCACGAGCTCGTCGCTGCACGTTAATGTGCAGGTGGGCGGGCCACCGGGGATCGTCCAGCGCACCGGCTCGCGGCCGTCGCCTCAGGGTGTCCCCCACGGCATCGAGCATGCTCCGGGAGAAGAAGGTCAGCGCCCGCCGCCGTAGAAGGAGGCGATGACTCCGCACCGCCCGGACCAGGAGTTCGTCCTCGCTGGGCAGATCGCCGCGGCCCGTGCTCCCCACGAGGTAGCCGACCAGCTCCTCCTCGTTCACGGCCACCAGCACGGATTCGGGTTCGTGATCGAGGTACGGGGTCAGGTAGACGTCGGCCTCGGAGGCAGGGTCACCCCAGAGCGTCTCCGTAGGGGCTCCCTCACCGGCGCTCTCGAACAGCGCGAGGAGCTCTGCTCGATCCTCCTCGCGATATGCGCGCACATCGGTCGCCACCATGCCTCGATCCTACGTGGCGACGATCCGGGCACGAGCACGGTCGATCAACGCTTCGTGGCCGATCGGAGTCTGGCACGGGCCCATGGACCGCGGTCCGCTTCCACGTATCCGGAGGGTCGGTGCCACCCGAGGCCTTGCCCGCCCCGAAGAGTGAGTGTACAGTCACTCACATGGCATCCGGCACGCTCTCCACCGCAGAATCCCGACGCCCGGTCATCACCAGCGCTGCACTGCGCGCGTTCTCCCGTGGCGGGTACGGGGGCACGACGGTGGCGGACATCGCCCGCGATGCGGGCATCTCGAGCGCCTATGTCTTCAAACTCTTCCCCGGCAAGGAGCGACTCTTCGTGGCGGCCGTCGACGCCTGCTTCGAGCAGATCGAGGCCACCCTCGACCAAGCGGCCGCCGAGTCCCGCCGGTCCACACCGTCCGAGATCCTCGACGCGATGGGCGATGCCTACGCCGAGCTCATCACCGATCGCACGTTGTTGCTGATCCAGGTCCACGCCCAGTCCGTCGCCTCCGTCCCCGCGATCGGCGATGCGCTCAGAGGCGGGCTCGCCCGCATCACTCGCGTCGCGAAGGAACGATCCGGCGCCGACGACGCTGCGGTGCAGCGATTCATCGCCTACGGGCAGCTCTGCCATCTCATCGCGACCGCCGACATCGCCGAGGTCGACGCCGAATGGGCCAGGACCCTCTCGAACGGCATCCGACATCTCGATCCCCCAGGAGAAACCCATGACGACAGCGCCTGAGATCCTCATCGTCGGAGCGACGGGCTCCACCGGACGGGCCGTCAGCGGCGCGCTCGCCACAGAAGGGATTGCCCATCGGGCGATGTCGCGGGACACGACCCGCGTGACGGGCGAGCTCGCCACGCCGGTCCGCGGCGACCTCGACGATGCGCAGGGCGTCCGTGAGGCACTGAATGGCGTCCGTGCGGCGTACCTCGTGACACCCTCCACCGAGGCGGCGGAGACGCAGCAGAGGCGTTTCCTCGACGAGGCCGTCGCCGCCGGCGTCGAGCACGTCGTCCTGCTGTCCCAGCTGGGAGCTGACATCGACTCACCGGTGCGCTTCCTGCGGTATCACGCCGCCGTGGAGAACCATGCCGAAGGACTCGGAATCGGCATCAGCGCACTGCGCCCGAACCTGTTCATGCAGGGACTGCTCGCGCTGGCGGAGACGGTCCGTCGTACGGGAACTCTTCCCGCACCGATCGGCTCCGCCCCGGTGAGCGTGATCGACGTACGCGACATCGGGGAGGTCGCCGCGAATGCCCTGATCGCTCCCACACCTCTCGGCGTCCGCACGCTCACCGGACCCGAGTCCCTCACGCACGCGGAGCTGGCCGACCACCTCAGCACCGTCACCGGACGGAGGATCCGGTTCGAGGACGTCGACCCGCGACAGTTCGCGGAGGTCCTGGCGCCGGTCCTCCCCACCTGGCAGATCGAAGGGCTCCTCGAGGATTACGCTCACTACGCCAGAGGCGAGGCCACGGAGGTCACCTCGGCCGTGCCCGATCTCCTGGGTCGACCCGCCCGCGACTTCCGCCGCTTCGCCGTCGAGCACGCTGACGTCTTCCGAGTCGCCTGACGCCCCGCCTCACCCCTCGGCGAACCACCGGTCCAGCGCGCGAACCACCTCGATGTGGATCTCGGCCGTGCGCACAGGGTCCTTGACCCGCAGACCGTGGTCCGCCCCAGGAATCTCGAGCACCTCGGCCGAGAGCGCTGCGGCGATCCCGGAATCCCAGAACCCGACATCCCCGGTGCCCCCGACGAGCAGCTGCCTCCCCGGGTGCGCATCGATCGCCTCGGCCACCGGAGGCAGAGTCAGCAGAGGAGTCAACCAGACGGCGTCGAGTCGGCACTCCGCGGCGTACGGGGCCGCGAGCGTCCCCAAGGACTTGCCGATCACCCGCACCGGTCCCTCGTGATCGCCGATCGCCTCGGCCAGCTCGCACCCGACCTCCTGGGTCCCCCACTCCTCCGACGGCTCCCACCCGACCTCACGCACGAGCCAGCCGTGGCTGTCGGCCACCTGAGCGGCGAAGTTGAGCAGCGGCATCTGGCAGGTGTAGCCACGGCCGGGGAGCATCACCGCCAGGCCCGCCGTGGCGGTGCGCGTCGACCAGTCCGTGTACTCACTCACCGTGTCTCCTGCGATGCGCCTGCGGGTCGGTCCAGGTCTGATCCGCGATTCGACGGGTCCGTCGGCGGCCGCGACTGCTTCTCCACGGTCATGTGCAGCAGGGGGTACGGGCGGCCGTCGTCATCCGTCGCGCTCCGGCCGGTCACTGTGAACCCCGCGCGCCTGTAGAAGCCGACCGCCTGCTCGTTGTGTGCGTTGACGTCGACGGAGGTCACTCCATGGGCCGCCATCACATGATCCAGCAGCGTGCTCCCGATCCCGCCGCCGCGGTACTCGGCATCGACGAACAGCATCTCCAGTTTCTTCGAGTCCGTGCCCGCGAAACCGATGAGCCTCCCTCGGCGCTCCGCGACGACCACCTTCACCGCCGGCAGGTACACGTCCGAGAGATTCTGTTCGATCTCCGCACGGTGCTGCTCCGTGAGGAAGTCATGAGTGGCGTCGACCGCGCTGCGCCACACGCGCATCAGTTGCGGATACTCCCCCTCGTCATGGAGGGCCCGGATCTGCAGGTCGTCGCTCACATGCTCGACCCTACGGGAGGCCCGGTCTCTTTCCATTCATCCCGCCGCCACGAGTTGGTCACGGCGGCCGAGTTCACTGGCTCCATGGACAGCCTCACGTCGCCGAACCGCCGCACCCTGCTCAAAGGTGCCGCCGCCGCGGCCCTCGCCACGTCCCTGCCCGTCGCCGGATCCGCGTCCGCCGCGCCGGCCACGCCTCCCGGTCCGGTGGGGTCCCGGTTGACGCTCCCCTCCGGTCTCCAGACCGGCGACGTCACCTCGCGCTCTGCGGTGCTCTGGTCCCGCGCATCGGGCGCGGGACGGCTCCACGCCGTGCTGCACGCACTCGACTCCCAGGGCGAACGCCTCACCGGCAACGGCCGCAGGCGGGGGAAGGGCCGCGGCCACGACGGGCGACCGATCACCCTGCGCGGCCCATGGGCCACCGCTGACACCGACTTCACCGCGCGGATCAGCGCGGAGGGTCTGCCCTCCGGTACGACCTTCGAGACCGAGCTGTTCTTCGAGGACGAGAACGGGCAGCGCAGCGAGGTCGGCGCCGGGCGTTTCAGCACGGCTCCGGGCAAGCGGTCCGACGGCGCACAGACCTTTGTCTGGACCGCCGATACCGCAGGTCAGGGCTATGGCATCAACCCCGACGTCGGCGGCATGTTCGGCTACGAGACCATGCGTTCGTGCAGCCCCGACTTCTTCCTGCACGCCGGCGACACCATCTACGCGGACGGCCCGATCGCCGAGACCCTGGAGGAGCCGGACGGCGCCGTGTGGCGCAACGTGGTGACCGACGAGGTGGCGAAGGTGGCGGAGACGCTGCGGGAGTTCCGCGGTCGCCACAGCTACAACCTGATGGACGAGAACATCCGCGCGATGTACGCCGAGGTTCCCGTCATCGCCACCTGGGACGACCACGAGACCACCAACAACTGGTGGTCCGGCGAGGTGCTCACGGACGAGCAGTACACGGTCCGTGACGTGGACACCCTTGCTGCCCGCGGCCGACGCGCCTGGCAGGAGTACCAGCCGATCGCCGACGTGCGCGCCCTGTCCCAGGGCTCCGGTTTCGAGCCGACGCGCATCTACCGACAGATCGAACGCGGTCCGGACCTGGACGTGTTCGTGCTCGATATGCGCACGCACAAGGGCGAGAACACGGACGGTCTGGAGCAGCACGCCACCTCGATCTTCGGCGAGGAACAGCTGCAGTGGCTGCTGCACGGCCTGCGACGGTCGAAGGCGACCTGGAAGGTGATCCTCGCCGATCTCCCGTTGGGCATCATCGTCCCCGACGGGGAGGGCCAGGAGTCGATCTCCAACGCCGAGAACGGTGCGCCGCTGGGGCGCGAACTCGAGCTCGCCCGACTGCTCTCGGGGATCAAGCATCAGGGCACGCGGAACGTCGTGTTCCTCACCGGCGACGTCCACTACTGCGCAGCCCATCACTATTCCCCGGAGCGGGCCGCGTTCACGGATTTCGATCCCTTCTGGGAGTTCGTGGCCGGCCCCATCAATTCCGGTTCGTTCGGGCCCAACGAGATGGACGGGACCTTCGGGCCCAGGGTGGACTTCCAGAAGGCCGGCCCCGAGATGGGATCCCCGCGTGACGGCACGGGCCAGTTCTTCGGCCGGGTCCAGGTCGCCCCGCACGGCGAGGAGTTCACCGTCGAACTGATCGACGCCAACGGCGACGTGCAGTACACCAGGACGTTGACGCCGGAGGGCTGACGTCACCCCGTCCCGAGCATCGCGGAAGTCTCGAGGCAGCGGCAGTCCCGGGACCTAGTGTGAGTGCCCGAGAGCAACACCGGGAGAACACATGGCAGTCCTCGCCGCCGGCCGACGACACTCCGTGGCATGCCGCGACGACGGGTCCGTCATCGCCGTCGGCAATGGTCGTGCCGGTGAGTGCGACGTCGCCTCCTGGTCGGCCGTCACCGCCGTCGCGGCCGGGAACGTGCACACTGCGCGCAACACCGGTCGATCACACACGATCGGACTGCGCGCCGACGGCACCGTTCTCGCGACCGGTTGGAATCGCGAAGGACAGACCGACGTCTCCACGTGGAGCGAGATCACCGCCGTCGCCGCCGGATGGAGAACGACTCTCGGACTCCGGAGGGACGGCACTGTGATCGCCACCGGACGCCGGGCGGAGGGCCAATGCGACGTAGGTGCCTGGGAAGACGTCGTCTCGATCGCCGGTGGGGACTGGCACACCGTCGCTGTTCGTCACGAGGGCAGAGCACTCGCCACCGGCAACAACCGGTACGGACAATGCGAGGTCGGCGAGTGGACAAAGCTGGTCGGCATCTCCGCCGGTCATCTCCACACGATCGGATGGCGCGTGGATGGAACCGTCGTGGCGACCGGTGGGAACAGCTCAGGTCAGTGCGATGTCGCTCCGTGGAGAGGCGCCACAGCGGTGGCGGCAGGCAGCCATCACAGCCTCGCGCTCTGTGCTGACGGGACGGTCCGCGCCGTCGGAGACAATCAGTCCGGGCAGTGCGACGTGCAGAGGTGGCGCGACGTCACGGCGATCGCGGCCGGATCGAAGCACTCGCTGGGACTTCTCGCCGACGGGACCGTGGTGGCGACGGGAGACGGCACCGACCTGCAGTGCGATGTGAGCACCTGGCGGATCTGCCCATGACGAGCGGAACCCGCGACCCGGTGGTGCGCCGGGACCCGACGTCCCGTCGACGCGGAGCTCCACCGCGTCGCCGCGGATAGGGCCCTCTGGCTCACGCAGAAGCGCCACCGCGACGTGATGGGGATTCTCCGCGACGTGCTCCGCACGAGCTTGACCGTGACGCGACGTCATAGTTTGAACTTGCCGCATGACCATCGACGAGACCGCCACCGACGGCGGGCTCGATCAGCTCGCGGCGCAGGCACAGGCCCGATCATCAATTTCCGCACGCCGTGACCTGATAGGTGGTCGCCAGCTTCTCGTAGCCGGTCGTGATGTCACGTCATTGCTGGACCAGCCCGAACTGCGGCTCCACGACGCCGCGACCTCGATATGCGCGGTTCACCTACTCACCACGACAAGGGAGCATCTCCATGCGAATTCTTGAGAACCTTCGAACAGTGCTGCGGGACAACTGGTATACGTACCTGGTATCGAACCTCGTGGTCTACGGCACTCTCGTCATGACGATGATCGCGACCGTCTACATTCCCGGGCTCCATGGCGTGGGCCTCAGGAACACTGAAGCCTTCCTGGGCTCGCCCGGGTCGCTCTGGGTTGTCGAGGCCTATGCCAGTGGCAGCATCGTGAGAGCAGCGCTGATGACGCTTCTCGGCAACCTCCTGTTCGCGGCCTTGGCGACGACGACGCTACCCTCACTCATCATTCCCTTCTTCGGTGTGGTCGCGACTATCGGGCGCGCAGTCTTCATCGGCATGCCGTTCGCTCCGACATCATTGGAAGGGTTCATCGCGCTCATCGTCACGTCACCGGTACTGCTGCTCGAGTTCCAGGCTTACGTCCTGGCGATGCTGGGCTCCATCATCCTGTGGCGGTCGGCCCTCGGGTACCGGCGACGCAATCTCTCGTCGGCTTGGGAAGGGTACCTCGCCGGCATCAAGGACAACATCCGCCTCTATCCGGCGATCATCATCGTGCTTCTCGGCATCGCATTCGTCGAAGCCGTCACGGCCCTGTTCCTGCACTGACCTCGATGCACCGTGACGGTCGCTCAGCGGACCATCGTCATTGCCGCCCCGCACGGCATCCACGGCGACCCCAAGAGACTGCGCCCGCGGCTCATCTGCCGCGCGATGCGGGCCCTGCGAGCATGCTACAGGCCGGAGTCAGGCACGCCTCCCTGCAGCATCAACTGAGCCTCTCATCTGGGGTTCACACGTTGAATCTGAACTCCACCGCGTTCCGGCACAGACCAACCTCTGGACGATCCTCCGCCTCACCGAGTCCAGCGATCCAGAGGGCCCGCGGCTAGGTGTAGTTGGTCATGACGTTGTCGACGCCGGTGTGAAGTCGTGAGGCCGGGGGCTGGTCGCCGCAGGCGGTGTGGGGTCGGTGGAAATTGTAGTGATGGACCCAGATCGCGATCGCTTCGCGCCGCTCGGTCTCGGAGCCGTAGGGGCGGGCGTAGAGGCACTCCTCGGCCAGGATCCGCTGGTAGCGCTCGATCTTGCCGTTGTGGCGAGGTGTGTAGATCCTCGTACGCTGGTGCCGGGAGATGAAAGCGCAGGTCGATCGCCGAAACGCTGAGGCGGTGTAGTTGCTGCCGTTGTCGGTGACCAGCCGCGTGATCCAGGTGATGCCGTGCGCGGCGAAGAACACGCGGGCGCGATGGAAGAACCCGATGGTCGTGATCGCTTTCTCGTCCTCGAGCGACTCGGTGTAGGACAGGCGGGAGAAGCCGTCCTCCATGGAGTGGAGGTAGGTGTAGCCGACCTTTTGCTTGTGGGCGCGCTTGCCGGCGAGGGCCAGTTCGCTGCCACGACCATGGGCCCGCCAGCCGCCGCCGTCGGGAATCTGACCGACCTTCTTGACGTCCATGTGGACTATGTGGCCGGGGTAGCGGGCGGTGATCTTCCCTGGTGAACGCAGGTTCTCACCGTCTGGGGTGATATCGCGGATCCGGTTCAAGCCGAGGCGGTCCAGCCACCTCGTCACCGTCCTCACGCAGCACGCGAACCCGTGGCCGTCGGCGAGCTCGCGGGCGATCCGGCGCGCGGACCACTTCCTCTTCCGCCGCCAGGACTCGATCAGCTCGAGCACCCAGATCGGGAGGCGGGTGGGGCGGTTCGCCGGCGCGCTGGAGTGGTCTTGCAGGCCTGGGTCGCCGTGCTCGCGGTAGCGGCCGACCCATTTCGAGAGCGTGGTGCGAGCGATGTGAAACTCGGCCGCGACGTGGGCGATCGGGCGACCGGAGTCGATGACCTGCGCGACAGCTCGCTGCCTTCCAACGACGGTCAGCGGCGCATTACGGTGGTGCATGGAACGGGCCTCTTCCTGCGAGACGGTTGCTTAGACACCACCCATCGTGCAGTCCAGGGGCCCGTTCCTTCATCCCATACGCCGTGACCACAACGTCATGACCCGCAACAGCTAGGGCGTGTCTTATAAAGGTTGAGCGGTCTGGCTGAGACTCTGGAGGGGTGTCGCGCTTCCAGCTCCTCTCCGATGATCAGTGGGCGTTGATCGCGCCGTTCCTTCCGTCCCGAACGGGCCGCCAGGGCCGCCCGTTCTCGGACGCGCGGGCGATCGTGGAGGGCATCATCTACCGATACCGGTGCGGGATTGCGTGGCGCGACCTGCCGCGAGAGTTCGGCCCATGGCAGACCGTGTGGCGGTGGCACCGCAACCTCGCCGGCGACGGCACCTGGGACCAGATCCATCAGAGGCTGCTGGCCGCCGCTGATCGGGACGGGAAGATCGGCTGGACGGTGTCGGTGGACTCGTCGATTGCCCGTGCGCATCAGCACGCGACCAATGTCACGCGCCCCACAGGGGGCTGGATTGAATTACACGGATCCGGCCGTCGAGCAGCCTGATCACGCGGTCGGACGCTCCCGCGGCGGGCTGTCGACGAAGATCCACCAGCTTGTCGACGACCATCGGCTCCCGATGGTGGTCGCCGTTGCGCCCGGCCAGTCCGGCGATGCGCCCGCGTTACTGCCACTGCTATCCAGGCTCCGTGTCGCGCGCCCACTCGGGCGTCCCCGCACGCGTCCCGACGCGGTCCGTGGAGACAAGGCGTACTCCGCCCGCGCAATCCGCGCCCACCTGCGCGATCGCGGGATCCGCGCCGTGATCCCGCAACCGCGCGATCAGCAGGCTCACCGCAAACGACGCGGGTCGCGCGGCGGGCGCCCTCTTGGCTTCGACGCAGTCGAATACAAGGGGCGCAACGTCGTGGAGCGGCGCTTCAGTGATGTGAAGCAGTGGCGTGGGCTCGCGACGCGCTACGACAAGCTCGCGATCGTGTTCCGCGCCGCCGTGGTGCTCAACGCGGTGATCGCCTGGACCCAGCGATGCTTACAAGCCATGTCCTAGAGAGCGCGATCGACCACTGAGCTTCACATTGGAACGACGACCCCCAACCGTTCATGTGGACTGAGACCGTCGAGGACATCATGATCAAGATCACACGAGCACGAGCCACCCCCAGCGATGCATCACACCACTTGAATGCTTCATGCGCGTGAACTACTATGGAGACAACTACTCGGGAGGATGACGGAAATGGATACACCTGAAGCATGCTTGGACCGCATCCGCGATGCATGGAACAACGCAGATGCCGAGGCGTACGGTGCCGAGTTCGAAGAGGATGCGACTTACGTGGCCTGGTCCGGCGAGCTGCAGCACGGCCGCCAGCGAATCGTCGAGGGCCACGCGGAGATCTTCTCGAAGTGGCTCGATGGAAAGAAGATGCGGGTGACGCCGATCCGGAAGGTGCAGCTTTCGGAGACCTCGGCAGTGTTCACCACCGTCGGCGGCTTAGGTGCCGAGGATACGCCTCACGACAAGTTTCAGACGTTCACGTTCGTACGTCGTGGACAGCGGTGGTTCTGTACCGCCTACCAGAACACCAAGATGGATGAGTCGGCAAAGGTAATGTTCAACGCTCCGCACCTATGACCGACGACGCAAATCTCGCTGCGCTGTTCGTGCAAGTCTCGGACCGGGTGCGCAGCGTTCGCCGCGGTGATCTGGCGGTCCTCGACGCAGCGTCGGTGACGGCAACCCAGGCGATCCTGCTTGATCGAGTGGCGCGCGGCGCGGCATCGACTCCCTCGACGATCGCTTTCTCGCTCGGGCTGTCACAACCTTCTGCGACGCAGATGATCGATCGTCTGGAAACTGCGGGCTACCTACGCCGTACTAAGAGTCCCGTCGACCGGCGGAGCAAGACGATCACTGTCACTGCGAAGACCAGAGCCCTGTTGGAGCGGCTCGCGCGCGCGCGTTACAACGATGCCGAGGCTGAGATGACCGCACTGTCGCCGGCGACCCGCCAGGCGTTGGCTCATGCGCTCAGCGCGGCACTCGATGAGCTCGCCTTGCGGTGAGAACCGAGAACCAGCCTTCGAACATGTTCAGTCACGACGCGAACTGAATCGCTCTGAGTTTCGTCCCTATCGGGTTCCCTATCCAGCGAGCGTTCGCTGGGCTGATTCGGTCGCGGCGCTCATACCGAGCAGGCCGAGGCGGCATGCCGCACCGCGGACATCAGGTTCGGTCGACCGCCGCTCGCGCGCGCTTCATCGAGCATCCGGAGGGCGCGCTCGCGCATCTCGGGAGAGCATCTCTGGTTCGGTTCCATCCTTGCATGAAGAACGGAACGAAACCCAGGGCGGTTCAGGCTGCTCACGTCTTCGCGACAGACACCCCGTGGTAGCTTCTACGACGCAGGCGCGGGACACTCCCGGTCGTAGGGCGCAACGGCACAAGAGCCGAAAGGGCTAGGCCCACCTACGTCACTTCGGAAGAAGGAGTCATGCCCACGATCGACACCTACAAGAAGCAGGCAAAACTGCTGGTCCGCTGGCATCGCGAGGGCAACCATTCGATCGGCGGTCGCATCCGGCAGCTCGCACGCTATCGGGCGCTGTCCGACCGTGAAGCGCTCGCTTTGCCATTCCCCCTCCACGAGGCCCAGGAGATCATCGCCCTCGAAGCGGGGTACACCAGTTGGGCCGACTTGAAGACGAGCGCCGACACCGCCCCTCCTGTCGGCGAACGGCCGGAACAGGGAGAATCCGCGACGCTATTCAGCACGCCGGTGCTGCACGTCGCCGATGTCGACATCTCAGCTACGTTCTATCGGGACCAGCTCGGATTTCGGATCGACTTCCTCCACGGGAGCCCACCGTTCTACGGAGCGGCCTCACGGGACGGCGCACGGCTGCACCTGAAGCTCGTGCATGAGTCGGTATTCGACGTTAATGCCGCGCGGAGGGAGGGACTGATCATGGCGTACATCGACGCGCCCAGTGTTCGGGAACTGTACTCCGAGTACCGGGCAACGGGCGTCGAGATCGTGCAGAAGCTGACCAAGCAGGCGTGGGGCGGCACCGACTTCATCGTTCGAGATCCGGACGGCAACGGAATCGCATTCGTGGGGTGAGAGCCTCGAACTGCGCGCCTAGAACGCCTGGTCAGTGGCGGTTCTACACGTTGAATCTGAATTCCACCGCATGCCAGCACGGAGAACCATCAGCGATGACGTTGCCTCATTTCGTGCTGAGGCGCGCGGTGAGTGCGTCTGCGATCTCGTCCGCAGTCCGCGCTGCCGTGTCAAACTCCAGGACCTCATCGGACCACGCGGCGTAGTCAGCGCGCCGGCGCTTAACGTCCGTCCAGGTCGGCTCACCGACGAAAACGAGACCGCGATTCCTGCCGCTGAGCCTTCGCTCATGCTCCCGCGCATCGGAGATCATGAGGTACACGAACTCGATGCATGCATCCGTTCGCGAGGCCGCCGTCCGCCAGGTCTGCCGAGCCTCTTCACTGTCGTTGACAGCATCGACGACGACATCGTGATCGAGCCGCAGATTCTGCTCCGCCATGGCACGCACCGCCTCGTACGCCGCGACGCCGACTTGCCACCCTGACGGCAGACCGCAGGCGAGGATCGACTCCTCGACTGCGTCGATGGAAAGATGGACCGACCCCGTGCGCGCAGCGATGATCTCGGCGACGCTCGTCTTCCCGGCCCCGGGCAGACCGGAGACCACGACGAGGCGAACGGTCACGCGACTACCAGCGGCGTGATCGCAGCGACCTTGTCGCGCAGCGCCCGCCGCTCGAGCCGAAGCTCGTAGTTCGACTGCAGGTTCATCCAGAGCTCCTCGGACGTCCCGAAGTACCGCGCCAGACGGATCGCCGTGTCAGCCGTAATCCCTCGCTTGCCGTGCACGATCTCGTTGATCCGACGCGGCGGCACACCGATGGACACCGCCAGCTTGTTCTGCGTGATCCCGAATCCCTCGATGAAATCCTCCATCAGGATCTCTCCCGGGTGGATCGGCTCGATCAGATCGGACTCAGTGGTAGTCGACGAGTTCGACACCGTCCGCACCTCCCTCTCTCCAGACGAAGCAGAGACGCCATTGCGCGTTCACGCCGATGCTGTGCTGCCCGCAACGGTCGCCGACCAGCCGCTCCAGGCGGTTCCCCGGCGGGACCCGGAGGTCCTCGACATCCGTCGCCGCATGGATCAGCTCGAGCTTCCGCAAGGTCGCCCGCTGCACCGTCCGGTCGACGCGCTTGACGTACTGCTCATGCCAGATGCGTTCGGTGTCCTTGCTGCCGAACGATCTGATCACGAGACCAGTGTATAACGACCGTCGCTATTAACGCTAGACGTTAAACCGGAACTCCACCGCGTTTCGTCACTTGCGGAACATCTGGAGTCAAGCAACCTGCACGCGCTGGTCACCCAACACATACTCGATCGCCAAGCCCCCGCCGACCGCTTCGAGGTAGCTGCGAATCGTGCCGATCTTCGCGCTGTCGAGGTCCCCGCGCTCGATCTTGGAGACCTGACGCTGCCCCACGCCGATACGTTCCGCGAGCTGCGCTTGGGTCAGGCCCGCTTCTTCGCGCAATTCGCGGAGACGGTAAGCGCGCACCTCGGCGAGCATCCGCTCCTTGTACGCATCGACACGCTCCCTGTCCACAGGGTGCTCGGCGACGAAGTCCTTCAGCGACATGGCCATCTCGATCACTCTCCTTTCAATCTGCGCAAATGAACGTCAAACAGGTCGTCGGCCCTCGGGATATTTCTCGTGTACCAGCGCTTCCAATTGCCGGACTTGTCACCGGCGATCAGCATGATCGCCGAGCGCTCTGGACCGAAAGCGAACAGGATACGCAGTTCTGACCGACCGGACGACCCCGGCCTGAGCTCCTTCATATTGCGATGTTTCGACGATGCCACCGTGTCGACGATAGGCCGCCCAAGTTGAGGACCGCGGTATTCAAGTAGCTCGATTGCAGCGACCACCTGCGCACGAGATTCATCGTCCAGCGAAGCGAGCCACCCAACGATCAGCTCGATGTCCACGCTCCACATACCTCCAGTATAGACCCCGCATGGTCTACTCGCAATGAGCCCGCGATCGAGCCGTGCAACGTTGCAGCGGAACTCGACCGGGTCGCCATGAGCGGTTTCGTTAGCAGCACTCGTTACAAGCCAAGGCCAGTAACGCACCGAGATAGCGATGCGTCACGTCGCGAAGCGATATCGTCATTAGGTGTTCTGGAAGTCGTACGGGCTCGTGATCGGCTGGCTATTCGTCGTGGGCATCGTAACCGCAGGGGTGTTCCTCTTCGTTGTCTTCACGAGGCTCGTCCCGCTTGATCGGGGCGAAGAGTCTGCCCTGGTGTTAATGCCGTTCTACGGGGCGTTCTTCGGCGCGCTTACCGCAGCCGCAGCCAGCGCGCTCTATGCCATCTGTATGATCCTGTGGACGCGAGAACGAAACCGCTCGATCACCTCGCGCGCATGGCTGGGAGCATTGTCGGCAGGCACTGGAGCTCTCGTTTTCTGGATCGTCTTCGGATTCTCCTTGAGCGGCATCTCCGGTCTACCGGTCTGGAGCGGAATAGGCGCAGGATCCGCAGCCCTGGCGATGCTCACTGCGGGATCCTTCACGTCGCGTGCTTCGCGACGTGCCGACGCGAAGCAGACTGGATCAGCCTGATCGCCCCGGCCGGGACAAGTCAGACGTTGAAGCGGAATTCGACCGAGTTTCGCTACAAACCAACCTCTGACGATGAGTAGTCAAGTTGCCAGCGCTAATCATCCCGCGGGTCAGAGCGTTGCTCTGATCCGTTCGTACAGTGCACGGCCGAGACCAGGTGCGCATAGCCACCGGCGACGCAAAGGAGCATTCTCACCGCGATGCGGTCGGCCAGCTATGACCGAGGATCGCAGTTGAAAAGCAAAGCGCGTCGCTCGCTCCTGAGCACCGCGATCGGGCGCAGAAGGATCTCAGATAGAGGTTGCCAGGTCATCGCCGGTTATCGAGCGCCGACTGTTTCGATGTCGTGTACGCGGTGTGGGCGGCGAGAATAGCCGTCACGGAGAGTACAGCGACGCTCAACGCAATCACCGGCAGGTGATCGATCAGCAGCATCGCGGCGATCATGATCCCCACCAGCACGGCTGCTGCGATGAATCGTGACCGTGCGAGGCGTCCGAATCGGGACCGGAGGAACAGCAGGTTCCCTGCCAGGTATACGAGCGGACCTGCGGCCGTCACGAGAACGATTGCGGGCGTGAGGTGGTCGTGGGAGAGCCGCAGCTCGATGGAGACGGCGACGAGGATCGCGCCCAAGACCATAAAAGCATGCGCATAGGCGTAGGCCGATCGGAGAGCCCCAGTTGACGAGTCCCCGCCGTGGGTATCAGGGCCAGCGAGGGCGAAGTAGTTCCACCAGAGCACGAACAGGGACGCGAAGCCGACGATCAAGCTCAGAGCGAGGCCGGGGGTGAGCTGCCCGTGGGAGACGATGCTGCCGCCCATGAGCAGGATGGACTCGCCCAGGGCGATGATGAAGACGAGTCGGTTGCGCTCGGCCAGGTGCTCGGCGTCGGTGTCCCACTGGTGCATGGGGGCTGCGCCGATACCGGGGATCCGGTAGTGGGCGAGCGGGGCCGCGTAGTCGATGAGCACCGCGATCAACCAGAGACCCAGCCGCCACTCGAGGGGCAGTGCCGCACCGAGGACCCAGAACATGCCGGCCAGCAGGGTCCACAGCAGCAGCATGCGGTAGTTGGCTGCGAGCTGGTGGCCGCGGTAGGTGATCATCATGAACATAGGACGGAGGAGGCCCATGAACAGGTAGCACCCGACGAAGAGCCAGGCTCCGTCGCCGAAGGCGCTGGGTATAGCGATCGACATGCCCAGTGCGGCGAGCATGAGCACCCCGGAGAGCAGCTGCACTGGGGTGCGGCTCGGATCCAGCCAGTTCATCGCCCAGGCGGTGTAGTTCCAGCCCCACCACACCGCGGCGAACACCACGATGGTCTGGGCAGCGCCCTCCCAGGAGAGGTGCTCGATGAGCAGGTGCGAGAGTTGGATGATGGCGAAGACGTAGACCAGGTCGAAGAAGAGCTCGACGGGGCCGACCTCGGATCGACGGTGCCCGATGCGGGCGAGCGGGACGGTAGTCATGGTTGGTGAACCTCGTATGTGTGGTGCGGGGGCCTCGAAGACGACAGCGACGAGCGGGCGTCCAACTGGCTGGACGCCCGCTCGAGACGCTCGTGCCGGCTCTCAGCCTTCGCGGATCGTCATCTTCGCGAGCTTGTCGCCGTCGACGTCGAAGACGAACTTCGAGCGGCCGTTCGCGTGGTTGGAGCGCCAGTCGCCGATGACGGTGATCGTGCTAGCGGCGATGTCGACCTCCTCGACCGCGAGGGTGCCGCGCGAACCGATGAACTCCTTGTCGCTCCAGGTTTTGATCTGCTCGCGCCCAGTGAAGTCGCGGCCCCAGTCGTCGACGGTCCCGTCAGGAGCGAAGGCGTCGAGGAAGGCTTGTTCGTCGTGGTCGTTGACCGCGGTGATGAACGAGGCCACGGGTTCGGGGATGGTGGGTGCTGCCATGGGGCGCTCCTTATTTCGTAGGGTCGAGCTCAGCGGGTGGTGTAGCCGCCGTTGGCGAAGATCGTCTGGCCGGTGATCCACCAGCCCTCGGAGGCGAGGAAGCGGACGATCGGGGCGATGTCCTCGATCTTCGTGAGCTGACCGCCCATACCCTGCGACTTGTGGAACTCGACCCGCTCCGGGGTCTCCTGGCCGTAGAAGAACGGCGTGTCCATCGGACCGGGCGCGATCGCGGTGACGGAGATGCCTCGGCCGGCGAACTCCTTGGCCGCGGCGCGAGTGAAGTGCTCCACCGGCGACTTGCCTCCGGCGTAGGTGGAGTAGCCGTCGGTGAACGCGGCCAGCAGCGCGGTGACGATGGTGATGATCTTGCCGCCGTCGGCGAGGTTCTTGCCGGCCTCCTGGATGAAGAAGTAAGCGGCCTTGGAGTTGATGTCGAACATCGAGTCGTACTCGTCCTCGGTGGTCTCCACGATCGGCTTGCGCAGCACCTTGCCCGCCGTGTTCACCGCGACATCGATCGTCCCCAGAGCCGCCTCAGCGTCGGCGAACAGTTCGGCCACGTTCGCCGGAACCGTGAGGTCCCCCTGAAACACCGCGCCCTTGCCTCCAGCCGCTTCGACGGCGGCCAGCGTCTGCTCCGCGTCCGCGCGACTGGAGTCGGAGTTGTAGTGGATCGCGACGTTCGCGCCGGCCTCGGCTGCGTGACGAGCGACCAGCCCGCCGAGGTTCTTCGCGCCGCCCGCGATCAGGACGTTCTTGCCGTTGAGCGTGTGATCGGCCATGACAGCCCTCCATATCGTTGGTATGCAACAGTATTACTCTGCTACATACGCTAACGTAGCACTATGACAGGAGCACCGACAAGCGATACACGGGAGCGACTGATAGCGGCAGCCGCCGACCTCATCGCCGCCGCCCCCGGCGAGGAGTTCTCCCTGCGCGCGGTGTGCGACGCAGTCGGGGTGAAGATGCCGACGCTCTACCACTTCTTCGGCTCCAAGCAAGGGCTGATCGACGCTGTCATCGAGCACGGGTTCGACCTCTACCTGAACGAGAAGTCGTCGATGGAGTCCTCGGGCGATCCCATCCAGGACATCCGTGCCGGCTGGGATGCCCACGTCGCCTTCGGTCTGGCCAACCCCGGGTTCTACACTCTGATGTACGGGAAGGTCCGCCCTGGGCACTCCCCCGAGGCGCAGTCCCGTCCCAGCGAGATCCTGCGCGCGCTCACGGCGCGGGCCGCCGAACAGGGCAGGCTTCTGGTGCCCTCTGAGCAGGCTGCCGCGCACATCCTAGTGACCAACATCGGCGTCACCCTGCGCCAGATCATCCTGGCAGCGCCGGATCCTGCCCTGTCTCAAACTGTCCGTGAAGGCGCTATCTCGGCGATCACCGGCAAGGGAACACGAGCCAACGACTCGCTCACCACTGCCATCGAGCTCGCTGCAGCACAACCAGATGTCCTCGGCAGGGCGGAGACCCAGCTCCTCATCGAATGGCTCGGCCGGTTGAGCAGGGTTGAGAAGCTGCAGTAGGCGAGTGCCACGAGCTTCGGAGAGGCACAGCGGTTCAGGAGGTAGACAAGAGACCTTCTTCGATCAAACCAACGCCGTGCCAGCGGGCAGGATTCGCGCCGCGCGTACAGAGTGCCTAACTCAACACTAGGCCGTCGTAGATGCGCTCGGACGGCTCGACGTCCCGATCGACGGGGACGTGGAGTGTGGCGATGTGCAGCCGTTGCCCGTCAGACCTCACCAGACGTTAGTTTGAAAAGCGGAACTCCACCACGTTCCCGCACATACCAACCTCTAGTACTCATCCTGGATCCGCCGGCGGGGTGGGTGGGTCGTGACAGCCGAATGCTCCTGTGGCCTGCGATAATGGGACTTGATAAGGGTTCCAGATCGCCGAGCAACAGGAGCACCGGTAGTGCGAGTATCCCATGACTTCTCCGCCGAGTTCGATGACGGCAATCTGATCGCGAGGGCGGGCCCGGTCCCGGTGATGGCCCTGGCCGAGTCCGCCGGGCTGAGCGACCTGGTGGCCGAGCATGTGAGCGTCGCCGGCACCCCCCGGGGCGAACGCGACGGTGAAGGTCTCCTCGTTGGTCGCGGGGATGGTCGCTGGGGCGGACAGCATCTCCGACATGGACCTGCTGCGCCATGGCGGGATGGGCCGCGCTTTCACCGAGCGGCGGGCCCCGACCACGCTGGGCACCCATGTCCGCAGCTACACCTTCGGGCACGTGCGACAGCTCGACGCGGTCGCCTCCCGGCTCCTGGCCGGCCTGGCCGGCCGGGTGCCGGGCCTGCTGGCCGGCGCCGGACAGGTGGCCTACCTGGATGTCGATGACACGATCCGCGCCACCCACGGGTATGCCAAGCAGGGCGCCGGCTACGGCTACAGCGGCGTCAAAGGACTCAACGCCCAGGTCGCCACGCTCTCGACCCCGCTGGCGGCGCCGGCGATCACCGGAATCCGGCTGCGCAAGGGCTCGTCCGCTTCCGCTCACGGGGCCGCCAAGCTGATCTCCGAGTCCCTGGCCACCGCGAGACGTGCCGGGGCCGGCGGTCTTGTGACGGTGCGGGCCGACAGCGCCTACTACCAACAGAGCGTGGTGGCCGCCGCCCGCCGCGGCGGAGCGCATTTCTCGCTCACGGCCCGGATGAACCCGGGCGTGGTCGCGGCGATCTCCCGGATCCCCGAGGACGCGTGGGTGGGGATCAAGTACCCACAGGCGATCTGGGACGAGCGTGAGCAGCGCTGGGTCTCTGATGCCGAGGTCGCCGAGATTCCCTACACCGCCTTCACCTCCCGCAGACAGGACCAGCACGTCACCGCCCGATTGATCGTGCGGCGCGTCAAACGCCTGGACCCCACCGGTGGTGGGCAGGACGAGTTACTGGCCGCCTACCGTCACCACGCGGTGTTCACCGACTTCCCGCTCTCGATGCTGGACGCGGAGGCCTCCCACCGTGATCACGCGATCGTCGAGCAGATCATCGCCGACCTCAAGAACGGGCCGCTGGCACACCTGCCCTCCGGGGTCTTCACCGCCAACAGCGCCTGGACCGTCCTGGCAGCCATCGCCTTCAACCTCACCCGCGCCGCCGGCGTGCTCGCCTCGAAGCTCCACGCAAAAGCGCGGACGGCCACGATCCTTGCCCAGCTGATCGCGGTGCCAGCCCGGATCGCCAACCGGGCCCGCTCCTGGCGACTGCACCTACCGCGGAACTGGCCCTGGCAATCAGGCTGGGAAGCACTGTTCGAGGCCACCGAGAAGCTCCCTATGACAGCGTGACCTGCAGCCCCTGCCCCGACGAGAAGGAATCGACAGTGGAAAGGCCGGGCAGACCGGCAGCTACCCCACGCCATTCACCAGAACCGCCCGTGGATTCCCTCCCGAACCTCCCGCGAAACGCACTCAGAATCCGGCCGGCGCATCCAGGCTCAGAAGAGGGCCCTCGCCGCGGGCGTCCACGCACTGACATACGCACGATCGTCGACGCGGCTCTCTACAAGACCCGCACCGCCATCACGTGGCGCGAGCTGCCAGCGGAGTTCGGGTCATGGCAGACCGCCTTGCGCCGGCACCGCCAATTGGTCGCGAGCTCCCAATGGGACGAGATCACTCGCACTCTGGCAGAACGAGACCTGCCCCAGTGAACCGCGGCGCTGTTGGGACACCCGACTTTTGAGTCAAACTGATTTTTGAGTCAGCGCACCGCCCGAGAGATCGCGCGCCGAACGATGTGAACCCGCCACAGCACTGGCCAGCCGAGGCTGCGTCCCAGAGACGCTCCCGCACCGCAGAAACAAGAGTCGGCCCCCTGCGGAGGTTCCGAAGGGGCCGACTAAAAGCGCAGGTCAGCGGGATAAACGCTAAGCAGCTGATGGTAGATCGAAACTCTTCCGTCGAGCCCAACAGGAAGTCGAGAAGATAAAACCCCTGGTCAGAGGCGCTTTTTAGACGTTGAACCTGAACTCCACCACGTTCCGTAGCCGAGTAACGTCTGAAATCAGGCGACCTGTACGCGCTGGTCACCCATCACGTACTCGAGAGCGAGTTCACCACCGACGGCCTCGAGGTAGTTGCGGATGGTGCCGACCTTCGCGCTGTCGAGGTCGCCATGCTCGATCTTCGAAACCTGTCGCTGCCCGACACCGATACGCTCTGCCAGTTGCGCTTGCGTGAGTCCGGCCTGCTCCCGCAGCTCGCGCAGGCGGTAGGCGCGAACCTCAGCCAGCATCCGCTCCTTGTGCGCCTCGACACGCCCACGGTCGACAGGGTGCTCCGCAACGAAGCCCTTCAAAGTCTTTGCCATTGCAGTCATTCTCCCCTCAGTCTGCTCAAATGGTCCTCGAACAGGTCATCGGCCAACGGGATGTTCTTCTTGTACCAGCGTTTCCAGTCGCCGGCCTTGTCTCCGGCGATCAGCATGATCGCCGATCGCTCTGGATCGAATGCGAACAGAACGCGCAGCTCGGACCGGCCGGACGAACCTGGCCTGAGTTCTTTCATGTTCTTGTGCCGGGATGCGCTCACGGTGTCAACGATGGGCCGCCCGAGCCGAGGACCTCTGTCCTCCAACAACTCGATCGCGGCGACCACCTGCTCACGCGAACCGTCATCCAGCGAAACGAGCCACCCAGCAATCAGCTCGATGTCCACGCTTCACATGTCACCAGTGTAGACCTTACAGGATCTACGGGGCAATAGGAGGAGGCTGACCCGTGAGAGAGCTCCAGAGGCTAGAGCGCAAACCTGAATTCCACCTAGTTCTGGTACTTGGCAACCTCTGGCAGGCACGGGGCCGGAGCGCTTAGCCGATAGCATCGGCCCAGCGACCTTTGCCGTCGATCACCTCATCGGTCGCAGAGAATCCGATGGATCCGGCGACTTGCTGCAACGCCAGGTGACCGGATGAATGTGCGCGACCTGCTGCACACCCCGGTCCACGAGCTCGGCGACCAGTAGTCGGACGGCCTGATTCGCGTACCCGCCCCTGCCAGCGAGCCGCAAACAGGCCACTCACGACCCTGACCAGGGATCGACCAACTCTACGCCGTTATGAGCGAAGTCCTTGATGTTCCGAGTCGCACACGTGGCATGGCGAACGCGACAAATCGCGACGATTTGGGCATCAGCCATGGTGATCGGCAACCAGGCACGCTCATGCGCGACGAACACCTCGGCGTACTCCCTAGCCGCAACATCATCCAAGGTGAGCAGCGAACGCGTATCCCGCTATGGCTGGATCGCAGCCGCGATCGCCGCTGCCAGCCGGTATCTGGCATGAGCAGTACGTCAAGCGCGTCGACCGGACCGCGCAGCGGACCGCACTCAAGAACTTGCCGGAAACTCGAACAGTGATCCTACGACGGCGCGAGCATAATCCCGGGGGGAGCTCGCATCGCCCGGCAGCATGCCACCGATTCCCGAGGGCGACAGGTGGCCCGCATAGGCATACTGCAGGCACGCCCCGCTGAGCATTGCCGCGGCCGGAACCCACGACTCCCGCACGGGGATACGCCCTCGCTGAGCCTCGGCCTCCAGATACCGTGCGATCTCCACGACACCGAGGAGCGGGGTCACTGCGTCGCCGTCACCCGTCGACTCCTGAGCACTGAACCATTCGCGTAGCGAGGGATCGCCCATGACGGAGCCGGCGATAGGGAGGATCTCCCCGAGAAACTCGATCGCCTCATCCATGAGTCGAACGAGATTCGCCTCCACAGTTTCCTCGCCCACCCGCTCTCGGAGCCCGACCGCATGTTCACGGACCCCCTGCGTGGCTCGTCTGAACGCGGCGACGATCAGCTCGGAGCGATTCGCGAAATGATTGTAGATACTGCCCTCAGCGACCCCGGCATGTCGCGCGATGGCCTTTGTCGTTGCACCGCGCACACCGGTCTCGCGCATGCAGGCCAGCGCAGCATCGAGGATTCGTTCGCGCATGAGGGGCAGAGCATCCATGTCTTCATGGTACCTGAGTGAGTGCACACTCAATGCTAGGCTGAGTGGGCACTCACTCAGTTCAGAAAGGATCATCATGCCATCAAACACACCGCTCCCCTTGGTCGCCCCAGAGACCTCGGGCTTCCTGCTCGTCGGCGTAAACTCCTCATCGCCGCCGAAGTTGCCGCTCGTCCGTTGGAACCGTCGCCGCCGCCAGCTCGCCGCACAGGTCGTCGCGGCAGCCGGATCGCTCGAGAGCCGAGAGGATGTGGCCTACGTCCGCGTGTTCCGTTCACGCATCTTGCCCCCGCTGCACGGCATGCCGAGGCACGATCTGACACTTCTCATTCGCACAACATCTCCCGCAGACGTGGCCGCCGTGCGCGAGAGCGACACGCTCACGGGCTTCGACACGACGACGCTCCTCGCGGGCTCGAACGCGGCGAAGATCGGCGAGACCGAGTCCAGCGGCAAGGGGGACTTCCTACTGAACCACTTCACCACGGACGGCGACCTCGACCCGATCGACGCCTGGCTGGGGCTGACCGATTGGTACACAACGGCGATCGGCGTCGACAACTCAACTGCGCTCCGCGGCGATAGCGCCTCGAAGTTCCCTCTCGTCAACTACGTGCGCCTGCCAAGCAGCCCTCCGGCTTTCCTGGTGAATCAGTTGCTCCGCCCGAGCTTCCACCGCGTCGTGCGCGGAACGCTCAAGCGAAGCGGAATGCGCGCTCTTCCCGGTTTCTACCGGATGATCCGATAGTTCCAACCTATTCGTCGTGCACAATGATCAGACGTTAAACCGGAACTCCACCGAGTTCCAGCACCTAGAGCCATCTGTAATCCACGCTGGGTTAGCTCACGGCAGCACCGGCAGGAACAACGGACAGGTTGTGCACCGAGAACATCACGACCTGAGGGACACTGTTCCGCGAATGGGTTCTCGTCCAACGACGCCAGACCCTGTGCCTCCCGGTTCGGCCCGCCGACTGTCTGCTAGACTCTTCAATGTGAAGGTGAGGACGTACGACAGCACCGACCGTGAAGCGGTCATCGACCTTGATACAGCAACGCCACTCACGACGTACGCAGACGTTGAATTCCACAACGGTTCGTTCACCTGGCAAGAGATGACGCTGGCCTTCCCCACCGTCAAGCGACACGATCTGGCTCAGTACTTGGCGGAAGATCCTCCGGGGTGGGACTGTGCATATCTGGCGACGCACAACGATCGGGTCTGCGGATTCGCTGCGGGTACCCTCAGATCCTGGAACCGACGGCTCTGCCTCCTTCACATGTACGTGGACTCACAGATGCGTGGGCAGGGCATCGGACGAGCACTCCTCAACACGTTGTTCAACGCGCCCGAATCTGCGGACGCGCAACATGTCTGGCTTGAGACACAGGTGGATAACGTACCGGCGATCCGCGCCTACGAGAGCATGGGGTTCCGCATCGTGGGCCTTGATCAAACGCTGTATGGAGATTGCCCCAGCAACGACACAGCGCTCTACATGAGCCGTAGGCTGCGATAGCGCCCGACAGGCGCGACATGACGAACGCATGAATAACGCGAAACAAGCTTCCCTCTACACGTTGAATCGGAACTCTCACAGGGTTACGGCACGGAGAACCATCAGCGATGACCTTGCCTCATCTCGTGCTGAGGCGCGCGGTGAGCGCGTCCGCGACCTCGTCCGCAGCCCACGTTGCCGTATCGAACTCCAAGACCTCATCGGACCACGCGGCGTAGTCAGCGCGACGGCGCTGCACGTCCGCCCAGGTCGGTTCGCCGACGTAGGTGAGACAGCGATCCCTGCCGCTGAGCCTTCGCTGATGCTCCAGCGCATCGGAGATCATGAGGTGCACGAACTCGATGGATGCGCCCGTACGCGCGGCCGCCGTCCGCCACGTTTGCCTAGCCTCTTCGCTGTCGTTGACAGCATCGACGACGACATCGTGACCGAGCCGCAGATTTTGCTCCGCCATCGCGCGCACCGTCTCGTACGCCGCGACGCCGACTTGCCACCCTGGCGGCAGTCCGCAGGCGAGAATCGAATCCTCGACTGCGTCGATGGAAAGGTGGACCGATCCCGTGTTCACAGCGACGATCACGGCGACACTCGTCTTGCCGACCCCGGGCAGACCGGAGACAACGACGAGGCGACCGGTCACGCGACTGCCAGCGGCGTGATCGCAGCGACCTTGTCGCGCAGCGTCCGACGCTCGAGCCGCAGCTCGTAGTTCGACTGCAGGTTCATCCAGAGCTCCTCGGACGTTCCGAAGTACCGCGCCAGACGGATCGCCGTGTCCGCTGTGATCCCCCGCTTGCCGTGCACGATCTCGTTGATCCGACGCGGCGGCACACCGATCGACACGGCCAGCTTGTTCTGCGTGATCCCGAAGCCCTCGATGAAGTCCTCCATCAGGATCTCTCCCGGATGGATCGGCTCGATCAGGTCGGTCTCAGTGGTAGTCGACGAGTTCGACATTGTCCGCACCTCCATCTCTCCAGACGAAGCAGAGACGCCATTGCGCGTTGACTCGGATGCTGTGCTGCCCACGACGATCCCCGACGAGGCGTTCCAGGCGGTTCCTTGGGGGAATCCGCAGGTCCTCGACGTCCTTCGCCGCATGGATCAGTTCGAGCTTCCGCAGGGTCGCTCGCTGCACGGTCCGATCAACGCGCTTGACGTACTGCTCATGCCAGATGCGTTCGGTGTCCCTACTCCCGAACGATCTGATCACGGGACCAGAGTATAACGGAGTCCGTCATTAACGCTAGACGTTAAACCGAAACTCCACCACGTTCCGGACAGCACTAACGTAAAGAGCACTCGGGCTTGACCTTGCTTGACAAGGCGGATAGGATCGCGAAAAGACTTCTGAGATCGCGAACGCAAGATTGAGGAAGGGGGGTCACCCCCACGTGGGCTGTGTTGAGCAGCGCCTAGTCAGCACCGGGTAGCACCGGGAACCACGTCGAGATTGAGAGACAGACGACCCGGCTGGGAGTGACTTCTCCCGTAAGGCACGGAGGTCCGTAAGGACCCAGTGGAGCATCGCGCACGGCGACCGGGAAAGTAGCCGGACAACTATTCCCCCGTCTCCGGACAGATTCTTCTGTCTGGAGTTCTCATGGGGTACACCGCTCCGCCCAAGTCCGACCTGTCCCACTACGTCAACCTGACCGAAGCTGTACAGCTCGGATACGGTGCGTATCAGACGCTTCGTCGATACATCACCCAGGGCAAGCTGCCGGCAGTAAAGATCGGTGGCCGCGTCAAGGTTCTGCGGGCCGATCTCGACGCGTTGGCCGTGCCGAAGCCTGCGAGTAGCTTCGAGCCAATGGAGTCCGCCGCCGAGCGGGTCGTCGCGTCCTCTCCCCCGCTGTCGGATGAGCAGATCAGGCGTCTGCGCGCTCTCCTTGGCGGTGCCAAGTGAGTGCTACTCCTGCAACCGTTGAAGAACGCATTCCCCCTGAGCCCCGTTATCGAGTGCGCATCCATGCTGCGAAGAGTGTTGTGGAACCTGAGCAGTTACACGCCATCTACGGGCGCGGCGAAGGGCTTGTAGATTCGCCGCGCCACCCGGAAACCGGCGCGTTTCCGCTGGTCCTGCCGCTTCGTTCCGCCATTCGCTACCTCTCGTCGCCTGGGGTACATCGGGGGTACATCGGCGAGTCGATGCGCCTCGATGTTCACCGTCTCGGGGGTAGTCGTCATGGCGCGTAAGGCAGCGAACCCGACCTTGGTCATGCTGGTGCAGCAGATCAAGGCGGAGTGCTGGCAGCACTCGGCCGATCCGGTGTTCGTCGGTCTGTTGGAGCAGGCACATGCAGCGAACGGTCTCCCGAAGGATGATCCGACGCGTGTCGATGCACTACGGGAGGCTGCCACTGCAATCGCGGAGTACTTGGTCGCGCTGCTGGAATCTTTTGGTCTCGTGGTCGAAGAGGCTCACTGCATCCTGCACGGTGACGACACTCAGCTTGGCTGGGATGATGCGACCGCTGCGATGGTCGAGGTGTTGAAGTACCTGCACCTGCATCTGCTATTGAAGTTCAAGAGCCGTGAGACTTCGGCAACAGTGGAGAAGCTGGCCGCGCTCCTGGGAGTCGAGGTGCAGTACGTCGAACTCGACAAGTCGCGCGGCGGTGCAGCTGTCGAGGCCTGCGGTAAGAAAATCACGCAGCAGCACGATAACGGCTTGGCCTACCTCACTCACGTGAAGTACTCCGATAAGTTCCAGTACCCGCCGGAGCACGTTGCCTCGGTACGGGGCATGGACTATCAGCAGGGGTACCTCGAGCGGTATCTGGCGTGGCGGAAGGGCCGCGCTCACGTCAAGGCGAAGCGGGCGAAGCTGGAGTTCGAGTCATTCCGGGAGATGGTGCTCCAGGGCGAACTCACGCGTGACCAGATCATGCTCACCGATGAGTACTTCGATATCTACTCGCGACATCAGCGGGAGATCGACGACGCCCTGTCAGCCTATGGGCAGCGCCGTGCTTACCGCGCGGCGGCGAAGTTACGTGCTGGGGAGTTTTCGACCCAGGTCGTTTTCATCCATGGCGAGGCAGGGGTCGGCAAGACCAGGTTCGCGAACGCATTCATCCAGGAGGCGATCTCGTGTGCCAAGGAATACGGGGAGCGGTGGCAGGTCTACCGTGCCGCGACGACGAACCCGCTCGATGACTGGCGGGGCGAGGAGATCATGCTACTTGATGATCTGCGGGCCTCAGCTATGGATGCCAACGACTGGCTGCTTCTGCTCGATCCGCACAATGCATCGCCTGCTCGGGCGCGGTACAAGAACAAGGGGGAGGTCGCTCCCCGGCTCATCGTGATCACTGCGACCATCGAGCCGGTCGAGTTCTTCTTCTATGCCCGACAGAAGGGCAACGTCGACGAAGCACTCGACCAGTTCATCCGCCGCTTGCAGTCAGTGGTGCGGGTTTATCGGGAAGACGACATCCTGCGCTACCTCGTGCAGCCCGTTGGGAAGGTCGCCACCTATGGACGTGCCATCCGCAACGGCTACTACGGCAACACTGAGTGGTTGTCGCTGAGTTATGCCCCGGCAGGCGGTGGCACTCGCGACGCTGACTCTGCTGTCGACGAGTTGCTGGATGGGCTCGCCGAGCACAGCCGTGACATGCCGTTGGCACTTCCCGCTGGTCGCTCCGGGGAAGCAACGTCAACTGCGAACCACCTTACGGATGCCGACCGGCTTCCGTACTAACTGAAAGGAACTGACCATGACTAACCAGATCTCAACCAACATCGACGAGCTGATCGCGCAGGAGCGTCGCCGTGCGGCTGACCGCATCGCGAAGCTCAAGCACGCCGCTGCCGCAGAGCAGCGCCGTGTCGATGCCAGGGTCGTCGAGCTGCTCCGCGAGGAGCACAGCGATCTCTACGAACGGCTCACTCAGCTGTCGGCTGATCACCTCAGGACTCAGCGTTCGAAGCGCGCGAAGCGTGCAAAGAAGGCGGCATCGCGTTCGAAGGGTGTGGTCGACGGACCGAGCGAGCAGGCCGTCGATCCTGAGCCTGAGGAGGAGACCCCGTGGAACGGTTGAC
Organism: Brachybacterium sacelli; assembly: GCF_017876545.1. NCBI lineage: Bacteria > Bacillati > Actinomycetota > Actinomycetes > Micrococcales > Dermabacteraceae > Brachybacterium > Brachybacterium sacelli. The sequence goes on along the minus strand of NZ_JAGIOD010000002.1, from coordinate 451,527 downwards.
GACTCCGATCCGGGACCTGCGCCAGCGTCCCGGTGCACCTCCGCCCGCAGGGAGCGCAGCGACCGAGGACGGAGGCCAGCGGTTCTTGGGCGACATGAGCGTCAGCGAGATGTCGGACAAGAACCCTGCTGGCAGTCTTCCGTACGCCCTGGAGGACGAACTCGACACCCGAAGCAACGCTGGTCGAGTTCGTTCGGAAGGGTGGACGGAAGACCAGGCACTGACGCTGGAGCATCCCCACGACTCCCAGGTGAACACCGGTCGTGGGGATACGGAAGCGGCAGGGCCTGCCGACGCACCGCGTCGGAACCGTCGGGCGAAGCTCGACGTTCGCCTGTCCGCGGAGGATCGCGAAGCGGTTCTCCGGCGGGCTCGTGTCCTCGGTGTGCGGCCGAGCTCGTGGGCACGGGCCGTCATCCTCGACGCCCTCGACGCCCGCTCCTCGAACATCGAGAAGATCGAACGGGCAGCGCTCACGTCGGGGGCGGTGCCGACCATTGCCCCCGAACTCGGACGTGCGGTGACCGAGCTTCGCCGGGTCGGCTCGAACCTCAACCAGTGCATGCGCGCGATCAACTCCGGCAAGGCGACGGTGCTCGACGCTGACCGCGTGGTCGCCTTGCGCGATGCTGTCGACGAGGTGCGGGCCGCACTTGGGGATCGGACGGCGTCATGAGCACCATCAATGTTCGCCCGTCGCGGGATGCTGCAGGATCGGCCGCCTACGTGCTGTACGGCCATGGGTACAAGGGACGCGTGAAGCTGCTCTCCGGAGAACCTCGGACTCGGGCGGGGTCGTTCGCTATCCGTGTCGCGGGCGACAACACGGCGACGCCGCTGGCGTTCGTCGAGCGCGCTCAAGCTCTCGCGGGTGCGCATGGCCGGAAGAACCAGCTTCAGAGCTACGTCCTCGCGTTCAGCCCTGACGAGTTCGACGTTACGAAACAGGAGGACCTCGATCGAATCCGGGATGTGGCCGTTGAACTCGCGGAGAGGATGCACTCCGCCGATTTCATGGTGGTCGTCCACGCCGACTCGGCTGGTAAGCACGGGCATGCACACGTCCTCGTCACCAACCACGACGATCTGACCGGCGGGAGTCTTCAGCGGTACACGGCGTGGAAGCACGGTCTGCGCCAGCTCAACGATGAACTGATGCGGGACGAGGGTTTGCAGGTGCTGCCTGATCCTGAGGAGCCGAAGCCGGACTGGGAGTTGCGCCGGGAGGCGTTCAAACCTGGTGGGTTCGAGCAGGTGCTCGGCGACAAAGTGCTCGCCGCGCTCATCGACTCTCGTTCGGCCAACCAGGATGCCTTCGAGCAGGTGCTCGCCGAGCACGGCGTCGCTCTCGCGGTCACGAACCGCGACGGGTGGAGCTACAAGATGCGCCGCGACGACAACGGGAAGCTCGGCCGCAAGAAGGCCTCCGGGCTCACCACCGAATTCACTGCGGAGGGGGCGCAGCAGATCTTCGACTACCACGCACAGAAAGGAAAGAAGCATGGAAGCACTGGAACGGATGGGACAGGAGGACGAGCTGCATCGCGTTACTCGGATGCTGGAGGCCTTGACCTCCGAGCACGACGCCGACAGGCAGCAGATCGAGAAGCTGACGAATGCCGTCGCGGAGCAGAACGCGTATATCAAGCTGATGGACGAGGAGCAGACGAAGCGCCTGGGTCAGCTGTCGACCTCGCAGCAGCCCGAGCAGCCCTCGACGGTATCGCTCGACGACGACACGAAGACAAGGCTGAGCGAGATCGAAAGCACTCTCGCCGCAGTCGCTCAGCAGCTCAGCGAGAGCGCACTCGTGAAGCTGCGCAACGGATCGTCGATGAAGAAGTCGGACCTGGAAGCACTGTCGGTATTGAAGACGGTCCGCACGGAGCTGGAGACGACGACCTCGGCTTCGGCTGACCTTGCCGAAGCCGTACGCAAGCGCGGGCAGGTAACCATCGACACCGACAAACTGACCAAGCATGCGGTGAAGGTGCTCGACGCGAGGCTCGCTCATGCCGTTGAGGCTCCTGTGCGCGGCGTGGAGCAGGTGGTCGAGGGCTTCGAGCGCCGCGTCGCGAACATCAGCACCGAGAAGCTCGACAACGTGACCTCCCGGGCAGAGAAGTTGGAGCGGGCGGCGGACGCCGCAGAGCGTCGTATCGACCGGCTCTCGACCGCGATGACCTGGACCACGGTGGGCCGAGTGTGCCTGGCGCTGCTGCCCTTCGCAGCGGTCTTCATCATCTTCGGGGGTCTCGTCGGTGGCGTCACTCAGATGATCGGTGCTGGTCCGCTGTTTTCGTGGGCGTGGGACTCATTCGCGACCGCGACTACTTGGTGGGCCAAAGTGCTGATCGCCGTCGGCACCCTCACTGGATGCGGGCTGTTCGGCTTGTCCGTGTGGTGGTGCGGGAAGAAGCTCTACGAGAACTATCGCGGGTGGTGAGCCACACGAGAAAAACGAATGCCCCGGGCAATAGCCGCCCGGGGCATTCAGTGTCGTGGTTGAAATATCGTCCTGGTACTCCTCAGTTGGTGATCCAATTGTCGTTTGCGTCGCGCATGTAGCCCTTGACTTCACCTGCAACACCGATGGTGCCGTCCGTCATCACCGAAAACTCCACCGTCGCAGCAGCGCTGCTCTTCCCGTCGGCATCAACGGAGGGAAGCTCGATCGCGATTGCGTTGTCCGGGTCGGTCGCGGATGCAGCGCAGTCGCCTACTACGGTGATAGTCGTGTAGTCCTCGCTGACATAGGTGCCTGATTCGGGCGCGGACTCGTCGAGGTCGGTCTGCGGATGGGCGTCATCGAGTCCGAGGCTCTCCGCAACGATGGTGGTTCCCGGAGCCTGCTCGTCGGATGCGCTGCCGACGTAGCGGTCGAAGACGTCCTGGCCGGTGTCGCCGTCCTGGTATGGACTGAGATATGTATCGTTCTCCAGATCGGCAGGCGTGCCGAACAATTTTTCAAAAGAATCGGCGATGTCACTCTCGCTGTAACCATTCGCAATGTCGGCTTCGATGGCGCTGTCAAGCCATTCGATAACGGATGCTTCGTCATCGACTCCGCTGTTCGGAATTCTGTTGATGAAGGTCTGCACCGCGCTCTCCCGGTCGGTAGGATTATCGTTTGCCGCAATCATGTCTAGTGGCTGGTTCCCGAGGTAGTTCATGGAGAGATCGGCGGCGCAGTACTGAGCATCTTCAAGTTCATGTGCCGTCACGACGATCTGGTCAATGACCAAGCCGCCGGCGTCCGCTCCCATAACCTCGCGGAGGTCGTCAGGAACACGGACCGTCACTTCACTCGACGGCTCAACACCGTTGGTCTGGAACTCGTAGACGCTGGCAGTTGAGTCACCGCCGGTCTCGTCGTCCGGGGTCTCCGCCGGGTCGGAGGCGCATCCCACAAGGGAGAGGCCGAGGATCGCTGCGGCGATCGTCGCCGCTGGTCGGTGCAGTGTTCTCATCATCATTCGCATGCGCGGGTAAGCGCGTTCCTCTCTGTGTACATGTCCTGGTCTCGCTACTGATCCTAGTGGAAGTGATGAGTACCTGGTACTCTTCGCTTCCTTCTTTGAGGCTTGAAGGGTGAAGGAATCCCTCAAACACCGCCTGGGCCGGAACCTCCGCGCCCTGCGCGTGTCGAGAGGGCTCACCCAAGAGAAGCTGGCCGAATACCTCGATGTGACACCGCGCTATCTGGCAGGCATCGAGCGAGGCGAACGCAACTTAACGCTCGACTCGATCGACGCTCTTGCCGAGGCCCTCCGCGTGGACAACCTGGCAATGCTAACGGCCGGTGTTGACGACCCGAACACGCCTCAACGCTCATAGCGGCGGCGGGCAGCGGCGGGGCTGATGCTGAGCGCATCAGCGACAGTTGCCCAGGAGATGCCTTCGTAGGTGGCGACCTCGTGCGCGTGAATTCCGATCTCGTATGCAACGGCGTCACGCAGAGCGGCGAGGTCCCGCAATTCAGCTTCGGCACGTGTCATCTCCGGATTGCCCACCCACCACCGGAATGCATGGATGTGGACGCGGGCATTGCTTTCAGCGGACATCTTTACTCCTCCTCGCAGGTACCGTCCGACTTGACGGCGACCTCTGCCACCGAAACAGGGCCGTGGATGTGGCAGGTGTGGACGCGCCAGAGACCTCGGTCAGGCACGAAGACATAGGCGCGGTCGGCGAACGCAGGTGGCGAGCAATCGAAACACAGGCAGAGCTTCAGATCGTTGCCCGCCATCACAGATTCCTGAAGACGTGGACGCAGTGCGGGCTTGCGTCCAACACCACGTAGTCGAACGCGAGGTCGCGTGACCATGCCTCCCAGTGGAAATAGCGGCCCACTGCCTCGGGCACGTTGGTGAGCAATCCTGTGTCTTCAGCAAGCTGCTCGGCATACTCGCGGAATGATGACCATTCTCCGCAGTAACGCTCTTCAAAGTCGCTGATGCTCGGCAACCCGTCCCCATCTTCGATGTAGTCACCCGATAGCACCCAGGCATTAAGAGCTGGGAGCTCGCCTTCAGGAACTTGCTCGATGGCACGGGCCAGCTCCGCGGCCTCATAGGGTGAGCACTCCCCTGTAATTGGCAGGTTCTCGTGATCGAGGCACCAGAGTTCTTCATGGGTGCCGGGGTTGATCACGCGTTCGTGCACTTTCGAGGTCGTGATCTTGTCTGCTTCAGATGCGCTGTACCAGTCACCAACGAGATTGCCTTCGTTGTAGCACTGGAGGCATCCGATCCAAACCCGGGGTGTGGTATTGATGGTCGCTGTCATGGCGGTCTCCTCTGTGTTGAGGAGAGCGGTGGCGCGACTGGGCAGTCAGGCTCTAGTGAAATGACGCGCTTACGCCGCGTCAGCCGCTCTCGGGAGACCTCCCGGGTCCGCTTCGCGGACCGCGGCCTACTTCGACACGATCTCGACCGATGCAGGATCGAACCCTTTGCGTCCTCTCGGCTGCGGGAACACCGTGACAGCAACCAGCGCGTCGATGACTTGACGTCGGATCTCAAGCGATGCGTCTCTGAACGCTCCCGGCGGGTCATCGGTGCCGAGGATTGGTCGCAGCACACCGGCCCGTCCCCGAAGTGCCTTTTGGGCCTCCAGCTCCTGTATGCGCTCCTCGGCGGCGTCGCGCACGCGCTTGAGGTCGCGCCCCTCGATGATCTCCTCGTCGTAGTCGTGCTGCGCCCGACTGATCCTGGCTCGCTGGTCGCTGATCGCAGCGTCGAGGGCCTCGGTCTGTGAGCTGTCCTTGGGCTTGAGGATCTTCTTCGCCGCGTCATCCTTGGCGAGACGGGCGCTGATTGCCTCCGTGACGTACTCGTCTATGGCAGGACCAGAGCGGACCAAGTGTCCTGGGCACGTGTACCCGCGTGGCGCGCCTGTGACTTTCTTGCCGCAGACTTCTCCAGCCACAGAGACGACAACGCCACAGCGGTACAGTCCACTCCCGAGGCGCTTGCGTTTGGTTGCACCGCTGGTGTTGGTCACGCGCTTCTTGTCGTCGAGAATCTCCTGGACCTTCCACCAGGTTTCATCATCGACGATAGGCTCCCACTGGCCCCGGATCGGCTCTCCAGCGTCATCGCGGAGGATCTGCGCCTTCCACATCCGGCGACGCTTCCCGTCGGCCTGGGCGAACTTCGGCGTGTAAGTGCTCAGCGCCGCATAACGCGGGTTGCGCAGGATGCCGAGCACGGTCGAAGGGGACCACGGACCGTCTTCGACGATCGGTCGAGGGTGGAGGCCCTGGTTCTCGCGGGCGGCGGCGCGCTCGACGCTCACCGTGTGCGTGTGCTTGGGAATAGGAGAGAGCCCTTCGATCTTCTCAGTGCCACTTAGCGCCCGGGCAAGCGAGCGCAGAGACTCTGGACGTTCGATCCTGGTGAACAGGTCGTAGATCGCCTTCACGGCCTCGGCTTCGTCGTGGATCACCTCGCCGTCGACGGCATAGCCGAGAGGGCGCATGCCCTTCGGGGCACGCCCCTGCATGGCGCGCTGCCGCTGTGCCGCGGACTGACGGGCGCTCTTGCGCTCCATCTCGGCGCGCGCCACTGCGGCTTTGATGCGTGCGTACATGCGACCGCCGTCGGTGGAGAGGTCCGCGTCGCCGTTGGCTGTGACGAGGGCGAGACCTCGCAGCTCGGCGGCGTCGATCCAGTCCTCCAGCTGCCGGGGCTGTCGGGTGAGCCTGTCGAGGTCGTAGCAGATGATGGCGTCAAAGCGCCCGAGCTGGTAGTCGGCGACCATGCGGTCATAGTCCGGGCGGATCGCGGTCCGGTCGGTGGCGCTCTTCGACTGGTCCACGTAGGTCTCGACGACCTCCCAGCGCCGGAACCGGGCGAGATTCTCGCAGTCCTCGCGCTGGCGGTCGATGGCGAGACCGTCCATCTCGCGGTCCTGCGAGATGCGGAGGTAGATGGCTGCCTTGCGTAGTGCACTGGAACGCTCGTTCATGTACCCAGACTACCTCATGCCGTAAGCTCCGTACGCAACTGATACTGTCCCCATCACTCTGCATAATGGTAGAGTTGCATTAGCCGACCAAACGCACAAGATGCCCCAGGAGACAACCATGCCGCAGCTGACGCTCAGCTTCCCCGACCTTGCCGAGCACGCAAGCCGACTCCACCCCGAGCTTAAGAGGCTCGTTCAAGAATTCGTCGAGACCGACCGCGCCCGGTTCACAGAGTCAGCGTCACTGTGGGAAATGTGGATTGACTCCGAATTCAAAAAACTACTCAACGCTCTTCAACTCGATGGCCGGCTGCCTAACATCGATACGAACATCGACGCCGACAATGATTTCAAGCGTGTCTTGACGTTTACGTCGCCGGAGGGCGGCGAGACTACGGATGTCCGAGATATCATCCAGCATGCATGGACGGCAACGGTCGACACATACGCGAGCGCCCTCTACCACCGAGCGAAAGAGATCGCGGCAGAAAACTCGAACTCGAGCTGGACCCCCGACCAAGCCACGAGTGCCCCAACTGTCTAGACAGGGTCCACGGCTTGAGAAGCCACGTGAGACAACCTTCGCTTTACGCGCGAACATTCCCAGGCCGACCGATCAGCCTGCCAAGACCCGCTTGATCAACGCCGCGATGTCATCCCGCTGAACCTGCTCACGGAACGTCACTTCAATACCCTCCGAGCTCATCGACCTGAAGCACCGTCGTTCTGCCGTCGTTTTGAGTTTCTCGCTCTCTCGCAGGTCGGAGCGCTTCTTGACGTCCTTGGTTTCGATGATGTGGTTACGCGGGAGCCCGCCATCGTCGCGCTTAAGCAGGTACATGAAGTCTGGGCTCGTGGCCCTCCCTCAACTCCGCGCATTGCTACATTAAGGCTAGTTCTCGACTGCCGCTTCCAAAGCCATTCGAAAGTCACCCATACGAATGTCCGAGTTATAGAACGGAAGCCCAATTATCCGATACTCCGTATTGTCCACATAATTTGTGTGAGGGACCGCGTTCTCCCTGAGCGCGAGGAGGAACTCTTCCTTCCACTTGTCGGTTTCGAGTAGGTGCGTTCCCTTCGGTTCCACGTAGATCTGTTCCTGCTTATAGGGCTGCCCCCCTTCTCGCAGGAAGAGTAGGTAGTCAGGCTCGAATCTCTCTCCGGTTGCGAACGAGTAGATGGCCAACGGCGCCAGCCGTTCGTTGCGCACGAGGAAGACCTCGTCATACTGCTTCTTGAGGTCGTCGACGACGGTCGAGAAGTACTTGACGAAGGACTTCTCTTCGCTGGTGCCGTAGTTGTCGTTGTAGACGTACCAGTCTGCGTTTTCGAGGTCGATGCGGCGGCTGGACTCGGGATCGTTGGTTTGGCTGGTGCCGATCCCGCCTTCGACCGGGTTCGCGATCTGTAGGCGCTTGTTCCGGAGCACCTCATTCAACCGTGTGGCTTCGAACTGGTGCGTACCTCTGTAGGTGGCCTTGATGCCTGCCAGGTAGCTGGCGACGGCTCGGAACACCTTGTCCAAGCCTGCCCGCAGGTCGGCCGCAGTGAGGTCTTCGGTGTCGCTTTCGAAGGTGATCTCAGTTTCACCAAGATAGTCGCTACATGTAACGAACCTGCGGGTCGATTCCAGGTGAGGGAAATAGTGCTTGAGCGCCTCGAAGCGCAGTGCGTCGTAACACGCCAACGATCCCAAGACCACATTCAACGGCATCTCGTTGATCTTTCGGCGGATCGTATGAACCTTCGGACTCTTGGACGCTTCTGTTTGCCCAGTGTCTGTTTCAAAGAGGCTCACGAGCCGTGAGGGCGCGTGGCGGACATCAAGCTGGTAGATCGCCGACTTCACCCGGTTATCCAGCTGAGTGACCTCGTGGCGGGAGATTTCCTCGCGGCGGTTACTGAACACCATCGCTTTGTGGTAGAAGTCCGTCTGTTTGAACGACGGTTTGAGTTCGTAGGTGACTTCGGTGACTTCATCGGGCAGCAAGCCGGTTTCGCGCAGTGCGAGGCGCAGCTCGGTGATGTACTTCGAGTCCTGCTTGGAGTGGTAGAGCAGGGTTTCAAGGAGCCGACTCGGGCTGTCAAGGTCGTGATCGTACTTGCGGACGAACATGTCTTCTTGATCGCGGTCCACGGACTCGTTGTCGAGCAAGAACGGGAAGTAGCGGGCTCCGCGCCCAATCAGCTGCGCTTCCTTGATCGTGTACGCACCGGGCTTGCCTGCTTTGCCTCCCTGACGTGTTTCGTAGAGGCGGACGATGTCGTAGAGGTTGAGGACGTCCCAGCCTTCGTTGAGCATGTCCACCGTGAAGATAATCCGATACGGGTTGGAGTGATCTTCGAGCGAGTTCACCGCCAGCTGCTTGTCAGTCGAGTTGTCGGTCGAGCCGTTCATGATGATGGCGTTCTCTTCGGCGAACCCCTGCTGGATGCTCGATCGCAGGGAGCGCAGGCTCGGGTCCTTCTCCTGGAAGTAGCCGATTGCTTGTTTCATCAGACCGTCGGTGGCCATGTCCAAGATTTCGTTCTCAGTGAGCCGGTGGAGTCGCTGGAAGAACTCGTCGTAAAACGCTTCCGAATCGTCGATCCGCTGCGACTTCAACAGCACAACGGGCTTCGAGTAGACGCCGCCGTCAGCGAATGATGCGCGGCGATACTCCGACAAGACCAGTGCTTGAAGAGTCCTTCCCCACGGGTCAAGGGCGGACTGGAAGTTTTGGAAGTCCTTCGTGAACCCTGACTCACGGAAGCGTGCCAGCGGGTAGTCGAAGACGATCTTATCTTTGTACTTCTGTAGGATGTTGCGGTCGCGTAGATCGACAGTCGCCGTGAACTCCAGTAGCACATTATCCCGGTTGCCCAGGAAGGCTGAGCTGACCGTGTATTCCCAGGAGCGGTCTTCCTCGTCCTCAGCCTTCGTTGCCCTCTTGGTTCGTGTATTCACGTGGTGTGACTCGTCAGAAATCATCACCACTGGGGCATCCTCGAAGTCATCGCTTGTGAGGGAGTTTTCCTTCGGGGCGAGGAAATCAATGTGCAGCTTTTGTGTCGTCGAGAAGCAGAGGTTGATTGCGTTCGGGTCGGCGGCAGCAAAGTTGCCGACCTCGTTGATGGGAACCCGCATGCCATCGATCTCGATTGACTCGGCGAACAGATACTTACCTGAGGCTGTATCCAGAAAGTTAACTTTGGTCTTCTCAATGATGTTCGTCTGGTTCACGAAGAACAGGAAGTTTCGGTAGCCGAGCGAGTAGTAGTGCAGGATGAGGCTTGCCATCATCACGGTCTTACCTGAACCAGTCGCCATGTGATACAGCAAATGCGTCTGGCGGTTCTTCGAGAAATTCTCATTGCTCAGATATTCGAGCATGTTCGAGAACGCGTGCTCCTGGTATTCACGCAGCTCGATGTGCGGGGCGAGATTCTGCGCAATATGAGCCGGCAGCTCGTGTTGCGTGCCAAAGTCATAAAACAGGTCAAGCTGCTGGAACAGGAACATGTCCTGGTTAGATGGGGTGCTCATCATTCGCCCTTCTGGTAGAAGGACTTCGTGAACGCGATGTCAGCCTCCGACAATCCAAGGTCAGTGTCTTCAACATCTGAAGCGTTAATGTACAGCCGGTTCTTGTCAATCAGGTCAGCAACAGTCCGCTTCTGGTCATCGAGGGACAGCTGTTCAAACTCCGATGAGGAAGTCGCTAACTGCTCAGGTAGGACAGACGGCCGCAACAGTCCGCGTTCGGTTGCCCGATCAAGCACAACCTGAACCTCGTCCGAAGTTGTCGCATCCTGCAGCTCGCGCATCAACTTCTCGCCCTGCTCGGCAAGCTCGACGTAGACGAACGAGCCACCACCCTCCCATTCCTGAGTCTTCGAGACACCGCCTTGCTCCCCAGCAATGACTTTCTGCAAACGCGGAACCGTCACAGACGAGACATAATCCATCTGCTCGACACCGATATAGCGACGCCCCATCTTATGAGCCACCGCAGCAGTAGTCCCAGAACCAAGGAAAAAGTCGAGAACCAGATCTCCACTTTGGGTGGCGAATTCTAGAACCAGCTCAAGCAGGGCTTCGTTTTTTGGGTTACTAAACTGCAGATCCAGCTTGTTCTTCAACTCCGAGCTAGCACTTGAAGTCAGCAAACCTTCATCCCACCAGGTTGTAATAGTTTGCCGCTGCCCCTCTGCCTTTGACTTGTAGTACTTCTGCTGAAGCGATTTACCTTGTTTGACGATCAGCCCATTGTCGTACATTTCTTGCATCGTTTCCTTGGAGAACCTCCAGTAGCCCTCCACCCCTAGGAATTCGTAGTAGGGGTTACCTTTTCGCGCACCTCCGGGGCCATCAACTGGCACGAGCTTGTAATAACCACGGTCGTCCTTCAGGGTGAAGGTGGAAGTATCTTTCGCTACTCCATACTTCTCTCGCTGGGTATAGATTCGCCGTTCGTTCCGCGCGAACATTAGCAGATGATTGTGGCTCACTGAAATAACTTTGTCGTTGGAGACGGAAGATCGCGCCTTATGGGAAATATCAGCCACAAAGTTTTCCCGACCAAAAACCTCATCCATGAGAACTTTGCAATAGTGCGCTTCCTTGTCATCAAGACTAAGGAAAATTACGCCATCGTCAGCTAGCAGTCGCCGAGCAAGCGACAAGCGATTCTTTATAAATGCGAGCCATGTTGAATGATTGAACTGGTCGTTGTAGTTAAACCCATCGCTTCCAGTGTTGTATGGGGGGTCAATATAAATACATTTGATCTGGCCTTCGTATCGTTCCAGCAGTGAGCTCAGGGCGAGCAGGTTGTTGCCTTTGATGAGAAGATTGTCGTGCTCGTCGAACTCCGTGACGCGTTCTTCTCCTTCTGCGGTGTACCTGATGGCGTTGCTGAAGACCTTGGGCGCTAGGAGTCTGCCTACTTCGTCGGGTGCAAGCGTCTCGTTGTAGAAGACTTCGTCGCGCTTTTCGTCTTCTTTGTCTTGACCGCCTTCGAGTACGCAATCCTTGTATGGCCAGACAAGGGAGACTTCGTTTGACGAAGTGAGGAGGTCGTGGTCGTTGGCGGAGAGTCCTATCTTGTTGCGGTAGCTCGTGTAGCTGTCGGGCAGGAACTCTTTGGAGTTGACGACCCACATGAACTTCTCCTGGTCGAAGACCGTGATGCCATCGACGTCTTTGAAGAAATAGGATCTTAGGGAGGTTGACGCTAGCAACGCACGGAGGAGGTCGGAGTCTAGACGAGTTATAGCATCTTGAATGCGGGGCTTAAGTAACTGGCCATCTTGCGAGACGAAACGTTCATCATTATGGAGCACAGCCTCCAGCTCTTGCAGGAACGTCATCATTCACCCTTTCCTCTCACTTGGCCGGAACGACGGTAGCTCCCATGACCAAATGCATTTGAATCGTGGCCCATAATCGGCTTTAGATCGTAGGGCTTCATTTCTTACCCCCAGACGTAAGTCCCGTCCTGAACTCCACCACGTCGCCATCGCGCATGACGTACTCCTTGCCCTCCATGCGCACCTTGCCCCGCGCCTTCGCCTCTGCCATCGAGCCGGCATCCAGCAGCTGGTCAAAGGAGACGATCTCGGCCTTGATGAAGCCGCGCTCGAAGTCGCTATGGATGACGCCGGCGGCCTGCGGTGCGGTCGCGCCCTTGGGGATGGTCCAGGCGCGCGCCTCCTTGGGGCCGGCGGTGAGATAGGTCTGCAGGCCGAGCGTGTCGAAGCCGACTCGGGCCAGCTGGTCCAGACCTGACTCCTCCTGCCCGGTGGACTCGAGCATCTCCGCGGCCTCCTCGGCGTCGAGTTCGATGAGCTCGGCCTCGAACTTGGCGTCCAGGAAGATCGCCTCGGCGGGGGCGACCAGTGCTCGCATCCGCTCCTGCATCGCGGTGTCGGCGAGGCCGTCCTCGTCGGTGTTGAAGACGTAGATGAAGGGCTTGGCGGTCATCAGCTGCAGCTCGCGCAGTTCGGCGACGTCGATCCCCGCGGCCTCGGCCCCTTGGTACAGGGTCTTTCCGGTCTCGAGCAGTGCCTTCGCCGTGGTGACGTTCTCCAGCACGGAGGGCTCGAGCAGTCCGCGCTTGGTCTCCTTCTCCAGGCGCTGCATCGAGTTCTCGATGGTCTGGAGATCGGCGAGGATCAGCTCGGTGGTGATGGTCTCCATGTCCCCGGCCGCGTCGACCGATCCGTCCACACGGGTCACGTCGGGGTCGGAGAAGGCACGGGTGACCTGGCAGATGGCCTCGGCCTCGCGGATGTTGGCGAGGAACTTGTTGCCCAGTCCCTCTCCCTCGCTGGCGCCCTTGACGATGCCGGCGATGTCCACGAAGGAGACGGTCGCCGGGACCAGCTTCTCGCTGTCGAAGATGCCCGAGAGCTGACCGAGCCGAGGGTCGGGCAGCGGCACCACGCCGACGTTGGGGTCGATGGTCGCGAACGGGTAGTTCGCGGCGAGGACCTCGGCGCGGGTGAGGGCGTTGAACAGGGTGGACTTGCCGACGTTGGGCAGCCCGACGATTCCGATAGTAAGAGCCACGGGAGGAGATTCTACGGGGCCGTTCCGGGGCGCCGGGGATCCAGAGGGTGAGCCGCTGGTCTCAGATCTCCGCGGTACCGCTGAGAGGAATCAGTACGCGACGGTGAAGCGACGACGACGATGCGCGGGCTCCTCGACCTCGTCGATGATCGCGAGGGCGAGATCCTGGCCGGAGATGTAGGACTTCCCCTCGTCATCGGTCAGTAGCACGTCCCCGCCGAGGCGGTAGGTGCCGGTCGCCTCGCCGGGGGCGAAGTCACCGAAGCCGCCGGCGGGGCTGACGAAGAACCACTCCAGGCCCTCGTCCGAGGACCGCAGGTCCTCCAGCACGGCATCGAGGATCCGCGGCTCCTGGGCGAACTCCGACGGGAAATCCGGGGTGTCGACGAGCTTCGGTCCACCCTCGGCGACCAGCAGCGAGCCGGCGCCGCCGATCACGCCGAGGCGCACGCCCTCCGACCGGGCGAGGCGGGCCAGGGTCGACTCGATGCCGCGGAAGAGGTCGGGATCTGCCATGTCACCGCGCGGAGAGAGGGCGGAGACGGCGACGTCGGCCCCCTCCAGCAGGGCCGCCAGGGCGGTCTCGTCACGGACGTCGGCGGTGCGGTAGGAAGCACCTTCGACAGGCTCCGCGGGAGCGGTACGGCTGACGGCGAGGACGTCGTGGCCTCGCGTCACGGCCGTCGCGACGAGGTGGCCGCCGGCGTATCCGGTGCCCCCGAGAACCACGATGCGTGCCATGCCCGCTCCCTTCCCGCGCCCCCTGGCGCCGTCGGCCGATGCTCGATCTGCCGACCCGATGAACTGCTTGAACATTGAATAATGTATGACCCGCGGGACTGTGGCGTCAAGGTCCACGCCGGGCGGGCGTGGTGCCGCTCGCGTGTCACACCCCCGTGGTGTCCTGAAGCCATGAGCGGTACACCGATGCTTCTGCTGGGACTCGTGCTGGGGGCGGCCCTCGGCGCCGTGGTGACCTGGCTGCTCACCCGTGAACAGGCCCGCTCTCTCGAGCAGGGTCATCGTGCCGACTCCGTCGCCGCCGACCGGCTGTTGCGCCTGGCCGACGAACGGCACGAGCGGGACGTGTCGCGCCGGGACGCTGCCGAGGAGGAGCGCGCGGCGGAGCTGCAGCGCACGCTCGCGCCCATCACCGCGACCCTCTCCCACCTCGAGCGATCCCTGGCCCGCTCCGAGGCTGCCCGCGGGGAGGCCGAGGGGGCGCTGCGCTCCCATCTCACCCAACTGTCCCAGCGTGCCCAGTCCCTGGAGGCCGGCACCAGTGCGCTCACCGCTGCGCTGCGCGCGCCCACGGCCCGGGGGCGCTGGGGCGAGGTGCAGCTGCGCCGGATCGTCGAGGCCGCGGGCATGCTCGAGCACGTCGACTTCACCGAGCAGCTGCCCGGCACCCGGGCCGACGGGAACGCCGGCCAGCGCCCGGATCTCGTCGTGCACCTGGCCGGGGACCGGCACGTGGTCATCGACGCGAAAGCCCCGATGGATGCCTACCTCGACGCCACGGAGGAGACCGACGCGGCGCGCGCCGCGACCCGACGGACCGCGCATGCGAAGGCACTGCGCCACCACGTCGGCGTCGTCTCCTCGAAGGCGTACTGGAAGTCGCTCGGGGACACCCCCGAGTTCACCGTGCTGTTCGTGCCCAGTGACGGCGTGCTGGCCGCCGCGCTGGAGACGGACCCGGCGCTGCTGGAGGACGCCTTCGGCAAGGACGTCGTGATCGCCTCCCCCGCGACCCTGGTCGCGCTGCTGCGCACCGTCGCCCACACCTGGCGCACCGATGCTCTGAACCGTGACGCCCGGGCAGTCCTCGATGCGGGCCGCGAGCTGCACCACCGCCTGGGCACCTTCACCTCTCACCTGGGCAAGGTGGGGCGTTCCCTGGACTCCTCCGTCGCCGCCTTCAACGAGGCGGTCGGCTCCCTGCAGTCGCGGGTGATGGTGACCGCACGGCGCTTCGAGGACCTCGGCCTGGCGGGTACGCCCGTCGACGAGGTCGACCAGCTCACCCGGCGTTCCCGCACCCTGGAGGAGACGGAGATCGCCGATCTCGCCGGGTCGACGGAGAACCGGGGACGACACACGGGGTTCGAGGACCGCGCAGTCTGACAACACGACGACGTTCCCGCGGGAACGCTCCGGGCACGGATGCCACCGATCGGTCAGTTCGGCGGTCCGAACAATTCGGCGGCTCCGCGAGCGGGGCCGGCGGCGCGAGATCGAACAGCCGGAGCCGACAGGGCTTCGCCGGCCCGGAGCCCCTGCCGCGGGTCGAGATCACCGCAGCCGGCGCACCAGCTCCACGGCCCCGATCGTGAGGGCGCCGAGCGCGATGCCGCCGCCCGCTCCTCCGATCGCCACCCAGGCGACGGCCGGCAGGTGGAATCCGGCGGTATCCGCCTCGCTCGGCGGATCCTCCAGCTCGGGCACCGTCGCTCCACCGCCGTCCGACGGCGAGGCCGCACCTGGGTCCTCCGCCGTACGGTCCTCGGCCGAGGCGGCCCCCTGACCGGTCAGCTCCGGCCCCTTCCCGACCTCGCCGGACGCTTCGAGATCGATCACATAGGGCACCTCGAACAGCCGGTCGGCCGAGTAGCTGGAGGGCACCACGGCGAGCTGCAGATAGTAATCACCGGCCAGGAACGACGTTCTCGCCGCCGTCCCGCCTTCGTCCCGGTTGCGGAACTGGACGGGGGTGGCCTGGTTCAGCTGCATGGTCGCGCCGGGCGTCGCGGGCTCGGAGAACCCCGACGGGTCGGGATCGGTCAGCGGTGGGAGGGTCGAGTAGACCCCGTCCCGCAGCGGGGAGAGGAGCGTGGCCTGCAGCGTCAGCTCCATCCCCTCCGGGGTCTCGAAGTCCCCCAGTGTCAGGGCGCTGCGCACCTGCTGGCCGTATTGGACGGGGACGCGGAAGAACTGCACCTCACCAGGAATGATCGTGCCCCGCATCGGTCCGTCGGTCGCCGGGAGCGCGGAGGCGAAGGAGAACGCCGGCTGGATCTGCGCGCCATCGGTCGGAGCCGGCAGCGGATCCAGCGGGCTCACATGTTGCATGGCCGGCGGCATTCCGTCGAGGTCCACCGCCTCCTCGGCGAAGAACTGCACCTCGACCGGCACCGCCTCCTCCTGCGAGGGGCTTCCGGTGCGCTCGACCTCGAGGATCACCGCGCCGTCGGAGTCCTCCCCGAAGCAGGAGAGGTTCTCCGTCGCCCCCATGCGCGGGGTCGCGATCGTCGCCGTGATCGGCCCCTTGCCCAGATCGGCCTCGGCGCGGGCGTTGACCTCACCGATGCGGCAGTCCACGCCGTCAGGGCTCATCGTGCGCAGCTGGAGCTGGGCGAGCTTGTTGTCGGCGCCCTCACCGCCGGGCAGGATCATCGTCGCCGACAGGTGCGCGACCTCCCCGGGTGCGATCTGCAGCCGGTAGTAGCGCGAGAAGCCCTCGCCGTCGTCGATGCCGGCGCTGCCGTGCTCCAGCACGTCCAGGTAGGAGCCCGGGGTGAGGTCCACGGCCTCTTCGGGCGTCGTGCCGCCGGTGATGGGGCTTCCCTGCGAGGCGTACCCCTGGATCGCGCGGGTCATCTTCACCAGCAGCTCATCGCGCAGGGTCTCCGCGTCGGTGGCGTCGGCGAAAGTGCCGCCCGTGGCCTCGGCGATGCAGGCCAGCTGGTCGCGGGCATCTTGTTCGGCCTTGAAGCCGATGGTGTGGATGCGCAGCTCGGGATGCGCCGCGGCCAGATCGGCGGCGACCTCGCACGGAGGCGGACCGCCGCACTCGTCGATCCCGTCGGAGACCAGGACGATGGAGCGCATCTCGGCCTCGGGGAGAGCGCCGGCGGCTTTCTGCAAGGACAGCCCGATCGGGGTGTATCCCGAGGGCTTCACCCCGCTGATCGCCTCGAGCAGCCCGTCACGGTCCAGCCCGTCGGGCTCCACCAGCGTCTTCACGTCCTGGCAGGCGGCCTCCTGATCCGCGGCCGTCGCCGGATCCGAGTTGCCGTAGGTCATCAGTCCCACGTTCGCGTCCTCGGGCAGCATCGGCACGAGGGTGGTGAGCGCCTCCTTGGCGACCTCCATCCGGCTGCGCCCGCCCACATCCTCGGCGGACATCGACCCGGAGCCGTCCATGACCAGCATCGACGGAGCAGTACGACCGGTGTTGAACCCTTCGGCGTGCGCCCGCGGCAGCCCTAGGGGCGCGAGGGCGATGAGGGACGCCAGCATGATCACGAGGAAGGCGACGACCGGTGGACGGGTCAGCGTGTGGGAGCTCACGCGCCCATCATGCCGATATCCCCCGCCCCCCGCAGGCCCACCGCCGACCTCGGGACGGACCCGCCCTCCCCAGGAAGGCTCCGTCCCCAATCCGGGGAGGACGCGCGAGGTGTCCGCCCGTCGTGCCACAGTGGTGCCCATGACCGAGAGCACGTCCGAGCAGGACACCGACGGCGGGACGCCGCGTCCGGCACCGGCTCCGACCGCCGCTGGGACCACGGCGGAGAATCCGTGGCCGCTGCGACAGTTGTCGGTGAAGGTCGGTGAGTACGTCGCCCGCATGTCGCCGCTGTGGGTCGAGGGCGAGATCGTGCAGTTCAATCGGCGCCCCGGCGCAGGGCTGTCCTTCATGACGCTGCGGGACGTGGACGTGGACATGTCCTTCTCGGTGCCGGTGCGTGAGTACGTGCTGCGCGGCCTGTCGATCGAACCGGTCCCGGGCGCGCGCGTGGTGGTCCACGCCAAGCCCACCTTCTGGACCAAGCGGGGCAGTCTGCAGCTCGAGGCCGACGACATCCGTCCGGTCGGACTCGGTGAGCTGCTGGCCCGACTCGAGCAGCTCAAGCGGGTGCTGACCGCGGAGGGTCTGTTCGAGGCCTCCCGCAAGCAGCCGTTGCCGTTCCTGCCGCGAGCGGTGGGGCTGATCTGCGGACGCGAATCGGCGGCCGAGCGTGACGTGGTCGTCAATGCCCGTCGCCGCTGGCCGGCCGTGCAGTTCGAGATCCGCGAGGTCGCGGTGCAGGGGAACAAGGCGGTGCGGGAGGTCTCCGCCGCATTGCGTGAGCTCGACGAGCGCGAGGACGTCGACGTCATCATCGTCTCCCGCGGCGGCGGCTCCCTCGAGGACCTGCTGCCCTTCTCCGACGAGCAGCTGACCCGCCTGGTCGTCGGCGCCCGCACCCCGATCGTCTCCGCGATCGGCCACGAGGTGGACACCCCGCTGATCGATCTCGCGGCCGACGTGCGCGCCTCCACCCCCACCGACGCCGCCAAGCGGGTGGTGCCGGACATCCAGGCCGAGCTGGAACAGCTGGACCTGGGACGCACTCGGCTGCGATCGGCGATCCGCGCCCGTCTGGAGCGCGAGCAGTCCGGGCTGGACGCGTTGCGCTCCCGGCCCGTGCTGGAGGACCCCTCCACCATCCTGGCCGGCCGTGCCGACGAGATCCGTTCCCGGATCGCCCTGGCTCGCACCCTGGTCGGGGCCCGCCTGGATCGGGCGGCCGACGAGGTCGACCATCTCGGCCGCCAGGTGCGCTCCCTCAGCCCGCTGGCCACTCTCGAGCGGGGCTACGCCGTGGTGCAGAGCCCGGACGGGACGATCGTGCGCGCCCCCGAGGCCACCTCCGTGGGCGAGGCGCTCTCGGTCCGGGTGGCCGGCGGCCGCTTCGGCGTCGAGCGCACCGAGACGGACCCATACATACCTCCGGCCGCCTGAGGGCTCGACCCATCTCCGTTCCCGCCCCCGACCGTCCGCCCCACCCGAGGAGTCGTCATGACCCAGTCCCCCGCCGAGAGCTCACCCGCCGATGCGGCTGACGCAGCGGATCCTGCCGACGTCGTCGAGGACGCCGCCGCGCAGGCGCCCGAGGTCACCCCGACCGAGGACGTCCAGCTGCCTCCGGACATCGCCGCGCTGTCCTACGAGGCCGCGCGGGACCAGCTGGTCGAGGTGGTGCGCCGCCTGGAGTCGGGGCAGGGCGGGCTCGAGGACTCGATCGGTCTCTGGGAGCGCGGGGAGATGCTCGCCCGTCGCTGCCAGCAGTGGCTCGACGGGGCGCGCGAGCGTCTCGACGAGGCCGTCAGCGCGCGCCGACAGGGAGAGTGACCGCGCGGGTCACTCCCGCATGTCTCACTCCCGCACGCCGGCGAGTGCCCGCTCCATCAGGGCCTGGAGCTCCTCGCGGTCCGTCGCACCGTGCACGAGCAGGCCGAATTCCTCGCCCTGGCAGGAGATGCCGCGCTTCGTCGCCCCGCTCTCGCCGCCGCTGAGCACCTGGCAGTCGGCGCCGTCGATGCTGAGCTCCTCCTCGAGCGTCGCCCCCGGGAGCACGGAGGACAGCAACGGCGCGCTGACCTCGCTTTCCTCGGTGAGGGTCACCAGATGTTCGCTCGGGGAGGTGTACTCGACCGTCCACTGCGCAGACTCCCCCGTCGTGAAGCGCGCCGAGCGCTCCGTCCACCCCTCCCCCGGCTCCGGCGCAGCGACCGGGAAGTCCGCGACGTCCTGGGCGCGCTCGGCGCTCGCGGCCACGTCCAGCTCCGAGTTCGCCAGCGGCTCCCGCCCTGCGTCGCTGCCCACCCCGAAGAACGCGATGCCGACCACGACCACCACCGCCATGGTCAGCGCGAGCGCCCAGACCATGTTGCGCAGCACCGTGTTCTTTTTCGACGGCAGCTCATAGGCGGATTTCGGCTGCGGACGCGGTTCCACCGTCGGCTGCGGGGTCTCCGAGGTCGCGGGATCCTCCGCGCTCTCGAGCGCCTCCGGGGTCTGGTCGTGGGGCACGTGCATGCCCCCATTGTCCTCGCCATCGGGCAGTCTCGTTCCCAGGGTGCGTGCCGCGGGCACCGGGCGATACCTGCACGGCCCTGGGCCAGGGAGCACGCGGATCCCCCGCGATCCGCGCCGCCGTGGCCGATGAAGTCCTCGGAGTTCGCCCTGACCGGGGAAACCTGCGATGATCGAGCGGTGACCGCGACATTCCTCATCGCTGGAGAAGCTCTCACCGACATCGTCGTCGACGCGGACGGCGCGCGGCGCGAGCATCCCGGCGGATCCCCCCTGAACGTGGCCGTGGCCCTCAGCCGCCTCGGCCACGCCGCCCACCTGCTCACCCGCATCGGCCGCGACGACCGCGGCGAGGCGATCCGCGCGCACCTGGCCGAGTCCGGCGTCGCGCTCACCCCCGGCAGCTCGGTCGACGCCCCCACCTCGACCGCCCAGGCCACGCTGGACCCGACCGGCGCCGCCACGTACACCTTCGACCTGGTGTGGGACCCGGACCCCTCCGGGCTGCCCGAGCAGGTCGATGCCGTGCACACCTCGTCCCTCGCGGCCGTGATGGTCCCCGGGGCGGCCACCGTCGTGGACGTACTGCGGCGCACCCGAGATCGTGCAACGATCAGCTACGACCCCAATGCCCGCCCCACCCTGATGGGCGACCCGGCCGCCGTGCGGGAGCGGGTCGAGGCGAACATCGCCCTCAGCGACGTCGTCAAGGCCTCCGACGAGGACGTGGCCTGGCTGTACGGCACCGACGACGTCGAGGACGTGGTCGCCTCCTGGCTCGCGCACGGGCCGGCGCTGACCGTCATGACCCGCGGCGGCGAGGGTGCGGTCGCCTTCGCCCGCTCCGGCCGGGTCCAGGTCTCCCCCGTGACCGTCAAGGCAGTCGACACCGTCGGCGCCGGGGACACCTTCTCCGCCGGCGTCCTCGATGCCCTCGCGGCCAAGGGCCTGTTGGGCGCGGACCGTCGCGAGCAGCTGGCGGCCATCCCGTCGGACGACCTCGCGACCGTGCTGCGCCGTGCGGCCTCACTCGCTGCCATCACCGTCTCGCGGGCCGGGGCGAATCCCCCGTGGAGCCACGAGCTCACCTGATCCGCTCCGTCGACCGTCCCACCCGCTGCACCCCGCACCCAGCCACCGCAACCCCGAGGGAGGCCTCTCCATGTCCCAGTCCACGCCCGACACCACTCAGGACGGCTACCGCATCGAGCACGACACCATGGGAGAGGTGCGCGTGCCCGCCTCGGCCCTGTACCGCGCCCAGACCCAGCGCGCGGTGGAGAACTTCCCGATCTCCGGACAGGGCCTGGAGCCCGCGCATATCCACGCCCTGGCCCAGGTGAAGAAGGCCGCGGCACGCGCCAACCGCGAGCTGGGCGTCCTCGGGGCGGACATCGCCGGCGCCATCATCGCGGCCGCCGACGAGGTCGTCGCCGGCAAGCACGATGACCAGTTCCCGGTGGACACGTACCAGACCGGCTCCGGCACCAGCTCGAACATGAACATGAACGAGGTGCTCGCGACCCTCGCCTCCGGCGGCGAGCTCGACGTCCACCCCAACGATCACGTGAACTGCTCGCAGTCCTCCAACGACGTGTTCCCCACCTCGGTGCACGTCGCGGTCACCGCGGGCGTCGTCGAGACGCTGCTGCCCGCCCTCGCCCACCTCGCCGAGGCACTGGAGACCAAGGCCGAGGCGTGGAAGGCCGTGGTGAAGTCCGGCCGCACCCACCTCATGGACGCCACCCCGGTCACCCTCGGCCAGGAGTTCGGCGGCTACGCGGCCGCGATCCGCTACGGCATCGAGCGGGTCGAGGCGGCCCTGCCGCGGACCGCCGAGGTCCCTCAGGGCGGCACCGCCGTGGGCACCGGTATCAACACCCCGGCCGGCTTCCCGCAGAAGGTCATCGCGAACCTCGCCGAGCAGACCGGGCTTCCGCTGACCGAGGCGCGCAACCACTTCGAGGCGCAGTCGGCGCGCGACGGTCTCGTCGAGATGTCCGGAGCGCTGCGCACGATCGCCGTCTCCGTCACCAAGATCTGCAACGACCTGCGCTGGATGGGCTCCGGCCCCAACACCGGTCTGGGCGAGATCGCGATCCCGGACCTGCAGCCGGGCTCCTCGATCATGCCGGGCAAGGTCAACCCGGTGATCCCCGAGGCCGTGCTCATGGTGTGCGCGAAGATCGTCGGCAACGACGCCGCCGTCGCCTGGGGCGGCGCGCAGGGCTCCTTCGAGCTCAACGTGCAGATCCCGCTGATGGGCACGAGCCTGCTGGAGTCGATCCGTCTGCTCGCCAACGCGAGCGTGGCGCTGGCCGACAAGACGGTCGACGGTCTGGTCGCGAACGAGGAGAAGGCCCGCTTCTACGCCGAGGCCTCCCCCTCGATCGTGACCCCGCTGAACAGCCTGATCGGCTACGAGAGTGCCGCGAAGATCGCCAAGCACGCGGTGGCCGAGCGCATCTCCGTGCGCGAGGCAGTCCTCGCGCTGGGCTTCGTCGAGCGCGGCGAGCTCACCGAGCAGCAGCTCGATTCCGCCCTCGACGTGCTCTCGATGACGGCTCCGAAGGCTTGATCTCGGCCACGGCCCGACCTCGGCCTGGCCCCGCGGCACGCCCTGAGATGCCCAGCTCCAGATCGACCCCAGCGACGGGGCGTCCCATCGCCGGTGGGGCACCCCGTCGCCGGGAGGAGCCCCGTCGCCGGACTATGAGCCGTCCTACCCGGCACCGGCCCCGGCGGTGTCGCGGGAAGGCCTCTGGTGAGGGGAGCTGTCGATATGGCCAGGTCACCGCACCAACGGCCATCGCACGACGCGGCCCGCCATGAGAGCTACCGCGCACCCGGACACACGGACCCCTCACGACGTGATCCACCACAACGCAGACAGCTTCCGCGACCAGCGGTGGCGGAAAATTCCTTCCGGCCCGCGTCGTGAATGGGATCCTGGGATGGAAACTACTCAGCACTTCGGCATCTACGGCCTGTGGCGGGATCAGGGCAGACTCGTCCTGGTCCGTAAGAGCCGCGGCCCCTACACCGGTCTGCTCGACTTGCCCGGCGGCTCCCCCGAACCCGGCGAAACGACCGCGGAGACGCTCGCCCGTGAGCTCCGCGAGGAGACAGGCGCCCGTCTGTTCAGCAGTTCGATGCCGCGATCCTTCGACATCCATGTCACGGCGGATAGCAAAGGCTGCGCGATCGACCTCCGACACCGGGGCAGGATCGTCGAAGTGCAGGTGGAGGGCGATCTCCGCCACGACATCGACGACGAAGACGTGAATGGGATCGTCCTGGCTGCAGGGCGCACAATCGATCAGCTCTCGCTGCTGGCCGTAGAGGCTCTGCAGCAATTCCCTTCCTATGCACCTCTGACGTTGCTCGACGACGGCGCCGCGACCTTCGATGCACAGGCTGACGCGGCGTACTTCTCCCTCGTCTCGCACATCGGGCACGGCGAGGCCGTCGAGAACACGGTGATCGAGCGACCCGGAGGCACGATCATCCTCGATGTCGATGCCGACGGCCGTCTCCTGGGTGTCGAGGTCGTCGGAGCGAGGACACTATTGCGCGACTCGACGCTCGAGGGTCTCGAACTGCTCGGCTGACCGCTCCGACGACGGTAGGTTGCCTAGCCGACCAGGTCCCTGTCACACACAGGCCGGTGACGATGCGGGCTGGCGATATCAACAGCTCGTCACGGCATCGGCCCGTGTGTGACATGACCTTCCGCGGCATCCGCTCCCGTGGCGCACCGTCTCACGCGGGCAGCGCACGACGGTGATCACGCCGGCGGAGCATCGTCTGCAGCATCCGCTCAGTCGCCTTCCACTCCAGAAAGACCTGCTCCCAGGTCAGCCTCGTAACCCGGTACCCGCGGGAAGCCAGCACCAGATCCCGCCGTCGGTCCTCTCGGTACTGGTCCGGATCGTCGTGGAAGCGCCGACTGTCGCACTCGATCACCCAGTTGGTGCCCAGCAGCAGATCGACGCGGATCCCGAGCGCCAGTTGCACCTGGCTGCGGACCCGTACGCACCGCTCTTCCAGCCACCAGCGCACCGCCGTCTCCGTGCCGGACTGTGCGTCGGAGCGGACGCGGGACAGCGGAGACCGGTACCTCTGCGGGAGCTTCCCGAGAAGTTGCTCCAGTCCCGCCCTGCTGAGCCTGCCCTGATTGAGCGCGGACTCGATGAGGATCGCCGCCTTCATGGTAGACATGCAGCGTGCCGCGTGATCGAGGGCCTGGATGATGTCGGGGACCGGATCGGCTCCTCCCCACGCCCTCATGCGGGGGCCATGCAGCACCAGGGGCTGCGGCCTGCGCCGGGGTGCGCCGGCGGCGGGCTCCGGGAGCGGCACCAGCTCTTTCGTCTCCGGATCGACGTGACGTCGAATCTGTATCAGGTGGGGCGTCGGAGGCGGGACCTCCACGGCTCGGGGGCGGTAGGCGTGGACTCCGTCCGCGAGCGGAACCCACAGACCATGGAGAGCCGCGGCCTCCAGACAGGTGGGGCGCACCCCCAGCGCGAGCAGCGCCACCAGATCGTCAGGCGCCTCAGAGGTCACGTACCACTGCCCCGCAGAACGAACCGTGCCGTCGCGCAGCCAGGCGCGACGGCGACGAGGATTCGGCTCGACCCTTGACAGCTCTGATTTGAGGATCACTCCCTGGATCTTCATTCGGCGATCGGACCATCCCCGTGCTGTCTGGTGGGAGAGACGGCCACGATTGTGGATGATCGGGACGTGGGGAGGAGCCGTCAGCGCCGTCCGTTGCCCTCTCCCGGCGCCGTAGTGCTGCCGGCACCGGCAGGCCTGGGCCGATCGCCCCGTCCGTTCCCGTAGTGCCGACGGGCCGACGGTGAGGCGACCTGGCGATGCTGCCAGCTCACATCACCAGCGGCCCATCCAGGACATGTCCCACTCCGCCAACCCCGGCATCGGCTGGACCGTGCCGCCCATCCTCCGCCAGGACCGCCGCACCAGGCCGCGCCGCACCGAGCACCGACGGGCCGATGATGAGGCGAAGTGGCAATATTGCCAGCTAACGTCACCAGCGGCCCGTTCAGGACATGGCCGGCAACACCAGCTCCGCCGTGCCGTGCCGTGCCAGCCGCCCCGCGGACGCCGCGGTCAGATCACGGGCTCGTCCAGGACGTGGGTGACCAGCTCGGCGACCTTCGAGCGCTCGGAGCGCTGCAGGGTCACGTGCGCGAACAGCTCCTTCTCCTTGAGCGCCTCGACCACCGAGGCGATGCCGTCGTAGCGGCCGATGCGCAGGTTGTCGCGCTGGGCGATGTCGTGGGTGAGGACCACGCGGGAGTTCTGCCCGATGCGGGAGAGCATCGTCAGTAGCACGTTGCGCTCCAGGGACTGGGCCTCGTCGACGATCACGAAGGCGTCGTGCAGGGAGCGGCCGCGGATGTGCGTCAGCGGCAGCACCTCGAGCATGCCGCGCGAGAGCACCTCGTCGATGACGTTCTGGGAGACCATCGAGCCGAGCGTGTCGAACACGGCCTGCCCCCAGGGGCCCATCTTCTCGCTCTGGTCGCCGGGCAGGTAGCCGAGCTCCTGGCCGCCGACGGAGAACAGCGGACGGAACACCATGATCCTGCGCTGGGTGCGACGTTCGAGGACCGCCTCGAGACCCGAGCACAGCGCGAGGGCGCTCTTGCCGGTGCCGGCGCGACCGCCCAGCGACACGATGCCGACCGACTCGTCCTGCAGCAGGTCGATCGCCACGCGCTGTTCGGCCGAACGCCCGGCGACCCCGAACGCGGTCTGATCGCCCTGGACCAGTCGCACCTGCTTGTCCCGGGTCACGCGTCCCAGGGCCGAGCCGCGCGGGCTGGTGATGGTCAGCCCCGTGTGGACGGGCTGGTGGGCGACCTCCGGGATCTCGACGGTCTGACCGTCGTAGAGATCGGTCATGGTCTGCTCGTCGACACCCGCCGTGACCATCCCGGTGTAGCCGCGGTCGCGGGCGAGCTCGGCCCGGTACTCCTCGGCATGGATCCCCGAGGCCGAGGCCTTGATCCGCATCGGCAGGTCCTTGGAGACCAGCACGACGTTGTGACCCTCGAGCTGCAGGTTCTTCGCGACGGCGAGGATGCGGGTGTCGTTGTCCCCGAGTCGGAAACCGTCGGGCAGCGAGGCGGGGCTCATGTGGTTCAGCTCGACGTGCACGTGGCCGCCGTCCTTGCCGATCGGCAGCGGCACCGAGAGGTTCCCGTACAGCTCGCGCAGGTCGTCGAGGAGGCGCAGGGCCTGGCGTGCGAAGTAGCCGAGGTCGGGGTGGTGGCGCTTGGCCTCGAGCTCGGTGACCACCACGATCGGCAGCACGATGTCGTGCTCGGCGAATCGGTGCAGCGACAGCGGGTCGGACAGCAGCACCGAGGTGTCCAGCACGTAGGTGATCAGCCCGGTCTCGACGTCGGCCAGCATCTGCTGGGCGGCCCCGGGCACCAGCGACGGCACCACGGGCGAACCGTCCGGGTTCGCCTCACCGATCACCTCGGAGCCGATGCCGGCCCCGGCGCCGGTGAGCGCCGGATCGGCGGTCATCGTCTCGCGGGCAGTGGTGGTCTCATGCATCGGAGCCTCCCGAAATCTCGCGGATGCCTGGACCTTAGCCCCGTCGGCTCCCGCTCTCGGGCGCGTCCCGCCGTGTGCGGGCTCGACATTCACCCGATCGTCACCCGGAGTTCTGCCGACCTCCCGGTGCGGCCAGTCTGCCACCGCGGGGGCGCGACGGGAGGGATCTGCGCCACGGAGAGTCGCCGTGGGCCGGAGGGCGGCTCACGCGCCGAAGCGGCGCTCCCGCCGGCAGAAGTCGCGCAGCGCACGTAGCAGGTCGACCCGGCGGAAGCCCGGCCAGTAGGTCTCGCAGAACCAGTACTCGGAGTGCACCGACTGCCAGAGCAGGAAACCGGAGAGCCGCTGCTCCCCCGAGGTGCGGATGATGAGGTCGGGATCGGGCTGGCCGCGGGTGTAGAGGTGTTCGGCGATCGAATCGACACTGATCGCCTCCGCGATCTGCTCGGGGCTGCGGCCCCGCTGGCCGTGGTCGCGCACCAGCTCCCGGACGGCGTCGACGATCTCCTCGCGCCCGCCGTAGCCGATGGCGACGTTGACCGTCAGCTGCGACTCCGGCGCGGCCCGCTCCTGGATCCGGGCGATGCCCCCGCGGACCTCCTCGGGCAGGCCCTCGGCGGTTCCGGCCAGCCGTACGCAGTACCCCGCCTCGGCGATCTGCTCGACGGTGGCGGTGATGATCTCGTAGAGCGCTTCCAGCTCCTCCGGGGTGCGGCTGAGGTTGTCGGTGGACAGCATCCACACAGTGACCAGCGGGATCCGCAGGCCCTCGCACCAGGAGAGGAACTCCGCGATCTTCGCAGCGCCGACGCGATGGCCGTGCTCGGTGGTCTCCCCGGCTTCCTTCGCCCACCGTCGGTTCCCGTCGACGATGACGCCGAGGTGCTGCGGGAGGTCGAAGGCCTCGAGCTCCCTGATGAGCCGGCGCTCGTACACGCGGTACAGAAGGCCGTCGTCGTCCACTGCAGCCTCCGCTCCTCGGGTCGGGTGTCTCCCCCGTGCGCGACTCGCCGCGGGCATCCGAGCACCGTGATCCGGTGCTGTGCGGCCCGACCCACTCACCGCACTCTCTCATTATCGACGATGCCGGAGGGTGCACCGGACGCGCCGGAGGGATCCACACCGGATCGTCACAGCGCCGCATCACGAACCTACGCTGGCGTAGGTTACGCTCGTCGCCATGAACACCGGCTCCCGCAGGGAGAGCGGCGCGAGCTCGCCCGACCCCTCCCCCGACCGCGTCCCGGCGTCCGCTCCGGGGAACCCCGCGAGCTCCTCCGAGTCGCGGGACCCGGCGCTGCAGGAGGCCGTCGAGGCCGTCGCCGAATCGGGCGAGCCACGTTCAGCGGCCGACGAGGACATCCCCACCGCGGACGACTACCCCTTCGCGCCCCGGACCCTGACCCGGTCGATGGCGGTCCGCGCCCGTCAGCTCGGGCTGCAGCTGCCCAAGCCCCGCCTGCGCGGCGTGCTGCATCTGATCGCCTTCCCCACCTCGCTGGTGGTGGGACTGCTGCTGATCGCCGTGGGTGAGACGCTCGCGATCCGTCTGGCCTGCGCCGTCTTCGTCCTGACCGCCGGCCTGCTGTTCGGCGTCAGCGCCGTCTACCACCGCGGCACCTGGTCCCCGCAGCGCGCGATCATGCTGCGCCGCTTCGACCACGCGAACATCTTCCTGATCATCGCCGGCACGTACACCCCCATCGCGGCCACCCTGCTGGCCCCGCGCCAGGCGATCACGCTGCTCTCGATCGCGTGGGGCGGCGCGCTGATCGGCGTGTGCTTCCGCCTGTTCTGGACCGGGGCACCGCGCTGGCTCTACGTGCCCGCCTACATCGCCCTGGGCTGGGTGGCGGTCTTCTACATGCCTGCGCTGCATGCCACGGGCGGCTGGTCCGTGGTCTGGCTGCTGGTCCTGGGGGGTCTGGCCTACACGGTGGGGGCGGTCGTCTACGCCCTCAAGAGGCCGAATCCGTCACCGGCCTGGTTCGGGTTCCACGAGATCTTCCACGCCGGCACGCTCATCGGTTTCGGCTGCCACTTCGCGGCGGTCGCCACCGCCGTCCTCTGACTCAGCGGCGGTCGTCGCCCGGGGTGCCCAGGTCGCTGCCGGCCGGCGAGTCGTCGTCGGCAGAGCGATCGACCTCGCTCGAGCGGTCGCCGTCGGTCGATGAGGCAGCGTCGCCGTCCGAGCGGGAGCCGGGCTCCCCGCCGGCCGGACCGCTCGCGGCCGCCTCGGCCTCGTCGCCTGCGCCACGCTCCTCGCCGGCCTTCTCCGCCTCGCGCTCGGCCTCCACCCGGGTCTCTGCCTCGGCGCGGGCACGGACACGACGCGTCCGACGGGTCATGTCCACCACCAGCAGCACCACGGCCACCGCGAGGACGAACATCGCGAGAAAGCCTCCCAACCCCGGGGAGACGGTGACGGAGTTGAACCCGCCGTCGTCCGAGGGGAACGGCTCCGCGAGCAGGACTCCGCCGGCCGCGGGCACGACGTCCAGCCCCGCCCCGATCACGGTCGCGCCTCCACGTGCTCGTGGCGCAGACCGGCGAACAGGTCGTCCTCGGGCAGCTTCACGCCGATGCGGGAGATGTGCAGCTCGTAGTCCTCGGTGCCCCAGACGGCGGACTCGACGTCGTGCGTGATGCGGAAGAACGGGCCGTCGGGGTCCACCTGGGTCGCGTGGGCGCGCAGGGCGTCATCACGCACTCCGAGGTAGTCCCGCACGTCGATACGCGTGGTCAGGAGCCGATCGGTGGACTCGTCGAAGCGCTGCAGCATCTGTTCCAGCTCCTCGTTCGGCGCGCCGGAGGCCCGCAGGTGCCGGGCGACGGCGGAGAACCGCTGCCG
The DNA here is from genome assembly GCF_017876545.1 of Brachybacterium sacelli. Classification (NCBI taxonomy): domain Bacteria; kingdom Bacillati; phylum Actinomycetota; class Actinomycetes; order Micrococcales; family Dermabacteraceae; genus Brachybacterium; species Brachybacterium sacelli. The sequence continues at coordinate 422,247 of NZ_JAGIOD010000002.1, read as the reverse complement.
GTGGAAGCCGTTGATGTAGTAGAGCTTGGCGACCGCCCAGGGCTCGCCGAGCTCCGGGGCGAAGTCGGGATCGGCCGCGAGATCGAAGGCCGCCAGGGCGACCCGGTTGGTCTGGATGTGGTCGGGGTGGGGGTAGCCACCGTTCTCGTCGTACGTGGTCAGCACGTGCGGGCGCAGCCGGCGCACGGCCGCCACCAGCGGGGTGGCCGCCTCGTCGACGGGGAGGGTCGCGAAGCTGCCCTCCGGCAGCGCCGGCAGCGGATCTCCCTCAGGGAGCCCGGAATCGACGAACCCGAGCCACTCGTGGTCCACGCCGAGGATCTCCTGTGCCGTCGCCATCTCGCGGCGGCGCACCGCGGGGAGGTCCACGGTGAGTTCGGGATCGTCGCGCAGACGCGGATTGAGCACGTCACCGCGCTCACCGCCGGTGCAGGTGATGACGGTGACCTGGGCGCCCTCCCGGGCGTAGCGGGCGGTCGTTCCGGCACCCTTGGAGGACTCGTCGTCCGGATGCGCGTGGACGGCAACCATCCGCAGGGTCTCATCAGGGGCGGGCAGCTGGACGGTCACGATTCTCCTCGGCAACGACTGGACGGGGACGAGGTACCCCGGGGACCGGTACGGCCTCGGACGGGGGCCGCACCAGCGACCGATCCTACGCCACCGTGCCTGAGCAGTCGTCGTGCCGTCGTGAGCGGGAATCCTGGTGGGGCATCGACGTGACGGGTACCTCGCCACCGGTGCACGCTCCTGGGAGACCGCGTGGTCGGGCTCTGGGAGGATGAGGGCATGAACGGCACTGTGCAGCGTCCGGCGGATCGCTACGGCGCACCGCTGCTCTCGAAGCGCGCCACGCGCGTCCTCATCGGTCTCGCCGCTGCCGTGTTCCTCGCCGTCGTCGGTGTGGTCGGTTACTGGGTGGCCAGCCCGCCCATCCGCTCCGACATGGTCGGGTACGACCACCTCGCCGAGAACGTCATCGCCGTGGACTACACGATCACGATGGATCCGGGCACGGAGGCAGTCTGCCGGATCCAGGCCATGAACGAGGGCCGCGCCCAGGTCGGCTTCGTCGAGACGACCATCCCGCCGCAGTCCAGCCGTCGCACGGCCCACCATGTGGAGATCTCGACCCAGGGCGAGGCGGTCTCCGCCGAGGTGCTGGGCTGCGAGCCCACCTGAGCCATAAGGCGCGCAGCAGCGTCCGTTCGCCCGCCTCCCCCGCCCGGTCACCGCACTGCGGGGTGAGGATTCCTCGGAACGCGAAATGCGCTCGGAGGTCCCGGGAACACGGAAACGAGCGGTGTAAGGTATCTCGAAACCGGCATCGTGCCGGGGATCATCACCCGCAGCACGGGGCGCATGAGGACATGTGCCCCGTGATTCGCGTATGGGGGCTCTTTTTCGGGTTCCGATGCGCATGGACCGAAGACGACAGGAGTGAACCCATGAGCAGCCAGCCGAATGGCGCCTGGCTCACCCAGGACGCATACGACCGCCTGGCCAAGGAGCTCGATGAGCTCGAAGGGCCGGGTCGCACCGAGATCGCGGAGCGCATCGCCGCCGCCCGCGACGAGGGCGACCTCAAGGAGAACGGTGGATACCACGCCGCCCGTGAGGAGCAGGGGAAGATGGAGGCGCGCATCGCCGACCTCCAGCGTCTGCTGAAGAACGCCGTGGTCGGTGAGTCGCCGAAGGACGACGGCGTCGTCGAGCCCGGCATGGTCGTCAGCATCACCCTGGCCGGCAAGGACCGCACGTTCCTGCTCGGCAACCGCGAGATCGCCGAGGGTTCCTCCGATCTCGAGGTGTACTCCACCGAGTCGCCGCTGGGCAGCGCGATCCACGGCTCGAAGGTGGGCGACACGGTCGACTACACCGCGCCGACCGGGAAGTCGTTCCCGATCGAGATCGTCAAGGCGAGCCCCTACCGCCCGTGAGGCGCGCGCCGCTCGCCTCCTGAGCGCCGCGCCCCGTGCACCACGACGGCCCCCGAGCCCGGCTCATGCCGGACCGGGGGCCGTCGTCGTGCATCCTGGCCGCCTCAGCAGCTCACTCCCGGCGAGGCGGCGAGGTCGGGTCCTCCGGGTCGTTCGGAGTCTGCGACGACTCGTCGGGGGCCGGATCCGCCGTGGGGTTCGAGGGAGCGGAGGGCTCCGTGGCGGGGGGCTCCGGGTCGACCGTCTGATCGTCGTCGGCGCTCCCCGTCGGCTCTGCGGCCGCTGCGGCTCCGGCCGGCACCGCGGTCAGGGACTCCGCGAACGCGGCCCGGGTCTCCTGGGCGTGCTTGCGGGACGCGGCGCTGAGGGCGGCGAAGTGGTCCGCGACGGGTCGGTCCACGCCCAGCTCGGGGCTGGGGTCGCGACCGACGATGTACAGCAGCGTCGCATTGACGAAGGCGATCAGCGGGATCGCGAACAGCGCGCCGGGGATCCCGGCGATCATCGCACCGCCAGCCACTCCCAGGAACACCGCCAGCGGATGCAGCTCGACGGCCTTGCCCATCAGGAACGGCTGGAGGATGTTGCTCTCGAGCTGCTGGACCAGTACCACGATCCCCGCCATGATCACGGCGAACAGCCAGTTCTGCAGCACCAGCACGAGCAGCACCGCGATGACGCCCGAGGCGATCGCGCCCACCAGGGGGATGAAGGAGAACAGGAACACCAGCAGCCAGATCGGCACCGCGTAGGAGCCCAGGCCCAGGCAGACCATGCCGATCGCGATGCCCACGGCGTCGACCGCAGCGACCAGGATCTGGGTGCGCACGTAGGCCGACAGCGCCTTCCAGCCGCGGCGGAACGCCTCATGGGTGCCCAGGCGCGCGGCCGGCGGCATCAGGCCCACCACCCAGCGCCAGATCGTCGGACCGCTGGAGAGCAGGAAGAACAGGGAGAACAGGCAGATCACGATGCCGGTGGCGAGGTTGCCGACCACGGCCGCCGTGGTCACCGCCGAGTTCAGCAGGGTGTCGGCATTCTCCTGCAGCTTCGTGAGCCCTTCGTCGATCGCCGAGTTGATCATCGGCGTGTCGATCTTGAAGGTGGTGGTGGCCCAGTCCGTGACGGACTGGAAACCGGTGACCGCCTTGGACTGGATGTCCGCCCACTGCGCGATCAGCTGACGACCCGCGAGCGTGAACATTCCCGCGACCACCAGCAGCAGGCCCAGCAGCGCGATACCGCTGGCCGCGCCCCGACCCAGGAACGTGTAGCGCGTGAGCACCTTGACCACGGGGGTCAGCAGCACCGCCAGCAGGACGGCCAGCAGCACGGGGATCACGATGCCGGTCACCTGCAGCGCGCCGTAGAGGATCAGGACGGCGGCGGCGACGATCACGAGGATCCGCCAGGACCAGGCCGCGAGCCGACGGATCCCCAGCGGGATCTCCTCGACCTCGGGGGCGAGGCCAGGTGCCCGTGGGGTCGGGCTCAGCTTCGTCATGGGGTTCCTTCCATCAGCTGCAGGTCGACTGCGGGCATCCTAGTCGGCTGCCTGCGCACCTGCGCACTCGCCGCACCCCGACGAAGGTCGGCCTGCCCATGGCCGTCAGGGGGAGCGGGACCGGGGTGAGCCCCGCTACCGTGATCCCATGCACTTCGCCGACGCCTCCTCCCCGACCCCGTCCGGCTCGTCCGCCGCCGCCGACCAGCCGGTCGGCTCGCCCGCGGTCGAAGGTGCCGCCGCCCCGGTCATGGCCGATGCGGCCGCCCCGGCCGACGCGGCGCTGTCGATCCGCGGACTGCGCAAGTCCTTCGCCAGGACCGAGGTGGTCCACGGGATCTCCCTCGACGTTCCGCGCGGCTCCTTCTACGGCATGGTCGGCCCCAACGGCGCCGGCAAGACCACCACCCTGTCGATGGCCACCGGGCTGCTGCGCCCCGACGGTGGCACCGCGCACGTGCTGGGCACCGACATGTGGGGCGATCCCACCACGGCGAAGGCCCAGCTCGGGGTGCTCGCCGACGGGCTGCGCACCTTCGACCGCCTCACCGGCCGCGAGCTGCTGACCTACGTGGGTCTGATCCGCGGGATGCAGGCCGACGTGGTCGAAGAGCGGATGGAGTCGCTGCTGACGGCGCTGGACCTCGCCGGGGAGGACGGCAAGCTCGTCGTCGACTACTCGGCCGGCATGACCAAGAAGATCCTGTTGGCCAGTGCCCTCCTCCATGCGCCTCGTCTGCTCGTGCTCGACGAGCCCCTCGAGGCGGTGGACCCGGTCTCGGCCCAGGTGATCCGCACGATCCTCACCGCCTACGTCGACGGCGGCGGCACCGTGGTGCTCTCCAGCCACGTCATGGAGCTGGTCGAGGAACTGTGCAGCCATGTCGCGATCATCGCGCACGGCGAGCTGCTGGCCGACGGGACGCTCGACGAGGTCCGCCGCGGCGGCAGCCTCGTGCAGACGTTCATCGACCTCGTCGGCGGCGGCGACGTCGCGGAGGGGAGCCTGTCGTGGTTGGAGTCCTGAGCAGCGAGCATGCCGCGACCGCCTCGGCGGCCGACGTCCACCACGGCGCGGTCGCCCAGAAGTCCCTCGTGCGGCTCCTGCTGCACCTGAAGTGGACGCTGTGGAAGCGGTCCTACCGCAAGAACATCGGCAAGCTGATCGGCACGATCTTCGGATCGCTGTACGCCCTGGCCGGTCTCGTCGCCCTCGTGTTCGCGTTCCTCGGCACCACCCTGTGGGCCGGGGAAGGCGAGCTCTTCCCGCAGATCATCCGGGGCCTGGGCGCGGTGACGGTGCTGGCGTGGTTCCTGATCCCCGTGGTGGCCTTCGGCATGGACGACACCCTGGACCCACGATCCTTCGCCCTGTTCCCCCGCAGCGCGAAGGAGCTGCAGCCGGGGCTGTTCGCCGCGTCCGCCCTCAGCCTGCCGGGCCTGTTCACCCTGCTCGCCGTGGCCGTGGCCACCGCATTCGAGGTGCTGTGGCTGGTGCTGTTCGGGCAGGGCGCGGGATGGATCCTCGCCGCCGTGGTGCTGCTGATCCCCGCCAACCTCGCCGGGCTGGGGCTGTGCCTGCTGCTGCCGCGGGCCTGGTTCGCGCACTCGGCGAGCCGAGCCTCCTCCCGCAGCGGCCGCGAACTCGGCGGCATCGTCGCGATGATGGCCATGTTCGCGGCGATATACGGTTTCTCGCTCGGCATGCAGCGCATCGACGACCTGGACTTCGAGCAGGTGCGGCAGGCACTGCCGGGCGTGGTCGAGGTGCTGGCCTGGACCCCGTTCGGGGCACTGTTCGCCGTGCCGATGGACCTCGCCGAGGGCGAGGTGCTCCCGGCGCTGGTGCGCCTGCTGATTGGCACGGCCACCATCGCGGCGACCTGGCTGTGGTGGCGGCGCTCGCTGGACGCCTCCCTCACCTCCGCGCTGAGCGGTGACGCCTCCTCCGGTACCACGAAGGTCTCCTCCCTGGTGCCGCGGTTCGTCCGGCCCACGGCCTTCGGGGCGGTGATGGGCAAGTCACTGCGCTACTGGCGGCGCGACACCCGTTACCTGGCCTCGATCGGCATCTATCCGCTGATCATCGTGTTCTTCGTGGCGATGGGGCTGATGCTGCCGGAGTCGCGGCCGATGATGCTGACGATGACGATCTTCATGTGCGGCCTCACGGGCATCACCCTGTGCAACGAGATCGGCTTCGACGGCCCCTCCGGCTGGGTCAACATCACCGCCAATCTGCCCGCCCGCGCGAACCTCCTCGGTCGCGTCGCCGCGATCGCCCTGATCATGGTCCCGCCGGTGCTGCTGATCACCATCGTGATGCCGCTGCTGTACGACATGGCGCACCTGATCCCGCTGACGGCGCTCGCATCCCTGGGGGTCATGGTCACCGGATGGGGGGCGTCGGTCGCGGTCGGCGCGATCATGCCGTACCCGTCCTCCCCTCCCGGCACCAACCCGATGAAGGACAAGTCGGCCTCCAGCGCGAACGCGATGCTCACGATGACGATCGCGATGGTCGCCGTGTTCGTCCCGCAGATCCCGACGATCGGGATCGCGATCTGGGGCCTGGTGGTGGGCAGCGAGGTGCTGCTGCTGGTAGCCGGTCTGGTCTCCCTCGTCCTGGGCGTGGTCGCCTTCCTCGTGGGGATGCGGATCGGCACGGTGCGGCTGGAGGCCCGCTATCCGGAACTCTTCTGGAAGGTCCGCGACTTCCTGTGAGCCGCTTCTGACCCGGCCTCGTGGCCGAACGGCCCGACGGTCACGCGGTCACGCGGTCACGCGGTCACGCGGTCACGCGGTCAGCGTGCGCTCCAGGACCAGCGCGTCGATGCGCCTGCCGCGGATCGGGTAGTAGCCGCGGCGCCGGTCGATCTCGCGGTAGCCGGCCGCAGCGTAGAAGCGGCGCGCCCGGTCGTTGTCCTCCCGCACCTCGAGCAGCATCCGCACGGCGCCCCCGGCGCGGGCCTGCTCCTCGCACCAGATCAGCAGCGCGCGGCCGATGCCGGCGCCTTCGCGGAGAGTGCCGATGGTGTGCAGGTCGGCCAGGTCGCCGGCGAGCATGATCCCGGCGTATCCGAGCAGGCTCCCACCCGCTTCGGCTCCCTCGGCGGCCAGGACGTAACGACGGTCGCGGTGGGAGATCTCCTCGGCGAGCTGGAAGACGTTCCAGGCCTCGTCGGGGAACAGCTCGAGCTCGGCGTGGGCGATCACCTCGATGTCCTCGGGAGTGACCGGGCGCAGGGCCCACGGCCCCGCGGCAGCCGCGCTGCCCGTCCCGGCGGGCATCTCAGCGACCCAGAGCGCTCTTGCGCGCGGTGGGCTTGGCGGCGTCGGGCTCCCGCAGGTACAGCGGCGCGGTGTCGGAGAGGTCCGCGCCCTGGGCGCTCAGCTGCGCGGCGGCGAGGATCAGGTGCCCGGCGTCGGCGTGCGCCATCTCGGCGGTGGCCGGGAGCAGTTCCGGGTACAGCCCGGTGCCGGAGCCGACGAGGAGGTCGCAGGCGGTGAGCTCGGCGGCGACCTCTGCCGGGGCGTCGACGGCAGGACCGGCCTCGCGGGTCACCGTGCCGTCGGCGGCGCGCCGGTAGCGGGCGTGGTAGACCTCGCGGCGACGCGCGTCCAGTGCGACACCGACCGTGACCGGTGCCGCCCCGCCGACGCTCGCCCCGGCCAGGGCCTGGTGCGCAAGGGCGTCGAGCGAACTGAGGCCGTGCAGCGGGAGGTCCAGCACCCCGGCGATGCTGCGGGCGGCGACCAGCCCCACGCGCAGCCCGGTGAACGGGCCCGGCCCGCGGCCGACGACGATGCCGGTGAGGTCCCGGCGCTCGGCACCGGCCTCCCGCATCGCCTCGTCGATCCGGGCCAGTAGCACTTCGTCGTGGTGACGGGCGCGGTCATCGCCGCGGACGGCGAGGACCTCCGGTGGCGCGGCCTCGACGAGGGCGCCGCGGGCGACGGCGACGCTCACCGCTCCGGAGGTGTCGATTCCCAGCAGCATCAGCGGTTCTCCTCGGCGGTGGCGGATCCCTCGAGCGCGGTCACAGCGGCAGCGAGCGCGGCCCGCGCCGCCTCGTCCCAACGGCCGCCGCTCGGCGTCAGGCGCAGGGCGCGGGACTCGTCGGGATCTTCCGGATCCTCGACCTGGTCGGGCCGCTCCAGTTCGATGAGCAGGAAGGAGTCCACGAGGTGCTCGACCCGGTCGCGGCCCCATTCGACGACCGTGACGGAGGCGTCGAGATCGGCCTCGAGGTCGAGGTCGTCGATGTCACCGCCCCCTCCGAGACGGTAGGCGTCCACGTGCACGAGGGCGGGCCCGCCGGTCAGGCTGGGGTGGACGCGCTCGATGACGAAGGTCGGCGACGCGATGGGGCCGCGCACCCCGAGGCCCTCGCCGAGCCCCTGGGTGAAGGTGGTCTTCCCGGCGCCGAGAGGGCCGTCCAGCACCAGCAGGTCCCCGGCGCGCAGCACGCCGGCGAGCGCCGCGGCGGCGATGCGGGTGCCGGCCGCGTCGTGGGTGCGGACCTCGAGGCCGCTCACGAGAGCACCTCCCGGGTGACCCTCCCGGAGACGGACGTGAGGATCTCATAGGGGATGGTCCCCGCGGCGCGCGCCCAGTCGTCGGCGGTGGTGGCGGAGGGGGCGTTGGGCACTCCCCCGGCGTCACCGAAGACGAACACCTCGTCCCCGGCGCGGGCGTCGGAGTCCGGGCCCAGGTCGATGACGATCTGGTCCATGCTGATCCGGCCCACCTGCGGTGCGCGGCGGTCACCGGACTCGGTGCGCACGAGCACCTCGCAGCGGTCGCTGGCGGCGCGGTGGAGCCCGTCGGCGTAGCCGAGGGGGACCAGGCCCACGCGAGTGCGCTGCGCCGTGCTGTGGATGCGTCCGTAGCCGATGCTGTGCCCCTCGGGGACCTCCTTGACCAGGGCCAGGCGGCTGGTGAGGGTCATCGCGGGGCGCAGCGGCACGTCCGTGGAGACCGGCGGGTAGCCGTACAGGGCGATGCCGGGACGCACGAGATCCCGGTGCAGGTCGGGGCGGGTCAGCAGTGCGGCGGAGTTCGCGATGTGCTGGAGGGGGACGGGGCCGACCTCGTCGGCCAGCGCCTCGCAGGCCGAGTCGAACAGTTCGACCTGCTGGTCCGTCGCGGGGTCGGCGGGGTCGTCCGCGCTGGTGAGATGGGTCCAGGCGGCGACCACCTGGGTGTAGTCGTCCTCGGCCATCGCCGGGCCGAGCTCGCGGATCTGCCAGGGCAGGACGCCGTTACGTCCCATGCCGGTGTCGATCTTCAGATGCACGCGGGCCCGACGGTCTGCCTGGCGGGCGGCTTCGGCCACCAGCGCGAGCATCTCCGGGGAGCCGACCGACACGTCGATCCCGGAGGAGAGCACCTCGGGCAGCACCGTGGCGGCGGTGCGCGGCTCGTACAGCCAGGTGAGGATGTGCGCATCGAGGCCGGCGCGGGCGAGGGCGAGCGCGCTGGCGGGATGGGCGACGCCGAGCCAGGTGGCGCCGCCCTCGAGCGCGGCCCGGGCGGCGGTGAGCATGCCGTGCCCGTAGCCGTCGGCCTTGACCACGGCCATCAGGGCCGTCTGCTCCTCGAGCAGCCCGGTCAGCGCCCGGGTGTTCTGGGTGATCGCCGCGGGGTCGATCACGGCCCGGTTGGGCACGTGCCGAGGGTCCTCGGCAGGGATCGGAATGGTCATCGAGCTCCTCGGTTCACGTCAGGGCGCCCGCCAGGATAGTCCCGAGTGCCTCCGGGACGTGTGCGGCGACGTCGAGGGCGACCAGGGGCAGCACCCCGTCCCGGGAGGCCCGGCGCCCGGCTCGGCCGTGCAGGATCGCGGCCAGGGTCGCGGCGTCCGGTCCGGGCAGCCCGGCGGCGAGCAGGGTGCCCAGGACCCCGGCGAGGACGTCCCCGGTGCCGGCGGTGGCGAGCTGGGGCGTGGCGTCGTCCTGCGCGCGCAGCGGCCCGCCGTCCCCGGGCGCGATGAGGGTGATCGCGCCCTTGAGCAGGACGGTCGCCCCGGTCGCCGCGGCGAGCGCGGCCGCGAGCTCGGGTCCCGGGAGCTCCGTGCCGATCCCGAGACGCTGGGCCAATCGGTCCGCTTCCCCGCGGTGCGGGGTGAGGACGACGTCGGGGCCGAAGCGGTGCTCCGGGTCGATCGCGTCGAGACCGCCGGCATCGAGCACGCCGCGGCCGAGCTCTCCTCCCGAGATGCTCAGCAGCTCCGCACCGGCGCGGGTGCGAGGATCATCACCCGGCAGGCCCGGGCCCACGACGAGGGCGTCCAGACGACCGATCGACTCGGGGTCCACCGTCTCGGCGGGATGCCCGACGATCTCGGGGCGGGTGCGCAGCACGAGATCCAGCACGCTCTGCGGGGCGATGACGCGCACCATCCCGGCACCGGTGCGTGCCGAGCCCGAGGCGGTCAGGACGGCAGCGCCCGGGAAGCGCGGGCTGCCGGCGGCGATCGCGACCACGCCCCGTGAGTACTTGGTCGCATCTCGCTCCGGGTGCGGCCAGAGGTCCTGCACGTCGGCGTCCCCCAGGCGGAGCACTGCGGGTTCGGGCGGGAGATGCTCGCTCAGTCTGAGGTCGACGAGGTGGAGGCGACCGGCGAGGTCGGCGCCGCCGGGCAGGAGCAGGCCCGCTTTGACGGCGCCGAAGGTGACGGTCTCCCGGGCCGCGAGGGCACCGGGGGCCGCCTGTCCGGTGGAGGCGTCCACGAAGCTGGGCACGTCGACCGCGAGCACGGGGACGCCGCTGCGGCGCACCTCCTGGAGCAGCGCCGTGAGGTGGGCGGGGATCTCGGGGCGACCGCCGATGCCGACGATCGCATCCAGCACCAGATCCGCGTCGGCGAGCTGGGCGCGGAGGTCCTCGGGATCGGTGTCCTCGAGGGCGCGTAACGTGCCGCCGGCCTCCCGCAGGGCCTCCGATCCGCCCGCGTGGAGCCCGTCGGCGGTGGCGATCGCGTCGGCGAGGATCCCCTGGCGGCGCAGCAGGGCGGCGGCATGGAGCCCGTCCCCGCCGTTGGCGCCGCTGCCGGCGAGGACCACGACCTGGGGTTCGTCAGGGGTGCGCAGACGCTCGGCGGCCCGGCCGGCGAGAGCGCGCGCGGCATGCTGCATGAGGGGCTCACCGGCATCCAGCAGCGGGCGCTCCGCCGCGCGGACGTCCTCGGCGGTGTAGCCGCGGATCATCGTGCCCCCTCGCGTTCGGCGACCACGATCGCAGTGGCGATGTCGCCGTCGTGCGACAGCGACAGGTGCAGGTGGGTGACCCGCTGGGCCTCGGCGGCGAGCAGGGTGGCGCCGCGCAGGCGCAGGTAGGGGCGGCGGGCCTCGGTGCGTTCGACGGTGACGTCCTGCCAGGAGAAGTCTCCCGGGGCGCCGAGGGCCTTGCCCACGGCCTCCTTCGCGGCGACCCGGGCGGCACGGGAGGCGGCCGAGAGCTGCCGCTCCCCCGGAGTGAACAGCCGGTCCAGCAGCGCGGGGGTGCGGTCGATCAGCACGGCCAGGCGCGAGACGTCCACGACGTCGACGCCCACGCCGACGACGGTGCCGTCCTCGCGAGGCGCGAACGCCCGGCCCCCGAAGCTGTCGTCGGGGCCGGGCGTCGGCGTCGCGGTCGGAAAGCTGCTCATCCCCGCAGTATCACACCCCGACCCGGGAGGTGGGGTGTGGGCCGGTCACCGCACGGTCCGGCCGTTCACCCGCCGATGCTCATTCGACCGTGACGGACTTGGCGAGGTTGCGCGGCTGGTCCACGTCCAGGCCCTTCGCGGTGGCCAGCTCGCAGGAGAAGATCTGCAGCGGGATCACCGTCAGCAGCGCGGCGAACAGGGTGCGGGTGGCGGGCACCCGGATCACCTCGTCGGCGTAGGGAAGCACCGCGTCGTCGCCCTCCTCGGCGATCACCAGGGTGCGGGCGCCGCGGGCACGCACCTCCTGGATGTTGGAGACGACCTTCGAGTGCAGCGAGTGCCGGCCGTGGGGCGAGGGCACGATGACGAACACCGGCTGCCCCTCCTCGACCAGGGCGATCGGCCCGTGCTTGAGCTCGCCGGCGGCGAAGCCCTCGGCGTGGATGTAGGCGATCTCCTTGAGCTTCAGCGCCCCCTCCATCGCGGTCGGGTAGCCGACGTGGCGGCCCAGGAACAGCACGCTGTTGGCGTCCTGCATGTCGGCCGCGAGCTGCTCGATCTGGCCGGAGTTGTCCAGGACCTGCTGGATCTGGTCGGGGATCTGCTCGAGGTCCGCCATCAGGGCGGCGATCTCGTCGGGGTAGAGATTGCCGCGCACCTGCGCCAGGAACAGGCCCAGCAGGTAGCAGGCGGCGATCTGTCCCAGGTACGCCTTGGTGGAGGCGACCGCGATCTCGGGGCCGACGTGCAGGTACAGCGCGGCGTCGGACTCGCGCGGGATCGTGGAGCCGCGGGTGTTGCAGATCGCGACCACCTTCGCGCCCTGCTCGCGGGCGTGGCGCACGGCCATCAGGGTGTCCATGGTCTCGCCGGACTGCGAGATCGCCACGACCAGGGTCTTCTCGGTGACGACCGGGTCGCGGTAGCGGAACTCGTGGGCGAGCTCGACCTCGGTGGGGATGCGGCACCAGTGCTCGATGGCGTACTTGGCGACCTCGCCGGCGTTGGCGGCGGTGCCGCAGGCGACCACGACGATCTTGTCGACGCTGCGCAGCACGGAGGGGTCGATGTCCATCTCGTCGAGCTGGAGGGACCCGTCGGACAGGCGGCCCAGGAGGGTGTCGGCGACCGCGCCGGCCTGCTCGTGGATCTCCTTGGCCATGAAGGACGGGTAGCCGCCCTTCTGCGCGGCGGCGGCATCCCATTCGATCGTGTAGCGCTTGGCGTCGGTGACCTCGTGACCCTCGACGTCGATGATGCGCACGGCGTCGGAGCTGACGGTGACGATCTGGTCCTGGCCGATCTCGAGCGCCTCCTTGGTGGAGTCGACGAAGGCGGCCACATCGGAGCCGAGGAAGTTCTCGCCCTCGCCGAGGCCCACGACCAGCGGGGAGTTGCGGCGGGCGGCGACGACGGTGTCCGGGGCGTCGCGATGCACGGCGAGCAGGGTGAAGGCGCCCTCGAGCCGGGAGGCGGTGCGGCGCATCGCCTCGGTGAGGTCGCCGGCGGACTCCATCTCGTGGGCGATCAGGTGGGCGGCGGCCTCGGAGTCGGTCTCGGAGGTGAAGGTGTAGCCCTGGCCCTCCAGCTCGGCGCGCAGGGTCGCGAAGTTCTCGATGATCCCGTTGTGGACCACGGCCAGCTCACCCTCGCGGCCACCGTGGTGGGGGTGGGCGTTCACGTCGGTGGGGCCGCCGTGGGTGGCCCAGCGGGTGTGGGCGATGGCGACGCGCCCGGTGGTCTCGGTGTCGTTCTCGAGCGCCTCCCGGAGGTTGGCGAGCTTCCCGGCGCGCTTGGTCACGCGCACGGTGTCGTCGTCGAGGACGGCGACGCCCGCGGAGTCGTAGCCGCGGTACTCGAGGCGAGCGAGGCCCTGGAGGGCGACGTCGACGGGACGGGTAGAGGGGGCTGCGGCCTGCGGGCCTGCGTATCCGACGATTCCACACATGGTGAACACGCTAACGATCTCCCGACCTGTGCGCCGCATCAGGAAGTCGTCGGCGCGAGTCGTTCCTCACCCTGACGAGGATCCGTGCATGCGCCTGGCCGAACCCGCGCACGACCGGTCAGATTCACGCAGGGGCCCGGCGCGGGTCTCATCTCACAGCGCCCTGGCCGGGTTCTCCGCCCGATGCTGGAAGAATCGGGACCATGAAGGCCGCGTCACCGTCGAGCACCGTCACCCCGTTCGAAGAGATCCCCCGCGATGACTGGGCGCGCTTGTCCAACCAGACCCCCCTGCCGCTGTCCGAGGCCGATATCGCGAAGCTGCGCGGTCTGGGCGACCGCCTGGACCTGCGCGAGGTCGACGCCGTCTACCGGCCGATCTCCCGTCTGCTGAACATCCAGGTGGCCGGTGCGCAAGCGCTGCGCAGGGACCGCGAGGACTTCCTCGCCCAGCGACAGCACCGCACGCCGTACATCATCGGCGTGGCCGGGTCGGTCGCGGTCGGCAAGTCGACCACCGCGCGCCTGGTGCGCGAGCTGATGGCGCGCTGGCCGGAGACACCGCGGGTGCAGCTGGTGACGACCGACGGGTTCCTGCTGCCCAATGCCGAGCTCGAGAAGCGCGGGATCATGCACCGCAAGGGCTTCCCCGAGAGCTACGACCGTCGCGGCCTGCTGCGCTTCGTCGCCGATGTGAAGTCCGGGCAGGAGCGGGTCGAGGCCCCGGTGTACTCGCACCTGACCTACGACATCCTCGAGGACGAGCGGGTCGTGGTCGAGCAGCCCGACGTGCTGATCCTGGAGGGCCTGAACGTGCTGCAGCCGGCCCGGCCGCGCCGTGACGGGCGACTGGGCATGGCGGTCTCCGACTTCTTCGACTTCTCGGTGTACGTCGATGCCCGACTCGAGGACGTCCAGCGGTGGTACGTCGACCGGTTCCTGCAGCTGCGGCGCACGGCCTTCTCCGACCCGCGCTCCTACTTCCGTCGCTACGCCGACCTCACCGACGACGAGGCCGTGCAGACGGCGCTGCGGATCTGGCGCACCATCAACGGTCCCAACCTCACCGAGAACGTACTGCCCACCCGCGGCCGCGCCGACCTCGTGCTGCGCAAGGACGGCCAGCACCGCGTGCACTCGGTGCTCCTGCGCAAGGTCTGAGGCGCACCGGCGGGGTGCACCGCCGCCCCGGGCCACCCGGACCCCGCCCCACAGCTTCCGGCCGACTCGCCCCACAGCATCCGATTGCCGGCTCAGGACCTGTGTGATGCGCAGCATCGGTCCTGAGACGGCGATCGGGCCCCTGCGCGGCCGGCGGGGTCAGAGGCCGACGCGGTCGCGGACGATGGTGGCGAGGCGGTCGGCGACCGTGGTGGCGACCTCGTCGGAGGGCGCCTCGACCATGACCCGGACGACGGGCTCGGTGCCGGAGGGGCGCAGCAGCACCCGTCCGGTCTCCCCCAGCTCCCGCTCCGCCTCGGCGACGGCGTCGAGCACGCCGCGGTCGATGGTGGCGCGGGCCTTGTCGACGCCTTTGACGTTGATCAGCGCCTGGGGCATGCGGGTCATGACGTCGGCCAGCTCGCGGGCGGCACGGCCGGTCTCGGCCATGCGCTGGATCAGGTGCAGCGCCGTCAGCTCTCCGTCGCCGGTGGTGGCGTGCTCCGCGATGATCACGTGCCCGGACTGCTCGCCGCCGATGGAGTAGCCGCCGAGGTTCATCTCCTCGAGCACGTAGCGGTCGCCGACACCGGTCTGACCCAGCAGGATCCCGTGCTCGCGCATGGCGAGCTTGAGGCCGAGGTTGCTCATCACGGTGACCACGAGGGTGTCGTCGTGCAGTCGCCCCTTCTCCTTGAGGTCGACGGCGAGGATGCCCATGATCTGGTCGCCGTCGATGATCTCGCCGTCCGCGTCGACCGCGAGGCAGCGATCCGCATCGCCGTCGAAGGCGACACCGACGTCGGCGCCGTGGACGCGCACCGCCTCCTGCAGAGGGCCGAGATGGGTGGAGCCGATGCCGTCGTTGATCAGGCCCCCGTCGCTGCGGTCGCCGATCACATGGACGGTCGCCCCGGCGCGCCGCAGCGCCTGGGGGCCGGTCTCGCAGGCCGCGCCGTTCGCGCAGTCGGCGACGACGGTGATCCCCTCGAGGGAGCGGTTCAAGGTGGCGACCAGATGCTCCACGTAGGCATCGACGGCCCCCTCGTACCGGGTGATGGAGCCGACCTCGGTGCCCTCGGGACGGTCCCACTTCTCGCCGAGCCGGGCCTCGATCGCGTCCTCGACCTCGTCGGGGAGCTTCGTGCCGCCGCGGGCGAAGAACTTGATCCCGTTGTCGGGCGCGGGATTGTGGGAGGCGGAGATCATCACCCCGAGGTCGGCGCTGGTGGACTGGACGAGGTGGGCCAGTCCCGGAGTGGGCAGCACCTCGGCGTCGAGCACGTCGACACCGGCGGAGGCGAGCCCCGCGCACACGGCGGCGGAGAGGAAGTCTCCCGAAGGGCGGGGGTCACGGGCGACGATGGCGCGCGGCCGGGTGCCCCCGAAGGCGCCCAGGGTGCCCAGGACGTGGGCCGCTCCGACGGAGAGTTCGACCGCGAGCTCCGCGGTGATGTCACCGTTGGCGCGTCCGCGCACTCCGTCGGTTCCGAACAGTCGTGCCACAGGGTTCTCCTCATGAGGACGGGGATGTCGTCGTCCTGGCGGGACCGCCGCGGGGCGGGGCCCAGGCCGGACGTCCGCTGTGAGACTACCCGCTGCTCCCGTCTCGTCTCGTCACCCGTCCGCTGTCACGGTTACTTTGGTAGGTATGCCTGACGCCGTCCTCCTCCCTCGCCTGCTGCCGTCGGCCATCAGCCACCATGTCGGCGATCGGTCCGCGGGCCGCGGGCTCGCACGGGCCCGGGGCGGACGTGTCGAGGACCTCGCCTGGGACGCGGAGGCCTCGACGGTCGCCGCCGCCGTCACCGACGAGGACGGCACCGTCCACCACCCTCGCGCGGTGCTCGTCGAGTACGAGGAGGACGCCGTCTCGCGGCGGTTCCTGCCGTCGGCCCCCGGCGGGCTGTGGCGGCCGAGCGCCTCCTGGTGCAGCTGCGCCGCCGAGGGCAGCTGCGAGCACGTCGCAGCGCTCCTGTACCGCCTGAACGACCTGGGCACCCGGGCCGAGGCCTCGGATCCGCCCGCCGAATGGCGCAGCGTGCTGCGTCCCCTGCTGGGCACCTCGGGCCCTCGCGGCGCGGCCCGCCCCCTGGCCATCGGCGTGGACCTCGAGGCCGGTCCCGCCGGCACGGGCGCGTCCCGGAACCGGCGGGAGACCGCCGTCCCGGCGGATCTGGGGACCGACGCCGACCTGTGGCTGGGACTGCGACCGCTGACCCGCGGGCGTACGGGCTCGTGGATCAAGGGGGACCTCTCCTGGCGCAGCTTCGAGGGTCGTCTGTCGGCACGGGAGTACGACGCGGTCCAGACCGAGGCCCTCTCGCGGATCTTCGCCTCCGCCTCCGCGGAGCGCTCCTACTCCAGCGGGGCGATCGACCACCTCTGGCTGAACACGATCACCTCCCCGCTGCTGTGGCAGTCGCTGGCCCATGCCCGTGATGCCGGGGTCGAGCTCCTCCCGGGAGCGGGCCTGACCTCGATCGCTCTGTTGGACGAGGCCGACGTCGGCTTGGACCTGCGCCTCGATGAGACGGCGCAGGACCTGCAGGTGATCCCCCGCCTCACTCTCGCCGGCGAGCCCGCCCAGCAGGCCCGGCTGCTGGGCTCGGCCGGGGTGCTCGACGTCGCCCCGCACGGCGAGGACGCCCTCGCTGCCCGCATCGCGCCGCTGGCCTCCCCGGTCCCCCGGGCGCTGCGCACGCTGCTCCAGCGCCGCCGACCGTTGCAGGTCCCGGCCGCGGATCGCGTGGCCTTCCTCGAGGTCGCCTACCCCCAGCTGCGCGCCCTCACCAGCGTCACCAGTTCCGACGACAGCGTCGAGATCCCTGCCGCCCGGCGCCCCAGCCTGCGACTGAGCGCCTCCTACGCCTCCGGTGACCGCCTCACGCTGCGCTGGTCCTGGCATTACCACGACCCCGATCGCCTGCTGCCGATCGACCGGCGCCAGGGCGCGCGGCGCGACCCCGTGCACGAGGACGAGGTGATCGCCGAGGCCATGACGCTGTGGCCGGGGGCCGGCTCCCCGGACCCGGAACTGCTCAGCGGCCCCGACACCGCCCGCTTCACCGAGCACGTGCTCGATGCGCTCGAGGCGCTGGACCACGTGGAGACCGAGGTGGTGGGCACCCGCCACGCCTACCGCGAGCTCGACGGGGACCCCCGGGTCCGGATCACCCAGCAGGCGACCCCGGGCAAGCACGACTGGTTCGACCTCGGCTTCCAGATCACCATCGAGGGTCGGGAGATCCCGTTCCCGACCCTCTTCGTCGCTCTCGCCCGCGGGCGCAGCAGGCTGCTGCTGCCGGACAAGACCTACTTCTCCCTCGACCATCCGGCCTTCGACACCCTGCGCGAACTGATCCGTGAGGGCGAGGCGCTCGCAGAATGGGAGCCCGAGCAGCAGCGCCTCAGCCGCTTCCAGGTGGACATGTGGAACGACCTCGAGGAGATGGCCGAGGAGGCCACCGCGAGCGCCGCCTGGGACCGGTCCGTCGGCCGCGTGCAGGCCGCGCAGGACGTCGCACCGCCGGCGCTGCCCCGCACCCTGGACGCCGACCTCCGCCCTTACCAGAGCGAGGGTTTCACCTGGCTCGCCACTTTGTTCGCGCACGGGCTCGGCGGCGTGCTGGCCGACGACATGGGCCTGGGCAAGACCCTCCAGGCACTCGCGCTGATCGCTCATGCCCGTGAGGGTGCCGGGCCCGAGGCGCCCCCGTTCCTGGTGGTCGCCCCCGCCTCGGTGCTGCCGGTGTGGCGGCACGAGGCCGAACGCTTCACCCCGGGCCTGGACGTGCGGGTGCTGGACCGCACCTCCGCCTCCCACGGCGTGGACCTGGACGCCCGGATCGCGGGCGCCGACCTGGTCGTGACCAGCTATACGGTGCTTCGCATCGACGACGAGCGCTTCGCCGCGCAGACCTTCCAGGGTTTCGTGCTCGACGAGGCGCAGTTCGTGAAGAACCGCCGTGCACGCACGCACCGCGCGGCCAAGAGCATCCGCGCCGACTTCCGCCTGGCGATCACGGGCACGCCGATGGAGAACTCGCTCGATGACCTGTGGGCGATCCTGGACCTGGTCACCCCGGGGCTGCTGGGCGGCGCGAACGGATTCCGCCAGCGGTACACACTGCCGATCGAGACCGGGGAGCATCCCGGCCGGATGGAGCTGCTGCGCCGACGGGTGCGACCGTTCCTGCTGCGGCGCACCAAGGAGCTGGTGGCCTCCGAGCTGCCCGAGAAACACGAGCAGGTGCTGACGGTGACCCTCGGCCAGGAGCACCGCGCCGTCTACGACTCGGTGCTGCAGCGCGAGCGCAAGAAGGTCCTGGGCATCATCGAATCCGACCTCGACCGGCAGCGGTTCATCGTCTTCCGGTCGCTGACGCTGCTGCGGATGATGGCGCTCGACCCTCGCCTGGTCGATGCCGAGGCGTACGGCGAGGTGCCCAGCTCGAAGCTGGAGGCCCTGTTCGACCGACTCGCGGAGGTCATCGGCGATGGGCATCGGGTGCTGCTGTTCAGCCAGTTCACCTCCTATCTCGACCGGGTCGCGGGCGAGCTCGAGGTGCGCGGCATCCGCTACGCGCACCTGGACGGTTCCACCCGCGACCGCGACGCCGCGGTAGCCGGGTTCCGGCAGGGCGACGCCCCGGTCTTCCTCATCTCGCTCAAGGCGGGCGGATTCGGGCTGACGCTGACCGAGGCCGACTACGTGTTCCTCCTGGACCCGTGGTGGAACCCGGCGGCGGAGAACCAGGCCGTGGACCGTGCCCACCGCATCGGCCAGGACCGCCAGGTCATGGTGTACCGCATGGTCGCCGAGGACACGATCGAGGAGAAGGTGCTCGCGCTCCAGCAGCGCAAGGCGGAATTGTTCGACGCCTTCACCGACGGTGGGGAAGCCTTCCGCTCCGCGATGACCGCCGACGACATCCGGGAGCTGCTGAGCTGATCCAGTCGTCGGTGGGGGTCAGCGGATCCACTCCGGCCGCGCCGCACCGTATCTGCCCACCGGCCGCTCCACGGTACGTCCGTCGATCAGCAGGGGCGGGGGCACCAGGTCCAGCGACCCGTCGACCTCGTCGAACCGGACCCGCGGCACCTCGAGAGGGGTCGGCGGCGTCGCGGGCGCCGGCGGCGCGGCGAGCAGTGTGCGGGCGGCGCCGAGCAGGTTCATGTGGATCGTGGCGGCCTGGCGACGGGCGAGCGCCTCGAGCACGTGCGCGGCAAGCAGGTGACCGGTGGTGTGGTCGAGGGCCTGCACCGGGAGCGCGCCGGGGTGGTCGGAGGTTCCGCAGCAGTCGGCGATGCCGGTGGCCGCCTGGACGATCGAGTCGAATCCGGCGCGGCTTCCCCACGGACCGGTCTCGCCCCAGGCCGACAGCGAGACGAGGATCGCCTGCGGGGCGAGCTCCTCGAGGTCCGCGGTGCCGAGGCCCAACCCGGCGAGAGCACCGGGCCGGTAGCCGTCGAGGATCACGTCGGCGCCCGCAGCGAGGGTGCGCACCCGCTCGGCCTCGCGGCGCAGGTCCACCACGGCGGAGCGCTTGCCCATGCCGGTGGAGCGATGCTGGTCGAGGATCTCCGGCCGGTGCGGTGGATCCAGGCGCAGCACGTCGGCGCCGAGGCAGGCGAGCAGCTGGGAGCCGGTAGGTCCGGCGATCACCCGGGTCAGGTCCAGCACCCGGACCCCGCGGAGCGGACTGCGCGGGGCTCGATCGCGTCCCCCGGCGGCCTCCTCGCCCGCGACGCGCACGGCGCCCACGTGTCCGAGGGCTGGGCGCTCACCGCGGACCACGACCTCGGACCAGGGCGCCTCGGCCGTGGCGCGGGCGTGCGGATGTGCCTCCCATTCCTCGCGGGTGCGCACGGCCACCGCGATGCCGCCGGCGTGGGCGATGGCGTGCTCGACCTCCGCCGCGTCGCGGTGGGACACCGCCCGCTCCAGGGAGGCACGGTCCGCGCCGAGGACCTCGCGGAGGATCGTGGCGTGGTGGGGATAATTGCCGTGCAGGCGCACCCAGCCGTCCCGGGCGGCGACGAAGCCGGACAGCTCGCCCCAGGCGGTGGGGGCGTGGCCGTCCATCCGGAGGTTCTCGAGGGCGGCGAAGGAGGCGGCGACCAGCTCGGCAGTGGTGTCGATCGTGAGATCGAGGCCCCGCGCGGCGGCCAGCTCCGCGGCGGCATCGCGCACCGCCGTCACCGCGGACCAGGCCAGGTGCTCCACGTCGAACGGTCCGGTCCACCATCGTCGAGGCGCGGGAGGCGCGGGAGAAGTGGGAGGCGTGGGAGGCGTGGGAGGCGTGGGCTCCATGGGCGGAGCCTAGTCCGCCCGTCCCGCCCGTCCGGCCTGCCCCACCCGTCTCGCCTGCCCCTCTCGCCCCGCCCGTCTCGCCTATCCCGCCTGCCCCACCCGCCTCGCCTGCCCCTCTCGCCCGGGGGGTCTCGCCCGGCCGGTCTCGCCTGTCCCGCCTGCCTCACCCGTCTCGCCCCGCTCTTCTCCGACTACTGGCGCTATGGCATGCGCTCTGGCTATATGGCCACAGCGCCTCGCTGAGCGCCAGTACCCGACCATGTACCCCCGAACTGCACGCACCTCGCCCCGCAACCCACCGCACCCCGGACACGACGATGCCCCCGACCCTAAGGTCGAGGGCATCGTCAGCGATCCGGCGGACGAGCCGCGGATCAGCATCCCGTGGGGATGCCGTGGATCAGCGCTTGGAGTACTGCGGCGCCTTCCGGGCCTTCTTCAGTCCGGCCTTCTTGCGCTCGATGATGCGCGCGTCGCGCTTGAGGAAGCCGGCCTTCTTGAGCGTCGGGCGGTTGTTGTCCCGATCGATCTCGTTGAGGGCACGGGCGACGCCGAGGCGCACGGCACCGGCCTGACCGGACGGGCCACCGCCGGTGAGGCGGACGACGACGTCGAAACGGCCCTGGAGGTCGAGGACCGTGAACGGGTCGTTGACCTCCTGCTGGTGCAGCTTGTTCGGGAAGTAGTCCTCGAGGCTGCGGTCGTTGATGGTCCACTGGCCGGAGCCGGGGATCAGACGCACGCGGGCCACGGCCTGCTTGCGACGACCGGTGCCGTAGCCCGGCGCGGTCGCGGACTGACCGGCGCCGACGGCGGCCTCGCCGGTGGACTCGGTGGTGAAGTTCGACGGGAAGTTCTCGTCCGTCTCTTCGGTCACGGCTTCGAGGGCCTCGGTGGTATCGGGGGTGGTCTCAGTCACGGTTCTCCTTGGTTCTTCCGTGCGGCAGGGCGGAGTGGCGGGACGCCCCCGCTTACTGCGCCACCTGATCGATGGTGAAGGGGACGGGCTGCTGAGCGGAATGCGGGTGCTCGGAGCCCGAGTAGATCTTCAGCTTCTTGATCTGCTGATCAGCAAGCTTGTTCTTGGGGAGCATGCCACGGATGGCCTTCTCCACCGCACGCTCCGGGCGCTTCTCGAGCAGCTCGGAGTAGGGGATGCCGCGGAGGCCGCCCGGGTAGCCGGAGTGGCGGTAGGCCAGCTTGGTCTCCCGCTTGTTGCCGGTCAGCGCGACCTTGTCAGCGTTGATGATGATCACGAAGTCGCCTGCATCCACGTGGGGTGCGAAGACCGGCTTGTGCTTTCCCCGGAGGAGCTGAGCAGCCTGGGAAGCGAGCCGGCCGAGGACGACATCCGTTGCGTCGATGACGTACCAGGAACGCTCGACATCGTCGGGCTTCGGGGTGAACGTACGCACTCGTGCCTTCTTCTCTCGTCATGGTGCCCGGGCAGCTGATCGCTGACCGGACACGGTTCGATGGACCGTGGGCACGCTTCCTTCGGGTAAAAGCATGGCCCTGACGTTGCACCCGTCCCGCTCCGCACACGATGCGACGGCGGTCCTGGATGTGTGTGAGATGCCCTTTTCGCGCCGGGCGTGAGAAATCGGCTGCGGAGTCGGGCACACATCAAGGCACAACGACCCTCAACGATAGTGCGCACGAGCAGGCAGCGTCAACGCGAGGAGGCCCTGGCACGGGTGTGATCTCCGGCTCTGTCAGCCCCGCCGTGCCCGCGCCAGCGCGGCCCGGGCGGCGAGCTCCTCGTCGGGCGGGTAGGCGACGTGGTCGAGGGTCAGCCCCTGCGGCGGGCAGATGGGGGCCGAGCCGCGGCCGTCCCGGGTGGCGGCCTCGCGGGTGCGGGCGGCGAGCACCTCGGCGGGCCAGTCCTCCCCCCGTCGCCCCTCCCCCACGGCGATCAGGGCGCCGACCAGGGAACGCACCATGTGGTGGCAGAAGGCGTCGGCGACCACGGTGGCGACGACCAGGCCTTCGTCCGCCCGGCCGATGTCCGGACGCTCCCAGCGCAGCTCGCGCAGGGTGCGGATGGTGGTCGCCCCGTCGCGGGGCTTGCAGAAGGAAAGGAAGTCGTGCTCGCCGAGCAGAGAGGTGCTCGCGCGCGCCATCGCGGACACGTCGAGGTGGCGGCGGTGGCGCAGCACGTCACGACGCAGCGGGTCGTGGACCGCGGGCCCGTCCGAGAGGCGGTAGCGGTAGCGGCGCCACAGGGCGCCGAACCGGGCGTCGAAGTCGTCGGGGACCTCTCGGGCCACGTGCACGACGACGTCGGACGGCAGAACTCCGGCGAGCCGGGTGACGAGGGCATCGACCGGCCTGCGGTCGGAGCGTCCGGGCAGGGTGTCCAGCACCACGTGCGGCACATCGAGGTGGCAGACCTGCCCGCGGGCGTGGACCCCGGCATCGGTGCGGCCGGCCACGCTCACGCGCAGCGGGACCCGGCAGATGCGAGCCAGGGCCTCCTCCACTTCACCCTGCACGGTGCGCCGGCCGGGCTGGGCGGCCCAGCCGCGGAAGTCGGTGCCGTCGTAGGACAGGTCCAGGCGCAGCCGGGCAGTCGGGGCCCCGACTGCAGCGGTCCGCTCATCGCCAGGGGCCCCTCGAGGCACGGTCCACTCCACCGGGGTGGCGGTGCGGGCAGGGTCCGGGAACGCGGCGGGCATGGCTCAGATCGTAACGGCGCGGGAGGGTCCCGCCGGGATCCGGGAGGTGCCCGTCCTGGCGTCCGATGCCGCAGTGCGGGCACTTCTACGGGATGTACTGCCTGCTCGGTACGCTGACTTGCGTGAAGATCCTCGTCATCGGCTCCGGAGGCCGCGAGCACGCGATCATCCGTCGCCTCGCCGCCGACCGCCCCGCCCCCGAGCTCCATGCCGCTCCCGGCAACCCCGGGATCGCCGAGCTCGCCACCTGCCACGACGTCGCCGTCGGTGACCTCGACGCCCAGGTCTCGCTCGCCCGGCGCCTGGCTCCCGATCTGGTGGTGATCGGCCCGGAGGCACCGCTGGTCGCGGGCAGCGCGGACCGTCTGCGCGAGGCTGGATTCACGGTGTTCGGCCCGTCGGCCGCCGCCGCCCGGCTCGAAGGCTCCAAGTCGTGGGCGAAGGAGATCATGGCCACCGCGGGCGTACCCACCGCCGCCTCCGTGACCGTCACCACGCTCGAGGAGCTCGACGCCGGCCTGGACCGCGTGAACCCGCTCGGCGACGTGCCCTTCGTCGTGAAGGCCGACGGGCTCGCCGCGGGCAAGGGCGTCGTGGTCACGCCCGAGCGCGACGGGGCGATCGCCCACGCCCAGGCCGTCCTGGCCGCCGGCGGCTCCGTGGTCCTCGAGGAGTTCCTCGACGGTCCCGAGGTGTCCCTGTTCTGCGTCAGCGACGGCAACCGTGTGCTGCCCCTGGCCCCCGCCCAGGACTTCAAGCGGGCCCTGGACGACGACGAGGGCCCCAACACCGGCGGCATGGGCGCCTACTCGCCGCTGCCTTGGGCGCCCGAGGACCTCGTCGACGAGGTGATCCGGACCGTCGCCCGTCCCACGATCGACGAGCTGGCCGCCCGCGAGATCCCGTTCGTCGGCGTGCTGTACTGCGGCCTCGCCCTGACCTCCCGCGGGGTGCGGGTGGTGGAGTTCAACGCGCGCTTCGGCGACCCCGAGACGCAGGTGGTCCTCGAGCGTCTGGCCTCCCCGTTCGCCCCGCTGCTGCTCGCCGCCGCCGGGGGCGACCTCGGCGACGCCCCGGCTCCGAGCTGGCACGAGTCCGCTGCCGTGACCGTGGTCGTGGCCTGCGCCGGCTACCCGGCCGAGACCCGCACCGGTGACGTCATCACCGGTCTCGAGGCCACCGAGGGCCCCGCCACCCACGTGATCCACGCCGGCACCGCCCGCGACGAGGACGGCGCTCTTCGCAGCGCCGGCGGCCGGGTGCTCTCGGTGGTCGGCACCGGGGAGGACCTCGAGGCCGCTCGTGCCCTGGCCCTGGCAGGCGCCGAGGCCATCTCGCTCGAGGGCAGCCATCACCGCCACGACATCGCCCGCACCGCCGCGCAGGACGCACAGGCCGCCCAGGCAGCGCATCCGGCACCCACGCCCGAGGACGGATCCCCCGCATGAGCGCCACCACCTCCACGCCCCTGATCGAGGCCCCGCAGCTGCCGGGCTGGGACCATGCCGTCACCGGCAAGGTGCGCGAACTGTACGTGCCCACGGGTGTCGACCCCGCCGCGGCCACCGAGGTGCTGGTGGTCGCGACCGACCGCATCAGCGCCTACGACCACTCGCTGCAGCCGGGCATCCCCGACAAGGGCCGGGTGCTCACCGCGATCAGCCGTTTCTGGTTCGAGCAGCTGGCCGACCTCGTCCCCCACCACGTGCTCTCCGCGACCGAGGTGCCCGACGCCGTCGCCGGCCGGGCACTGCGCTGCCGGGGGCTGGACATGGTGCCGCTGGAGTGCGTGGCCCGCGGCTACCTCACCGGCTCGGGCCTGGCCGACTACCGCGCAGGAGGGTCCGTCGGAGGGCACGTGCTGCCCAGCGGTCTGGTCGACGCGTCCCGGCTCGATCCTGCGATCTTCACCCCGTCGACCAAGGCGGAGGCCGGGGAGCACGACGAGAACATCTCCGTCGCCCAGGCCCGGGACCTGCTGGGCCCGGAGCTCGCCGACGAGCTCGAGCGCCTCACCCTCGCGGTCTACGAACGAGCCCGGAACCTCGCCGCCGAACGGGGGATCCTGCTGGCCGACACCAAGCTCGAGTTCGGCCGCTCCCGCGCGGACGGGACCCTGATGCTCGGCGACGAGGTCCTCACCCCGGACTCGAGCCGCTTCTGGTCCGCCGACACCTACGTCGAGGGCCGCACCCAGCCGAGCCTGGACAAGCAGTTCGTGCGGGACTGGCTGACGTCCCGGGCCTCCGGGTGGCACAAAGGCACGGCCACCCCGCCCCCGGCCCTGCCCTCCGAGGTCGTCGAACAGACCCGCGCCCGCTACGTCGAGGCCTACGAACGGCTCACCGGCCAGCAGTTCTGACGACCCGGCGCCGTCGGCGCCGTCTCAGAACAGCATCAGCACCGCGGTGGCCACGCCGGCCACCGCGACAACGAGCACGGCGTCGGCCCAGGTCAGCAGCACCGGCCGCCAGACGGTGCGCGGACCGTCGCCAAGGCCACGGGATTCCAGCGCCAGCGCGATCCGCTCCGCCGCACGGATCGCGTCCACCAGCAGGGCGAACGCGCAGCCGAGCAGACGGCGCGGTCCGAGCGGCGGCACCGAGCCGTCGGGCCGCAGCGGCAGTCGCACCCGGTGGGCCCGGGTGAGGGTCCGCCAGCGCCCCGGGAGCTCATCGAGCAGGCGACGGCCGGCGAGGAGCGCCAGCGCGTACCGCGCGGGCAGGCGAGCGTGCTGGTGCAGGCTGACCATGGTGCGGCGAGGGTCGGTCGCGCGGGCGACACCGAGGGCACCGAGCCCGATCACCAGGGCGCGCAGGGCGAGGGCCGCGCCGAGCACGAGACCCTCCTCGGTGACGCGCACGGGCAGGTCCGGCCACGGTTCGCGCCCGGGGCGGCTCAGCACGTTGACGGAGAACACCCCGAGGGCGAAGACCGCGAAGGGCAGCTGGCCGCGCAGCAGGCGGAGCGGTCCCAGGCGGGTGCCCACCATCACCGCGACGGTGAGCAGGAGGTAGAGCACGGCGAGCGGCACCGGGTCCGTGAGGAACAGGCACAGCCCGCTGACCGCGGCGAGCAGCCCCAGCAGCACCGTGGGGTTCCGGGACGGGAGGGGCCGACGGCGCGCGGGCTCGGCCGGTTCGACCCCCGTCTCCCTCGCGGTGCCGCTCTCCGCCGCGATCCCGTCCCCGGTCACGGCGACGGGCTCGGGGGGTGCGCCGTGCCCGTCACCCGGGGCCAGCCCCGCCGCGGTCATCAGTGCGCGGTCCGCGAGCAGCTCGTCGGGGGTGAGCGGTGGCAGCGCCGTGCCCTCGGCGAGCACCACCACCGAGTCGGCGGCGGTCACGGCGCGCAGATCGTGGGTGGTCATCACCACTGCGCGTCCCTCGTCGGCGGCCGACCTCAGCATTGCCATGACGGTGCGGTGGGCGGCATGGTCGAGGCCGAACCCGGGCTCGTCGGCCAGCAGGACGGGCCGGTCGCGCAGCAGCATCGCGGCGAGCGACAGGCGCCGCTGCTGTCCTCCGGAGAGGCGGAACGGGCTCGACCCGCTCCAGTCCTCGAGTCGCAGCCGGGTCAGCATCTCCTCGATCTGCTCCGGGCTCGCGCCGGTGTCGGCGAGCTCCTCCCGCACCGTCGCCCCGACGAACTGGGACTCGGGCCGCTGGAAGACGAGGCCGGCGGCGCCACCCTCGACCGTGCCCGCCCGGGGCTGATCGAGGCCAGCGAGCGCGCCGAGGAGAGTGGACTTCCCGGCCCCGTTCCAGCCGACGACCGCGAGCAGCTCCCCCGCGACCAGGTCGAGATCGATGCCGGAGAGCACCGTGGTGTCGTCGTGCCCGAGCACGAGGTCACGGGCCTGCAGCGCGACGGATTCCTCCTCGCCCGTCGAGCCCGGGTCCGGGGGCTCGGTCCCGGCCCTCGGCCCGCTCTCGATTCCGTTCTCCCGCCCCGACCGTCTCCTGTTCTCGGTCCCGAGCTCGGCCTCGCTCCCGACCTCATGATCCCGACGCACTCGGTCCTCCCGCGCGAGCTCCTGCTCGACGTCCCGTGGCAGCCAGCACCCGTCCTCCCGCAGCGCGCGGCCGTGCTCGGCGAGGACGGCCGCTGTCGGCCCGTCGGCCAGGACGTGCCCGGAGCGGTCCAGGGCGATGATGCGTCCCGGCAGCGCCTCCACACCTCGCTCCCCCGCCCACTCGTCGAGCCGATGCTCCACGAGCACCGTGGCCGCCCCGGAACCGGCGACCGCCGACTCGAGGCTCGCCCGCACCGCCGCCACACCGCCGGCGTCCAGCATCGCGGTGGGTTCGTCGAGCAGCAGCAGCTGCGGCCCGGCCACGGTCGACGCCGCGAGGGCGACCCGCTGCAGCTCACCGCCGGAGAGGCCACGGGTCCCTCGGGCCTGCAGATGCTCCGCCCCGGCACTGCGCAGCGCGGAGGAGACCTGTGCCCCGATCCGTGCTCGCGGCACGCGGCGGTTCTCGAGCGGCAGGGCGATCTCGTCGGCGACGTCCGGCAGGCACACGCCGCTGACCGGGTCCTGCCCGAGATACCCGACGACGTCCGACAGGGCGACCACACCGTCGGCCACCGGGTCCCGCCCGTCGATGCGCAGCCTCCCGCGGGTGCTCGCGCGGACATGGGAGGGGACGGCGCCCGCCAGCGCCAACAGGAAGGTGGACTTGCCCGCACCGGAGGGCCCGAGCAGCAGGACCTGTTCGCCCGCCCGGAGGGTGCCGGTCCACGGGCCGACGCCGTCTCCCGAGGGCAGGATGACCTCGAAGTCCTCCGCCCGGACCAGCGGCCGGTCCCCGTGGTCCGACCCCTCGAGGGCGCGATCGGTGTGCTGCTCCGCACGGGCCGCGGGGGCACGTCCAGTGCTCGCCACCCGGCCCGGCGCCGAGCGCGCCTCAGTGGACACGACGGGCAGGGGCGGAGTCCTCGGGCTCCCGCGCACCGGTGCTCCCGCGCGAGCCGCCGATCGCGAAGTTGTCGAGCACCCCGGTGCGCACGAGCGCGTCGACCAGCACCTTGGCGAGCAGGCCGCCGAGCACGATGCCGGAGAGCACCTGCATGCCCAGTCGCAGTGCGAGGATGTCCTGCCCGTACCAGCCCATCCGCAGCGCGGTCCAGAAGAAGACGAGACCGGCGCCGAGAGCCCCGGAGACGGCGAAGGTGCTCCACCCGAACCGGCGGTACCGGGTCAGCGCGAAGGGCAGCTCGCTGCCGACGCCCTGGAGCGCCGCGGACAGCAGCAGCAGCGGGCCGACGGGACTGCCGAGGAACACCACCTCGACGACCGCCGCGAGGATCTCGGCGATCACACCGCTGAAGGGCCGACGGATGATGGCGACCGCGACCGGTCCCACCAGCAGCCAGGAGCCGGCCAGGACGTGCTGGGCGAGATCCCCGGCGGGGCCCATGGCGATCGCCAGGCCGTTCCACGCCTGGACGAACACCCAGTACAGGAAGCCGAAGACGATGCCCAGCACCACCACCAGTACGATCTCGCGCAGCTCCAGCCGCGCGCGGGCGGTGGCGGGAGCGGGGGCGGTCATCGCGCGTCCTGTCCGAGGTCCCGGGTCCGGTGGGAGGGGCTGTTGAGGCTGAGCGTGAGATGACTGGTCACGTGCTGGACGCCGTGGCCCACCTGCACCCATCCGGCGAGTGCTGTCGCGAGGACGTCCCCGACGTCGCCCTCGAGCCGGGTCACGAAGTGCTCGGAG
The DNA here is from genome assembly GCF_017876545.1 of Brachybacterium sacelli. Classification (NCBI taxonomy): domain Bacteria; kingdom Bacillati; phylum Actinomycetota; class Actinomycetes; order Micrococcales; family Dermabacteraceae; genus Brachybacterium; species Brachybacterium sacelli. The sequence continues at coordinate 393,320 of NZ_JAGIOD010000002.1, read as the reverse complement.
CCGCGGAAGGTGCCCAGCTCCCGGGCGTGGTCGATCGCCGCGTAGATGTCCCGCATGTGGTCGGGAGCGGTGCCGTCCGCGGTGACCTGGTCCGCGAGCGGGTACAGGGCCCACTCGGCGGTGGCGAAGCGCCCGGTCCGGCGCGGGGACGGGACCTCGGTGCGGCGCGGCCCGGCGCCGCCGGGCAGCTCGCAGACGACCTCGCCGGGACAGCCGCGCGACAGGTGCACGGCGAGGGTGGCGTGGTGCTCGGTGCGGGCGAGGGCCTCGCCGAGGTCGGTGAGCCAGCGCAGGAGATCGGCCTCGTGGCCGCCGAGGTAGGTGGAGACGTCGCCGGTCTCGCGCACCAGCGAGGTCTCGTCGAGCGCGGAGAGCGTCTCGACGAGGATCCGGGCGTAGTCGTCGGCCATGACAGCGGCGGTGACCCGGGCGCCCACCCCGAAGCCGAGCGGGGTCCCGGCGGGGTCGGTGGGGGGTGTCGGGGACCACCCGTCGCCCGAGGGGACGGGTGGGGAGGGAGAGGCGGGAGATGCAGCAGCGGTGGTCACGATCCGTGCCTTTCACGACGCGGCACGGGCGCACAGCGGCTCTCGCCCTGCGGAGGCTCCCTGCGCCGGCATGATCCGGATCAGGTTCTACGGTCGGAGTCGGAGCACTCCCTCTCAGCCCGGCTCACCGGGCTCCCGTGCACGCGGCCACTGTAGTCGCCGAGGGCGCTCGCCGCAGGTGCGGTCCACCGCCGCGTCCGGCGGTGCTGATGATCCCCGGCCGGGAGCGGCTGGTAGCTTCAAGTCCCGACGTCCGGGAGGAGAGCGCATGGCCCACAGGCAGATCCAGGAGGTCGCGTCCGAGGTGTTCATGGTCGAGGGGATCGCCTCCAACTGGACGGTGGTGCGCGAGGGCCGCGATCTCACCCTGATCGATGCCGGGTACCCGAAGGATCTCGAGAACGTCCTCTCCTCTCTCGAGCACCTCGGAGGCAGGATCGAGGACGTCCGCGGCGTGCTGATCACCCACGCCCATGTCGACCACGTGGGCTCGCTCCCGGGGATCCAGGCGATGCATCCGATCCCGATGCATGCCCACGACCGGGAGCTGCCGATGCTCCGCGGCGAGGTCCATGAGCAGGCGTCCGCCCGCGACGTCGTGCGACGGTGCTGGCGGCCGCGGACGGCGCGATGGGCATTCACCGTCGCCCGCGCGGGAGGCCTGTCCACGATCCACCTTCCCCAGGCACGAGCCGTCAGCACCGGCACGCCGCTGGACCTCCCCGGGGGACCGATCGCCCTGGCCTGCTCCGGCCACACCTCCGGGCACACCGTCTACCACCTGCCGCAGGCGGGCGTCGTGGTCACCGGGGACGCCCTCGTCACCGGCCACCAGACCTCCGCTCGCCTCGGGCCGCAGCTCATCCCGGAGTTCTTCACCCACGACCCGGCCACCGCGCGCTCCACCCTGGACGTCCTCGCCGAGCTCGGGGCCGATGCCGTCGTCCCGGGTCACGGACCGTCCTGGCGCGGCCCCGTCCGGGAGGCCGTCGACAGGGCCCGCGCCGCGCACCCGGCCGGTTCCCCGCAGCGACGGCATTGAGGGACCGGGCGCTCGTACTGCGCCGTCAGTCCTCCACCAGCGGCACGAAGCGGAAGGCGCCGTGCTCGGTGTCCCGCAGCTGGTCCCCGTGACGCTCGATGCGATGCATCGTGGTGCCGACCGGGATCACCATCACCCCGCCGTCGGCCAGCTGCTCGATCAGCGCGTCGGGAAGCCCCTGCGCCTCGGCCGAGACCAGGATCCGATCGTAGGGGCCGTCCTCCGGCGCGCCGAGCACGCCGTCGGCGGCGACGCGGACCTCCGCGACGCCGAACGCCTCGGCCTCACCGAGAGCCGCGCGAGCGGACTCGACCAGCGCCTCGTGCCGCTCCACCCCGATCACGCGCCCGCGCGGACCGGCGAGGTGCGCGAGCAGGGCCGTGGTCCAGCCGGACCCGGCGCCGACGTCGAGCACCCGGTCCCCGGGGCGCACCTCGAGCAACCGCAGCATGATCTCGACGGTCGTCGGTTGCGAGTTGGTCTGCCCCTGCGCGATGCGCAGCGGGGCGTCGACCTCGGCGTGCCGGCGCTGCTCCGCAGGCAGGAACGGGGTGCGCGGGACCGCCGCGAAGGCTCCCGCGACCGGGTCGTCGTCGTGCCCTGAGTCGTCACGTGCCATGGCAGTCCCTCAGCTCGCGGTGATCTCGACGACGCCGCCCGCGGGCCAGTCGCGCACCTCGGTGCCCTCGGGGGCGAGGTGCGTGGACTGACGCAGGAAGATCGGACGGCCGACGTCGCTGGCGACCGCATCGTGCACGGGCAGGGCGAGGACCGGGCGGACACTGCGCAGGAAGTCGATAGTCTCGGACATCTTCGACCACGGCGCGACGACCGCGAAGGCGAGCACGTCGATGCCGTGGAACTCGGGGACCGGCTCGAGGGAGTCCCCTGTGATGCCGAGCCGTGGCCCGTCGCCGGCGGTGAGCACTAGACCCGTGTTGCCCACGCGCGGGATGTCGGGATGGATGATCGCATGGTTGCCGCCGACGGCGCTGATCCGCAGGGGCGGATGCTCGCCGGTCGCGGGGAACTCGTGCGCGGTCCCGGCGCTGAGCGGGAGCAGGCGCTCACCGTCGACCGCCGGCGCGCCCTCGGACGGCTCGGCGAGCTGCTGAGCGGTCTCCGGCTCGGCGATCACGATCGCCTCGGCGCTCGCGGCGAGGACCTCGGCGAGCAGGGCGCGGTCGAGGTGGTCGGGATGCTGGTGGGTGACGGCGACGGCGTCGAGGGTGCCGAGCACCTCCGGGGTCAGGGCACGTACGGCCTGAGCGCTGAAGCCGCCCGGGTCGACCAGGAGCCGCCGCCCGGCGGTCTCCACGAGCAGGCACGAATGGACGAGGTGACGGATCTTCATCGCTGCCTCCGGCATCGGTGGACTCGGACACGACGAACCTAACGCGACATGGCTCGACGCGCGAGGGGCGGCGGCGGAGGGCACTGCGGCAGCGGTGGACACCGTGCGAGCGGCGACCACCGCGGGACGGGTGCGGGGCGGTGCGCCGCGCGAGGGGCGCCGGCGGTGGGCGCTCCCCCTCTGCGCGCCCGGGGCTCGGTACGATGGTCGCGGTCGGCACCGAGATCGTCGGTGAGCCCGGGAGCTCCTCCCGCTCCGCCCCGCTGCACCCACCCGTCCGGCCCGCCCCCCGCGCGGCCGCCGTCCTCCAGGAGAACGCCCCATGCCCCGCGTCGTGGTCCATGTCATGCCGAAGCCGGAGATCCTCGACCCGCAGGGGAAGGCGGTCGCCGCGGCGCTGCCCCGACTGGGCTTCGAGGGCATCAGCTCCGTGCGCCAGGGCAAGCGGTTCGAGCTCGAGGTCGAGGGCGAGGTCACCGACGAGGTGCTCAACCACCTCCGCGAGGCGGCCACCACCTTGCTGTCCAACCCGGTGATCGAGGACGTCGTCGCCCTCGAGGTCGAGGAGGGCAGGGCCTGATGCGCATCGGTGTGGTGACCTTCCCCGGCACGCTCGATGACCGTGACGCCCTGCGGGCCGTGCGCCTCGCGGGTGCCGAGCCGGTGGCGCTGTGGCACGGAGAGGACGATCTGCTGGACGTCGAGGCGATCGTGCTGCCCGGCGGTTTCTCCTACGGCGACTACCTGCGCGCCGGTGCGATCAGCCGCTTCGCCCCGGTGATGGACAAGGTGGTGGACGCCGCGAAGGGCGGGATGCCGGTGCTCGGCATCTGCAACGGCTTCCAGGTGCTGTGCGAGACGCACCTGCTGCCGGGCGCCATGATCAAGAACGCGCACCGCTCGTTCCTCTGCCGCGACCAGCCGCTTCGGGTCGAGAACACCCGCACCGCGTGGACCACGGAGTACGCGCAGGACCAGGTCATCCGGATCCCGCTGAAGAACCAGGACGGCCAGTACGTGGCCGACGAGCGCACCCTGGCCGAGCTCGAGGCCGAGAACCGCGTGGTGTTCCGCTACACCGCGGGCGCCACCCATGGACCGGCCGGCTTCGAGTCCAACCCCAACGGTTCCCGACACGACATCGCCGGCATCACCAACGCGGAGGGCAACGTCGTCGGACTGATGCCGCACCCCGAGCACGCGGTCGAGGCCGGCTTCGGTCCCGACGAGCCCGGGGCGGGCACCCGCACCGGGGTCGACGGCCTGGGCATGTTCACCTCGGTGCTGCGCAGCCTCGTCGCCTGAGCCACAGGGCCCTCACGGAGCGCTCCGCACGGTCATGCACCCCGGCGACCGGTGTGCCGCCGCGCACCGGTCACCGGGGTGCATGACTACGCGGCCGACGACCCGGTGGCAGCGGACGGGACCGGCGACGGCACCGGGCGCGGCACCGTCTCGTCTCAGGTGCGCTCTGCCGACAGCACCGTGAAGCGCCGGTCCCGGGCGCGCTGACGCACGGGGCCGATGCGACGCTCGACCTCCGTGCGGTAGCGCAGCGAGGAGTTGTGCACGAACCAGAGCTCGCCGCCGGGCCGCAGCACGCGGGCGACGGCGTCCAGCAGACCCTGCACCAGGGTGGCGTCGACCGCGGTGCCGTCATGGAAGGGCGGGTTCAGCAGCACCAGGTCGGCGCTGCGGTCGGCCACCCGGAACAGTGAGTCGTCCCAGGTCACATCCGTGCTCTCACGATCCAGCCCGTACGCGTCCAGGGTCGCCCGGGTGGAGGCGACCGCGTCGGCGTCGTCGTCGCTGCCCAGCACCGGCGTCTCCGGCAGCGCGGCGGCGAGATAGGCGGTCAGCAGCCCGTTGCCGGAGCCGAGGTCGATCGCGCGGGCGAGCGGGGCGGCCTCTGCCTCCTCGCGGGTGAGGAGGTGACGGTCCAGGGCCTCCAGCAGCAGGAGGCTGCCGGCATCGGCCGTGGCGCCGCCGAACACTCCCCCGATCGCACGCAGTTCCAGTGCCGACGCCGTCCCCCGCACCGGGAGATGGGCGGTGCCGCGGGCGATCGGCAGCGGGGCGAGGTCCTCACGCGCCGCGGTGGCCACCAGGGCGCGGGACTTGCCCAGGCCGCGGGAGGCGTGCACCTCGGTGAAGACGCCGCCGAGCACCACGTTCTGCGTGCGGGTCATGTGCTTCACGCGTCCGCCCGCGACCAGGGTGACGTCCCCGGCACGCGCGATCTCGACGGCGCGGTGCTCGAGATCGGCGAGCGCCTTGGGAAGTCGCATCAGGGCCAGGCGCGGGCGGGTCTCGGCGGCGATCTCGGCGAGCGAGGCGGGGTGGTCGCCGCCGGGGACCTCCAGGCGTCCTTCGGTGACCTCCTCGGAGAAACGGGCGCGCAGGGCCAGGGTGGCGGCGTGCGAGGCCGTCCAGGAGATCACCGGCGTCCCGGGCACCGCGGACGTCGCCTCGCCCACCGTGCCAACCTCCGCGAGCGCGGCCGCGGTGAGCTCGCCGGTGGCGTCGTCGACCACGAGCACGGCGCCGGGCCCGCTCGCTGCGGCTTCCTCGGCGGCGGTCCGCAGGATCACGCGGTCGGTCTGGTCCGGGCCGTGCGGGGCGGAGGCCTCCGGAACGGGTCCGGAGGCGGCCGCGTCGTCGACGGTGGTCGGGGCGGGCGAAGGGTCATCATCCGTACGCAGGGCCCCGGTGGGAGCGGCCGACGGGTCGTCATCGGTGGTCGGGGCCCCCGTGGGGGCGGTGCTGTGGTGGTCGGTCATCAAGTCCTCGATCAGGGGGCGGAGTGGCCGACGCGGCCGCGGGAGCGCAGGCGCCCGCCCGGCAGCGTCGGGGCGGGCAGGGCCGCCGGGGTGTGGGCGGCGAAGGGGCCGAACTGCTCGTCGTGCGGACCCAGACCTCCCCGCTCGCGGGCGATCTCGGCGATCGGAGCGTCCTCGAGGGCGAGCTCGACGCCGATCTCGGCCTGGTAGCGGGCGCGGAACTGCTCGATCTCCTCGTGCGTGCGGCCCACGAAGTTCCACCACATGATGATGTCCTCCCCGAGCGGTTCGCCGCCCAGGAGCATCACCCGCAGGTTCTCGTCGCCGTCCGCCCGCAGCCGGACATGGTCGGCGCCGTCGGGCAGCACGGCCAGTTCGTCGCGCTGCGCGCGCGCCGTCGAGGCGCCGAGCCCCAGGTGCGCCGTGCCCCGGTCCACGAGCAACCCGTGCTCGTGGGAGGGGGCCAGCTCGAGGCGCATCTCGTGCCCGGCGTCCAGGTCGATCTGGGCCATGGTCAGCGCCGTGTCGGTGACCAGCGGGCTGAGGTCCTCGAGCACGGCTCCGTCCTCATCGGTCGCCCGCAGGTGCCCCATGCCGACCCGCACCCGCGCGCCGGCGGTGGCCCGCTCGCGCGGGGTGTGGACCACGAACTCCTGCTCGCGGAACCGCGACCGGTCCGGCAGGGCGTACCAGAGCTGGACTCCGTGCAGGATGGTGGTGTCGTTCGTGGAGAACTCGGAATGGGTGATGCCGGAGCCGGCCACCATGAGGTCCACGTCGCCGGGACGCACCAGGGCATGGCTGCCGATCGAGTCGCGGTGCGTGATCGCACCCTCGAACAGCCAGGAGACCGTCGCCAGCCCGGTGTGCGGGTGACGGGCGACGCTCATGCCCCCGCTCACGGAGACGTCGTCCGGCCCGAAGTGGTCCACGAAGCACCAGGCACCGATCAACGAGGTCCGACGCGCCGGCAGAGTGCGATGCACGGTCATGCCGCGCGGCCCACCGAGCGGCACCTCCCGGGGCTCGAGCAGGACCACGTCCTCGAAGGAGCTCATGGACCGAGTGTAGGGGCGGCGGATCGCCTCTTCCCCCTCCCCGGCCCCCTGCGTACTGTGAGCGCATGTCGACTCCGTCGTCCCCCGCCGCCCTGCTGCTGTCCCGATCCGTCGACGAGGGCACGATCCCAGGCGGCGTGATCGCGCTCGGGCACGACCCGGAGCCGATCGCGGCCGGCCGGATGTCCGTCGGCGGTCCGCCGATGCCCGCCGACGCGATCTTCCGCATCCAGTCGATGACCAAGCTGGTCACCACCGTGGCGGCGCTGCGTCTGGTCGAGCAGCGAGTCCTCGCCCTCGACGCCCCGGTGGCGGACTGGCTGCCGGAGCTGGCCGCCCCGGAGGTGCTCACCCGCCCCGACGCCGAGCTGACGGACACCGAGCCGTTGCGCACCCCGCTCACCCTGCGACACCTGCTCACCAACACCTCGGGGTACGGGATGATCCTCCAGGACTGCCCTCTGGCCAGGGCGATGACCGCGACCGGGACGGAGGCGGGCCCGCTGCCTCCCACGCTCGGGGCCGACGACTGGATCGCCGCCCTGACCTCCCTGCCGCTGGTGGGACAGCCCGGCACCGTGTGGCGGTACCACCACTCCTTCGGTCTGCTGGGGATCCTGCTGTCCCGGATCAGCGGCACCAGCACCGGCGCGTACCTCGAGCAGACGTTGCTGGGGCCGCTCGGGATGCGCGACACGGGGTACTTCGTACCCCACGAGAAGCTCGACCGCCTCCCCGCCGCCTACGCGGAGGAGGGAACCGGGCTGGTCGAGATCGAACCGGCAGGTGGCGGCTTCCACGCGGGCCCACCGCCCTACGACATGAGCCACAGCGAGCTGCTCTCCACCGCCGGCGACTACCTCCGCCTGCTGCGGGCGCTGCGCGACGGGGAGCTGCTCAGCGACGAGCACCTGGGGATGCTGCGCAGCGACCAGGTGCCCCAGGAGGCGAAGACGCCCGAATCCTTCTTCCCCGGCTTCTGGGAACGGACCAGCTGGGGATTCGGGCTGGCCGTCGTCACCGACGGCCCTCATCGCGGCCGCTGCAGCTGGTCCGGCGGCGCAGGCACGGACTACTTCCTCGACCCCGACGGCACCCTCGGCCTGCTGCTCACCCAGGTGCCGATGGGAGACCGCCTGGCACCCCTGCTGGAGGCCTACGGCGAGCTCGCCCCGCCGCCGGGCGCGGACCCCGCGAGCTGACCACCCCGTCCGTCCATCGGCCCGGACCGGAGGACGCAGACCCGGCTGCTCGTCCCCGTGCCCCCGGATGGCGGGCGATGTGCCACGAAGAAAATCTGCTGTGCAGTGCGTGACCGAGGCGACCACTCCGCCCCCTGCACGACCGAGATCGGATCGGCCCGACGTCGCGTGCGGGTCACGCGGACGTCCCGAGCTCGGCGACCAGTCGCGCCGGGGCCACCATCCGGTAGGACTCCTCGATCAGCTCACCGAGCTCCTGGTCATCGGTCCGCGCATCCAGATCCAGTCCGATCCACCCCGAGGCCCCGAGGTAGGCGGGGACGAACGTGCGAGGGTCCTCCTGCAGAGCGGCGGTCTCCGACTCCGACAGGTGCACCAACACCGCGTGCGGGTGCTGCTCCCACTGCCCGTCGACCTTCCGCGCTCCGCCGTAGTAGCAATGGATCTTCACGGTGTGGAAGGCGGGCCGACCGTGGCTGATCTTCTCCTTCGCCCCGGGGAGCGCCAGCGCGATCGACCGGACGCGCTCCAGCACCGGGTCGTCGTCATCGAACATCTGCGGATGTGGCATGGGTCGATCCTTGCGTTCCCGGCCCTGATGCGCCACCCCTGGGGCGGCAGACGGGCGAGGGGTCCTCCGTCGGCGTCGCCGTGCCGCCGACGCGCAGCCTCCACCGCCGGCATCCGTCAGCGGCCCTACGCTGGCTCGATGACCCTCCCTGTGCTGATCGACTGTGACACCGGCATCGACGATGCGATCGCCCTGACCTATCTCGCCTGCCGGAGCGATGTGGAGATCATCGGCGTCGTCTCCACCGGCGGGAACGTCCCGGTCCCTGCCGTGCATCGCAACAACCTCGCCCTGGCCGATCTGCTGGGCATCTCCGCCCCGATCTCCCTGGGCGCGGCACGGCCGCTCGTGCAGGAGCCGATGTTCGCGGACGACACCCACGGGCCGCAGGGCCTCGGCCACGCCGTGCTCCCTGATCCCGGGCGCTCCGAGGATCCCCGCTCCGGTGCGCAGCTCTGGGTCGACACCGCCCGCGCGCATCCTGGGGAACTGGTCGGTCTCGTGCTGGGCCCGCACACCAACCTCGCTCTCGCGCTCGAGATCGAGCCCGAGCTGCCGCGGCTGCTGCGGCGCCTGCACATCATGGGCGGCGCCATCAACCACCGGGGGAACACCGGTGCCACGAGCGAGTGGAACTTCGCCGTGGATCCGGAGGCGGCCCAGCGCGTGCTCGCCGCGTTCAGCGGCGCCCCGGTGCGTCCCGTGCTCGGCTCGCTCGAGGCCACCGAGTCGGTGCGGTTCACGCAGGACACCCTGGACCGTGTCCGGCAGTTCGGGGCGAGCACCGGACACCCGGTCGCGATGATCCTCACGGAGGCTCTGCGCTTCTACTTCGAGTTCCACCGAGCCGACGGCTTCGGGTGGACGGCGCACGTGCATGATCCTCTGGTCGCCGCGCACGCCGTGACCGGGCAGTTCGCGGCGACCCGGCCGCTCGCGGTCGACGTGGAGCTCGCCGGGACCCTCACCCGGGGCCAGAGCGTAGGCGACGAGCTGGGTCGCTGGGGCCGGGAGCCGAACGTCGACGTGCTCCGGGACGTGCAGCCCGAGTCGTTCATCGAGCATCTGCTGGCGACGCTCGGCGACGGGCTGGCGCGGCTCGCACCGCGCTGAATCCGCCGTCCCGTCCCCGGCGCCCGGCACGCGGACCGGGTCCGGTCGCGCCCGCACCCGGACCGGAGTCCGTGTCCGGGCGCCGGCGTCAGCCCAGGGTCGTGACCTCGACCTCGAAGCAGCGGCGCGGACCCTTGTCCTCCGAGCCCGCTCGCCAGCCCACGCAGTGGACGGTGTCGGACCCACGGTCGTCGTCGTAGGCCACCAGCACGGTGCCCGGCAGCGTGACGGGGGCATCGAAGCTGACGTCCCAGCGCAGCGGGAGCGAGAGGTCCACGCAGGATTCGGTGAAGGCGCGCGAGGCGGTGTACATGCCGTGGGCTATCGCCCGCGGGAACCCGAAGGCCCTCGCGCTCAGCGCCGAGAGGTGGATCGGGTTCACGTCCCCGGAGACGGCGGCGTAGCGACGTCCGGCATCCGCCGGGAGCTTCCACCGTCCGGTGGGGCGCGGCGCCTCGAAGACCCGACGCGAGGAGTGCTCAGGACGCTCCGGGGGCGAAGAGCTCACCGAGCCGCCGGAGCCGCCCGTGTTCTCTGTGCGCTCCGGGCTCTCGTCGCGGCGGCCCGCGGGGTCCTCGGCGCCGTCCCTCGTCCCCTCCCCCTTGGCCAGGTAGGTGGAGACGTCGGTGGCGATGATCTCGCCGGCCTCGCCGAGGATCGTCGAGACCGCCTCGAAGGTGCGGCCCTTGCGATGGGGCCGCAGATCGCGCACACGGCATTCGACGTCGACCCGTTCCCCGACCCGCACGGGGCGGTGCTGGAGCACCTGATTGCGCAGGTGCACCAGTCCCAGCAGGGCGAAGGGGAAGTCCCGGCGGGCCATGAGGGCGAGCGAGACCGGGAAGGCCAGCACGTGCAGCACACCCGGATGGACGAGATCGGTCGCCGGACCGCCCATCAGGTGGTCGAAGTCGCGGGCCCGCTCGGCGTCCAGCCGCACGCCGCGGACCCGGTAGGCGACCTCGGGCAGCGTCGGCTCCCGCCGGGAGCCGCGCCGGGCGGAACGCGGGTCGAGGGCGGCCGCGTAGACCGCCGGGAACGACGGCACCTCGGCGAGGTCCCTGAGCCGCTCCGCCGAAGCTCCGCTCGAGGTGCTCCGCACGGCGCTCACCGTCCCACCATGTTCTGGCCGCACACCCGCAGCGTCTCGCCGCGCAGCCCCCCGGCCTCCGCGGAGGAGAGGAAGGCGATGGCCTCGGCGACGTCGGCCGGCAGCCCGCCCTGCTGCAGCGAGTTCAGGCGGCGCGCCACCTCGCGGGTCAGAGCCGGCATCCTGGCGGTCATCTCGGTCTCGATGAATCCGGGGGCGACCGCGTTGGCGGTGCCGCCGAGGGATTCGAGCCGTGCGGCGAGCGCGTCGACGAAGGCGATCACCCCGGCCTTGGAGGCCGCATAGTTGGTCTGACCCCGGTTGCCGGCGATGCCGCTGGTGGAGGACAGGGAGACCACCCGCGGCTGGGCACCGAGGACCGCGCCGGCCGCCCCCGCCTCGATCAGCGCGTCGGTGAGGGCGATCTGGCTGGCGATGTTCACCGCGAGCACCGGGTCCCAGCGCTCGGCGGTCATATTGGCGAACAGCTTGTCGCGGGTGATGCCGGCGTTGAGCACCACGACATCGAGCCTCAGGCCCCGCTCCCGCAGGGAGGCCACCAGGCGCTCCCCCGCGCCCTGCGCGGTGACGTCGAGCTGGATCGGCACCGCATGCAGCTCGTTGGCCAGGCGCGAGAGCTCGGTGCCGGCTCCGGGCACGTCGAGCACCACGAGGCGGGCGCCGTCGGCGGCGAGCGTGCGGGCGATGGCCGCACCGATGCCGCGGGCAGCCCCGGTGACCAGCGCGGTGCGCCCGGCCAGCGGCTGCTCGAGGTCCTCGGTGAGCGACCCCGCCTCGGAGGCGACGGTCACCAGCTGGCCGGTCACGAAGGCGCTGCGGGCCGAGAGCAGGAACCGCAGGGTCCCGATGACACCGGGCGCGTCCGGGCCCACGCCGTCGGTGACGAGGATCCCGTTCGCGGTGCCGCCGGCGCGCATCTCATGGGCGAGCGAGCGCAGGAACCCTTCGACGCCGCCGCGGGCGGCGTCCTGGGCCGGGTCCTCGCCGCGTGCGGGACGGGAGATCGTCACCACCCGGGCCCCGGGGGCGAGCGTGCGCATGGCCCCGGCCAGTGGCAGCAGGAGGCGGCCGAGGTCGGCCGGGGTGGAGACCTCGTCGAGCACGAGGATCACGGAGCCGACGGTGCGCAGCTCCTCGAAGCGTCGGCGCACGTCGGCGCCCCAGCCGAGCAGCTCATGGGCGACCTGGTCGGCGCCCTCGGACTCGCCGAGCACGACGACCGGGCCGAGCACCGGCCCGGGACGGTCGCCGCGGCGCGGCAGCCGAGCGGGACGGGGCAGGCCGACCCGCTTCGCGAGCAGGGCGCCGGGCGCGGAGCGGACGAACTTCGTGTAGGCATCGGTCATGGGATCCTCCTCGGGACGGGACGGGGACGGCATCGGGCCGCGCGGCTCACTGCGGTGACGGGTCGCCGATCTGCGACCGCGCGCCGCTCGCCACGGGTCATGCGTCGGTGACCGACTCGAGCAGGACGACGGTGCCCTGGCCGGCGGCAGCGCACACCGAGATCAGCCCGCGCTGGACGCGACCGGTCTCCACCTCCCGCTGGTGCAGCAGCTTCGCCGCGGTCGCGACCAGGCGCCCGCCGGTCGCGGCGAAGGGGTGGCCGGCGGCGAGCGAGGAGCCGACGACGTTGAGCTTGTCGGGGTCGATCGCGCCGAGCGCCCCACCCCGCCCGAGCTTCTCGCGGCAGAACTCCTCGGACTCCCACGCCGCCAGGGTCGCCAGGACGGTCGAGGCGAAGGCCTCGTGGATCTCGTAGATGTCGAGGTCCTGCAGGGTCAGGCCGTGGGCGTCGAGCAGCTCGGGGACCGCGTAGGCGGGGGCCATCAGCAGGCCCTCGGCGCCGTGGGCGAAGTCGACCGCCGCGCTGCGCGCGTCGACCACGCGGGCCAGCGGGGTCAGGCCCCGCTCGTCGGCCCATTCCTGGGTTCCCATCAGCACGGAGGCGGCACCGTCGCTGAGCGGCGTGGAGTTGCCGGCGGTCATGGTCGGCTCGGCGACCTCCGGGCTCCTGACGCCGAAGACGGGCTTGAGGGTGCTGAGCTTGTCGAGGGTGGAGTCCGGGCGCAGGTTCTGGTCGCGGGACAGACCCCGATAGCCGGTGACCAGGTCGTCGAAGAACCCGGCGTCGTAGGCGGCGGCGAGCTTCTGGTGCGAGGCCAGCGCCAGCTCGTCCTGCGCCTGGCGGGTGATCCCCCACTGGGCGGCGGTCAGTGCCTGGTGCTCTCCCATCGACAGCCCGGTGCGGGGCTCGCCGTTGCGCGGCGGGACCGGCGCGAGGTCGGCGGGGCGGATCGCGCTGAACGCCTTGACACGCTGCACGGCGGTCTTCGCGGCGAAGGCGCGATGCAGGATGCGCCGCAGCCGGGGGGTGACCTCGATCGGGGAGTCGGAGGCGGAGTCGACACCGCAGGCGATGCCGGAATCGATCTGCCCCAGCTGGATCTTGTTCGACACGCGGATCACGGTCTCGAGGCTGGTGGCGCAGGCGCGGGAGAGATCGATCGCGGGGGTGCGCGGATCCAGCGGGGTCCCCAGTGCGCTCTCGCGCGTGAGGTTGAGGTCGCCGGCGAGCTTGAGGACGGCGCCGCCCGCGACCTCGCCGAGCTTCGCGCCCTGCAGCCCGTAGCGGGCGACGAGCCCGTCGAGAGCGGCGGTGAGCAGATCCTGGTTGGAGATCCCGGCGTAGGCTCCGCCGGAGCGGGCGAACGGGATGCGGTTGCCTCCCAGGATGAGCGCGTCTCGCGGGAAGTCGGGAACGGTCACTGTGGGCACCTCTTCGTGGTCGCTGCGGGAATCCGGACGGATCCACGCTCGGGACTTTACATAGAACCGACGGTACTTGATACCCTAGGTTCCGTGAATGCGACGACGCAAGCCCCCGTGGACGGACGATCGGCCCGCTGGGCGCGCCACCGGGAGCAGCGGCGCGCCGAGCTGCTCGACATCGCCCGGCATCTGATCCACGAGAGCGGCCCCGACGTCACGATGGAAGACATCGCCGCAGCCTCGGGCACCTCGAAGTCCATCGTCTACCGGTACTTCGAGGACAAAGCGACCCTGCAGCAGGCCCTGGGACGCAGCATCCTGACGTCGATGCACGCCAAGCTGCTCGAGGAGATGCGCGCTCTGGAGTCCACCGTCGGCCGCGAGCCGGAGCCCGACGAACGCATCCATGCCATGATCCGCGCCTATGTGGAGACCGCACAGCGCTCCCCCGGCGTCTACCGCTTCGTCACCCGCCCCAGCGACGGGCTGAACCACTTCCTGGGTGCCGTCACCCGCCTCGTGGCCACATTCCTCCCGGACGACCTGCCCTCTCGCCAGATCTGGGCGCACGGAGCCGTCGGCTTCGTCGAGAGCGCGGTCGACACCTGGATGACCGAGCTCGAGGAGCACGCGGCCGTCGACGCGCGGGAGGACGCCGCACCGCAGAGCAGTCCGATCACCTCCGACCAGCTCGTCACTCGACTGGTCACCTGGCTCATGAAGGGAATGCACGCATGACCGTCCACGCCGACAACGCCCCCACTCCCAGCACGCCCGCCACCGCGGCGAGCTCCGCCACCCCCACCGGCCCGATCCCGGTCCCCCCGAGCGGTGCCGCCCGCCTCGACGTCGAGGCCGTCGCCGAGGCCCTGCTGGGGTCCTGGGCCGACACCCGCCGGGCCGCCCGTGAGCGCGCCGCCCGCCCCGAGCTGCATCGCCCGCTGGACGCCACGGTCGCGGAGCACCGCGAGCGCACCTCCGCCCAGATGCAGCTGCTGGCCGAGGAGGACGTCTCCTTCCCGATGCTGCCCGAGCACCTCGGCGGCCCCAACGACAACGGCGCGAACGTCGCCGGCTTCGAGGAGCTCGTGGTCGCCGATCCCTCGCTGCAGATCAAGGCCGGCGTGCAGTGGGGGCTGTTCACCTCCGCGATCGTCCAGCTCGGCGACGAGCAGCAGCAGAAGGCCTGGGTTCCCGACGCGATGAGCCTGGCCACCCCCGGCGCTTTCGCGATGACCGAGATCGGGCACGGCTCCGATGTGCAGTCGCTCGCGACCACCGCGACCTACGACCCCGCCACCGAGGAGTGGGTGCTGAACACTCCCATCCGCGCCGCCTGGAAGGAGTTCCTCGGCAACGCCGCCCTCGATGCGAAGGCCGCCACGGTCTTCGCCCGGCTCATCACCGGGGGCGTCGACCACGGCGTGCACTGCTTCTACGTGCCGGTGCGCGATGCCGACGGAACGCTGCTGCCCGGGGTGGCCAGCGAGGACGACGGCGCCAAGGGAGGTCTGAACGGGATCGACAACGGGCGCCTGGCCTTCGACCACGTGCGTGTGCCGCGCACGAACCTGCTGAACCGGTACGGCGACGTCGCCGCCGACGGGACCTACACCTCGCCGATCGAGTCCCCCGGTCGCCGGTTCTTCACGATGCTGGGGACCCTGGTCCAGGGGCGCGTGTCCCTGGACGGCTCCGCGAACCGGGCGAGCCAGCTCGCACTGCACATCGCGATCACCTACGCCACCCAGCGCCGCCAGTTCACGGCCGCCGACCCCACCCGGGAGACGGTGCTGATGGACTACCAGGCGCATCTGCATCGCCTGCTGCCGAAGCTCGCGGCCACCTACGCCGGCGCCTTCGCGCACGAGCAGCTCCTGCACGCCTTCGACGACGTATTCTCCGACCGCACCGACGATCCCGAGGCCCGCGAGGACCTCGAGACCCTCGCCGCCGCACTCAAGCCCACCTCCACGCGGCTGGCCCTGGACACCATCCAGGAGTGCCGTGAGGCCTGCGGCGGCGCCGGTTTCATCGCCGAGAACCAGCTGGTGGGCCTGCATCAGGACCTCGACGTGTACACCACCTTCGAGGGCGACAACACGGTGCTGCTGCAGCTGGTCGCCAAGCGTCTGCTCAGCGACTACACCTCCGAGCTGAAGAACGTGGACCGCGCCGGCATCGGGCGTTTCATCGCCCAGCGCGCCGAAGTCCTCGCCAAGCGCCACACCCCCTGGGCGAGCCTTGCGCAGGACCTCAGCGACCGCGGCAATCCCCGTCGGGCCTCCGACTCGATGCGCCAGAGCGACTTCCAGGAGGAGATGCTCTCCGCGCGCGCCCGGGTGAAGGTCGAGGAGGTCGCGCTCTCACTCCGCTCGGCCTCGAAGATGAATCCGGCCGACGCCGCCGCCGAGGTCAACAAGCATCAGGTGGAGATGCTCGACGCCGCGCGCGCCCACGCCGATCTGGTCCGCTGGCGCGCCTTCACCACGGCGATCGAGCGCTTCGAGGACGAGGGAACGCGGTCGGTGCTCACCGATGTGCGCGACCTGTTCGGGCTGTCCACCATCGAGGACGATCTGGCCTGGTTCCTCCTGGGCGGCATGATCTCCACCCAGCGCGGTCGGCAGATCGACTCGGATCTGCGCCGTCTACTGTGGCGCCTGCGTCCCCACGCCCTGGACCTCGTCGCCTCCTTCGACATCCGCCCCGGGCACGTGCGTGCCCCGATCGCCCTGGGCGGGGAGCAGGAGCGCCAGGAGGAGGCCGCCGCGTACTTCCGTGCGCAGCGGGCCGGCGCCGATACCCCGGTCAGCGAGAAGGCCCTGCGGGACCGGGAGAAGCGGGCCCGCCGCGCGGCGGGTTCGCACTGAGGCCGACGGAGTCTCCTCGCCCCGATCCGGGCCGGGTCCCCGCCGCCGGCCACCCCGCAGCGGCGGAGGACCTGACCCGGTCCCGCGGGCGCCCGCGGGCGCCCGGGCCGGACACGGTGGCACCCGTCGACCCCCGCCGTCGGCCCGGTGGGCGGTCCTGCCCGAGGACGCGCGGCGATCGTAGACTGTGAGCGCCGCGGCGGATTCCGCCCGCATCCCGGCGCCGGCGACCGCCCGCGCCCCTGTGCCCACGTGATGAACGGATTCGACCCCGCGATGACCGCTGACGACGCTCACCCCTCCCCCTCGCCCGCCTCGCCCGGGGATGTCGACACCATCGAGCATGCCTCCGGCACCCCTGAGCAGACCCAGCCCTACGCGGAGCTCGGCCTCACCGACGGCGAGTACGCGAGCATCCGCGAGATCCTCGGCCGGCGTCCCACCAACGCCGAGCTGGCCATGTACTCGGTGATGTGGTCCGAGCACTGCTCCTACAAGTCCTCGAAGAAGCACCTGCGCACCTTCGGCGCGCACACCACCGAGGAGATGCGCGCGAAGCTGCTGGTGGGCATGGGCGAGAACGCGGGGGTCGTCGACATCGGCGACGGCTGGGCGGTGACCTTCAAGGTCGAGTCCCACAATCACCCCAGCTACGTCGAGCCCCACCAGGGCGCCGCGACCGGGGTCGGCGGCATCGTGCGCGACATCATCTCCATGGGCGCCCGGCCCGTCGCCGTCATGGACCAGCTGCGCTTCGGGGCGATCGATCATCCCGATACGGCGCGCGTGGTCCACGGCGTGGTCTCCGGCGTCGGCGGCTACGGCAACTCCCTCGGCCTGCCCAACATCGGCGGCGAGACCGTCTTCGATGCCTCCTACCAGACCAACCCCCTGGTCAACGCCCTGTCCATCGGCGTGATGCGCCACGAGGACATCCACCTCGCCTCTGCCACCGGGCCCGGCAACAAGGTCGTCCTGTTCGGTGCCCGCACCGGCGGGGACGGCATCGGCGGTGCCTCGATCCTCGCCTCGGAGACCTTCGACGAGGACGGCCCCGTCAAGCGCCCCAGCGTCCAGGTGGGCGACCCCTTCATGGAGAAGGTCCTCATCGAGTGCTGCCTCGAGCTGTTCGCCGCCGGCACCGTCGAGGGCATCCAGGACCTCGGCGCCGCGGGCATCTCCTGCGCCACCAGCGAGCTGGCCGCCAACGGCGGCTCCGGCATGCGCATCGACCTCGAGGACGTGCTGCTGCGCGATCCCACCCTGACCGCCGGGGAGATCCTCATGAGCGAGTCCCAGGAGCGGATGATGGCGGTGGTCAGTCCCGCGAAGCTGGCCGAGTTCGAGGCGATCGTCGCGAAGTGGGACGTCGAGGCCGCCGTCATCGGCGAGGTCACGGGCGACGGCCGGCTGACCATCGACCATCACGGCCACCGGATCGTCGACGTCGATCCCACCACCGTCGCGGTCGACAGCCCGGTCTACGACCGCCCCTACGCCCGGCCCGACTGGCAGGACGGCCTGCAGGCCGACCGCGCCGAGGACCTGCCCCGCCCGGAGGGCGCCGAGCAGATCGGCCACGCGATCCGCGAGCTGGTCGCCTCCCCGAACCTCGCCTCGAAGGGCTGGATCACCGATCAGTACGACCGCTACGTCGGCGGTAGCACCGCGCTCGCGATGCCCGACGACGCCGGCGTGCTGCGGGTCGACGAGACCACCGGGCGCGGGGTCGCACTGGCGACCGACGCCAGCGGCCGCTACACCAAGCTCGACCCGCGCACCGGCGCCCAGCTCGCGCTCGCGGAGGCCTATCGCAACGTCGCCGCCGCCGGCGCCCGCCCGCTGGCGGTCACCGACTGCCTGAACTTCGGCTCCCCCGAGGACCCCGGCCCCATGTGGCAGCTGGTCGAGGCGATCGGCGGCCTCGCGGAGGCCTGCGAGACGCTCGGCGTCCCGGTCACCGGCGGCAACGTCTCGCTGTACAACTCCACCGGAGAGCCCGGTCGGCTCGACTCCGCCATCCACCCCACCCCGGTCGTGGGCGTGCTCGGCGTGTTCGACGACGTCGCTCGCCGGGTGCCCTCGGGCTGGCAGCACGCGGGTGAGAGCGTGATCCTGCTCGGGACCACCCGCGAGGAGCTCTCCGGCTCGGCCTGGGCCCAGGTGGCCCATGACCACCTCGGCGGCCTCCCCCCGCAGGTCGACCTCGCCGCCGAGGCCGCGCTGGCCGAGGTGCTGATCGGGGCGAGCGCCGACGGGCTCGTCTCCGCCGCGCACGACCTGTCCGAGGGCGGGCTGGTGCAGGCTCTCGTCGAGGCCGTCGTCCGCTTCGGCACCGGTGCCTCGGTGGACCTCGATGCCCTCGCCGCACGCGACGGGGTGGACCTGTTCACCGCGCTGTTCTCCGAGTCCCAGTCCCGAGCCCTGGTGTCGGTGCCCACGGAGACGGAGGAGCAGCTCCTCGCCTCGGCCGCGGCGCACGGCGTCCCGGCACTGCGCCTGGGCAGCACCGGCGGCGAGGAGCTGGCGATCGCCGGACTCGGGAGCTACGGCATCGGCGCCCTGCGCGAGCTGCGCGAGGGGACGCTGCCGCGCTACTTCGGCTGAGGCCGCCGCCGCGGCACGGGCGTCGGCGTCGAATTGCTGACCGGGACGCCACCGGACCTCCCGTCACCGCGAAGACGACGGAGCCCGCCGAGCAGATGCTCGGCGGGCTCCGTCGTCTCAGGGAGGGAAGGGGCTCAGGCCTCCTTCGTCTCCTCCGCGGCGTCCTCAGCGGGAACCTCGGGAGTCTCCTCCGCGGCGGCGGTCTCGTCGGTCGCGGACGCGTTCTTCGCGGCGCCCTCGGCCTCCTTCACCACGGCCTGCTTCGGGGAGTACTCCTCCTGGACCAGCTCGATGACGGCCATCGGGGCGTTGTCGCCCTTGCGGGGACCGGTCTTGGTGATGCGGGTGTAGCCGCCGGGACGCTCCGAGAAGGTCGGGGCGATCTCCTCGAACAGCGAGTACACGACGCCACGGTCGCGGACCGTGCGCATCACGCGACGGCGGGAGGCGAGGTCGCCCTTCTTGGCGAAGGTGACCAGGCGCTCCGCGTACGGACGCAGCCGCTTGGCCTTGGACTCCGTCGTGGTGATCGCCTTGTGGCGGAACAGCTCGGTGGCGAGGTTGGCGAGGATCATCCGCTCATGCGCGGGGGATCCGCCGAGGCGCGCGCCCTTGGTGGGTGCAGGCATGGTCGTTCTCCTTGGTGAAGATGAAGGTCAGTACTGGTCGCCGAAGTCGTCGGAGTAGGACTCGAGGGCGGCGGACGGGTCGAAGCCGGCCGGGGAGTCCTTCAGCGACAGTCCGAGGTCGGCGAGCTTGGCCTTGACCTCGTCGATGGACTTCTGCCCGAAGTTGCGGATGTCGAGCAGATCGGCCTCGGAACGGGCGGTCAGCTCGCCGACGGTGTGCACACCCTCGCGCATGAGGCAGTTGTACGACCGCACCGTGAGGTTGAGGTCGTTGATCGGCAGCGCCAGGTCGGCGGCCAGCGCCTGGTCGGTCGGCGACGGGCCGATCTCGATGCCCTCCGCCTCCTGGTTCAGCTCGTGGGCCAGACCGAACAGCTCGACCAGCGTCTTGCCGGCGGAAGCCAGCGCGTCGCGCGGGGAGATGGCCGGCTTGGTCTCGACGTCGACGATCAGCTTGTCGAAGTCGGTGCGCTGCTCGACACGGGTCGCCTCGACCTTGTAGGTCACCTTGAGCACGGGCGAGTAGATCGAGTCGACCGGGACCCGGCCGATCTCTCCGTCGATGCCCTTGTTCTGAGCGGCGGAGACGTAGCCGCGGCCGCGCTCGACGATCAGCTCGATCTCCAGACGGCCCTTCTCGTTGAGGGTCGCGATGTGGAGGTCGGGATTGTGGATCTCCACGCCGGCGGGCGGGGTGATGTCGGCCGCGGTCACGTGACCGGCTTCCTCGCGACGCAGGTACATCACGACCGGCTCGTCGTTCTCCGAGGAGACGACGAGGTTCTTGATGTTGAGGATGACCTCGGTGATGTCCTCCTTGACCCCGGGGACGGTGCTGAACTCGTGCAGCACGCCGTCGATGCGGATCGAGGTGACCGCGGCGCCGGGGATGGAGGACAGCAGGGTGCGGCGCAGGGAGTTGCCGAGGGTGTAGCCGAAGCCCGGCTCGAGCGGCTCGATGACGAACCGGGAGCGGTTGTCCGACACGACCTCTTCGGTCAGCGTGGGGCGCTGTGCAATGAGCACTGTGGATCCTTTCTGCGAGCGTCCGCCATATGACGCTCAGAAGGGGGCGGTGGGCCTAGAGGATGAGTGTGGTGTCCAGGGGTGCCTGGGCCGACGGGCCGGCCGGCACCGGGGTCGGCCGCGACGGACGGGGCGATGCCCGGTCGCGGCCGACGCGGTCAGACGCGGCGGCGCTTGGCCGGACGGGTGCCGTTGTGCGGCTGCGGGGTGACGTCCTGGATCGAGCCGACCTCGAGGCCGGTCGCGGTGAGCGAGCGGATCGCGGTCTCGCGGCCGGAGCCCGGGCCCTTCACGAAGACGTCGACCTTCTTCATGCCGTGGTCCTGCGCCTGGCGCGCGGCGGCCTCGGCGGCCATCTGCGCGGCGTAGGGGGTCGACTTGCGCGAGCCCTTGAAGCCGACCTGCCCGGCCGAGGCCCAGGAGATGACAGCACCGGTCGGGTCCGTGATGGACACGATCGTGTTGTTGAACGTGCTCTTGATGTGTGCCTGGCCGTTGACGATGTTCTTCTTGTCCTTGCGGCGCGGCTTGCGCGCAGCGGCCTGACGGGTCTTGGTTGCCATACGGCAGAACTCCTCTGGTGGGTGTGGGGTGCGCCGGATCCCTCAGCGGCGCGAAGTGACTGCGGGTCCGAAGACTCCTGCGGTCCGACGGCTGTCGCCGTGGATCAGCGGGTCTTCTTCTTGCCGGCGACGGTGCGCTTGGGACCCTTGCGGGTGCGCGCGTTGGTCTTCGTGCGCTGACCGTGGACCGGCAGACCGCGGCGGTGCCGCAGGCCCTGGTAGCTGCCGATCTCGACCTTGCGACGGATGTCGGCGGCGACCTCGCGGCGCAGATCACCCTCGGTCCGGTAGTTCTCCTCGATGTGGTCGCGGAGCTGGACGAGCTCGTCGTCGGTCAGCTCGCGCACGCGCTTGTCACCGGGGACACCGGTCGCGGCCAGGGTCTCGAGGGCGCGGGTGCGTCCCACGCCGAAGATGTACGTCAGGGCGACTTCGAGGCGCTTTTCGCGCGGAAGGTCCACTCCCACCAGACGTGCCATGTGCAGATTCTCCTACTGTCTCGGAGGCCTGATCCGACACCTCGTCCTCGGGTCTGTTCCCGGGACGCCGCAGCCTCCGCGCTGCGGGTGGCCGGCCGGATGGCCGGTGGTGTCGACTCTTCTGTTGTGTGCCCGCGACGCGGACGGTGCCCCTGCGGGGCGTGCCGCCCGTGCGGGCGGCTGTCACGGCGAGAGCCGGGACCGACGGAATGCTCCGCTCAGCCCTGGCGCTGCTTGTGACGGGGGTTCGAGCAGATGACCATGACGCGCGAGTGGCGACGGATCACCTTGCAGTTGTCACAGATCGGCTTGACGCTCGGCTTGACCTTCATAGCTTTCCTTCTCCCGGGACGATCACTTGTAGCGGTAGACGATGCGGCCCCGGTCGAGATCGTAGGGGCTCAGCTCGACGACCACGCGGTCCTCGGGAAGGATGCGGATGTAGTGCTGGCGCATCTTCCCGGAGATGTGCGCGAGCACCATGTGCCCGTTGTCGAGCTCGACCCGGAAACGCGCGTTCGCGAGCGCCTCCACGACACGGCCCTCGACTTCGATCACGCCGTCCTTCTTCGCCATGCCTCCCCAATCTCTCGCCTCCGGAGGACCGGGGGCCGAGTTCCGCATTCGATGAACACTCAGTCCTTGCACACCTGCCGTCGGGCGACGGTACGGTGGTCAACGAGGGTGGCGCCGGAGCGCGTCGTCGCCGCGGCGGCTCGACTCGGCTACGCCGGTCGAAAGGTCTGCGCGACGGGACTGCACGACTGCACACGACGAGATCGCGCGCGGAGCACACCCGATCGACGAGCCTACACTCCCTGGCCGGAAACGGCGAGTGCCAGGGGTGATGACCCCGATCACGTCGCCCCGGGAACGCCCGCGACCCGCCTCGTCGGCCCGCTGATCAGTCCCCGGAGTCCGCCAGCGGGTCCGGCGCGGCCTTGACCCCGCGCCGAGCGAGCTCGGCGGCACCGCCGTCGCCCGCGGTGAGCACCAGCAGCCCGTCCTCGGTGACGGCGACGGAGTGCTCCCAGTGGGCGGCCCTGCCGCCCGCGGTGGCGCGCACCGTCCAGTCGTCGGCCTCGAGCTCCCAGTTGCCCTGCCCCTGGATGAGCATGGGCTCGATGGCCAGGCACATCCCGGGCCGCACGCGCGGCCCGCGGGCGCGGGTGCGGTAGTTCATGACGTCCGGCGCCTGATGCATGGCGGTGCCGATGCCGTGCCCGCCGAAACCCTCCAGAGGGGACAGGGACTCCCCCGCCTCCTCCTCGACGAAGTCCTCGATGGCGGCACCGACGTCACCGACCCGCTGGGCCGTCCCGAGGGCGGCGATGCCGGCCCACAGGGCGTCCCGGGTGATGCGGACCAGGTCCTCGTCGGCCACCGAACGGGGCGAGCCGACGATGTGCGTGCGCGCCGCGTCGGAGTGCCAGCCATCGATGATCAGCCCGCCGTCGAGGGAGACGATGTCGCCCTCGACCAGCTCACGCCCATCGGGGATGCCGTGGACGACGACCTCGTTGACACTGATGCACAGCGAGGCCGGGTACCCCTGGTAGCCCAGGAAGTTCGGGGTGGCGCCCTCGTCGAGGATCATCTCGTGGGCGAGGCGGTCCAGCTCGGCGGTGGTGACGCCGGGACGCATGTTCTCCTCGAGCATCTCGTGCACGCGGTGCAGCAACCGGCCGCTGCGCCGCATGACGAGGATCTGCTCGGGGGTCTTCAGCTCCACCCGCTCAGGCAGGATGCTCATCGTGCCTCGAGCGCCTCCTGGAGAGAGACGGTGACCTCGTCGATGGGGGCCATGCCGTCCACGCGGCGCACGAGACCGCGGTTCTCGTAGACGTCGATCAGCGGGGCGGTCTGCTCGGCGTACACCTCGAGCCGGCGCCGGATGGTCTCCTCGGTGTCGTCGCTGCGGCCCTCCTCCTGGCCGCGTGCGACCAGTCGGCCCACGACGGCCTCGGTCTCGACCTGGAGCAGCAGCACGGCGTCCAGCGCGGAGCCGAGCTCGGCGAGCATGGTGTCGAGGGCCTCGACCTGGTCGAGGGTGCGGGGGTAGCCGTCCAGCAGGAAACCACCCCGGGCATCCTCCTCGGTCAGGCGCGAACGCACCATGTCGTTGGTGACCGAGTCCGGCACGTACTCGCCGGCGTCCATGTAGGACTTCGCGAGGACGCCGAGCTCGGTCTCCTGGGAGACGTTGGCGCGGAAGATGTCACCGGTGGAGATCGCGGGGATCGACAGCGACTCGGCCAGGCGCACGGCCTGCGTGCCTTTGCCGGCTCCGGGCGGGCCGACGATCAGCAGTCGGCGGGCGGTGGGCGCGGCGGGAGAGGTGGTCACCGAAGAATCCCTTCGTAGTGGTGCTGCTGGAGCTTCGCGTCGATCTGCTTGACGGTGTCGAGGCCGACGCCGATGACGATCAGCAGGGACACGCCGCCCAGCGGGAAGTTCTGCGAGGCGCCCAGATAGACGAGCGCGAGCAGGGGCATCAGCGAGATCACCGCGAGGTACATCGCGCCGGGGGTCTGGATCCGGTTGATCACGTAGCGCAGATAGCTCTCGGTGGGCTTGCCGGCGCGCACGTTGGGCACGAAACCGCCGTACTTCTTCATGTTGTCGGCGATCTCCTCCGCGTTGAAGGTGATCGAGACGTAGAAGAAGGCGAAGAAAACGATCAGGCTGACGTAGACGACGGCATAGATCCAGGAGAACGACTGCCCCATCACCAGGTGCGCATTGATCCACTGCACCCAGCCGGACTCGGGGTTGCCGAAGGAGGCGGCCATCTGCGGCAGCGCCAGGATCGAGGAGGCGAAGATGACAGGGATGACGCCGGCCTGGTTGACCTTGATCGGGATGTAGGTGGAGGTGCCGCCGTACATGCGGCGGCCCACCATCCGCTTGGCGTACTGGACCGGGATGCGGCGCTGGGACTGCTCGACGAAGACGACGCCGATCATCACCACCAGTGCCACGAGGATCACGAGCGCGAAGATCATCCAGCCCTGCAGCTGGAAGACCTGGCCCATGGCGCCCGGGAAGGACGCGGCGATGGACGTGAAGATCATCAGCGACATGCCGTTGCCGACACCGCGCTCGGTGATCATCTCGCCCATGAACATGATCAGCACGGTGCCGACGGTCATGGCCAGCACCATCAGCAGCAGCGTGGGCACGGACTGGTCGGGCACGAGCGTGAGGTTGCACCCCACGAAGAACTGCCCGGAGCGCACCAGGGTGATGATCGTGGTGGCCTGCAGCACGCCCAGGCCGATGGTCAGGTAGCGCGTGTACTGCGTGAGCTTGGCGGTGCCGGAGGCCCCCTCCTTGTGGAGGGCCTCGAACCGCGGGATCACCACACGCAGCAGCTGCACGATGATGGAGGCAGTGATGTAGGGCATCACGCCGAGCGAGAAGACGGACAGCTGCAGCAGCGCGCCGCCGGAGAACATGTTGATCATGCCCATCGCGGAGGCGCCCTGACCCGACTGTGCCTGATCGGAACAGACCATCACGTTGGTGTAGTCGAACCCCGGAGTGGGGACGAAGACGCCGAGTCGATAGATGGCGATCAGGCCGAGCGTGAAGAAGATCTTCGCCCTCAGCTCGGGGGTGCGCAGCGCGCGCACGAACGAGTTCACCAGTTTCCCTCCTGGAGGTCCGGGGACAGGACCGTAGGGCGTCCCGGTCCGTCCCGGTGCCGTAGAAACTCTGCGGCCATCGGACCGGCCCCAGTATGACGACGGGGCACCGCAGCACAGATTATTCTGCGCCGTGGTGCCCCGTCAAAAGCGACTCACGCGGTGGTGACGGACCCGCCAGCCGCCGCGATCTTCTGCTCCGCCGAGGCGGAGAACTTCTGTGCGGTGACGTCGAGCTTGACGCTCACCTCACCGGTCCCCAGCACCTTGACGGGCTGGTTCTTGCGCACGGCGCCCTTGGAGACGAGATCCTCGACCGTGACGGTGCCGCCCTCGGGGAACAGCTCCTCCAGGGTCGCCAGGTTCACGACCTGGTACTCGACGCGGAACGGGTTGGTGAAGCCGCGCAGCTTGGGCAGACGCATGTGCATCGGCATCTGGCCGCCCTCGAAGCCGACGGGCACCTGGTAACGGGCCTTCGTGCCCTTGGTGCCGCGACCGGCGGTCTTGCCCTTGGAGGCCTCACCGCGACCGACGCGGGTGCGTGCGGTCTTCGAACCCGGCGCGGGGCGCAGGTCGTGAAGCTTCAGGGGATTCTGGTCTTCAGTGTTCATGAGATTCAGTCCACCTCTTCGACCGTCACCAGGTGGGTGACGGCGCGGATCATGCCGCGGATCTCGGGGCGGTCATCCTTCACCACCGTGTCACCGATGCGCTTGAGGCCGAGGCCGCGCAGGGTGGCTCGCTGGCTCTGGTTGCCGCCGATGTCGGAACGGACCTGGGTGACCTTGATCTGCATCAGGCACCCACCTTCTCGGCGCGAGCCGCGGCACGGCCCTCGGCCTGGGCCCGCAGGAGCGCCGCCGGGGCGACGTCCTCGACCGCGAGACCACGGCGCGCGGCCACGGCCTCCGGCTCCTCGAGCCGCTTGAGCGCATCGACGGTGGCCCGCACGATGTTGATCTGGTTGGTCGACCCGAGCGACTTGGAGAGCACGTCGTGCACTCCGGCGCACTCGAGCACGGCGCGGACCGGACCGCCGGCGATCACACCGGTGCCCGGCGCGGCCGGACGCAGCAGGACGACGCCTGCCGCATCCTCGCCCTGGACCTGGTGCACGACGGTGCCCTGGATGCGGGGGACGCGGAAGAAGTTCTTCTTCGCCTCCTCGACACCCTTGGAGATCGCCGCAGGGACCTCCTTGGCCTTGCCGTAGCCGACGCCGACGGTGCCGTCGCCGTCACCCACCACCACGAGGGCGGTGAAGGAGAACCGACGGCCGCCCTTGACGACCTTCGAGACGCGGTTGATGCTGACGACGCGCTCGAGGAAGGCCGACTTCTCGGCGTCCTGACCGCGGCCGCGGCCCTGACGGCCACCGCGGTCGCCGCCCTGGCGCCCGCCGCGCTCGTTGCTGGTGGTGGACTTCTCGTCCCGCCGGCCGGAGGCCGCGGGACCGTTGCTTCGCTGCTGTGCAGCCATATTCAGATCCTCTTCTCGTCCTGTGTCCGGGGGGCGATCACAGCGCCAGGCCGGCTTCGCGAGCGCCGTCCGCGACGGCGGCCACGCGGCCGTGGTACTTGTTGCCGCCGCGGTCGAACACGACGGAGTCGATCCCGGCGGCCTGGGCGCGCTCGGCGACCAGGGTGCCGACGGTGCGGGCCTTGTCCGCCTTGGGCGCCTCGGCGCCGCGCAGGTCGGCCTCCATGGTCGACGCCGACGCGATGGTCTTGCCCAGCGAGTCGTCGACGATCTGGACGAAGACGTGGCGCGACGAGCGGGTGACCACCAGACGCGGGCGCACGGCGGTGCCGATGACCCGACGGCGGACACGCAGGTGACGACGGCCGCGCGAGCGCAGCTTGCTGCCGCGGTTGCCCTTGGTGTGCTTGAGTGCGTAACCCATGATCACTTACCAGCCTTTCCGGCCTTGCGCACCACGGTCTCGTCCGCGTACCGCACGCCCTTGCCCTTGTAGGGCTCGGGAGGACGGATGCCACGGATCTTCGCGGCGACCTGACCCACCCGCTGCTTGTCGATGCCGCTGACCGAGAACTTGCTCGGGGACTCGACGTTCAGGGTGACGCCCTCGGGGGACTTCACCGTGACGGGGTGGGAGAAGCCGAGTGCGAACTCGAGGTCGGTGCCCTTCGCGGTCACACGGTAGCCCGTGCCCACGATCTCCAGCTTCTTCTCGTAGCCCTCGGTGACACCGAGGACGATGTTGTTGACGAGCGTGCGGGTCAGCCCGTGCAGCGCACGGTTGTCCTGCTCGTCGTCGGGGCGGCGGACGACGATCGCGCCGTCGTCGTTGCGCTCGATGGTCAGGGGCGCCGGCACCTCGTGCGAGAGCACGCCCTTGGGTCCGGTCACCGTCACGATGTTGCCATCGATGGTGACGTCTGAAACGGCTGCCGGCACGGGGACCGGTCGGAATCCGATGCGGGACATAGTAGTTCTCCTCCCCCGGTTACCAGATGTAGGCGAGGACTTCCCCACCCACACCCTTCTGGGCAGCCTGCTTGTCGGTCAGGAGGCCGGAGGACGTGGACAGGATCGCCACGCCCAGTCCGCCGAGGACCTTGGGCAGATTGGTGGACTTCGCGTACACACGCAGGCCGGGCTTCGAGATGCGCCGGATGCCGGAGATGGCGCGCTCACGGCTGTCGGAGTACTTGAGCTCGAGGACGAGCTTGCTGCCCACCTCGGCCTCTTCCTCGCGCCAGCCGAGGATGTAGCCCTCCGCCTTCAGGATGTCCGCGATGCGGGCCTTCAACTTCGAGTACGGCATGGACGCGGTTTCGTGGAACGCGCCTGAGGCGTTCCGGATCCGCGTGAGCATGTCCGCGATCGGGTCGGTCATGGTCATGTCTGTTGCTTCTTCCTCACCTGGTTTCCCGCGACATCATTGCTGTGCCCCGGGACCTCTGGCGGTAGTCCTTACCAGCTGCTCTTGGTCACGCCGGGGAGCTCACCGCGGTGAGCCATCTCGCGAAGGCAGACTCGGCAGAGCCCGAACTTGCGGTACACGGAGTGCGGACGGCCGCAGCGCTGGCACCGGGTGTAGGCGCGCACGGCGAACTTCGGCTTGCGCTCCGACTTCTTGATCAGGGCTGTCTTGGCCATATCAGTTCTCCTTGAAGGGGAAGCCGAGCAGCTTGAGCAGCGCGCGTCCCTCGTCGTCGGTCTTCGCAGTGGTCACGACCGTGATGTCCATACCGCGGACCCGGTCGATCTTGTCCTGGTCGATCTCGTGGAACATGACCTGCTCCGTGAGACCGAAGGTGTAGTTGCCGTTGCCGTCGAAGTGCTTCGGCGACAGTCCGCGGAAGTCGCGGATGCGCGGCAGCGCGGTCGACAGCATCCGGTCCAGGAACTCCCACATGCGAGCGTTGCGCAGGGTGACGTGCGCACCGATCGGCATGCCCTCACGCAGCTTGAACTGCGCGATGGACTTGCGGGCCTTGGTGACCTGGGGCTTCTGGCCGGTGATGTCGGCGAGATCGCGGATGGCGCCGTCGATGACCTTGGAATCGCGTGCGGCGTCGCCGACGCCCATGTTCACGACGATCTTGGTCAGGCCGGGCACCAGCATGACGTTCTCGTAACCGAACTGCTCGGTCAGCTGCGCCTTGATGGTCTCGTTGTACTGGGTCTTCAGACGCGGGGTGGGCGCCTGGGTGACGGTCTCGCTCATCTCAGATGTCCTTCCCGGAGCGCTTTGCGAAGCGGACGCGCACCTGCTTGGAGCGGCCGCTGTCGAGCTCGAGGGTCTCGACGCGGAAACCGACCTTGGTCGGCTTGTTGTCCTCCGGGTCGACCAGGGCCACGTTGGAGACGTGGAGCGGGGCCTCGCGCTGCTCGATGCCGCCCGCACCGCCGGCCTGGGTCGGCTTGAGGTGGTGGGTGCGCCGGTTGATGCCCTCGACGAGCACGCGCTGCGTGTCGGGGAACACCTGCAGGACGCGGCCCTGCTTACCCTTGTCGCCGGCCTCGAGGCCGCGCTGGGCGGCCTTGTCGCTGTCGCTCGTGCGACCGGTGATGACCTGGACGAGGTCGCCCTTCTTGATCTTCATCTTTGCCATGTCACAGCACCTCCGGTGCCAGCGAGATGATCTTCATGAAGCGCTTGTCGCGCAGCTCGCGACCGACGGGGCCGAAGATGCGCGTTCCGCGCGGCTCGCCGTCGGCCTTGAGGATCACCGCCGCGTTCTCGTCGAAGCGGATGTAGGAGCCGTCGGGACGCCGACGCTCCTTGGACGTGCGGACGACGACAGCCTTGATGACGTCGCCCTTCTTGACGTTGCCACCGGGGATGGCGTCCTTCACGGTCGCCACGATGGTGTCGCCGATGCTGGCGTAACGGCGACCGGAGCCACCGAGAACACGGATGCAGAGAATCTCCTTGGCACCCGTGTTGTCGGCGACCTTCAGTCGCGACTCCTGCTGAATCACTCGTTCTCCTATCGTCTCACCGGTTCTCTTCCCGCCCGCGGGAGCGAGCCGGCCGAGCCTTGCGGAACGGAATATGGACACTGCATGGTGCGCCGCATCACCCCTGGTCACCACTGCGACCGTGAGCGTCACCGCCGACGGGCCCCGGGCACCAAAAATCCCTCTGCCGGACTCATGCACTAGCGTGTGGAACGCGAGGCGTTCGCTTCTCGTGCACGGTCTCCGGCGAGGACGGATCTGGTGGTACCGGATCCTGTCGCGGACTCCTGCTCGCACGCACCGCGGAGGTGCATGGGGACAGATGTCCGGCAACCGCTCAAGACTACGCGGTCGGCACCTGCACTGTCACCCCGTACGAGCCGCCGACCTGGTGTGTGCTTGCTCTCCCGCGGCTCGTCCGGCTTCTCGTCCGTCGCTCGTCCGGTCGTTCTCCGCGGGACCCGCCCGCTCGCTCACTCCGGGGCCCGGGTGCTCCGCCGCTCCCCCGGCCCCTGCTCGGTGTCCTCGTCCGTGCGCGGGGTCCGGGGGGAGTCGAGCAGGGCACGATCGGCGTCGGAGAGCTCCGTGACACGCACGGGCTCCACTCCGTCGACGGGATCACCTGCGGCGTCGACCGCGATGCGCAGGTACTCCTCCTGGAGCGGCATGGCGTCGAGGTCGAGGTGCGGGTTCTCCTCCTGGCCCGCGACCAGCGCCGCGGCCTCCTGCTCGTCCTCGACGGTCGGGAACGAGCCCAGCAGCGGCGTCCGCGCCGTCTCCTTGAGGCCCAGCAGTGCGACCGCGCAGATCACGGAGAAGAGCATGAT
Source organism: Brachybacterium sacelli (assembly GCF_017876545.1). Taxonomy (NCBI): domain Bacteria; kingdom Bacillati; phylum Actinomycetota; class Actinomycetes; order Micrococcales; family Dermabacteraceae; genus Brachybacterium; species Brachybacterium sacelli. The sequence goes on along the minus strand of NZ_JAGIOD010000002.1, from coordinate 362,684 downwards.
CCAGAAGGCCGGCATCAGCTCGTTCCCGGTGGCGTCGATCAGCGCCTGCGAGACCAGGGGCGTGGTGCCACCGAAGGCCGAGACCGCGACGTTGAAGGCGAGGCCCATCGCCGCAAAGCGCACTGCGGTGGGGAACATCGCCGGCAGGGTCGAGGCGAACATCGCCAGGTACAGCGCCGCGGGGACGGCGATGAGGAAGCTCGCGAGCTGGATGACCCAGAAGTGGCCCGTCAGCATCATCTCGAAGGCGGGGATCGTGAGCACGAGAGTGCTGACGATCGCGAGGTACAGCACCCGCTTGCGGCCGATCCGGTCGGAGAGCCGACCGATGAGGGGCAGGCTGAGCGCGACGGCGACCATCGCAGGGATGGTGGCTACCGCAGCCATCATCTCGTTCATGCCCAGTTGGGCGCCGAGGAAGGTGGGCATGTAGCTGGTCAGGGCGTAACCGACGGTGTTGCCGGCGGCGACGATCGAGATCGCCACCAGCACGGCGCGCCAGTGGTGGCGCAGCAGGCTGCGCAGACCGGAGCTGGCCATCGGGTCATCCCGATCGGGCTCCTCCTCACCCTGCGCGCTCTCCGCGGTCTCGAAGGCCGGGGTCTCGGGGATGCGGGCACGGAAATAGATCGCGATCGCTCCCAGGGGGACGGCGACGAGAAACGGCACCCGCCATCCCCAGTCGGAGAAGGCGGTCTCGCCCCAGCCGAGTCCCACCACGAGGTGGGTCAGGGCCACGGTCCCGGCGCCGGTGGCGAAACCGAGGTAGGAGCCGACGTCGAGCCAGGAGGAGAAGTAGCCTCGGCGCTTGTCCGAGGAGAACTCGGCGACGTAGGTCGAGGCCCCGGCGTACTCGCCGCCCGTGGAGAAGCCCTGGATCAGTTTGAGCAGGTAGAGCAGGAACGCCGCCCACACGCCGATCTGAGAGGCCGTCGGGAGCACGCCGATCAGGGCAGTCGCGACGGCCATGGCGGCCATGGTGATGAACAGGACCTTCTGGCGTCCGATCCGGTCGCCGAGCGGACCGAGCACGAGACCGCCGAGCGGGCGGACCAGGAAGCTCACCGCGAAGCCGAGCAGGCTCAGCAGCCGATCGAGGCTGTCGCTGCCGGTCTCGAAGAACAGGCTCGCGAGCGTGAGGGCCATGTAGCCGTACACGCCGAAGTCGAACCACTCCATGAAGTTGCCGACCACGGTCCCGCCGACCGCGGTGCGGATCCGCGACCGCTTGACCACCAGGACGTCCTCGACCCCCAACTTGCGTGTGCGGGAGACCAGACGAGACCTCGGCGGAGGCGAGGAGTCACGGTCCTGGCGGCGGCGGCGTTCACCCATGGGGACATACTTTCGGTTCGGGAAGGAGGCTGGGCGCGGCGCGCGGTGTCCTGTCCGCGCCGGGCCGCCGTCAAGTGTCACGCCGCGTCCACCGGATGTCCACGTCGGCGTCGACGTCATCACGTCGTCCCCGCCCACCCGGCGCCCGCTCGGGACTCCTCGCACGCAGGCGGCGCCTCTACACTCGAGGAATGATCGACATCGACGTCGCCCGCCGCCTCCAGGACTCCGGCCTCAGATGGGCACCCGCAGAGGGGGACCTCTTCACGATCGACACCGAGCTACTGCGCGAGGAGGCGTTCATGCTCTCCTCGATGGTGGTCGAGCCCGCGGTGGGGCGCGCCGGCGAGCATGTCTTCCGCTTCAACGGCACCACCGAGTGGGCGCTCGACTCGGTGGAGCAGCACGAGGCGATCTGGATCCCCCGGGAGGACCAGCTGCGCACAGCGCTGGGCCCTGCCTTCCGCAGCCTGCATCGGGAGGGCGACGGCGTCTTCGTCGTGACCCTGCAGGCCACTGCCGACGGCGAGGAGCGTCAGCTGCGCGCCCCGCATGCCGAGGACGCCTACGCAGGGGCGCTGCTCGTGCACCTCACCGGCGGCTGACCGACCTGACCGGGACCTGCCCGCGCTGCCTCCACCCGGAGTCCTGGCGCGGCGGCACGGCGCGCGGCCGCAGCACAGCGAAAGGGCCGGCCCTCCCCGAGGGGAGGACCGGCCCTGTTCAGGATCCGGGGGCGGTCACGAGGACCGCAGGATCACTTCGCGCGCTCGAGGATCTCGACCAGACGCCACCGCTTGGTCGCGGAGGTCGGACGGGTCTCCATGATGAGGACACGGTCGCCGATGCCGGCGGTGTTCTCCTCGTCGTGGGCCTTGAACTTGCTGGTCTTGGTCGTGACCTTGCCGTAGCGGGCGTGCTTGACACGGTCCTCGACCTCGATCACGACGGTCTTGTCCATCTTGTCCGAGACCACGAGACCGCGGACGGTCTTGCGGTAGGGACGCTCGTGGGAGGAGGCGTGCGCCCCCTCCTTGTCGAGCTCCTCGACGGCCGGGGTCTCGGCCTTGCTGTTCTCAGTCATCTCTGTTCCTCGCTTCGCGGTCACTCGGCGGAGCCGGGGGCCTGACGGATGCCCAGCTCGCGCTCGCGCAGGATCGTGTAGATCCGTGCGATGTCCTTCTTGACGGACCGCAGGCGGCCGGAGCTCTCGAGCTGACCGGTAGCGGACTGGAAACGAAGCTTGAACAGCTCGTCCTTGGCCTTCGCCAGCTCCTCGGCAAGCTTGACGTCGTCCAGCTTGTCGAGTTCATCGGCGGTGAGCTTGGTCGCTGCCATCAGATGTCACCACCCTCTCGGCTCAGAATGCGGCACTTCATGGGGAGCTTGTGCATCGCCAGGCGCAGGGCCTCGCGAGCAACCTCCTCGTCGACGCCGGTGATCTCGAACATGACACGTCCCGGCTTGATATTGGCGACCCACCACTCGACGGAGCCCTTGCCCGAGCCCATGCGGACCTCGGCAGGCTTCTTGGTGAGCGGTCGATCGGGGTAGATGTTGATGAACACCTTGCCGCCACGCTTCATGTAGCGGGTCATGGCGATACGCGCGGCCTCGATCTGGCGGTTGGTGACGTAGGCCGGCGCGAGCGCCTGGATGCCGTAGTCACCGAACGCGAGCTCGGTCCCGCCCTTGGCCATACCGCTGCGGGTCGGGTGGTGCTGCTTGCGGTGCTTGGTCCTGCGAGGGATCAGCATGTCGCTCAGGCCTCCGTTCCGGACTGCTCTGCGGGAGCGGACGCCGACTGCTCGGCGGGAGCGGACGCCTGCGGGGCAGACTCCGGGTTCTCCCGACGGGCGGCAGCATTGCGCTCGTTACGACGGCCGCGGGGACGCTCGGCACGCGGGCCGCGTCCGCCGGAGCGGGGACCCTGCGAGGCGGCCTGCTGGGCCGCGAGCTCCTTGGCGGTGACGTCGCCCTTGTAGATCCACACCTTCACGCCGATGCGGCCGAAGGCGGTGCGGGCCTCGTAGAAGCCGTAGTCGATGTTCGCGCGGAGGGTGTGCAGCGGCACGCGCCCCTCGCGGTAGAACTCGTTGCGGCTCATCTCGGCGCCGCCGAGGCGACCGGAGACGGCCACTCGGATGCCCTTCGCACCGGCGCGCTGCGCGGACTGCATGCCCTTGCGCATCGCACGACGGAAGGAGACACGGGCGGCGAGCTGCTCGGCGATGCCCTGAGCGACCAGCTGGGAATCGGCCTCGGGGTTCTTGACCTCGAGGATGTTCAGCTGGATCTGCTTGCCGGTGAGCTTCTCCAGCTCACCGCGCAGACGCTCGGCCTCCGCGCCACGACGCCCGATGACGATGCCCGGGCGGGCGGTGTGGAGGTCGACGCGGACGCGGTCGCGGGTGCGCTCGATCTCGACCTTGGAGATGCCGGCGCGGTCCATGCCCTTGGACATGAGCTTGCGGATCGCGACGTCTTCCTTCACGTAGTCGCGGTAGCGCTGACCCTCCTTGGAGGAGTCGGCGAACCACCGGCTGCTGTGCTCCGTGGTGATCCCGAGGCGGAACCCGTTCGGATTGACCTTCTGGCCCATTCGGGACTCCTTACTTGTTCACGGGAGCGACCACCACGGTGACGTGGCTGGTGCGCTTCTTGATCTGGAAGGCTCGACCCTGTGCACGCGGCTGGAACCGCTTCATGGTCGGACCTTCGTCGACGAATGCGGAGGAGACGACGAGCTCGCGCTCATCGAAGCGCTCCCCCGCCTGATCTGCCTTCACCCGCGCGTTGGCGATCGCGGACTCGACGAGCTTGAGGACGGGCTCGCTGGCCGCCTGCGGGGCGAACCGCAGGGTGTCCAGGGCCTCGCCCGTGCTCTTGCCACGAATCAGGTCCACAACGCGGCGAGCCTTCATGGGCGACATGCGGAGATGCCGCACCTGCGCCTTGGCTTCCATTGCTGTCCTGCTTTCTTCTGGATGTCGGGACGTGCTGCCGTGCTGAGCGAGGTCAGCGACGACGGCCCTTTCTGTCGTCCTTCTCGTGGCCCTTGAAAGTCCGCGTGGGAGCGAACTCGCCGAGCTTGTGGCCGACCATCGACTCGGTGACGAACACCGTGACGTGCTTGCGGCCGTCGTGCACTGCGAAGGTGTGGCCGAGGAAGTCCGGGGTGATGACCGAACGACGCGACCAGGTCTTGATGAGGTTCTTGGTGCCCTTGTCGTTCTGAGCGTCCACCTTCTTCTGAAGGTGATCGTCGACGAACGGGCCCTTGGCGATACTGCGAGGCATGTGTGGTTCTCCCTATCAGCGCTTCTTGCCGGTCCGACGACGGCGCACGATGAGCTTGTCGCTCTCCTTGCCCGGTCGACGGGTACGGCCCTCGGGCTGACCCCAGGGCGACACCGGATGACGACCACCGGAGGTGCGGCCCTCGCCGCCACCGTGCGGGTGATCGACGGGGTTCATGACGACGCCGCGCACGTGAGGACGCTTGCCCTTCCAGCGCATGCGGCCGGCCTTGCCCCAGTTGATGTTGGACTGCTCGGCGTTGCCGACCTCGCCGATGGTGGCGCGGCAGCGGGCGTCGACGTTCCGGATCTCTCCGGAGGGCATGCGCAGCTGCGCATACGGACCGTCCTTGGCGACCAGCTGCACGGAGGCGCCGGCGCTGCGGGCGATCTTGGCGCCGCCACCGGGGCGGAGCTCGATCGCGTGGATCACGGTGCCCACCGGGATGTTGCGCAGCGGCAGGTTGTTGCCGGGCTTGATGTCCGACCCCGTGCCGTTCTCGATCCAGTCGCCCTGACGCAGCTTCGACGGGGCGAGGATGTAACGCTTCTCGCCGTCGGCGTAGTGCAGCAGCGCGATGCGCGCGGTGCGGTTCGGGTCGTACTCGATGTGCGCGACCTTGGCCTTGACGCCGTCCTTGTCGTGACGGCGGAAGTCGATCACACGGTAGGCCCGCTTGTGGCCACCGCCCCGGTGACGGGAGGTGATACGACCGTTGCTGTTGCGACCGCCGGACTTGGACAGCGGGCGGACCAGGGACTTCTCCGGCGTGGACCGGGTGACCTCGACGAAGTCGGCGCCACTCGAGCCGCGACGACCGGGGGTGGTCGGCTTGCTCTTACGAATTGCCATGTGGGTTTCCCTCAGACTCTCTTCGGCTCCTCGGACATCGGCCGCCTCAGGCGACCGACCCTCCGAAGATGTCGATGGCTCCGTCAGTCAGGGTGATCACGGCGCGCTTGGTGTTCTTGCGCTTGCCGGTCCCGAAGCGCGTGCGGCGCGTCTTGCCCTGACGGTTGATCGTGTTCACCGAGGAGACCTTGACGTCGAAGATGGACTCGACGGCGATCTTGATCTCGGTCTTGTTGGCGCGGGCGTCCACCAGGAAGGTGTACTTGCCCTCGTCCATCAGCCCGTAGCTCTTCTCGGAGACGACCGGGGCCAGCAGGACGTCGCGGGGATCCTTGTTCAGCGAGGTCACTTCGACTCCTCATCGGCCGGGGTGGACTCCTTGACCGCGTTCACGAACCCGGCGGCCTTGGCGGCCTCCTCGGTCGTGAACCAGACCTCGGCCTTGGTACGTCCGTACCACGGGGAGTCCTCGGTGTGGAACTTCATCGAGCCCTTGTTGCCCTTGATGGTGAAGCCCTCGGGGGCGGAGCCGTCGGCCTGAGGGGCCGCGGAACCCGCACCGAAGGGGCCCTCCTCGGCAGCGGCGGCCGGAGCGGCGGGGGCCGGGGCGGCAGCAGCAGCCTTCGCCGTGGCGAAGGTGGAGGTGGGAAGGGTCAGGGTGGCCTGGGCCACGAAGTCCTCGAGCGCACCGGAGGTGAACACGACGTCGTCGGAGAGCATGACGTCGTAGGTGTTCACCTGGTCCGCGTACAGGACGTGCGTGGTGGGCAGGTTGCGCGAGCTCAGCGCACCCAGGTCGTCATCACGACGCACGACGACCAGCAGGTGCCGGCGGTCGGAGACGTGGGACAGGGTCACGCGGGCCGCCTTGGTGGAGGCGACGTCCCCGGTGAGCAGGGACGAGATCACGTGGACGCGGCCGTTGCGGGCCCGGTCGGAGAGGGCACCGCGCAGAGCGGCGGCCTTCATCTTCTTGGGCGTGCGCTGGCCGTAGTCGCGCGGGACGGGGCCGTGGACGGTGCCGCCACCGGTGAACTGCGGGGCGCGCAGGGAGCCCTGACGGGCACGACCGGTGCCCTTCTGCTTCCAGGGCTTCTTGCCGCCGCCACGCACCTCGGCGCGGGTCTTGGCCTTGTGGGTGCCCTGACGAGCCGCCGCCTGCTGGGCGACGACCACCTGGTGGATCAGGGGCACGTTGGTCTGCACGTCGAAGATCGACGCGGGCAGCTCGACGGTGCCGGACTTCTTGCCGGCGGTGTCGAGCACGTCGACGGTCAGGTTCGCTGCCATCGGGCTCAGGCCTCCTTCGCGGGGCTCTTGACAGCCGAGCGGACGAGCACGAGGCCGCCCTTGGCGCCGGGGACGGCACCCTTGACGAGCACGAGGCCCTTCTCGACGTCGACCGCGTGAACGGTCAGGTTCTGGACACTGGTGCGGTCGCTGCCCATACGGCCAGCCATGCGCTGACCCTTGAAGACGCGACCGGGGGTGGCGGCGCCGCCGATGGAACCGGGCTTGCGGTGGTTGCGGTGCTGGCCGTGGGTGGCGCTGACGCCGGAGAAGCCGTGACGCTTCATGACGCCCGCGGTGCCCTTGCCCTTGGAGGTGCCGACGATGTCGACCTTCTGGCCGGCCTCGAAGATCGACGCGTCGATCTCCTGGCCGAGGTTGTAATCGGCAGCATCGACGGTGCGCAGCTCGACGAGGTGGCGGCGCGGGGTCACGCCGGCCTTCTCGAAGTGGCCCTTCAGGGGGGCCGACACCTTGCGCGGGTCGATCTGGCCGTAGGCGATCTGCACGGCGTCGTACCCGTCGGTCTCGATGGACCGCACCTGGGTGACGACGTTCGCACCGGTCTGCACGACGGTCACGGGGACGAGCTTGCCGCTGTCGTCCCAGACCTGCGTCATGCCGAGCTTGGTGCCGAGCACGCCGGACACGGGACGGGCCTGCTGCCCAGTCAGTTCGTTGCTCATGTCCACCTGCCTCAGAGCTTGATCTCGATGTTGACGTCCGCCGGCAGGTCGAGACGCATGAGCGAGTCCACGGCCTTGGGCGTGGGGTCGACGATGTCGATCAGTCGCTTGTGCGTGCGCATCTCGAAATGCTCACGGGAGTCCTTGTACTTGTGGGGAGAACGGATCACGCAGAACACGTTCTTCTCGGTCGGCAGCGGCACCGGGCCCACGACCGTCGCACCCGCGCTGGAGACCGTCTCGACGATCTTTCGCGCCGAGGTGTCGATCACCTCGTGGTCGTACGACTTGAGCCGGATGCGGATCTTCTGTCCCGCCATGGCGTCCTGTCTCTCTTCTCGTCTGGCATGGATGCAGCCGACCCCGGTACCCGAGGACGGGCGTGTCGGCCTCCACGGGGCACACAGCCCAGCTTTCGGCCGCCGAGTATCGACTGCTTCTGCGTCTAGATCCCTCGTCGATGCGCACTCTGCGCCGGTGGCGCAGTTCGCATCCTCGGGACGGACCTCATCCGGTGATCATTCGCCGGGGTGCTTGACCCACGGAGAACGGAACCGGGCATGTCGGCCCGCGCAGACAACTTGAACAGTCTGCCAGACCGCGGGGGACCCCACAAGTGGACCCCGGGTGCACCCGGTCACAGATCACAGCGTTACGAGATGAGGAGGAAAGGAGTGACCGGGTGACGGAGCCGCTGAGTTCCGGAGACACGAAGTCCCCGAGTCACAGAGATTCGGAGCCACTGAGTCAGTGCGCCGGAGAGTCGGAGGGACGGAGTCTCGAGAAGTCACCGCGACGAACAGCCTCTCATTTGCTCGTGCTCGGTCCGACACCGCCCTGCAGCTGCCGCTGGAAGATCACGTAGACGATGATCACCGGGATCACGGTGATCACGACGGAGGCGAACATTCCGCCCCAGTCGACCTTGTAGCCCTGCTGGGCCTGGAGGTTCACCAGGCCCTGCGCGAGCACGTAGTTGCTCCGCTCGGTGTTCAGCACCAGGGGCAGCAGGTACTGATTCCACAGGCCCAGGAAGTTGAAGATCGCGACCGAGGCCAGGCCCGGCTTCGCCATCGGCAGCATGATCTGGAAGAACGTGCGGAAGTCCCCGGCACCGTCGATCGCGGCCGCCTCCCCGATCTCCTCCGGCAGGTTCGCGAAGAAGGAGTGCAGGAAGAACACCGTGAACGGGAGCGCGAACGCCACGTAGGCCATCGTCACGCCCACCAGGCCCAGCCGGCCCTGGAGCAGCCCCATGTTGCTCAGCACGAAGAACAGCGGGACCACGGCGAGGAAGATCGGGAAGGTGAGCCCGGCGACGATTCCGAAGTAGATGATCCGGTTGCCGGGGAAGCGGAACCTCGCCAGGACATAGGCGCACATGGCGCCGAGCGTCATCACGATGATCAGGGCCGCACCGACGACGATCAGCGTGTTGAGGAAGTAGTCGCCGATCCGCGCCTCGGTCCAGGCTCGCGTGTAGTTGTTCAGTTGCGGGACGGCCGGCAGTCCGAAGGGCTCGGTGAGGATCTCCTGCGAGGTCTTGAACGAGGTGTAGATCGTCCACAGCAGCGGCAGGATCACCAGCAGCGCCCAGATCGTCAGGATGACGTGGTGGAGCGTGGCGAAGCCGAGCCCGTCGCCACCGCGGGCCCCGGCCCGGAGCCGGGCGGGCCGGTGCTCGGGCGGGATGATCGGCGAGTCGGTCCGCGGTTCCTCGGCGCTCGTGCTGGTCGCGCTCATCGTTCGTCCTTCCGCGCCCGGCCGAGGCCGATGACCACCACGGCCACCGCCATCGTGATCAGGGCCATCAGCACGCCCATCGCGCTGGCTTCGCCGAAACGCCCGTCGCGGAAGGCGGTCTGGTACAGGTGCAGGGAGACGACCTTGGTGCTGTTGTCCGTGCCGCCGTTCGGGGTCATCACGGAGATGAAGGTGAAGGCGTCCAGCGCGAAGATCCCGATGTACACCACGGCGGTGGAGATGTTGTCGCGCACCATCGGGGCGACGACCTGCACGGCTGAGCGCAGCCGGCCCGCACCATCGATGCGCGCGGCCTCGAGAACCTCCTGCGGGATCGACTTGATGGAGGCGACGAACAGCACCATGTAGAAGCCCACGAAGGTCCAGATCATCGCGAACGCGACGGCAGGCAGGGCGAAGCGCTGGTCGCCCAGCCAGGCGATCCGGATGTCTGCCAGCGGCAGCTCCATCGGCGCAGCGCCCACCAGCGCGCGCAGCGGGTCGATCACCGGCGAGGCCAGGCCCAGCGCCCCGTTCACGGCCGGCATGAATAGGTTCAGCGTGCCGTTGAGCAGTCCGCCGTTGGGGTGGAAGATGAACGCGAACAGGATGCCCGTGATGACGGCGGGGACGGCGTAGGGGAAGAAGCTGATGACGCGGTAGAACCCGGCGCCGCGCACACCTCGCACACCGCCATGTGTGCTGCCGCCGATGGTGACCATGACGGCGAGGGCGAAGGAGAGCGTGATGGTGATGGTGGGCAGCACGATCAGCAGCACCAGGTTGTTCCGCAGAGACGTCCAAAAGACCACGTCGCCGAGGATCCGCTCGTAGTTGTCCAGCCCGATGAAATCCATGGTCGGGCTCAGCCCGGACCAGTTCGTCAGCGAATAGTAGAAGGCCTGCAGGAACGGCGAGACGACGAACATCAGGTAGACCGCGAGCGGCACCCCCAGGAACAGCAGGAAGAACAGCATCCGCTCGAAGGAGGGCCGACGGCGACGGCCGACCGCTGGCGACGTCGCCGTCCCGTGCCGTCCGACAGAGGTGCCGGATGAGGTCATGAACCAGCCTCGAACTTCGTGATCGACTCGTCCTTGCGGACCGCGTCGATCATGGCCTGCTCCTGCTTGCGCAGGGTCGCGGCGTCGATATCGCCCTTGAGGAAGCTGGTCCAGTTCGAGTTCGACGCATCGCCCAGCCCGTACCAGTCGGAGAAGTTGTAGGTGAACGTGTTGTCGCCGGCCGCTTTGATCATCGCGTTGACCGAGGCGAGAGCGGTGGATCCGAAGCCGTCGTCGGGCACTGTGTCCTTGACGACCGACGGCGCCTTCGTCAGCTTCGCGAAGTTCTGCGCCTGCTCCTTGGAGAGCATGAGGCGCAGGAACTCGGCACCCCCGGCGGGGTTCTCCCCGCCCGAGGGCACGAAGTACTGCTCGGCCGCGGTGCCGTGGAACGCCTCGTGGGACAGGGTGCTGTCGGGCAGCGAGGGGACCGGCGCGCCCGTCATCTCATAGCCCTCGGGAGTGACGTCGGCCTGCTCGCTCTCGATCCACGATCCCGAGGGGTAGAACACCGACGTGCCCTGAACCCAGTTGGTCTGGGCGGCCGTGTGCTTAATGCCGGCGCCGCCGGGTTCGAAGAAGCCGGCCTCGACGGCCTCGGCCATCGCGTCATACGCCTGGACGACGGCGTCCTGCTCGAACGCCCCCTCCTCGAGGGCGTCGATCGCCGTGAGCACCTCGGCACCGCCGAGCTTGGCGGCCATCGACAGGGCCATCTCCTGGTAGTAGTTCGAGGCGTTCTGACCGCCGTAGGAGAAGAGGTAGCGCCCCTCACCCTTGACGCTCTCCCCCATCGTCATCAGTTCGTCCCAGGTCTGCGGGACGCTCCATCCCTTCTCCTCGAACTCGGAGGCGGAGTACCACAGGGCGAAGACCGTGTAGACGTAGTTCATCCCGAGGAACGTCCCGTCGAACATGCCCGGTGAGGTGACGCCGGGCAGGAGGTTCTCCTCGACGGTCCCCTCGACGTCCACCATCGGTGCCGCGAGGAGGTCCCCGAGGTCGGACAGCTGCCCGACCAGACCGTTGATGGAGAGCTTCTGGGCCCCGGAGTTGTCGAACACGTCCGGCGGGGTGCCCGCGGCGAACTGGGGCTGGAGGTCAGGCTGGATGTTCACGGTAGAACTGACCGTCACCTTCGCCTCCGGGTACTTCTCCATGTACGTGTCGCCCGCGTCCTCGGCGTACTTGGTCCCGTAGCCGCCGTCGAAGATCACCGCCTGCAGCGGCAGGCTGCCGTCCACGCCCAGCGGGTTCTCGTCGGTGACCTCCCCGTCGCCGGCGACCGAACCGCCCTCCTCGGTTCCTCCGCCACCACCTCCCCCGGCGCAGGCGGCGAGCACCGTGGCCCCCGCCCCGGCGCCGGCGAGCGCGAGGAAGTGTCGGCGGGAGGCTCCGAGCCGCTCGAGCGGAGTCATGTCATCAGCGGAAGTGCCCATCGGGATCCTCTTTCGTCGTCTTCGTCGAAAAGATTCGTCTCTACCCTGAGGTCGCCCGGCAGGACGACCGCTAGGGGTCACGATACGTGGTGCAGGACACATTTTCCGGCAGATCACGACGATCGACGGCACGTGTCGAGAATCCAGTGATATGGGTGTGACCTGCGCTGGAAGGGGCGTCCTTTCCGGTCCGTTCAGGCGCCGGGTCCCGCCGTGGCCCGGACCTGCGGCGCCGTGCCACGGGCTCGGCGACGATAGACAACAGGGTCGTTCGGCGTCCTTCGAGGAGGCCTGCCATCGGGACGCGGCGGGGCCCTTCGGTGCCGGGCGACACGGCGTGGCGGCGGCCAAGGTTGCGTGCCGCGGTCAAGCGACCGGGCCCGCCGGTGGCGCGGGAAGGAGCCTGCCTGTACCTCGCGACGCGTCCCGCCGTTGCTGGGGGAGAACGCGACTGCTATGGAGAGACGCGACGTGGTGGAACCAACGGGAACGCTGAGCGCCCGCTACCTTTGGTCCGGCCACGACGCGGGCTGCTGCGGGTGACGTGGGGCATTCACGATTCGCCCCGCTCGCGCCCAGCGCGTTCGGTGGCTGCTGGATTACGGTGGGCGCATGAGCCAGCCACCGCAGTCCCCCTCCCCACTGACAGCGCGGCTGTACGACCTGGAGTATCCGCGATCCCTCGGGGTCTACAGCACCTACCAGGAGGTGCAGGCCGTCGTCGACACGCTCGCCGACAAGCACTTCCCGGTGCAGTCCACCCTGATCGTCGGCACCGACCTCAAGCTCATGGAGCGCGTCACCGGCCGCAAGACCTGGGGCCGGATCATCGGCCAGGGCATCGTCTCCGGGTTGTGGATGGGCCTGTTCCTCGGTCTGCTGCTGATGCTCATCACCCCCAGCAACGTCATGGTGGTGCTGACCAGCGTGCTGATGGGCATCGTGTTCTTCACCGTGTGGTCCGCGGTCAGTCACCTGCTGACCGGCGGCAAGCGTGACTTCACGTCGATGACCGCCACCATCCCCATGCAGTACGAGCTGCTGGTCGAGCACAAGCACGCCGAGCAGGCCCGCCATCTCCTGGTGGAGTCCGGAGCCGTGCCGATGACCACGCCGCCCCCCGCCGTCCCGACACCCGGGTACGGGGGCGCAGGCTCCCACACCGGCGGGTCCGGTGGCCAGCAGTATGGCCAGGCTCCCGGCCGTCAGCAGTTCGGGCAGGGATCGGGCCAGCAGTTCGGCCAAGCGCCGGGCCAGCAGCCCTACGGCCAGAGTCCCGGGCAGCAGCAGTTCGGCCAGACGCCCGGCCAGCACTCCTACGGCCAGAGTCCCGGGCAGCAGCAGTTCGGCCAGACGCCCGGCCAGCACTCCTACGGCCAGAGTCCCGGGCAGCAGCAGTTCGGCCAGACGCCCGGCCAGCAGTCGTACGGCCAGGACTCCTCAGCGCGGCCGGGCTCCGTCGCCGGGCCCGCGGGAGCATCCGCCCCGACGTCCTCGTCAAGCCGACCGACTTACGGGCAGCCATCCTCGCCGTCGCCGTCCCATCCTGCTGAGGATCGATTCGGCCGAGGGAGCCGACCCTCCTTCGGCCAGCCGGCCGGGACCCCGCTGCGGGAGGATGAGCGCCCCGCCGATACCGGTGCGGAGCAGGGCAGTCCGTCGGCCCCCGAACCCACACGACCGCAGAACGGCTCGTCGGCCGAGGACGACCCGTACCGCGGCTCTCGCTGACCTCGTCCGCGGGTGAACCGGTACCCGGTGACTCCTGCTCACCCCGTGGCCCCGGTCCGCCGGGAGTGACCACGAGGGACCTCTCGACCACGCCCCCGTTCCGCCCCGACGGAGCGGGGGCGTAGTGATATCTGGAGCAGGGCCCGTTCGAGTACGCAGCTCGACGCGCGCAGCGTCGACGCCGAGGAACCCGTCGGGCGCGCCGCGATCACCCTGCCGGACACATGGCGGCCGGGCCCTGCCGCGGACCGCTCCCCCGCGCAAGCCGCTCCCCCGCGCGCCGAAAGGTGCCACCTCGATGGCACCTTTCACGACCTTGCTATGTCGCCGGGGGCGGGGCATGCCGCGTCCCGGCGCGGAGGTGAGAGGCGCGCTCCCCCGCGACGCGGCCCGCACATGCCAGAAGGCCCCGGCCCGGTTTCCCGGGTCGGGGCCTTCCGAGGCACGGCGTCCTGCCGTCACGCTGCGGGGTCGCCCCCGCTCAGATCACTTGATGATCTTGGTGACGCGGCCGGAGCCCACGGTGCGGCCACCCTCACGGATGGCGAAGCCGAGGCCCTCCTCCATGGCGATCGGCTGGATCAGCTCGACCGTCATCTCGGTGTTGTCGCCGGGCATGACCATCTCGGTGCCCTCGGGCAGCTCGATGACGCCGGTGACGTCGGTGGTCCGGAAGTAGAACTGCGGACGGTAGTTCGAGTAGAACGGGTTGTGACGGCCACCCTCGTCCTTGGACAGGATGTAGACCTGCGCCTCGAAGTTGGTGTGCGGCGTGATCGACTTCGGCTTCACGACGACCTGGCCGCGCTCGACGTCCTCACGCTTGGTGCCACGCAGGAGCAGACCGCAGTTCTCGCCGGCCCACGCCTCGTCCATCTGCTTGTGGAACATCTCGATACCGGTGACGATCGTCTTCTGCGGCGCACGGATGCCCACGATCTCGATCTCGGAGTTGATCGCGAGCTTGCCGCGATCGACCTTGCCGGTGACGACGGTGCCGCGACCCTGGATCGTGAAGACGTCCTCGATCGGCATGAGGAAGGGCTGATCCAGATCGCGAACCGGATCCGGGATGGACTCGTCCACCGCGTCCATCAGATCTGCGACGGACTGGACCCACTTCTCGTCGCCCTCGAGAGCCTTGAGCGCGGAGACCTTGACGATCGGCGCGTCCTCGTCGAAGCCCTGCGAGGCCAGCATCTCGCGGACCTCCATCTCGACGAGCTCGAGGATCTCCTCGTCGTCGACCATGTCGGCCTTGTTGAGCGCTGCGAGCAGGTAGGGGACGCCGACCTGCTTCGCGAGCAGGACGTGCTCACGGGTCTGAGCCATCGGGCCGTCGGTGGCGGCGACCACGAGGATCGCACCGTCCATCTGAGCGGCGCCGGTGATCATGTTCTTGACGTAGTCGGCGTGGCCGGGGGCGTCGACGTGAGCGTAGTGACGCTTGTCGGTCTCGTACTCGATGTGCGAGACGTTGATCGTGATGCCGCGCTGCTTCTCCTCGGGCGCGTTGTCGATCGTGTCGAAGTCGCGGGCCTGGTTCAGCTCCGGGAACTTGTCGTACAGGACCTTGGAGATGGCGGCGCTCAGCGTCGTCTTGCCGTGGTCGACGTGACCGATGGTGCCGATGTTGACGTGCGGCTTGGTCCGCTCGAACTTGGCCTTGGCCATGATGGTGTCCTCCTAGGACTTCTAATCGTGGTACTTCTGGATCGGGATCGGATCCCTCCTGAGCAGGAGGGCGGTCCGACGGAAGCGCGGGGGAACAGGAGAAGGAGCCTACCTGCTCCCCCGTCGTCTCACTCGCCCCGGGTCTTCGCGACGATCTCCTCAGCGATGCTGGAGGGGACCTCCGCGTAGCTGTCGAACTGCATGGTGTACATCGCGCGACCCTGGGTCTTGGACCGCAGATCGCCGACGTAGCCGAACATCTCCGACAGCGGGACGAGAGCACGGACGATCTTGACCCCGCTCGCGTCCTCCATCGACTGGACCTGACCCCGTCGCGAGTTCAGGTCGCCGATGACATCTCCCATGTACTCCTCCGGAGTACGGACCTCGACGTCCATGACGGGCTCGAGGAGGACCGGCTGCGCCTTGCGCAGGGCCTCCTTGGCCGCCATCGAGCCGGCGATCTTGAACGCCATCTCCGAGGAGTCGACGTCGTGGAACGCACCGTCGAGCAGCTCGGCCTTCACGTTCACGACCGGGTAGCCGGCCATGATGCCCGACTCCAGGGCGTCCTGGATGCCCGCGTCCACGCTCGGGATGTACTCGCGCGGGATGCGGCCGCCGGTGACCTTGTTGTCGAACTCGTAGAAGACGCCCTCTTCGGCATCGGTCAGCGGGCCGAAGGTGATCTGCACCTTCGCGAACTGGCCGGAGCCGCCGGTCTGCTTCTTGTGGGTGAAGTCGTACTTCTCCACGACGCGCTTGATGGTCTCGCGGTACGCGACCTGCGGCTTGCCGATGTTCGCCTCGACGTTGAACTCGCGGCGCATGCGGTCCACGAGGATGTCGAGGTGGAGCTCGCCCATGCCGCGGATGACCGTCTGACCGGTCTCCTCGTCGAGCTGCACCTGGAAGGTCGGGTCCTCCTTGGCCAGCTTCTGGATGGCCACACCCAGCTTCTCCTGGTCGCCCTTGGTCTTGGGCTCGATGGCCACCGAGATGACCGGCTCCGGGAACGTCATGGACTCCAGCTGGATCTGGTTCGACGGATCCGTGAGCGTGTCGCCCGTGGTGGTGTCCTTGAGGCCGATGAAGGCGTAGATGTGGCCTGCGAAGGCCTCCTCCACCGGGTTCTCCTTGTTGGAGTGCATCTGGAAGAGCTTCCCGACACGCTCCTTCCGGCCGGTCGTGGCATTGACGATCTGCTCGCCCTGCTTGACCTGACCGGAGTACACGCGCACATAGGTCAGCGACCCGAAGAACGGGTGCGTGGAGACCTTGAACGCGAGGGCCGAGAAGGGCTCGTCCCAGTCGGCGCTGCGAGTCAGATCGACGCTCTCGTCGCCCGGCTTGTGGCCCACCATCGCGGGGACGTCGAGCGGGGACGGGAGGTAGTCGATGACACCGTTGAGCATGGGCTGGACGCCCTTGTTCTTGAAGGCGGTGCCGCAGAAGACCGGGTAGGCCTCGGAGTTGACGGTCAGGGCGCGGATGCCGGCCTTGAGCTCGTCGGTGCTGAGGTCACCCTCCTCGAGGTACTTCTCCATGAGCTCCTCGGAGCTCTCGGCGACGTCCTCGACGAGCTTGGCGCGGTACTCCTCGACGGTGTCGGCGAGGTCCTCGGGGATCGGGATCTCGCGCTGCCACTGGCCGAGCGAGGGATCACCCTTCTTGGAGTTGATGACCTTCATGTCCTCCTCGAGGACCTCCGGCCAGTCGTAAGCCTTCATCTCGACCAGGTCGACGACGCCGGTGAAGTCGTTCTCGGCGCCGATCGGGACCTGCATGACCAGCGGCTTCGCGCCGAGGCGCTCGGTGATGGTGCGCACGGTGAAGAAGAAGTCCGCGCCGAGCTTGTCCATCTTGTTGACGAAGCAGATGCGGGGGACGTCGTACTTGTCGGCCTGGCGCCAGACGGTCTCCGACTGGGGCTCCACGCCCTCCTTGCCGTCGAACACCGCGACGGCGCCGTCGAGCACGCGCAGCGAACGCTCCACCTCGACGGTGAAGTCGACGTGCCCGGGGGTGTCGATGATGTTGATCTGATTGTCGTGCCAGTAGCAGGTGGTC
This sequence comes from Brachybacterium sacelli, assembly GCF_017876545.1. NCBI lineage: Bacteria > Bacillati > Actinomycetota > Actinomycetes > Micrococcales > Dermabacteraceae > Brachybacterium > Brachybacterium sacelli. The sequence continues at coordinate 345,500 of NZ_JAGIOD010000002.1, read as the reverse complement.
GCGGCCGACGTGATCGTGATGCCGCGCTCCTTCTCCTGGTCCATCCAGTCCATGGTGCCGGCACCGTCGTGGGTCTCGCCCATCTTGTAGTTCACGCCGGTGTAGAAGAGGATGCGCTCGGTCGTGGTGGTTTTGCCGGCATCGATGTGGGCCATGATGCCGATGTTGCGGACCTTGTTCAGGTCGCTGAGCACTGCGAGTGCCACGGGCTTGTGCCTTTCTGGAGAACGGAAGCTGGTCGACGTGCCGGAGGGCAGTCGGTGGGGCCCACCGTCGAGGGTGGACCCCACCCGGACTCACCAGCGGTAGTGCGCGAAGGCCCGGTTGGACTCGGCCATCTTGTGAGTGTCCTCGCGACGCTTCACCGCGGCACCCAGGCCGTTGGACGCGTCGAGGATCTCGTTCATCAGGCGCTCGGTCATGGTGTGCTCACGACGGGCGCGGGAGTAGCTGACCAGCCAGCGCAGCGCCAGAGTGGTGGCGCGGCCGGGCTTGACCTCGATCGGGACCTGGTAGGTCGCGCCGCCGACGCGGCGGGAACGGACCTCGAGGGAGGGCCGGATGTTGTCCAGCGCCTTCTTCAGGGTGACGACAGGATCCTGGCCGTTCTTCTCGCGGGCGCCCTCGAGGGCGTCGTACACGATGCCCTCGGCGACGGTCTTCTTGCCGTCCAGGAGGATCTTGTTGATGAGCTGCGTGACGATCGGCGAGCCGTAGACGGGGTCGACGACGAGCTGGCGCTTGGGAGCGGGGCCCTTACGAGGCATTACTTCTTCTCCTTCTTGGCGCCGTAGTGGGAGCGGGCCTGCTTGCGGCCCTTGACTGCCTGGGTGTCGAGCGCGCCACGGACGATCTTGTAGCGCACACCGGGGAGGTCCTTCACACGACCGCCGCGGACGAGCACGATGGAGTGCTCCTGAAGGTTGTGGCCTTCGCCGGGGATGTACGCGGTGACCTCGACGCCGGTGGACAGGCGCACGCGGGCGATCTTGCGCAGCGCCGAGTTCGGCTTCTTGGGGGTCTGGGTGTAGACGCGCGTGCAGACGCCGCGGCGCTGGGGGGACCCCTTGAGCGCGGGCGTGCTGGAGGAACCGGACCTGGCGTCCCGTCCCTTGCGCACCAACTGCTGAATAGTGGGCACAGCTTCTCTTCCTGTTCAGCCCTCGGAGCTGTTGGCACCGAAGGATCAACTTCTTCGACCGCTCTCGCGGCCGGCGACCCGATGCACCGTCCCCATGTCCGGGGACGTCGGCGGATCGACCCGCCCGTCAGGTGATGGCACCTGCCGGGCGTCCAGGAGGACCGTGATCGGTGCCCGCGGTCGGTGCCGGACATGGCAGCCGTTCCGCATTCGGGCACGCCGCGAGGATCCGCTCCTCGCGGGGGACACCTTCCGCGGCCGCCCCGAAGGGTTTTCGCGGATCTCGTCCCGGGTCACGACCAGAGGGCACTCCGGACGCAATGGCAGTCTACTGAGGCCCGCCGCACCCGGTCAAAGCTTCTCCGCTGTTCCGACGCAGATCACATGACGCCGTGTGTCCCCCGGCGTGTCGCACATCGCCCCCGACGTGCACGAGCGCGCCGCGATCATCGCGGCGCGCTCGTGCAGTGCTGGTCAGCGGCTAGTCGACCCTCTCAGGGGTGCGAGACCACCGGGACGGTCGGGTCCGCTCAGCCAATCCCGAGCTGGGAGGTGCAGGAGGGCCATGCGCCCCAGCCCTGACCGGCCTGGACCTTCTTGCCGATCGCGATCTGCTGCTCGCGGCTGGCCTGGTGCGCCACCGGGGCGTACTGGCCACCGCCGAAGGCGAGCCAGGTCGACTTGGTGAACTGCAGGCCGCCGGAGAAACCGTTGCCGGTGTTGATCGACCAGTCGCCGCCGGACTCGCACTGGGCCAGGCGGTCCCACACCGAGCCGTCGGAGACCGACGGGGCGGAGGCCCCGGTGCTGCCGGACTCGGAGGTCGACTCGCGCTCGGAGCTGCGCGAGGAGGAGCTCTCGGAGCGCGTGGACTGCGCGCTGTCCTGGTCGGACTCGTCCGCGGCCTCCTCCTCGGGCTCCGGTTCAGGCGCCGGCTTGGTGCCCTTGGCGACGACGCGGTCGACCGGCTTGGAGGTGACCTTCTCGGAGACCAGCTCGGAATCGGTGACCTCGCCGTCCACGACGGTGTCGGTGAAGACCTTCTCCGTGACGCCCTTCTTGCCCTCGGTCGTGGTCTTGGTCTCGCCCTCGAGCAGCTCGTCGTCCTCGACCGTCTTGGTCTCGAACGGGATCTTCTCGCTCTCGGTGCGCTCCTTCTCGCGGACGCGCTGGACCGTGATGGTCGCGCCGTCCTCGAGGACCGAATCGCGGTCGACGGAGGCCTTGTCGGTGTCCTTGACGTCGGCGAGGACCTTCTTCATGGCCTCGTCGACCGTGAGGGCGGTGACATCGAAGGTGTCCTGGCCGCGCTGGCCCTTGAACGTGACGGTCTTGCTGGTGACGACGTTGATGTGCGCGGAATCGTCGGGGAGCTCGGTGGCGGGCTCCGGGCTGACTCGCGCACCCTCGGTCGCGTAGTCGACCTCCTCGAGCGCCTCACCGACGGTGTCACCGCTGGTCAGCAGCTCCTGGTCCTCGCCGTCGACGGTGACGGTGACGGGCGTGCGCTGGACGACCTGGATCTCCATGCCGTCGGTGACCGTCTCGCCGAGGTCGGGGACCACGAGATCGGAATCCTTGACCTCGACGCCCTGGGCCTCGAGCAGTTCGGCGACCGTCGAGCTGAAGGTGCGCACGGTCGACTGATCGCCGTACACGCTCACCGCTGCCTCATTGGACATGGCGAAGGCGGTGCCACCACCACCCAGCCCGACGACGCATACGGTCGCGGCCGCGACGATCCACGGGGTCTTCTTCACTGTTCCACCTGTTCTCGGCCACCCCTCGGCGGCCCCCTCGTTCCGTGAGCACATGTGCCCCGGAGACGGGGCCCGGAGTTCCGGCGCGAGCGCGCTGCCGATGCCGGAGCGCTGCGGGAAGGTCGCGGGAACTGCCAGGATCCATCGTTCCGTCCACGGCCCGCCCGGGAAAGGGGAACGTCCAGAGTTTGGGCTGGGGCCCAAGAGGTCTTTACCTTCACGTGAACTTCGAAGTCCTCCAGATCACGCCAACACGCGCTGAGCGTGCGCTGGGCGTGGTCCGGGCCACTCGGGAGGGCGCCGGCCCCTCGTTCGACGGACCGGGCGGAGCGCTGCGAGACGCCATCACCAGCAGGGAGGGGCCGGCCGGGCCGGGCCGGGCTCCTCCCCCACGAGACATGCGAGAGGGGCGGCCCCACCGTGTGGTGGGACCGCCCCTCTCGTGTCGGTCGCGCCGCCGGGCCTCACGGCCCGTCAGAACGCCTCAGCGACTCAGCGGAAGTCGGTGCGGAACGGGTCGGCGTAGTCGATGTCGTCGAGATTGACGGCACCGGTCTGGCCGAAGCCGGAGAAATCCAGCTCGTCGTAGCCGGGCACCTGATACATCTGGGCCTTGGCCTCGTCGGTGGGCTCGACCGCGATGCGGCGGAACCGCGACAGGCCGGTGCCCGCCGGGATGAGCTTCCCGATGATGACGTTCTCCTTGAGCCCCATGAGCTGATCGCTCTTGCGGTTCAGGGCGGCCTCGGTGAGCACGCGGGTGGTCTCCTGGAAGGAGGCCGCCGACAGCCACGAATCGGTCGCGAGCGACGCCTTCGTGATCCCCATCAGCTCCGGACGCCCGGAGGCCGGCTGACCGCCCTCGGAGAGGATCCGCCGGTTCTCGCGCTCGAAGGTGACGCGCTCGGCGAAGTCGCCGGGCAGCAGGTCGGTGTCACCGGACTCGATGATCGTCACTCGACGCAGCATCTGGCGCACGATGACCTCGATGTGCTTGGCGTGGATGTCCACGCCCTGCGAGATGTACACCTTCTGGACCTCGTCCACCAGGTGCTGCTGCACCGCGCGGGGGCCGAGGATGCGCAGGACCTGCTTCGGGTCCACCGAGCCCTGTGAGATCTGCTGGCCGACGCCGATGTGGTCGCCGTCCGCGATCAGCAGGGTCACGCGCTTGGAGACCGTGTAGGTGACGGGATCCGAGCCGTCGTCCGGGGTCACGGTGATCCGGCGCTGCTTGTCGTTCTCCTCGATCTCCGCGCGACCGGCGAACTCCGAGATCGGCGCGAAGCCGGCCGGGGTCCGGGCCTCGAAGAGCTCCTGGATGCGCGGAAGACCATGCGTGATGTCGCCGTCAGCACTGGCCACACCACCGGAGTGGAAGGTACGCATGGTCAGCTGGGTGCCGGGCTCGCCGATGGACTGGGCCGCGACGATGCCGACGGCCTCGCCGATGTCCACCAGCTGGCCGGTCGCGAGCGAACGGCCGTAGCACTGGGCACAGGTGCCCACTGCGGAGTCACAGGTCAGCACGGAGCGGATCTTGAGCTCACGCACGCCGGCCTCGACGAGCTGCTCGATGAGCACATCGCCCACCTCGGAGCCGGCCGGGGCCGCCTCCGAGCCGTCGGCACCGATCGCCGCGGTGGCCAGGACTCGCCCGTACGCCGTCGACTCCACGTGCTCGTGGGGGCGCAGCGCGCCGGCCTCCTCGACCGCGATCGGGAGCACCAGGCCCTTCGTCGTACCGCAGTCGTCCTCGCGGACGATGACGTCCTGCGAGACGTCGACCAGACGACGGGTCAGGTAACCCGACTGGGCGGTCTTCAGCGCGGTGTCCGCCAGGCCCTTGCGGGAGCCGTGCGAGGCGATGAAGTACTCCAGGACCGAGAGCCCCTCCTTGTAGTTGGAGAGGATCGGGCGCGGGATGATCTCGCCCTTCGGGTTGTTCACCAGACCGCGCATGCCGGCGATCTGACGGATCTGCATCCAGTTGCCTCGGGCGCCCGAGTCCACCATCCGGTAGATGGTGTTGGTCGAGTCGAAGTTCTCCCGCATGGCGTTGTCGACCTCGTTGGTCGCCTCGGTCCAGATGTCGATGAGCTCCATGTTGCGCTCGTTCTCGGAGACCAGACCGAGGTCACGGTTCTCCTGGACCTGGGCGGCCTTCGCCTCGTACGTCGCGATGATCTCCGCCTTGTTGGGCGGGGTCACCACGTCGGACAGCGCGAAGGAGGCTCCCGACCGGGTCGACCACGCGAAGCCGTAGGACTTCAGGGCGTCCAGCGACGCGGCGACCTGGCCCTTGTCGTAGCGCTCGGCGAGGGCGTTGACGATCCCGCCCAGGCGCTTCTTGCCGACCTGGCCCTGCACGTAGGGGAAGTCCTCCGGCAGCGTCTCGTTGAAGTAGACGGTGCCCAGGGTGGTGTCGAGGATGATCGGGTCACCCTCGGTCCAGCCCTCCGGAGCCTCCCAGTCGCTCGGCGGCACGATATCGGTGAAACGCATCTTCACCGGCGCGTTCAGATGCAGGTCCTCACGATCGAAGGCCATGATCGCCTCCGCCACGGAGGCGAAGGAGCGGCCCGCGCCGGCGACGTCGTCGCGGCGCGTCGTCAGGTGGTACAGACCGATGATCATGTCCTGGGCGGGCATGGTCACGGGACGACCGTCGGACGGCTTGAGGATGTTGTTGCTGGACAGCATCAGGATGCGGGCCTCGGCCTGCGCCTCTGCGGACAGCGGCAGGTGCACGGCCATCTGGTCGCCGTCGAAGTCCGCGTTGAACGCGGCGCACACGAGCGGGTGCAGGTGGATTGCCTTGCCCTCCACCAGCTGCGGCTCGAAGGCCTGGATGCCCAGGCGGTGCAGCGTCGGCGCACGGTTCAGCAGCACCGGGTGCTCGGTGATGACCTCTTCGAGCACGTCCCACACCTCGGGGCGGGCACGCTCGACCATGCGCTTGGCGGCCTTGACGTTCTGTGCATGGGACAGCTCGACCAGGCGCTTCATGACGAACGGCTTGAACAGCTCGAGGGCCATGCCCTTGGGCAGACCGCACTGGTGCAGCTTCAGCTGCGGGCCGTTGACGATGACGGAGCGGGCGGAGTAGTCCACGCGCTTGCCCAGCAGGTTCTGACGGAAACGACCCTGCTTGCCCTTGAGCATGTCCGACAGCGACTTCAGCGGACGGTTGCCCGGCCCGGTGACCGGACGGCCGCGGCGGCCGTTGTCGAACAGGGAGTCGACCGACTCCTGCAGCATGCGCTTCTCGTTGTTCACGATGATCTCGGGCGCGCCGAGGTCCAGCAGCCGCTTGAGGCGGTTGTTGCGGTTGATCACGCGGCGGTACAGGTCGTTGAGGTCGGAGGTCGCGAAGCGGCCACCGTCCAGCTGCACCATCGGGCGCAGGTCCGGGGGGATGACCGGGACGCAGTCCAGGACCATGCCGGCCGGCGAGTTGGTGGTCTGGCGGAAGGCCGAGACCACCTTGAGTCGCTTCAGCGCCCGGGCCTTCTTCTGGCCCTTGCCGGTGGCGATGACCTCGCGCAGGGTCTCGGCCTCGGAGTCGAGGTCGAAGTCCAGCAGGCGCTTCTGCAGCGCCTCCGCGCCCATCCCGCCCTCGAAGTAGGTGCCATAGCGCAGCTTCATCGCACGGTAGAGCTGCTCGTCGCCCTCGAGGTCGGCGACCTTGAGCGACTTGAAGCGCTCCCACACGCTGGTGACACGCTCGATCTCCGCGTCGAACTTCTTGCGGATCTGTGCCTGCTCGCGCTCGGAGGAGTCGCGGACCTTGCGCTTCGCGTCGGCCTTGGCACCCTCCTCCTCGAGCTGGGAGAGATCCTTCTCGGCGGAGACGGCACGGTCGTTCAGCGCTGCGTCGCGGTCATTGGCGAGCTCCTTGACCTCCAGGTCGAAGCGCGCCTGCAGGTCGGGCATGTCCTCGTGGCGAGCCTGCTCGTCCACCGAGGTGATCATGTACGCGGCGAAGTAGATGATCTTCTCGAGATCCTTCGGCGCGAGGTCCAGCAGGTAGCCGAGACGGCTCGGCACGCCCTTGAAGTACCAGATGTGGGTGACGGGAGCGGCGAGCTCCACGTGGCCCATGCGCTCACGGCGCACGGAGGACTTGGTGACCTCCACGCCGCAGCGCTCGCAGACGATGCCCTTGAAGCGCACGCGCTTGTACTTGCCGCAGTAGCACTCCCAGTCCCGGGTGGGGCCGAAGATGCGCTCGCAGAACAGGCCGTCCATCTCGGGCTTCAGGGTGCGGTAGTTGATGGTCTCCGGCTTCTTGACCTCGCCGTGGGACCAGCCGCGGATGTCGTCGGCGGTGGCGAGGCCGATGCGCAGCTCGTCGAAGGTGTTGACGTCGATCACAGGTGTCCTTCTCTCGATCGGAAGAGGTGGTGTCTGAGGGAACGGGGGTCGAGGGCGGGGCCAGGGACGGCGGTGGAGCGGCGTCGCGCCGCTCCCACCGTCCCGGCCCGCGTCCCTCAGACCTCTTCGATGGAGCCGACGCCCTCGTGGGGTCGGCGGGACAGGTCGATGCCGAGCTCCTCCGCGGCGCGGAAGACCTCCTCATCGCTCTCCCGAACTTCCTGGGCGGTGCCGTCGGACGAGAGGACCTCGACGTTCAGGCACAGCGACTGCATCTCCTTGAGGAGGACGCGGAAGGACTCCGGGATGCCCGGCTCGGGGATGTTCTCGCCCTTGACGATGGCCTCGTAGACCTTCACACGCCCGGAGATGTCGTCCGACTTGATGGTCAGCAGCTCCTGCAGGGCGTAGGCGGCGCCGTAGGCCTCCAGGGCCCACACCTCCATCTCGCCGAAGCGCTGGCCGCCGAACTGGGCCTTACCGCCCAGCGGCTGCTGCGTGATCATCGAGTACGGGCCCGTCGAGCGGGCGTGCAGCTTGTCGTCCACCAGGTGGTGGAGCTTCAGGATGTACATGTAGCCCACGGAGATGGGCTCGGGCAGCGGCTCGCCGGAGCGGCCGTCGAACAGCTGCGCCTTGCCGTTCTCCTTGACCATCCGCACACCGTCGCGGTTGGGGCGATGGTTGGCGATCAGGCCGGTGACCTCCTCGGCGGAGAGGCCGTCGAAGACCGGGACCGCCACGGGGGTGTCGGGCTCGCCGTGCAGGGCCGCCTCGGGCAGCTCGGCGGCGTTCGGGTCGCTCGAGTCGAGGTCCCAGCCGGCCTTGGCGACCCACCCCAGGTGGGTCTCCATGACCTGGCCGATGTTCATACGGCCGGGCACGCCCATGGGGTTGAGGATGATGTCCACCGGGGTGCCGTCCTCGAGGAACGGCATGTCCTCGACGGGCAAGATCTTCGCGATAACGCCCTTGTTGCCGTGGCGGCCGGCGAGCTTGTCACCGTCGGTGATCTTGCGCTTCTGGGCCACGTAGACGCGGACCATGTCGTTGACACCGGTGGGGAGGATGTCGCCGTCCTCGTCCTCGGTGAACACGCGCACGCCGATGACGGTGCCGGACTCGCCGTGGGGGACGCGCAGGGAGGTGTCGCGCACCTCGCGGGCCTTCTCGCCGAAGATGGCGCGCAGCAGGCGCTCCTCCGGGGTCAGCTCGGTCTCGCCCTTCGGGGTGACCTTGCCGACCAGGATGTCGCCCGGCTCGACCTCGGCACCGATGCGGATGATGCCGCGCTCGTCGAGATCGGCCAGCACGTCGTCGCCGACGTTCGGGATGTCCCGGGTGATCTCCTCCTTGCCGAGCTTCGTGTCGCGGGCGTCGACCTCGTGCTCCTCGATGTGGATCGAGGTGAGGACGTCGTCCTGGACCAGTCGCGAGGACAGGATGATGCCGTCCTCGTAGTTGTGGCCCTCCCACGACATGAAGGCGACCAGCAGGTTCTTGCCCATGGAGAGCTCGCCCTGATCGGTCGAGGGACCGTCGGCCAGGATCGAGCCGGCCTCGACGCGGCTGCCCTCGTCGAACAGCACGCGCTGGTTGTAGGAGTTGCCGGCGTTGGAGCGCTGGAACTTCCCGATGGGGTAGGTCTGACGGGTACCGTCGTCGGCCATGACCACGATGAGGTCGGCCGAGAGCTCCTCGATGACGCCGGCCTTCTCGGCGACGATGACGTCACCTGCGTCGACGGCGGCGCGACGCTCCATGCCGGTGCCGACCAGCGGCATCTCGGCCTTGAGCAGCGGCACGGCCTGGCGCTGCATGTTCGAGCCCATGAGCGCACGGTTGGCGTCGTCGTGCTCGAGGAAGGGGATCATCGCGGTGGCGACGGAGACCATCTGACGGGCGGAGACGTCCATGAAGTCGACGTCCTTCGCATCGACCAGGTCGGGCTCGCCACCGGGCAGGCGCACCAGCACCTGCTCCTGGGCGAAGTAGCCGTCGTCGCCGATCTTCGCGTTGGCCTGGGCGATGATGTGGCGATCCTCGTCGTCCGCGGTGAGGTAGACGGTCTCGTCGGTGACGAGGCCGCCGGTGACCTTGCGGTACGGCGTCTCGATGAAGCCGAAGGGGTTGATGCGGGCGAAGGTCGCGAGCGAACCGATCAGACCGATGTTCGGGCCCTCAGGGGTCTCGATCGGGCACATGCGGCCGTAGTGCGACGGGTGGACGTCGCGGACCTCCATGCCGGCGCGGTCGCGGGAGAGGCCGCCCGGGCCCAGCGCCGAGAGGCGACGCTTGTGGGTCAGGCCCGACAGCGGGTTGTTCTGGTCCATGAACTGCGAGAGCTGCGAGGTGCCGAAGAACTCCTTGATCGCAGCCGTCACGGGACGGATGTTGATCAGGGTCAGCGGGGTGATCGCCTCGACGTCCTGCGTGGTCATGCGCTCGCGGACGACGCGCTCCATGCGGGACAGGCCGGTGCGGACCTGGTTCTGGATCAGCTCGCCGACGGCGCGGATGCGACGGTTGCCGAAGTGATCGATGTCATCGGTCTCCACCCGGACGGTGTGCCCGTCCTTGCTGGTGGTCTCCGCCATGCCGTCGTGCAGCGCGACGATGTACTTGATCGCGCCGACGATGTCCTCGAGGCGGAGGGTCGACTCGGACAGGCTGCCCTCGAGACCGAGCTTCTTGCCGATCTTGTAGCGGCCGACCTTCGCGAGGTCGTAGCGCTTGGCGTTGAAGTAGAGGTTGTTGAGCATGGCCTCACCCGCATCACGCGTGGGCGGCTCGCCCGGGCGCTGCTTGCGGTAGATGTCCATGAGCGCCTCGTCCTGCGAGGTGATGCGGTCCTTCTCCAGCGTCGAGCGCATGGACTCGAACTCGCCGAACTCCTCGAGGATGTCGCTGTGGGACATGCCCAGGGCCTGCAGCAGGGTCGTGACGGACTGCTTGCGCTTGCGGTCGATGCGCACGCCGACCTGGTCGCGCTTGTCGACCTCGAACTCGAGCCAGGCGCCGCGCGAAGGGATGACCTTCGTGCTGTAGATGCGCTTGTCGCTGGTCTTGTCGATGCTCTCCTCGAAGTACACGCCCGGGGAGCGGACCAGCTGGGAGACGACGACACGCTCGGTGCCGTTGATGATGAAGGTGCCCTTGTCGGTCATGAGCGGGAACTCGCCCATGAAGACCGTCTGGGTCTTGATCTCACCGGTCTCGTTGTTCATGAACTCCGCGATGACGTACAGCGGAGCCGCGTAGGTGAGGTCCTTCTCCTTGCACTCGTCGACCGTGTACTTCGGGTCGTCGAAGGTGTGGTCCCGGAAGGACAGGGACATGTTGCCGGCGAAGTCCTCGATCGGGGAGATCTCCTCGAGGATGTCGGCGAGACCGGACGTCTGCGGGACGTCCTCGCGGCCGGCGACAGCGGCCTCCTCGGCACGCTCCCGCCAGAGGTCATTGCCCAGCAACCAGTCGAACGAGGTGGTCTGCAGACTCAGCAGATCCGGGACGTCGATGGGGTCGCCGAGCTTCGCGAAGGTGACGCGAGGGGAGGCGGTGCGAAGTGCGATGTCGTTAGTGCGATCGGTGCTCGAGGCAGCCAAGGGGGGTCCTTCCACAGGCCGATGACGGAATCCCAGGCGCGGCGAACACCCGTCAGGGCGGTGGAGCAGGACATACGGACTGCCGGAGCAGTCAGAGCAGCAGAACCCACGGGCGACGCACAGCGCAAGGACCGAGCATACACAAATACGCGGATGGACACAACAGCCGCGGCGCGACCGGTTCCATCCGCGTCGGCCGCTATATGCCTGGCGCGGAAGTTCTCCGACGGGGTCCTCGATCCGTTGTGCCCTCGCGAGCCGGGCTCAGCGGGGGCGGATCGAGCACCTCCGTACGGCGAACAGAATGGAGGCAAATGCTCGCCGAGTCAAGCAGGCGACGTGTTTGTCGGGGTGTCGCGGCACGTCGCAGCGGTCCATGGCCGGATTCCCCGGGCGAGGCGGCCCTCCCCTGGCTCTCTCGGTCCTCGCGTGGCCCGGGCCGCCGTCTCGACCATCCGAGCCAGGGCCCCGCGAAGGACTGCGCGGAGCGACACGTGGGCCGACCGGGTGGGCCGACGGAGGCGCCGCCCGGTGGGCTGACCCCCGGTCACCCTGCCGGGGGACGTGCTGGGTACAGAGGAAGGGCCGCCCCGCTGATGCGGGACGGCCCTTCCGAAGGCAGTGCGACTGCCGTCAGGTGAGGCGCGCGCCGGAGCGCGCGCCCGGGATCACTTGACGGAGACGGTCGCGCCGGCCTCCTCGAGCTTCGTCTTGGCTGCCTCGGCGTCGTCCTTCTTGACGGCCTCGAGGACGGGCTTGGGGGCCTCGTCGACGAGCGCCTTGGCCTCCTTCAGACCGAGGGAGGTCAGGGCGCGCACCTCCTTGATGACGGCGATCTTGGCGGAACCGGCCGAATCGAGGATGACGTCGAACTCGTCCTTCTCCTCCTCGGCCTCGGCCTCGCCGCCACCGGCGGGGGCGGCACCGGCCGCGACGGCGACCGGGGCGGCAGCGGTGACGTCGAAGACGTCCTCGAACTGCTTCACGAACTCGGAGAGCTCGATGAGGGACATTTCCTTGAAAGCTTCGATGAGCTCGTCGTTGCTGAGCTTCGCCATGGTGGCGTTCCTTCCTGTTGACGGGACTGCGTCCCTGCGGTGATCAGCGGCGCACACGCGCCGGGTCATGCGGTCCGGTCACCCCTGGCGGGTTTCCGGGGACAGCGCTGAGGCTGTGGAGGCGGAAGCATGGGGGCCGGAGGCCCTCAGGCCTCTCAGGCTTCTTGCTTGGCCCGCAGCGCGTCCACGGTGCGTGCCGTCTTCGACAGCGGCGCTGCGAACACTGCGGCGGCCTTGGACATCGACGCCTTCAGGGCGCCGGCAGTCTGGGCCAGCAGGACCTCGCGGGACTCGAGGTCCGCGAGCTTCTGGACGTCCTCCTTCGAGAGCGTCTTGCCCTCGAAGTAGCCGGACTTGATCACGAGCTGCTCGTGAGTCTTGGCGAAGTCACGCAGAGCCTTCGCAGGCTCCACCGGCTCGCCCTTGATGAAGGCGATGGCGGTCGGCCCGCTGAGCGTGCCGTCGAACCCGGTGATGCCGGCCTCGCGGGCGGCGATCTCCGTGAGCGTGTTCTTCACCACGGCGTAGGTCGTCTCGGAACCCAGCGAGCGGCGAAGCTCCTTGAGATCCCCGACGCTGAGCCCGCGATACTCGGTGATGACGGCGGCGTCGGACTCGCGGAACAGATCCGCGATCTCCGAGACGGCATCCACCTTTTCGGGGTTAGCCATGGCCCTCCTTCCAGAGGTCTCTCGCCACCGGGTGAAGAGGTCCTGGAACGGAAAAGGCCTCGACACGCAAGTGTCGAGGCCTCTCTCACACGAGTGCCCGTGCCACGAGGGCGCCGGCCGGGGCCGGAGGGGCACGACCGTGCGAGGGTCGCTTCTTCACCTGCGCAGGCCATCCCGGACGGGATATCTTCAGTCGCTCTCGAGGTCGAGGGCGACGACCGGCGGTCTTCGGTGCATCCAGGATAGACCAGGACCGGGCGACGGCGCCACGGCGACGGCGGCGGCGTGCGTCACATCGGCTCGGCAGGCTTCGCACTCCCCCGCCTCGGTGCATCTCGCGACGCCGCCGGGCCGCCCGGCCGCCACGACGCCACCGGGCAGGGAGGCACGCGCGGGGCGGACAGCGCGGCGCCCCGCCCACCGCGAGGGTGGACGGGGCGCCGCGAAGCGAGGTGACCGGGAGGATCCGGCCCTGTCAGTCTGCCTGATCTCCTGCCGTTCGTGCCTCACAGCACGTCGATCAGGCCCTGTCGGTCTGCCTGATCTCCTGCCGTTCGTGCCTCACAGCACGTCGATCAGGCCTCGTCGGTGTCCTCGAGGAGGTTGCGGGTGCGGTTCACGTCGACCGGGATGCCCGGGCCCATGGTGGTGGACACGGTGATCTTCGAGATGTAGCGGCCCTTCGAGGCGGACGGCTTCAGTCGAAGGATCTCCTCGAGCGCGGCGACGTAGTTCTCGACCAGCTGCTGATCGGTGAAGGAGACCTTCCCGACGATGTAGTGCAGGTTGGCCGCACGGTCGGTGCGGAACTCGATCTTGCCGCCCTTGATGTCGGACACGGCCTTGGCGGTGTCCATCGTGACGGTCCCGGTCTTCGGGTTCGGCATCAGGCCGCGGGGGCCGAGCACACGACCCAGCTTGCCGACCTTGCCCATCAGGTTCGGCGTGGCCACGGCCGCGTCGAAGTCGGTCCAGCCGCCGGCGACCTTCTCGATCAGCTCGTCGTCGCCGACCTCGTCGGCGCCGGCCTCACGGGCGGCGTCAGCCTGCGCGCCGGTCGCGAAGACGATCACGCGAGCGGTCTTGCCGGTGCCGTTGGGCAGGTTGACGGTGCCGCGCACCATCTGATCGGCCTTGCGCGGGTCGACGCCCAGACGCATGGCGATCTCGACGGAGGCGTCGAACTTCACGGGGGAGGTCTTCTGCGCGAGACGCAGAGCGTCCAGCGGCGAGTACGCGCGCCCCTCTTCGATCTTGGCCGCGCCGTCCTTGAATGCCTTGCTGCGGATTCCCATTGTCGTCAGCCCTCCACCGTGATGCCCATGGAACGAGCGGTGCCCTCGACGATCTTCGCCGCGGACTCCATGTCGTTCGAGTTCAGATCAGGCATCTTGGTCTCTGCGATCTCGCGGACCTGCGCCTGGGTGATCTTGCCGACCTTGTCGGTGTGCGGCGTGGCAGAGCCCTTCTGGAGGCCGGCGGCCTTCTTGATGAGCTCAGCGGCCGGCGGCGTCTTGGTGATGAACGTGAACGAGCGATCCTCGTACACGGTGATCTCCACCGGGATGATGTTGCCGCGCTGATCCGCCGTGCGGTCGTTGTACGCCTTGACGAACTCCATCATGTTCACGCCGGCAGCGCCGAGCGCGGGACCCACGGGCGGCGCAGGGGTGGCCTGGCCGGCCTGGATCTGGAGCTTGATGACGCTCGCGATCTTCTTCTTGGGAGCCATTGCTCTTCCTCAATCTGTCGTGGTTCGGGCGGAGCTCATCATGCGCTCCTCCCACAGCGGGACCTCTTCGCACGCAGAGCGGGGAAGAGGTCCGGTGCGACGTTACCTGCACGCCGCGTCGGCGTCGACCGGGATCGAGGGTGATCCTGGTCGTACTGCCGCGGCCCGGAGGCCGCGGTGCCGATCGGTTCTGGGGGCTCAGATCTTGGCGACCTGGTCGAAGCCGAGCTCGACCGGGGTCTCGCGCCCGAAGATGGACACCAGGACCTGCAGCTTCTGGGACTCCGCGTGGATCTCGGAGATCGAGGCCGGCATGGTCTCGAAGGGGCCGTCCATGACGGTGACGGACTCGCCGACGGTGAAGTCCGGCATCTTCTGGGCGGCGGCGGGCTTGCTCGCCGAGCCACCGGAGCTGCGCTTCTTCTCGGGCAGGCCGACGGACGGCTCCAGCATCGAGTAGATCTCGTCGAAGTTCAGCGGCGTGGGCTCGGTGGCGTTGCCGACGAACCCGGTCACTCCCGGGGTGTCGCGGACGACTCGCCAGGACTCGGTGGTCAGGTCCATGCGGACCAGCACGTACCCGGGGATGCGCACACGGCGGACGATCTTCTTCTGGCCGTTCTTGACCTCGGTCGCGTCCTCCATCGGGACCTGGACCTCGAAGATGTAATCCTCCATGTCCTGGGTCTCGGTACGGGTGGCGAGCTGCGTCTTCACGCGGTTCTCGTGACCGGAGTAGGAGTGGATCACGTACCACTCACCGAGCGCGGCGCGCAGGTGGCGCTTGAGCTGGACCAGGGGGTCCTCCTCCTCGGACTCGTCCGCGGCGGGGGCGTCATCGCCCTCGGCATCGGCGACCTCGGAGTCGGTGCTCTCCACCGCGGCGGCGTCCTCGTCGTCACCCTCGGCAGCGATGGCCTCGTCGGCAGGCTGCGCGTCGGCCTCCTGCTCCGCGGCGGCCGGCTCGTCGGCGACGTCCGCGGCCCGGGCGGCGTCGTCCTCACCCTGGAGTGCGGGTGCGGGGGTCTCGGACTGCGGGGAGGCCGAGAACGACAGGGAGTCGTCGGCGTCCTGGTAGGACTCTTCGGGGGATGAGGTCTGGTCGCTCATCAGCGGGAACCTGCTTTCCTGACGGCTGGGGACTGATCGGGCACGGTACGCGTACAACCTACGGCGCGGACCGGCCTCAGAGCCCCGCGTCGGGGTCCGAGAACGCGATCCTGGACAGCCAGCTGAACCCGGCGTCGAGGCCGAAGATCAGCATGATCATCACGATGACGAACGCCAGGACCGTGATCGAGTACACGACCAGCTCCTTGCGGGTCGGGACGACGACTTTCCCGAGCTCCGCGAGGACCTGGCGGATGAACAGACCGATGGCCAGGAACGGGTTCTTCGACCCGGAGCCCGGCGCGTCGCCCCCGGTGGGCGTCGACGGGGCGTTCTGGCTGGAATTCACGTCAGGGCTGTCCGATCTCGTCGAGGTCATCCGCATCCGACCGGGTGATCCCGACCGGATCGGCAGGGCAGACAGGGCTCGAACCTGCAACCTGCGGTTTTGGAGACCGCTGCGCTACCAATTGCGCCACTGCCCTTCACGAGGGGGACCCCTCGTGAGGTCGATCCGCACCACCTCGGGAGGCGGCCGCGATTCTGACCAGCGACCAGCATACAAGCCACGGCGACCCGGAGCGAATCCACTGGCGTCAGATCACATCGCGCTCTCGGTGTCCCGGGGCCGGTGCCGTCGCCGACCGGATCGGACCCTACCCCCTTCCGGCCCCGGTGCGCGCACTGCGTCCATGCCACCGCCCCCTCACGCCCCGGTACCAGCTCGGCATCCGATCTCCGGTCGTCCTGGCACAGGGACGAGAGCTCTGCCACGATAGGCGGGTGACCTCCGACGACACCCTCCCTGCCGCCAGCACTCCTCAGCCCGCCGCCCGCGAGCGCATCTCGAAGCGGGTCGAGGCGATCTCCCCCTCCGCGACACTCGCGGTCGATGCGAAGGCCAAGGCTCTGAAGGCGGCCGGCCGGCCGGTGATCGGTTTCGGCGCCGGCGAGCCCGACTTCCCGACGCCCCCGCACATCGTCGAGGCGGCCATCGAGGCGGCCTCCGTCCCCGCGAACCATCGCTACTCCCCCACGCCCGGGCTGCCCGAGCTGCGCGCAGCTCTCGCCGAGACCGTCTCCGCCTCGACCTCCCTGCCCCTCGAACCGGCCCAGGTCCTGGTCACCAACGGTGGCAAGCAGGCCGTCTACCAGACCTTCGCGACGCTCCTGGACCCGGGCGACGAGGTGCTGCTGCCCGCGCCGTACTGGACCACGTACCCCGAAGCGATCCGCCTGGCCGGTGGAAACGAGGTCCCGGTGCTGGCCGGCGTCGACCAGGGCTACGTGCCCACGATCGAGCAGCTCGAGGCGGCACGCACCGATCGCACCCGCGCGATCGTGGTCTGCTCCCCGTCGAACCCGACCGGCGTCGTGCTGACCGCCGAGCAGCTGCAGGAGCTGGGCCGCTGGGCCCACGAGCACGGGATCTGGGTCGTCACCGACGAGATCTACCAGCACCTCACCTACGACGGCGTGCCCTTCACCTCGATCCTCGCGGCGGTGCCCGAGCTCGCCGAGACCACGGTGATCCTGGGCGGAGTGGCCAAGTCCTTCGCCATGACCGGCTGGCGCGTGGGCTGGATGGTGGGCCCCCGGGACGTCATCGCCGCGGCGAGCAACCTCCAGTCGCACCTGACCTCCCACGTGAACAACATCGCCCAGCGCGCCGCGATCGCGGCGGTGACCGGGCCGACCGAACCGGTCGAGGCGATGCGCACGGCCTTCGACCGCCGCCGTCGCACCATCGTCGAGAAGCTCGCGAGAGTGCCGGGCTTCACGGTCCCCACCCCCACCGGGGCCTTCTACGCGTTCCCGGACGTCTCCGGGGCGCTGGGCCGGGAGATCCGCGGCAGGAAGGTCACCACCTCGACGGAGCTGGCCACGGTCATCCTCGAGGAGGCCGAGGTCGCCGCCGTGCCGGGCGAGGCCTTCGGCGCACCCGGGCATCTGCGCTTCTCCTACGCGCTGAACGACGACGAGCTCGTCGAGGGCATCGACCGCGTGGCAGCGCTGCTGGCGGAGTGAGCCGCCGGCTCACCGTCGGCGGACGCACAGGGACGAGGACCCGATGAACGACGCGAACCCGTCGGGCCGTGACCTCGCCACGCTGCCGAAGGCTCATCTGCACCTGCACTTCACGGGGTCGATGCGCCCCGCGACCCTCGTCGAGATGGCCGACGAGCGCGGCATGCGCCTGCCGCGGTCCCTGACCGACGACGTCGCGCTCCAGGTCGAGCCGACGCGTCGGGGCTGGTTCCGCTTCCAGCGCCAGTACGACACGGCCCGTGCGGTGGTCGACTCGGAGGCGGCGATGCGGCGCATCGTCGACGAAGCCGCGCGCGACGACGCCTCCGAGGGTTCGGGCCGGCTCGAGCTGCAGGTCGACCCCACCAGCTACGCGCCCTTCGTCGGCGGTCTCACCCCGGCGCTCGAGATCGTGCTGGACCAGGCCGAGTGCTCGCAGCGGGAGACCGGGGTGAGCATCGGGATCATCGTCGCCGCCTCCCGGACCCGCCATCCCCTGGATGCCCGGACGCTCGCCCGCCTGGCGGCGCTCCACGCGGGGCCCGTGATCGGCTTCGGTCTGTCCAACGACGAGCGGCGCGGCGCGACCGCGGACTACGGGCCCGGCCTTCCGCATCGCCCGCGAGGCAGGGCTGCTCTCGGTGCCGCACGGCGGAGAGCTGCTGGGCCCCGACCACGTCGAGGACGTCGTCGATCATCTGGCT
Source organism: Brachybacterium sacelli (assembly GCF_017876545.1). Lineage (NCBI taxonomy): Bacteria > Bacillati > Actinomycetota > Actinomycetes > Micrococcales > Dermabacteraceae > Brachybacterium > Brachybacterium sacelli. The sequence goes on along the minus strand of NZ_JAGIOD010000002.1, from coordinate 327,314 downwards.
CCGAGCCGGATCGGCCACGGGGTGCGCTCGGCCGACGACCCGGAGCTGCTCTCCCGCATCGTCGAGGCCGGGATCGGGCTCGAGGTGTGCCCGGCCTCCAACGCCTCCCTCGGAGTGGTCCCCGACGCCGCCGACGTGCCGCTGCGGCAGCTGGTCGATGCCGGCGCGCAGATCGCCCTCGGAGCGGACGACCCGCTGCTGTTCGGCTCCCGCCTGGTGGAGCAGTACGAGACGGCCCGGGCCGTCGGCTTCACCGACGCGGAGCTGGCCGAGCTGGCCGCGGATTCGATCCGGATCTCCGCCGCACCCGAGGACGTCAGGACCCGCCTGCTGGCCGGCGTGCGCGACTGGCTCGCCTCCCCTGCCGCGCGCTGAACGGCCCCCTCCTCACGGCACCGTCCCGCGCGGAGGGCGGCCGCAGCTGCCCGGGGCGCGAGCAGAGCCGGGCACGGCGAGCGGCGGCGGGAGGGACGAGGCTCAGCGGTCCTGGCCGGCGCCCTCCGAGGGCAGCGCGAGGAAGAACTCCGGGGCGGTGAAGCCGTGCTCGACGAAGGCCGCGGCGACCGCGGCGGCCACCGACTCCGCCTGGCCGGCCTCGATCAGGGCGATCGTGGAGCCGCCGAAGCCACCGCCGGTCATCCGGGCGCCATGGGCCCCGGCCTCCCGGGCGGCGTCGACCGCGACGTCCAGCTGGGGGACGGTCACTTCGTAGTCCTCACGCAGCGAGTCGTGGGACGCGTTCAGCAGCGCCCCCAGCTCGGCGACGTGCTCGCGGACCGTGCCGGAGGCCAGCAGCGCGTCGAAGTCCCGCACCCGCTGGATCTCGGTGAGCACGTGCCGGGCGCGGCGACGCACCACCTCGTCGTCGATCCGCCCCAGCAGCTCCTGGAGCTGGTCGATGTCGGCGTCGCGCAGGGTGGCGACGCCGAGCAGCTCCGCGGCCCGCTCGCTGTCGGCTCGCCGGGCCGTGTACTCGCCGTCGACGTGGGAGTGCTCGGCGCGGGTGTCGGTGATCAGCAGCGCGAGCTCCTGGGAGGCCAGGTCCCAGGGCACCGCACGGGTGGAGAAGTCCCGGCAGTCCAGGAACAGGGCGTGCCCGGCGCGTGAGAGCACCGAGGCCGACTGATCCAGGCCGCCCGTGGAGGCCCCGGCGAAGTCGGTCTCGGCGGTGATCGTCGCCTGCACTCGGTCCAGGGGCTCCGTGCCCAGGCTCAGCAGGGCGTCGATCGCCTCCGCCGCGGCGCATTCGAGCGCGGCGGAGCTGGACAGCCCCGCCCCGAGCGGCACCTGGCCGTCGATCATGATGTCCATGCCCTGCGTGGCGGCACCGGAGATGTGCTTGCGCAGCGCCCACAGCACGCCCGCCACGTACGCGGGCCACCCCTCGACGGCGCCCGGGGTCAGCTCGCGCGCATCGAGGTCCAGGACGCGGTCGTCCTGCGCGGAGCGCAGCCTCACCCGGTCGGTGGGGGTGCGCGCGGCCGCGGCGAAGCAGCGGTGGGAGATCGCCATCGGCAGGCAGAGGCCGTCCTGGTAGTCCACGTGCTCACCGATGATGTTCACCCGGCCCGGCGCAGACCAGACTCCGTCGGGCGCATACCCGAAGGCCTCTTCGAACTGCGCCTCGGCGCGGGCGGCGGCCTCAGCGCGGTCAGGTGCCGCCGAGAGCGTCACCGGGGAGCTCTCCGTGGCCGCGGTGCCGAAGCGGCGGGCGTGGTGGGCGCCGGCGTCTGCGGCAGTGATCATGGGTGTTCCTTCCGAACAGTTCAGAGCCGGACGAGGGCGGACGGGCGAGGCCCTGGGAACCTCCGGCACGGCGTCCGAGAGTCTAACCATCACCGCGACAAGAGTCCCGCGGCGTCCTTCAGGGACGCACGGCGAGGCAGGAGGCCGACGGAGCGGGGATCGGCTCGGCGGCCACGGAGAGCTCGTCCCCGTCCCGGCGCAGCACGTCGATCCGGTCGCCCTCCTGGGCGGCGACCAGCACCAGGTCCCCGAGCTGGGTGAAGTGCCGCGGATGCGCCCCCACCTCGATCTCCGCGGTGATCTGGGGGCGCATCATGGTCAGCGACAGCGCCGAGAGGGTGTCCGGCCCGCGGTTGGCGACCAGCAGCATCGACTCGTCGGCCGTCAGCTCGAGGTGCGAGAGGGCGTTGTCCCCCTCCGTCTCGCTGCCGGGGATCACCGAGCGCACGCTCCAGCGGTGCACGGAGCCGCGCAGGGCCGCCGGCGCGTCGGGCTCGGGCTCGGAGGGGCGGCGCACCGCGGTGGCGACCATGCCGGAGAGCTCGCAGGAGATGTGCAGCTGCTCGGACTCGTGGTCCGCGGCGAGGTGACGCGGGCCGCTGCCGCGGTGCAGGGGGATCTCCCCGGCCAGGCCCATCTGCCCCGCGGTGTCCTGGCGATAGAGGAAGACGCGGTCCAGACCGAGGTCGGGCACCGCGAGCGATTCCGTGCCGGGCAGCGCACTCACCTGGTGGGGATGCGGCTGTCGGCCGTCCCCGAGGTCGCGATGGTGGTCGACGTCGATGAGCTCGACCGGAAGGCCCTCGGCGTCCAGGCGAACGGTCTCGACGGTGCCGGAGACGTAGTCGGCCACCAGCAGCGTCCCCTCGGTGCGCCCCGGGGCGAGGTGGCAGCCGCCGGCGCCCTCCAGCGGGAGGTCGGCGACGAGCTCGGCCGTGGAGCCGTCCTCCGCGACGCGCACCGCGACCACCCGGGTGGGGTCCGTCTCCAGCACCGCGTACAGCAGCGAGCCGTCAGGGCTCCACAGCACGAAGGACGGGTCCTCCAGCTCGATCGTCGGTCCCCGCCGCACCGTGGGCGCACCGGCTCTCTCCCCCGCGTCGCTGCCGTCGCCCAGGATCAGGTGCAGCAGCTCGAGGCCGGGGGCCCGGCCGCTCCCGCTGCGCGAGTAGCCGCCGACGGCGATCGTCGCGGTGGTGCTCATGAGTTCTCCTCCGAGTCGGTCCGCCGTCCCGGCTCGTCGTGAGGAGGATCCAGGTCCTGCAGGACGTGCAGGTCCTCGAGGTCCTCGAACATCGACGGGGACAGCGCTGTCATCTCGCCCGTCATCGTAGAGGGCTCGACGACCTGCTGGCCGTCACGACGCCGCCGGCCGCGCGATCCCAGCGAGAGACGGCGGCGGCGCAGGGTGGTGAACGGCGAGGAGATGCTCGGGGTGTAGGCGATGTCGCTGCGGCGGAAGTACGGGACGATCCGGGCCGCCAGCAGCTGGCCGAGCACGAGCCCGGCGGCGATGCCGACCGCGATCTCCCCGGCGCTGAACACGTCGGCGGCGCCCGAGCTCACGTCGTCGCCCAGGCCCAGCAGACCTCGGTAGATGAGACTGCCGGGGACCAGCGGGATGACACCGCCCATGACGAACACCAGGGTCGGGGCGCGCAGGCGGTCCCCCAGCGCCACGGCCACCATGCCGGTGACGAACGCCGCGATCGACACCGCGTACACGCGCTCCAGGAACAGGCCGGAGACCACGTGGGAGATCATCCCGGACAGCAGCGAGACGGCAGCGATCCACGGCAGCATCCGCCACGGCACGTGGGTGCCGACGCCGAATCCGAGCCCCATCCCGAGCCCGGCGATCACCACCCACGCGATCGTCATCAGCGATATCGGCAGCGCGGCGCTGACCGAGATGTCCGTGCCGAGCGCTTCGGCCAGCAGCATGCCGCCGCGCACTCCGGCCACGATGCCGACGGTGAGCATCAAGGTCTCCAGCATCCGACCGGCGGCCGTGACGTACCAGCCGGTGACGGCGTCCTGCACCGCGCCGATGGAGGCGAGGCCGGTCAGCTGCACGATGATGCAGGAGACGACCACGATCGAGGAGCTGACGTTCGGGTTGATCAGGCCGACCAGCACCGCGACCCCCACGGCCAGGAACCCGCCGAAGGCCTGCCCGTAGAAGGGTGGGATGTGCATCCGCGCCAGGAACTCCCCGGCGGCGGTCAGCAGTCCCGAGGCGAGCGTCGCCGCGGCGAACACGAGCAGGTCCGCACCGAAGTACAGCGACAGGGACCCGCCCATCACGGCGAATCCGAGGACCACCAGGGGCAGCCGGTGGGCGGGGGCCGTCTGCGGGACCGCCTCCGCGGCGCGACGCGCCTCCTCCAGCGGCAGCTCGCCGCTGATGTAGCTGTGGGTGATGTCCTCGAACGCGGCGAGCCGCGCGAAGTTCTGGGTGCGGGCACTGGCGGCGCGGACCCTCGTGAACGGGGTCGCGGACTCGTCGGCGAGGTAGGAGATGATCACCTCGTCGAAGGTCACCTGGACCGAGACGTTGCGCAGGCCGGAGGAGCTGGTGACCCGCAGGACGGTCGCGGTCACCTCCGAGGCGGCGGCGCCGTTGGCGAGCAGGCCCACGCCGACCCTCATCGCGAGGTCGAAGACGGCATGGAGCCGGACAAGATCGGTGGGCACGGCACTGATCGTCCCACAGGGACCGGGGCGGAAAACAGCTCCCGGCAACCCGGTGCTCGTCACACTCCGGGCGCTGCAGCGGGACCGCGGCCACGCCGGTGGGACGGGGGCCAGGACGGCAGTGAGTGGAGGCTCGGACGGCGGTGCGTGGAGGCCGGGACGGCGGTGCCGTAGAGGGCCGGTCCAACGGCTCCGGGCGACCTCAGAGGTTCGGCGCCACCGAGAGGACGGCGAGCCCGATCGCGAGCAGGACGAGCACGCCGACGTCGATCATCCGCGTGCGCACGGCGAGGGCCCCGACGGCCTGCACCGGCAGCACGGCCCGCAGGAGGGCCAGCACGCCCAGCAGCGCGGCCAGCAGCTGGCCCGCCAGGGGCGCACCCACGGTGGTCCCGAGCACCGTGATGGCCACGACGGCGGGCACCGACAGGACCAGCACCCACTGCCGACGGCAGGCGGCGCCCACGGTGAAGGGGGATCGATCGGCTCGCACGTGTCCATGCTACGGCTACGGCGCGGTTACGCTGGCCGGAGGTCGGCAACGCCGTCGACCACTTCGCGACCTGGAGGACTCCTCGACATGACCAGCCCCGGTTCGACGCCCGGCACCGCGACCCGCATGGAGCACGATCTGCTCGGCGATCGCGAGGTCCCCGCGGACGTCTACTACGGCATCCAGACCCTGCGCGCGCAGGAGAACTTCCACATCACCGACGTGCCGCTAAGTCACTTCCCCCGCCTGATCGAGGCGCTCGCCCAGGTCAAGCGGGCGACGGCGCGGGCCAACCATCGCCTGGGAGCGCTGGACGACGAGCGCGCGGGAGCCATCGAGCGGGCCTGCGCGGAGATCGCCGCCGGAGAGCTCCACGAGCACTTCGTCGTGGACATGATCCAGGGCGGCGCCGGGACCAGCACGAACATGAACGCCAACGAGGTGATCGCCAACCGCGCCCTGGAGCTGCTGGGCCGGGAGAAGGGCGACTACGAGCATCTCCACCCCAACAACCACGTCAATCTGGCCCAGTCCACGAACGACGTGTATCCCACCGCGCTGCGACTGGCGATGATGCTGACGTTCCCCGCTCTGGCCGAGTCGATGGACCATCTGATCACCACGCTGCGGGCGAAGGGCGAGGAGTTCACCGACGTCCTGAAGATGGGGCGCACCCAGATGCAGGACGCGGTGCCGATGACCGTGGACCAGGAGTTCAACGCCTGGGCCACCACGATCGAGGAGGACGTCCAGCGCCTCACCCGCACCGCCACCCTGTTCCAGGAGATCAACCTGGGTGCCACCGCGATCGGCACCGGGATCACCACGGACCCGCGCTACGCGCAGCTGGCCGCGCGGGAGCTGGCGGACCTGACCGGCGTCCCCTTCGTGGTCGCGGCCGACCTCGTCGAGGCCACCAGCGACACCGGCGCCTTCGTCACCTACTCCGGGATCCTCAAGCGCATCGCGGTGAAGATCTCGAAGATCTGCAACGACCTGCGCCTGCTGTCCTCCGGCCCCCGGGCGGGGCTGCACGAGATCAACCTGCCGTCCGTCCAGCCGGGAAGCTCGATCATGCCGGGCAAGGTGAACCCGGTGATCCCGGAGGTCGTGAACCAGGTGGCCTTCGAGGTGATCGGCAACGACCTCACGGTGACCTTCGCGGCCGAGGGCGGCCAGCTCCAGCTGAATCCCTTCGAGCCGGTGATCGGGTTCAACATCCTCGAGTCCACGCGCATCATGACCCGGGCGATGAACACCCTGGCCGATCGCTGCATCTCGGGGATCACGATCAACCACGACATCCTCGAGGACGATCTGCGCCGGTCCATCGGCGTCATCACCGCGTTGGTGCCGGTGATCGGCTATGCCGACGCGACGGACGTCGCCTCCGCGGCGCTGGAGACGGGCCGGCCGGTCGCCGACCTGGTGCTCGAGCGCGGCCTGCTGGACGAGGGCCGACTGAACGCGCTGCTCTCGCCCGCGTCGATGACCGCGCCGCATCGTGCCACCCCCACCGGCACGATGCCGGCCGTGCCGGACACCGGACTGGACTCCGGAGAGATCACCCGCCTGCCGACGGATCCGCCCTCGGACGTCTGAGGGCGTCCTGGTGCCAGGGTAGGCCCCGCAGCCGCGACAAGCTCACCCGTTCCACCGATCCGCACCGCCCATGTACCGAATCGAGGGAATCGGCGGACCGCATCGGCGAGTGGCCCGTACGGGACATGGCACGTCGACCAGCGTCGGCGGTTCAGCGGTTCACCGGTGGAGGCTCACTCGTCGGCCTCCTCCATCTTGCCGCGCATCACGAGCTTCGGATCCGGGGTGCCGATGACGTCGTGGTCCTTGTCCTCGTACTCGAACTGGGAGAGGAAGTAGCGCATCGCATTGAGCCGGGCGCGCTTCTTGTCGTTGGAGCGGATGATGGTCCACGGCGCGTACTTCTTGTCCGTGCGGCGGAACATCTCCTCCTTGGCTTGCGTGTAGGCCTCCCAACGGTCGAGGGACTCGAGGTCCATCGGGGACAGCTTCCATCGCCGCACCGGGTCCAGCTGGCGGATCGCGAAGCGGGTGCGCTGCTCCTTCTGGGAGACGGAGAACCAGAACTTGGTGACGTAGATGCCGGAGTCCACGAGCATGCGCTCGAAGTAGGGCACCTGGTTCATGAAGGTCTCGTACTCCTCCGGGGAGGCGAAGCCCATGACGCGCTCGACGCCGGCGCGGTTGTACCAGGACCGGTCGAACAGCACCATCTCGCCCTCGGTCGGCAGGTGCTGGATGTAGCGCTGGAAGTACCACTGGCCGCGCTCACGGTCGCTGGGCTTGTTCAACGCCACCACGCGGGCGGTGCGCGGGTTCAGATGCTCCGTGAAGCGCTTGATGGTGCCGCCCTTGCCGGCGGCGTCACGCCCCTCGAAGATGATGATGGACTTCTGGTCGTTGTCCTCGAGCCAGTACTGGTACTTCAACAGCTCGACCTGGAGCTTGTACTTTTCGCGCTCGTACTCGTCGCGGTCCATCCGGGTCTCGTAGGGATACCCCTCCTGCCAGGTGTAGACGGGGTTGCCCTGCGGATCGATCAGGTCGGGATCCGGCGTATGACCGTCCGCGACCGTGTAGCCCTCCTCCCGCAGATGCTCGATGTACTCGCGCAGGCTCTGGTTGTCGGGGATCTTCACGGCCACTCCTTCGGCATCGCGCTGGTGTATGCCCCAACTGTAGAGGTCAGGGGTGTCGCTGCGGTGAACGCGCCCGACCCCGGCGCCGCGAGGCCGCCGGGGCCGGGTGAGGAGAACCGGACCGGCTCAGTGGGCGAAGTGGCGGGTCCCCGTCAGATAGAGGGTGGCGCCGGCGGCGCGGCAGGCCTCGACGACCTCCTCGTCGCGGATCGAGCCGCCGGGCTGGACGATCGCCGTCACCCCGGCGTCGAGCAGGATCTGGGCGCCGTCGGCGAAGGGGAAGAAGGCGTCCGACGCCGCGACCGCGCCACGGGCACGCTCGGGGGCCGCCTCACCCTCGGCGTGCTCGCCCAGAGTGTTGGCGCGGGAGACGGCCAGGCGGCAGGAGTCCAGCCGGTTGACCTGGCCCATGCCGAGACCGACGGCGGCCCCGCCCTGTGCGAGGAGGATCGCGTTGGACTTCACCGCGCGCACGGAGCGCCACGCGAAGGCGAGGTCCGCCAGCGTCGCGTCGTCGGCGGCGTCCCCGGCCGCCAGCGTCCAGCTCGCGGGGTCATCTCCCTCGGCGGCGATGGTGTCGGCGTCCTGGACCAGGGTCCCGCCCCAGATCTCGCGCGTCTCGACAGGCCGGGAGTAGGCGTCCTCGAGGCGGAGGATCCGCAGGTTCTTCTTGGTGCGCAGCAGCTCGAGCGCCTCGTCCTCGTAGCCGGGGGCCAGGATGACCTCGGTGAAGATCGGCTTGACCTGCTGTGCCATGGCGAGGGTGACGGGCCGATTGGACGCGATGACGCCTCCGTAGGCGGAGAGCGGGTCGGTACCGTGAGCACGCTGGTGGGCCACGGCGATGTCCTCCCCGACGCCCGCCACGGCGATGCCGCAGGGGTTGTTGTGCTTGACCACCGCGACGCAGGGGCGCTCGTGGTCGAAGGCCGCGCGGGCCGCGGCGTCCGCGTCGACGTAGTTGTTGTAGCTCATCTCCTTGCCGCCGAGCTGCTCGGCGCCGGCGATGCCCGGGTTCTCCTCGTCGCTCACGGCGACGCGGGCGCGCTGGTGGGGGTTCTCGCCGTAACGGAGGGTGCGGAACCCGGCGCTCTCGGCGTCCTCGTCGGAGATGTCCAGGAGGAAGGTCTCGGCCTGAATGTCGGGGCCCTCGCCGTCGGCGTCGTCCCCCGCTCCGCCGTCGAGTCGCTCGAGCATCCAGTCGCTGATCGCCTCGTCGTACTCGGCGGTACGGGTGAAGGCGATGGTCGCGAGCTCCTGACGCTCGGCCAGGGTGAAGCCGCCCGCGGAGGCGGCCTGGCCGGCGCGGCCGTAGTCCTCGGGGTCGACGACGACGGCGAGGGAGGCGAAGTTCTTCGCGGCGCCGCGAACCATGGAGGGGCCGCCGATATCGATCTTCTCGATGATCTCGTCGAAGCTGCCGCCCGCGGCGACGGTCTCGCTGAACGGGTAGAGGTTCACCACGACGAGGTCGAAGGGCGCGATCTCGTGCTCGGCGAGCTGTGCGCGGTGGGAGTCGAGACGCTGGTCGGCCAGCAGACCGGCGTGGACCCGCGGGTGGAGGGTCTTCACCCGGCCGTCGAGCATCTCGGGGAAGCCGGTCACGGATTCGACGTCCGTGACGTCGATCCCGGCCTCGCGGATCGTGGCTCCGGTGGAGCCGGTGGAGACGATCTCGGCGCCCTGCTCCGCGAGGGTGCGGGCGAGGTCGACGATGCCGGTCTTGTCGAAGACGGAGAGGAGGGCGCGGCGGATCGGGCGGCGCTGGGTGGTGGTCACGTGGCGTGCTCCTGTTCGGATCTGGTCGTTGCCGCGAGCACCCAGGCGGTCGATGCGCGCGTCATTCACTCCCCGGTGGTCGCCCACCTTCGCCAGTCGTGTGCCGCTACTGTACCGGGACCTCCGAACCGGACTCCGTGTTCCACGAACTCATCCCGAGGATCCCGCTGTTGCGGTCCATGACATCGTGGGCATCAAGCCGAGGCTGCTGAGATCGCCGGAGGCTCGCGGCGGATCGGGCCTCCGCGCCTCTACACGGTCACCGCGATGAGTCCGCCGGACGGCTGATCGGAACGTCGTCGGCGTTCGGAAGGTCCCGACAGACTCGCTGGTGCCCGTCCGCAGCACGTACCTGGAGACTCGTTGACTCCGAGTGCGGACCCTGATGGGGTGGAAGCGGCCCCAGGTTCAGGGCCCGACTCTCAGCAAGGAGGCTGATATGGCACGAACCTATGCCGTCACCGGCGCTGCTTCCGGCATCGGCAAGATCACCACCGACCAGCTGCGCGCGGACGGCGATGCCGTGATCACCATCGACCTCGGGGATGCCGATGTGGCGGTCGACCTCACCACCAGCGCAGGACGCCGAGAGCTCGTCACGCAAGTGCAGGAGAAGAGTGGCGGGACGCTCGACGGCGTGATCGCATGTGCAGGCTTGTCCGCACCGATCGCCGCCACCGCGGCGGTGAACTACTTCGGAGCGGTCGCGACGCTCAACGGGCTGCGACCGCTGCTCGCACGGGCCTCGGCACCCCGGGCCGCAGTCGTCTCCTCGCTGGCAGCGCTCGAGCCGTTGGACGAGACGCTGTACGACGCCCTGCTCGATGACGACGAAGCCACGGCTCTGGCACGGGCGGAGGAGATCGCCGAAGGCGCCGAGACCGGCGCTTCCAACACGATCTACAACTCCTCGAAGAACGCTGTCGCCCTCTGGGTGCGCAAGCAGGCGATCACGCCCGAATGGGCAGGACAGGGCATCGCCCTCAATGCCATCGCGCCAGGAGTGATCGAGACGCCGATGACGGCCACGCTTCTCGCGAATGAGGAGGGCCGACGGCTGCTCGCGGAAGGTTCGCCGGCACCCTATAACGGACCTGCCGGTCCGCCGACCGCGCCAGCCGGCCTGCTGCGGTACCTGACGAGCGAAGAGAACGCCTTCGTGACCGGGCAGGTCATCTTCATCGATGGCGGCGCGGAGGCAACACGGCGCACGTCGACGTTGTGACGACCTGAGGGATTCAGGTCCGCGAGGCGACGCCTCTCGTACGTTCACCTACCCGCGGAAACTCGCGGATGACCACGTCGTGGCCGGCACTGGATCCGCGGCTCGCACGACCTTCGGCGCATGCGACTGCGCCTGAGAAGAGATTCTGAACCGGACGATGCCGTCCCCCGGCACGCACGGCGTCGGGTCAGAGGGCGGCGGCAAGACGCTGCACGACATTGACCAGGAGCGGCTGCTCGACGGCCTTGATGCGCTCGTGCAGGGTGGCCTCGGTGTCGTCCTCGAGCACCTCGACGGCCGCCTGGGCGAGGATGCGACCGGTGTCCACCCCGGCGTCGACCTCGATCACGCTGACACCGGTGATCTTCACTCCGTGGGCGAGGGCGTCGCGCACGCCGTGGGCACCCGGGAAGGAGGGCAACAGGGCGGGGTGGGTGTTGAGGATGCGCCCCCCGAAGGCCTCCAGCAGCGGCGGGCCGAGGAGCTTCATGAAACCGGCCAGCACCAGCAGTTCCGGATTCCACCGCGTCACGACCTCGGCGAGGGCACGGTCCCACGCGGGCCGGTCGGGGTGGTCGGCCAGGCGCACCACGTCGGTGGGGATCCCGGCAGCGCGCGCGTGCTCGAGGCCCGGGGCCGGGCGGTCCGCGATGACGCCGACGACGTCGTAGGGGCAACCTGGCTCCTCGGCCGCGCGCAGCAGGGCGGCGAGGTTGGAGCCGGTGCCGGAGATGAGGACGGCGATGGGGGTGCGGGTCACCGGGCCAGGGTAGTCGCAGAGCGGACCGCGAAGCCGCGGCGGACCGCCGGACCGATGCCCAGGGCCACCGGGCACAATGGGGTCGATGAGCACCGAGCACCGTGACGATCAGGATCAGCGCCCCTCGGACGAGGCCGCGGCCCGCCCCCGGCGGCTGCTGGGCGCCCTGGTCGTGACGATGTTCGCGTCCTGGCTGCTGCTGATGGCCCCGTTGCCGTTCTCCCTCGCCGCCGGCGTCACCGCGCTGATCGCGCTGGTGCTGCTAATCCTGGTGTCGGTGCAGTCCTTCCGCGAGGGCCGATGGGGCATGGCGGTGCTCGGCGTGGTGGTGGGAGTCCCCGCCACCCTCATGATCGTGGTCGGATCCCTGCTCTCGGTGCTGTTCTACGGCCCGATGTCCCAGGTCGAGGAATGCCGCTCGACCGCGATCACGGAGCAGGCGAAGGCGCAGTGCGAGTCGGAGGCCCAGGACTCCATGGCCGGCTGGCTCAGCGGTCTCCTGGGCGGCTGACGCCGTCCTCGCCCTCCGACTCGTCCTCCCCGGCCTCCAAGGCCTCTGACCAGGCGTTCGTGACGTCCTGCCCACTCGCGATCGTCCCGTCCTCGACGTCCTCCCCGGCGGGAGCGGTCGGAGCGGCCGGCGCAGCGGAGGCGGGCGACGTCGCGGACGCAGCCGATGATGCGGATGCGGCCGGCATCGGCGAGTGGGCTGACGGGGCGGAAGCAGGCGACGTGGGCGACGGGGACGGGACCGCCGAGGACGGCGAAGGTGCCGACCCGGCGGACACAGCCGATGCGGACGACGTCGCAGCCGACGACGGCGACGCGGCGGATGCAGGCGATTCCGACGGCGACGGCGCGGGCACAGGCGATGCCGCAGGGGACGGCGAGGCCGCGGACCGTGGCGAAGCAGCGGAGACCGCCGACGCGGCGGGGGACGGAGAGGCGGCCGAGGCGGCCGAGGAAGCGGACCCGGCGGGGGACGCGGAGGCGGCCGGGGACGCGGAGGCGGCCGGGGACGCGGAGGCGGCCGACGCACCGGATGCCGACGACGCGGAGGACGACGTCGTGCCGGCCGAGCGGGACCCGGCCTCGGCGCTGGTGCGCTCCCCCGTCTCTGCCCGCTCGACCTTCTCCCGCAGTGACGCCGCGTTCGCGCGCACCCACGGCACCAACGGGGTCGCGAGAACGCCCACGACCGCACCGGTGGAGATCACGGCGATGCCGATCAGGGGCAGCAGCAGGGAACCCATCTGCGGTCCGAGGTGCACGAGCCGCCCTTCACCGATACCGCCGGTGGACAGCCCCGCCGCCAGGAGCACCGCGACCACCACGACTGCGGGATAGGCGATCCAGGCGGTGATCCGGTCACGCCGGTCGAGGTCTCCGACGTCCCTGACCAGTCTCACCGCGCCGACCGCGATCGGGATCGCGGGCAGCACCAGCAGCACCCAGATCCAGCCGGGGAACTGACCGGGCCCGGGAAAGGCGCCCAGCAGCGGCAGCGCGGGCATCACGCCCGTCTCGGCCCCGCCCAGGGAGATCGAGGTGGAGGTGCCGAGGCCGACGGTGCCGCCGGCGACGATCACCAGCGCCCAGACGGCCACCAGGGGCAGCAGCGCGAGCTGGACGAGGGTGAGCACGATCCCGCCGATGATCCCCGGGTCCAGGCTCTCGAACAGGGAGGACTGTGAGGGCACGGAGAACAGCATCATCACCACGGTCATCGCCATCCCCACGCCCAGCAGACCGAGCAGAGCGATGAGGGCGGATCGCGCGACGTCGCCGTACGGGGCGGGCAGCAGGTCGAGCACGCGCACGCCGGGCACCGTGGTGGTGGCCTCGCGGCGCAGTGACCACAGCAGCCCCGTCAGCCCGCCGAGCACCGCGACCATCGCCCCGGAGACGATCGCCGAGGTCACGACGGGGCTGGTGTCGATGCTGCGCCCGATACCGGCCAGCACCCCGACCCCGATCGCGTAGACCAGGGCATAGGCACCCAGGGCCCCGCCGGCATCGCGCAGGGCGCGGCCGCGCAGCACCCCATCGTCCCGGACCAGGCGCAGCGCCCGGCCGACTCGGCGCATGCCGAGTGCGGAGAGGACCAGCAGCAGGGCGAGCAGGCCGAAGGGGGTCAGGGTCACCGCCCCGTCGATCACGCCGGTGCTCAGCATGATGCCGCCCCCATGGCCCAGGACCAGGACGTTCAGGGCGATGATGATCGCATCCAGGGCGCTCGCGCCCGAACGGGTCCCGGCGACCTGCGCGGCCAGTGCGGGCACCACGACGACGGCGAGGGCGGTGCCCAGCGAGAGCGCGGCGGCGAGCGCTCCACGGATCAGCGGGGTCGCGATGCTGTCGCCGGTGCTGCTCACGAACTGCTCCTTGGGCGGGTCACGACGGGGGAAGCGGATCCGTCACGGGTCCGGAGACCCCGCGCACGGGGTCGCGGTCCATGGTCGCACCTCGACGGGTCGAGGCCGCGCATCCGCGGACGGGACGCGGGTCACGGCGCGCGGCGGGTCCGGTGTCGCATAATGACTCCGATGCCCGCCCCGAACCTGAGCCCCGAGGACACCGATCACCCGGTGACGCTGACCGTCCGCACCCTGCGCCTCGACGAGTCCGTCGATCTCCTCGGCCATATCCCCACCGATGTCAGCGGCGCCTGGCTGCGCCATGGACAGGGCATCGTCGCCCTCGGGACGGCCTGGTCCGTGCGGACTGCGGGCCCCCACCGCTTCGCCGCCGCCAGCTCCGCGTTCCAGGCCCTGGCCTCCCGCGCCCGGGTGGACGACGAGGTGCGCACCCGCACCAGCGGTCTGATCGCCCTGGGCAGCTTCTCCTATGCCGACACTTCCGAACGCAGCTCTCAGCTGACGGTCCCACGGGCACTGCTGGGCGTGCACGACGGGGAGTCCTTCCTGACCGTGGTCGGGGTCGACGAGGAACCCGTCCTGCCCACGTCCTGGCGCGACCTGTTCCCCTCCACCCCGGTCGCGCCGACGACGGCCGACGCGCTCGAGGTCGAGGCGGACCACACCCCCGACGAATACCAGTCGCTGGTCGACGAAGCCGTCGCCGAGATCCGGCAGGGCCGCGCCGCCAAGGTGGTGCTCTCCGAGCGCACCACCGTCCGCTCCGCCGACCGCATCCGGCCGGCGGTGCTGCTGGCCCGCCTGGCCCGCGCCTACCCGAGCACCTGGGTGTACCACCTCGAGGACGTGATCGGCGCGAGCCCCGAGATGCTGGCCCAGACCGAGGAGGGTCGGGTGTTCTCCCGGGTGCTGGCGGGCACCCGCCCCGTGGCCGACGACGGCGAGCTCGACGAGGTCGACCGCCGCGCCTTCCGGTCCGACGCGAAGGAGCTGTCCGAGCACGCCTTCGCCGTGGACTCCGTGGTCGAACGCCTGGCGGGCCTGGCCGAGGACATCGAGGTCTCCCCCGAACCGTTCGTGCTGCGCCTGCCGGGCCTGGAGCACCTGGCCTCGGACGTCTCCGCCCGCCTGCGCAACGGCGTGACCAGCCTGGACGTCGCCTCGCGTCTGCACCCGTCGGCCGCCGTCTCGGGCACGCCACGGGAGGTGGCCGACGAGATCATCGCCCGGCTCGAGCCCCATGATCGCGGCGGGTACGCCGCTCCCGTGGGCTGGATGGACGGCCGGGGCGACGGGCAGTGGGCGATCGCCCTGCGGATGGCGCACCTGAGCGATGACCGCTCGGTGACGCTGCAGGCAGGCGGCGGGCTGGTGGCCGCTTCGGATCCCGTCTCCGAGCACGCCGAGGTGCTCGCGAAATGCCGACCGATGCTGCGGGCGCTGCGGGGCGAACCCCACGAGGAGCCGCCCGAGCTCAGCTGAGACCGCCGGGCGCGGCCGCGAGGCGCGCAGGCGTCGGTCGATTCAGGACGGGCTGCTGGCCAGGGTGATGTCCAGGGACTGCTCGTCCTGGCCGCGCACCACCGACAGGGTGTGATCGGTGCCGACGGCCATGCCGCGGACGATGCCGGTCAGGGCGGCGGCCCCGCCGACGTCGGTCTCGTCGATCGCGGTGATCAGGTCGCCCTTGCGCAGGCCGGCCTCCTCGGCGGGACTGCCGGGCTCGACGCTGACCACCTCGGCACCGTGGTGGGCGACGTTCCCGAGCGTGACCGTGCCATCGGTGCTGGTGACGCCCAGGAAGGAGTGGTCGGCCGTGCCGTCCTCCTGCAGCTGCTCGGCGATCATGGTCGCGGTGTTCGCGGGGATCGCGAAGCCCAGGCCGATGCTCCCGGCCTGGCCCGAGGGGTTCGGGATGCCGGCGATGGAGGAGTTGATGCCGATCACCTGGCCGGCGGCGTCCACGAGCGGGCCGCCGGAGTTGCCGGGGTTGATCGCGGCGTCGGTCTGGATCGCGGAGGTGTAGGTGGAGTCGGAGCCGCTGGGGTCGCCGCCGGTGGCCGTGACCGGCCGGTCGAGGGCGGAGACGATCCCCGTGGTGACGGTGTTCTCCAGGCCCAGCGGCGTCCCCAGCGCCATCACGGGCTGCCCGACGGCGACGGTCGCGGAATCCGCGAAGGTGGCCGGCTGGAGATCCTCCGGCGGGGAGTCCAGACGGATCACCGCGAGGTCCGTGTCGGCGTCGGTGCCGACGATCGAGGCGCTGTAGCTCAGACCGTCGCTCATCGTCACCTGCACGGACCGCGCGCCCTCGACGACGTGGTTGTTAGTGAGGATCGACCCGTCGCCGTCGAGCACCACCCCGGTGCCCTGACTGGTGCCGGCGCCGGTGGAGACCTGGATCGCCACCGCGCTGGGCGAGACCTGCTCGGCGACCGAGGCCCAGTCGGGGTCATCGACCGTGGAGACCGAGGCGGGGCTGGCGTCGGCGCTGGTCTCCGGGGCCTGCTGCGCGGTCGACGTGGGCTCGGGGGTCAGGAGCTGGTCGTAGGCGACGACGCCGCCGAGGGTCAGACCGCTGGAGACGAGCATGCCGAGGGCGATCAGGCCGGTCACTCCGCCCCAGCCCGGTCCGCGACGGCGCGAGGTCGCGGCGGTCGAGGAGCTGGAGGCGGTCTGGGTGCCTCCCCCGTAGGGGTCAGCGTAGGTGGAGGGGAAGGCGGCGGTGTCGCGGTCCTCCGTCGGGAACGTCCACGGCGCCGCTGCGCCAGCGGAACGGTCCGAGTCCGGCGAGGCAACGGGATCGGCCGGTCCTGCGGACCACGGATCGCCGGCCGGCGTCGTCGGGCCGCTGTCCGGGGCGCCGGATCCGACGCCATAGGCTCCTGCGGTCCCACCGGGCCCGCCGAACCCGCCGTATCCGTCGGACCTGCCGGGGCCGCCGTACCCACCGGTAGCGCCATATCCGTCGGCCCCACCAGCCGTGCCATATCGGCCGGACCCACCGGCGCTGCCGTATCCGTCGGACCTACCGGTCGCGAGCGGCGGGTCGAGCTGCTCGGTGGGCGGTGTGTCGGCGGTATCGGCCGGGCCGGCCGACGTCGGCGTCGCGGCCGGACCGTTCGGACCGCCCGGTGTCGGGTCGCCGTAGCCGAAGTGCGGCAGGCCCTGCTCGGGCGGCCGAGGGGGCCGGTCCTGCGGGGTCTCGTACGGGTCGCTGAAGTCCTTCATGTCTGCCATGGGAACACCTCCACCACCAGGTTCTAAGAATGCGCGCTGTGCCCTTCCTGGACAAGGAACACCCGCAGACCGTGACCCGGCTGTGTCAGAGCTGTGGCGAGGCTGTCGGCAGTGAGCCGGTGCGCCTGCGCGCCCAGCGCCTCCGCCGCCGCGGCGATGTCCGTGCCGTGCGGGGTGGTGAAGAAGCGTCGCAGGAGCGCGGCCGGTGCCGCGGCGTGCTCGAGCCCGGAGAAGATGCGGCCGCCGCCGTCGTCGACGACGATCACGTCCAGCCGCGGGGTCCGTTCCTCGGGGCCGATGATCATCCCGGTGAGGTCGTGCAGGGCGGTGAGGTCGCCCATCAGCACGCGGACCTGCCCCGCCGAGTCGTCGGCCCCCTGCTGGGCGAGGGCGATGCCGCCGGCCATGGCGGTGGTGCCGTCGATGCCGGCCAGGCCGCGGTTGGCGATCACGCGGCCCACGGTCGGCCCGGCATGCTGCTCGAGGTCCCGCACCAGGCTCGAGGAGCCCAGGACCAGAGTGTCTCCCTCCCCCGTGGCCGCCCAGACGGCGAGCGCCGCGCGCTGCTGCCAGTCCGGGGTGCTCTCCGGGAGGTTCTCCGCGGCCTCCTGCCACGCCGACAGGTGCGCGCGCCGGCGGGCGCGCTCGGCCACGTCCGAGGGGTCCGCTTCGTCCTCGCCGGTCGCAGCGGGAACCACGAGCCGGGCCCGCCGGGCGGCGTCGGCCCAGTCGGGGTGCGGATCGACCACGACGACCTCGACGTCCTCGGCCCCCAGCAGCGCGCCGACCACGGGCCGGGACAGCGTCGGGTGGCCCAGGACGATCGCGCGGTCGGGGCGCAGCGGATGCTCCTGATCGGCCATGATCTGTGCGAGGAGCGCCGGATACCCGGGGACGAAGGAGGAACCACAGCTCGCGCCCGAGCTGGGCTCGGCCAGCAGCGGCAGCGAGTGGTGCTCCGCGAGCTCACGGGCCGCGATCCCGGCACCGTCCCCGGCCACCACGACGGTGCGGGAGGAGATCGGCACGGGCTGCGGAGTCGGCGGTGACGGGCGGACGCGTCGGGTGAGCACGAGAGGCGGGGCGTGATCGGTCTCGGCCGTGGGTGCGGGCGGCGTCGGCGAGGGCACGAGCGGGTCCCGGAAGCCGAGGTTGACGTGCACGGGGCCGGGATGGTCCCCGGTCGCGGCGGCGACGGCCCGGGCGATGGTGGAGACCGCGGTGCGCAGCTCGACGGGGGTGGCGCCGGCCGCGGTCGGGGCGGGCAGGTCCGCATCGAGACGGGTCAGCCCCCGGTACATCCCGGCCTGCCGCGTGGTCTGGTTCGCGCCGACGTCGCGCAGCTCGGCGGGACGATCGGCGGTCAGCACGATCAGCGGGATCCGGGAGTGATGGGCCTCCATGACGGCGGCGTGCAGGTGGGAGGTCGCGGTTCCCGAGGTGGTCGCGACGACCGCAGGGTGCGTCGGGTCGTGCCGGGACAGGCCCAGGGCGGTGAAGGCCGCGGCGCGCTCGTCGATCCGCACGTGGGCGCGGATACGACCAGCTACCGGCGGTTCCTCGAGTCCGTAGACCAGCGGAGCCGAGCGTGATCCGGGTGCCAGGACGGCTTCGGTGACGCCGAGCTCGGCCAGGGCGCTCCACAGCGCGATCGCCTGGTCGACCGCTCCGGATCCCGTCGGGGTGGGCAGGGGGATCCCGGCGGAGTGGTGGGTGTGGTCGCTGGCAGGCATGGACCGAAGCGTATCCAGCCCGCCTGCGGGATGTCTGCCTGCCGAGTATTCGTCGAGCAGCTCGGGGCAGGCGCCGCCCGGCTGCCCGGCGTCGCATCTGGTCGCGCCTGGAGCCGTGCCCTGCGCAGCTCCTCGAGCCGCCATGCTCCGAAAAGTGCCATGAAGCTGGAACCATTCTCGACGCAGCGTGGCGGAAGCGCAGCGTGGCGGAAGCGCGGCGGGACGAAGAGCGCGCCACCTCACAGCACGGCGGCGCACGCTTCCAGGCGCTGCTGCCAGTCGGTGGCGAGCTCGGACGGTGCGGCGTGCCGCTCGAGCAGATCGGGAGCCGGCTCGGGCCGGGCGACGGGAAGCGTGCCGCCGTCGGCGCGCAGCGGGTCACCGACCAGATCCCCGGTGAGCAGGGTGGCGGTGGCGAGGCCGCAGGCGTAGGGAAGCTCAGGCAGGGCGGCGGCGAGCGCGAGCCCGGCGCTGAGGCCGACGCCGGACTCCAGGGCGGAGGAGACCACCACGGGCAGCCCCGCCTGCTCGGCCAGATCGAGGCACCGCTGGACACCTCCGAGCGGCTGCACCTTCATGACCAGCACGTCGGCCGCCTCGGCACGGGCCACGCGCAGCGGGTCCTCGGCGCGGCGCACCGACTCGTCGGCCGCGATCGGCACGTCGAGCGCGCGGCGCAGAGCGGCGAGGTCCGCGATCCCGGCACAGGGCTGCTCGGCGTACTCGAGTCCGCCGGCGGCCCGGTCCAGCACGGGCAGGGCCTGAAGAGCCTGCTCGAAGGTCCAGGCGGCGTTGGCGTCGACACGCAGGCGAGCATCGGGCCCCAGGGCGTCGCGCACGGCTTCGAGCCGTTCGGCGTCCTCGGCGAGGCTCGATCCGGGATCGGCGACCTTGATCTTCGCGGTGCGGGCGCCGCCGACCGTCGCGATCCGGTGGGCCAGCACGGCGGGCACGACGGGGATGGTGGCGTTGACGGCGACCGCTTCGCGGACCGCCGTGGGGCGGGGCTCTGTGGCGTCGGCGAGCGCGGCCCGCAGCCACTGCGCGGACTCCTCGGTCCCGTAGTCCCAGAAAGGGGAGAACTCGGACCAGCCGGCTGGGCCGTGTAACAGGACGCCGTCGCGCTCCGTGATGCCGCGGAAACGGGTGGTCATGGGGATCGTCCACGCGAGGCCGCGGTCGATGCCGCGCTCGCGCAGGGCGGTGGGGATGCGCATCTCTCGAGGCTATCGGGCCGGTGCACGAGCGGCGAGCCGGGAGGGGCCCGCATGATCCACCCGATACACTCCGGCTCGATGACCGGGACCGGAGTACTCTGACCGGACTACCCTGAGTGGCATGACGACCGCCCCGGATCCGCTGCCCCGCCAGGTCTCCGAGACCTTCGACCCCCGATCGTGGCGGGAGGTGGCCGCTTCCGAGCACGGCGGGCCGGCCTTCACCGACATCACCTATCACCGGGCCGTCGATCGGGTCGACAGCCCGGACGGCGAGCGGACCAGCCACGATCTGCCGACGGTGCGGATCGCCTTCGACCGGCCCGAGGTGCGCAACGCCTTCCGGCCGCACACGGTCGACGAGCTGTACCGCGCTCTGGACCACGCCCGTCTGGACACCGCAGTGGGAGTCATCCTGCTCACCGGCAACGGGCCCTCCCCCACGGACGGCGGCCGCTCCTTCTGCTCCGGCGGTGACCAGCGCATCCGCGGCCGCGCCGGCTACGAGTACGCCGAGGCCGAGGAGCTGGGCGAGACCGGGCCGGTGCGCACCGCCTCCAGCGGTCGCCTGCACATCCTCGAGGTGCAGCGCCTGATCCGCACCATGGGGAAGGTCGTGATCGCCGTGGTGGGCGGCTGGGCCGCCGGCGGCGGGCATTCCCTGCACGTGGTCTCCGACCTGACGATCGCCTCCCGGCAGCACGCTCGTTTTATGCAAACCGACGCGAACGTCGGCTCGTTCGACGGCGGCTACGGCTCCGCGTATCTCGCCAAACAGGTCGGTCAGAAGCGCGCCCGCGAGATCTTCTTCCTCGCCGAGGAGTACTCGGCCCAGGACGCCTACGACTGGGGCGCCGTGAACCGGGTCGCGGACCACGAGCAGATCGAGACCGAGGCCCTGGCGATGGCCGCCCGGATCGCGACCAAGTCACCGCAGGCGATCCGGATGCTGAAGTTCGCCTTCAACCTGGCCGACGACGGTCTCATGGGCCAACAGGTCTTCGCCGGCGAGGCGACGCGCCTGGCGTACATGACCGATGAGGCCGCCGAGGGACGCGACGCCTTCCTCGAGAAGCGTTCCCCCGACTGGTCGCAGTTCCCCCACCCGCAGGGCTGAACGGATGACGACCACGCCGTCGGACCCGAGCGCCACCCCCGGCCCGCCGTGGCTGGTGCCGCCGGAGCACGACGCCTCCGCCGCCTCGCTGGCCGCGCACTCCCGCGCGATCGGCGACGCCATGGCCGGCACCGCGCGACTGTGGCTGGGGCCCTTCCCGCCACCGGCCGCGCTGCCGGCCGGCTTCGAGGACACCGCGCTCGTGGTCCCCACCTCCGGCTCCACCGGCACCGCGAAGGCCGTCGCCCTGACGCGCGCCGCACTGCTCGCCTCCCAGGATGCGACTGCGGCGCTGCTGGCCGACGACCCTGCCGCCGCCGAGACCGGTGGGCACGGCTTCTGGCTGCCACTGCTGCCGCCGACGCACATCGCCGGCGTGCAGGTGATCGCACGTGCCCACCGCACCGCGCAGACGCTCGGCCTGGACGCCCCGGCACTGCCCGCTCCCCTGCCGGACCTGCGCGGCCACTTCGACTCCGCGGCCTTCCTCGCCCTCGCCGAGCCGGCGCTCGCCCAGGCCGAGCTGGCTGGGCTGCCGGCATTCACCTCGCTCGTCCCCACCCAGCTGACCCGCATCGTCACCGGTGCGACCGGTGCCGATGCTCGGGCTCGCGCACTGCTGAAGCGCTTCGCCGCCGTACTGGTCGGCGGCGCGGCGACCAGCCGGGAGGTGCTCGCGAAAGCCATGGCCCAGCGGATCCGGGTGCGCACCACCTACGGCTCCTCGGAGACGGCGGGCGGCTGCGTCTACGATCGCACCGCGCTGCCCGGGGTCAAGCTGCATCTGCAGGCGCCCGACGCCGCCGGGGCCGGGCGTCTGGTGATCGCCTCACCCACCCTCGCGCTCGGCTACCTGACCGCCGACGGCGGCACCGACACGACGCCCTTCACGGAACCCCGGCCCGGCGAGCCCCGACGCACCTTCACCACCTCGGATCTCGCCGAGCTGGACGCGGACGGCGCGCTGACCGTGCTCGGCCGGGCCGACGACGTCATCAACACGGGTGGGCGCAAGGTCCTCCCCCAGGACGTCGAGCGCGCCATCGAACGCTCCCTGATGCTGCAGGGGCTGGTGCGCGCCAGCATCGTGGTCGGCGTGGACGATCCTGACTGGGGGCAGCGCGTCGAAGCGCTCGTCACCCTCGAGGGCAGTGCGGAGCCCGCCGAGGCGACGGCCCTGGTGCGCTCGGCCCTGCGCACCAGCGAGGTACCCGCTCACATGATCCCCAAGCGGGTGCACGTGATCGGGGAGCTGCCGATGCTGGGGATCGGCAAGGTCGATCGCGACGCCGCCCGGCGACTCGCCGCGGGCTGAGGTCACCCGCGACCGAGCCTGCATCCCGGACCCCGGGGGCTGCCGATGGATTGTTGCCTCAGGACCGATCCACGGCGAAACATCGGTCCGGAGGCGGCAATCCGTGCCTGGCCACGCCCGCACCGGGGAGTATCCTCGGGGAGGCCGTCGACCGGGCGGCTGCAGAGCGCACGAGGAGCATGATGGCCAGCCTGTCGCAGTGGGTGCAGGGTGCCCGCCCCAAGACCTTGCCGGCCGCCCTGGCCCCCGTCGCCGCCGGGACCGGTGTCGCGATCTGGCAGCTGGGAGAGCAATCGGGCACCGTCGACTGGGCGCTGGTGGTCCCCAGGGCCCTGCTCGCCCTGGCCGTCTCCTTCAGCCTGCAGATCGGCGTGAACTTCGCCAACGACTACTCCGACGGGATCCGGGGCACCGACGACGACCGGGTGGGCCCGTTCCGCCTCACCGCGTCCCGTGCGGCCGCCCCGGGCACCGTGCGCACCGCCGCGATCGGCTCTCTCGCCGCCGGCGCCGTGTTCGGCCTCGTGCTCATCGCGTTGGCGCAGATCTGGTGGGCGCTGCTCGCCGGAGCAGCCGCCCTCGCCGCGGCCTGGTTCTACACCGGTGGCAAGAAGCCCTACGGCTATCTGGGGCTCGGTGAGCTGTTCGTCTTCGTCTTCTTCGGGCTGGTCGCCGTCAACGGCACCGCTTACGCGATCACGCCCCATCCGAGCTGGGTCGCATTGCTGGTCTCGTGCGCGATCGGGCTGCTGGCCGTCGCGCTGATGCTCACCAACAACCTGCGCGACATCCCCACCGATGCCGTCTCCGGCAAGCGCACCCTCGCGGTGCGGCTCGGGCAGCGCGGCACCCGTGTGCTGCACACCGTGACGGTGCTCGCGCCCTTCGTGCTCATGGTGCCCGTCATGGTGGCGCAGTGGACCGTGCTGCTGGTGCTGCTGGCGCTGCCGCTCACGCTCGGACCCGTGCGCGCAGTGCTCGGCGGAGCGAGGGGCCGGGACCTGATCCCCGTGCTCGGCAGGACCGGACGGCTCGAGCTCGTGTTCTCGCTGCTGCTCCTGCTCGGCCTGTGCCTGTGAGACCCCAGGGCCCGATCGGCTGAGAGCCGCGGCGGCGACATCGCGCGGCACGCGAGCATCACCCCCGTCTCTCGGGTACGCGAGGAGCGTGCCCGTTCCCGAGCCCGGAGCCGACGAGGTTCAGTCGCGCCGCGACCTGGAGCTCGCGGGATCCTCCGCGGAGTCCTCGCCCTCGGTGTCACGGGCGTGCGCATCCCCGGAGACGCCGTCGGCAAGATCGGGCAGCTCCGTCGGTCCTGCGGTCCCGTCCACTCCTGCGGCCCGGCCCTCCTGCTCCTCGACGTCAGCACCGTCGGGCGTCTCACCCTCGGCATCGAGGGCCGCGTCCTCCGCCTCGGCGTCCTCGTCCACGGGTTCGCCCTTGCGCGCGCGGCGCCGTTCGTCGGCCGCCTTCCACCGCAGCGCGGCGGAGGAGCGCAGGCGATCGAGGAAGAGGATCGAGATCAGCATTGCGATCAGCGCCGCCAGGACGGCCGCCAGCATCACCCCGACGTCGACCAGGGTGAGCAGCCACCAGATCCCCACCCACAGAATGAGCCGGATGACGGCGAACAGGGCCATGTCTCGCATGGGCCCAGGGTAGTTCTCCCACATGAGTGCTCTTCGACCCTGCTGCCGATCAGGTCCACTTACTACACTTCGGCCATGATCAAGGGGTTCCTGGCAGTGCTCTCCATCGCGCTCACGGTGTTCGCCCTCGCCGACTGCGTCCAGACCGAGAACGACAAGGTGCGGGGCATCCCGAAATGGGCCTGGGTAGTCCTGGTGGTGCTGCTGCCCTGGGTGGGACCGATCACCTGGCTCGTCGTCGGCAAGGACCGGCAGGACGGGAACGGGATCGACCGCCCCCGGCGCGACGGGCCGACAGCACCCGACGAGGACCCCGACTTCCTGCGCCGGCTCGACGAGGACATCCGCCGCGAGCGCCGGGAGCGTCAGCGCCGCGAACAGGGCGAGCAGGGCCCGGACAGCCCCTCCGGAGGGCCCGCGAGCACCTGAGCGGCCCCCGACTCACGCGATGTGGCCCCGGCCGGACGTCACCGTCCGACCGGGGCCACAGCCGCCAGGTACTGCTCAGAGACCGGAGTAGGAGTGCAGGCCGTTGATGACCGTGTTGACGATCGTGTAGTTGAAGACCACGGCCACGAAACCGGCCAGGGCGAGGCCCGCGGCGCGGCTGCCGCGGAATCCGCCGGTGGCCCGGGCATGCAGGTAGGCGGCGTAGATCACCCAGATGATGAAGGTCCACACCTCCTTGGGGTCCCAGCCCCAGTAGCGGCCCCAGGCCTCGCGGGCCCAGATCGCGCCGAAGATCAGGGTGAAGGTCCAGCACACGAAGGCGACGGAGTGGATCCGGAAGCTCAACCCCTCCAGCACTGCGGAGCTGGGCAGGCGATCCAGGACATGACCGAAGCGCCCCCAGTGCTCGGGGAACTCCTCTCCGGCCTCGGCCTTCTCCACCAGCGCGCGCTCATGGCGCGACTGCAGCAGCTGCATCGCGGCGACGACGGCGCCGAGGATCGACAGTGCGGTGGCCACGATGGCCACGGCGATGTGGATGTAGATCCAGTGCGAGTTCTGCAGGCTCGGGGTCAGCTCGGCGGCCGGGACGATCCACAGGGTCTGGGCCAGCAGCATCACCAGCAGCACGGGCCCGACGACGAAGGTGCCCAGCGCCCGCAGCTCGGCCCGCTTGATGCAGAAGATCAGGAAGGCGGCCATCACCACGGCGGTGCTGGTGGTGGCGAACTCGTACATGTTCGCCCAGGGGACGCGCTGGGTGGCGATCGCGCGGGTCGCCACCCCCGTGATGTGCAGGACGGTCGCCGCTGAGGCCAGGACGAAGGCGAAGGTCTGCGCCGTCATCGTCCCCGCGGTCCCGGCGCTCTCACCCTCGGTCCTCGCCGCGTCGTCGGCGGTGGTCGTCAGCGGGCCCGAGGCCCCGGACCCGCCGGCGCCGACGGCCGCGGGCTGGGCGACGCGTGCCGTGTCCGGCTGGGCCTCGCGCGCCGCCAGGCGCTCATCGCTGCGACGCTGCGAGGTGGAGGCGAGGTCGGCGGCGAAGCCGATCAGCGCGAGCACGTACAGCACGATCGTCACCACGATGACGAGATTCGAGATCTCCGCCAGCTGCTGGTCAATCACTGTGCACTTCCTTCGTGGGGTGGATCGGTGGCCGCGTCCGGCCCCGTCGTCTCGGAGGGCCCTCGCCCATCCTGCTCCGCGGAGAGCTTCTCCGCCAGGGCCTTGACGTCATCGGGCAGCGCCGGATCGTCGCTGCGGGCGAGCCCGGCGACCTCCAGCACGGTCACGCCGCCGGTCCCGTCGGCCGGGCTCACGCGCACCCAGAGGCGCCGGCGCGGCACGAACAGCGACAGGATCAGTCCGCCGACGGCGACCAGGGCACTGACCAGCACCCAGCGCTCGAACGGATCATGGGCGACGTCGAAGGCGGCGTAGCGACGCACGCCGTCGAAGGTGAGCTCGGAGCCGTCGGGCATCTCGAAGCGCTCTCCCGGCGCGAGCTTCATCAGCATCGGTGAGCCGTCCTCGCCCGTGACCTGGTCGAGGGTGGAGACGTCGACCTCATAGGCGTTCTGCGGGACGCCCGAATCGAGGCCGAGATCACCGTGGTAGGCGGTCAGGGCCAGCATCGGGTTCATCAGATCGGGGTAGATCGAGCGCGGGCCCTGCTCGTCGATCTGGCCGGTGGGCAGGAAGAAGCCGACCACCGCGGTCTGCTCGGGCTGCGCGTCGGGTGCCTTGATCACGAGCTGGGAGGTGTACCCCGTGTCGCCCATCGGCACCGTGATCACGGGCCCCTCCGCCACCACGTTGCCCTCGGGGTCGGTGAGCGTCACCTCGGGGGCGTACCCGTTGCCGAGCAGGTACATGGAGCTGCCGTCGACGTGCAGGGGCTTGTTGACCTGCAGCGTGCGCTCCTCGTGCTTCTCGCCCGGCGTGGTCACGGCGATGTCGGCCTCGAAGGACAGCGGCTCGCCCACCCGGCTCTCGTCAGCGCCCTGGAGCACGTACTCGGCGCGGAAGTCCTCCAGGGTGAACTGGAAGGGCGGGAGGGAGGTGGGTTCGAACCAGGCGCCGGAGTCGAAGGAGTCGTACTGCGTCAGGGAGTTGGAGAACCCATCGCCCTCGACCACGGTGATCTGACCGCGGTAGCTGGTCAGCTGGCCGCCCGCGACGCAGATCAGCACCCCGACCAGGGCGATGTGGAACAGCAGGTTGCCGCTCTCGCGCAGCAGGCCGCGCTCGGCGCTGACCGAGCGCGAGGCCTTCTCCTCGCGCACGACGGTCCGGTAGCGCGAGCGCCGCAGGGAGCGGTGCGCGGTCTCGAGCAGGGCGTCGGCGTCCGCGTCCGGCAGCTCGAGCCGGGTGTACCCGGTGAAGCGGGTCAGTCGGGAAGGGGTGCGAGGCGGCTTCGCCCGCAGCTGGCGCAGGTGCACGCCCACCCGCGGCACGATGCACCCGATCAGCGAGATGAACAGCAGCAGGTAAATCGCCGAGAACCACGGTGAGGAGAAGACGTCGAAGAAGCCCAGCGTGTCGAGGATCTCGCCCCAGCGGCCGTTCTCCTCGAGGAACTGCTCGGTCAGCGAGGGGTTCACGCTGCGCTGCGGGTACAGCGAGCCGGGCACCGCCGCGATCGCGAGCAGCATCAGCAGTATCAGCGCGGTCTGCATGCTGGTCAGCTGGCGCCACAGGAACAGCAGCGTGCCCCGCAGTCCGAGGGCGGGGGCGTTGGCGCCACCCTTCGGTGGCCTGGGGCGGTCCTTGTCGCGCTTGCTGCTCCAGGTGTCGGCGGCGGCGTCGGCCCCGCCGGTGCCCCCGGTGCTGGAATCGGTGCTCGGGTCGCTGTTCAGGGTCTGATCCGTCCTGTCCGGGGCCGCGGGGGTCCCGTCGTCGTCGTGCTCGTGCATCACACCACCGGCTCGAAGGTCGCGATGAATCCCTGCAGGTCGCTCATCCACGCGGACCACACACCGGTCATCAGCAGCACGCCGATCGCGATGAGCAGTGCGCCGGAGAGGAGTCCGATGGTGCGGCGGTGCCGCGAGAGCTTCTTCGACAGGCCCAGGGCCCGGTCGAACAGCAGGGCGAACAGCACGAAGGGGATGCCGAGGCCCAGCGAGTAGGCCAGCGCCAGGACCCCGCCGCGCAGTGCGGCGCCGTCGCCGCCGCCGTCCAGGGACAGGGCGACGATCGCGGCGTAGGTGGGGCCGATGCAGGGGGTCCAGCTCAGTCCGAACACGAGCCCCATCAGCGGGGCGCCGAGGAGACCGGCATCCGGTTTCTTGCTGGTCAGCGGACGGTTCGCGCCGAGCCCGGGGAACACGCCCATGAAGACCAGGCCCATCAGCAGCACGATCGCGCCCGCGACGCGGTTGATCCAGACGCTGTATTCCTGCAGCAGGTAGCCCATCGCGCCGGCGAAACCGCCGAGGATCATGAACACCACGGCGAAGCCGGCGACGAACAGCAGGCTGCCGGCGAGCATGCGACCGGTCCCGGCGCGCCCGCCCGAGGGGGCGGCCCGGCGACGGCCCCCGCCCGTGCGCCTTCCGGCACCACCGGCGGTGACGGCGCCCTGCCCGGCGAGCCCGGAGACGTAGCCGAGGTACCCGGGCACCACCGGCAGCACGCACGGGGAGAGGAAGGCGACCACTCCGGCCGCGGCCGCGACGGCCACGGCCAACAGCAGGGACCCGGACAGTGCTGTGGCCTGGAAGGCGGCTCCGACCTCGGCGGTGATCATTCGCCCAGCACCTTGTCGATCATGGCGCGCAGCGTCGAGGGGTCGATGGCGCCGGAGATCCGTGCGGCGACCCGCCCTTCACGGTCCAGCACCAACGTGGAGGGGACGGCGTTCGGGGCGACCTGGCCCCGCAGCTCGTACATGATCTCCGCGTCCTGGTCGGGCAGCGAGGGGTAGGTGATCCCGTAGCTCTCCTCGAAGGCCTTCGCGGGGCCGGAGCCGTCGCGCACGTTGATGCCGATGAAGGAGACGCCCTGGTCGGCGTACTCCTCGTGGATGGCCTGCAGGTCGGGGGCCTCCTGGCGGCACGGCGGGCAGGAGGCGTACCAGACGTTGACCACGAGCAGCTCTCCGCGCTGGTCGACGGAGGAGAAGTCCTCGCCGTCGAAGGTGGTGCCGGAGAACTCGAGCGGTTCATCGCGCTCGGCGGGAGCGATCTCGGTGGTCACGCCGTCGCCGGAGACGTATCCGGACTCGTAGCGTCCGCTGGCGTCGGATCCGCAGGCGGCGAGCAGGAGCCCCGAGGTCAGGACACCCGCGGCACCGAGCAGGCCGCGGCGCGTGGGGCGCGGCGGGCGGGACGGCGCGCTCACGTGAGCTTCCCCCCGGTGGCGTCGACCGCCCCGGCGTAGAGCTCGGCGGCGGGCTCGGCGTAGGAGACGTCTGCCAGGTGGGGGCCGACGAAGCGCAGGCTGGTCACCGAGCACAGTCCGCACTGGCGGCGCCGCGGGTCGTGGAACAGGGGCTTGCCCTCGGCGCTGCGGCGGGTCACCCAGATCGGCAGCTGATGCAGCACCAGCACCGCCTCGTGGCCCTCGGCCACGGCGCGGGCATCGTGGACGGCCGCGGTCACGCGCGCGACCTGCTCGCGGTACGGCTCTCCCCAGGAGGGGCGCAGCGGATTGAGGAACCAGCGCCAGTTGCGGGGATCGCTCAGCTTCGCGGAGCCGTATCCCATGCGCTGTCCCTCGAAGCGGTTGCCGGATTCCGTGATCCGCTGGTCGGTGGTGATCTCGAGGCCGTGCGCGGCCGCGATCGGCGCGGCGGTCTGCTGCGCCCGCAGCATCGGCGAGGAGCGCACCAGCGTGATGTCGGAATCGGCCAGATGGTCCCCGGTCCGCTGCGCCATGGCCTGCCCCCGCTCGCTCAGGCGGTACCCGGGCAGGCGTCCGTACAGGAGGCGTTCCGGATTGTGCACCTCGCCATGACGGACGAGGTGGACAGTGGTGGTGGTCACGGGTGCGCGGTCCTCATTCAGGAGATCATGCGGGAGCGATGCGGTCGGCCGGGCCGAGCCGCCTCACGGTACCAACCGAATCTCCGATCAGAGCTGAGAGGCGCGATCGACGTGAGGAGCCGGACTCCCGATCCCGATCGGGGCGTCCTCGGGCACGGCACGGCCCAGGATGCGTCCCAGCTCGAGGAAGTCGTCGTGGCCGACGACGTCCAGCAGCAGCTCGCGCACCGAGCGCACATGGGTGGGCGCCGCCTTCTCGAGCAGGGCCATGCCTGCCTCCGTCAGCTGTGCCTGCCGCCCGCGACCGTCGTCCGAGCAGCGCACGCGCTCGACCAGCCCGCGCTTCTCCATCCGGGAGACGGTGTGGGTCAGGCGCGAGCGGGAATGGACCACTCGGTCGGCGAGCTCCGACATGCGCAGGAAGCGCCCCTGCGCCTCGGAGAGCCGCACCAGGATCTCGTACTCGCCCAGCGTCAGGTCGATTTCCGTATCGGCCTGCAGCGCCTCCGAGAGGCGGTCGTTCAGCAGGGTGGTGGCGTAGAGGAAGCTGCGCCAGGCGGTCTGCTCCGTCCGGGTCAGCCAGAGATCCTCCGGCCGCGAGGCCCCGTCCTTCTCGATTGACTGCGTGGTGTCCATCACTGTCTCCTGTTCCCGAGGTCCTGCCTCTTGCATCGCCTCCGAGTATAGTTTAGGTTTCAAGCATACGCCTCGTGATCGTCCCCTCGGTCACAGCACCGCATCCGACCTCAAGGAGACCTCGCATGAACGACCTGACCCCCGGCACCTGGACCCTCGATCCCTCCCACACCTCGGCCAGCTTCGCCGTGCGTCACGCCGGCATCTCCAAGGCCCGCGGCCAGTTCACCGACGTCGAGGGCACCCTCGAGGTCGGTGAGGGCGGCGAGAACCTCTCCTTCACCACCACGCTGAAGACCGAATCGCTCACCACCTCCAACGAGGACCGTGACAACCACCTGCGCAGCGGAGACTTCTTCGACGCCGAGGCCTTCCCGGAGATCACCTTCTCCTCCACCGAGGTCAAGGGCGACACCCTCGTCGGCGACCTGACGATCCGCGACACCACCAAGCCGGTCACGCTGGACTTCTCCTACGAGGGCGCTGCGACCGACCCCTTCGGCACCTACCGCGCCGGCTTCACCGGCGAGACCACGATCTCCCGCAAGGAGTTCGGCCTGACCTGGAACGCCGCTCTCGAGGCCGGTGGCGTGCTGATCTCCGACGAGGTCAAGATCTCGATCGAGGCCGAGTTCACGGCTCCGACCGCCGCCTGATCTCCTCCACCTCCCCCGCGGGCACGTGCTCCCCGCCGCGGGACCTCGACGGGCCGTCCGCTCACCGCTGGCGGCCCGTCGTCGTCGACGCACGCGCGCTGTCTGCACGACACCCCTTCCGCTTCGTCCTGTCAGCACGTCCTGGTGCTTCCCGGTCCGGTCCCGTTCAGATACCGCCGTGCTCTCGATAGGGTGCCTGCCATGACCGCTGCTCGCATCCCCTCCCCCGCCGATCCGGACGCCCGGGTCCTGTACCTGACCCGCGAGGGCTGCCACCTGTGCGAGGAGGCGCTGCCCGTGGTCCGGGCCGAGGCGGATCGGGCGGGCACCACCGTCGAGGTGCGCGACATCGACACCGACGAGACGCTGCGTGCCGACTGGGACCACGACGTCCCGGTGATCATCGTCGACGGTGCGGTCCACGCCCGGTACCGCGTCGACGGCGATCAGCTGCGCGGTGCGCTCCGGAAGCGTCCGTGGTGGCGCCGCCTCACCGGTCGCGCCTGAGAGCCGGCGACTGCGGGCGCTCTCACCACAGCGTCGGGACCTGCGACGACACCCGGGTCCGTGACAGCAACGGCCCCCGCCATCGGCGGGGGCCGTTGCGCGTCAGGCAGCGCTCACTTCTTGTTGCGGCGCTGGTGGCGCGTGCGACGAAGCAGCTTGCGGTGCTTCTTCTTGGACATGCGCTTGCGTCGCTTCTTGACGACAGAACCCATAGGAAGCCTCAGTTCTGCAGGCCAGCGCCTGCGGGGATGATGCGGTGGATCAGGATGCGCGGCCCGCGGAGACTGCACAGAGGACTGCAGAGGTACTGCGCGGGTCCGACGCCACGGTCGACCAGTCATCCTACACGGGCGAGGTGGGCATCTCCCCGTGCGCGAGTGCGAGATCCCTCGCAGCCGCAGCGGCCCGGGCGAGCTCCGCGTCCACTTCCTCGACGACGTGCTCGTGGGTGACCTCCTGGACCCGGGACCGCAGCACCCGGCGAGCCCGACGACGATGCCCGATCGCCGTCACCGCCGCGAGGCCGCCGCCCGCCAGGCCGATCAGGATGCCGGCGGCGACGCCCAGCACCAGCAGCGCCGTGGGCAGCGGGATCGGGATCCACAGCTCCTCGATCATCGGCATCGGCGGCGCGGGGACCTGGAGGAAGGCCAGGAGGACGTTGAGGGTCAGCCAGGCGAGGCCCACCACCCAGGTGAGCATCGCCAGCCACTGCAGCACATCGAGCACGGGCCACCACCACGAGCTGCGGCGCGCCCGCAGATCCGCGCCGGCCACCGCCTGGTCGAGGGCGTCGGGCAGCTCGTCCTCCCGGGCGCGGGCCGCCCCACGGACCGCGGCCCGCCAGGGATCGCTGCCCCCCAGGGAGGCGGCGTCGGCGAATCGTCGCACCCCGCCCGAGGCGCGGGCCCGCGTGGCGGCGTCGGCCTCGGGCAGCGAGGTGCGCTCCAGCCCCTCGCCGTCTCGCTCTGTGCCGATGCCCAGGCGCCGCAGGGGGTCCGGGCGCATCTTCCGCGCCCAGCGCAGCGCCGGCCAGCCGACGCGCCCGGAGGCCCGGAACCGGTAGGAGGCGCCGACCGCCCGGGCGACCGGGTCGATGCGGGCGGCCGTGGCCAGATCCTCGACGAGCACCTCGATCTCTGTCTCCGGCGCCTCGGGCGGAAGCCCCTCCGGGTCTGCCGCCTCCCGCAGCCGGTCGGCGCCCTCGCGGACGTCGGCGCGCTGGCGGGCCGCGGCGGCCTCGCGACTGCGGGCGAGGCCGACGAGGTGCTCGCGCAGGTCCTCGACCCCCTCCCCCGTGCTCGCCGAGGTCGCGAACACGCGGGCCTCCTCGAGACCGTCGGCGTGCGCGATCCGCGTGAGCGAGTCCACCACGTCCTCGCGCTCCGCGGCGCGCAGCCGATCGAGCTGGTTGAGGACCAGCACGGTGACGGCGTCGTGGCCGGCGAACCGGCGCACGAACTCCTGGTGCAGGACGGCGTCGGCGTACTTCTGCGGATCCGTCACCCACACCAGGACGTCGACCAGTCCGGTCATCCGCTCGGCGATGGCCCGGTTGCCGGCCTCCACCGAGTCGAGGTCGGGCAGGTCCAGCAGCACGATGCCGGGGGCGGTGTCGGGTTCCTGACGTCGGGCGCGCCGGCCCCGCTGCCCCGGGAGCGCCGCGGTCTCGAGCGCGATGCCGGTGCCGTCGAGGTGGTGGCGATCCTCCACCTCGAGCCAGTCCAGCAGCGCATCGCTGTCGGCCGCGCCGAGCACCGCCGCGACCGGCACGGAGGTGGTGGGCCGGCGCACCGCGGCGCGGGAGATGTCGGTGCCCACCAGGGCGTTGACGAGGGAGGACTTGCCGGAGCCGGTGGCACCGAACAGACCGATCACGGTGTGCTCGGCCGAGAGTGCCCGGCGGCGGTCCACGCGCGAGAGCATCTCCCGCACCGCCTCCACCTCGCCGCCCGCCGCGACGCCGTCGAGCACGTCGGCCGCCCGGCCCAGGGCGTCGAGGCGCTCGGCGAGGGGCGTCTGCTTCGGCGCGGAGCGGGACAGCAGGGGGCTCATGCGGTCTCCCGGATCTCGTGGGCGAGCTGCTCGAGGGCGTCGGCGTCGGCCTCCAGCTGCTCGTCGGAGCCGGCCTCACCGAGAGCGTCGAGACGCTCGAGGAAAGCGGCTGAGCGCTCGGCGACCAGGGCATCGAGCCGTGCGGTGAGACGCTCGCGGGCCACCCGGGCCATGCGCCGCACGGCCTCGTCGCCGAACACGGTCTCCAGGAGCTTCTGGCCGACGACGGCGGTGGCGGCGCCCGCCCCCACCTCGAGTCCGGTGGGGATGAAGGCGGTCGAGGCGAAGACGACGACCATCAGCGCCACGCCGACGGCGTTGACCCCGAGGGAGAGCACCCGCGCCTTGGTGCGGCGGTCGGACCCCTCCTGCCGCACCAGCTCGAGCACATCGCCCTGCCAGGCCCGGATCCCGGCCGCGACCTCCTCGCGGAAGCTCTCGGGGACCCGGGAGAGATCCTGCCCTTTGGCGAGGAACCGGCCGGAGGCGGTCGCGCGCCAGGCGGCGTCGGCCCGCTCCGCGCCCCGCGCGGTCTCGTCGATCACGACGTGCACGAGGCCGGTGCCCAGCGCCTGTTCGGCGGCGACCGAGGGGGCGGGCCGGCCCGAGATCGCGAGCCCCACGCGGTCACGAATCCGGGAGACGAGGCTCTCCAGACCGCGGAACAGCTCTCCCGTGCCGACGACGTCCTGCCAGCGGGCGAGCACCTCTCCGCGCAGCAGGGAGCCGTCGCCGAGGGCCTCGTCGATGCGCTCGCGGGACCCGGCGAAGGCGTCGGTCGCCTCCTGGCGCAGCCTCTGGCGCTCGGCCTCCTGGGCGCCTGCGTGCTCGGCGATCTGCCGGGTCGAGGAGGCCAGGGCGGTCACGGCGCCGGCGAGGGTGCGGCGGGCGATGCGGCCGCGTCCCTCGGCGTCGGCGGCGAGGCGGGAGACGTGCCGCTGGAGCTCGGTGACGACGGCCGGGGGCAGCATCTCCTGCTCGTCGAGCTCGGTCTCGGGGACCAGGAACAGCCGGGTGACCTCGATGCCGCTCTGCTCGAGCATGTCGCGCAGGTCCTGCGAGAGCTCCTCGGAGACACCGGTGCCCTCCGGGATGCGATTCATGACCACGTCGACGGTGACATCGCGCTCGGCCGCGGTGCGCAGCACCTCCCAGGGCACGGCGTCGGCGTAGCGGTTCGCGGTGGTGACGAAGAGCCACAGGTCCGCGGCGCGCAGCAGCTGCCGGGCCAGCTCGCGGTTGCCGGCGGCCACCGAGTCGATGTCCGGGGCGTCCAGCAGGGCCAGGCCCTGCGGGATGCGGCTCTCGGCGTGCAGCGCGAGGCTGGTGGCGGGATCGACGTCCCCGGTGGTGTCGCCGGCGCCGGGCGCCTCGGGGTCACGATCCCCGCTCTCCCCGACCATCTGGACCCGGGCGAGGTCGGGCAGGATCCGGGTGCCGGTGAACCAGGGCTCGTCGGCGGGGTGGTGCAGCAGCACGGGCCGACGGGTGGTGGGGCGGATCGCGCCGGAGCGGCTGACGACCTCGCCGACCAAGGCGTTGACCAGGGTCGACTTCCCGGCGCCGGTCGAGCCGCCGATCACTGCCAGCAGCGGGGCGTCCAGGGACTCCAGGCGGGGGATGACGTGGTCGCCGAGCTGGGAGAGGGCCGCCGAGACGTCGGCACGGGCTCGATCGGCGCCTTCGAGGGGCAGGGGGAGGTCCAGGGCGCGCAGGTGCTCGGCGAAGGTGTCGAGCACCGCGGTCGGCTGAGTCGTCATGCATCCTCCCGGGAGGTCGTGGGACGTTCCCTGACGGGAACCTATCTCGTCGCCGCTCAGTCCAGGAACGGGTCCAGGCCCCAGGTGGGGAAGGCGCCCCGCCGTGCGGCCTGGATGGCGCGGTCCAGGGCGTCCTCGGGGTCGAAACCGCCTTCCCAGTCGCGCACCGCGAGCGCCCGGCCGTCGCCGAAGGTGCGGATCGCGGGTTCCGCGGAGAGTCCGTGTTCCCCGCGCGCTCGAGCCTCCGACTCGAGATAGGACAGCGGCAGCGGGGTGTCGGGGTCGATCGCCTCGCCGGTGGCGACCGCGAGCAGCTGGGCCCAGGAGCGCGGGACCACGTCGATGACGGCGTACCCACCGCCGCCGAGCGCCAGCCAGCGTCCGTCGCACACCTCGTCGGCCAGCTCCCGCAGCAGCATCATCACCTCGCGGTGCGCCTCGAGGGTGACGGAGAAGTCGGCCAGGGGGTCCACCCGGTGGGTGTCGGCCCCGTGCTGGGTGACCAGCAGCGTCGGCTTCACGGCGCGGATCAGCGCGGGCACGGTGGCGCGGATCGCGCGCACCCACCCGTCGGCGGTGGTGCGCGGCGGCAGCGGCACGTTGATGACCGATCCCTGGGCGCCCGATCCGCCGACGTCCTGCACGAACCCGGTGCCGGGGAACAGCCTCTCGCCGGTCTCGTGGACCGACAGCGTCACCGCCCGCGGCTCGTCCCACAGCGCCAGCTCCACCCCGTCGCCGTGGTGCACGTCGACATCGACGTACATGACGCGCTCCTCCCCCTGGGCGAGGGCATGACGGATCGCGATGGCGGGGTCGTTGTACACGCAGAATCCCGAGGCGCTCGCGGGGCGGGCGTGATGCAGGCCGCCGGCGACGTTGACCGCACGGCGCACCCGTCCCGATCCGATCGCGTCGACCGCCGCGATGGAGCCGCCGGCGATGCGTGCCGAGGCGGTGTGCATGCCGTCGAAGGCGGGTACGTCGTCCCCACCGATGCCGTAGCGGATCAGGTCCTCGACGTCGTCCTCGTCGCGGGGCCCGGAGGCGCGGCGGACCGCGGCGATGTAGTCGGCGTCGTGGACTGTGCCGAGCTGCTCGTCGGTGGCGACGCGGGGGGCGATGGTCCGCACCCCCGGGCGGTCGAGCACCCCGGCGGAGCGCGCGAGCTCGCGAGTGAGGGTGAGTCGGACCGGGGACATCGGGTGATACGGCCCGAAGTCGTACTCGCACAGCTCCTCGGACCAGACGATCCCGCAGCCGCCCGCAGCGTTCTCGTCGATCGGAGGGGCGGTCTCGTGGGTGGGCGCAGCATCGGGCATGGTGTGAGCGTACCCAGCACGCCGCCGGTTGCGTGCCGCCTCCCCGGGCGGGGCGCGCAGTCGTAGACTTCCGCGGACGCGACCGCCGGTCGCCCGGAGTCGAGGTGGGACGAGAGATGAGCGAACGCGAGGCCCGGGCCGACGTGCGACGCGTCGCACCCGGCCACGGCCGCCCGGCCGTCTCCCGCCGGCGCGCGGCCCTGGGCTCGTTCACGAAGGTCACCCCCGCCCGTTTCACCCTCGCGGTGTTCACCGCGATGATCGCGCTGTTCACCGGGCTGCTCTCGCTGCCGGCGGCGACAGCCGGCGGGGAGCGCACCGAGTTCGTCGACGCGCTGTTCACGGCGGTCTCCGCCATCTGCGTGACCGGGCTGGTCACGGTGGAGACCGGCACCCACTGGTCCACGTTCGGTCTCACCGTGATCATGATCGCGATGAAGATGGGCGGCCTGGGGCTGATGACGCTGGCGTCCCTGCTGAGTCTGTCGGTCATGCACCGTCTCGGGCTCGCGCAGCGGGTGATGACCGCGAA
This sequence comes from Brachybacterium sacelli, assembly GCF_017876545.1. Classification (NCBI taxonomy): domain Bacteria; kingdom Bacillati; phylum Actinomycetota; class Actinomycetes; order Micrococcales; family Dermabacteraceae; genus Brachybacterium; species Brachybacterium sacelli. The sequence continues at coordinate 290,378 of NZ_JAGIOD010000002.1, read as the reverse complement.
CGAGACGCGGGCCGAGCGGCTGGCCGAGGTGGGCGGGGTGCTGCGGATCATCCTGATCACCTCGACCGCCTTCGAGGTGGCGACCTTCGTGGCCCTGACCCCGTACATGTTCGTCACCGAGCACGGCATCGGCGAGTCGCTGTTCCTGGGGCTGTTCTACGCCGTCAGCGCGTTCAACAACGCCGGCTTCGTCCCCGAGGCGCAGGGCGTCGCGCAGTATCTCGGGGATCCGTTCTTCTCCATCCCGGTCGCGCTGGCGGTGTTCGCCGGCTCCCTCGGCTTCCCGGTGATCCTGGTGATCGTCAAGAAGCTGCGGACGCCGCGCCGCTGGAGCCTGCACGCCAAGCTCACCCTCACCACGACCGCGCTGCTGGTGGGCATCGCCTGGCTGGGCTACCTGCTGCTGGAGTGGTCGAACCCCGCGACCCTCGGCGAGGAGCCGCTCCACACCAAGATCCTGGCCTCGGGGTTCGCCTCGGTGATGCCGCGCTCGGGCGGCTTCGCGACGATCGACGTGGCATCGCTGACGGCGGAGTCGCGCCTGCTGACGGATCTGCTGATGTTCGTCGGCGGCGGCTCGGGCTCGACCAGCGGCGGCATCCGCGTCACCACCTTCGCACTGCTCATGCTCTCGATCTGGGCGGAGATCCGCGGCAATCCCGATGTCGAGGTGTTCGGCCGTCGCATCCCCCACGAGACGATCCGACAGGCCATCGGTGTGCTGGTCATGAGCGCGACCGTGGTGTTCCTGGCGGTCTTCCTGCTGCTGCGGATGACGAGCTTCTCGCTGGATCAGTCGATGTTCGAGGTGCTCTCGGCCTTCGGCACGGTGGGGCTGTCCACCGGCATCACCTCACAGCTGCCCACGGAGGCGAAATGGGTGATCATCGCCTGCATGTACATCGGCCGGCTGGGTCCGATGACGCTCGGCGCCGCCCTCGCCCTGCGCCACCGCACCCGGATGATCCAGTTCCCGTACGAGCGACCGATCGTCGGGTGAACGGCCCGACGGTCGACCCGTGAGGACCCGACCGTAGACTGTGCCCGCCCGACCCACGGATCCCCGGGGGAGGGCCGGGCGAGGAGGAGGAGACATGGCACGCGGCGCGCGCGATGACGGTGTGCTGGTGATCGGTCTGGGCCGCTTCGGCGCCTCGATCGCCCTGACGCTCGAGAAGCTCGGTACCCAGGTGCTGGCGATCGACGCGCACGAGGAGCTGGTCCAGAAGTACTCCGGCCAGCTCACCCATGTGGTGCGGGCTGACGCCACCCAGCCCGAGGTGCTCGATCAGGTCGGTGCCGGGGACTTCTCCCTCGCCGTGGTGGGGGTGGGCACCTCGATCGAGTCCAGCGTGCTGATCGCCGCGAACCTGGTGGACTTCGGCAAGCCGGTGATCTGGGCGAAGGCGATCTCCGCCGCGCACGGGCGGATCCTGCAGCGCATCGGCACCCACCACGTCGTCTATCCCGAGGCCGACGCGGGCAAGCGGGTCGCGCACCTGGTGGGCGGCAAGCTGATGGACTTCATCGAGTTCGACGACGGCTTCGCGATCGTCAAGATGCGGCCCCCGCGCGAGGTGCAGGGCATGACGCTCGCGGAGTCCGACATCCGCGCCAAGTTCGGGGTGACGGTGGTGGGCGTGAAGTCGCCCGGCAAGGACTTCACCTATGCGGTGCCCGAGACCATGGTCGCCGCGCACGACCTGGTGATCGTCTCCGGCCACACCCACCTGATCGAGAAGTTCTCGAACCGGCCCTGAACCCCCTGGGCATGGTCAGGTACTGGCGCTCCAGCATGTGACGTGCCATATATGCCAGAGCGCATGCTATGACGCCAGTCAGCGACCGTGGGTCACTCGCCCGTCATCTCCCGGGACTTCTGCGCGGCCGCGGCCATCGCCGCCGCGACACCGGAGCGAACTCCCTCGCGCTCGAGCGCGGCCAGGCCCTGCACGGTGGTGCCACCGGGGCTGGAGACCCCGTTCTTCGCGACGGCGGGATGCGTGCCGCTCTCCGTGAGCATCGTGGCGGCACCGCGCATCGTCTGCTGCACGAGGCTGGCGGCCAGGTCGCGCTTGAGGCCCAGGCGCACCGCCTCGTCGGTCATCGCCTCGATGATCACGAAGGCGAAGGCCGAGAGGGAGCCGGCCGCGCCGATGAAGGCGTGCACCTGCTCCTCGGTGATATCCACCGCGACGCCGGCGCCGGCGAACAGGGCGTGCACGAGCTCGTGCTGCTCGTCGGTGACGACGCTGCCGCGCATCAGGCCGACGGCTCCCTCCCCCACGGAGATCGGGGTGTTCGGCATCGCCCGCACGACGCTCTGGCCGTCCGCGAGCGCCTGCTCGATCGCCGCGAGCGTCACACCGGCGGCCAGGGAGATCACCACGGCACCCGCGGGCAGCTGCTCGCGGACCTCGGAGGCCAGGTCGAGAATCTGATAGGGCTTCACGCCGAGGACGACTACGTCGGCCCCCTCGAGCGCATCCCCGCGCGAGCCGGCGGCGGTGGCCCCGAGCTCTGCGGCGGCGCGCTCGCTGCTGGCGGCCGACGAGTTCACGACCTGCAGGTTCTCCGCCCGCACACCCGCGCTCAGAAAGGTGCGGGCAACAGGCCCACCCATGTTCCCGGCACCGATCAGTGCGATGCGCACCCCGGAGAGGTCCGGGCCCTGCGCGTCGGCGGGCGTGGTCTGAGGGGTAGCGGCGCTCTCGGTCATGGCCTCAGCGTAGTGCTCCGCACGGGCGCCGAGGGGGCACCGCCTGCTGCGCGGGCGACCTTGCGCGATTCGACGAGGACCAGCAGCTGCACCACGATCACGCCGAGCACTGCGACCGCGAGCAGGACAGGCCAGTCCGCCCCCGGCGCCGTCGCCGCTCCGCTCTGGTCCTGCCAGGGCCACAGGCTGCGCAGGGCCCCGATCATCACCCCGGCGAGGACCACCATGGTGCCGCGGTGGTACCGGGTCAGCAGGTGACGCATGAGTTTGACGATGACGACCAGCCCCACGCAGGCCCACAGGCCGAACCAGGCGATGAAGCCGAGGTCCCGTTCGTCGACGGCCTGCAGGGTCGGCTGGTAGAGCCCGAGACTGAGCAGGATGAACGATCCCGACAGACCGGGGAGCACGAGGGCGCAGACGGCGATCGCCGCGGCCGGTGCGATGATCCACGGGCTCGGCTCGAGCGCCGCGGCGGGCAGGGAGGTCAACAGCACCCCGGCGAGGCCGCCGAGGACGAAGCGGACGAGCTCCGGCCCTCTCCACGCCCCTCCCGACAGGCGCACGGGAACCAGGACCGACCCCGCCACCAGCCCGAGGAACAGGGCGCGCATCGTCTCCGGGTGCGTCTCGACCAGTCGCGAGACGGGGCCCGCGACGGTGAGCACGGCGGTGGCCATCCCGAGCACCACGGGAACCACCAGGACCCAGGAGACGGCGCGGAGCTCCTCGCGCATGCCCTGGTTGCGGTCCGGTCCGGTGATCAGGCGTCGCGCGGCGGCGGTGACGTGGTGGCCGGACTCGATCAGCTCGTCGTAGATCCCGGTGACCAGGGCGACGGTGCCGCCGCTGACGCCGGGGATGGTCTCGACGAGCCCGATGAGCGCGCCGCGGAGCAGATTGCCCAGGGCATTGCGATGAGACGGCACGGCCGGCTCGGGAGCGACGGCGGCGCTCGGCGGCCCGGCGGTGGAGGAAGCATCCGTCATGGACTCAGCCTAGGGTCAGCCGCCCGGACACCCGCGGGTGTCGTGCCCCGTAGTGGCCGTGGTCACGGGCTGTGCGGTGGGTCAGCGGCCGCGTCCCCAGTGGGGCGGAACGTCCCCGGCGATGCGCGAATCGTTGGTCTCGTCGGTCCCGGGCTCCGGGGCGTCCTCGGCGACGCGGTTCGGGAGGACGGGCCGACGTTCCCGCGGGAACGTCTCGCGCTCTGTCTCCTGCTGGTCCTCCCACGGGATCGGCTTGCCGGTCACCGAGGAGATGACCACACGGCGAGGGGGGACTCCACGGCGCACCGTTCCCCCGTCCGCAGCGGGGTCGGGACCCTTCTCGGTCACTGTCGTTCCTGGTAGCGACGGATCGCGCTGGAGACGGACACGTCCAGCAGCACCGAGCGCTGCTCGAAGCCGAGGAAGCTGCGCACCTCGGTGGCCAGGTGCTCCTCGAGACGGGCGCGGCCGTCGGAGCAGATGTACTCCACCACCGCGTCGAAGTCCTCGCTGGAGTAGAACGACAGCTGGTGCCCGGCAGGGACCTGGGGGCGCGGCAGCCGGTGGCGGACGGTGCCCACCCCGGTCGGCGACTCGGAGCGCTCCTCGGCCTGGACCAGGCGCAGGGCCCGGTCCACGGCGCGACGGATCCGCTCCGCCTCGCCGTCGGGGTCAATGAACAGAGCCCATGACCACACCCGCTCGGTGGCCCAGCCGGCCGCTTCGAGCCGTTCGGCCCGCAGCCGGTCGCGCTCGCGCTGGCTGGACGTGCCGACGTAGCGGGCGCCGTCGGTGTCGACGGCCAACAGCAGACGCCCGGGCATGTCCGGGTGTCCGAGCGCCAGTTCGATGCGGTCGGAGGTCGGCCCGAAATCGCTCTCGACGAGCAGTCCGAGCCGCCACAGGCGATCGGCGAGATCGCGCACGAGAGCATCGGTCTCGAGTTCGCGAGGGGCCGGAGGCACGGCGGGTCCCACCGGCTCCGGGGTCAGGTCCGCGTGCTCCTCGGCCCCCGAGGACGGGGACGTCGGGGAGGACGGGGACGTCGCGGAGGTCCGGGACGACGCCGCATGGTCCCCGGCCGTCGAGTAGGTCGCGTCGGCGGAGTCGGTCTCCACGGCCTTGTCGACGGGCGCACCGGTGTCGGAGACGACCCCGACGGGCTCGCCGGTGCCGTCGCTCTCCTCCGCCGGCTCCGCGCTGGCCGGGGTGCCGGTGGCCTTGCGGGCCAGGGCGGCCTCGATCGCGGCATCGAGATCCTCGTCGGAGAGGTCCTGCTCCCCGGCGGGTTCAGCGGCGGGCGCTCCGGCGAGCTCCGGGCCGGGCCGTGAGGCGGGGTCCGTCGTGGGCTCCGGGATGGACCCCGGGACGGGGTCGGCCGGGGTCGGCGTCGTGCTCGTGCCGTCCCCGGACTGCTCGGAGCCCTGGTCGTGCGGGGCGGGGGCGACGGGCGAGCGGCGCGGCGCCTCCGGCTGCGGCGGGTCGATCGGCTCGTCGTGCCCGGTCAGCGCCGCGACATGCGGCACCACCGGGATGTCGGGCCCACCGCGCAGCACCCACAGCATGGCGCGCAGGTCCCGGGCGCCGTCGCTGCGCAGACGCGCGTGATCGAGGTCCTCGACGTCGATCGAGGAGACCACGGTGGTGCGTCCGCGGGCCCTCGTGGTCACCGTGGCCAGGGCCTTGCGGCCGTCGACCTCGGACAGCGGGCCGAATCGGTGCAGGAGCCGGCCGTGCGGGGTCTTGCCGAACCCGACCGAGACGATGATGTCGTCGCGCAGGATCGAGCTGGCCTGCTCGGCGGAGAGCACCGTAAACACCTCGCGGGCCGCGGGGTCGAAGTACTCACGCAGCGCGGGGATCACGGAGACCGTGTTCATGATCCGCTCCATCAGCCGGCGCGCGTGCTCCTCGGTGAAGGTCAGCACGGCCAAGGAGCGTTCGGGCCGGGAGCGGGCGTGCTCGATGACCAGGTCGGTGACCCGGCGCAGCTCCGCCTCGGTGCTCTCGACGTACTCCATGCCCTCGGTCACCGGCCCCCGGCCGCCGTCCACCAGCACCAGACGGTCGGGCTCGGGCACGACGGGGCTGGGGACGGCGACGACCTCGCCCACCAGCGCACGGCGCTGGGTGAAGGTGCGCAGACCCTCGGTGGCGGGGTGGGCGTCGCGCCGCAGCTCGACGTGCGGGGCGATGCGCAGCATGTCGTCGAGCAGGCTGGGCGCGGCGTCGCCGCCGTATTCGAGCGGGTCGCCGACCACGACGGTCTGCTCGGCCCGCACGATCGAGGGCAGGGCGGCGGCGGTCGGCAGGCGTCCGCCGTCGGCCACGATCAGCACGTCGAAGTGTCGGCCGCGGGGGATCACCTGCGGGACCAGGTACGGGGAGGCGAGCCAGGCGGGGCGGGCGGCGAACAGGATGTCCTCGTACTTCGCAGCGAGGTCCCGGATCGACACGGTCGAGGACCGCGCGAGCTCGGCGATCGCGGCGCGCGAGGTGTCCGGGTAGGAGGTCATGGTCGCCACGCGGGTCTCGTCGGCCGCGGCGTGCACCCGGGCCGACGCCCCGGCCAGATCCTCGGCGTCCAGGCGCCGGAACCGCTCGGCGACCTGCGAGAGGGAGGTGCCGTCGTACTGGGAGATGGTGGGCTCGGCACCGGCGATCAGCTCGAGGACGCTGCGCCACCAGCTCAGCTCGAGCTCGGGGCCCACCTGCTCGTGCGGCACGCGGCGGGCGCGGAGGTCCTCGACCAGGTCCCCGAGGCCGTCGAAGCTGAGCCGGCGCAGCAGCTCGGTGCGCCGCGGCAGGGATTCGAGGTCGGCGCGGTCGGCGGCGAGCGCCTCGACGCGATGCTCGAGCTCGTCGATGTCGGTGCGGGCGAGATCGGATCCGGCCGGGGTCCCGTCCAACAGCACGGCCAGCTCGTCGAGGATCCGCTGCGCGCGCTCAGCGGCCCGGTGAGCCCGGTCGAGGTCGGCGGGAAGCACCGGGCTCGACAGCTTGGAGGACGCCTCCGCGGAGGGGTCCGTCTCCCGGCCCACGGCCGCCCGTCGCCAGTCGTCGGCGACCCGGCGGGCCTCGGTGAGATCGCGGTGGAGATCCGGGGACAGCGACGCCGGTCGCTGCAGCGCGGCCGCGTCCCTGCGCAGCCGGCGGCGCAGGCCGAAGCCCATGGCCACCCCGTGCTCGTCCCGCCAGCGCTTGTCCGCGGTGGCGGCGACGAGATCGGCCAGCTGCGCCGAGAACACGGCCGACTGGAAGGTGCCCAGCAGGCCGCGCACTCGATCCAGCAGGGCGAGCCGCTCGGTCAGCCCGTGGAGGGTGGTGGGTTCGCACAGCCCGAGGTCGCCGCCGGTCTCGGCGTACACGGCGCGCAGCTGGGGAAGGGTCTCCTCGCGCAGCTGGTCGATGAGCTCCTCGGCCCGGGCGGCCTGGGTGTCGGAGCTGATCGGGGCGCCGTACCAGGCGGTCTCCTCCGGCCCCGTCGTCAGCAGCCCGACCTCGGCGGCCTCGCGCAGCGCCGCGGTGAAGCGCTCCCGGTCCTCGCCGACCATCTGGGCGGCGACGTCGGCCCGCAGCCGCACCTGGGTGCGCGGGGCCTGGCGCAGACGGGTCAGGGCCGCCAGCGCGGAGATCGCATCGTGCGCGGAGGCGTTCCACGGCTGCTGGGTGCGGTGCATGGCCTCGACGTGGCCGGTGAGGATGTCGCGCATCTCGCCGAGCTCCGCGGGGGCGGTGTCGTCGGGTCCGAGGCCGTGGGAGCCGGCGCGACGGAGGCTGCGCAGCAGGGCCGCGGAGGCGTTGCGCTGCAGGGACGGATCCGGGGAGAGGTCGAAGACGAGCTCCTCGAGACCGCGGCGCTGCGCGGTCTCGAGGAGCTGGGCGAGGTTGCGGCGGCGCCGGGAGACGATCAGGACGCTGCGACCGCGGGCGTTGAGCTCCTCGGCGAGGTCGACGACCAGGCCGAGACTCCCGGTGCCGGGAGGGGCGGCGACGGCGAGGTCCTGCCCGGCCAGCACCCGGGCCAGGACGGCGCGGTGGTCGGGGTCCACGGCCGAGACGAGCTCGTCCTCCGGCACTTCCGGGACCTCCTGCTCGGCCTCGTCGCCGCGCACGACGGCCTGGGCTCCGCAGTCTCCCGCGAGAGCGGCCACCAGCGGGGAGGAGACCCAGTCGGCGCGGTCCTCGCGGAGGTCCTCGGCGACGGAGCCGGCGGCATCCATCAGGTTCCCCACGACGAGGGCGTGGGTGATGCGGAAGCCCGGCAGCGGCTGGCCGAGGGAGCGGAATGCGTCGAGGACGGGCGTGGGATCGAAGCCGTGGGAGCCGTCGGTGGTCGCCAGCAGCGCCCGGGCATCGACGGCGACCCCGGCCTCGCGCAGGGAGCGCAGCAGCACCGGGTTGAGGTCGGCGGTGGTGTCGACCTCGAGGTCGACGTCCTCCCGGGCGTTGCCGCGCAGGCGCAGCGTGATCGGCCGCACCAGGACGGGGGCGTGGATCGGGGCGGAGCCGTCCTCGGGATACCAGGTCGCCTCGCCGATGCCGAGGTGGCACGTGGTCAGCCCGACCTCCTCCGCGTGCCGCTCGGCGATCTCGCGGATGGTACGGGCATGGGCGCGTGCATCGGCGAGGGCTCCGACCTCCCGGACCAGGGAGGACAGTCGCGTCGGACCGCGCCCGGCGAGCAGCTGCGCGAGGCCCGAAGGATGCGAATGGGTCAGGTCCAGCACGGTCGAGCCCGCACGGATCTGGGTCAGGAAGGACGGGGAGGTGACACCGCCGGTGATCTGCTGGGCCCAGCGGTCCAGGGCGTCGGCGACGAGGTCCTCGCGGCTGAGCGGACGGTGCTCGCGCGGTTCGGCGGGGAAGTCGTCCTCGTCCTGCTCGGGCGCGATCCCGGCCCCGACCTCCTCGAGGTGACGGTCCACGACGACGTCGTAGCTGCCGGTGGCGGTGCTGTCTCGGCCCGGGGACGACGGTGCCTCAGCCTCGTCCTGCGCGACGGGGGCGCCCTCCTCGTCCTGCGCGGTGCGCTGCGAGGTGTCCCGACGCTCGCTGGCCAGGGCCGACAGGGCGTCGCCACGAGCATCGGCGTCCTCCGCCGTGCTGTCTGGGCGCTTCTTGCCGCGCAGGAGTCTCCACATGGTGCCTCACGCTACCGGCGTCGCGGCCCGACCTCGTGCAGGCGTGCCGCGCACGCACGCTCGTCCTGCTCACACCTGGCTCCCGCCCTCGAGTGCGGCCCCTGCGCTCACACCTCGTGCAGGGTCACGGAGGTCTCCGCGAGATGGGACCGCAGATCCTCGGGGACGGGCCCGGCGATGATCAGATCGGTGAGCACCGAGACCGGGCAGATGCCGGCCAGTGCGCGATGGCCGAGCTTGTCCGGCGTCGCGAGGCCGACGACCCGCCGGGCGTGGCCGATCATGATGCGCGTGACCCCGGCCTCGGCGTCGGAGTTGCAGGTCAGGCCCGCATTGATGTCGAGCCCGACGGTTCCCACGAACATGGTGTCCAGCCAGAGGTCGCGCATGGTCGCCGTCGCCAGCGGTCCGGTGAGCTCGAAGGAATAGGGCTCGGCGACGCCGCCGAGCACGACCGTGCGCACGGAGGGACGCAGCACCGCCTCGGTGGCGATGTTGAGAGCGGCGCACACCACCGTCAGGCCGGGCGAACCGTCGCGGGAGTCGAGGTCCCCGCGCGCCACCGCCCGTCGCGCGGTGGAGGTGGTGGTGCGTCCGCCGTTGAACCCGATGATCTGGCCCGGCTCCACCAGGGCCGCGGCCCGGTCGGCGACGCGCTCGCGGTGCGCGGAGCCCTCGTCGGTGCTGCGGGGCACGGTGGCCAGCGAGTAGGCGACGTCGACGGCGACGATCCCGCCGTGGGTGCGGCGGGCGAGCTGGGCGCGCTCCATCTCCATGAAATCGCGCCGAACGGTGGACTCGCTGATGCCGAGTTCACGGGCGACCTCCGCGACGCTCAGCCGCTTGGTGGTCGACAGCAGCGTGAGCACATGGTCCCAGCGCGCCGAACGGTCCCGCGGGACGCGGGCACCGACCTCCTCGGAGATCCCGGACTTCTCGTCAACATCGGAATTATGCACAGTCACGCACCCAGTATTGCGCGGCTGATCACGATATGCAGCGAAAGCGGGCAGCAATCGTCAGATCCGAGCTGATGTCGAGGTCACGTTTGAGTCACCGCGCGCGGGCGTCGTATGTTGACCGCGTCGCCCTGCACGGGGCGGTTCCGCGAAAGAGAGGACACCGATCATGGGTTTCGATGACGCGCTGAACAAGGCCAAGGGCTTCGCCGGAGAGAACTCCGACCAGGTCGAGCAGGGCATCGACGCGGCGACCGAGCAGATCAAGGAGCGCACTCCGGATCAGGTCGACGAGCACGTGGACTCCGGTGCCGACGCCGCCCGCGACAAGTTCGGTCTCGGTGGCGGTGGCGACGAGGAGAAGGGCAACTGACCCCCTCTCCCCAATAACGGCGAGAAGCCCCCGACGCTCCGGCATCGGGGGCTTCTCCATGTCCCGCGGCGCTCCGTACGTTCTGGGGTCACGGGGTACCGCGAGAGAGCCAGGCGCCGACGACGTGCCGGCCCGCTCTCAGCCGCGCTTGCGCAGGGCGAAGAAGGCTGCGATCGCGACGCCGAGGACCGCCACGCCGACGATGCCGAGCAGCAGCGGCATCGAGGAGCCCCCGCCCTCGGACTCCGCGGGCGCACTCTCCTCGGAGGCACCATCGTCGGAGGCGTCCGAGCCCCCAGCATCGCTCGCGGCGGATTCGTCGCCACCTCCGGCATCGCTCGGAGCGGCTCCCCCGCCGTCGCTCGGCCCCGCCGCACCGGCGGTGTCCTGCTCGACGGTGAACGCGAAGGATCCCTCGATCGGGTGGCCGTCGCTGGAGACGACACGCCACTGCACGGAGTAGTCGCCCGCCGGCAGCGGCTCCTCGAGCTCGGCGGTCACGGCAGGTCCGTCGACGGTGGGGGTCACCTCGGCGACGGTCTCGCCGTCCGCATCGGCGATCCGCACCACCGGGCTCACCTCGAGGACGTCCGCGGAATAGGTCAGGGTGATCGCCTCGGGGGAGGTCGCGAGCGTCTCGCCGTCGACCGGATCGGACTCGATCAGGGTGTCGTGGGCTTGAGCCGGCAGCGGGAGCAGCGCCACGACGGTGAGCGCCAGGGCTGCGGCGAGCGCGAGCAGCGCCGTGGGGCGGACTGAGGTGGGGCGGCTGGTCAGAGCGATCACGCCAGCAGGCTACGCCAGCCCCTCTTCTGGTGGCCTGGAGGGGGAGGGAGGTCGCAGACGGCCCCGGAGAGCACGGCGAGCGCAGGGGAATGGCTCGTCCCAGGTAGATGGCGAGCCCCCGGTGCACGGCAGGCCCGGACTGGTCGCGGCCACTCGCCCGGTCGAGCGGCCCCGACACCCCCGGGCGGCGTGCTCACTCCTCGGGCAGGGCGACCGTGTGCGTGAGGACCGGCAGGGCTTCGCGAGCCGCCTCGAGCTCGGCGAGATCGAGATCGAGCAGGAGCATCCCGGGCTCCCGACCGAGCTCCTGGCGGATCTGCCCGAGAGGGCCGATGACGGAGCTCTGGCCGATCCCGCGCGGGGCACGGCCCCGATGCTCGGGCGGTGGGGCCTGATCCGCGGCGAGGACCACGGTGGTGGAATCCAGTGCGCGGGCCTGCAGCAGCAGCCGCAGCTGTTCGCTCTTGGTGGGACCATCGGCCCAGGCCAGGGGCAGCAGGACGGCATGGGCGCCGCGCCGGGCCAGCGCCGTGAACTGTTCGGGGAAGCGCACGTCGTAACAAGTGGCGAGGCCGAGCCGGGCGCCGCCGAGCTCGAGGGTGACGAGCTGGTCGCCGGGCGCGACGGTGTCGGACTCGCGCGTCCCGTAGGCGTCGAACAGATGGATCTTGCGGTACTCGAGAGCCTCGCCCCCGGGCGCTCCTTCGGGAGCGCGCACGATCAGGGTGTTGTGCACGCGTCCGGCGTCGGCCGGAGTGAAGGACCCCGCGACCACGACCAGGTCGTGGCGGGTCGCGAGCTCCTGGATCAGTCGGGCGAAGTCCGGATGGTGCGTCTCGGCCGCGGCGCGCAGGTCGGTGCCGAAGGGGGTCAGGGTCGCCTCGGGCAGCACGACCAGGTGAGCGCCGGCACCCGCGGCCTCGGCGACCGCTCGGCGCACGGTCTCGGCCGTGACCTCGTAGTCCTCGCTGACCTCGATCTGCGCCAGGGCGATGCGGGGCCCCGCGGATCGGCGCACGTCCTCGAGGGCCTCCGGGGTGTCGATGTCAGCTCCTTCGGCGCCGCTGGCCCGCCGGGTGACCATCTCGTCCTCACCCAACCGGCCGTAGAGGCGGCGCAGGCTGAGATCCGCCCAGCCGCCGCCGGAGTGCTCGACCTCGGCGAGGGCGTGGCGCAGGCGTTCCAGCGGCCACGCGGCGCAGAGGAACTGGACCCGACCGTCGGCCGCGGCGAGCGCCGTCACGGCCTGCTCGGACCGGCTCGTCGCGGCGAGCCCCGCGAGGGTCTCGGAGCGCAGCAGCGGCATGTCCCCGCCGAGCACCAGAACGGTGGTCCCGGGCGCGGCCTCGTCGAGGGCAGAGACCCCGCGGGCGAGCGCCGCCAGCGGACCGGAGCGCGGCGGGTCCTCGAGCACGAAGCGGGCACCGTGACGTGCGGAGAGTGCGGCACCGTCGTCCCGGTCGGGTCCGACCACGATCCGCTGCCCCTCGGGGGCGGCGCGCAGCACACGCTCGAGCGCCGTGGCCCCCGCGATGCGCAGACGCGTCTTGTCGGTGCCACCCAGGCGGGAAGCGGCCCCACCCGCCAAGATGATCGCTGTGGTCGTGGCGGTCGTCTCGTGCTCCTGGCTCGGCATAGGGCGATCCTCCCATGGGGCGCTACGATGTCTGCGGCCTGCGTGACGACGGATGTCGCCGCCCACGGGCCGATCGGCCCCCGTAGCTCAGGGGATAGAGCACCGCTCTCCTAAAGCGGGTGTCGCAGGTTCGAATCCTGCCGGGGGCACTGAGGACCGACCACGGTCCGCGACGCGGCGATCGCGGTACCGTGACACGCGTGTCTCACCCCACCCCCGTGCCTGAGTCCCCCACGTCCTCCGGATCGGCTGCACCGACTCCTTCGTCGGGCCCCTCAGGGGCCCCGGACCCCGCCGGGTTCACCGACTTCTCGGACGTCGACGGTTTCCTGCGCATCCCGCGCCTGGCCTCGTTGGCCGCCGGTCCCGACGGCCGGGCGGTGGCGGCGATCCAGGAGGCCGACGAGCCCGGCGCGAAGCTGGTCTCCTCGCTCTGGGAGCTCGACACCGCCGGCGAGCGGCCCGCGCGGCGCCTGACCTTCTCGCAGAAGGGCGAGAGCTCCCCCGTCTTCGCCCCGGACGGCTCGCTGCTGTTCAGCTCGGCGCGCCCGGATCCGCAGAACGAGGGCGACGAGGACACCTCCGCGATCTGGCGCCTGCCGCGCACGGGTGAGGCCCAGGTCGTCGCCTCAGCACCAGGCGGGCTCAGTCTGCTGGCGGTGGCCGATGACGGCATGCTGCTCGGCGCGACCGAGGTGCTGCCCGGCGGCACGCTCGAGGACGATGCCGAGCGTCGGAAGGCTCGCAAGGACGCCGAGCAGACCACCATCTGGCACACGGGCATGCCGATCCGGCAGTGGGATCACGAGATCGGCGACCGGAGCCGCCGCCTGGTGCTGGTCACACCCGAGGGGGACCTCACCGACCTCACCCCGGACGTCGGCACCGTCACCCTCTACTCCGCCTCGGCGGACCTCTCCCCCGACGGCGCCACGGTCGCCACCTCGTGGACCCAGCGCGTGCGCGGCGGGGAGACCCGCAGCTCGATCGCGCTGATCGACACCGCGACGCTACGCCGCAGCGCGCTGCTCGTCGCGGACGACGACGCCCAGTACGGCAGCCCTCTGTTCTCCCGCGACGGGCAGCGTCTGGCCGTGATCCGCTCGACCACCTCGACCCCGACCGACACCAGCTACAGCCGCCTGGAGATCCACCCGATCGGCGGCGGGGACCCGGTGACGGCGCGGCTCGGCGATCTCAGCATCGGCGACGTGGAGTGGGCGGACGACGGCACCCTGCTGGTCGCTGGTGACCTGCACTCCTCCGGGGCGATCCTCACGGTCGACCCGGACACCGGCGCCGTGCGCACCGTGGCGGACGGCGCAGTCTTCAGCGCTCTCGCCCCGGCTCCCGACGGGTCGGTGCTCGCCCTGCGCAGCGACGTGGCGACTCCGGCCCGCCCGGTGCGGATCGCGATGGACGGCGCAGCGCGCGAGCTGCCCGCCCCGGGGACTGTCACGGACCTGCCCGGCACCCTGGAATGGGTGGGGGCCGACGTGGACGGCGTGGTCGTCGGCGGGTGGCTGTGCCTGCCGCGGGGTGCCACCGCCGAGGAGCCGGCCCCGGTCATGCTCTGGGTCCACGGCGGGCCGCACGGCTCCTACAACGCCTGGAGCTGGCGCTGGTGCCCGTGGCTCGCGGTCGAGCGCGGATATGCGGTGCTGATGCCGGATCCGGCCATGTCCACCGGTTACGGCGACGCCGGGTTGAATCGTGGCTGGCCGCGTCGGCCCGACGTCGTCTTCCACGAGTGCGAGAGGCTCTTCGATACCGTGCTGGCCCGGCCGGAGCTCGACGGCAGCCGCACCGCGATGCTCGGAGCCTCCTTCGGCGGGTTCATGGCGAACTGGATCGCCGGGCACACGGACCGCTTCGACGCGATCGTCACCCACGCCGGGCTGTGGGCGCTCGAGCAGCAGCACCGCACCACCGACGCCGCGGCCTCGAAGATGCGGGTGCACCGCCACGAGGACGAGGACCCGGACTGGTATCGCACCTCCTCCCCGCACCGCGCAGTCGGCGCGATCACCACCCCGATGCTGGTCACGCACGGCAACCGCGACTACCGGGTGCCGATCAGCGAGGCTCTGCGGCTGTGGTGGGATCTGGTCTCCACCTGGGACGGCCCGCCGGAGACGATGCCTCACCGCTTCCTGCAGCTGACCAGCGAGAACCACTGGGTGCTCACGCCGTCGAACGCGCTGGCCTGGAACCAGACCGTGCTCGCGTTCTGCGATCAGCACGTGCTCGGCGCCGAGCCGGTCCCCGAGGTCCTGCCCTGGTGACCCGCTCGCCGGCCCGGTCTCAGTTCAGGGTGCCGGTGAGACGGCCGTGGAAGCGGGTGGAGTGCTCGTCGAGTCCGAGGAAGCGCACGTCGATGTCGTGCTCGGCGTACTTGGTCTGCACCGAATCGAGCACGGCGACGGTGGAGGCGTCCCAGATCTGGGCTGCGGAGAAGTCGACGGTGACCTGCGGCGGGTCCTCGGCGTAGGAGAACTGCTCGACCAGGTCGTTGCTGCTGCCGAAGAACAGCGGGCCGCGCACCGTGTACTGGGCGGTCCCTTCCGCGACGATCCGGTCGACGGTGGTCACGTGCGCCACGCGCCGGGCGAAGAGCAGGATCGCCAGCACGGCGCCGGCCGCGACGCCGATCGCGAGATTGTGGGTGATCACGACGACGGCGACGGTCACGACCATCACGCAGGTCTCGGACACCGGCATCCGCTTCAGCGTCGAGGGACGGACACTGTGGAAGTCGACGGTGGACAGGGCGACCACCATCATCACCGCGGCGAGCGCTGCCATCGGGATCTGGGCCATGAGGTCCGAGAGCACAGTGACCAGGACCAGCAGCAGCACGCCGGCGATGAAGGTGGAGAGGCGGGTACGGGCCCGGCCGAGCTTCACGTTCACGACGGTCTGGCCGATCATGGCGCAACCGGCGATGCCGCCCCAGAATCCGGCGAGGATGTTCGCGGTGCCCAGGGCCCAGGACTCGCGACTCTTGGAGGACTTCGTGTCGGTGATGTCGTCCACGAGCTTCGCCGTCAGCAGCGTCTCCATGAGCCCCACGAAGGCGACGCTGAGCGCCGTCGGCCCGATGATTCCCAGGGTCTCGAGATCCAACGGCACCTGGAGCTGAGTGAGGCCGGGCAGGCCGCCGGACATCTCCCCCTGGTCGCCGACGTCCGGGACGGCGAGGTGGGCGATCATCGCGATGGCGGTGACCACCACGATCGCCACCAGCGGCGCGGGCACGGCCTTGGTCAGTCGCGGCAGCAGGAGAACGATCACCAGGGTGAGCGCGAAGAGCGGGTAGACCGCCGTCGGCACGTCGAGCACGTGCTGCAGCTGCGCGGTGAAGATGAGGATGCCCAGGGAGTTGACGAAACCGATCATCACCGAGCGCGGGATGAAGCGCATGATGCGGGCCAGCCCTGTGACCCCGAAGACGATCTGGACGATCCCGGCGAGGAACACGGTGGGCAGCAGGTACTCGACGCCATGCGTGTGCACCAGCGGAGCCACGACGAGCGCGACGGCGCCGGCGGCCGCCGTGATCATGGCGGGCCGACCGCCGAGGATCGACATCGACACGGCGAGCACGACCGAGGCGATGAGGCTGACCCTCGGGTCCACCCCGGCGATCACCGAGAAGGAGATCACCTCGGGGATGAGGGCCAAGGTGGTCACGGCACCCGCGAGCACCTCGGTCGTGAGCAGACGGGGCCGGCGCAGAGCCTGGAGAGTCGTGGGGGTAGCGGTCACGCAGGGATTTTACGGGAGGGTCCAGGTCCGCGGCGGTGGCGTGGGACTGGAGCCGACCGCTCGGCGGGCGCGCCGCCGCGCACCGGGACTACCCTGGAAACCTCCTGCTCCACAGCGCACCGCGCGCGGGCCCGACCGGACAGAGGATGCATGACTCCGCAGAAGCGCCGCTCCTTCGATGCCACATGGCTGCCCTTCGGCATGATGATCGGCTTCGTGGTGGGGATCGGGGCCGCCCTGACGGTCACCGACAACCTGCTGATCGGCGCCGGGGCCGGATTCCTGGTCGGAGCGGCCCTCGGAATCGTCCTCGGGCTGCGCCCCCGCCACATCTCGACATCGGACGAGGATGCCGAGGACGACCGCTACCGCGCCTCCCACGGCGATTCCGACCCCCGCCGGAACGACGAGGAGCACTGACCGAGCCCGGACCTCCGCGTCGTCCTTCCTCCCCACCCTTCGCATCCACTTTTTTTCCAGGTGTCACACGGCGGAGTCCGAGTTTGTGGTGCCATGGTGGTCACCATCTGGTCATGAACGACCAGTGAACATCGCCTTACTTGTCCAGGAGGATCCGATGAAGGTCACCGACACGCACGACACCGCTGCTGGGCACTTCGACTACCTCGACGCCGGGCCCCTGGGCACCGTCGTGCCCGATGAGGGGCACGACAACACCCGGGACCTGGTCGATCTGGTCTCGGCCTCCGTCCCGGGCCCCGAGGCGGGCGAGCACCTCACGGCCCGCAGCGCCTGAATCACGCCCCGGACCGGCGGCGTCGCCACCCCCCCCCGTGGGGGCGGCGCCGCCTGCCCGGGGCTCTCACCACCTCTCAGAGGCGTCGACCGCGAGGCCGCCGACCACGGTCCGCGGCGCATCCTGCGGTGCGCTCAGTCCTCCGCCTCGCGGCGGGCGATCGTGATCAGGTGATCGACCGGCCCGTGCCCGTCCTGCGGGGCGACCGAGAGCTGCTGCTCGGCTCCGCCGCGGAGCGCGCGCTGCAGGAAGTCGCGTCCGGCCCCGATCGCTGCGAGGTCGTCACCGGGTGCCTGCGCACCTCCGATCTCGTCGGCCGCGTCGGGCGTGGTCGCCAGGAAGCGAAGCCCTCCGTTCCCGGGCGTCCGAGCCCGGGCGATCCGGGCGTACTGAGCAGCGATCGCCGCGGCCAGGGTGCACCCGGTGCCGTGCGTTCCCCGGGTGTGCACGCGCTCGGCCCGCAGCAGGTCGACGCCCCCGGGGTGGGCGACGACGTCGACCACCTCCTCCTCCGCCTCACGGTGCCCACCCTTGAGGACCACGACCTCGGCGCCGAGGTCGCGCAGCTGCTCCGCCTGGTCCGCCATGGCGTCGAGATCGGCGGCGACGGGGACGTCCAGCAGCCGCGCCGCCTCGGGCAGGTTGGGCGTGATCACGTGCGTCAGCGGCAGCAGCCGCTCGCGCAGCAGCTCGGTCGCGGTATCGGGCAGCAGCACGTCCCCGCTGGTGGCGACCATGACGGGGTCGAGCACGAGGTGGCCGAAGGCGACCCGTCGGCTCCCGATGGTCTCCGCGAGAGCCGCGATCACCTCGGCCGAGGCGAGCATCCCGATCTTCGTCGCGTCCAGCGGGATGTCGTCGAGCACGCTGGTGACCTGCCGGATCACGTCCTGCGGGTCGATCGGGATCACGGCCTGGACACCGCGGGTGTTCTGCGCTGTCAGCGCCGTGATCGCAGAAGTGCCGTAGACGCCGAGAGCGGTGAAGGTCTTGAGGTCGGCCTGGATGCCGGCGCCCCCGCCGGAATCGGAGCCGGCGATCGTCATCGAGGTCGGTGGCCGCATGGCGGGAAGCTCCTGTTCGGGTGAGTGCACGACGGGTCGCGACCGGCACGGGCCGCCAGCTGCGCGCACGCTGGGCGGCCCCGCGGCCCCTCGCGCACCGGGCGAGTCATGGTCCTGGAGTCCCACGGGCCACGATCCCACGGTCGACCGCCCCACGGTCGAAAGCGGCGAGAAGTTCGGAGGCCGCCCGCTCGGGCTCCTCCGCCGCCGCGATCCGGGAGACGACGCAGACGCCCTCGACGCCCCTCGCCGCCAGCTGCACAGCGAGCGGAGCGTCGATCCCCCCGATGGCCACCGTGCGCGGCAGGCCCCACCCTGCTCCTCCCGCCGCACGGCGAGCCGCGACCCAGGGAGTGAGGCAGGCGTCCAGACCCTCGAGGCCCAGGGGCGAGGCGGCGTCGGCCTTGGTGTCGGTGGCGCGGACCGGGCCGATGCCCAGCACATCGGCCGATCCCTCGGAGAGGGCCTCGCGCACCTGGTCAGGGGTACCGGTGGACAACCCGATCATCAGCTCGTCACCGAGAACCTCGCGGGCCCGTCGCGCCGGCACGTCGCCCTGGCCCACGTGCAGGTGGCAGCGGATCCGTTCGGCGACGGCGAGCCGGTCGTCGACGACCAACGGGATCTGCGCCGCGCGGGGGCCGAGTCCCCCGCGCAGCAGGCGCCGGCACTCCTGGACCAGTTCGGTGAGATCGGCGTCGGAAGCGTGCTTGTCCCGCAGCTGGATGATGCCTGCCCCACCCCGCACGGCGGCGAGGACCACGGCGGGCACGGCGTCGATACCGCCGGAGAGCACGGAGTCGGTGACGTGGTAGAGGCGCAGGTCGACGGCGTGCGCGACGCGCAGCGACGCCCGACTCACGCCATGACCCCCGCCGTCTCGGGATCCTCCTGGATCCCCACCAGCGTCACGACGTCCTCGGGGGTGAGGGTGTCCAGCGCGTCGAGCCAGGCGACCGCGAAGGAGCCGACGCCCTGCGCCGACCGGGCCGCGACCGTGCCCGCGGCACCCAGCAGGGCGTGGGCGGCCAGCACCGCGTCGTGCGCGGTGAGGTCGCTGCCACGAGTGGCACCGAGCACGGCGGCGCACACGGCACCGAGGGAGCAGCCGGTGCCGATGACCCGGGGCATCAGGGCGTCCCCGCTGGTGAGCACCGTGGTGCGATCGGCGGAGATGATCGCGTCGCGTTCGCCGGAGACGGCGACCACCGCGCCGCTGCGGCGCGCCAGGTCGCGGCCGGCGCGCAGGACGGCCTCGACGGAGTCGGTCGCGTCGACCCCGCGGCCGCCGGCGCCCTCGCCGGCCAGGGCCGCGATCTCGGAGGCGTTGGCCCGGACGGCGGTGGGGCCGAGGGCGAGCAGCTCGTGGGCGAGCGGAGTGCGTACGGGTAACGAGCCGACGGCGACCGGGTCGAGCACCCAGGGCGCCCCTGCCTCTCCGGCCGCGCGGGCCGCAGCGGGCATGGCCTCGACCTGGCCGGGGGTCACGGTCCCGATGTTGACCAGGAGCGCATCGGCGACACCGGCGAACACGGGCGCCTCGCGCGGATGATCGACCATCGCGGGTGCTGCGCGGACGGCCAGCAGGACGTCGGCGGTGATCTGCTGGACGACGGTGTTGGTGAGGCACTGGACGAGCGGGCTGCGCTCGCGCAGGACCTCGAGGGCGTGCCGGAGTCGGATGCCGGGCGTGCTGGCAGTCATGAGTGACGATCCCTTCGCAGGTGCAGACCAGAGCAGGTTCGACGGGTGTGTTCTCAGCCGTCGTCGGTCGACGGCACCCCGTGTCAGTGGTCGGCGACTCTAGCAGGCGATCCGACGTCCGGGCGCACACCTTCCGACGCCATGGATCCATGACGCTTCCTTGACCTTTCCTTGACTTTTTGGCACGGTGTCTCCGGTGCGTCCTTTCGTGCGGAGGCCGGGACAGGTAACCCGGACCACCGACGAGAGGCGTCGTGCGGAGGAGATCCGCACGAGATGACCGCGCGAGATCACCGTGCGCGGTCTCCCGGATCGCCCGAGCCGGGAGACCGCGCCGCGGGACTGCCTTCGTCAGTGCTCCTCGGTACTGGTCGGTGCGCGTCAGGAGTCGTCCGTCAGGGGACCTC
Source organism: Brachybacterium sacelli (assembly GCF_017876545.1). Lineage (NCBI taxonomy): Bacteria > Bacillati > Actinomycetota > Actinomycetes > Micrococcales > Dermabacteraceae > Brachybacterium > Brachybacterium sacelli. The sequence goes on along the minus strand of NZ_JAGIOD010000002.1, from coordinate 270,072 downwards.
GGGGCGGGCCGGTCGGCGACCGACCCGCCCCGAGGTGCGGTCAGGTCGCTCACCAGCGCTTCACCTCCCGCTCCCGGTCACCTACCGTGGGAGCTGTGTCGCCCGCGGATCGGCGGCGCCGCGGCCGGGACGACCCGGTCGCCGGGACTCCGGCGAGGACGGCCTCGGAACTGGAGGCGCACACCGTGCCGTCGCCCGACCGCTCCCCCGCCCTCACCGGCCGTCGCCTGCTCCCCACGCTCCTGACCCCCGACGCGCTCGTGCGCCTCGTGCTCGGCTGGGCGTCCGTCGCGGCCATGGTCGTGGCCGCCCCTGACCCGGGCGCGCTGTCCGGGCCCGTCCTGCTCCTACTGCTGGCGGCGATCGTGTCGGTCATCGTGGTGGCCGCGGGTGGCGTCGTGCAGCAGGCCGAGGCCCTCGCGCACCGCCTGGGCGACCCCTACGGCACTCTGGTGCTGACCCTCTCGATCGTGGTGATCGAGGTGGTGCTGATCGCGGCCGTGATGCTCGGCCCGGGCGAGCACGCCACCATCGCCCGCGACTCGGTGATGGCGGTCTCGATGATCATCATGAACCTGGCGCTCGGGATCTGCCTGCTCGCGGCGGGGATCCGCCACGGCGGCCTGACCGCGAACCGCGCGGGTACCGCGACCTACCTCGTGCTGCTGACGGCCCTCGGCGGCCTCACCTTCGCGCTGCCCGCGCTTGTCGGCGGCGACGGCTCCTTCGCCCCGGTGCAGGCTGCCGTGGTCGCCGTGGCGACCGTCGTGCTCTACGGGGCCTTCCTGTGGCGCCAGACCGGTGTCCGCGCCGCGGACTTCCAGGAGGTCGGCGTCGCGACGGAGCACGATAACCCCGCCCAGGAGGACGCGCGATCCGTCCCCCTCGCGGCGGTTCTCCGCACCCATCACCGCGAACTGCTGGCCCGCGCCCTGCTCCTGGTCGCCACCGTGCTGCCCATCGTGCTCCTCTCCCACGACATGGCCGGCCTGCTCGACGACGGTCTGGCCCGACTCGGTGCGCCCGGCGCGCTGGGCGGCGTGCTCATCGCCATGATCGTGTTCACCCCGGAGTCGATCACCGCAGTCCGTGCGGCGCTGGGCGGGGAGATCCAGCGGGTGGTCAATCTCTGCCACGGTGCCCTGGTCTCCACCTTCGGCCTCACGATCCCGACCGTGCTGGTGATCGGGCTCCTCACCGGGCAGCAGGTGGTGCTCGCCGAGTCCTGGGTGAACCTGCTCCTGCTCGGTGCGACCCTCGTCGTCTCCGCGGTCACCACGGCCGCCCCCCGCACGAGGTCGATCCACGGGGTGATCCACCTGGTGCTGTTCGCGGTCTACGCGCTCGCCCTGTTCGTCTGACCCAGGGTCCGCCGCAGCCCGAGGTACAGTCGCGCTGTGAGTGCGATGACGTCTCAGATCCCGACCGATGCCGGTGACCTGCCCGGGCTGCTCTGGCTGCCCGAGAACCTCGAGCAGCCGGTGCCCGGCCTGGTGGTGCTGCAGGAGATCTTCGGGCTGTCCGCCTATGTGCAGCAGCGATGCGCGGATCTCGCGGCCCTCGGCTACGCGGTGCTCGCCCCGCAGCTGTTCGCTCGCCTGGACCCGCCGGTGGTGGGCCTGGAGGACGGGGAGAACGCCGAGGCCTGGCTCGCCGAGGGAATGGACCTGACCCAGCAGCTGCCGTGGGACCGCGCCGTGGCCGACTCCCTCGCCGCCCTGAACGCGCTGCGGGCGCAGGGCGCTGTCGACTCCGAACGGGTCGGCCTGCTCGGCTTCTGCTACGGCGGGGGACTCGCCTTCGCGACCACCGCTGCCGCGGCCCTCGAGGAGCGCGCACCGTCGGTGCTGGTGAGCTACTACGGCTCGGCGCTGCCGACGCTGCTGGACCTCGCGGAGCACGTCACCGTGCCGAGCCTGCACCACTTCGGCACCGCCGACGCCTTCATCCCGCCGGCGACGGTCGAGCAGATCCGTGAGGCAGTCACCGCCGGTGGCACCCGGGACCAGGTGCGCTTCGCCCTGCACGAGGGTGGCGGCCACGCCTTCGACAACCCGCACCCGTCCTTGTATCACGCACCGTCGGCCGAGGCCGCGTGGCAGCAGACTCGCGACGTCCTCGCCGAGACCCTGCCGACCCGATCCTGACTCACGCCGCGTCCCGTCGGCCCACGGCCCGGCCGTCGGGGAACGTGCCGCAGATCATCACCGGTGCCGCAGCGCGCCGCGGAAATGCGCACGTGACCGAATAGTTATCTCCGGATTGTCCGACAGTCCGGATGCCCGGACGCTGGTCCGAGCGCCTGCCGCGTCATCCCAGGCCATACGGACTTCCCGAACGCTCCCGCCGCACCGGCGCACCGTTCGGGACCGCACCTGACCGGGGATGAAAGCCCTGTTCCTGGGCGCGGACCGTTTGCCGAGCCTCTGAAGAGGCGCGATCATGACATGTCGGACCGGTGCCCTGCAGGAGGGGGACCAGGCAGAGGGAAGCCGGTCCGCACCTGCCGAACGTCTACCGACGAAGGAGCCCCAGTGCCACCAGTCATCACCGCCGACGGCCTGTACAAGGTCTTCGGTCGACGGCCCGCTCGAGGAGTGGAGGCGCTCCGGCAGGGGCGGTCCCGCACCGAACTGCGCGACGAAGGACTCACCGCAGCGGTGATCGATGCGAGCTTCAGCGTCGACCCCGGCGAGATCTTCGTCGTCATGGGTCTGTCCGGCTCCGGCAAGTCCACGCTGATCCGCATGGTCAACGGGCTGCTGCCCGCGACCGCGGGTGAGCTGCGGATCGGCGACGAGGTGCTCTCGTCCATGTCCCCCGCGAAGGTGCGCGCGGTGCGCCGCCAGCGCATCTCCATGGTCTTCCAGCACTTCGCCCTCCTCCCCCACCGCACCGTCGGCGAGAACGCCGCCTACGGCCTGAAGATCAGCGGCATGAGCCGCCCGGAGCGGGAGAAGAAGGCCGCCGAGGCCCTTGAGATGGTCGGCCTGAAGGGCTGGGGCGGCTACCACCCCGACAACCTCTCCGGCGGCATGAAGCAGCGGGTGGGCCTGGCCCGTGCACTGGCCGCCGGCACCGACATCATGCTGATGGACGAGGCCTTCTCCGCGCTGGACCCGCTGATCCGTCGTGACATGCAGGACCAGCTCATCGAGCTCCAGCAGCGTCTGGAGAAGACGGTCCTGTTCATCACCCACGACCTCAACGAGGCCATGCGCATCGGCGACCGGATCGCCATGATGCGCGACGGCCGCATCGTGCAGGTCGGCACCTCCGACGAGATCCTCAACGAGCCCGCCAACGACTACGTCGCCCGCTTCATCCAGGACGTCGACCGCTCCCGCGTGCTCACCGCCTCCTCGATCATGGAGCAGCCGCCGGAGACCCTCGGCATCGCCCAGGGGCCCCGCACCGCGCACAAGCTGCTGCGGGAGACCCAGAACTCCTGGCTGATCGTGCTGAGGCGCGACCGCACCCCGGCCGGAGTGCTGTGGGAGGACGACGTCGCCCACGCGGTCAGCGAGGGCCGCAACGAGCTCCCGTGGTCCGACGAGCACGGCATGCCGATCGTCTCGCAGGACACCCCGCTGGCGGAGCTGTTCGCCGCCTCGGCGCAGAACCGCAGCCCACTGGTCGTCGTCGACGACGAGGGCCGCTTCGAGGGCGTCATCCCGCGCGTCACCCTGCTCACCGCCGTCGGCGAGGCGAACGAGGACAAGCGCGGCGACACCGACGCGCCGGCCGAGGACCTCGAACCACCGCAGGATCCGGCTGCCTCCCCGGATCCGAGTGCCGAAACCGCCGAGCCCAGTACCGACGACCACACCGATGGAGGTGACGCCCGATGAATCCCGATGACGAGAGCGGCATCCTCCCGCACATCCCGATCGGTGACTGGGCCGACGAGGGGCTCAGCTGGCTGAAGAGCACCTTCGCCGAGTTCTTCGACGCGGCGAAGGCGGGCATGGCCCTCCCGATCGAGCACTTCGCCGAGTGGCTGATCGCCGTGCCGGCGCTGCTGGCCATCGTGGTGTTCGCGGTGCTCGCCTACGTGGTGCGTTCCTGGCAGTTCGCACTGGTGACCATCGTCGGCTTCCTGCTGGTGCTCTCCCTGGAGCAGTGGGAGGCGATGCTGCAGCTGATGTCGCAGGTCATCATCGCCACGCTGGTGGCGGTGATCATCGCGATACCCGTCGGCATCCTCGCCGGCTCGAACAAGGTGGTCAGCGCCATCGTGCGCCCGGTGCTGGACTTCATGCAGACGATGCCCGCCTTCGTCTACCTGATCCCCGCGGTGCTGTTCTTCTCCCTGGGCTACGCCCCGGGACTGTTCGCCACGGTGATCTTCGCGCTGCCCCCGGGCGTGCGCATGACGGAGCTCGGCATCCGGCAGGTCGACCCCGAGACGGTCGAGGCCGGCGAGTCCTTCGGCGCCACGCCGTGGCAGATCCTGCGCGGCATCCAGCTGCCCCTGGCAGTGCCGACGATCATGGCCGGCGTCAACCAGGTCATCATGCTCTCGCTGTCCATGGCCGTCATCGCGGGCATGGTCGGCGCCGAGGGCCTGGGCAAGGAGGTCACCGACGCCGTCTCCACGCAGAACCTCCCGCAGGGCGTCGAGGCCGGCCTCTCCGTCGTGATCCTGGCGGTCTTCCTCGACCGCATGACGGCGGCTCTCGGGAACCCCAAGGAGTACCCGTCCTCGCTGGTCGGAGTGATCAGCGCCGCTCGCCGTCGCAGGGCCACGGCCTGAGCACCTCCTCGAATCCATGCACGACCACCCCGTGAAAGGAACACCGATCATGACGTACCGACGACTCACACTCCCCCGCAGCAGCGTCTCCCGTCGCGCCGCGATGCTGGGCGGCGGCGCCGGCCTGATGGGCCTCGGCCTCGCCGCCTGCGGCGGCAGCGGCGACGGCGGCAGCGGCGGCGGCTCGGGCAGCGACAGCGGCGGCGGCGCCGGCGACACCATCAAGCTCGGCTACATCTCCTCCTGGTCGGACGGCCTGAGCATGGCCTACCTGCTGGAGAACCGTCTGACCGCGATGGGCTTCAAGATCGAACACACCGAGATCAGCGACGCCGGTCTGCTCTACGCAGGCCTCTCCGAGGGCGACGTCGACATCAACCCGTCGGGATGGCCCGAGGTCACCCACAAGGCCTACATGGACGAGTACGGGGACAAGATCGAGGATCTGGATGCCTGGTACGAGGGTGCCAAGCTCAATCTCTCGGTCCCGGGCTATGTCGACATCTCCTCGATCGAGGAGCTCGTCGGACAGGGCGATCGCTTCGGCGGCCGTATCGTCGGCATCGAGTCCGGAGCCGGTCTGACCAGCGCGACCCAGGACTCGGTCATGCCCGAGTACGGGCTCGACGAGGACTTCGAGCTGGTCACCTCCTCCACCCCGGCGATGCTCACCGAGCTGGGCAGCGCGATCGACGCGGAGGAGGACATCGTGGTGACCCTGTGGACGCCGTTCTGGGCGAACTCCACCTATGACGTCACGGCCCTCGAGGACCCCAAGGGGGCGTTCGGCGAGGCCGAGGCGCTGCACATCCTGGGTCGCAGTGGATTCCAGGAGGACTTCCCCGAGGTCGCCGACTACCTCAGTCAGATCAAGATCTCCGACGAGCAGTACAACGCGCTGGAGGACAAGGTCGTCAACGAGTTCGGCGAGGGCAAGGAAGCCGAGGCCGTGGAGGCCTGGCTCGAGGAGAACCCGGACGTCATCCCGGAGCCCCCGGAGGCCTGATTTACTCGTGATGAACTCGGGGACCCGCGCGGACCATCCCTGACCCCCGCGGTCGGGAGGTGCGTGAGCGCATGAGCGCTCGCTGACTCGGCCGACGGCCGAGGTCCCACCGCGCCGCCCGACCTGAGACCGGTGTCCCGCCATGACGGCGGGGCTCCGGTCTCTTCGCGTGCACTGCGCACGCGCGGCCGAGGTGACCGGCCCCGCAGGGTCCGACCGGTCGCACCTCACCACCCGGCACGAACCCCTTCAAGGAGAGACATGACGATCACACGACGAAGCGCACTGCTCGGCAGCGGCCTGGCCGCCCTCGGCCTCGCGGGCTGCTCGAGCGCCGATGGCGGGGGCGCCGGCGACCCGATCACCATCGGGTACATGGAGTCCTGGTCGGACACCGTCGCGATGGCGCACCTGCTGGCGAACCGGCTCGAGGCGCTCGGCCACGAGATCGAGTTCGAGAACCTCTCGGATGCCGCGCTCCTGTTCACCGCGCTGGCCAACGGTGACGTCGACATCTATTCCTCGGCCTGGCCCGACGTCACCCACGCCGCCTACATGGAGGAGTACGGCGAGGACATCGAGGACCTCGTGACCTACAACTCCGGGGCGATGAACATGCTCGCGGTGCCCGAATACACCGACATCGCCTCGATCACGGAGCTCGCCCCGGATCCGGCACGGTTCGAGGGTCGCCTCGTCGGCATCGAATCCGGCGCGGGTCTCACCGCCGCCGTGGAGGACTCCGTCATGCCCGCCTACGGGCTGGAGGAGGGCTTCGAGTTCCTCACCTCCTCGACCGCCGCCATGCTCACGGAGCTCGAGAGCGCGATCTCGGAGCAGGAGGACATCGTGGTCACCCTCTGGCGTCCGTTCTGGGCGAACCAGACCTACCCGGTGAAGGCCCTCGAGGATCCGCAGCTCGCCTTCGGGGAACCGGAGACGATGCATGTCCTCGCACGTGCAGGTTTCCAGGAGGACTTCGCCGACGCCGCCGAGTACATCGCCGGCATCGCCCTGAGCGACCAGGAGTACGAGTCCCTCGAGAACCTCCTGGTCAACGATTACGGCGACGGCGAGGAGGCCGAGGCCGTGGCGGCCTGGCTCGAGAAGAACCCCGATATTCTCCCGGCCGTCGAGAGCTGACCTCCGCCGCGGGCCCCCTCAGCCCCCGACCCTCACCTCGGCGCCTGCCCGAGCGGAGGCGTAGCAGGCGTCGATGACCTCGGCGCGGCGCAGGGCGAGGGAGCCGTCGTGCGCGGCCCAGTCCCCGGAGCGGACCTTCTGCAGGAAGTTCGCCACGGCGGCGGCGTGACGGCCGTCCTCGCCGACGACGGGCTGCAGCTCGGCGGGGATGCCCGCGACCTCGGTCCACACCGTGATCTTGTGGTTCCCGGGGCTGCCGCCCCATTCGATGGTGGCCCCGCCGTCGGCCCCGTAGAGCGTGACATAGCAGAGGTCCTCGGGGATCCACTGCGCCCAGCTGGACTCCAGCAGCATGGTGCCTCCGCCGTCCAGGCGCAGGAAGGCGGTCGCGAGGTCCTCGACCTCGAAGGGGGTGCCCTCCTCGACCTGGGAGACGCCGAAGCCGGAGCCGCCGCGGCCCAGCGGCCCGAACTCGGCATGGGTGGAGGCGGAGGCCGCGGTGACGGCCGGTTCGCCCATCAGGTGCAAGGTCATATCGAGCATGTGGATGCCGATGTCCATCATGGCGCCGCCGCCGGAGCTCTCGGCCTTGGTGAACCAGGTGCCCAGCCCCGGGATGCCCTGACGGCGGATCCAGCCGGTCTTGGCGTAGTACAGGGTGCCGAGCACCCCGGAGTCGACGACGTCCTTGAGCGCGGTGACGTCCCCGCGCTGGCGATGGTTGAAGGACACGTCCAGCACGCGTCCCGCACTCCGCGCGGCCTCCACCATCCCGGAGGCGGCCTCGGCGTTCTGGGCCATCGGCTTCTCGGTGATCACGTGCAGCCCGGCCTCGAGCGCAGCGGCGGCCATCGTCGCGTGCAGGAAGGTCGGGGTGGCGATGGAAACGACGTCGAGCTCGGCCTCGGCGAGCATCTGCTGCCAGTCCTGGAAGCGGCCCGGCACGTCGTGCGCGTCGCCGAATCGGGCCAGGAGGTGATCCTCCATCGCGGAGAGCGCGACCAGGTCGACAGTGGGGTCGGCGGCGTAGGCGGCCACGTGCTGCTGGCCGGCCCAGCCCAGGCCGATCACGCCGGCGCGCAGTCGACGCACGGTCTCCTGGGGTGCGGTGGTCATCGTCGGTGAGTCCCTTCGTCGGTGTGCATTGGAGCAGGGGCAAGCCTATGTGCGCTGCGGTCCCGGGTGGGGAGCCACGGCGAGAGCGCGATTCGTCGTGACGAGGAGATGCGCATCTCTTTCACTTTTCAACTTCTCGTGTGAGGTAATAGACTCTGTCTCGCGGCCCCGGTGCTCAGCACGCCGCCGCATCACAACAGTCATATCGCGCCCAGGGGGAATCATGTCCGAGGTCTCGTCGTCCGGTCCGTCAACTCGTGCTCGCAAGATCCGTGCCCTGCTCGCCGGGGGTCTCGTCCTCGGCGTCGGCGCCGCCGTCACGCTCGCCGCGTGGAACGACTCCGTGTTCAGCACCGGCACTTTCGAATCCGGTTCCTTCCACCTCGAAGGCAGCGCCGACGGCTCGACCTATGCCGGGCACGACACGGCCGCGAGCGCCGCGGATCTCGAGTTCAGCGTCGACGCCTCGAACCTCTCCCCCGGCGACACGGTCTCCGCCCCCTTCGCGGTCCGGCTCGACGAGGCCACCACCTACGGGGCGAACGTCGTGGTCCAGCCCTCGACCACCACGGGCGACGTCACCGGCCTGACCTACTCGCTGAGCACGACCTCCGCCTTCGGGTGCGAGGATCCCGCCTCCGCGGACCTGGTCTCCGCCGGCACCGCGTTCGGCACCGAGGCCGGCACCGCCGCCTTCGACCTCGCCGCCGGTGACGGCTCTGCGGGCGAGCCCGTGTTCCTCTGCTTCACGGTGACTGCCGGCGATGCACTCCAGCAGGGACAGAGCGGCACCGCGACCTGGGAGTTCCTGGGCACTTCCGAGGCCTGAGGTCTCGATGCCCGCTCGTGACGCGCCCGATTCCCCGTTCCGACGGTCCTGGCAGGTCCGCCTGAAAGTCCTGCTCGCCTGCGGGCTGACGCTGGGCACCGGAGCGACCACCACCCTCGCCGCCTGGACCGACGGGACGGAGGCGAAGGGCGAGTTCGAGGCCTCGACCTTCGTGGTCGAGGCGAACCCCTCGGCACCGTATGCGGCGAGCGGGCCATGGAGTCCACACACCGAGGAGGCGGCCGTGCTGCAGCTCGAGGCCACCGATCTCACGCCGGGATCAACGCGCTACGCCCCGCTCGCCCTGCGGACCACGACGGGGTCGCTCGGCGGCACCGCAGTGCTCGGCGGAGCCGAGGTGACGGGCACCCCGCTCGGCCCTGCCTTGCGCTACCGGGTCACGACCTACGATCCCCCCGCCGGGGAGTGCGGGGGCGATGATTTCGCCGGCGGCGCGGAGGCCGTTGTCGGTGATGGCACCGCGCCCGTGCCGCTGACCACGGGACAGGATGCCCACCACCCGCTGGAGCTGCCCGCCGCGAGCGACACCGACCCCGGCGGCCCTGTCCACCTGTGCGTCGAGCTCTCGCTGCCCTCGGACGCGGACTCCGCGCTGCAGGGAGAATCCGCGACGGCCCGCTGGCAGATCATCTCCACCTCGGAGACGACATGAGCGCGGCCGCAGGCACGGGCACCGCCCAGCGCGGGAAGCGGTCCCTCGGGGACCGGGTGATGAACGCGGTGCTGAACCTCGCCGCGGTCGGTGGGGCGATCTGCATCGTGCTGGTGCTCCTGGCCCTCGTCTTCGACATCACGCTGATCCTGTTCCGCACCGGGTCGATGGACCCCGCGATTCCGCAGGGCTCGCTCGCCGTGGTGAGGGAGGTCCCCGCGTCGCAGGTTGAGGTGGGCGAGGTGGTGACCGTGGACCGCGACGACGATCTGCCGGTCACGCACCGCGTGACCTCGATCGAGCAGCTCGGGGACGGGCAGTGGCAGCTCACCATGAAGGGCGACGCGAACGATTCGGCGGATCCCGCGCCGTACACCGTGCTGACCGTGCGTACGGTGATGTTCTCGATCCCGGGACTGGCGAAGCCGGTGGCCGCGCTGAACTCCCCGTGGGTGCTCGGCGGCGTCACTCTCGCCGTGGCGGCTCTGGTGGTCTGGGCACTGTGGCCGCGGTCCGCGTCGGCCGCGGACGCAGACGCAGACGCAGAAGGATCCGACGAACCGGCGGGACCGTCATGACGCGCGGGCTCCGCCGACATCCACGCCTCACCGCCGTCGTCGCGGGGGTCATGGTGCCGCTGACCCTCCTGCTCGGCACCTTGCTGCCGACGGTGATCGAGCGGACGGAAGCGGGCTGGACCGACGAGACGGTGACCTCGGCCGAGGCCCATGCCGCGGTGATCCCGGCCGCGATCCTGACCCAGGAGTGCGATTTCGAGCCCGGCCTCCTGGGCCTCAGGGCGCGGGTCGAGATCTTCTGGGCCCTACCCGAGGGGTACACGGTGGACGACGTCCAGGTCCAGGCCTCGACGAGCGGACTCGGCTCGGTGCTCGCGCCGTTGACCGGCTTCAGCGTGCAGGGCAGCACCGTGACCTTGCCCGATGGCTCCTTCCGGACCGACGTCCCCGCCAATCTGCTGGGTGGCCTGCTGGGGCTGGGCAGCGAGCTCGAGATCGCCCTCGTGGTCCAGGACGACAGCGGCTGGGATTCTCAACCGGTCTCCATCGCCAGCAACGCGGGCCTCATCGGAGGCATCGGCGGCAGCTGCCGGAACCTCACGTAATCGCGGCGGACCTCGCCTGGCCTCTCCTGATCGTCACAGATCTCGCTTCGAACCCCGAGCTTCGAACCACGAGCCCCGAGCCCCGAGCCCCGACAGGACCCGCCGCGCGCTTCCGCATCAGGGTGTCGTCCACACCCCACGAGGGCTGGGGCCTGCAGGCTGAGGCCTGCACTGCGCGCTACCGCCGGGAGCCCTCCCCCTGCTCGCTGCGGATGAGCTCGTCCAGGGCGGCGAGCGCATCGTGCGCGTTCTCCAGGGCAGCAGCCTGTTCCGCCGTCAGGTGCTGCTGCGCGGCACGCAGCGGTCCGCTCCAGGCGGCGGCGATCGCCTCGTCCTCGGCGAGCGCCTCCTGCGTGGGCACGATGTGGAACGTCCGCCGGTCCTCCGGGCTCGGCTCACGCACCACGAGACCGCGCTCGAGCAGCGTGCGCAGCGCCGCGCTGGTGTTGGGCTGGCGCAGGCCGAGCCGACGCGCGAGCTCCCCCACCGTGAGTCCCGGACTGTCGAGGACGTGCTTGAGCAGCGCGAGCTCCGTGGTCGGCAGCGGCTCGGCCGTCGCGCCCTCAGGAACCCGGCGGTGGATGGTCCAGGCCAGATCTCGCAGCACCATCGCGACGTCGCGAGGCCGCGGTGCCGGGTCCGTGTCGAGGCTCATGCACCTCATCCTACTGGATATGTCTTAATATATATGTTGAGACATCTTGTGGTGTCGGCCCTCTCCCCTCGTTCCTGGAAGGTGTGCTGCCGTGACCTCCTCCCCTACTCCACCCGCTTCCTCCGGGACCGCAGAACGTGTCGTCGTGCCACCGCGCCGGTTGTTCGTCGCCGTCCTGGTCCTGCTCACCGCCGTCGCACCGCTCTCGATCGACATGTACCTCCCGGCCTTCCCCACACTTGCCGAGGAGCTCGGCTCCACCGCCACCGGGGTGCAACTGTCGATGACCGCCTTCCTGGTCGGCATGGCCCTCGGCCAACTGTTCGTCGGCCCGTTGTCCGACGGGATCGGTCGCCGAGCTCCGCTGCTCGCGGGCACCTTCGTCTGTTTCGTCGCGAGTGTCGTCTGCGCGATCGCCCCGAGCATCGAGATCCTCATCGGGGCACGTTTCCTGCAGGGTCTCGGCGGTGCCGCGGGGGTCGTGCTCGCCCGGGCGATCGTCTCGGACACCGCCCGCGGCGCTCTAGCGGCGAAGCTATTGGGAGCCCTGATGATCGTCAGCGTCATCGCCCCTGTCGCCGCACCCCTGGCCGGCGGTGCGCTCATAGCCGGCATCGGCTGGCGCGGGGTGTTCTGGGTGGTGGCCGGGCTCGTGCTGCTGATGTTCCTGGCCGCGGCGGTGGTCGCCACCGAGTCGCTGCCGACCCGGGAGCGCACCTCCGGAGGCGTCCCCGCCACCTTCCGGGCCGCGCGCGAAGTGCTCTCGAACCGCACCTACACCGGGTACCTGCTGACGTTCTGCCTGTCGTTCGCTGCCCTGTTCGCCTACATCTCGGCCTCCCCGTTCGTCATCCAGAACATCCTCGGCTTCTCCACGACCACGTTCTCGCTGCTGTTCGCCGTCAACGCGGTGGCGATCACCGTGACCAGCGCTGTCGCCGCGGCGCTGGCCGGAAAGATCGCCTACCGTCGGATGACCGGTTGGGGGCTCAGCGCCGGGGCGGTCGCCGCCGTCGGCCTGCTGGTGTGCGCGCTCAGCGGCGTGCCGATGCTCCCGACGCTCGTGCTCTTCGCACTGTTCCAGGGCTCGCTCGGCTTCGTCTTCGCCAATGCGACCGCGCTCGCGCTGCAGGAGACGGGAAGGAACGCGGGCACAGGATCGGCGTTCCTCGGCTTCCTCCAGTTCATGCTGGCCGCGCTCGTCTCCCCGCTGGTGGGGCTGGCCGGGGAGGCCACCGCCGTACCGATGGGCATCGTCATGGTCATCGCGATGGGTCTGGCCGTTGCCTCGTTCCTCGTGCTGCCCCGCCGTGACGGCAGGACCTCGCAGGGCGACGACGAGGAGCACGCATCCCACCGCGAGGGTGCCGCGGTGGCATGAGTCCGCTCCGTGCGCAATCCTTCGGGAAGACGACGCACGGGGGCACGACCTCGCCGAAGCATTCCGCGCCTCGATCCACGCCTCTAGTGTGGGCTCATGACCTCGCGACCTGTCGATCCCACCGCGACCGGCCCGTCCGCCGGCACCCCTCGCACCCGCACCGTCGTGCTCATCGCCGTGGCCGCCGCCGTGATCGCGGGGCTCGTCGGGCTGGGCCTCGGTGGGCTCGGCGGCGTCCTCCTCTCCTCCGGTAGCGCAGGAGGGTCGGACACGGACCAGGACATCGCCGAAGGCTGCGCGATCCTGGAGCGGGCCGAGGACCAGCTGCCCGTCTCGGAGGACTCGCTGAGCCTGGAGGAGCCGCTGCTCTTCGAGCTCGGCGCGGCCGGAAACCTGTTCATGGCCGCCGGCGCGGGTGGGGCCGACGACGAACTCTGGGCTTCCGGCAGCGACCTGGTCACTGGGATGTCCATGCTGGATACGGACATGATCAACGAGAGCATCGAGACGTTGCAGGCGACGTCCTGCACCTGAGCTCGAGGTGCGCCTGAGCTCGAGGCGTGCCGACGACACGCGTCGTCACGGCCGGATCACCTTCGTCTCGTCACGGTCCGGATGACGAGGTGTCTTCGGGCGGCACCCGCCGTCGCCCGACCCCGGATGGTCGGCCACGTGGCCCCTCCGGAGAGCCGTGGCGCCCGATGCCGTTCCGAGCCTGCTCGACGGTCTCGGCCCCTCCCGTGGGACGGACGAGCGGGCTCGGGGAGGTGATGCGTGTGGTCCCGGCGAATCCGGTCCAGGCGACCTGGTGCCCGGGGTGTGCAGGGTCGTCGAGACGCTCGACGCTGAGCGTGTCGAGCTCCTTCTGGTTGCAGTGCGCGCAGGTGTCCTGCCCGTTGTCGAGGGAAGTGGATCCGCCCAGCCCATGCGGGACGATGTGGTCGCGCTGCCTGGTCGAGGCGTTGCAGAAGGGTCCACGACAGGATCCGTCCCGCCAGCTGAGGAACCGGGCCATCGCAGGTGGGAAGGCACGCGCCCGGGAGTCCATCTGCACCAGCTCCCCGGTCGTCGGGTGGGTGTACAACCGACGGATCACCGCCCGGATGGCAGGACCGTCACCCTCGAAAGGATCGCGCTGACCGTCGGCGGGCTCGGCGGTGATGGCGCGCAGCTGATCGCGGACGGCTTCGGCCGGAACCGGTCCGTAACCCTCGATATGCGCGACGTCGCCGACGCCGGGATGGAACAACGCGCGATCGGTGATCATGACCCCGAGGTCGATCTGGACAGGGTCCATCCCCTCCTTCCGCCCGAGCACCGTATCGGTCAGGGCATCGACCATGAGGACGCTGTGCCCGGTGCGCGCGCCGTTGCTCCGGCGACGTTCGGCCTCCAGGGAGAGTCGCTTGTGGACGAGCTTGGCGTCGGCGGCGGGCATGTAGGCGGTGAAGGTCGCCATCCCGTGGTCGCCCTGGGTGAGCGAGAGGTGGCGCTTGCCCCGGGATCGGCGATGCCTGATCGCTTCGCCATCGGGGTCGAGCTCACCGATCGCTGCGGCAACAGCCGCTTTCCACTTCCTGGTCCCGGCGCCGTCCAAGGAGGGCAGCCGCTCGTGCAGCAGGGCGTCGACCGCCGCGCGCTGCTCGGCGTCGAGGACACTGGTCGCATCGGCCGCCGCGTAGAGGGAGTTCGCCGCGGCTTTGCCGGAGATCATCGCCGTCAGCAGGTGTGGCATGGACTCCACGAGGCGGCGCGCGGAGGTCACGGTGCGGCCAGCGTCCGCCGGGGCACGACGCGAGAGCAGGGACAGGTCGCGGGAGGCGATGCGGTGGGCGCTCTCGGCGATCTGGTCCAGCGGCTGCTCGTCGACCTCGTGACCGGCCGCGTCCCGCGATGCCGACAGGCGGTCCCGACGCGTGGCATCGTCGAGGGCGACGACGGCCCGGGTCTCCAGTGCATCGATCAGACTCCGAGATCTCTGGATCCCGGTCAGGAGCTGCGCATAGGCGGCGCGATCGCGGCCGGACACCTCGAACATGTTCTCCGGCTCCGTGGCGATCGCGGCAAGGAGGGCGCCGGCCTCATCGATCATCTCCGCGACCGCTCCCGGGCCGCCGTCACGCAGCGCACGGAGCCGCGACGAGGAGGCGGCGGGCTCCTCGTCCGGGACCGGTGGCGGCGTCGACATCAACATGCATCCAGTCTCCTTACTACCGTGCGGTATCGAAAGCCCCTTCGCACAGTGTGGATAACTCCTACTCAGCCCTCTCGACGGCGCCCGCGGCACAGAGGCCGCACGTCACCACACTTTTCGCGCTCGACCTGCACACTGTGTATAGAATCATCTCTCCTCCCCAATCGGCGCCGAAAAATATTGGGGAGGGCCGACGCTTGGGGAGGATTCTCGTGGAGAACCGCTGCGGGGTCGTGCCCGTCCTACGGGGCGGAATGGCTACTCCCGACACGCGAACCCGACCAACGGCGCCCGACAGCCGAGCCCGGCTCCCGGGCCAGACCCGCGGGGCAGACCGCCGAGTCCGACTCCCTGGCCGAACCCGCGGGCCCGACGCCGAGTCCGGCTCCCTGGCCGGACCCGCGGGGCAGTCCGCCGGGCCCGACACCTGAGCCGACACCTGAGCTCGACCCACCGCGCCCGTCGCTCCAGCTCGACCCTCAGAGCCCGCCTTCCTTGCGCCTTGCCCTCACCCCATGCCGCTCGTCCACACCCCTTGCCCCTGCGCACGATCGGGTATCTCATGAGGGGACCGAGTCCGCACGCTCTGCCGCAGGAGGCATCGATGAAGAAGCTCCCCAGGACGCCGACCGCGACCGGGCCCTCCGTGTCGTTCACCGGAACGGTGCTGGTCGACGGCATCCGCGGTGCGATGGACGGCTCACAGGTCAACATGGCCCACGTCCACTTCAGCCCCGGCGCCCGTACCTACTGGCACACCCATCCCGTCGGCCAGACCCTCTACGGCACCGACGGGGTCGGACTGGTCGTCTCCCGGGACGGCACTGTCGTCACCCTGGAGCCCGGTCGCACCGTGTGGATCCCCCCGCTCGAGGAGCACTGGCACGGGGCACTGGACAACCAGCTCATGGCGCACATCGCGATCCAGGAGAGTGACGAGGACGACGAGACGGTGACCTGGCTCGAGCCGGTCAGCGACGAGGAGTTCGCCCGCGCGAACGCGGTGGCACGCGAGCTCTAACCACCCCGAGCCCGTGTCGGCTTTCGCCCGCCGACACCCGACTTCCAGCAACGCCCACCGGCAACCGCCGACCGGCAACCGCCGACTGACCAGCACTCACTGACCACCGCCACGGGCCTCCACCCGGCCTCAGCCCAGTGCCCGCACCTCTGCCACCGCCGTGTAGAGCGCACGGTGAGGGGCCCGCAGAGCGGCGTGCGCACGGGCTGCCGACGGATCCGGCGCCACCGTGAGCCCACCCGGGCGGGAAGCCAGCGGATGGATTCGATGGTCGAGCCCGAGGGCGTCGGCCGCGGCGATCGCACAGCCGACCAGGGCGGCGTCCGTCCCGTCGATCGCGCGCACGGCCCGTCCGGTGACGTCGGCGAGGATCCGCAGCCAGGGCTCGGAGGCGGCGCCTCCTCCGGTGACGGCGAGCGGGCTCGGGGCCTCCCCCACTGCCTCAGGGGCCGGGGCCGAGGCCCCGGCGGCCTGGGCCAGCGCCTGTGCGACGCCCTCGAGCACGGCAGCGTACATGTCGATGCCGCGGGTGTGCGGGCCCATCCCGATGATGGCGGCGCGCAGCTCGGCGTCCCGCACCGGGTAGCGCTCCCCGAGGATCGAGGGCAGCGCGAGCAGCCCCGTCGGCCCGCGTCCCTCCCTCGCTTCGCGCGCGGCGAGCTGGGCATCGGCCACGGCCGGGCTCGCCCCGTCCAACAGCGCCGCCCGAGCCCAGTCCGCGGCGGCCCCGGCGGCCAGGAGCGCCGAGATCCGCAGGTCCCGCTCGTGATCTCCACCGCTCGCCAGGGCGAGGCGATGCGCGGCCCGGGACTGCGTGGCACCCACCGGGCCGTCCTCGGCGCCTTCCCGCGGAGTCACGTCGGCGATCCAGCCGCTGGTGCCGAGGTAGGCATAGTCGTCCCCGACCTCGAGCCCGATGATCCCGAGCGTCGTCGCGCCCGCATCGCCCGGGGCCAGCACGATCGGCAGCCCGGGCGGCAGACCGAGCAGCTCCTGCGCCGAGGTCCCGGTGAGGCCGACGACCTGGCCGGTCGCGGTGATCAGGGCCGGCAGCTGCTCCTCCTCGAGGCCGGCGGCGCGCGCGACCGGCGCCGACCATGCCCCCGTGCGCGCATCGAGCAACCCGGTCGCGGCCGCGGTCGTCGGGTCGCACCAGTTTCCGCAGCCGAGCGCGCGGGCGAGGTGACCGGCCGGGCCGAACACCACGGCGCGGGCGCGGCCGACGAGCTCGGGAGCGGTGCGGGTGAGGCGACGGAACATCGCGGCGCAGCTCGTGGCGTCCTGCAGGTTCCCGGTCACCTCCTCCCACGAGATGCCCTCCTGCCGGAGCCAATCGTGGATCTCCTCGGCGTCCTGCACCGCGCGGGTGTCGCTGTACAGGATCGCGGGCGGGGTCGGCTCGGTCTCGGGCAGGAGCACGAGGTCCTGCATCTGGCCGGTGAGGCCGAGGGCGAGGAGGCCACCGGGCGTGGGGTGATCCCGCAGCAGGTCGGTGATCGCGACACGGGCGGCGTGCAGCCAGTCCTGCGGGTCCTGCTCCGCCGTCCCGCCGGGATCGGTGCGAATCGAGTAGGTGCAGCTCGCCCGGCCGTGAACGGCGCCGTCGAGGTCGAGAAGGGCCGCTTTGGCGGCAGAGGTCCCGAGGTCCAGGCACAGCAGAGACGGCATGCAGCCAGAGTAGGCGGGCGACGCGGCGACCTTCCTCGCGGTCCGCGGACAGTTCCTGTCCGCGCGGCGTGGAACTGTCGGTGCTGCGGGCCCGCAGGACAGTCCCCTCGGGACCGAGCCCGCGGGGACCGCCCCAGCAGGACCGATCCCACAGGGCCGATCCCATAGAGCGGTTCTGCACGGACCTGCTCGCCCGCCCCGGATCACCCACCCACCCGACCACGGAGGAACCTCATGTCCAGCACCATCCAGGTCACGTTCGACGCCCACGACCCCCGCTCGCTCTCGCAGTTCTGGAAGGAGGTGCTCGGCTACGTGCATCCCGGCCCGCCCGGGGTCGAGCTCGCCGCGGACGAGGACCCGCTCGAGGCCTGGGAGACGTTCCTCGAGCGCAGCGGCGTGCCGGAGGAGAAGCGCAACGACGTCTCCGCGCTCGAGGACCCGGACGGACGGGGCCCACGGCTGTTCTTCCAGAAGGTGCCTGAGGACAAGGTCGCCAAGAACCGGCTGCATCTCGACGTGCGCACGGCCTCCGACCTCCGTGACGACGCGCGGATGGAGGCGCTCGAGAACGAGAGCGCCCGTCTGGTCGCTCTCGGCGGCAGCCGCCTCGTCCGCCATGAGCCGGAAGCCCCGGTCAGCCTCGGATTCCTCGTCATGGCGGACCCGGAGGGCAACGAGTTCTGCTTGGATTGAAGATCCGGCGCTCCCTCGTCACGGAAGTTGTCGGCATCCCCTCGACCCCGCGGGGGCGGACGCGGATACTGGGAACCACCGCACCCGCCAGGAGGCAGACATGGTCGAGGACGACGATGCCCGGCTCGCCGCGCTCGCGCTGCGCGCGGAGCAGGGTGAGCTCACGGTCACCCGCGGGGCGTTCCGCCGAGGACCGGAAGCACGGGCGGACACGCACACGATGCTGTTCACGGTGCTCGGCCGATTGCCGGATGCCGCCGAGAGCGACCTGTTCGGCGCCGGCGTCCAGCGGGTCCTGTACGTCTACTTCCCTGAAGGCGCGACGCTCGTCGGAGCGGTGCTGGAACCACCGGTCTCGGTGCACGCGCCGACGCCAGATGCGCTCGAGGCGAAGGTGAGGGCGTACGTCGCCGAGTAGCGTGGCGTGGTCGAGGCCGACGTCCACGCCTTCGGCAAGCGCGTGGACCGCGAGCAGGCCCTGGAGACGTTGACCCGCCTGGTCGCGGACGCGTGACGGCCAGGGTGCCCGGAGCGGTCACCAGCGCTCCGGGGTCAGGAGCGTGACTGTCCGCCACAGGCGCCCGACGTCGGCGACCTCCCCTCCATGCTGGGACTCCCAGTAGGCCGAGGCGACGAAGCGGGCCAGGGACAGCTCCCACGCCGTCGCGGCATCGGCCCGCGCCGCACGACAGAACTCCTGATGCATGTCACGCAGGGCGGCCAGAGGTGCAGGGACGGCGAGGAGCCGGGCGAGCATGCTGCGCACGACGGTGTGCGCCTCGTACTCGACGGGGCCGCGGAGGAGGACGGGATCGATGGCGCACCACGAACCGTCGCGACGTCGCAGGATGTTCTCCAGGCTAAGATCGCCATGGGTCAGCATGGAGGAGTCGTCGGTCGCGAGCGACTCGACCGCGCGGGCCGCACGGGCGAACACCTCCTCAGGAACGGCGCTGCCGACGGCGGTCGCCTCCGCGTGCTGGCCGTGGAGCTGCTCGAGCCAGTCCTCGGCGAGATCGCGGAGACGCGGGGCCTCCGGCGGCGCGGGGACGACGGCGAGCCGGTCCGCCACGCTGCCGGCCACGCGAGCAGCCTCCAGAGGGCTGCTGCCGTGCGCGGCGAGCGCCGGCGGTGCGAGCCTCTCGAGCAGCAGGGCACCGGCGTCCTCGTCGGCCCTCAGGAGTCCGACGACGCCGTGACCGGCGAAGGCGGCGAGTGCCCGGCTCTCGTAGCCGGCATCCGCGAGCGGGGAGACGAGCTTCAGCGCCGCCTCTGCGTCCCCCGCCGTGCGCACCGGGATCACGAGGCTGGTCCCGCCGAAGCGGGCCTCCCCGTCAGGTCGCAGCCGCCAGGCACGGCAGCTCTCCGCGACCCGCTGCGGCAGCGTGTCGAGCCAGGGCCGCACGCTCGCGTCCTGGCGCAGCAGCCGGTCCCCGAAGGCGGGGTCGATCTCGACGCTGGTCCCCATCGCGCCATCCTCGCAGGCACCCACCGTCGACCGAAGTCCCCGGCGCGAGCTCAGCGGCGGTCGAGATACTTCCGCGCCGAGTGCTGCGCCTGGTCGATCTTCGAGCTGTGGCGCGGGGAAGCCCGGCGGGCGGTGTCGGCCGCCGTGTCGGTCAGGCGCCCGGCGACCTGGCGTCCCTTCTCGGTCCGCAGCGCAGCTCGTGCGGCGAAGAGCAATCGGCTCAGCTTCATCCTGTGATTCGACCATGCGCCGCTGGGCTCGCCCTGGACGATGGGTCCGGGGCAGCTACGCCAGCCGCCAGTTCTCCGGGTCGAGCACGAGGAGCACCACCGGCACCATGAACACGGCGGCGACGATCCCGAGGACCGAGAAGCTGGTGGCGACCATGAGCGGACCGGCCGCGAAGGAGGCAGTGGCCCCGAGGAGGTTCGACAGAGCATCCGCCCCGCCCTGCGCCGAGGCGCGTGAGGTGTCGGCGATGACCGTGCTGAACAGGGCCGAGGCGGTGACGTTCATGAAGGACCAGCCCAGCCCCAGCAGGATGAGCGCGACGATGACGCCGCCCAGGGAGTTCGAGGCGAAGATCGCCGTGGCCAGCGAGCCGGCGAAGATCGCGATGCCGAGGGAGATGGTGGCGCGGTGCCCGATGCGGTCCACCAGGAGGCCGACCACCGGCGCGAGGCCGAACATTCCGGCCACGTGGAGGCTGATGGTGAGGCCGACGATCGTGAGCGATCCACCCTGATGCTCGACGTGCACCGGGGTCATGGTCATCAGCGAGACCATGACGACCTGGGAGGTCAGCAGCGCCACCAGTGCCGTGCGGGCCCGGCGGTCCGTACGGATCTCCGCGACCATGCGACGGAAGCGCTCACCACGTCGACGATGCACGGCGGCGGTGACCACCGTGTCCGCGACGACGGCGGAAGAGGCGCCGGAGGCGACGGCGGAGGCGACGGCGGGATCAGCGCCAGAGGCGACGGCGGGGGGAGCGCCAGGAGCGATGCCGGCGACGGCGTCATCAAGGACGTCGTCAAAAGGACCGTCGGGTCCGGGTCCTGCCGAGTCCCGCCCGGTGACGGCCTGGCGACGCAGGAGCACGAGCAGCGGATCGGGCCGCAGGAGCACGAGGATGACTCCGCCGGCGAGCAGGGAGGCGATCGCGGCGATGAGGAAGGCGGCCGCATAGACCGAGAGGCCGGTCGCCTCACCGAGCGCCTCCCCCGGCACCCCGAGGTTCGGGCCCAGGACGTTCCCGATCGCGCCCATCCACACCACGAGGGAGAGCGAGCGGGCTCGCGTCGAGGGCGCGGCGAGATCCGTCGCGGCGAAGCGGGACTGCAGGCTCGCCGCGGAGCCGGCGCCGGTCATCAGGAGGCCGAGGAACAGGGGGAGGACGAGCTGCCACTGCGCGGCCGCGACGAGCAGGGTGGCGCCTGCCGCGGCGATCCACCAGCCCGTGGCCAGGGCAGTGCGCCGACCCCGTCGCGCGGCCAGGT
This sequence comes from Brachybacterium sacelli, assembly GCF_017876545.1. NCBI lineage: Bacteria > Bacillati > Actinomycetota > Actinomycetes > Micrococcales > Dermabacteraceae > Brachybacterium > Brachybacterium sacelli. Next base: position 248,844 of record NZ_JAGIOD010000002.1, on the reverse strand, counting down.
TGCCCAGCGGGAGCCCCAGCAGCGCCGCACCGAGGGTGGAGGAGGTTCGGGCCAGGCCGGCCCACGCTTCGTTGTCGGTCACCTCCCCGGCCAGCAGGATCCCGATCGACGGGGCGACGCCGAGGCCGATGGTGCCCAGGATCTGCGAGGTCACGAGCACCGCGAGGGTGCGTCGCTGCGCAGCGTCCCGTGCCGGGACCGTCGCCGCCACCCGGGCCGAGGTCTTCATCGGTGCCATATGTCATCCCGTCTGCCGTCGCGTCCCACGCTGTCCACGTCCGGCGCCGCAGCAACTCGGACACAGCTTGTATCCTTGATGTGATCACGGCCGTCGTCGACCCCCGACCTCGAGCCGATGTCGCCTTCTCGGACGGGGATCACGCGTGCGTGAGAACCCTCAGTCCGCCTCGCGGGGCGACCCCGTCTCGGAGACGTGAGCTCGCAGCGCGCTCAGGAACTTCGCGGTGTCCGCTGCTCGGAAGTGCTGGACCAGCAGTTCGTGCTCGGCGATGCCCACCTCGCCCCGCTCCAGCTGCTTCTCCCCATCGGCCGAGAGCGCGAAGCGATGACGATCGGCCAGCCGGTCGTAGAGCTCCAGCTGGACCCGGTTGCCGCCGGCCTCGACGAAGCCGCGATGGAAGGCCAGCAGCAGCCGTACGTAGGGTCGCAGGTCCCGGGCCGCCAGCGCGGACCGCTGTGCCGCGATGATCTCCTCGAGCCGGTCCGCGATCCGCGGGCGGTCCGCCGACGGGGCCTGTTCGACGCCTGCGATCTCCAGCAGGACGCGCGTCTGCGCGAGCTCGGTGACCTCGCGCGGACCCAATCCGCGCACGAGCGCACCGCGCTTGGGGTAGATGACGATCCAGCCCTCGTCCTGCAGCCTCGACAAGGCGGCCCGCACCGGTGTGCGGCTCATCCCGAGCTGGGTCGCCAGACCGGATTCGCCGAGCATGGTGCCCGGCAGGATCTCCCCGTCGAGTATCCGCTCGCGCACCTGCCGGTATGCCCGGTCGGCGGCGCTCGGCGCGTGGTGCTCCTGCGTCATCGACGGCTCTCCCTGCCCATGCTCTCCCGCGCCGCGGGGGACGGCGCTGCAGGTGCCAGGGTACCCAGCACTGCTGGATGGCCGGGCGCTGCTCTCGCAGCTCGATCCGGGAAGGCTTCGCTCTGGCGGCGGCGTCGGGGCCGGGCCAGCGGACTCGAGGCCGGGCCTGCGGACTTCTCGAGCGTCAGCGGCGCGGCACGGTCTCGGCGCCCTGCGGAGCGGGCGATCCGAGCGGAGCGGGCGAACTGAGCGGGGCGGGCGAACCGAGCGGGGCGGCGACAGGGGCCTCGGACATCTGGGGGTCAGCAGCGGGCACCGGCGGTCCGGGATGACGATCCTTCGCGACCGGTTCGGCTGCGCGCAGGGCGGGGAACGTGTAGAGGAAGCCGGTGATCGGACGCAGGAGCACCGCCAGCACGCAGACACCGAACGTCACCAGCGCATAGAGCGCGAACGAGGCGCGTCCTGGGGGCAGATCCAGGTGCCGGGCGAGGAGCTCGATCACCGGGAGATGCACGACGTACAGCACGATCGAGTGACGTCCGAGCCATTCCAGGGCACGCACGATGCGCAGCCGCGGGACGCGCTGGGCGAGCCCGATCGCCACCAGCACGGAGATCAGCACCACGAGGTGCGAGAGGACCGGGGGCTCCGGTGCACGGTCGATCCGTGCGGCATAGGCCGCCCAGCCCAGGGCGAGGAGGACGCCGGGGGCCAGGAGCGCGATCGGCATCGTCCGGGCCAGCACGACCCGGCGCAGCGCGGCCCCTGCGAAGAAGAACACGGCGAAGTACACGAATTTGTCGGGCCGGTAGGCCGGGTCCTCGAGCGCGGAGCCGAGCATCTGCATCACGGTCCAGGCGACGAGGCACGCCAGCGCCACCCAGCCGGGCGGGATCGAGCGGGTCAGGAGGCCGAGGACGTAGTAGAGGAAGAGTGCCAGCAGGAACCAGGTGTACATGCCGTTGATCCACCACAGCGGATCCCTGCCGAATTCCCAGCCCATGATGGGCAGCATGATCGCCGACCAGAGCAGCCATGGCCACAGCAGACCGCGGGCCTTGCCGGAGAGGAAGCGGGGGCCTGGTCGGCGCAGGGACCTCGGCAGCAGCATGCCCGAGGCGAACAGCAGCGCCGGCATGCGGAACGGCTTCGCGGCCTCCGACAGCACCACTCCCGCGTGCGGGGTGCCGCCGTCCCAGATCTGCTGGACCAGGCTGACGTGGTGGAGGATCACCAGCAGGATCGCCATGCCCCGCAGCAGATCCATCCAATGGTGCCGTCCCTGCGAAGGATCCGGCTCGATACCGCTCATGGCGCACGAGCGTAGACGGGGGCCGCACGGTCGCGCCGGACCTCGAGAGGGTCATCGGAGGAACATCGGATGACGGTTCGGTGTCCTCGAGCTGTCCTCCCGGTGCCCGCCGGCCCGGATCCGACGCAGTGCGATCATGCCCAGCCCCACGGCCACGGCCGCCGTGACAGGGGTGGCGCCGGCCAGCAGGATCAGCAGCACGGCGACCAGGGCCAGCAGCACGGCCTGCAGCACGTGCTGGGAGGAGCCCGTCGTGTTCGGCATGCGTCGGCGCTCGATCCCGCCGAGCAGCCATCCCGCACCCGCGGTGAGCAGTACGGTCACGACCAGCCAGGCCGGTCGGGTCGTCCACCATCCGAGGCTCGGCGGAGCGGGGAGCACCCCGGCTCCGAGCATCGCGAGCTGCGCGGAGACTCCCGCCGCGAGCAGCAGCATCGGCAGGTTCCACAGATAGATCGTCATCGAGTGCGCCGTGACGAAGCGGGTGAGGGCGGCGAGGCGCGGACGGATGCTGAGAGCCACGAGCGGTGCTCGCAGCAGGGAGATCAGCAAGGTCTGGGCAAGGCCGACCAGCAGCAGCGCCGTCGTCGGTGGATTCATGTGCGCGATCAGGTCGGCGGACCAGGCACCGGTCGCGACGGCGAGGACGAGGGCCGCCACGGCCGCCACCCCCGCCGCTGACCGCACCGCGACGGGGAGACGGTCGAGGCGTCCCTCGGCGAGGAAGAACCCCAGCTGCTGCAGTGCGAGCCAGACGAATGCCAGGTTCGCGTAGCCGAGCGCGTCGAGTCCGGTCGCGCTGCGCAGTACGTCCACCCCCACGGCCGCCGTGGCCAGCGCGGCGAGCAGTGCCCAGGGTGCCCGCTCGTGGAGGGCGAGCTGCGCGGGCAGCAGGGCCTGGCAGGCGAGGAACACTCCGAGGAACCACAGCGGTTCGCTGTAGCGCATGCCGACCTGTCCGATCAGCTCGGCCGGGGCCCCGGCGCCGAGCAGGAGCGCGAGAACGAGTCCGACGGCACCGATCGTCACCACCGCGGGCAGCAGGAGCCGGTGGACCCGTCCGGCCACGAATCCGGTCGAGGTGCCGCCCCTGGCGAGGGAACGGCGGTGCGCCACCAGACCCGCGAAGCCGCCGATCACGAAGAACACCGGCATCACCTGCAGGATCCAGGTGAGCGGCGGGTACCAGGACGCACCGCGTGTGGCGTACTCGAGGATCGGCCCCGACGTCCCGAGCGTGACGCTGACCTGCAGGCCGTGCAGCACGAGGATCGCGAGCAGGCAGAGCGCGCGGACCAGGTCGATGCCGGTGTCCCGGGTGGCGGGCAGCGGGGCGCTGCGGGCCGTCGGCGGCGGAGCGGCTGAGGCGGCGGGCGGCCCGGACGGCCGGGACGGCAGAGTCGTGCTGACGGTCATGGGGGTCTCCTCGGGGTGATCTCGAGGAGGTTAGGAGCACGGAACCCGAGGGCACGTCGCCCGCAGGAGCGGTTCGGGACCCCTACCGCGGAGTGAGCCGACCCGGACCGGCGGTACCGGGAGTCACGGGGCGGGCTCGACGAGTCCGTTGTCGAAGGCGAGGATCACGGCCTGCACCCGGTCACGGGCATCGATCTTCGTCAGCAGCCTGCCCACGTGGGTCTTCACGGTGTGGTCGGAGATGAACAGCTCCTGGCCGATCTCCCGGTTCGACAGCCCCCGCCCCAGCAGCACGAGCACCTCGCGCTCGCGCTCCGTGAGGCGGGCGATCACCGCGGCCCCGCGCGGAGGTCGGGGCTTCTGCGCGGCGAACTGCGCGATCATCCGACGGGTGATGCCCGGGGACAGGAGCGCATCGCCGGCGGCGACCACGCGGACCGCGTGGGCGAGCTCCTGCGCCGAGGCGTCCTTGAGCAGGAAACCGCTGGCCCCCGCCTGGAGGGCGTCGTAGACGTAGTCGTCGATGTCGAAGGTGGTGAGCATGAGGACGCGCGGCGCCCGAGCGGCCGGGTACCCGGGTCCCAGCAGACGCCGGGTCGCCTCGATCCCGTCCATCTCCGGCATCCGCACGTCCATGAGGATCACGTCGGGCTCGAGCCGCGCCGAGCGGGTGATGGCCTCCGCGCCGTTCGCGGCCTGGCCCACCACCCGCAGGTCCTCCTGCGCATCCAGCAGCGCCGCGAACCCGGCACGGACCATCGCAGCGTCGTCGGCGATCAGCACGGTGATGCTCACGGTGTCTCCTCCGGGGTCCCGGTGATCGGCAGCACGGCCGTCACGGTCCACCCGCCGTCCGGGTCGGGCCCGGCCTCAAGGCTCCCGCCGAGCAGGCCGGCGCGCTCCCGCATTCCGGGCAGTCCGTGGCCGCCGCCGGTCGTCGCCGGCGCCGTTGCGCCGTCGGCCGCCTCGTTGTGGACCCTGATCGTCAGGGAGTCCTGGGGGGCGTCGAGGAGGACCTCGATCGCTGCGGCGGGGGCGTGGCGTACGGCGTTGCTCAGCGCTTCCTGCGTGATCCGGAAGGCGGTGACCTGCACACCGAGCGGCAGGGAGCGGGAGGTCACCGGCATGGAGAGTCCGACCTCGGCCCCGGCCCGACGGGTGCCCTCGACCAGCTCGGGGATGTCGTCGATGCCCTGCTGGGGCGTGAGCTCCGGGGCGTGGTCCTCGGTGCGGAGCACGCCGAGCAGGCGCCGCATCTCGGTCAGCGAGCCCCGGGCGATCTCGGCGATGTCGTCGAACTCCTCGGTCGCCTCCCCCGGCAGGGCGGGGATCCGGTATCGGGCCGTGGAGGCCTGGACCTGGATGAGCGAGGTGCTGTGGGCGATGATGTCGTGGAGCTCGCGGGCGATACGCGTGCGCTCCTCGACCAAGAGGCGGCGTGCCTGCTCCGCAGCGGTGTTCTCGCGCTCCCGATCGAGCTCCTCGCCCACCTGGAGGCGGCCGGCGATCAGCACGCCGACGAGGAGCGCGGTGGCAGCGAGCGAGACCGTCACCAGCAGGTCCACGCCGGTCGCCCCACGGCCGACTGCTGCCGGGGCCAGGGAGGCGGTCACCAGCGATCCGGCGGAGATCACCGACCAGGCCACCAGGCCCGTGCGCCACCCGTGCAGCGACGTGGCCACGAGGACCAGCACCAGGAACGCGATCATGGCGGGGACGGACCACGGCCACGGCCAGGACATGTCACGATCCGCAGCGCCCAGCAGAGGGAGCACGACGGCCGCGACGCAGAAGACGGCGATCGCCAGGTGAGGCCGGGTCAGGGACAGCAGGGGCGCGGCGCACAGGGCGGCCCCGAGGGGGATGGCGAACGGGACCGGGGTCCCGTAGCCGGCGGCGTGGATCGCCACCAGCACCGTGAACAGCGCGACGGCCACGCTCATGAGGACGATGAGCACCCAGGTGCGCCGGTAGGGCGGTCGCCGGGGAGGAGTGCTGGTGCGGTCCACCCCATGACTCTAGGGAGCCGAGGATCGCGGGCGCATCACCCCCGGGTAGGGGGCACGGTGGTACTTCCGAGTGAGCGGACGGCTGCTCGCCGCGCCGACGGGGCATCCACTCCCCCACGGCGCGTCGGCACCTGATCACGGGCTGGGAGAGACACACTGGACCTCGCAGCGCGGTGCCCAGCAGCGGCCGCTCAGGATCGCACGACGTCGTGACACGGATCGTTCACCCGTCCGCCATCTGTCGTGTCGATTGCTGCGGCAGCGTGGACACGAACAGTGCGCCGGGACAGGGGGTCACCGGTTCCGACGATCCCTTCTCACGACGGGAGTCAGCCCATGACACGACGACCGACCACGACGACGATCCTGCCGCGTCGGACGATGACGGTGGCTCTGGCCGCCACGGCCCTCGCCGGCTGCACGAGGGGCGACGGCTCGTCCCAGGGGTCGGGGCAGAGCGACGGCTCGTCCCCGGGGTCGGGCCAGGGGTCGGGCCAGAGCGACGGCGGCGCGGAGACCTCGGGCCCCTCCCCCGAGGAGCTCCGCGAGCAGAAAGTCACCCAGGCACGGCTCCAGCTCGCCCAGCACGATCCCGATGCCGCCGAGGCGACCCTCGAGGGCCTCGAGGGCGAGGACATCGAGGAGCTGCGCACCGACCTCCGTGCCGCGCGCGAGGCTCTCGTCGACTGGCCGGACAACCTGCAGGTCTCGCACCTGTTCTTCCACAGCCTCATCGTCGATGCGGCCCGCGCCTTCAGCGGTGACGAGCAGCAGCAGGGCTATGACGACTACATGTGCACGGTCGACGAGTTCACCGAGATTCTCCAGAACGTCTACGACGACGGGTACGTGCTGGTCAGCCCGCACGACCTGTGCGAGCGCACCGGCGACCGCTCGATGGATCAGCGGGTTCTCGCACTGCCCGAGGGACGCATGCCGCTCGTGCTCTCGCAGGACGACGTCTGCTACTACGAGTACATGAGCGGCGACGGCTTCGCCGACGACCTCCACCTCGACGCCGACGGGCGGATCGTCAACTCGTACACAGACGCGGAGGGCACCACGCAGGAGGGCTCCTACGACCTCGTGCCGCTCCTGGACGACTTCCTGGCCGATCATCCCGACTTCAGCTACCACGGTCGCAAGGGCATCCTGGCCCTGACCGGGTACAACGGGATCCTCGGCTATCGCAGCTCGGCACGCGAGTACGGGGATGATCCGCAGGCTCTGGAAACGGCGAAGGAGCAGGCGCGGACGGTGGCGGACGCGCTGAAGGAGGACGGCTGGGAGCTCGCCAGCCACAGCTGGGGGCACCTGGACATCGCGGAGGTCCCCTTCGAGAAGCTGACGGCGGACTTCGACCGCTGGGACGAGGAGGTACGGCCCCTGACCGGCGAGACCGACCTGCTGATCCTGCCCTTCGGCGCCGACCTCAGCGGTGTGGAGCCCTACGACCCCGAGGACCCGCGCTATCGGCTAGTGCGCGACCACGGCTTCGACTACGTCTTCACAGTCGACGGCACCGCCGAGTACTGGGCGCAGCTGCACGACGGCTGCCTACGCCAGTCCCGGATGAACGTCGACGGGATCCGCCTGCGCGCGAACGCCCGGGGCGAGGAGCACAGTCTCGAGCCGTTCTTCGACTCCTCCGCGGTGATCGACCACGCCCGACCGGGAATGTGAGCTCGTGGCGGCGGAGACACGGAGAGCAATCAACCGGTTCTCGCGAGGTGGAGCATCATCCCGGATCTCGCTGAAGTGCGGTCTGGCCGGCCTCCAAAGTGCTGCGTCGCGTCGTGACCAACGCGGCTGCCAGCCCGATGAAGATGGGCGGGATGAGCAGCAGGTCTCTGACGCCGGTATGGCTGACCAGCTGCCCGGCGAGCGCGTTGCCGGCCGCCCCCGACACCAGCCCGATGGCCACGAGAAGGGCGAAGCTGCGGGCAATGGCCGAAGCAGGAGCGACGTCATCCAGCATCGTCGACCTGAGGATCGACCCCGGTGCGCCGATCACTCCCGCGCCGACCATGACCAGCACGAGCAGCCACGGCTGGGCGGACGCGAAGTGGACGAGCACAGCGACCACGGCAACGGCGGCCTGCACGATGGGCAGCTGGGCGCTGCGGCGGCCGGGCCAGGTGCGCGCGCCGAACGCCAGGGCGCCGATCACCTCCCCCAGCGCCAGGGCCGCGAATGCGACACCCGCGACAGCTGCGATCCCGGCCTCGGTCATGACACCCGGGATGGCCACGGCGGTCACCCCGACCGCCAGACCCTCCAGGGCCGCGGCACCGAAGATCGTCCACAGACCCGGCGAGCGAACCACCCGTGCGTCCGGGGCGACGAACGGCCGGATGACCGCGGGCGGTGCCTGCCGGTCGCTCACGAGGGCGAAGACGATCGTCGCCGACAGGATCATGAGCGCTCCGAGGCCTACCGCGATCTCGGGTCCATGCAGGAGCAGCGACAGCGAGACCAGGACCGGGCCGATCGTGACCGCACCCTGGAACAGCGCCGAGAGGAGAGCGTAGGACGTACCCCGTAGCGTGTCGTCGACGAAGGCGTGCGAGAGCCAGGCTCGCACGGCTGTCGTGATGGCCGGGACGGAGACGCCGGCGACCCCGGCCATGACGGCCACGACCCACAATGGGCCCCCGAAGGCACCGGCCACGCCGAACCCGAGCAGCGACGCCGTACAGGTGCCGCCTGCCGCGATGACGACCCGTCGTGAGCCGACTCGGTCCATCAGCGGGCCTTGGACGCTCAGGCCGATCGCATTGCCCGCACCGAAGAGGGCACTGATCGATCCTGCGGTACTCAGCGTCCCCGTCCACTCCTGGACACTGAGGACGATCGTGAGCGAGAGCATGCCCAGCGGCACTGCGCTGAGGAACATGGCGACCAGTCGAGGACGAACCCGACGGGTCTGCAGGACAGGTGAATAGGCACCGAACACGGCATGCCTCCAGAGAGGATGCCCACCCACCCGGGAGCCGTACTCCCTTGACTGACGAGGCGCCGGGCGGCGCTCGCGATCGGTTCAAACGTACCCCGGAGCGCCGGCATTGTCAGGCCGTTGTGCGGTCGTGCGCACCAAGCGCGGTCAGTCAGCGACAGAGTTCGCTGGGCCCGATGTGGATCTGACTGACGACGTCATTCAGTTCGCCGATGGTTTGCCTCGTTCCGCGGCACCTCCCGTTGTGTTTGTGGTGTTTGAGGATACGATGGATGCCATGAACGACATCTGGCTGACCACAGGCGAGACGGCGACGTTGCTCGGCGTCTCGCGTCAGCATGTCGTAGACCTCTGCGACCGCGGCGAGCTCGTCTGCACGAAGGCCGGCACCCACCGCCGGATCCGACGCTCCGAGGTCCAGCGACTGTTCAACCCGCAGCTCACCCGCGAGCAGGAGAAGAGCCTGTGGCTGCACCGCGCGCTCATGGGTCACCTCATGCTCGACCCTCAGAAGGTGCTGCAGATGGCGACGGAGAACATCACGCGCTGGAAGCCGAAGCACCGCGCCGATGGCATAGCGATGCGTTCCCTGGAGCAGTGGGAGCAGGTACTCTCCGGCGGCGTCGACGTCGTCGTCGACGTCCTCACCGGATTGGACGAGGTCTCCAGCGACCTGCGCCAGAACAGCCCGTTCGCTGGTGTGCTCTCCGATGTCGAGCGTCGCCAGGCCCTGCGGTCATTCCGCGAGCACTGGGACCACGAGCACACGGCGGCATGAAACGGCAAGAGCTCGCGCACATTTTGCGGGCCGCCTGTGACATCACAGGAGATAAAGACATCCTCGTCATCGGTTCACAGTCCATCCTGGGCATCTTCGACGAGGACGAGCTTCCCCCACTGGCGACAGCATAGATCGAGGCGGACATCGCATTCCTCCACGATCCGGACCGCACCAAAGCCGACGACGTCGAAGGGGCCATCGGTGAGATGTCACTGTGTCATCGCCAGAACGGCGTCTACGCCGAAGGTGTGCACATCGACACGGCGATCTACCTGCCGAAAGGGTGGCGAGACCGCTTGATCAGCTGGCCGCTCAGATCGTCCGAGCCGGCCGACCCGCGCTTCCTGGATCCGTATGATCTCGCGATATCCAAGCTCGGAGTCGCACGCGAGAAGGACGTGGAGTTCGTGGCGGCGCTCATCAGTCAGGATCTTCTCGTGCTCGATGTTCTGCAGGAGCGAGTCGCTCTGCTGCCGGATGAGCACGCCGAGGTCCGACGTCGGGTCACCAGTTTTCTACGGAGCTGCCGCCATTGGTGAATGCCGTTGCTGTGGGCGGAGCAGGAAAAGAGATGCTGTCGCGCCGTGAGACCGGGCCAGGCCGTCATCTCTCCGAGCAGTACTCCCCTACGTCTACGCCGCAGCATTTTCGTGGAAGGTGAAGACGGCGACCGCGCGCTGAGCGGATGCCGACGGGTGGCGCACGTTGCCGATCCGTCGCCCGGCAGACAGAACAGGGCGTCAGCGCCGAGCACAGACATCTCGGGGTGGGGTGCCAGGGAGCAGCAGGGATACGAGGGCACCGAGAACCGCCACGGCGATCAGCACGACGAACAGCACGAGGAAGCCGTCCGGAGGTGACGGCGCCAGCGGGCCGGCCAGCAGCGCGGACCCGAGGATGCTGCCGAGGTAGCGGCTCGCGAAGAACACGCCCGTCGCCGTTCCGGTGTCGGAGTCCGCGACGTCGTGCAGGGCACCCAGCTGGAGCGGCGTCATCGACAGTCCGACACCGGCGCCCAGGACGGCCAGACACACCGCGAGGGCCACCGGTGGCCAGCTGCCTGCCCCCACGGCCAGCAGCACGAGCCCTGCGGTCATCACCCCGAGTCCTGCTGCTGCCGGGCGTCGGGGGCCCACCTTGTCCACCAGGCGACCGCCCAGCACCGCCACCGGCGCCGAGGCCACGGTCAGCGCACCCAGGACGAGCCCGATGGTGAGTTCCGTCCGGCCCTCGGCGTGCAGGAGCAGCGGCAGGGCCAGCAGCGTCACGTAGAAGGCGAGGTTCGACAGCGCGATCCCCGCCGAGGCCGAGGCGAAGCTGCGCACGGCGAACAAGCGCGGCTGGAGCACGGGATCCGCGCGTCGCGACTCGTACAGGACGAACCCGGCGGCTGCGGCGGCCAGGACGACCCATGCCAGGATCGCGGACACGCCGTGCGGCCCGAGATCGAGCATCAGGGTGAGGCCCACCAGCAGCGCCGACAGCCATACCCCGCCCAGCACGTCGAACCGTGGGGCGTTCCCACGATCGGCGCCGCGAGGGATCACCCACCAGCCCAGGAGGAGAGCCGCGCCGGTCAGGGGAAGGTTGATGAGGAAGATGGCCGGCCAGCTCCCCAAAGCGACCAGGCCGCCCCCGATGACCGGGCCGACGGCCGCCGCCAGCGGCAGCACGGCGCCCACGATGCCGAACGCGCGGCCGACCCGGTCCGGAGATGCCGTCGCTCGCATCAGCGCCATGGCATTGGGGGCGACCAGCGCACCGGCGACGGCCTGGCCGACCCGGCAGATGATCAGCATCCACAGGGCGGGGGCGATCACCGCCAGCGCGGAGGCCACGAACGCCAGGGCGAATCCCAGCAGCATGATGGGCCGTCGACCGACGCGGTCCCCGAGTTTGCCGGCCACCGGCTGCAGGGCGGCTGTCGCGATGAGGTAGGCCGTGACCAGCCAGCTCATCGAGGCGCTCGAGACCGCGAAATGCTCTGCCATCCCCGGCAGCGCCACCGCGATCATGGTCGAGTTCAGCGGTCCGACGACGGTGCCGCACAGGACCACCGCGACGATCAGCCGCGGCCGACCCACCGGGGCGGGTGCAGCGGCGTCGGCCGTGGTCATCCGGTGGGTTCCTCGCGTGGTGAGGGGACGGCGCCCGGTTCCTCGACGCTCGTCGTAGGGACCAGCGTCACCGTCCCCTCGTCGGCATCGACCACGACGCGCTGACCGTCGGACAGCGCCTTGGTGCCGTTGCCGGTGCCCATCACCGCCGGGATGCCGCGTTCTCGCGCGACGATCGCGGCATGCGACGCCACCCCGCCGGTGTCGACGACCACCGCCGCGGCGAGGTCGAAAAGGGGCGTCCAGGTCGGATTGGTGTACGGACACACCATGATCTCGCCGCGACGCAGGGCGGCGAAGTCGTCCTCGCCGCGGATGATGCGGACCGTCCCGACGGCGATGCCGCGGCTGGCGGTGGCCCCGACCACGGCGTCCTCGCGTCCGCGTCGTCGCACCAGCTCGGCGGGGATGATCGTGTACCCCTCCAGCGACCGCTCGCGTGCGGCACGGCGGTGCCCGACGAGGGTTCTCATCTCCTGCGGGGGCAGGGCCAGCTCCTTCCTCCTGAGGTACGCCACGTCCTCCGCGCTGTCGAGCCCACCGCGAGCGGCTGCGCGTCTGCCCAGTTCCAGCAGCACTCGCCGGGCCACGGCCAGCACCATCACCAGCTGGAAGTGGGAGTCCTCGCGGAAGGCGATCGTGGAGCGCGTGACGCCGACCAGGGCCAGGATCGGGCCGCGGAGGAGACGGGCGGCCGGCGAGTCGAACCGCTCGAGCTCGGCCCGAGCAGCTGACGCGCGGTCCTCCGTCTCCGAGCACTCCGGGTCCGGGTGGTCCGCGATGAGCCCGGCGATCATGGCATGGACGACGTCGGGCCGCTCCCGCAGCGGGGCGACGCCGAGGCTGAAGATCGACATCTCCCGGAACCCGTAGGAGGCCAGGAACTCCTCGATGCGCGCCCCGAGCTCACGCCCCTCCTCGCACGCACGCAGCCGGCTCGGGATCTCGTCCGTGCTGCTGTCCCGGTAGATGGTGCGCAGGGCGGGTGAGCGGCGGACCATGGCGGCGATCTCGGCGAGCGCCGTGTTCGACCGTGTCGTCACGCACGGAACGGCCGTGAGCAGGTCATCGAGGAGGCGTCGTGCCTCGTCGGGCCCGATGATCCGCCGAAGGCCGCTCAGCGCGAGGGCCTCGGCGATCGCCCCGCGCGGCAGGAGCGCGAATCGGCTGAACAGCCTGCCTCCGATGGCGCTCAGCAGCACGTCCATCCGGCCCAGCAGGTCGGAGTCCTCCAGGCGGCTGGTGTCCTCCCGATCGATGCGCTCCACCAGGGGGAGCAGCTCGGCCGTCACCCATTCCCGGTACCCCGCGACCGGCGCGCACAGATGCCTCAGGACGGCGGGCATCGCCCGGGGAACTCCGAGCACGGCGCGGACCCGGGGCCGCAGGGCGGGCGGTCGGATCTGCACCACCCCGTCGTCGATCTCCGTGAGCACGTCCTCGGGATGCACGGTGGACAGGCCCGCCGACCGCAGGGCCCGCAGGATCGCTGCGAAGACGGGCCGCACCAGCAGGTCCTGATCTATCGGGAAGGGAGGGTAGGGCATGTGGTCCATGGCCATCTCCCAGTCCGGGCCGCGCCCGCGTCCTCGCGAGGTCCTCGCCGGCTCCGGGGGCACGGCCGTCAGCGGTCGGGCCTGCACCAGCTGGTAGCCCTGCGGGGTGTACGTCCATTCGATGTCCTGCGGGGAGTCGAAGGCCTTCTCGACCGCTTTGCCGAGGCGCACCAGGCTCCGCTGCCGCGGAAGGGCGGGCGCGCCGTCGACCTGCCGCAGGGTGCGCTTGGCGATGGTGCGACGCTCACCCGTCTCCTCTCCCGACACGAGGGCTTCTCCCAGCCCGTCGACCGACTCGACGAGCAGATGCCGACGGTCGCCGGTGACGGGGTCGACCGTGAACATCACCCCCGCCTTCTCGGCGTCGACCATCTGCTGGACCACGACGGCCAGAGCGAGATCGTCGTCCACGTGACCGCTCCGCTCCCGGTAGGAGACGGCTCGCGGCGTCCACAGCGATGCCCAGCAGTCCCGGACCGCGGCGATCAACGCGTCCTCCCCGGTGATCCCGAGATAGGTGTCGTGCTGGCCCGCGAACGAGAGGTCGGCCAGGTCCTCGGACGTTCCGGAGGAGCGCACGGCGACCGCGGGACTCCCCAGAGCGGCGTACGCGGCGCGGATCTCCTCGGCGAGTCCTTCGTCCATCTCCATCTGCGCGATGCGCCGGTGCTTCTCCTCCGGGGGGAGGTGGGACAGGCCGGCCGCAGAGACGGAGTCGCGGTAGGCGGCGGTGGTCACGACGAATCCGGGGGGCACCGGGAATCCGTGGCCGATCAGCGCCCCGAGCCCCGATGCCTTCCCGCCGACGAGATCGTGATCGGCGGCTCCGGCTCCGAGCTGCACAGTGTGGGAGGACACGCGACATCCTTTCCAGGAGGTTAACTTCATCGAACAGTGAAGTTAACGTACAGCACGCCGCCGGGGCCTCGGAAGACGTCCCGCCGGATCGGGCCGTGGGAACCTCGCCGGCCGGGTAGATTCGTCGCGATGGAGACCTCGGCCGAGCACAGCGGACCCGCGCGACGGCGCGGCCGGTGGCGCACCGGCGCTCAGAGCCGTGAACGGATCCTGGAGGCGGCGAGATCCTGCTTCGCGCAGCGCGGCTACGACCGTGCGACCGTGCGGGAGATCGCCGGTGCGGCCGGGGTGGATCCTGCGATGGTCCACTACTTCTTCGGGAGCAAATCGCGGCTGTTCGTGACCGCGATGGAGTTCCCCCTCAATCCGCTGGACGAGATCGCCGAGGCTCTGGACGCCGATCCCGAGGAGCTCGGTGGCCGGATCGTGAGGCGCTTCGTCGAGAGCTGGGACGCGTCGCCGGGCGCGGGTCCGCTGGCGGCATTGCTGCGCTCCCCCGGCGACGTGCGCTCGGAGACGATGTTCTCCGAGTACATCCGACGCGAGATCGCGGCCCACCTGATCCCTGCGATCTCGGGCGAGGACCCGGAGCTTCGCGCCGAGCTCATCGGCAGCCATCTCATGGGTCTGGCCCTCAGCCGATACGTCCTCGGTCTCGAGCCCCTCGCGTCCGCGACCCCGGAGACTCTCGCGTCATGGATCGGACCGGTGATCCAGTACTACCTCGCCGGCACGACGCCATGACGATGTGCGGTCCAGCAACCGTCCGTCGCCGTTCAGCCGGCCGACGAACTCGTCGCCGACCCACGCGCGGCTGACCCAGCAGGTCTTCGAAAGGTAGCGCCCGGATCGGCAGACCCGCGGCCCCCAGGACCCGAGCCTGCACCGGGTCGGCAGCAGGCTCGTCGTCGAGCTCCGGAGGGTGGTCGACCCCCTCTCGAGCCGTGCACATCACGGGGGCAGCTCGACGCCGAAGCGCCCTGGTGGTCGTTCCGCGATTCCCAGGCCCAGGCCCTGGGCCGGACGGCATGAGAGGCAGCCATCGGCGGGACCGCAACGTTTCCAGTACGTCGGCACAGCGCACCGCACGCACCATCGGTATCGACCGTTGACATCTTGAGAAGGAGTCACCACAGATGACCTCCCGCGCCCTTCCCGCCGAGCAGACCTCCGCCGACCGAGCCGTGGGCGTTCCCGTACGGATCGCAGTGATCGTGGGCAGCATCCGCGCTGACCGCTTCTGCCCGACACCGTCGTCGTGGATCGCCGAGCAGGCCCGCACGCACGAGGACGTCGAGGTCGATCTGATCGATCTGGCCGACTACGACCTGCCCGTGGTGCTAGGCGGCAACGACGAGAACGCACCGCAACCGGAATCCGTGATCGACCTCGGGCGTCGCCTCGCGCCCGCTGATGCCTTCGTGGTGGTCACTCCGATCTACAACCGCTCCTACCCGGCGTCGTTGAAGAACGCCATCGACTGGTATTACACCGAATGGCAGCTCAAGCCGGTCGGTTTCATCTCCTACGGCGGGATCACCGGTGGCCTGCAATCCATCGACGCGTTGCGCAGTGTGTTCACCGAGTTCCACAGCGTTCCACTGCGTGACTCGATCATGTTCGCCAACTTCTGGCAGAGCTTCGACCACGACGGGCGACCCCTCGACGTCGAACGCACCTCCTCTCGCGCCGACGGCTTCCTCCGCCAGCTCATCTGGTGGGCACAGACCCTATGGCAGGCCCGCACCGACCGCCCGTACCCCTTCGTCGAGTCCGAGTGACCACCCTCCGTACGAGGATCTCCAGGAGCTGACCCGCATGACGACGAACGGTTCCCCCCACAGCACGTCGCCACCGACATGGCGTGAATGGACGGCACTGCTGGTGCTCGCACTGCCGTTGTTCATGATGGCCACCGATTTCACCGCGATCTTCCTCGCGATGCCCTCGATCGCCGCGGACCTGGCCCCCTCGACGCCGCAACTGCTGTGGATCGTGCACATCGGAGAGCTGATCGCCGCCGGTCTCGTGATCACGATGGGGTGGCTCACCGGCCGCATCGGCCCGCGCGCGCTGCTGCTGTGCGCGATGGCCCTGTACGCGGTGGCGTCGGCACTGGCCGCCTTCGCCCCCGATGCCGAGACCCTGCTGGCCGCCCGGGTGCTGATCGGACTGGCCACAGCGGCCGCCTCCCCCGCAGGGATCGCGCTGCTGCGCTCGCTGTTCCGCAGCTCCGAGCATTTCGGCATCGGCTTCGCCGTGGTGATGGGAGCCTTCTCCGTCGGCGGAGCGCTCGGCCCACCCTTGTCCGGTCTGCTCCTGGAACACTTCTGGTGGGGTGCTGTCTTCCTGGTCAACGTCCCGGTGGCCGCCGTGGCGCTGGTCGCAGGGCTGCGGCTGTTCCCCCGCACCGGTGAACGGACCACCGATCGGATCGACATGACCAGCGTGGTGATCTCGATGACCTCGGTCATGCTGGGGGTCTACGGGCTGCAGAACATCGCGGACCGCGGGCTCTCGGTCCCCGACGCTCTGGCCGTGCTCAGCGGCATCGCCCTGGGGTGGTGGTTCCTCCGGCGGCAGCGGCGCATCGACAACCCGCTGCTGGACCTGAACCTGTTCTCCCTAGGCGTCCTGCGCGTCCTGGCCATCGTCTTCGTCACCTCGCAGGTCGCCTTCATGGCTGTGGATTTCGTGCTCGTGCAGTATCTCCAGGTGGTCGCGGGCATCCCGACGGCGACGCTCGGACTGGTGCTGGCGGTCCCGGCGACCGGCGCGATCATCGCCACCGCGCTGACCCCGGCCCTGTCGCGCAGGTTCGCCCCGTCGACCGTGATGACGGCAGGAACGGGCATCGCCGTGCTGGGAACTGCCTTCCTCCTGGTCTGCCTCGTGGCGTCGGCGGTGACGCCTCTGCTCGCCGTAGGGATGACGTTCGTCTCCTTCGGGGTGAGCCCGCCGATGGTGGTGGGCGCGCAGCTCATGGTCACCTCGGTGACGCAGAGGCAGGCCGGTCCGGCCGCCGCGATCCAGGACATCGCGGCGAGCCTCGGGGCGGCGGTGGGGATCGTGCTCCTGGGCAGTCTCACCATGTCCGTCTTCCATCGGATGCTGCGAGCCGCCGCCCCCGACGCGGTCGAGCGCCCCGCCGTGGACGCAGCCGGCGAGAGCCCCGGCGGGGCGGTGGCGCTCGCCGAGAGCCTCGGCGGCACGGTCGGGCAGGAGCTGCTCCTGGCGACACAGGTGGCTCTGACCAGGGGAACGATCGTCGCCTACCTCGGCGCCCTGGTCGTCGGCCTGGCCACCATGGTGATCCTGCGGGGACTGCGGGGCGTCGACCTTCCCGCCGAGGACGGGACGACGGCTCGGCGCCGGTCGTAGGCATCGCCCCGTCCGGAGGACCCCGTCACGGCCGCGAGCTCACCGCCTGCGGCGCGGATCGACGTCGCCCTCGGGGCGGGCGATCATCGACTCGACCTGGTCGGCGAAGCCCAGTCCGTGCTGGGACGCGACCTGCTGGGCCAGGGCGCGGCCCTCCTCCAGCCGGCGGCGCGCCGACGGCAGGTCGCCGGAACGCAGGGAGCTGATCGCCCCGACGATCCTCCAGTAGGCCGCCTCGGACCAGAACCCCATGTCCTGGCAGATCTCCAGTGCCCGTTCCGCCGCGTCGGCGGCCCGTTCGGCGTGGCCCTCGACCTCGGCGACGCAGTACTGCACGCCGACCACGAGCGCCAGGCCGTACCCGCGATCGCCGACGGCGCGCAGCACGCTTTCGGGGTCACGGCCGTCCGGCAGTCCCCGGGGCGGCTCGCCGCGGTCCATCACGATGACCCAGTCGCGCTGGCACGCGGCCACGGCCGCCTCCCAGTCCATACCGCGTCGGATCAGGAGATCCACGGCGTCGTCGACGAGTCGCTCGCCCTCGTCATGCAGATCCGCCGCGAGGTACGCCATGCCCGCGAACCACTGCACCTCGGCACGTGCCGCCGCATCGTCGCCGAACTGTGCCAGTGCAGCAGTGACCCGAGCGCGGGCCTCCTCGCCGCCGGCGCCGAGGTCGAGCGCCGCGGCCAAGGTCGTCGCCGAGGCGAAGGCTCTGTCCCGGGGGCCGGGAAGCGCGGTCGCAGCGGCGAGGTCGCCGTGGAGGTCGGCCTGTCTGCCGCTCATCCAGGAGTACCAGAACGTCCCCAGGACCAGCGCCACCGCACGCTCTCCGTCCTGGGAGCCGACGGACTCGTGGAAGGCATGGCGCACGGGGACGCGTTCGGCCTCCATCCGCATCAGCCAGTCGCGCTGAGCAGATCCTCGAAGGCCGCGATCGGCTCGCCGGGCCAGATCGAGATAGTGATCCAGGTGGCGACCTGCGACGGCGTCACGTTCACCGGCCTCCGTGAGCTTCTCGCCCGCGTAGGCGGCGATCGATTCCAGGAGACCGTAGCGAGCACCGGCCGGGGTGGAGATCATCGTGACCATGCTGCGGTCGACGAGGCTGGTGAGAGCGTCGACGACCTCTGCTCGCTCCGCCGACGTGCTGTCGCGGTTCTCGGACGGGTGAGCGCAGATCGTCTCGGCCGCCTCCAGCCCCATCGCGCCAGGATGGACCGCGAGGCGACGCAGCACTGCGCGCTCGGTCTCGCTGAGCAGCGACCAGCTCCAGTCGATCATGCCGCGCAGGGTCTGCCGGCGCCGCGGCACTCCGTGGCCGGGACGGCGCAGGAGGTTGAGCCGATCGCTGAGGCGTTCCAGGAGGGCGTCGACGGTGAGCCCGCGGAGGCGTGCGGCCGCCAGTTCCAGTGCCAGGGGCAGCCCGTCCAGCCTCCGGCACAGCTCGGTCACAGTCGCCGTGCTGCCCCCGTCGAGCACGAATCCCGGGTCCGAGGCGCGAGCGCGCGCGACGAAGAACTCCACCGCCTCCGCAGGTTCGTCGTCATCACCTGGTTCCGTGCTGAGGGTGCCGACGTCGTCCCGCTGCTCCTCCGGCAGCCCGAGCGGTTCGCGGCTGGTGGCCAGCACCCGCGCGCCGGCGGCGTGACGGAGGAGTTCGGCCACGAACGCCGCGACCTCGGTGATGACGTGCTCGCAGTTGTCCAGCACCAGCAGCGCCGCTCGCGACCCCAGCGCCTCACCGACCTGGCCACGAGCGCTGCCCTCGGAGAATCGTCGGGGCAGGCTCAGGACGGATGCCGTCAACAGAGCGATGCGCTCACCGGACCCGAGCTGCTCCGAGGGCGTGGGGGTCAGCTCGGTCAGGTCGATGAACCAGACCCCGCGTTCGAACTCGTGTGCCCGCGCGCGGGCGAGGTGCTGCGCGAGGTGGGTCTTGCCGACGCCCCCGATGCCGGTCACCGTCACCAGGCGGGATGAGGCCAGCAGTGTGTCCAGCTGGTCGAGCTCGTCACGGCGGCCGATCAGGGGTGCCGTCTCGGCCGGCAGGTTCGTGCGGGCCAGGGCGCTGGCGGGAAACTCCGGTGATTCGGAGAGGCTCAGGGCGGGATCCTGGCGAAGGATCTGGGCGTGGAGTTCGCGAACCCGGGGGCCCGGATCGGCTCCGAGATCATCGGCGAGGTGGTACCGCAAGGCCTCGAACAGCTGCAGGGCTTCGTGCTGCCGTCCCACCTGATACAGGCTCAGCATCACTCCCCCGACCAGCCGCTCCCGGGAGATATATGAGTGCACCGCACCGTTGGCGAGGTCGATCACCTGCTGGGGTTCCCCCACCTCGACATGCGTCTCGACGAGCAGTTCGATCGCGTCGCCGCGGGCCTCCGTCGACGCCGCGATGGCCGGTTCCAGCCACACCTCGTCACGGACATCACCGTAGGGCTCTCCCCGCCACATGCTCAAGGCCTTCCGCAGCGCCTCAGCCGTCTGCGCGGGAGTGTTCAGATTCCGTGCACGCCTGACAGCGACTCTGAAGCATGCTTCATCGACGACATCAGGCTCGACGGCGAGCCGGTATCCGGCGGGCGTGCGTTCCAGCAGCTCACGCGCACCAGGCAGCGCCGAATCGAGGAGCGTGCGCAGGTGGGAGAGCTTCGCCCGGAGCACGCTCCGGGGGTTTTGCGGAGGGCTCTCACCCCAGAGACGGTCGATCAGCACATCGGCGGAGACCGGTTCCCCCTCAGCGGTGACCAGAGCGGCCAGCAGAAGACGCAGCTTGCGCTCCGCAACCTTGACCGGGACCCCCTCGGCCGTGGTGAGCCGAACCGGGCCCAGCACCTCGATCAGCATGGCCCCATCGTAAGCCGCGGGGCGGGTCCCTGCCCGGTCGGCATCGCGGGATGCAGAAACGCGGGCGGCACATCGGGTTCCACGTCGATCCGGTTCGACGACTACCGCGTGAGAGACCTTTCCGCGCCGACACCGAGAATGTTCGTCGGCTCCGGTCGCGTAGTCGCCGCAGACCTCGGCAGCGTCTCCGTGACGCACGCCTGACACGCAAGAGCGCCCCGACACCACAGGGTGTTGGGGCACTCTCCTCGTATCAGGCCGTCAGAATCGAGTCGGAGTGCCGGGGGCTCCCATCGCGTCGAGGATGCCTTGGACCGAACCCTCGCCGGGGCCGACGATGATCCCGAAAGGGACCCTTCCAGTCGAACGGTCTCGACCCCGAGGCTAGCCAGCGTGACGGGACACGCCCTGGGATCGCGACGAGCGAGAGGGATGGATGTTGTCGGACATTCCGAACCCGTGCGAAGTGGAATCACGCGGATGCTCCCCGACAGGCCGGAGCTTCGTGAAGACGCGGCACTGCGCGCGCCACGAACGTATTGCGGTGACCAGGGGCCATGGCTCATGGCATCCACTGGCCCGGCCGGGTCAACGTGGCCTGCGGTCCTCGGCATCACCACTCTGCCCGTCGACACCGATCGGGCGATCGAGGTACCAGTAGGCGACGCTGGCTATGTCGTCGTTGCGCTCGAAGAGACCGTTGTCCCAGTCGGGCCTGCTGGCCGGCGCCGGACAGGTGGCCTACCTGGATGTCGATGACACGATCCGCGCCACCCACGGGTATGCCAAGCAGGGCGCCGGCTACGGCTACAGCGGCGTCAAAGGACTCAACGCCCAGGTCGCCACGCTCTCGACCCCGCTGGCGGCGCCGGCGATCACCGGAATCCGGCTGCGCAAGGGCTCGTCCGCTTCCGCTCACGGGGCCGCCAAGCTGATCTCCGAGTCCCTGGCCACCGCGAGACGTGCCGGGGCCGGCGGTCTTGTGACGGTGCGGGCCGACAGCGCCTACTACCAACAGAGCGTGGTGGCCGCCGCCCGCCGCGGCGGAGCGCATTTCTCGCTCACGGCCCGGATGAACCCGGGCGTGGTCGCGGCGATCTCCCGGATCCCCGAGGACGCGTGGGTGGGGATCAAGTACCCACAGGCGATCTGGGACGAGCGTGAGCAGCGCTGGGTCTCTGATGCCGAGGTCGCCGAGATTCCCTACACCGCCTTCACCTCCCGCAGACAGGACCAGCACGTCACCGCCCGATTGATCGTGCGGCGCGTCAAACGCCTGGACCCCACCGGTGGTGGGCAGGACGAGTTACTGGCCGCCTACCGTCACCACGCGGTGTTCACCGACTTCCCGCTCTCGATGCTGGACGCGGAGGCCTCCCACCGTGATCACGCGATCGTCGAGCAGATCATCGCCGACCTCAAGAACGGGCCGCTGGCACACCTGCCCTCCGGGGTCTTCACCGCCAACAGCGCCTGGACCGTCCTGGCAGCCATCGCCTTCAACCTCACCCGCGCCGCCGGCGTGCTCGCCTCGAAGCTCCACGCAAAAGCGCGGACGGCCACGATCCTTGCCCAGCTGATCGCGGTGCCAGCCCGGATCGCCAACCGGGCCCGCTCCTGGCGACTGCACCTACCGCGGAACTGGCCCTGGCAATCAGGCTGGGAAGCACTGTTCGAGGCCACCGAGAAGCTCCCTATGACAGCGTGACCTGCAGCCCCTGCCCCGACGAGAAGGAATCGACAGTGGAAAGGCCGGGCAGACCGGCAGCTACCCCACGCCATTCACCAGAACCGCCCGTGGATTCCCTCCCGAACCTCCCGCGAAACGCACTCAGAATCCGGCCGGCGCATCCAGGCTGAGACGACCCGAGGACACGCTGACCGTCGGAAGGAACTGATACACGGGTAGGTTCCCTGCATCAGTCCCTCACCCGCAACGCCTAGGATCTTGCTCCCTAACCAGTGGCCAGGGTAGCTCAGCTTTGTCTAAGCGAACCGCTCGGAAACTTGAAGATAATCTTCCCTCACGAGCGTCTTCAACTCCGTCTCGATTCGTCCCCGCAACTCAGGGCACTCTGTCCCCAAAGCTGTCGATGCGTCACGCCAGCGGTCCGCCTCATAGAGCCAGACGGGCCGAGTGAGGATTTCCGCTGGCTCCCACTCATACCGCGGCCATACGTGGGCATGGATCATCGCGTCGGTGTTGCCGAGGACCTCTAGGTTGATTCGTCGAAATGCTGGGTCTAGGGAACGACATGCTCTCTCGACTGCGGTCGCGAGGAGGTCAGCGTCAGCTAGGAAATTGACCCGCTCGAGACGCGGCATGTCACCCAGTGCGGAAGACGTCGGGTCTTTGCCTAGCAACACGCAGTATCCGGGCAAGAATTGCACGTCACCGATGACCGCGTAACCGGCGCGAAGTTCTGCCAGGACCGTTGGGTTCTCGCCTCGTCGTGCAGCACCGATCCGATCATCACGCCAGTCCATACGGCCGACCGTACCGGTCCCTCACAGCGAATACCGTCAGATTCGGAGAGTCGATCGACACTGAGCCCGGCAGATGCTCGATATCCTTGTCGCCGGGGAGCAATGGCCCACGGCTCCACCCGCACAGCCGCGTTGCTGTCAAACCTGCTGTCAACGCCACCCCAGAGACCTCCCCCTAGCGGAAACTTCTCCGGCCTGACCAGCAGTGGGCCCGGAGGGGATCGAACCCTCGACCCGCGGATTAAAAGTCCGATGCTCTGCCAACTGAGCTACAGGCCCGTGCCCGTCGCGCGGGCCAGACCATTCTAGCGGCGCGGGGCGGGGCCGAACGACTCCTCGCCTCGAGGTCTCGCCCCCGGGAGCGGGGCGGGAAGAGCGGGAGCAGAGCGCGACTCGGAAGTGCCCTGCACCTCGCACAGGGCTACCGTGACCTGTGCCACGGGCGCCGGTCCGTGTCGCGGCTGCACCCCGACGAAGGAGCGACATGACCGAGCCACGCACATACCCACAGGGCGTCCCCTCCTGGGTGGACGTCGAGACCGATGACATCGAGTCGACCACCGATTTCTACGGCGAACTGTTCGGGTGGACCTTCACCGAGGCCACGCCGCCGCAGGCCGAGTTCCACTACCTGATCGCCCAGCTCGACGGCCAGGATGTCGCCGGAGTGGGCGGGCCCGTTCCGACCGGCGGCCCCTCCCCCGGCTGGAACACCTACATCGCTGTGGACGATGCGGACGAGACGGCCGGCCGCCTCAAGAAGGCCGGCGGTCGGATCCTCCGCGAACCGGCCGATGGTGGCCCCGGTGGCCGCTCGGTGGTCGCCGCCGATCCGGCGGGGGCTGGGTTCCGACTCTGGCAAGCTCGCCGCCGCCTCGGCGCCCAACTGGTGAACGCCCCGGGGACCTGGAACTTCAGCGATCTGCGCGCTCCGGACCCCTCCGCCGCGACACGCTTCTACACAGAGGTCTTCGGCTGGCAGACACAGGATTCCGGCGCCGCCATCCTGCTGCGTCAGCCCGGTTACGGCGAGCACCTGCGCACCACCATCGATCCGGACATCTATGAGCGCCAGGCGGCCATCGGCGACGACGGCAGCTTCGCCGACGCGATCGCCTTCGCCTCACCTGCCGCCGAGAGCGAGGCCCCGCACTGGCACGTCAGTTTCGCAGTGGCCGATCGTGACGCGACCGCCGCCACCGCGCAGCGGTCGGGCGGGACGGTGCTCTCCCAGGAGGAGGCCGATTGGGCACGGACCGCGGAGCTCCGCGGTCCGGGCGGCGAGGAGTTCACGATCAGCCAGTTCCTGGCCTGACACCGCGCGGACGACGCCGGGGAGGTGGCCTCAGCCCCGTCTCCCCGGCGTCGTGCGTGCATGGAGCATGCTGAGCGCCCGCTGTCGGGGTCAGTCCCGCGCACTCGCGAGCTCGCGCTCGCGCTGGTAGTCGCTGACGTCCACGTCCTCCCAGACTTCGACGTTCTTGATCTCCGGCAGGTCCGAGGCCAGGAAGATCGGGTCCAGGCCCTGTGCCCGCTGGGCGTTGTAGTGCCGCAGCAGCTTCACGGCCGTCGGCGCCAGCAGCGCGATCACCACCAGGTTGACCAGGGCGATGAACACCATGCTCACCCCCGCGATGGTCCAGGCCAGGTCCACGGCGATCACCGAGCCGATGAACACCAGCCCCGTCACCGCGGCGCCGAAGGCGAGGTGCCAGGCGCGCTTCGAGGTCAGGAAGTGCATGTTGGCCTCGCCGTAGGAGAAGTTTCCCAGCACCGAGGTGAAGGCCAGCAGGAACATGATGATCGCCAGCAGGATCGCGGCCCAGGCACCGAGGTTGCTCGACAGCGAGTCCTGCACCATCGTCAGACCCTCGCCGCCGGTGGTGACGTCCGGGAAGGCGACCAGCACGATGAAGGCGGTGATCGAGCAGATCAGCAGGGTGTCGAAGTAGACCCCAAGGGTCTGGACCAGGCCCTGCTTGACCGGGTGGCTCACCGACGCCGTCGCGGCCACGTTGGGGACCGAGCCCATGCCGGCCTCGTTCGAGAGCATGCCGCGCTGGACGCCGTTGACGATCGCGGCGCCGATGCCCCCGCCGATCGCGGCCTGCGGGGAGAACGCCTCGGTCACGATCTGGGTGAGGACGCGCGGGAGCTCGCCGAGGTTCATGCCCACGATGACGATGCCGAGCACCAGGTAGATCACGGCCATGATCGGCACCATGTTCTGGGCGACGTTCGCCACCCGGCGCATGCCGCCGAACACGATCACGCCGGTGAGGACCGCGAGCACGACGCCGAGGACGACCGGCAGCCAGGGCAGCTCCGCCGGGTCGGTGTAGACCGCGACCGCGCCGCTGACGGCGTCGACGATCGTGTTGGCCTGCAGCGAGGTGAAGGCGAAGGCGAAGCAGAAGATGAACAGGATCGCGAAGAACACGCCGAAGCCCCGACTGCCCAGACCGCGATGGATGTAGAAGGCGGGACCGCCCTTGTAGGTGTCGTCCGCGCGGGTCTTCCACAGCTGGGCGAGGGTGGACTCGATGAAGCTGGCCGCGCCGGTGAGCATGCACATGATCCACATCCACAGCACCGCGCCCGGACCGCCCAGGAAGATCGCCCCGGCCACACCGGAGACGTTCCCGGTGCCCACGCGCGCTGCAGCGGAGATGGAGAAGGCCTGGAACGCGCTGAGGGACTTGGTGCGCTCGGTGCGGGCGCCGCCGTCGTCGACCTCCTCTCGCTGCGCCTTCTGGGTGATCGCGCCGAACATCGCCGGGATCATGCGGAACTGCACCGCGCCGCTGCGGATCGTGAAGTAGAGGCCGAGCACGATGACCACGGGCATCCCTGCCCATGTCCACAGCCAGCCCTCCGCGTTTCCGAGAAACTCGTTCAGGGTCTCGAGAGGAGTCATGGCCCCGACGATATCGACCCGGGCGGCCCGGATCGTGGCCATTCGCAGCGCCGGGGCCCGGATTAGACCCTTGCTCCTCGCGCGCGCGAGGCGTCGTGCCCCGCCGCACACCGCTGTGACGCACCCCACACCCGCTCCGAGAACCTCCACCGGACCAGCCCTCCTGCGCCCCCGAAGCACCAGGTCAGCATGAATAGATCGGGGTTGTCGGACAATCAGGCTGTCGAACCCCCGGCGATCACGTTTGCGTCACGACACTCCGAGGCGAGACCCGCTCAGCGGGGTCCGGGGTCCACATTCGTCGCCGCTCTCGATAGCGTTGAAGCGTTATGGCCCAGCTGACAACCACGTCCGATGACCGCCCTTCGACTCGTGAGACCGCCGAGACCTCGGTCCCCGGCTTCGAGATCACCTCCCCCACCCGTCATCAGGGCGCCGACATGTGGCGCGTGGCCCGGGACAGCGGGACGCTGGACCTCAACACCTCCTACGCCTACCTCCTGATGGCGCGGGACTTCGCGGGCACCTCCCGCGTCGCGGTCCAGGACGGCGAGGTCGTCGGCTTCGTGCTCGGCTATCGGCGTCCCACCGACCCCGAGTGCCTGTTCATCTGGCAGATCGCCGTCGACACCTCCCTGCGCGGCCGCAAGGTCGCCGCGCAGTTGCTCGACGCGCTGGTCTCGGACCTGTCCGGGGTGCGCACCCTGGAGACCACCATCACCGCGGACAACGCCGCCTCCCAGCGCCTCTTCGCTTCTTTCGCGGAGCGCCATGGCGCCGACCACCGCATCGAGCCGCTCTTCGAGGAGTCCGACTTCCCGGACCCGGGGCACGGTGCCGAGCTGCTCCACGTGATCGGGGAGCTGACCCCCGGCTCCTGAGCCCCACCCCGCACGATCCGTCCCGGCGGGCGCTTTCGCGCGCCCCGACACCCGCAGACCACCCTCAACCCTCTAGGGAGAGAACATGACGACGACCGCTGACCACAGCACGACGATCGCGTACGAGTCCGAGGTCCGCAGCTACTCCCGCGGCTGGCCCACCACCTTCACCCACGCCAAGGGCAGCACGCTGACCGCCGAGGACGGCCGGGAGTACACCGACTTCTTCGCCGGCGCCGGCACCATGAACTACGGCCACAACCACCCCGAGCTGAAGAAGGTCGTCATCGACCACTTCCTCGAGGACCGACTGGTGCACGGCCTGGACATGTTCACCGACGTGCGCAGCCAGTTCCTGGAGACGTTCAACAACCTCATCCTCGAGCCGCGCGACCTCGACTACAAGGTCGCCTTCCCCGGCCCGGGCGGCGCCAATGCCGTCGAGGCCGCGCTGAAACTGGCCCGTAAAGTCACCGGTCGCGAATCGGTCGTCAACTTCACCAACGCCTTCCACGGCATGACGCTCGGCGCGCTGTCCGTCACCGGCAACTCGCTCAAGCGCGGTGGCGCCGGCATCCCGCTGGTCCACGCCACCCCGATGCCGTTCGACGACTACTTCGGCCAGATCGTCCCGGACTTCATGTACCTCGAGCGCCTGCTCACCGACGGCGGCAGCGGGCTGAACAAGCCGGCCGCCGTGATCGTCGAGACCGTCCAGGGCGAGGGCGGCATCAACGCCGCACGCGCCGAGTGGCTCCGCGGGCTCTCCGAGCTCTGCACCAAACACGGCATCCTGCTGATCATCGACGACATCCAGATGGGCTGCGGCCGCACCGGCGGCTTCTTCAGCTTCGAGGAGGCCGGCATCAAGCCGGACATGGTCACGCTGTCGAAGTCCATCAGCGGCTACGGCATGCCCCTGGCGCTGACCCTCATGAAGCCAGAGCTCGACATCTGGGAGCCGGGCGAGCACAACGGCACCTTCCGCGGCTTCGCTCCCGCCTTCGCCTCGGGCACCAAGGCCTTCGAGCTGTTCTGGAGCGACGACGAGCTCGAGAAGTCCACGATCGCCAAGGGCGCCTACATCGAGAGCCGCTTCAACCAGATCGCGGCCCGCTACGCCGACGACCACGAGCTGCTCGTCAAGGGCCGCGGCCTGGCCCGCGGGCTCGGGATGCCCAGCGGTGACCTCGCCGGCAAGGTCACCACGCGCGCCTTCGAGGAGGGCCTGCTGGTGGAGACCTCCGGTCCGGACGACGAGGTCGTCAAGCTGCTGCCGGCGCTGACCATCCCCGAGGACCAGCTGCGCGACGGCCTGGACATCATCGAGAACGCTGTCGATGAGGCACTGACCGCCTGAGCCGCCCCACTCCCCGTCGGCCCGCCCCGTCCTCCGGGGCGGGCCGACGTCCCTGAGCGCCTGCTCAGGACCCGAGGACCGAAGACCCGTTCATCCACGAAAAGAGGTAACTCCATGCTCGTCCGCACCCTCGACGAGGTCACCGACACCGACGCCGACATCAAGTCGGAGAACTGGCGCTCCAAGCGCATCATCCTGGCCAAGGAGGGCGTCGGCTTCTCGGTCCACGAGACCACCCTGTACGCCGGGACCGAGAGCTACTTCTGGTACGCCAACCACATCGAGGCCGTGTTCATCACCCAGGGCGAGGGCGAGATCGAGGACCTGGCCACCGGCGAGAAGCACCAGCTCGCCCCCGGCAGCCTCTACCTGCTCAACGACCACGACAAGCACATCGTGCGCCCGCGCACCGAGATCAAGTGCGTGTGCGTGTTCAACCCGCCGGTGACCGGCCGCGAGGTGCACGACGAGAACGGCGTCTACCCGCTGGTGACCGAGGACGCCTGAGCCGCGCCCGCGTCGCCGCGCCACGGAAGCTGACGCGCGAGGAGGGGCCCACCGGGAGCATCACGCTCCGGATGGGCCCCTCCGTCGTCGTGCGGGAGCCGGCCGCGGTGCGGGGGCCTGACGCCGTACCAGCGCCGACCCGCGCAGTCCCGCGCCCGTCCGGCGCCGGTCCCCTGCCGACCAGGCGGCCGTCCGGTGCCCGTCAGGCCTCGGCCGTGCGGCGGTCAGGCCGCGGTCGCACGCTTGCGCACGATCAGCAGGATCACGCCGATCACGAGGAGCACGAAGCCGACGAACCCACCGGCGACGCCGAGCAGGATCCCGCCGACCGCGCCGAAGATGCCGCCGATGGAGACGGGTGGGCCGACGGCGACCGGGGTGCCCGCGCAGTCGATGATGTACTCACCGGCCTCGTTCGCGGTCACCGAGTCGAAGGACTCCCACATCCGGCCGTCGATCGTGGTGGAGCTGCTCTGGTCCACACCCTCGCCGATCGCCCCGGCCGACGGTCCGGCGACCTGGCAGACCGGCTGCCCGGTGCCCTCCTCGGCGTAGAGCTGCAGCACATCGCCCTCCTCGGCGGTGATGCTCCCGGAGCCGCTGTCGAGGACCTCGATGTCGCTGATCCCACCGGCGGTGCTGCCGATGCCGATCACCGCCAGCACGATGCCCACCACCACGCTCGCCACCAGGATCACGCCGCCGACGATGATCAGGATCATCGGCGCCCCGCCGGCCTTCCTCGGCGCCGGGGCGGGGGCCGTGCCCGGGGATCCGTACGGGTTCGGGGCCGGCTGAGGCGCAGAGCTGGGGACGGTCACAGGGATCCTCCTGGAGGTTCGGACGGGGGCCGCGAGGCAGGTGGGCCCAGCGTAGCGCCCGGTGCGCCGGCCCCACCTAGACTTGAGCCCATGCCGGATCCCCTCGTGCTCGCCGCCGACGTCGAGACCGAGCTCGTCGAGAAGCGCTCCCGATTCCTCACCCGGTTGCACCGGGTGGAGGACCTCGACCAGGTCGATGCCCTGGTCCGCGCGGCGCGACGCGAGCACCCCGATGCCCGCCACCACTGCACGGCGCTGGTGCTCGGCGAGACGGAGCAGCGGGCGGAGGTCAACCGTTCCAGCGACGACGGGGAGCCCTCCGGCACCGCCGGGATGCCGATGCTGCAGTCTCTGCTGCACGCCGGGCTGGTCGACACCCTCGCGATCGTCATCCGCTACTTCGGGGGGATCAAGCTGGGCGCCGGTGGCCTGGTGCGCGCCTACACAGCGGGCGTCGAGCAGGCCGTTGCCGCCGCCACCCTGCGGCGCCGCACCTCGCTGATCGTCGCCGAGCTCGAGGTGTCGCCGGCGGAGGTCGGCCTGGCCGAGAACGCGATCCGGCTCTGGGCCGCCGGGCACGGAGCCGAGGTCCGGCCCACGGCCTATTCCTCCCGCGCCGCGACGCTGACGGCGCTGGTGGCTCCCGAGGACCTGGGCTCCCTGCAGGCAGACACCGCCCGGTGGTCCTCCGGACGAATCGCGGTCCACGACGCCGGGCGACGGACGGCGGACGTCCCGCTCGAGGCCGAAGGGTCCTCCTGAGCGACGGCCCGGCTCCGGTCGCGCTCAGTGGCCTCGCCGTGTCTCCTGCCCACCGCACCAGGACGGCGCCGCCCCGGCGGTCCGGGACGGCGCCGTCGTGACGCCGGGGCGAGGCGAGGTCAGTCGCGGTTCTTGGTGATCAGGCCGTAGACGGCCATCACGATGATGGCGCCGATGATGGACAGCAGGATCGTGCCGAGGCTCCACGGGTTGTCCATGATGCCGCCGATCCCGTTACCACCGAAGATGCCACCGATGAATCCGCCGACGATCGCGCCGATGACACCCAGGATGATCGTCTTGCCGAGGCCCATGCTCTGCTTGCCGGGCATGAGCGCCCTGGCGAGAAGTCCGATGATGCCGCCGATGATGATCCACGAGATGATGAGCCAGAGAAGTCCCATGATCTTCTGTCCTCACTGTGCGGGGAAGGGGAAGGTGATGCATGGGCAGTGTGCGCCGCGAACCTCCGAGAAGGCGAACACCCCACACATCTGCGCAGGTCAACGACGCGACCGCCCGGTCCGTCGGCGGTCGGGGCAAGGATTCTGTCGGGGCGGGCGGAAAACGGCGCAGTAGCAGAGCGTCCGTCCGGGTCCGGACATGACGACGGCGCCGGACCATCGGGTCCGGCGCCGTCATCGCGCTGCGGGCGGCACATCACGGGCAGCGCCCGCAGAGCGTGAGGATCAGAAGTCCCAGTCGTCGTCCTCGGTCTCGACGGCCTTGCCCATCACGTAGCTGGAGCCGGAGCCGGAGAAGAAGTCGTGGTTCTCGTCGGCATTCGGGGACAGCGAGGCGAGGATGGCGGGGTTGACGTCGGTCTGGTCCTGCGGGAACAGGCCCTCGTAGCCGAGGTTCATCAGCGCCTTGTTGGCGTTGTACCGCAGGAAGGTCTTGACCTCCTCGGTCCAGCCCACCGGGTCGTAGAGATCCTCCGTGTACTCCTCCTCGTTCTCGTACAGCTCCATGAGCAGCGAGAAGGTGTAGTCCTTCAGCTCCTGCTGGCGCTGCGGGGTGGCCTTCTCGACCGCCTTCTGGAACTTGTAGCCGATGTAGTAGCCGTGGACCGCCTCGTCCCGGATGATCAGGCGGATGATGTCCGCCGTGTTGGTCAGCTCGCCGCGGCTGGAGTAGTGCATCGGCAGGTAGAAGCCGGAGTAGAACAGGAACGACTCCAGGAGGGTGGAGGCGACCTTGCGCTTCTCGGGGTCCTCGCCCGTGTAGTAGTCCATGACGATGTTGGCCTTCTTCTGCAGCGGCTCGTTGAACTCGCTCCAGCGGAAGGCCTCGTCGATCTGCTTGGTGTTCGACAGGGTCGAGAAGATCTGGCTGTAGGACTTGGCGTGCACCGACTCCATGAAGGCGATGTTGGTGTACACCGCCTCCTCGTGCTGGGTGATCGCGTCGGGGATCAGGGAGACCGCGCCGACGGTGCCCTGCACCGTGTCCAGCAGCGTCAGGCCGGTGAACACCCGCATCACCAGGTCCTGCTCCTGCTCGCTCAGCCGATTCCAGGACTGGACGTCGTTGGACAGCGGGACCTTCTCGGGGAGCCAGAAGTTTCCGGTCAGGCGGTCCCAGACCTCCTGGTCCTTCGGGTCCGGGATCCGGTTCCAGTTGATCGCCTGGACCGTCGTCTTCAGGTGGTCGTTCACCGCAGCCTCACTAGCTCCTCAGGGGGTTCGGGTCGGGTGCGCTCCAGTCTAGGCAGAGGGCCCGTCCAACGCGCCGAGGCTCCGCGCCCCGGCGCGGTGGCTTCGGACACCTCCGCCCTCGCCCGGCCCACCCCCGTCGGCCGCGGAGAAGGTGAGATCCGTGGCGGTGTCGCGCTCGGTCTCCGAGATGCGCAGGGCGTCCTCCGTGCGCAGGAGGTCGCGTGCCCGGGTCTCGGGGACCAGGAAGGTCGAGGCGGTGGTGATGGCCGCGAGGGTCGCCATGTAGATGGCCAGGACCACCCAGTTCCCTCCGGTCCAGGCCAGCAGCGCGGCGCCGAGCACGCCCGCCAGTCCCCCGGCCAGCACGGCGGAGAGCTCCCGCGCCATGGCCACGCCGAGGTAGCGGTGCCGGTTGCCGAACAGCTCCGGCAGCATCGCGCACTGCGGGCCGAGCATCGAGTTGACGGCCACGCCGAGGCCCACCGCGATCACGGCGATCGCGACGTACTCGTTGCCGAGCGAGAGCAGGTACCAGGCCGGGAAGCTGAAGACCAGCATGAACACGGCGCCGAACCGGTACATGGGCACCCGACCGATACGGTCCGAGATCCGTCCGGTCAACGGCACCGAGAAGATCCCGATCAGGGAGCCGAGGGTGACGCCCCAGGTGACCAGGCCGCGATCCATCCCGATGGCCGCCGAGGTCACGAAGGCCAGCGCGATCGACTGGAACATGTAGGAGCCGCCGTTCTCGGCCATGCGCAGGCCGATGCCGACGACGACCCCGGCGCGCCCCCGGGTGAAGATCTCCCGGACCGGGCGCTCGGCGATCTGCTCCTGCTTCTCGAGCTGGATGAAGGAGGGCGTCTCGCGGAGCTTGGCGCGGATGAACAGGGCGATGAGGATTAGGCCCGCCGAGGCCAGGAACGGAAGCCTCCAGCCCCAGGCCAGGAACGCCTCGTCCGGCATCAGGGTGAGCAGGAAGAACACGACGGAGGCGAGCAGAGTTCCCGCCTGGATGCCGATGAACGGCAGGGCCGAGAAGAATCCGCGGCGCCGGACGGGGGCGTACTCGGCCATGAGCACGGTGGCCCCTGCCTGTTCCGCCCCTGCCCCGAAGCCCTGGGCGAGCCGCAGGAGCACCAGCAGGGCCGGCGCCAGCATGCCGACCTGCTCGTAGGTGGGCAGCACGCCGATCAGGGTCGAGGCCCCACCCATGAGCAGGATCGTCGCCACCAGGACCCACCGGCGCCCGATGCGGTCACCGATGGTGCCGAAGAACAGTCCACCGAAGGGGCGGGCCAGGAAGCCGACGCCGTAGACGCCGAAAGCGGCGACGGTCGCCATCGCGGGATGGTCGGTCGAGAAGAACAGGCGGTCGAAGACCAGGGCGGTCATCAAGCCGTACATGGCGAAGTCGAAGTACTCCAGCGCGCTGCCCACGCTCGAGGAGAGGGTCGCCCTCTGGAGGTTCGCGGAGTACTCCGCCTGGGACATCGTCGCCGCGCCCTGGGCGCGGGGACCGTGGTGTGTCGAGCTCACGACATCTCCTTCGATGTGGATCGCGGGCCGCGTCAGCCGCGGGCCCCGGTCACGTTCACTGCGGCCAACGTACTCTTTTTCGAACGATGTGCAACCTGTTGAACATTGAGCGGGCCCGTCGTCCCCGGGAGACGGACCGGCCCCGCCCGAAGAATCGGGGCGGGGCCGGTCCAGGGGCGCTCAGTCCGTGGTCTGCGGTCGTCGCGCCAGCGGGTTCGTCAGTCGCTGTGTCACGCGGAGGACGGCCGCCCCGATGCGCTCGATGGTCGCCTCGTCGGCCTCGTCGGCCGGCAGCGCCACCCCGATCGCCATCGGCGGATCGCCCGGCCGCCACGGTTCCAGGGGGGCCGCGACGCCGTGGACCCCCTCGAAGGACTCCCCACGATCGACGGCGTACCCCGCCTCCCGGGCACGCCGGATCCGCGCGCTGATCTCGGCGGCGTCCCGGGAGGACTGTGCGGTGGGCGGTCGCAGTGCGTCCTTCCGGAGCAGAGGGGCGATCTGCTCATCGGGCTCCTTGAGGAGCATCGCGGTGCCGACCGCGCAGTAGACCAGCGGCAGGCGGGAGCCCAGCGGGGTGCCGAGGCGGTAGCGACGACCCTCGTGACGCGCGAGGTAGACGGCGTCGGCCTCGAGCCGGGTGGCGATCTGGACGACGTGCTCGGACAGCTCCGGATCCGCTTCCACGAGGGTGAAGAACTCGCGGACCTGGTTGAACTGGAGGGCGAAGGCTCCGCCCAGCTCGGCGGTGCGCATCCCCAGCCGGTACCCGCTCTCCACCCGCTGGATCATCCGCTCCTTCTCCAGGGCGGCGCAGAGGTTGGAGGCCGAGGACTTCGCGATGCCGACGGCGCGGGCGATGTCGGAGAGGGTCTGGGGGTTCCCGGCCGCCGACTCGAGCACCTCGAGGATGCGCAGCCCTCGGGTGATGGCGGGCGAGGGGTCCCTGGGATCGCTCATGGCTCAGTAGAACTCCACGGTGTCGACGACGTTTCGCAGCTCCCGGCCCTCGAGATGACGGCGCAGGTTGTCGATGAACAGCTTCACGATCCGCGCTTCCTCGGCCGAGGAGAGTGCGGCGGTGTGCGGACTGATCAGGACATTCGGATGATCCCACAGCGGGCTCGTGGCGGGCAGCGGTTCGGTGGCGGTCACGTCCAGCGCGGCGAAGCCGATCCCGCCGCGCTCCAACGCGTCCACCAGGGCGCTCTCGTCCACCACGGTGCCGCGCCCGACGTTGACCAGCACCGTGCCCGGCCGCACGGCGTCGAGCAGCTCCGCTCCCACCAGGCCCTCGGTCGAGGCGGTCCCGGGCAGCGTGACGACGATGGCATCGGCCCGGGCGGCGGCCCGCACGAGCTCATCCGCCGGCACCAGCTCGTCCACGTGCGGGACGGGGGCGCCGCTTCGCGAGGTGCCCAGGACACGGCAGCCCAGCGCGGCGAACTTCTGCGCACAGGCCTGCCCGATCCCGCCGAGCCCGAGGACCAGGACCGTCATCTCCTCGAGCTGCGACATCTCCCAGCGCTCGCTCCACTGGTGCGCACGCTGCTGCGTGAGCAGGCGCGGCAGCGACTTGGCCCCCGCCAGCACCCCGAACACGGCGAACTCGGCCAGGGGTGCGCCATGGACTCCTGCGGACGTCGTCACCGCGACCCGGTCCAGCTCGTCGGCCCGGAGCCCGGCGGCTCGCAGCTGCGCACCGCCGCCCGCTGCCATCGCCTGGACCCAGCGCAGGCGCGGATTGGCGCGGACGGTCCGGGCCAGGGCCGCGGGATCGACATCCGGGAGGCTGAACAGCACGTCGGCCGAATCGACCATCCGCTCATAGGCGACCCCCTCCTCGGCAGTGCGTCGATGCGCCGGGTCGCCGCCCCAGTCGGCCGGTCCGCGCCGCGGCCGGTACAGGGAGTGGTCCCAGACGACGTCCACCTCCGGCACCTGCTGCTGGATCTGCTGGCACAGCTCCTCCGGGAGATCCACGGCGATCACGACCCGGGGCCGTGCTGGTCCGATCTCGCCGTCGGGGGCCTGTTCCGGGGTGACAGTAGGGTTCATGGTGAGCTCCTGTGCTCCACATCGACGACCTGCGGGCGGCAGGGGCACCGGGCTGCGGCACCGCCATCACCCTACACAGCCGTTCATCATATTGATCATTGTTCGACTCCTTGGGATTCCTCGGCGCGGTGCGGGCGACCGGGCCGGAGCCCCTGACAGTCGTCCCGGCCCGGCCATGACACTCAGGCGACTTTCGTCGCGCGACATCGCACGGGCGAGCGCATAGGTTCGACGCACACACTCCGCGCAAGAGTTCCCGCCGACCGCGGGGACCTCGCCGCACAGAGAGGTCTCGACGTGACCAGCTCGGCCACCGTCCCGCCCGCGTCTCCCGCTCCCCCTGCACCACCCCGATCGCTGGCCCCTGACATCGCTCGCGGGCTGATGCTGGCGCTGATCGCGATCGCCAACGTGTCCTGGTACCTGTGGGGCCATGACGGCTCCGTCGGGATGAGCCCGCACGTCCCGGCCCGCAGCGCCATCGACACCGCCGTGCAGTTCGTGATGACGGTCGCCGTCGACCATCGTGCGATGCCGCTGTTCGCCTTCCTGTTCGGCTACGGGATGGTGCAGTTCTACCGCTCACGCGTGGACCGCGGCATGGAGCCGCGCATCGTGCGGGTGATGATGCGCCGACGCCACTGGGCCATGCTCCTGCTGGGACTCCTGCACGCCGCCCTTCTGTTCTACGGGGACATCCTCGGGGCCTACGCGGTCGCCGCGCTGCTGCTGGTGTGGATCTTCTTCGGCCGGCGCACCCGCACCCTGATCATCTGGCTCGCCGTGCTGGTCGGGATCGCGGCGCTGTTCGCCCTCTTCTCCATGGTCAGCGCTCTGACGCTGGTGCTCTTCGCCCCTCCCGAGGCGACCGCTGCGATGGACCCGGCCGCCTTCGGCACCGCGTTCCTGCGGGATCTGGCCTACGGCCAGGCATATCTGCCCTCGGTGCTCGCCCGGCTCGGGATCTGGGTCCTGGGCGTCGCGCCCTCCGCCCTGGTGGGTACGCCGATCCCGATCCTGCTGGGATGGATCGCGGCGCGGCACCGGGTGCTGGACGAGCCGTGGCGGCACACCGCGCTGCTGCGCCGGGTCGCTCTCGGCGGTATCGCCGCGGGTTGGCTCGGCGGGCTGCCCGACGCCCTGACCTACGTGGGCGTGATCCCTCTGCCCGAGAGCGTGCCCTGGGCGTTCAGCGGCCTGAACGCCTTGGCCGGAACAGCCTGCGGGGTCGGCTACGCGGCAGCTTTCGGTCTGCTCGCCGCTCGTCTCGAGGGCCGGGCCGTCGCCACGACCGCCTACGAGGTGACGCCGCGGGACCGGTCGGCGCGTCGCGAGGCCCGACGGGCGGCCTCCGCGGACGAGGCGGCACTGCCCCCGGGACAGCGCTCTTACGGCATCCCGGCCGCCGAGGACGTCCCCCGGCCGACGAGACGGCCCGGGGCCCTGATGCGTGCGTTGAGCGCCGTCGGCCAGCGGTCGCTGACCTTCTACCTGTTCCAGTCGCTGCTGCTGGCGCCGATCATGGCCGGCTGGGGGCTCGGCCTCGGAGTGCACCTGAGCACTGCGGGTGCCGTCGGCATCGCCCTCGCGGTGTGGCTGCTCTCGCTGCCGATCGCCGCCCAGTTGGGCTCCCGGAACCTGCGCGGCCCCGCAGAGATGCTGCTGCGACGGATGACCTACGGGAGGTACGATCCGGGACGGTGACGCCGTCCGGTTCCTTCGGCCACATTGTCTCAGCGGCGATGCTCTTTCGCGGCGCGCAACCGGTCTCTCTCGTCGCGGCGAACCTCGCGCAGTCCCGAGGGATACAGCCAGAGCGGAAGTATCCAGCGGTACACGGCGGCCAGCAGGATCACGATCCACAGCAGGATCTCGACCACGAGTACAGCGCCGAGAACAGTCGATCCGAGCCCCGACCCACCCACCGCGAACGATGCCACCGGCATGCAGAGCCCCGCCACGATGAGGGTCTGGGCGATCATCGGGGTGAAAGCGAGCGCTATCGCCTCGGCGTTCGCGTAATCGGTGGCTTCATCCAGGGGCACGCGTCGCACCCACCACCGCGCAGCACGGGAACTCCCCCGCCGCATCCAGGCTGAGATGACCGCGAGCACGAATCCAATTGCTCCGAGAAAGAGGCCGAGGAGAACGACCGGGGCCACCGAATCCCACATTCGTTCATGGTCACACAGGCGACGGGGAGTTCCTCCCATCGCGCCGCATGAATACGCGGTCAAACGTCGCAGACCCACGCCCTCGTGCGCACGCGGGCTCAGGGGCGGAACGCGTGCGAGGCGCGAGGCGTACAGGAGCTATGTCAACGCAGTCCCGACGGGCGCACACGAGATCACCGAGTGCGGAGCCAGTCCCTCTCCGCTCGCCGCTGGTGTCTCAACCATCCCGGGTAGAAGAACAGCGGCAGGATGTAGCGATTGGAGACCATCACCATCACGACGATGCCGAGAACCACCTCCGCCACGACGACGGTCCACATCACCGGTGTGAAGAGAGCTTCTCTCACCCTCGGATGCGCATACAGCGCCGCGACCACCCCGACACATGCCATCAGCTGAGCAAGATATGGCACCAGTCCCAGGCCGACCGCTTCTCCGGAGCTCTGCATGAAGCCCATCCGCTCCACGGGGGTACGTCGCACCCACCAGCGCGCCACCTTCGAGCTCCCCCACCGGGACCACGCAGCGGTCAGGAGAAGCACGAGGCTCACGGCGAAGCAGAAGAGGGAAGCGAGAAGCGATCCGAGATCCATGCGCACGATCATCGCACCGACTGACAGGACCCCCATGGGGAGATCTCCCCATGGCGCATCCGCCGCACCAACTACACCTAGGCTGGGGTCATGGCAACCACGACCCGCCTCGTCGAGCTCGGTCCGTCCGGCGCCGTGCCCGCTTCGACCCTCGAGGTCCCCGAGCAGTGGCGTGCGCTCCCGGTGCCCGACGGTGCGGTCGGGGCCCTCTCCGACCGTCGCTCGCTGAGCCGGGCGATCGAGACCAATCTCGTGCTCACCGCGACGACCCTGCCCGAGGGTGCGACGCTCACGTCCTGGCAGGCCTCGGTCCGTGCAGAGCGGCTGGCGGCCCTGCCCGACCTGCAGATCCTCGACGAGCGGGCGACGACGTCCCCCGAGGGCGAGGAGCTCTGGTGCTCGTCCTCCGTGATGACCGACCCCCAGGGCGTCACGATCCTCACCCGCCGCCGGAGCCGCATCGCCGGGGACACCGGACTCACCCTCACGCTCACCACCCTCCCCCTGACAGACGCGGCCCACGACGAGATGCTCGATCGGATCGTCGGGACCTGGAAGGTCCTCGCCGCTCCCGGGAAGGAGCTGAACCGTGCTCACCGCTGATCCCGCCTCCCCGCGCGCTGCCACGGGGACCCGCATGGAGGTCGACCAGCTGCTGGCCGATCTGTCCGCAGGTCGAGCGGCGCCGTCGGCGACCTCGCTGCCCGAGACCTTCGTGCAGACGGTGTCCGAGACCCTCGCCGCAACGAGCGGGCAAGTCGAGGTCGAGGTCGCGGATCCGCTCGGCCGCAGCGCCCACTGCCTGCTCCTCTCCCGCGCCGACACCCTCCGGCGCAGCCGAGGGTTCACCGAGAGGGAGGAGCTCGCGGTCCACCCCACGAGCGCCCTGCCCGGAGTGCTGCTGCGCCTGGCCGCCATCGCACCGACCGAGCCGCTCCCCGCGGAGGTCACCGTCACGACGACACCGCAGGAGCTGGCGGATCTCTTCGCCGCGGACAGCACCCGCAGCGTCGCTGCCTGGGCGCGCGTGACGGAGGCGGGCGGCGTCCTGCCCC
Source organism: Brachybacterium sacelli (assembly GCF_017876545.1). Classification (NCBI taxonomy): domain Bacteria; kingdom Bacillati; phylum Actinomycetota; class Actinomycetes; order Micrococcales; family Dermabacteraceae; genus Brachybacterium; species Brachybacterium sacelli. Next base: position 209,745 of record NZ_JAGIOD010000002.1, on the reverse strand, counting down.
CCGCCGCACAGGACGGGATCGACCAGGCTCCGCCGCGGGCGGTCCGCCTCGTCCGACGCCGGACGAACGGCGACGGCGCCGCGGCCCTCCTGCTCCTCCGCGGCCGCTACCTGGTCGCCGAGGGCACGGACGCGACGACGCTGCGAGGCACGACCCCCACCGGTGCCGCGCGAGCCCTGCTGCGCCCCTTGCTCACCGAGAGCGGATGACCTCCCGCTCCCGCCGTCGCTGCGGCCGCAGCCAGGACGGGTAGACCCACAGCGGCATGATCGCGCGATAGCCCGTCGCGAGCAGGAGCACGATCCACAGCAGGACCTCGGCGACCACCGCGGCCGGCACGAGCAGGCCGACCACGGCACCGCGCAGCATCTCGACGGAGCCCAGCGCCATGAGCAGGCCCGCCACGAGCAGCGACTGCGCGAGCAGCGGGAGGACCACCAGCACGGCCACCTCCCCGTAGGCGTGGCCGGTGCGCGCATCGATCCCCTCGGATCGCACCCAGGAGCGGGCCCTGCCTCCCCGCCCCGACCGGCATCGCATCGCGGACAGGGCGAGCACCACCCCGAGCAAGAGCGCGGCCGACGCGGACAGGGCGAGTACGGGATCCATGCGGTCATCATCCCACCGCGGCATGGGGACCTCTCCCCATCGCCTGCGGACGATGCCGGGGGTAGCGTCACCACCGAGCACACACAGACATGGAGGGGCCATGACCGGATTCCAGGGGATGGACACCGCCCAGGCGTCCGATCACGCCGCCCTGCTGGCCGAGCGCGCGACGTCGCTCACCACCCTGCTAGACACGCTGTCCGCACAGGTCGACGGCATCGTGGGCACCCAGTGGGTCGGCCCGGACGCCGAGTCTTTCGCCTCGACCTTCCGTTCCTCCGTCGCACCCCGGTTCACCGCGGCCGCGGACGGGACCCGCACCCTCGGCACCGACCTGGAGGGCCACGTCGAGGAGCAGGACGGCGCCTCCTCCCCCGACGGCGGCGGCGGCGGGAGCCCGGCCGGGCCGGGAGGCGCGAACGGCGGGGGTAGCTCCCCGGCCGGCGTACAGCCCGCCTCCGCGGCGGGCTTCCTCGGCGCGGACTGGGGCGACATCTCCTTCGGCGAGATCTGGGACAACTGGAAGGAGAACGTCGGGATCGACGGGGTCGACAGCGCCGGCGGCATCCTCTCCACCGCCCACAGCTTCGCGAAGAACTTCGGGGACTTCGCCCTGGGCAAGGGCAGCGTGCCAGCGTTCATCCCGATGATCGGTGACGCCTTCACCGGTGTGATGGCGGGCATCGACCGCTGGAACGACGACGCCGTCCGCAGCGACCTCTCGACCGGGGAGCGGATCGGCCGGGCCGTCCTCGACGGCGGCGCGAACTTCGCCGGGTCGATGGCAGGCAGCTTCGTCGGCGGGGCCATCGGCACCGGGATCGGCTCGTCGATCGGCGGGCTGTTCGGCGGTGGGGGCGGCGCGGCCGCCGGAGCGCCCGCGGCGGGAGTCGGCGCGGTGCCCGGTGCCGCGGCGGGCGGAGTGACCGGCGCAGGCGTCGGCGGTGTCATCGGCGGCATCGCCGGTGACGTCGTCGGCAGCTACGTCGGTGCCACCGCGACGGACTCCGTGATCGACTCCTTCCTCGACTGACCCCTCTTTTCGACTGCCCGCCTCCCCCAGCAGGTGCCTTGCTCGCTGCCCGACATCTCGCACCTCGACGCCGACGGGCGGGCCTCCCCGGAGGGAGACCCGCCCGTCGAGGTGCGGAGCGGAGCCCGATGGGCCCGGTCAGGCCGTCACAGCATGCAGCTGACGCAGCCCTCGACCTCGGTGCCCTCGATCGCCATCTGGCGCAGGCGAATGTAGTACAGGGTCTTGATGCCCTTGCGCCAGGCATAGATCTGCGCCTTGTTGATGTCGCGCGTGGTGGCGGTGTCCGGGAAGAACAGCGTCAACGACAGCCCCTGGTCCACGTGCTGCGTGGCCTCGGCGTAGGTGTCGACGATCTTCTCGTAGCCGATCTCGTACGCGTCCTCGTAGTACTCGAGGTTGTCGTTGGTCATGTACGGCGCGGGGTAGTAGACCCGGCCGATCTTGCCTTCCTTCCGGATCTCGATCTTGGAGACGATCGGGTGGATCGAGCTCGTCGAGTGGTTGATGTAGGAGATCGACCCCGTCGGCGGCACGGCCTGCAGGTAGGCGTTGTACATGCCGTGGGCCTTGACCTCCTCGCGCAGCTGCTTCCAGTCCTCCTGGGTGGGCAGGTGCACGCTGGAGTTCTCGAACAGACCGCGGACCTTCTCGGTGCGGGGCTCCCACGCCTTGTCGATGTACTTGTCGAAGTACTCTCCGGTGCCGTACTTCGAGCTGGCGAAGTCGTAGAAGACCTCGCCGCGCTCCTTGGCGATCTTGTTCGACGCCTTGATGGCGTTGAACGTGACCGCGTAGAAGTACATGTTCGTGAAGTCCAGCCCCTCCTCGGAGCCGTAGAAGATCGACTCCCTGGCCAGGTAGCCGTGGAGGTTCATCTGCCCCAGGCCGATCGCGTGGGACTTGCGGTTGCCCTCGGCGATGGTCGGCACCGACTCGATGTCCGAGTGGTCCGAGACGGAGGTCAGCCCGCGGATCGCGGTCTCGATGGTCCGCGAGAAGTCCGAGGAGTCCATCGTCTTGGCGATGTTCAGCGAGCCGAGGTTGCAGGAGATGTCGCGGCCGAGCTCGTCGTAGGTGAGATCGACGTTCATGGACGACGGGGTCGAGACCTGCAGGATCTCGGAGCACAGGTTCGAGTGGGTGACCTTGCCGGGGATCGGGTTGGCCCGGTTCACGGTGTCCTCGAACATGATGTACGGGTAGCCGGACTCGAACTGGATCTCCGCCAGGATCTGGAAGAAGTCGCGCGCCTTGATCTTCTTCTTGGAGATGTTCGGGTTGTCGACCATCTCGTGATAGACGTCCGAGACGTTGACCTCGGCGAACGGCTTGCCGTACTCGCGCTCCACGTCGTACGGGGAGAACAGGTACATCGGCTCGTTGCGCTTCGCGAGCTCGAAGGTGATGTCGGGGATGACCACGCCGAGCGAGAGGGTCTTGATGCGGATCTTCTCGTCGGCGTTCTCGCGCTTGGTGTCCAGGAACCGCAGGATGTCCGGGTGGTGGGCGTTGAGGTAGACCGCACCGGCGCCCTGGCGGGCCCCCAGCTGGTTCGCGTAGGAGAAGGAGTCCTCGAGCAGCTTCATGACGGGGATGACGCCGCTGGACTGGTTCTCGATGTGCTTGATCGGCGCACCGTACTCACGCAGGTTGCTCAGCAGCAGCGCGACGCCGCCGCCACGCTTGGACAGCTGCAGCGCGGAGTTGATGGAGCGCCCGATCGACTCCATGTCGTCCTCGATGCGCAGCAGGAAGCAGGAGACCAGCTCACCGCGCTGGGCCTTGCCGGCATTGAGGAAGGTGGGCGTGGCGGGCTGGAAGCGGCCGTCGAGGATCTCGTCGACGAGGTTGCGGGCGAGCTGCTCATCGCCCTCGGCGAGGGTGAGGGCCACCATCACCACACGGTCCTCGAAGCGCTCGAGGTACCGCTTGCCGTCGAACGTCTTCAGCGTGTACGAGGTGTAGTACTTGAAGGCCCCGAGGAAGGTCGGGAAGCGGAACTTCTTCGCGAAGGCCTGCTCGGACAGCGACTCGATGAAGGAGAAGTCGTACTGGGCGAGCACCTCGGGCTCGTAGTACTTGTTCTCGACCAGGTAGTCGAGCTTCTCCTTGAGCGAGTGGAAGAACACCGTGTTGGGGTTCACGTGCTGCAGGAAGTACTCGCGGGCGGCGAGCGCGTCCTTCTCGAACTGGATCTTGCCGTCCGCTCCGTAGAGGTTCAGCATCGCGTTCAGCGCGTGGTAGTCGAGCTGCCTGTTGTGCTCGACCGGGGGCATCTCGGTCAGTGTCGCCAAAACTCTTCCAATCCGTCGTGCACCCGCTGCACATCGCGGGGGGTGCCGAACAGCTCGAACTTGTACATGTAGGGGACGCGGCACTTGGTGGAGATGATGTCCCCGGCCAAGCAGTACGCCTCCCCGAAGTTGGTGTTGCCCGCACCGATCACGCCCCGGATGTGCATCCGATTGCGTTCATCGTTGAGGAACTTGATGACCTGCTTGGGTACGGCACCGCGGCCGTTTCCCCCGCCATAGGTCGGGACCACCAGGACGTACTCCTCGTCGACGACGAGGGGGTCATCCTTGGGATAGAGGGGGATGCGCGCCGCCGGCATCCCGAGCTTCTCGACGAAGCGCTGGGTGTTGCCCGAGACCGAGGAGAAGTAGACGAGGTTGGTCACGCCGCCACCTCCCGTCGGCCGCTCAGATCGCGGTGGCGCGGCGCTCGGCGCCGGCGCCCGCCGAGAGCGACTTGATCTTGTCGGGACGGAAGCCGGACCAGTGGTCCTGCTCGGTGATGACGACCGGGGCCTGGACGTAGCCCATCGACTTGATGCGATCGAGCGCGTCGGCATCCTCGGTGATGTCGACGACGTCGTAGGCCACGCCCGCCTTGTTGAGGGCGCGCTTGGTCGCATCGCACTGGACGCAGAGGGGCTTGGAGTACACGGTGATGTCCAAGGGAAGGGCCTTTCTCGAGCGCCGCGCCGACGGCGCGAGGAGGGTGTGTTCTTGCTGGTTGTTCCTGAGGTCCGAGGACCCCGTCCCAACGCTCCGGATCCTCCCCACCACCCCTGCATCGTTGGCTTCCGATGCGGTGGGCGGTCCCCGGGACTGCCGGATCGCTGCGACCCCACCAACACTACACCTAGTGGTGCCCGGAGACCACGACCACAAGATGTACTGAGTTACAACCCTGTCATCCACAATCGGGTGTTGATGGGTTGTGGACAGATCGGGAGAAGTGGGGACCGAGCGCGGGGCCCACGCACGAACGCCGAGGACCCATGCACACTGCAGTGTGGATGAGGGGTCCGACAGATGGCCCGGGCGGTGGACGACGGGGCCGCGCGGCGTCACCGCGGGCCGGAAAACGGTGCGATCGCGAGGGGGATCCTCGGCGTGTCCGAGAGCGGTCCCGGCGTGTCGTCGGCGTGTCGTGATCCGGGCTCCGGCGTGTCGAACTCAGGCGGATCGGCGTGTCCCGTTCGGCCCGCCGGCGCGCCGAACCTCGCCGCGCGCCATGCGCTCCTCGCGCGGCCCGGCGAGTCGGTCGGAGCGCCGCTCCGGGGTCGTCGCGTGCGCCCGGTCCGTGCCGACGCCGCGCACCCACGCCCTACCCCCGGAGCAGAGCGCTCCGGAGGGTCGTGCAGGTTTCGGAGGGCCGGTTCGACCGGCCCTCCGCGTCAGCGGGCAGGACCCTCCGGCGCTTTCCCGGTGCGGCCGGTGTCGGCGGCGCCGTCAGCACCCGCGGGGTCCTCGGCGCGCGGGGCGTCGTCCGTCTCCGCGATGCCGTCCTCGTGGTCGACGGCGGCAGGATCACCCGTCGTGCCGTCGGGATCCGTCGTGCTGTCCTCGCGCCGGGCTTCGTCAGCAGCTGCGACGGCGTCGGCACCGGCCGCCGAGGGGTCGGGGCTCGTCGTGCCGTCCGGATCAGTCGTGCCGCCGCCGTCGGCCGCCGAGGGGTCGGGGCTCGTCGTGCCGTCCGGATCAGTCGTGCCGCCGCCGTCGGCCGCCGCATCGGGGCGCTCCGTGCTGTCGGTGCGTGCAGACCCGTGGGCGCTCGTCTCCGAGTCGGCGCTCGCGGGACCCGTCGTCCTCGCGGCGGGCGGCCAGGTCGACTCCTTCGGGGACTCGAGGTTCCAGACGTCCCTGGGCTCCCCGCTGGAGGGAGCGGTTCCAGGATCCTCGGCGGCGGCGACCCGGGTGTCCTCCAGCGCGGCAACCTCCTCGGGCGACGGGAGCCGCTCGGTCATCGCAGCCCCCGCCGGGACGTGCTGCTCCCCCGCGTCGGAGGGCGGGGAGACCTCGACCTGCTCGAGGGTCTGGGCCGCGGGCTCGGCCGCTGCCGGTGTCCGAGCGGGCTGGGTCACGCCCGACGCCTGCGCGGTCTCAGCCGCGCCCGACGCCTGTTCGGCCTCAACCGCGCTCGGCACCCGTTCGGTCCTGGCCTCGCTCGGCGCCGCCTCAGACCCGGCCGCTGCCTCGTCGGCCCCGTCCGCCGAGGGCGAGGTCGCTGCGTCGTCGGCCGCTTCCTCGGGTTCCTCGTCGATGCTGCGGTCGTCGGCCGCCACGATCGTGGCGAGAACCTCCCGCAGCAGCGTGACCTGGGTGCGGGCCTCCGCAGCCCCGGAGAGCGGCGCAGCGCCTTTTTCCACGAAGGCGTGGAAGGCCTCCCACATCAGCTCCGCCGATCCCTTGGTGGCGGTGGTCTCCACCTCCTGGACCACGCCGCTCTTCTTCTCCCGCAGCGCCACCGTCGAACGGCGATCGCCATGGGACGGGGCGGGCAGCTCGACCCGCATCCGGCGCCGCGCCGACAGCACCTGGATGTGCTCGGAGTACTCGGGGGCGAAGGGCAGGTAGTGCCAGACCAGCCGCACCTGCGCACCACCGCTGAGCGAACCGAGCAGCTCGATCGAGCCGGGGATGACGCCCTTGGGCCAGTGCCGCACCGCGACCAGGTCCGTCATCGGACCGTAAGCGGCCTCGAGGACCGCCAGCTGGTGCGCGACGCCGGTCAGCAGGCCCTTGACGTAGAGATCCCGATCACGCTGGGTCGCCCCGTCACCGGCGCCGGCCACCACCGCCTCCTGCAGGTCGCTGCGGCGCTGGGTGCGCACCTCGGAGGGCAGATCGTAGGAGGAGGTGGTCACGTGCGCGCCGCCGAACAGCGGCTGGCTCGCCGGCATCAGCACCTCGTGGTCGACCATCCGCAGGTCCTTGGTGGGGATCTGCTCGGCCATCCGGGACACGGAGTCGTCGTACTGCTGGGGATAGGCCATCATCAGCAGACGCCGACCGGTCATCCGCTCGAAGTCCGCGACCTTCGCGATCTCCTCGGCGGAGAAGCCCAGTGGCGGCTCGACCAGCACCGGGATCCCCCGTCGCATGAGCTGCAGGAGGTCCTCCGCGTGCAGACCGTCGGTCGACAGCACCGCCGCATCCAGCGTCACCGTCTTCGCGCGCACCGCGGCGATGAGGTCCGCGACGGTCTCGAAGCGCTTGTCCTCCTCGAGGCCCCACACCTCGGAGGACTCCCGACGCCGCCGCGGCGAATGATCGACCAGCGCGGTCACCGCGAACCGGTCCCAGCGCCGACGCAGCACCGGCAGGTGCACGGCCTGGGCCATGGTTCCGGCACCGATCACGGCGATGTTCAGGGTCTTCGGCATCGGCAGGCTCCTCGGGCTCAGCGGGGATCGGCGGCCGCCACGGCCACGTCGCGGCACACGGGCCGTCCCCGGCTCCGCGCCTCTGGTACGGCGCGTGACGCACGCCTGTTCTACCACATCGCCGGTGACCGTCACCTGGCTGCTTCCTCGGTGCGACCAGCGCATCATCGTCGCCCGAGGTCACGATCCGGTGCCCGCGCAGCCTCGGCACGGATATATCGTGTCCCGCAGTCCAGGACGTCTCAGGAGGACCCGTGTCAGCTCGCTTCTACTTCGGGGTCCGCACCGCCGTGCGGCCCTTCGTCACGCTCATCTGGAACCCTCGGGTCTCCGGCCTGGAGAACGTGCCCCGCACGGGGGGCTTCCTCATCGCCTCCAACCATCTCTCCAACATCGACAGCTTCGTGATCCCGGTGGCCTTCCCCCGCCAGATCCGGTTCGTCGCCAAGGAGAGCCTGTGGACACAGAAGGGGCTGAAGGGGCGCATCCTGAGGTGGTTCTTCACCGCGGTCGATGCGGTGCCGGTGGATCGCGAGGCGCTCTCCTCCGGCAAGGGCGCACTGCAATCCGCCCAGGTCATCCTCCGTGAGGGCGCCGGCTTCGGCATCTATCCCGAAGGCTCCCGCTCCAAGGACGGCATGCTCCACCCGGGCAAGCAGGGAGCGGCGTGGCTCGCCCTCGAATCCGGGTGCCCGATCATCCCGGTCGGTCTCAAGGGCACCCAGGAACTGATGAAGAAGAAGCTGCCAGAGCGCGGGGCGGTCACGGTGCGCATCGGCGCCCCGATCGACTTTAGCGACATCGATCCCGCCGCGTCCAAGGGCCTCAAGCGCCGCCTCATGACCGCGCGGATCATGGACGAGATCCAGCAGCTCTCGGGGCAACAGCGCTCCGAGGTCCCCACCTCCTCCTCCCGCTCGGAGTTCTGAGGGGCGCCGCGTCCCTGCCGGGACCACCAGGGACCCCGTAGGATCGGGGCAGGCCGCGCGCATCCCGGGCGCGGCCGACGCCCGGACCGCACCCGAGGAGAGCAGATGGCAGTCGTCGTCGGATTCATCCCCACCGAGGTGGGATTCAAGGCGCTGGCGGCCGCACGCGATCAGGCGGAACGACGTGGAGGCCCGCTGATCGTCGTCAACGTGGTGCGCGAGGGCGTCCGTGAGGACCCCCGCCACGCCGACGACCAGCAGCTCGAGATCGCCCGTGACGAGCTGAGGCAGTCCTCCGTGCGGGTCGCGATGCGCCAGGAGCACACCGAGGAGGACATCGCCGACGTGCTGCTGGACGTGGTCGAGGAGGAGAAGGCGGAACTGCTCGTGCTGGGCATCCGCCGCCAGAACGACCTCGCCCGCCATCTGCTGGGCCTGACCGTGCAGAAGCTGCTGCTGTCCTCCCCCAGCGAGGTCCTCGTCGTCTGAGGTCCGACAGTCCGCCGCGGTCGCACCCCGATCTCATCTGCCTCAGGGTCCCGCGCCTCGTCCCCGGCCTCCGCAGGAGCCGGCCCCGCTGCTTCGTGGGCTGATCACCCGCGTCGTCGGGACGACGACATCCCTCGGGCACGACGACGCGGCCCGCCCCACGAGGGGACGGGCCGCGCCGCTGTCCGCTATCGGTGACGGCGCCGAGCTCGGCAGCCGGTCACCGAGTCACCGGATCACGCGTCCAGCGGATCACCGCCGGGCTGGTCGTCGGCCGCCGACGTGCCGATGGCCTTCTCGATGCGCTCACCGGTGGTCTGGTCGATGTTCTTCCAGTACTGGATCGCGTGGGACAGCACCGGCTCCTCGACCGTGCTCAGACCGCCGGAGACGGTCTCCACCAGACGGTCGCGATCGGCGTCGTCGAACACCTCACGCACCAGGATGCCGGGCTGGACGAAGTCGCCGTCCTCGGCGTGCAGCGAATAGGCCGCGCGGACCAGCTCACCATCGGCCTCCCAGCCGTTGTCGACCGGGCCCTGCTCGTCCTGGTAGGCGCGACCGTAGGAGTTCGGCGCATACACCGGAGCGTCGCCGGAGTGCAGGAACTCCATGAACCCTTCCTTGTCGTAGGAGTTCGTGGGCACGATCGGCTGGTTCACCGGCAGCTGGTTGAAGTTCGTGCCGATGCGGTGGCGCTGCGCGTCCGGGTACGAGAACGAGCGACCCAGCAGCATCTTGTCCGGGGACAGGCCGATGCCGGGAACCGTGTTCGAAGGGCTGAAGGCCGCCTGCTCGATCTGCGCGAAGTGGTTCCGCGGATTGCGGTTCAGGGTCATCGTGCCGACCTTGATCAGCGGGTAGTCCTTCTTGGACACCGTCTTGGTGAGGTCGAAGATGTTGAAGCGGTAGTTCTTCGCCTCCTCGTACGGGATCACCTGCACGGAGACGGTCCAGCTCGGGAATTCGCCCCGGGCGATCGACTCGAACAGGTCGCGACGGTGGTAGTCGCCGTCGACGCCGGCGAGGCGGTCCGCCTCCTCGTTGGAGAGGTACTCCATGCCCTGGTCGGTGTGGAAGTGATACTTGATCCAGAACTTCTCGCCGGACTCGTTGACCCACATGTAGGTGTGGGACCCGTAGCCGTTCATGTGCCGCCAGGACTTGGGCAGGCCGCGGTCACCCATCAGGTAGGTGACCTGGTGGGCGCTCTCGGGCGAGTTGGTCCAGAAATCCCACTGCATGGTGTTGTCGCGCAGACCGGAGGCCGGGGTGCGCTTCTGGGAGTGGATGAAGTCAGGGAACTTCATCGGGTCGCGCACGAAGAAGACGGGGGTGTTGTTCCCGACCAGGTCGTAGTTGCCCTGCTGGGTGTAGAACTTCATCGAGAAGCCGCGCACGTCGCGCCAGGTGTCGGGAGAGCCCAGCTCACCGGCGACGGTGGAGAAGCGCAGCAGCATCGGGGTCTTGCGACCGGGCTGGAACAGGTCCGCCTTGGTGTACTGCGAGACGTCCTCGGTGATCTCGAGCTCGCCGAAGGCGCCCGAGCCCTTCGCGTGCGGGCTGCGCTCCGGGACGCGCTCACGGTCGAAGCGGGCGAGCTTCTCGACCAGGGCGACGTCGTGCAGCATCAGCGGGCCGTCGGGGCCCACGCTGAGGGAGTGTGCGTCGGACTCGCGGGGAGCGCCGGATTCCGTGGTGCTCGGGATCGTCGGATCGAAGTCGGTCATGTTCCTACTCCTGGGGTGGTGATGGGTTCTGACAAGTCGTCACGTAAAATTCGGATAGTGCTGGTAGGGAACAGATGACCCGGAGCCGACGGCCCTGCGTGCAGGACCGGGGGCTCAGGGGGACTCGGGGGTGCGGTGCGTCGCCTCGGCGACAGCGGACGTCACGGCCGTGGCGGGCGCCATGTGCTCGGCTGCGTTCTGCGTGCGGCATGCGGAGCACACGCCGCGGTAGACGACGTCGGCGACCTCGATGTCGAAGCCGTGGTCGTCGTGCGGGATCAGGCAGGGTGACTCGCCGATCGCACAGGGGACGTCCTCCAGGCGGCCGCACTCACGGCACACCAGGTGGTGATGGTTGTCGTGGAGGTGCAGCTCGTACTGCATGCTGCGGCCGCCGACGGAGACGCGGCGCAGCAGCTCGGCGTCGGACAGTGCGTTGAGCACGTCGTAGACGGCCTGCCGGGACACCGTGCCCAGGCGCTCGCGCACGGCCCGGGCGATCGCCTCGGCGTCGGCGTGGGGATGCTCGGTGACGGCCTCGAGCGTCGCGAGCCGCGGAGCGGTCACGCGCAGTCCAGCCCCTCGCAGGGCGGAGGTATGGTCGCGGCTCGGCATGACTGCACCCTACCCATCTTTCTGGACTTGTTCAAGAAACGGACTCGGGAGCATCCGGGGGCCGATCGGCCGAAGGGCGGGCGCCGCGGGGGGCACGCGGCTAATCTGGGCCGGGTGACCCCGCTCGGCGTTGCACCGTCGCCGCCACCGGGACCGGATGGCCGGCCCGGCGGCATGCCGCCCGTGCGCCGACGGTGGCCAGCGGGCCCCTGCTCCTCGCCCGAGAGCGCGGAGGGCCCATGCCCACGGTCCTGATCTGCAACGACGACCCGGTCGTGCGGGAGTCGCTCAGCGTCACCCTCGGGCAGGCGGAGGACCTCCGTGTCCTGGCCGCGGTGGAGACGGCCGATGAGGCTCTGCAGGTCGTGGCGACCGCCGCCCCGGACGTGGCACTGATGGACCTCGCCCTGCCCGGGACGCACGGTCTCGAGGCGACACGGCGGATGCGCGCCCACCACCCCGCGACCGCCATGGTGGTGCTGACGGCTTTCGGCACCGACGTGCAGGTCCGCGCCGCGATCGCGGCGGGCGCTGCCGGCATCCTGCTGAAATCGACCGGCCCCGACGCGCTCGTCGCGGCGGTGCGGGCGGCGGGCGCCGCGGCCGGCACGGTGATCGCCCCGGAGCTCGCCGTGCAGCTCGCGAACGGGCCGCGTGCCGGCACGCCCGCCCAGCCCGCACCGGGGACGGAGCTCGGCCCGTCGGTCATGCCGCTGCACCTGACCTCGCGCGAGGCCGAGGTGCTCTCGCTGCTGTGCGCGGCGCGGTCCAACGCCGCGATCGCCCAGGCCCTGTCGCTGTCGGAGTCGACGGTGAAGTCGCACGTCTCCTCGCTGATGGACAAGCTCGAGTGCAGCTCGCGCCTGCAGGTCGTCCTGCGCGCCTTCGAACGCGGGCTGATCCCGCCCCCGTCTCCGTCGTCGGCTGCCTGAGTCTCTCACCGGTCCGCGTACCCGTCGGCGGTCGGCGGATCTATCGGCGGCCTGAAGGATGGTCGGCGGTCCGCCGCTGCGCCCTCGTCGTCCTGGTGCCGTCGGGGTGCCCCTCCCCCGCGCTTTCCGCACCGCGAGGGACGAGCCGGTGGTCAGCGGGCATGCTTCTGCACGATCCGCCAGTAGGCCTCCGGGTCGAGCTCGTCGGCTCCCGCGCGCACGGTCTGCTCGTGCGCCTCCCGGGCGATCGCGTCGATGTCGTAGTCCTCGGGTCGGCGGGACGACTCGGGGTCCTGCCGGTTCTCGATGATGCTGGTGATGACCTGGACGAGCTTCGCGTGCTCCATGGGGCTCCTTCGGTCGCCGGATGGTGGGGCGACTCTAGCGCTTGACCCGGGAGCCCGGACAGGCGGGGCAACCGCTTCGAGATGCGGAAGACCCCCTCGCCGCGGCGCGTCCGGCCGGGCGAGGGGGTCTGTCCTGTCGGAGCCGCCTATCGGAATCGAACCGATGACCTATTCATTACGAGTGAATCGCTCTACCGACTGAGCTAAGGCGGCGTTCCCGCCGGTCACGCGGCGGACCGCATCACTGTACGGGACGCGGGGCGGCCGGCGCAAAGCGAACAGCCGCGATCCCCGTCACGCTCGCGGACGCAGTCAGCAGGTCAAGCCGTCCTCGGGCACGGTGTCCTCGAGGAGATAGGCGTCCACCTGCTCCTCGATGCAGCCACCGGAGCGCCCGTAGGCGGTGTGACCGTTGCCCTCGAAGGTGAGGTGCACACCGCTGGAGAGCTGATCCGCCAGGCTGACGGACCACTCGTACGGGGTGGCCGGGTCGCCGGTCGTGCCGATCACGACGATGGGGTCCGCGCCCTCGGCGGAGATCGGGGCGGGCTCGCGCAGCGGCGGGACCGGCCACTGGGAGCAGCCGTCGCCTCCCATCGTCGGTCCGAAGGTCGGGAACTCCTCGGCGAGTCGATCGGCCTCCTGCTCCTGCCACTGCTCGTCGGCGATGCCGGGATGGTCCAGGCAGTTGATGGCGGAGATCGCGAAGTTGGCGTTCGTGCGGTACGAGCCGTCCTCCTGGCGCTCAGCGGACCGGTCGGACATCTCCAGCAGCTGCGCACCGTCCCCGCTCATGGCCTCGCCGAGGGCCTGTCGGCCTTCCGACCACTGCCCGTCCTCGTACATCAGCATCATCACCGCGGAGCGGGCGAGCGCGCCGGTCAGCGGTCGGTCGGGGTCGTCGGTCTGCAGCGGGTTGTCGTCGACCGAGGCGAAGAACGCCTGCAGCTGCTGCTTCCCTTCGGAGACGTCGCCCTTCAGCGGGCAGGAGTCGGCGCTGCCGAGACAGTCCTCCACGAACGCGCTGGTGGCCTTCTCGAAGCCCTCGGCCTGCCCGGCCGTGAGCTCGTCCATCGTGATCGTGGGGTCGAGCGCCCCGTCGAGCACGAAATGGCCCACCCGGTCGGCGTACAGGTCGGCGTAGGTCGACCCGAGATAGGTGCCGTAGGAGTAGCCGAGGTAGTCGAGCTTCTCGGAGTCCAGCGCAGCCCGCAGCACGTCCATGTCCCGTGCCGCGGAGTAGGTGTCGAGATAGGGCAGCACGTCGCCGGAGTTCGCCTCACAGGCCTCGGCGATCCTCGAGCTCCACTTCTCGGCCATGTCCTCGGCCTCGGCGGTGCCCGGCTCGGCGGTCTCGGAGCGGTACTGGTCGGTCTCCTCGTCGCTGAGGCACTCGACTCCGGCCGTGCGGGCCACGCCCCGCGGGTCGAAGCCGACCATGTCGTAGGCGCTGAGCACCTCCGGGGAGAGCATGTACGGCACCGAGTCCAGGAAGTTCACCCCGGAAGCGCCGGGGCCTCCCGGATTGACCAGGAGGGAACCGGAGTCCTCGTCGGCGCCGGGAAGACGGCCGACGGCGAGCTCGATGCTCCCCTGGGACGGATCGTCCCACACCAGCGGGACGGTGACGGTGCCGCATTCGGCATCCTCGGACTGGACGTCCTCGCACTCGCCCCACTCGATGTCCTGGTCGTAGTACTGCGCATAGTCGGAGTCGGAGGCAGGGTCCGCCGGCAGCTCCTGGGCAGCAGATTTCCCGAGATCATCGAGCGGGAGGTCCGCCTCGTCGGCCGGGGCATCCTGACCGGAGTCGCTCGCCTCGCCGGCCGGCGAGGAGCCCCCCGGGTCGCCGCCCATCTCGGTGCATCCGCTCAGCAGCAGGACCGCTGCGGCCGCCGCTGCGGTCAGACGGGAGAGCGGGCGGCGCGACAGGGCGGCGAGTGTCATACAGGGGGTTCCTTGTCCTGGGGGAGCGGGAGCGGGACCGGGAGGGCAGGCGACGGGCGACGCCATCCTAGGCCTCCGGGACGGACACAAAGCGCAGCCCCGCCCCGACGCTCACCCCACTTCGCGATGATTCCAGCGCCACGCGCCGTATGCGGCCGGGAGGATCACCAGCAGCAGCAGCGGGAGCAGCTCGAAGGCCCCGGCGTCCCCGTCGGCGAAGGTCACCGCGGCCGTCTGGAGGTCCAGGGCGCGCACCACGTCCACGACGGTCTCGGACCCGGTGATGGTGGCGACGCCGCTCGCGGTGCCGATGACGAAGGGGAAGCCGATCGCGGCGAGCAGACCCAGCACGGTGGACTGCAGCGCGACCCCCATCGCCAGGGAGAACAGCAGGGTCGCCGCCAGCGTGGCGAGCTGCGTGGTCAGCACCGTGTCGAAGGTGTCGAAGACGGCGCCCTCGCCGAGGAGCTCGCCACCGATCCAGGTGGTCAGGGCCGCCAGCGCGAGGGACATCACCACCAGCGCGGCGATCACGGCGATGGCCGCGAGCACCTTCGAGCCCAGCACGCCGGCGCGGCCGGGACGCTGGAGGAAGGTGTTCTGGATGGAACCGTCGGACCACTCCCCCGCGGTGATCATGACGGCGATGATCGGGATGATCAGCGTCAGCGGCAGGCTCAGGGCGATGACGGTGAAGTTCACGTCGGAGCTGCCGCCCGGCACGACGGCAGGCTGCAGGAGTCCCCCGAGCGCGGCGAAGGCGACGATGAGGATCAGGGAGATGCTCAGCAGGATCGCGGTGCCGCGGGTGTCGAGATGGGCGCGGATGTCGAGTGCAGGTCTCATGGGTCTCTCCTCGAAGAGGGTGCGGACGGGGTGGACGGAGCGGGCCCGACGGCGCGGGGCCGCGGGGCGGACGGTGGGCAGGATGCGGAACAGGACCGCATGAGCGGCAGATGGGGACGGGCGATGGGGCCGGTGCCCCGGTCGGCGTCGACTCGGGATCAGGGCTGCGCGGCGGCGACGGGCGCGGTCTCGGCCGACGCCGACCGGTCCGGTTCCGGTTCGGCCTGTCCGGTGAGTGCGAAGAAGACTTCCTCGAGGCCGCCGTGGTCGGTGGCTCCCAGCGAGGTGAGCACGATCTTCTCCCGCACGGCGAGACGCCCCACGTCCTCGGGGGCGAGGCTCACCTCGAGCTCGCCGGCCCCGCGGTGCTCATAGGCGATGCCGTGCGCGTCGAGGGCGGCGCGCAGGGCGTTCGGGTCCAGCGCCCCGACGCGGGTGCCGCCCTCGGAGGTCAGCTCGTCGAGAGTGCCCTCGCGCACCAGTCGTCCGCCGGCGATCACCACGAGCCGGTCGACGGTGGCCTGCACCTCGCGCAGCTGGTGGCTCGACAGCAGCACGGTGCCGCCGGCGTCGGCGAAGGAACGCAGCAGGCGGCGCATCCACCGGATCCCTTCGGGGTCCAGGCCGTTGGCGGGCTCGTCGAGCACGAGCACGGCGGGGTCCCCGATGAGGGCGACGCCGATGCCGAGCCGCTGGCGCATGCCGTAGGAGTAGCCGCCCACGCGCTTGGCACCGGCGTGGGACAGCCCCACCGTCTCCAGCACCTCGTCGGCCCGGGAGGCGGGCATGCCGAGGGTGCGGGCGGTCAGTCGCAGCGTCTCCAGGCCGGTGCGGCCGCGGTGGAGTGCGCCCGCGTCGAGCATCACTCCGATGGTGCGGGCGGGATGGTCGAGGTCGCGGTACGCGGCACCGCCGACGAGGGCCTGGCCGGCGTCGGCCTCGGCGAGGCCGGTGAGGATGCGCAGCGTGGTGGACTTGCCGGCGCCGTTGGGGCCCAGGAAGCCGGTGACGCTGCCGGGGTGGCAGTCGAAGCTCAGGTCGTCGACGGCGGCGCGGCCACCATAGCGCTTGGTCACGCCGCGGACCTCGAGGGCGGGGGCGCCGGAGACGGCGGGGGTGCTGGTCTGTGCGGTCATGCCCAGACTCTCCCCCGTCGGCCCCACGGGTAGACAGCGACCACGGGTCAGGAGCCGGGCGACGAACGTCGGCCCGTGGAGGGCCGGCGAGGAATGAGGGCCCGACCTCCGTCGGGGGCGACCGCGACCTCCGGCTGGATCACCGGATCGCGGGCCCCCGGAGGACCTCGTGCGGGACGGCCGCCGATACAGTGAGCGCGTGGATGAACTGGGGGCGCCGGTGCGCCGGATCTGGCAGGAGGTGCTGCTCCTCACCGTCGTGCTGGGCGAGGCGGCGCTGCTGGTGATCCTCCGCACCTCGTCCACCGACCTGTGGCAGGCCGCCGCCACCGCCGTGCTCGGGGTGGCACTCCTGGCGCGGCGTCGGCATTGGCCCTGGCTGCTGCCGCTGATCCTGGTGGTCAATGCCGCGGCCTGGTCGCTGGGGGTGCTGATCATCGGCACCTACACCTATGCCACGCGCAGCCACCACCGTCTGCGCACGCTCCTGGTCTCGCTGCTGGCCGCGGCGGGGATGGCAGTGCCCTCACTGATGACGGGGGCTGAGACCGCCAACGAAGCCTTCGGCGTCATGGGGGTCGTGGTCGCGGTGCTGGTGGTGGCGGCGTCGGCGGCCACCGGCATGTACACCTCGACGCGGCGGATGCTGCTGGCGCAGCTGCACAAGCGCGCCGAGCAGGCCGAGTCCGGCAAGGCCACGGCCCAGGAGCAGGCGCGCCGCGCCGAGCGCACCCGCATCGCCCGCGAGATGCACGACATCGTCGCGCACAAGATCTCCCTGGTCGCCCTGCAGGCAGGGGCCCTCGAGGTGAACCCGGCCCTCGAGCGAGAGCAGGTCCAGCAGTCCGCAGGCCTGATCCGGCAGACGGCCACCACCGCGCTCTCGGAGCTGCGGGAGGTGCTGGGGGTGCTGCGCGGCGACGGCGAGGAGGCTCCCCTGGCGCCGCAGCCCACCTGGGAGGACGTGCGACGCCTGGTGACCACCTCGAAGGAGGCCGGCATCACCGTGGACCTCTTCGACTTCATCGACGACCCCGTCCCGGACCAGCTGGCCCGCACCGCCTTCCGGGTGGTGCAGGAAGGGCTGACGAACATCCACAAACACGCCCTGCACACCAAGGCCCGAGTGGCCCTGATCGGTGAGCCGGGCACGGATCTGGTGATCGAGGTCAGTAATGTGTTGCCCAAGGGGTTCACGACGGACCTGCCCGGAGCCCGGATGGGGCTGTCGGGCATCGAGACCCGCGTGACGCACGCGGGAGGCACGATGTCGTCGGGCCCCACCGATGACGGACGCTTCGAAGTGAGGGCGGTGATCCCGTGGCCGATGACGACGTGACGCGCGTGGGACTGGTCGACGACGATTCCCTGGTGCGCGCCGGTCTGGCGATGATCCTGGGGGCCGATCCGGCCCTCGAGGTGGTCTGCCAGGGCAACGACGGCTCCGAGGCGGTGACGCTGGTCCAGAAGCACCGCCCCGACGTGCTGCTGATGGACGTGCGCATGCCCGGGCTCGACGGCATCGCAGCGACCAAGGCGGTCTCGGCCCTGCCGAACCCGCCCAAGATCGTCATGCTCACCACCTTCGACATGGACGAGTACGTGTTCCAGGCTCTCGAGGCCGGGGCCAGCGGCTTCCTGCTCAAGGACACCCCTCCCCAGGACCTCGCCCGTGCCGTCCACGTGGTCGCGGGCGGGGACGCGATGCTCTCGCCGACGATCACGCGGCGGATGCTCTCGCACTTCTCGGACGCGAACCCCGGCACCCGCCAGGACCGCCACCCCGGGCTCGACCAGCTGACCGAGCGCGAGACGGAGGTGCTCGGCGCCGTCGGCGCGGGCCTGTCGAACGCACAGATCGGGATGCGGCTGTTCATGAGCGAGGCGACTGTGAAGGCCCACGTCTCGAAGATCTTCGCGAAGCTCGACTGCACCAATCGGGTCCAGATCGCGATCATCGCCCACGAGGCCGGGCTCAGCGACCTCGACGCCGACCCGGAGATGTGAGGCGGCCCGGCCGGACCGCACCCCGGGACGCCCCTGGGGGTGCGGCTCGGGATCGCCACCCGGGCGGGAGGCCGGCCGTTCTGGCCGCCACGTCGAGGAAGGTTCCCGAATACTGGCACCATCCACGACGCCGCCCTGTGGCCGCCCTCTCGACTGTCGCCTGGCCTCCGGTTCGGGCGCTACGTCGTGAAAGGTTCCTGTTCCCTGGCACCTTCCGCGACGTCCCTATGTGGCAACCCTCCCGACCTTCACCAGGCCACCTCCCGGCCGCCACGTCGAGGAAGGTTCCCGATCCCTGGCACCTTCCACGACGTCGCCATGTGGCCGCTTCCCGGCGATCGCCTGGCCGCTTCCCCGGCCGCCACGTCGTGAATGGTTCCCGAATACTGGCACCAACCACGACGCCGCCGTGGGAGAGAGCGGGGGCTCAGCCCCAGCCGAGCTCGTGCAGGCGCGCGTCGCTGATGCCGAACAGGTGGCCCAGCTCGTGCAGGACCGTCACGGCGATCTCCTCGACCAGGTGCTCGCGCGTGGTCGCCACCCGTTGCAGCGGGCCGCGGAAGACGAAGATCCGGTCGGGCTGGGCGTAGCCGTCGAAGACCGAGCGTTGATCCAGCGGGATGCCCTCGTACAGGCCCAGCAGCTCGGTGCCGCCGGACTGCGCACGGTCGGGCTCCTCCTCGACCAGGATCGCCACGTTCGCCTGCGCGATGGACGCCGCGACCTCCTCGGGCAGCGAGTCCAGGGCGTCGTCGACGGCTTCCTCGAAGTCCGCGCGGCTGATCTCGATCATGGGCCCATCGAACCATGCGAGGCGGCGGACAACCCGGCGCCGGTGCGGGTGGGGAGCGGAAAGTGGCCCGGCGCCGGTCGGACGTCGAGCGGGAGCAGACCGGCGCAGCACGTCGAGCGGGAGCAGACCGACGCAGCACGTCGAGCGGGACCGGCGCAGCACGTCTAGCGCGACCGGCGCAGCACGTCGAGCGGGAGCAGACCGGCGCAGCACGTCGAGCGGGACCGGGGCCGCACGGCGCTGCGGGGAGGAGACGCCCTCGGGACGGCGTCGTGTCGGATACGCCGCATCTGCGCGCTCGTCGGCGGCGCGAGAGCGGTCAGGTAGGTATGCTCTGCCTCGGGCAGTTCTCTGCCCGGGCCCCCATCGTCTAGAGGCCCAGGACACCGGCCTTTCACGCCGGCGACACGGGTTCGAATCCCGTTGGGGGTACTCCGTGCGGCCTGCTCGATCACCGAGCGGAACGGCGGATAACGGAGTGCGAGGCGGCTCACAGCGAAAGTGGTGCGGAGCCCCGAAGGCGTCCGGTAGAGTTGTCCAGGTCAAAGCGCGAGAGCGTGAGACACGCAAGGCCCTGTAGCTCAGTTGGTTAGAGTGCCGCCCTGTCACGGCGGAGGTCGCCGGTTCAAGCCCGGTCAGGGTCGCCCCCGAGATGAGGCCCCGGAACACGGTTCCGGGGCCTTCGTCGTTCCCGGCGGCGGAGCCTTCTCGCGCCATCCGACCGCTGCCGCACCTATCCGTCGAGCAGGCGCCGGAACGGGCCCCCCGAGTGCCGCATCCCACGCCCAGTGTGACGGCCCCCGGAGCATCGGCATACGCTCGGAAGATGAGCACTCCTACGCTGAACCATCGGATCCGCCTGGCCGCGCGACCGCACGGCGAGCCCGGCCGCGACGACTTCCAGCACGACGCGGTCGAGATCCGCTCCCCCGGCCCCGGCGACGTCCTGCTGCGCACCCGGTACCTCTCCCTGGACCCGTACGTGCGCGGACGCATGAGCGATGCCCCGTCCTACGCGGCGCCGATGGAGGTCGGCGACGTGATCGTCGGCGGCACCGTCTCCGAGATTGTCGAGTCCTCCGACGACGGCTTCGCCCCCGGCGACGTCGTCCTCTCCTACGGCGGCTGGCAGGAGTACAGCATCGAGCCCGCCGCCGGACTGCGCCGTCTCGATCCCGGGTCCGCGCCCGTCACGACCGCACTGGGCGTGCTGGGCATGCCCGGCTTCACCGCGTACGCGGGCCTGCTGGGCATCGGCAGGCCACAGCCCGGGGAGACCGTCGCCGTGGCCGCCGCCACCGGCCCCGTGGGTTCCGCCGTGGGCCAGATCGCGAGGATCCACGGTGCGCGCGCGATCGGCATCGCCGGCGGGGAGCAGAAGGTCGCCAGGATGCGCGAGCTCGGCTTCGACGAGGCCCTCGATCACCGCGCCCCGGCCCTGCCGGACCGGCTGGCCCAGGCCGCGCCCGACGGGATCGACGTGTACTTCGAGAACGTCGGCGGGGCCGTCTGGGATGCCGTGCTGCCCCAGCTGAACGAGTTCGCCCGGGTGCCCGTGTGCGGCCTGGCCGCGAACTACAACGCGACCGAGCTGCCGGAGGGCCCGGACCGCTCCGGGCAGCTGATGGGAGCCGTGCTGACCAAGAGCCTCACGCTGCGCGGCTTCATCCAGCGCGAGTTCGTCGAGCCGATGTTCGAGGACTTCCTGCGGGACATGACCGACTGGGTGGCCGATGGCCGGGTGCAGTACACCGAGGACATCAGCGAAGGGCTGGACGACGCCCCCGACGCCTTCGTCCGTCTGCTGCGTGGGGAGAACTTCGGCAAGGCGATCGTCCAGGTCTCCTGAGCACCCTCCTGGCCCGACCGGCGTCCACGCCCGTGGCATGCCTCTCACCGGAGGACTCCGGTTGGGCGCGGACGCCGGCGGCTGTTAACCTTGACCCCGGCCGCCTGCGGCCACGGCTCTGTAGCTCAGTTGGTAGAGCGTTCGACTGAAAATCGAAAGGTCACCGGATCGACGCCGGTCGGAGCCACCACCCACGAAGCCCCCTGGCCCGCCAGGGGGCTTCGTCGTGTCCGGGCCCGGGCCCCGCCGCCAGCGCGAGCACGCCCCTCGCATCGCCGTGAGTCTGGAGACCTCACGGTCTGAGATCACTTCGTCGATTTCGTCCCGGGAGGCCGTGCGGCGCTATCGCTGACCCCGGCTCAGTGCGGCGCGGTGTACTGCACCGGCTCGGGCAGTCCGCGGTCATCGCGCACACGACGGGAGAGGCCCTCGAGCAGGACGAGCGCGTCGAACACCAGGTCCGGCGTGACCGGGAACGGCATGTTGTGGATCGTCTCGCCCGGCGCGGCCGAGGCCTCGGCGACGGCGCGGAGCTCCGTGGTGTCCTGCGGGGTCAGCCCGATCTCGGTGAGAGTGGTCGGGAGGCCCACCCGGGTGGTGAACTCGATGAAGTCCTCGATCTCCTCGGGGTCGGCGCCCTCCATCACGAGCTGGGTGAGAGTTCCGATGTTCACCTTCTGCCCGTGGCTGAGGCCATGAGTCTGCGGCGCCGCGGTGAGACCGTTGTGGATCGCGTGTGCGGCGGCCAGGCCACCGGATTCGAAGCCCAGACCGGACAGCAGGGTGTTCGCCTCGGTGACGGCCTCCAGGGCCGGGGTGACCGTGTTCGCGCGCACCGCGTCGAGGGCCTGCAGCGCGTTCTCCCACAGGATCTCCCACGACAGGTGGGCCAGAGCGGTTCCGGCACGGGTGGGACGGCCGCCGGCCATCGTCGTGCCCTGGCCGCGGGCGGTGGCACGCGCTTCGACCCAGGTCGCGAGAGCATCACCGATGCCCGCGACCAGGAATCTCTCGGGGGCGTCCGCCACCAGGCGGGTATCGATGAGCACGAGGTCCGGGTTCTTGGGGAAGAAGCGGTACTCCAGGAACTCGCCGGCGGCCGTGTAGATGACGGACAGCGCCGAGGTGGGGGCGTCCGAGGAGGCGGCGGTCGGCACCGAGACCCAGCGGATGCCTGCCAGGTGTCCGGCAGCCTTGGCCGCATCGATCGAGGAACCCCCGCCGATGCCCACGACGACATCGTGACCCTCGGAGGAGATCGTCTCCACGAGGGCATCGACCGCCTCGGAGGTGGCGAAGGAGCTGAACGCCTCCCGCGTGACGGGCAGGCCCTCCTGGCGCAGGCTCTCGGTGACGGTCTCGTCGACGATGCCCCAGACGGTGTCATCGGCCACGAGCAGCGGCGAGCTGCCCAGTCTCGAGAGGTGCTCGCCCAGGGAAGCGAGGGCCTCCTTGCCCTGGATGTAGCGAGAGGGGCTGGCGAGGGCGAATCCTGTGGTCATCTGGGTGCCTTCCGTCGGAAACGGTGATCAGCCCACCCTGCGGTCGCCCGCGCCACGGAGGCAAGCGCCGACGTCGCGTCATGAGAACGGGCACCGCGCGCCCTCACCGCCGACTGAGGCGCTCCTCCAGGTCGGGCCAGGCCACGTGCAGGTTCTCGGTGGCCATCAGCCCCTTGGTCGCCAGGTAGTCGGCGAGCCGCACCTCGCGCGGCGAGAGCTCCACGATGGTCAGGCCCGCGACCTCGCCCTCGGTGTCGGCGTCCAACACCCACTGCTCGGCGAGCTCGGAGATCCCGTGCGCGGCCAGCCTCTCCTCACCCTCCTCGAACTCCCCCGGACCGCCGAGAGCGTGACCAAGCAGCGTACGGGGCTGCACGAGGTCGAAATCGTCGGTGAGCGGCTCGAGATAGCCGACGGTCTCCCCGTCCTCGCGGGTGACGCTGACCCACCCGTGCATCTCGCTCATGAGGGCAGAGCCTACTCAGGTCATCGCCGTCGTCCAGCCGCACCCTCGGATTCAGGGGCGATGAACTCTCTCCAGTCGGGGCCGGTCGCCTTTAGGGTGGGGGCCACGCACCCGGAAAGGCCCGGGCCCCGACTCCCGTGGAGGACGACGACGATGTCTGCCGAGAACCCGGATCTGGCGATCGCCCAAGCAGCGACCCTGCGACCGATCACCGAGGTCGCCGAGACGGCGGGGATCCCCGCCGACGCCCTGGTGCCCTACGGCACCGACAAGGCCAAGGTCGACGTGCGGAAGATGTCGACCCCCAGCACGCACGGCACGCTGATCCTGGTCTCGGCCATGTCGCCCACGCCCGCGGGCGAGGGCAAGTCGACCACCACCGTCGGACTCGCCGACGCCTTCACTCTGAAGGGCAAGCGCACGATGGTCGCACTGCGCGAACCCGCCCTCGGCCCGATCATGGGGATCAAGGGCGGCGCCACCGGCGGTGGCTACGCGCAGGTGGTGCCCATGGAGGACATCAACCTCCATTTCACCGGCGACTTCCACGCCATCCAGATCGCCAACAACACGCTCGCGGCGCTCGTGGACAACCACCTCCAGCAAGGCAACCAGCTCGGCATCGACCCCCGGCGCATCCAGTGGAAGCGCGTGGTCGACGTCAACGACCGCGCCCTGCGCTCGATCGTGGTCGGCCTCGGCGGCGCCTCCCAGGGCGTCCCCCGCGAAGACGGCTTCGACATCGTCGTCGCCTCCGAGATCATGGCGATCCTGTGCCTGGCCTCGGACCTCGCCGACCTCGAGGCGCGGATCAGCCGCGTCGTCATCGGCTTCACCTACGACCGTGCACCCGTGACGGTCCAGGAGCTCGGCGTCGCCGGAGCCATCACCATGCTGCTCAAGGACGCCCTGCTGCCGAACCTGGTCCAGACCCTCGGCGGCACCCCGGCGCTCGTGCACGGCGGCCCCTTCGCCAACATCGCCCACGGCTGCAACTCCCTGGCCGCCACCCGACTGGCCCTGTCGCTGTCCGAGATCACCGTGACCGAGGCCGGTTTCGGTTCCGACCTCGGCGCCGAGAAGTTCCTGGACATCAAGTCGCGCCTGGGCGGCCTCTCCCCCGACGGCGCCGTGGTGGTCGCCACCGTGCGCGCCCTGAAGATGCACGGCGGCGTCGCCAAGAGCGACCTCGCCACCGAGGACGTCGACTCCGCCCTGGCGGGCACCGCGAACCTCGCCCGTCACGTGGAGAACCTCCGCAAGTTCGGGCTCGAGCCCGTCGTCGCCGTGAACCGCTTCCCCACCGACACCGAGGCGGAGCTGCAGGCCGTCCTCGACTGGGCCCATGAGCAGGGTTTCCGTGCCGCGCTGAGCGAGGTGTGGGCCAAAGGCGGCGAGGGCGGTCTCGCCGTGGCGGACGAATTGCTCGCCGCGATGAGCGGCGACCGCGGGGGCGGCTTCCGCCCCCTCTACGATCCCGCCGGTGGGATCGAGGAGTCGCTGCGCACCTTGGCCCGCGAGATCTACGGGGCCGACGACGTCGTCTTCGCGGACCGCGCCCCCGCCCAGCTGCGGATGCTGAAGCGCAACGGCTGGGACGACCTGCCCGTGTGCGTCGCCAAGACCCAGTACTCCCTCTCCGACGACCCGACGCTGCTGGGCGCTCCCACCGGGCACCTGCTGCACGTGCGTGACCTGGTGCCCAAGATCGGAGCCGGCTTCGTCGTCGCCCTGACCGGCGCGATCATGGCCATGCCGGGGTTGCCGAAGGAGCCGGCCGCGACACGCATGGGCGTCACCGACGACGGGGAGTCGATCGGGCTGTTCTGAGGTACAGGTCGAAGGGGGCAGCGTGGAGCGGGGGCACCACCGGCCGGTCGGCGCAGAGGGTGTCCCCGTCGGTCACTTCCGGGGGTCGCGCTCGGCGACCTCCTCTGCCTCGCGCTCGGTCTCGTCCTCGAGGTCCACGTCGATGATGTCGGTGTCCTCGACCTCGTCGGCGCCGGCCTCCGGCTCCTCCCAGTTGCGGTCCGTGACCGCGTCCGCGGTGGTGGCGACGACGTTCTCGGGGAACCGCTCCTCGCCGTCGGAGGCCAGCCCCTCGTGGTCGTCGTCCTCCTCGTCGATGAAGCCGTCCTCGTCGTCATCGTCGTCCGAGGGGGTCGCCAGGCGCGGGCTGAGCTCGTCGATCGCATAGTCGCCGCCGCGCACGAAGCCGCGGCGGAAGGCGGCACGGCCGACCATGATGCTCGCGACCGGTACGGTCAACATCTGGGCGAGCAGGACGACCAGCAGGAAAGACGCCAGGGACCAGGACCCCACGTGCAGGCTGACACCGGCGAAGACCAGCATCAGTCCGAGGGTCTGCGGCTTGGACGCCGCATGCAGGCGCATCAGCACGCCCTGGAAGCGATTCAGCCCGATCGCGGCCACCACGGCGAGCAGCAGGCCCACGCCGATCAGCACCGCGGCGATGATCTCGACCACGCTCATCGTCGGCCCCCCGTCGCGTCCGTGGCCCCGAAGCCGAGCTCTCCGTCGTCCTGCTCGTCCTCGAACCGATCGTCCTCGGTGCCGCGCCAGTCGTCGGCGGCTCCGACGCCGTGCTCGGGGTCCTCGTCCTCGAAACCGCGCGAGCCGTCCTCGGCACCGAAGCCATGCGCGGAGTCCTGGGATGCGGTCAGATCCTCTTCCACCGCATTGACCGGCTCGACCGGCGCGACTCCCCGGGAGGGGTCGAGGTGCTGGAAATGGATGGACTCCATCGGGCCGGTGGTGGTCTCCGACTGCCCGAGCCGGCGCCTCCGGCCGGGCGCGGGCTCCTCGCGTCCCACGAAGCGGGCGAAGGTGACGGTGCCGATGAAGGCGAGACCGGTCAGGCCGAGCATGGCCGGGCCGGCCCAGGGCGCCTCCGCCGAGGCCGCGTACAGCGCCATGCCGAGCACGGCCAGGACCACCAGGGAATCGATCGCGACCGCGCGATCGAGGATGGTGGGGCCGACGATCATGCGGACGACGACGGCGAGCGCGGTCAGGGAGAGCACCACGGCGCAGACGAGCAGGAGGATGTCGAACGGGGTCATCGCAGTCCCGCCTCCTCGAGCACCGAACGGTTCCCGACGGCCCACAGCAGCCGTTCCTCCTGCGCATGGACGCGGTGGCGGGCCTGCTCGACCTCCTCCGGCGTGCCGGCCCCGATGACATGCATGAACAGCGTGCCGGTGGCGCGCTGCGCCTCGACCACGACGGAGCCGGGGATCAGCGTGCACAGCACCCCGGTGGCGGTGAGGAAGAGGTCCGAGCGCGAGGCCATCCGCACCGCGATCACGGAGCTGGGCACCTGCGGGCCGGGACGGATCGCGTACCAGCCCACCTGCACCGCGGACTCGCACAGGTCGTACAGGAAGCGCAGCAGGAACACCACGAACCGCAGCGGCCGCAGCGTCAGCTCATGGCCCATGGGAGGCATCGGGAAGAGCGCGAACACCAGCACCGCGGCGAGCAGGCCACCGAGGACGTTCTTCACGTCGATCCCGCCCCACAGCAGGCACCACAGCGCCACGGACAGGACGATCCACAGCCAGGATCGTCGCAGGTCGCTCCATCGTGTCCGCATCATCGCGAGTCCACCCTCACTCCGGTCTCGTCGATGCGGTAGACCAGCTGCTCGGCGCTCTCCTCGCCGAGCACGGCACCGACGTACGGGGTGCGCTCGAGCACCGAGGAGGCCGCCTCGACCGAGTACGACATGATCGGGCCGGCCAGCACGGTCAGCAGCAGGGAGAACACGATCAGTGCGGAGGTCGCGCCGGTCATCACCCGGGGGATCACGACGGCGCGGGAGATGATCTCCTCGCTGGCCGGCTGCCAGAAGGCACGGTTCCAGATCTTCGCGATCGCGTAGAGGGTCAGCAGACTGGTGAGCACGCTGATGCCGATGAGGATCCAGCCGGAGGTCCGGTCGTAGGCGATGCCGGCCTCGATCAGGCCGACCTTCCCGATGAAGCCGGAGAAGGGCGGGATGCCGGCGAGGTTCATCGCGGGGACGAAGAACAGGACCGCGATCAGCGGGGCCAGCTTCGCCATCCCGCCCAGCTTGATGAGGTTCGTGGTCCCGCCGCGGGTCTCGATGAGGCCCGCCCCGAGGAACAGCACGGACTGCACCGTGATGTGGTGGGCGACGTAGTAGATCGTCGCGCCCATGCCCAGCTGCGTGCTCATCCCGATGCCGAACAGCATGTACCCCATGTGGGAGACCAGGGTGAAGGACAGCACGCGCTTGAGGTCCGTCTGCGCGACGGCGCCGAGGATCCCGACGAACAGGCTCAGCGCCGCCGCGGCCAGCAGCAGGTTCTGGATCTGGGAGGCCGGGAACAGCAGCGTCTCCAGGCGCAGGATCGCGTAGATGCCGACCTTCGTCAGCAGTCCCGCGAACACCGCGGTCACCGGGGCGGGAGCGGTCGGGTAGGAGTCCGGCAGCCAGGCGCTGAGGGGGAAGATCGCGGCCTTGATCGCGAAGGCCACCAGCAGCATCAGCTCGAGCATCATGCGGGTGCCCGGCTCGAGACCGTCCAGGCGCACAGCCAGCTCGGCCAGGTTCACGGTGCCGGTCGCGGCGTACACCGACGCGATCGCCGCCAGGAAGATCACCGAGCTCAGCAGGGAGACGATCACGTAGGTGGTGGCGGCGCGGATGCGGCTGGCGGAGCCGCCGAGCGTGAGCAGTACGTAGCTCGCCGCGAGCAGCACCTCGAAGCCGACGTAGAGGTTGAACAGGTCGCCGGCGAGGAAGGCCATCGAGACCCCCGCGACCAGCGCGAGGTACGTCGGATGGTAGATCGCCAGCGGGGTGCGGCCCACCCGCTCGTCGACGGTCTGCGCGCTGGAGTACAGCAGCACCGAGAGGGTGACGAAGCTGGAGACGACGAGCATCAGCGCGGTCAGTCGGTCGGCGACCAGCACGATGCCGAGCTGCGGGGTCCAGTTGCCGATCTGCAGGACCAGCACGCTCTCCTGGGTGACGTACCAGCCCATCAGCAGGGCGACGAAGAGGATCGCGACCAGGGTGAGGATCGACAGCCACAGCTGGATGCGGGCGTGGTGGCGCAGCAGCAGCGACACCGCGGCACCGCCCAGCGGGAGCATCACCGGCAGGGCGAGGAGGAGCTCGATGCTCATGTCTCCCCCCGTCCGTCGGTGTGCTCCCGGTCGGTCTCCGTCGCGGGGCCGGCTCCGGGGGCGTCGGCCGCGTGGTGGTCGCGTTCGCTGTGGCGGTAGGCCATCCGCGGCGAGGAGGAGGCGCCGCCCTCGTCGGCCTCGGTCGCGTCCTGAGGAACCTCCTCGGCGCTGGTGAGGTCGGAGCCGAGCTGGTCGTCCTCGGTCGGGGCGAAGCCCTGGGAATGCATCAGCGCGCCGCGGCGCGACTCCTCCGACAGGGCCTGCGACCACGGCAGCTTCTCGGTGTCCTCGGAGCGCCGGCGGCGCCGGCGCAACACGCGGCGGTCCTCGACGTCGTCGGGGACCTCGTCGTGGCCGAACAGCTGCCAGGCGCGGTAGGCCAGGGCGATGCCGAAGGCGGTGATGCCCAGGGAGATCACGATCGCGGTGAGCACCATCGCGAACGGCAGCGGGTCGGTCATGTCCTCCGGGTCGGCGGTGCCCTCGAAGGGTGGCAGCCCAGGCGGGCCGGCGGCCACGATGAACAGCAGGTTCACCCCGTTGCTCAGCAGCACGAAGCCGAGGACAACTCGGGTCAGGGTGCGCTCGAGCACGAGGTAGACGCCGCAGGCGACGAGCACTCCGGCGGTCAGGAGCAGGGCGAGGCTAACGGTCATCGGTCTCCACCTCCTGCTGCTGGTCGATCTGGGCACCGAGGGTGCGCAGGAAGTCGAGGATCACGCCGACCACCACGAGATACACGCCGGTGTCGAACAGCAGGGCGCTGGGGAAGTGCAGCTCGCCCAGCACCGGCACGTGGACCACCGGCGTGGCGGTGGTGAACACGCTGCCGCCGGCCAGGACCGGCAGCACGCCGGCGATGACGGCGATGGCCATGCCCGTGCCGAGGACGAAGCCGGCCTGCACGGGAGCGGCCTCGGAGAGCTCGTAGCGCCCCCCGGCGAGGTAGCGCAGGGCGAGGGCGAGACCGGCGACGAGCCCGCCGGCGAAGCCGCCACCGGGCAGGTTGTGGCCCGCCATCAGCAGATACAGCGAGAACATCATCATCATCGGGAAGGCGATGCGGGTGATCACCTCGAGCACCACCATGCGCCGCTCCGGGGCCAGGGTGAGCCCGGCCGAGAGCCAGGTGCGCCAGCGGTTGCCGCCGGCGACCTCCTCGGGGCGGGCATCGAAGTCCAGGGCGTTCTGCGGCAGCGCCGAGTCGGCGCGGCGCTTCCAGATCGAGGTGCGGGTGTCGAGGTCCCGCACGCGCGAGATCGACTGCTCGCGCCGGGTGACGAAGATCAGGGAGGCGACGCCGGTGGCGACCACCAGCAGCACCGAGATCTCGCCCATGGTGTCCCAGACGCGGGCGTCGACCAGGGTCACGTTGACGACGTTGTGGCCGCCGCCGATCTCGTAGGCCGCCTCGATCAGACCGGGGCCGAGGGGGTCGCGGTAGCGGGCGTCGGCGGCGTACAGGGCGGCGCCGCACAGCACGACGGCGGTGCTGATCGCGATCGCCCAGCGCCCCCAGGCGCCGATCCGCAGCGGCCGCCGCGAGAAGTGGGTGGGCAGCCGGCGCAGCACGAGCACCAGCACGACGGTCATCGCGGTCTCGACCAGCACCTGGGTGGTCGCCACATCCGGAGCGCCCGCGACCAGGAACAGGACCGCCACGGCATATCCGGTCACGGAGATCAGGAACACCGCGCGCAGCCGACGCCGGGAGCGGGCGGCACCGAGGGCGGCGAGCGCGGCCACCGGCAGGACGATGAGCTCGACGGGGTGGTGGAACAGCACCAGGTTGTCCGGCAGCGGGGACTGGGAGACCGCGATCGGAGCGACCAGCACGATCAGCACCATCAGCATCGTGCCCAGCGTGTAGGGCAGCGAACCCCGCTGGAACAGCGGGGTGACCGCGACCGACACGGAGTCGACCAGACGCATGACGCGGCGGAAGGCGCGCTCGGCGTCGATCCGGTCGAGGAGCTCCTCGCTCGCCCAGCTCAACGGGGACACCTTCTTCTGGAGCCTGGCGAACGGCTTCGCCAGCACGCACAGCAGCGCACCGGCTCCGAGGGCCACGGCGGAGGCGAGCAGCGGGACACCCACGTGCGGGATCACTGCGAGGTGGACGGCCTCGACGGTCTCGGGCAGCACCCCGGAGAAGCCGCGCAGGATCTCCTCGAGGGGCCCGGTCAGCGCCGACAGGACGAGGGAGAGCACCGCCACCAGGGCGGGCGGCAGCCAGAACAGGACGGGGATGCTCGGCTTCTGGACGGCGGGGGCGCCCGGGGCGGTCCCGAAGGAGCCGTGGACGAACCGCCAGGAGTAGGCGACGGTGAGGACCGAGCCGACGACCAGCGCCGCCAGCAGGACCTTGTGCCACGTCTCGCCGTACCAGAGCGCGGTGAACAGCGCCTCCTTCGCGACGAAGCCGAACAGAGGAGGGACCGCCGCCATCGAGGCCGCCGAGACGGTGCCGATCACGGCGACCACCGGCGCGACCTTCGCCACCCCGGACAGGACACGCAGGTCACGGGTGCCGAACTTCTTGTCGATGATGCCGACGACCATGAACAGCGGGGCCTTGAACACGGCATGGGCGATCAGCATCGCCAGTCCCGCCAGCAGGGCGTCGTGGGTGGCCAGACCGGCCACCGCGGAGAGGAAGCCGAGCTGGGAGACGGTGCCATAGGCCAGCAGCAGCTTGATGTCGGTCTGGCGCAGTGCACGCCAGCCGCCGAGGATCATCGTCGCCGCGCCGAGCGCGGCGATGATCATGGTGACGATCTCCAGATGGGTGAGTGCGGGCCCCATCCGCAGGATCAGGTAGACACCGGCCTTCACCATCGCGGCGGCGTGGAGGTAGGCGGAGACCGGCGTGGGGGCCGCCATCGCACCGGGCAGCCAGAAGTGGGTGGGGATCAGGGCGGACTTCGTGGTGGCCCCGGCGAGGATCAGCAGCACCGCGATCACCAGGAACGGCCCGGCATCGGCCCACATCGGCGAGGCCAGGATCTCGGTGATCCGCAGGGAGCCGGCCTCGGCGGAGAGCATCAGGAGACCCACCAGCATGGCGAGACCGCCGGCGGTGGTGGAGATGAGGGCGTTCATGGCCGCACGACGGGAGGCCTGCTTCTCCTGGTAATGCCCGATCAGCAGGTAGGAGAAGACGGTCGTGAGCTCCCAGAAGGTGTAGAGCATCATCACGTCGTCGGAGAGCACCAGGCCGACCATGGCGCCCGCGAAGGCCGTCAGCACGCCCGCGAAGCGGCCCAGCCCCGGCTCGGTGTCCTTGAAGTACCGCGCGCAGTACAGCAGGACGATCGCTCCGATGCCGGTGGCGATCAGCGCCATCACCCAGCTCAGCGGGTCCAGACGGAAGGCGAGGTCGATGCCGAAGGCGGGGATCCACGGGACGGAGATCTCCAGCGGCTCCTCGGCGAGGGCGACGGGATCGATCGTGGCCAGCCAGATGGCCGAGGCGGCGGGCACCGCAGCCAGCGGGAAGAACGCGTTGCGCCCCATCAGCCGCACCAGGACGGGCCCGAGGAGGGCCGCCACCAGATGGGCGAGGAGCATCGAGTACACGCGGTCTCCGTCCATCGTGCGCGGGAAAGGGGGCCTTGAACATTCTACGGGAGGCCGCGCCCCGATTTCTGTGGGAACCGCCTCCCTCCGACACGGATCCGGTCGCGCGGTCTCCGTAGAGTGTGTTCATGGCCACCACCGAGGACCAGGGCGACCGCCGTGCAGCGGCCACCTCCTCCCGACTCCCCCGTCGTCCCGTCGTCTCCTTCGCGCTGTGGGACGGCGGGATGTCCGCCTTCAGCTCGGTGATCCTGACCTTCGTGTTCGCGACCTACGTCGCCAGCGCCGTCGCCTCCGAGGGTGCCGTCGGCGAGGAGGCGATCACGGCGGCCCAGGACCACGGGTCACGGGTGCTGACCACCTGGCAGGCGATCGGTGCCGCGGCCATTGCGCTGCTCGCACCGCTGCTGGGCAATCTCGCCGATCGCGGCGGGGCCCGCAATGCGCTGCTGCGGATCACGACGCTGGCCACCGTGGCCGTGGTCGCGCTGATGCCGCTGGTGGCCCTCGACTCCGACTTCCTCGTGCTCGGGGCCGCCTTGATCGCCCTCGCGGTCGTGTTCAGCGAGTTGGCCGGGGTGTTCGTGAACTCCGTGCTGCCGGAGGTCTCGACCCCCGCCACTCGCGGCCGCGTCTCCGGGACCGCGTGGGCGGTGGGCTACTGGGGGTCGATCGTGTGCCTCGCCCTGGTGCTGGTGCTGTTCGTGATGCCCGGGACGGGACTGCTCGGGATCACCGGGGAGGGCGGCTGGAACTACCGCGCGATCCCGCTGTTCGTGGCGCTGTGGATCCTGGTGGGGACGCTGCCGCTGATGCTCTGGGCTCCGAAGCATCCGGCGTCGGCCCCCGGCGAGCGGTGGACCCCCTGGCAGGGGTACGCCAGCATCGTCACGCGTGTGATGCGGGCCTTCCGCGAGGAACCGGTCATGCTGCAGTACCTCGTCGCCTCGGCGATCTACCGCGACGGGCTGGGCGCCGTGTTCTCCATCGCCGGTGTGCTCGCCGCCAACGCCTACGGCTTCTCGACCGTCGAGATCATCGTCTTCGGCATCGCCGCCAACCTCGTCGCCGGCATCGGGGTCTTCGTGGGAGGCCGCGCGGACGACCGGATCGGCACCCGCTGGATCATCATCATCGGCTGCCTCGGCGTCATCGTGCTCGGCCTGGTGGTGCTCGCCTTCGGCTCGGCCCCCGTGTTCTGGGTGGCGGGCCTGGCGATCTGCCTGTTCGTCGGGCCGGTGCAGTCCGCCTCCAGGAACCTGCTCACCCGGCTCTCGCAGCCGGGCCGGGAGACCGAGAACTTCGGCCTGTACGCCACCACCGGCCGCGCACTGGGCTTCCTGGGCACCGCCGCCTTCGCCGCATCCGTGGCGATCTTCCAGGACACCCGCGCCGGGATCCTCGGCATCGTGGTGGTGATGGCGGTGGGACTGATCACCTTCGTGCCGATCCGGCTCGGGGCCGCCGGCCGGGCTCCCGCCGACGCCTGAGGCCGACGGGGCTGCGGCAGGGGACGGAGCGTCGCGAGGCGGTCGGGTTCCGGGGCGACGTGGCCGCTCCCGGGTCGGGTCGGGTCCGGCGGGAGCGGATCAGGCCCGACGGAAGCGGGGCGGGCCTGGCTCGGATCAGGCGAGGTCGCCCGGATCGACGAGGAACCCCTCGAGGTCCACGATGTGGCCGCCGACGCTCTCGGCGATCAGTCCCGCGATCACCCCGATCCGCCGGTAGGCCAGCGCCCAGCGCTCCGCGGTCTCGGCATCCGGGGTCTCGAGGGCGTCCTCGGCCTCGTCGGCCGGCAGGTGCACGAGCTCGTAGTCGACCGCGCTGTCCAGCCAGCTCAGCTCCGCCAGGACCGGCGGGCGCGAGCTGCGCGAGACGCGCACCGCGATCTCGTCCCCGACGTCCAGGGGGATCGTCACGCTGTATCCGCTGCGCGGGGCGTCGGAGGGGACCTGGTCGAGCTCCGCCTCCGGCTCCAGCGGTGCCAGCAGCAGCGCGAGCGCCTCCGGGGCCAGGGCGTGCGGGGAGACCACGGTCAGATCACGCACGTGGTAGGGATGCGGCTCGAGCCGGCTGCCCGCATCGGTGACCACCGCGCCGTACAGCCGCCGGCCCAGCGACCAGGCGAGGTCGAGGGCGGGCCGCTCCGCACCGAAGGGCAGACCGTCCGGGAAGGCGCGCCCGTAGCCATGGGAGTCGACCACTCCCTCGGGCATCGGGTCCTCCCGCTCGCGCGGGGCGTCCACGGTCCAGCGGCCGACGCCGCGCGGTGACGGATCCGGCACCAGATAGGCGTCGTCCCCGCAGTCGATCGTGCCGTCCTGGTCGAGCTGTGCCTGCGGGCGGACGTTGCGCACCATCGCCAGCACGTCCTGCGGGTCGGTGTCCCGGGGCAGCTGGAGCCGGTGACCGGTGCGGGGCGGGGCGACGCGGGAAGCCTCGGCGCTGGCGTCGGTCACTGGCCGTCCTCCACGGGGATCGAGGTGCGGTGGAAGTTCAGGGCGGACCGGGAGGGCGTCGGCCCCCGCTGACCGAGGTACCGGTTGAGATTACCCGCGCTGCCGTAGGGGTTGTCCGCGGTGCTCGAGAGCCCGAAGAAGCACAGCTGCCCGATCTTCATGCCCGGCCAGAGGGCGACCGGCAGGGTCGCCATGTTCGAGAGCTCCAGGGTGATGTGGCCCTGGAAGCCGGGATCGATGAAGCCGGCCGTCGAGTGCGTCAGCAGTCCCAGCCGGCCCAGCGAGCTCTTGCCCTCCAGGCGGGCGGCGACGTCGTCCGGCAGCGTGATCTGCTCGTAGGTCGAGGCCAGCACGAACTCTCCGGGATGGAGCATGTACGGCTCCTCCGGTGCGACGGCGACCTCCCGGGTGAGCTCGCCCTGCTCCTGGGCGGGATCGATCATCGCGTACTTGTGGTTGTCGAACAGCCGGAAGTAGCGATCGATCCGCACGTCCACCGAGGCGGGTTGGATCATCGTGTCGTCGAAGGGGTCGAGACGCACTCGCCCGGCCTCGATCTGGCCCCGGATGTCATGGTCGCTCAGCAGCACGGTGCCCAGCCTATCCGCACCGCCCCGCCGGCGGCAGGGCATCCCCCATCGCCCGTCGGGGCGGGCTCGGTTCGTCAGGCGGCGCCGGCTCAGGTATGCTGGTCCGCGTTGCCCCGAGCGGCGGCGGTCCCCCGGGATCGTCAGCAGCACGACCGGCGATGCGCGGGTGTAGTTCAATGGTAGAACTTCAGCTTCCCAAGCTGACAGCGCGGGTTCGATTCCCGTCACCCGCTCCCTCGGAACCGTCGGCCGCTCGGCCGGCGGTTCCTCTGTGTCCGGCCCCCGACACCGCCTCCGACGGGAGACCTGCACCTCAGGCGTCCGGACGGATCTCCGCCCCCCTTCGGCCGGGGTGTAAGAATGCGGCATGCCCAAGATCATCGGAGGCTCCCTGGAGGAGCATCGCGAACGCACACGCGAGAAGATCTTCGTCGCGCTCGCCGAGCTGCTGGAGACCCAGGACTTCGAGGCGATCACCTTCTCGCGGATCGCCACCGCCGCAGGCGTCGGCCGCACCGCGATGTACAACCACTTCCCGGACCGCGAGACCCTGCTGGTCGAGTACGCGCTCCATGAGACCTCCGACTACATCGCCCAGCTGCGGGCGGGGGTCAGCGACTCGGCCACGCCGCGCGAGGCCGCTCTCGCCTACGTGCGCACGCAGCTGGAGCTCACTGTCTCCTTCCACATGCCGCAGTCGATGGGCAAGGCGTCCCTGACCGAGGCCGCGGTCGCGCGGATGCGCGAGCACGTGGTGCTGATCGAGGACGTGCTGCGCCGGATCGTGCACGACGGGATCGCCAGCGGCGACTTCGCCGCTGACCTCGACGTCGATGCGACGGTGCCGATCATCAATTCGCTGCTGGTGGGATCCAGCGCCCGACGGTTCTCCCGTACCGGCCTGGAGCACTTCGTGCTGCGGGGCCTCGGCGCCCGGATCTGACGCCCGCTGCACGAACGGGTCGTGGGTGGCACGCGCTGTGCCCATGGCTCAGCGCGTGCCACCCACGATCCGGATCCGTCGGTCGGACCGACTAGTCGTTGCTCTTCCTGCGGGCGCCGCGCCGAGGGCGCTTCGCCGTGCGGGTGGGCTTCTGCGTGGCCACCGTGACCTGCTCGGTGTTCTCCTCGTCGGTCTCCCAGTCCATGGCCTCCAGGCCGTCCGCGGAGTCCTCCTCGGCGCGGGAGAACAGCGGTCGGGAGACCTCCCCGATCTCGTCCTCGAGGTCGACCTCGGCCGCCGTCGAGGCGATCACCCAGGTGGTCAGTGCGATGACCAGGGCGACCACGGCGATGCCCCAGCGCAGGAACTCGCTGGTGCCGTCGGTGGTCATCGACACCACGGCGCTGACGCCGAGGGCCGAGAGCAGGGACGAGCTCAGCAGCAGCGGCAGCGCCACGGAGCCGATCACGGAGCGCAGGGTGCCGGTGAGCACCGCGCCGCCGAGCGCACCGGAGTGCCCCCAGGAACCGGGACCGCCGTAGCGGCCGTGGCCGATGATGGCCGCGGCGTGGCTGAGGGTCGCCCCCGCCCCGAGTGACCACAGGCCGAGGCCGGCGGAGGTCAGGACGGCACCGATGACCAGGCCGGGCAGGGCGGCCGGGCCGAGGCCGAATCCGGCGACGATCGGCATCAGCACCACGATCACGACCGCCGGGAGCACGGCGCGCCGCACCATGTCCGGCAGGTCCTCGAGGTTCACGCCGGCGCGCTTCTCGAGCATCGCGGCGCGGGTCTCGACGACGGCGCTCGCACCCAGGCGTCGGGCGCCGTCCAGCAGCGAGGCGGTCACCAGCAGCACCCCGACGACGCCCAGGCCGATCCCGCCCAGCAGGGAAAGGGAGGCGGGGCTGAGGGAGTGCAGGGCTCGGTCCTCCCAGGCGGTCGACGCACGGGGCGCCATCTGGAGCGCGGTGACGACAGGGCCGAGAGCAGCCAGCGCCGTCAGCGCCGCGGCCAGCAGCAGCGCGGCACGGGGACCGGTCGAGGCACCGGCGGCGGCGTCGCGCAGCGAGCGCTCCGCCTCCGGACGGTCCACGAGCGTCGGAGCCATCAGGGAGCCGGCGTGTGCGACGGCCACCACCAGGGCGCCGAGGCCCGCATGGGAGAGCAGCGCCAGAGCCATGTCGGGAACGCCGGCGCTCAGCACGCTGAGCACACCCGCCACGATCAGCAGGAGGGCCAAGGCCCCGGCCGCGAGCAGGGCGGTCGAACCGAGGCCCGCCGTGGTGCCCAGCGCGCCGCCGGTGCGGCTGGTGCGGGCCGTGCGCAGCACGATCGAGCCGACCCGGTTGCCGGTCCCGTCCAGCAGCAGGATCGCGGCGAGGGCGACGACGACTCCGAGCCCCAGGGAGGAGGCGGCGGCCACGCTCGGCGAGATGGTGTACATCGTGACCACGTCCAGCAGCGTGCTCGCGGCCTGGGAGTCGTCGGTCTGGGAGACCAGCGTGCCCAGCTGGGCACCGGCCTGTGCGATCTGCGGCTCGAGCTGCTCACGCGGCAGCGGTTCCGGACCGGCGATGGCCTGGTCGGTGAACTCCCCCATGCCCACCTGCGCGAAACGCAGGTTCTTGTATGCCGAGGGGAGCCAGAGCGCGGCGGCCGCGACCATCCCGCCGCCGCCGAGGAGGGCGGGGACGAGGCCGCCCAGACGCAGCGCCCCACGCTCGTGGCCGGGCCGTCCCAGATGCGGGACCACGGCGACCACGCCACCGGCGAGCATCGCGACGCCGAGGGCGAGCAGCACCACCAGGATGCCTTCGGCGGCCAGCACCGGCACGCCCAGCAGGATGCCGACCGCGGCGGCTGCGGTGGTCAGCGCGACCAAATCGGCGCTGAGGGCGGCGCCGCGGCGGAACATCCGCGCGCCTCGCAGCGGGGGCGCTCCGAGGTTCTTGGCCTCATCGGTGTCGATCTCGTGCTCGTCGGCCCCGACCAGGATCGCGGAGGAGGCCGCGGCGGTGTCGAACGGAGCGGCGGTGGCGCGGATCGCGAGCGCCGAGATGGCGGCGCCCCCGGCCAGGGCCATCAGCGAGGAGGAGCCCGAGGCGTGGAGGAACCACACGATGATGACGATCGGGAGGGTCGCCACGGCGAGCGCCCCGGTGACGGTCAGCGCCCCGAGCCGGGAGATCATCGCGGGTCGGCGCTCGGGGTCGAGACCCAGGGAGGCCAGCTGCACGGCGAGTCCGCGCCAGGCGGCGAACGGGCCCAGCAGCAGGCCGACCAGCATCATCGAGGAGCGCAGGATGCGTTCGTCGGTCGATCCGGGCGCGAGGTACAGCAGCACCACTGCGGGCAGCCCGACCCACAGGATGATCGAGCCCGCGGCCGACAGGTGCCGGCCCAGGCGCCGACCGAGGTCGTCATCCACCTCGGGGGCGTCCTCGTCGCGCTGCAGACGGCTGGGGACGACGGCACCGGTGACCAGAGCGGCCACGGAGAGCACGCCGAGCACCAGCAGGGTCACGGCGATGTCATCGCCCAGGGGGAATTGAGTGATCAGGTCCAAGAGACAGCTTCCGACGTCGGGGCTCGGAGGGGTCGACGGGTCGACTCAGGCGAGCAGGGACAGATCCAGGTGGGTGGGGGCACCGTCGACGATGCGGATCGGCACGCCCCAGTCCTGCTGATGCATGTGGCAGGCGGGGAACTCGACCGCCGGATCAGCATCGCAGGAGGCGGCACGGGCGCTGACGTGCAGCACGCCCTCGGTGTAGGCGGGATCCAGCGCGAGGGTGCGCTCCAGTGCCGTCTCGACCCCGGCGCCGTCGGTCAGCATGGCCGACGGGGTGGTCGAGACGGTGACCTGGGTGGAGGGTCCCAGGGTGTCGTCGAGCTTGTGCCCCTCGGGCGGGGTGAACATCACCCGCACGGTCAGGGGGCCGGGCCCGACCTCCGTGACGGGCCGCTCGGAGCGCTGGGCCCCCTGGTCGATGACGCGCTCAGCCGCCTTGGCGACCGGCACCCAGGTGACGCGGTGGGCTCCGGACTCGACCACGATCAGCTGGCCGATGCCGTCGACCGGGGGGCCGACGATCGCGTCGGAGGGCTCGTCGAGATCGGTCGCGACGGTGACCACGGTGACCGCGGCGGACGATTCCGCGTCGTCCTCCGTGTGCTCCTCGATGATCCGGATCGCACCGTTGTAGGTGTCGGCCACGGCGATGCGCCCGTCGGGCAGCGCGGTGACCGCCAGTGGATGCTGGAGACGCGCGACGTCCGCGGCGCCGTCGACGTGACCGAAGTCGAACAGGCCCTCGCCCACCAGGGTGCTGACCTGCATGGTCTGCGGATCCAGGACGCGGACCGCGGAGGTCTCGGAGTCGGCGACGACGAGGCGGCCGTCGGGCAGCTCGTCGAGGCCGGAGGGCTGAGCCCACCAGGAGGAGACGACGGGGCCGTCGACCAGACCCTCCTGGGTGGTGCCGGCGAGCACCATCAGCGCCCCGGTGACCGGGTCGAAGGTCCACAGCTGGTGGATGCCGGCCATCGCGATCACGGCGCGGTTCAGTACGCGGGACCAGGTCACGTCCCACGGGGTCGACAGCGCGTAGCCCTGCGCATCGCCCTCGCCGCGGGGCTGCTCCTCGCCCTGCATCCACTGCGCTCCCGAGCCGGCGACGGTGAGCACCTCGGTGGCGGTGCGCGAGCGCAGCAGCCGATCCTGGCCGACCTTCACACCGCGCAGCAGGTGGTTCGCGGTGTCGGTGACCAGCAGGTCGTAGCCGACCTCGGCGGCGACCTCCTGCGGGAGGGCGAGCACGCCGTTGGGCTCGGCGAACTGCGCGGTCTCCGCATCGCCGTCCGTGTGACCGCGGATCCCGGCGCCGATGACCTCGTCGACGGTCTGGCCGTCGCTCTGGAAGACCACCAACCGGTGCTGGCCGGCGTCGGAGACCACCAGGCGCCCGTCCGGCAGCGTGGTGAGCTTGGAGGGGAAGCGGAGGGTCTGGGGAACCCGCTCGGTCAGCACGGTCGGCGCCGGTCCGCGGCGCAGCGAGCCGTCGGCCTCGCCCTCGGTGACGAGGCGGGCGATCAGCTGGTCGACGTTCTCGGCGTGGCCCTCACCGGAGAGATTGCCGGCGATGCGCCCATGGGTGTCGAGCACCATCAGGGTCGGCCAGGCACGAGCGCCGTACTCGGTCCAGGTCTCCAGCTCCGGGTCGTCGATGACCGGGTGGGTGACCTCGTAGCGCTCGATGTTCGCGGCCAGCGCGTCGGGATCCTTCTCGAACTCGAACTTCGGGGAGTGGACGCCGACGACGACCAGCTCGTCGGCCCACTTCTGCTCCAGCGGGCGCAGCTCGTCGAGGACGTGCAGGCAGTTCACGCAGCAGAACGTCCAGAAGTCCAGCAGCACGACCTTGCCTCGCAGCGACTCCAGGTCGAGGTCGACGCCTCCCGTGTTGAGCCACCCGCGCCCGCGCAGGGCGGAGCCATGGGCGCGGGACGTCAAGGGCGCGGCGGGGTCGCTCGATGTGGTCATGGGGTCCAGTGAACACCGGTTCGACGGGCAGTGGCCAACTCAGGTGACACTCGTGGACATTCGCACTCCCGGCGCGCCGCGACGACCAGGAGCACGGAGAGCGGCGCTGAGCGTCTCACCAGGTGGCGATCCATGCCGCGAGGTCCGGGTCGGTCAGGGAGCCCAGGACGAGATCGGCCGCCGGGGCGGGGTGGCCGGGGGCCGGCACCGCGACGAGCCGGAGCCCGGCCTCCCGGGCGGCGCGCGCCCCGGTACCGGAGTCCTCGAGGGCGAGGGCCTCGCCCGGTTCGGCCCCGAGGGCGCGAGCGGCCGCGGCGTACATGTCGGGGGCGGGTTTCGGACGGTCGACGGTGTCGGAGGCCTCGAGCACGGTGAAATGCTCGCGCAGCCCGCCGAGGCGCAGCTTGTCCTCGAGGGACTCCAGCCACGAGTTCGAGGCGCAGCCCAACGGGACGCGCGCCCCGGCCGCCGCGACGATCTCACGGGCACCGGGCAGCAGGCGGATCCCGCCGGCGAGCTCCCGGTCGAAGACGACGTGGAGATCGGCCAGCAGCGCCTCGGTGCTGCTGGCCGAGCGCTCGGCGAGGATCGCGGCCGCGTCCTCGATGGTCGAACCGTGCAGCGCGGCGTCGTCCTCCTCGCGCAGCACCGCGCCGTGCGCGGCGACGACGGCGTCCTGGGCTCGCTGCCAGACGCTCTCGGTGTCCAGCAGCAGTCCGTCGCAGTCGAAGACGACGGCGCGCGGGGTCCAGCCGCCGAAGACCTCCCGGAACCGGTCGGGGCAGGGAGCGGGGTGCGTTGCGGCACCGTCCTCACCGGTGGCGGGGACCCTGCCGGCGGTGGCGCCGTCGGTGCCGGTGGCCATGCCGTCCGCGGCGGTCGCGGGGGTCATCGCCGCACGTCCCAGCCGGCGATCCAGTCCGTCAGCACATCGTCCTCGAGGGTGCTCAGGCGGCGCTGGGCACGAGGATCCTGCCCCGGGATGGAGGGCACCGCGATCAGGTGCAGCCCGGCGGCGAGGGCGGCAGAGGCACCGGTCTCGGAGTCCTCGAAGGCGAGGCAGTCGGCGGGAACGACGCCGAGCAGTTCGGCGGCGCGCAGGTAGATGTCCGGCGCGGGTTTGGGATGGGTGATGTCCTCGATGGCGACGTGGGCATCGACCACCTCGAGCAGGCCGGTGGCCTCGAGCTTGTGGTCGAGCATGTCCCGCGGGGAGTTCGAGGCGATCGCGACCGGGCGCTTCGCGGCGACGGCCCGCACCGTCTCCAGGCCGCCGGGCAGCGGCACCAGCTGTTCACGGTCGCGCAGTCCCTCACGGTGGGCGGCCAGCAGCTCCTCGCCGACGACCTCGGGGGCCTTGTCGACCAGGCGACCGATCACCGTGACCACCATCTCCGCGGACTGCCCGGTGATCTGCCGCCGGGTGGCGGGATCCATCTCGACCCGGTGCATCGCGAGGTAGGCGTCCTGGACGCGGACCCACTCGGCCTCGGTGTCGACCAGCAGTCCGTCGAAGTCGAAGACGACGGCGGCGGGAGTCCAGGTGGGCGGCCAGTCATCCAGCGGGGACGACGGCAGGGGCGCGGGAACGGCACTCATGATGGCCCCAGCGTATCCAGCCCGCCTGCACGATGTCTCCTCGCCGTGCCCGGGTCAGGCCGGGACCTGACATCTCGAGGTGCGAGCGGGCGTCCCTGCCGGGCCGCTGCCAGGCGGCGACGCGGCTCGCCACGTCGTCGAAGGTGCCAGGAACGTGGCACCTTCTTCGACGTGGCGAGCAGCGCCCGGCCAGGTGAGCCGTGCTCAGCCCGCGGCGGCCAGGCCCCGCTCGAGGTCGGCGAGGATGTCGTCGATGTGCTCGAGGCCGACGCTCAGGCGCACGAAGCCGGGCTCGACCCCGGCCGCCCTCTGCTCCTCCTCGCTGAGCTGGGAGTGGGTGGTCGAGGCGGGGTGGACGACGAGGCTGCGCACGTCACCGATGTTCGCCACCAGGGAGTGCAGGGTGAGGGCATCGACGAAGCGTCGGCCGGCGTCGAGCCCGCCGGGCAGGGTGAACCCCAGCACGCTGCCCGCGCCGCGGGGCAGGTACTTGTCAGCGGTCGCCTTGTACGGCGAGGAGTCCAGGGAAGCCCAGGTGACGACGCCCACGCGGTCGTCGGCCTCCAGGTAGGCGGCGACCTGGTGAGCGTTCTCGAGATGCCGCTCCATGCGCAGCGGCAGCGTCTCCAGGCCCTGCCCGATGAGGAAGGCGTTGAACGGCGAGATGGCCGGGCCGAGATCGCGCAGCAGGTTGGTGCGGGCCCGGGTGGCGAAGGCGGCGGGCAGGCCCGCGAAGACGAGCCCGTTGTAGGACTCGTCGGGCTGGTTGAACTGCGGGTACTTCTCGGCGTGCGCGGCGAAGTCGAAGCTGTCGCCGTCCACGATCACACCTGCGATCGAGGTGCCGTGGCCGCCGAGGAACTTGGTCGCGGAATGCACCACGATGTCGGCGCCGTGCTCGAGCGGGCGCAGCAGGAACGGCGTGGCGACGGTGTTGTCGACGATCAGCGGGACTCCGACCTCGTGGGCGACGTCGGCGATCGCCCGCAGATCGGGGATGTCGTGCTTGGGGTTGGGGATCGACTCGACGAAGAAGGCCCGGGTGGTCGTATCGGCCGCGGCGCGCCAGGATTCCGGGTCGGTGGGGTCCTCGATCCACTGCGGGGTGATGCTCAGACGGGACAGCGTGTGCTTGAACAGGTTGAAGGCGCCGCCGTAGAGGCTCGGAGAGACCGCGACGGAGCTCCCGGCATCGGCGAGATTGAGGATCGACAGCGTGATCGCGGCCTGCCCGGAGGCGACCAGCAGCCCGGCCGCGCCGCCCTCGAGCGCCGCGACACGATCCTCGACCGCGCCCTGGGTGGGGTTGTTGATGCGGGAGTAGATCGGCCCCGGCTCGGCGAGGGCGAAGCGGTCCGCAGCGGATTCCGCCGTCGGGAACACGAAGCTGGTGGTCTGGTGGATCGGCAGGGCACGCGATCCGGCCTCGGCATCGGGCTCCTGGCCCGCGTGGATGGCGAGGGTCTCGAACTTCTGGGGCTGCTCGGTCATGGAAGGCTCCTTGTCGCGACGGTGACCTCCTCAGCCTGACGCACCCCCGGCGATGGCTCCGAGGATCGTGAACCTCTGTGTCGTCTGTGTCGTCTGTGTCGTCTGTGTCGCCGCCCGGTACCACTCGTCCGGCCCTCACTCCCCCAGCGCGAGCACCTCACCCTGCCAGCGGCTGCGCAGCCAGCGGTCGTGGGAGGCGATCAGCACCGTACCTTCCCAGTCCGCCAAGGCGGTCTCGAAGCGGGTAGCGGTGACCAGCGCGAGGTGGTTGGTGGGCTCGTCGAGGACCAGCAGCTCGGGCGGATCCAGCAGCAGCGCCGCGAGCATGACGCGGCGCAGCTGGCCCCGGGAGAGCAGCTCGAGCGGTCGGGCCAGGTCGCGGGGATGGACCAGGCCGAACAGTTCGGGCA
Organism: Brachybacterium sacelli; assembly: GCF_017876545.1. NCBI lineage: Bacteria > Bacillati > Actinomycetota > Actinomycetes > Micrococcales > Dermabacteraceae > Brachybacterium > Brachybacterium sacelli. The sequence goes on along the minus strand of NZ_JAGIOD010000002.1, from coordinate 166,043 downwards.
CGGCGCCGTCCTCGGCCGGCGGCTCCTCGGTGCCCGCGACGGCCGCGCGCAGGTGCTCGCCGACGGTGCGTCCCGACACCGCCGTATCGTCCTGGCCGAGGTGGCCGATGCGGAGGCCCCGGGGATGGTCGACCGTGCCGTGGGTGGGGGCGAGGCGGCCGGTCACGGTGTCCAGCAGAGTCGACTTGCCCGAGCCGTTGGCCCCGGTCACCAGCAGGCGCTGCCCGGCCGAGAGGCTGAACGAGGTGGGGTCGAGGCGCCCGTCGACGGTGACCTCGCGCGCCGTGAGCAGCACCGCGCCTCCCCCGCCCCTGCCGCGCCCGGGAACCGGGGGCAGGTGCGTGAAGTGCAGCTCCGCGGGCGGTTTGCGGACTTGGTCCTCCTCGAGCTGGGCGAGGCGTGCCCGGGCTTCGCGCAGACGGCGGGAGACGACGGTGGCGTTGCGGTCCGCGTAGAACTTCTTCGCCATCCCGCCCTCGGTGCGCGGTGCCGCGCCGGGATGTCCGACCGTCGCGGAGTCCTTCACGGCCTGGCGAAGCTCCTTGAGCTCGTCCTGCTCGGTGCGGAAGCGGTGCTCCCAGCGGTCCCTCGCCTCGAAGCGGGCCAGGAGATAGTCGCTGAAGCCGCCCGTGTAGACGGTCAGACCGCCGGGATCCGTGCGGGCCGGGGACTCGGCGGGGTCCAGGTCCAGCTGGGCGGTGGTGGCGTCGTCGAGGAAGGCGCGGTCGTGGCTCGCGATGAGCACGGGGCCGCCGTGGGCGGCGATGGTAGCGGCCAGGAAGGCGGCGCCGTCGTCGTCGAGGTGGTTGGTGGGCTCGTCGAGCAGCCAGGTGGTGGGGCGGGCGATGAGCAGGTGCGCGAGGGCGAGACGCTCGCGCTGGCCCCCGCTGATCTCACCGAGCGGTGTGGCGGGCGCGATCTCGGCGAGGCTCAGCCCGGCCAGGACCGCCTCGGCCCGGTGCTCGGCGTTCCAGACGTCGGCGAGGGTCGCCTCGGCCAGGAGCTCGTCGAAGCGCACGGCGGCATGGGCCGCGGGCTCGCCGTCCCCGGCGGCGAGGGCCTCCCCCGCGGCGGTGAGCTCGCGCTCCAGGCGTCGGGAACGCTCGAGGGCGTCAGCCACCACCTCGGCGAGCGTGGTGGTGGGGCCGGCGGGCAGCTCCTGGTGCAGGACGCCGACGGGACCCGGGGCCCAGCTCGTCCCGGCATCGGGGGTCAGATCCCCGGCCAGGATCCGCAGCAGGGTGGACTTTCCGCTGCCGTTCTCCCCGAGCAGACCGGTGGGTCGCCCGGCGGGGACCACGAGGCCCACGTCCGTCAGGACGCGACGATCGGGATAGGAGAAGGAGAGCCCGTCGGCGCGCAGGTGCAGGCGGGGGTCGCCGGAGCCGGCCGTGGGGGCCGGGGCAGCGGAGGGGGTGGGGTGCGTAGGCATGGATCAGCTCCGGATCGTGTCGACACGGTGGGAAGCAGGGACTGATCAGATGCTCACGGCGACGAGTCTAGGGGCGCCGTCGCGACCGGGTCGAGGGATTATCCGTCGGCCGCTCGTCGACGGGCCCGTCGACCGGCCCCCGTGGTGAGCGCGCGGCCCACGAGGCGGGGCGACGACGCCCGTGCAGGTCCGCCGCCTCCGCTCACAGGAGTCGTCCTCCCCGTCCGGGACCGTCCCCCGCCCTACGATGAAGGCCCGATCCCGGGGGAATCGCCAGAGGAGGACCACATGGACGCCGACGCCTCCACACCGACCCACGTCGTGATCGCCGGTGACATCGGCGGCACCAGCTCGCGTCTGGCCCTGGCCCCACTGGGCGGCGGGGTGGCCGCAGAGGCGGAGGGGCCCGGCGCCAATCTGCGCTCCTCGGGATCCGCCGCCATGGACCATCTGGCCGACACCGTGCGGACCGTCCTGGAGAACGGTCGGCACGCGCTGGGCGACGAGATCGAGGTCGACGCCGTCGCGCTCGGCATCTCGGGCGCCGGCCCGGCACGGGCGCACGAGGTGCGCACCGTCGTCGGCGAGCGGCTGGAGGAGCTGGGCATCGCCGCCGACCGTCTCCTGGTCACCGATGACCTGCACACCGCCTTCCTCGCCGGCGGCATGGGCGATGACGGTCTGCTGGTGCTGGCCGGCACCGGCGCGGTCGCCGTCCGCTTCCACCAGCGTGAGGCGGTAGCCCGCCGCGACGGGATGGGCTGGCTGCTCGGCGACATCGGCTCGGCCGTGTGGCTGGGGCGGCGCGCGCTGCAGGCGGCGGCGGCGGATCTCGACGGGCGCGGTCGACGCACCCGGCTGACGGAGCAGGTCGGGGACATGCTCGACCTCGACCTGCGCGACGGCCTGCTGCCGCCTTCCCCCACCGGCGATCCCCGCCAGGATCTGATCCGTGCCCTGGACGAGTTCCTGCCGGCCGGGGCCCCGGCCGCGCTCGGACGGTTCGCCCGTCTGCCGGGATCGGTCCCCGAGGACCCCGCCGCTCGCGAGATTCTCGACACCGCGGTGCGGCACGTCATGGACACCGTACGGGCGCTGGACCCGGAGGCGGGCCTTCCCGTGGTCCTGGCCGGATCCGTCCTGGCCACCCCGGGCCCGATCCACGACGAGGTCGCGACCGGCCTGCAGGCCGACGGGCGCGCCTACTGCACGGCCACGACCGGCCTCCCGGGCGCGCTGCTGCTGGCTCGGGAGAAGGCAGGAGACGTCCTGGCATGAGCGAACCCGGCCCCGTGCTCCGGCGTCCTCGGCGAGGGGGCCGACGCCGACGCGTCTCCCGCGCCAGCGGGCTCCGGGCCGGCGGGCTCCGGGCGCCGCTGACGACCGCGCCGGTGGGTTCGGCCGGCTCACCGTCGCCATCACCAGCGCTCTCCCCGGCTTCGGGCCCGTCGCCGTCCGTCTCGCCGCCCCCGAGCGCGGCCTCACCGGAACCGGCGGTCGAGGGCCCGGGCCGGCCCGTCTCCCGTCCGCCCCGACGCGCCCGACGCGGACGCGGACGTCGCCGCGGCCTGCGCGAGCGCTTCCTCTCGGAGAACCTCCGCTTCCTGATCTCGCTGCTGGTGTCCTTCCCCGCCGGGATGTCGGTGGCGCTCGCCCTGCCGCAGCTGGGCGAGGACGGTCCGGGGAACCAGGGCGAGAGGATCGCGGCGCTGCTCCTGCTGCTGATCATCGTCATCTCCCTGTACACGCTGCTGTTCGCGGTGCTGACCCACATCGCGCTGAGCGGCCAGCCCCGCGCTCGGCTGGTCGGCACCGCCCGACTGCCCCGGGTGCGCAAGCACGTCCGGCTGTATCGGGTGTTCGCGGGCCGCAGCGGGGCGGCGGGGGAGGTCGCCCAGCTCCTGTTCACCGCCGCGATCGCGATCCTGCTGCTGGTGATGCGACCGGACGGGGTGCCGATGGCCGCCCTGCTGGCCCTCACCGTCGGCGCCGTGGCCACGGCCTGGATCGGAGCGGTGATGACCTTCGCCGTGGAGTACGCCGCGGAGGACGCCCACGGCGACGCCTTCGAGCTGGCCGGGACCCCCGGGCACGAACGGACGCTGGCGGACTACGTCTACGGCGCGGTGCTGATCCAGGCCGCCAACGGCACCGATCTCGCCCCGACCACCCCCAGGGCCCGCCGCCTCGTGCGCGACCACGTGATCCTCGCCCACGTCTCCAGCACGATCATCATCACCCTGGGCGTCTCGGCACTGCTCACCGCCATCGGCTGACCACGCTCCACCGCGCCTCGCGTCGGCGCAGCGCGTCCGTGGCCTGGACCGTGGAGACTAGGATGGCCAGCGTCAGCCCGCCGCTGAGCCGGGTGCCCGGGGTCGTCCCAGGTGCCGCGTGCCGCCCGTTCCGGAAGGTTCTGCTCGATGCCCGACCTCCACGACCAGATCCCCTCCCGCGAGAAGGTGCTGATCATCGGCGCCGGACCCGCCGGTCTCGCGGCCGCTGCCGCCCTGAAGGCCCTGGAGGTCCCCTTCGACCTGGTCGACCGTGCGAAGCACGTCGGCGGCATCTGGAACGAGGAGCGCGAGGACTCCCCGGTGTGGCCCGCGATGGAGATGATCTCCTCGCGGGAGTTCACCCAGTACGAGGACATGCTCCAACCGGTCTCCTTCCCCGAGTTCCTCAGCCCTGGCCACATGGCCAAGTACCTGCGCGCCTACGCGGCGCGCCATCAGCTGACCGACCACTTCCGTCCGCGCGTCGCCGTGCGTACCGCCCGCCCGTTCGAGGACGGCATCTGGCAGGTCGAGCTCTCCACGGGCGAGATCCTGATCTACCGGGCGGTGATCTCCGCCCACGGCATCTCCCAACGCCCGCACCGTCCCGACTGGGCCGCGGACGTCCCGAAGTCCGTGCAGGTCATCCACTCCTCGGAATGGAGCGGGCCCGACGGGCTCGAGGGCCAGCGGGTCCTCGTCGTCGGCTCCGGGCAGTCCGCCGCCGACATCTCGGTCGACGCCGCCCGTCGCGCCCTCGAGGTGCGCTGGTCGATGCGAACCGGGCACTGGGTCGTCCCCCGCCGCATCGGCCGGGTCCCCGGGGACGTCGCCGCCTCCCGCGAGCCCTCCGTGCTCGGCGGCCTGAACGCCAAGATCGCGAAGAGCGTCATCTCCCGCACCGTGGGCAACCCCGCCGCGGCCGGGCTTCCGCGCCCGGCCGCGCCGTTGCTCGAGGACTCCGTGATCGTCTCCGACGACGTCCTGGACCGAGTGAGGGAGGGCCGGATCACGCCCGCCGGCGAGGTCACCGGAGTCGAGGCGGACGGCACCCTCACTCATCTCGGTCCCGAGCTCCATGCCGGCCACATCAGGTACGCGCCCGATCTGATCGTGCTGGCCACGGGCTACGAGGTCGGCGCCGACCACCTGCCCGAGGACGTCGTGCCGCGCTCCGCCGACGGTGACCTGGACCTGTTCCTGGGGGCCTTCCCCCGCGGCCGCGACGACCTGGCGTTCCTCGGTCAGCAGCGGGTCGCCGGCGGGGTGCTGCCCGTCCTCGTCGAGCAGGCCGATCTGGCCGCCTACGTGCTGGCCGCCCGCGAGGGCGACTCCGCCGCCCTGCGGCAGTTCCAGCGCCTGCGCGCCGGCTCCGAGACCGCCGTGCAGACGGCCGCGACCCCGGCCGGCGGGGGCATGCTGGGGCGTCTGGGAGGAGCGCTCGGCGCGAACCGGGTCACCGCCCGTGCCGCCCCCACCGCCACCGCCACGCGGGGAGAGAACCTGGTGCCCTCCACGGACCGCGACACTCTGCTGGCACGACTGCGATCGGTGCGCGAGCTGTTCGACTGAGCCCTCGGGACGCGCGAGCTCACGCGTCCTGCGGGGCCCCGGCCGTCGTCTGCTCACGGTCCGTGAGGCGTGCGGGCCGCAGTGCGAGGCCGGCCGCGAGCGCGGACAGCACCGCCACCGCGAGCACGGCGAGCCCACCGCGATGCTGATCCGCGAGAGCGTCCGGCAACCACTGCCGCCCGGTCGCCCCGAACCAGCTCGAAGCCATCAGCAGATCGGTGCTGACCAGCACGATCCCGCCGGCCAGGCCCAGCGCGAGCGGAGCGGCGGCGATCAGGAGCCGCGCACCGGTGCCCTGCGTGGCGCGCACGGTGAGCGCACTGAGCACCCCACCGCACAGCGCCAGCATCTGCAGCGCCAGGTGAGCGGCATGGCCATCCAGCGCGAGACGCAGGATCGGGCCCGCGTACGCCGCCCCGAGCAGGGCCACCGGCACGGCGGCGACCAGGGCAGCGAGCCACCGACGGCGCCCGACCGCTCGACGCAGCAGGGACGGGACCGTCACCGCACTGCCCAGCAGCACGCCGGCCCCGGCCAGCAGCAGCGCATGCTGCAGCAGGTGCGCGGAGACCAGCACCTTCCCGTACACATTCAGCGGTCCGCTGGTCAGCACCACGAGCACGACGCCCGCGAGCACCAGGCGGACGCTCGCGCCCCGCTCCCTTCGCGGCGCGCGCGGACGCCACCACACCAGCACCATCACGCAGGCCAGCAGCATGCCGAAGGGATCGGGACGCCACGCGGTCAGCACCGCGCCGAGGTCCGGGGCTGGCGGCAGCGGGTACCCGGTCAGCACCCCCGCAGGCCCGGGCGGCGGGGTGCCGGCGTCGGCCGGGGGCGGGGACGAACTCATGGCGGCGGCGATCGCCACGGCCAGGCCCATCAGCGCGAGCTCGAGGATCGCCAGGCGGCGGTAGGTGCCTGCGGCCTGGCGACCCGCCCCGTCGGCGGTGAACCCGGTCGCGAGCTGCCGGCGTTGGAGGACGCCCAGTCCCGCCAGCGCGATGAGCAGCACGGCCTTGGCGACGCCGAGCTGGGCGTACGCGCTGGTGAGGATCTCCCCCACCGAGTTCACGCGCACTCCCAGGGCCCACACCCCGCTCAGGGCGAGGGCGATCCAGCAGATCAGCGCGAGATGGGAGTAGCCGCGCACCACCCGTGCGTCATCGCGGGCGCTGCGCGGCAGGGCCTGCAGGATCGCCAGGCCGCCCAGCCAGATCCCCACCGCCAGCAGATGCACGAGCATCGTGGAGGTGGCGACCTCGTGGTTGGAGTCCCCGGCGGCATGGCCGGTCATGGCGCTGGAGAACGCGATCAGACCGGCGGCCACCGCCACCGTCCGGGCGATCCCGCGCCCCGTGCCGGTGACGGCGATGGTGGTGGCGGCAGCGGCGATCACCAGCGCTGTCACGTACCAGATGCCGAGTTCCGTGGCCAGGTACACGCTGAGGTCGGAGCCGAAGCGCGCGGAGCCGACGGGCTGCCCGGTCGCGACCGCGTAGGAGAAGGCGAGGGAGGCGCCGCGGGCGAGGGTGGTGATTCCTGCTGCGAGGGCGACCAGGGTCATCGCACGGACGCGGTCGGCCTCCTCGTGCAGCAGCCAGCCGGCGACGACGGCACCGCCCAGGGTCAGGGCCGCTGCGAGGTCGGCGACCATCGTGGCGACCGGTCCGCCGTGGCGGGCCAGGGACCCGGCGTTGCGCAGCACGAGGTTGTCGCCACCGGCGGCCTCGGCCGCGAGGACGGAGATCAGGGCGAGCACACCGAGTGCGCCGAGGACGATCGCGACGACCGTCAGGGCGGGCCGCCGCTGCGAGGTGGTGCTCACGACGCGATCACCAGCCCCACCCATAGCAGCGCCATCCCGGTCCCGATCGTCAGCAGGAAGTAGGCGACGCTGAGGGCGAAGCTGCCGCGTCGGATCAGTTCTACGACATCGAGGGCGGCGGTGGACAGGGTGGACAGGCCACCGCAGAAGCCGACCGCGAGCAGCAGGAACCCGAGCTCGGCGACTCCTGAGGCGGCCGAGCCGAGACGGGCCACCACGATCCCGAGCACGAAGCAGGCCAGCGCGTTGGCGAGGAACGTCAGCCACGGCTTGGCGCGCAGGTCGCCATCGCTGCTGCGGCGGGCGGCGCGACGCATGCCGACCTCGCGCAGCCACCAGCGCAGCACGGAGCCGCCGGCGCCGCCGATCGCGACCATCACCGCGCCCAGCAGGAAGGTTCCCACGCTCATGACTCCTCCCCCTGGTCCCGGGCGGGGCGCTGCTCGGTGTCGGGGCCTGCTGGATCAGGGTCGGAGCCCGCGGGCTCAGGGTCGGAGCCGCCCCGATGAGAGTCGGAGCCGGCCTGCTCGACGTCGGAATCGGGCTGAGAGGAGTCGGAATCGGCCAGCTCAGAGCTGGTGCCGACCCGATCGGTGCGAGAGGCCCCTCGCCCGGCGCGATCGCTCCGGGCGGCGGCCCGGTGCGCAAGTCGCCGGCCCCCGAGGAGGCCGCCGACCATCGCGCCGAGGCACCCGAAGACGGTCGCCAGGGCGTAGGCGAAGGCCTGCATCGGGAAATCGGCGCCGATCATCGCCGAGCCCTCCAGCACCACCGTGGACATGGTGGTGAAACCACCGCACAGCCCGGTGCCGAGCAGCGGCAGCATCCAGGGCCGCCCGGGCCGCACCTCGAGCACACCGGTGAGCGTGCCGAGGATCAGGCACCCGAGCACGTTCGCCCAGAGCGTGGCCCAGGGCAGCTCGACCAGCGTGGGGGTGGCGACGGTGGGTGAGATCACCATGAGCACGAAGCGCAGCAGCGCCCCGATCGCTCCGCCGGCGGCGACCAGCAGAGCGGTCCGACGCGGGGTCAGTCGAGCCTGCACGGGCCCCGAGCCGAAGGTGTCGCCGTCGCTGACGTCCTCCAGGCGCAGCGCAGCCATCTCGACCGTCTGCATCCGCGGGTCGTCGCGCCGCGAGGTGTGCGGAGGCGGGGTCGGGCTCGAGGTCACCGGATCAGGGTACCGACGACCGCGGCAGGCCGGTCCCAGGCGTCGCTCAACCCCAGCACCTCACGGTCGAGCTCCTCCCGCTCCACCTCCGCCGCCGACTCGCACGCTCGCCGACGACTCCGGCTGCGCAGTTCGTCGCTCAACCCCAGCACCTCCCGGTCGAGCTCCTCCCGCTCCACCTCCGCCGCCGACTCGCACGCTCGCCGACGACTCCGGCTGCGCAGTTCGTCGCTCAACCCCAGACCAAGCCCAGGGAGGGGTCCTCGAGCACCGCGGAGATGTCGCGCAGCAGTTCCGCGCCGAGGGCCCCGTCGATCAGGCGGTGGTCGAAGCTCAGCGCGAGCTGGGCCACCTTGCGCGTGACGATCTGTCCGTCGACCACCCAGGGCTTCTCCTTGATCGCCCCGACGCCCAGGATCACGGATTCTCCCGGGTTGAGGATCGGGGTGCCGGAGTCGATGCCGAACACACCGAAGTTGGTGATGGTGATCGTCCCCTCCCGCGTATCGGTCAGGGAGGTCCTCCCGGCGCGCGCGGTCTTGGCGAGCTCGTCTATCCCCTCTGCCAGCTCGCGCAGCGTCATCAGGTGCGCGTCCTTGAGGTTGGGGACGATGAGCCCGCGCGGGGTGGCTGCGGCGATGCCCAGGTTCACGAAGTGCTTGTAGACGATCTCCTGGTTCGGCTCGTCCCAGGAGCCGTTGACCTCGGGATTGCGGCGGATCGCCACCAGCAGCGCCTTCGCGATCACCACCAGGGGGCTGACCTTGACGTCGGCCCACTCGCGGGAGGCCTTGAGGTCCGCGATGATCTGCACGGTCCGCGTCATGTCGATCTCGTTGAAGACCGTCACGTGCGGGGCGGTGAAGGCGGAGGCCACCATGGCCTCGGCAGTCCGCTTGCGCACGGAGCGGATCGGCACCCGGGTGGTGCGCTCGTCGCTGGTGACGCCGGCGAAGGGCTGGTCGCGCGTGGTCTTCATGGCTCCTCCGAGTCCTTCCGGGACCTGCGGGGACTCCTCGGGGAAGTAGGCCCCGTCCGGGCTGGTCGACGCGTCGCCCGACATCGCCCGTTGCTGGGCGGCGAGCACGTCGGCGCGGGTGACGGTGCCGTCAGGACCGGTCGCGAACACGTCGGCGAGCGCGATCCCGAGGTCCCGGGCGAGCTTGCGCACCGGTGGTTTGGCGAGGATGCGGTCGATCGGCACCTGCGGCCCGTCGTCCTGCGCGATCCGGCGGCGGCGACGACGCTGCGGGGACGTGGACGCGCCGTAGCCGACGAGATTCTTGGGCTCGTCCTCGGTGCCTGCTGCCGGAGCGGACGCTGCGGCGGGCTCCCCGCCCTGCGGAGCGACCTCGGCCGCCGTCTGTGCCTCGGCGGCGGTCGCGGCCGCAGCGGATTCCTCGGCGGGTGCCGACCCGTCGGCCCGCGCGGTCGCGTCGGCCGGCGTGGACCCCTCGGCCGGCTCGGCCGGCTCCTGGGCGGCGCTCGGCGCCGGCCCCCCGGCGGTGTCCACCTCGAGCAGTGGGGTGCCGACGGGCACCTCGTCCCCGACCGCCACCAGGATCCTGGTGACGGTGCCGCCGATGTGGCTGGGCAGCTCCACGGCGCTCTTGGCGGTCTCCACCTCGATCACGGGGTCGTTGATGGCGATGGTGTCGCCCACGGCGACCTTGATGTCGATGATCTCGGCCTCGGTCAGTCCCTCGCCGGGATCGGTGAGCGCGATCGTCACGAGCGACGAGGAGGAGGGGGTCGCAATCTCATCTGGCTCATCTGGCATGGGGAGATCCTTTCACGCAGGGGCGTGGCCGTCAGTGTTCGAGCAGACGGTCCACGCCGTCCAGCACCCGGTCGAGGTCGGGAAGGTAGGCGTGCTCCATGCGCGCCGGCGGATAGGGCAGGTGATACCCGCCCACGCGCAGCACGGGCGCCTCCAGGTGGTAGAAGCACTCCTCGGAGATGCGAGCAGCGATCTCCCCGCCGAGACCACCGACCACCGGAGCCTCGTGCACGATGAGCAGCCGTCCGGTGCGCTTGACCGAGGCCGCAATGGTCGGGAGGTCCACCGGCGACAGCGAGCGCGCGTCGATGACCTCCAACTCGATGCCGTCCGCGGCGGCGGCTTCCGCGCTCTCGAGCGCGAGCGGCATGCTCGGCCCCCAGGCCAGCAGCGTCGCGTCGGTGCCCGGACGCACCACCGCCGCTTCCCACGGGGACAGTTCGGGCCGGTGGTCGGGATCGACGTCCCCCTTGACCCAGTACCGCTTCTTCGGCTCGAACATGATGACCGGGTCCTCGCACTCGATGGCCTGCCGGGTCATCCAGTACGCATCCTGCGCATTCGACGGGGCGAGGATCCGCAGGCCCGCGGTGTGCGCGAACAGCGCTTCGGGGCTCTCGGAATGATGCTCGATCGCCCCGATGCCGCCACCGTGCGGGATACGGATCACGATCGGCATGTGCACGGCACCGTGGGTGCGGTTGTGCATCTTCGCGACCTGGGTGGTGATCTGGTTGAACGCGGGGAACACGAAGCCGTCGAACTGGATCTCGACCACGGGGCGGTAGCCGCGCACGGCCAGGCCGACCGAGGTGCCGACGATGCCGGCCTCCGCCAGCGGGGTGTCGACCACCCGCTGGGAGCCGAACTCGGCGTGCAGGCCGTCGGTGACACGGAAGACACCGCCGAGCACGCCGATGTCCTCGCCCATCAGCAGGACCTTGTCGTCCACGCGCATCGCGTCGCGCAGCCCGGCGGTGATCGCCTTGGCGATCGGGAGGGTGGAGCTGCTCATGCGCGGCCTCCCTTCTGCTCGGTGCTCTCGTCGTCCTCGAACTGGGCGATGTACTCGAGGTACTGCGCGCGCTCGGCCTCGACGATCGGATGGGGTTCGGCGTAGGCGTGGGTGAACATGCCCACGGGATCCGGGTCCTCCATGCCGTGGATGTGGTGGTGCAGCTGCATGGCGAGGTCCTGGGCCTCCTCGTCGCAGCGGGCGACGAACGCCTCGTCGATCTCCCCGAGCTGCTCGAGGTGGCGGCGCAGGCGCAGGATCGGATCCTTCTCCGCCCACTCCTGCTCCTCCACGGCGGGACGGTAGCGAGAGGCGTCGTCGCTGGTGGTGTGGGCGGCCATACGGTAGGTGACCGCCTCGATGAACCGCGGCCCCTCCCCCGCGCGGGCGGCGTCGAGCGCATCGCGCACGGCGGCGAGCACCGCGAGCACATCATTGCCGTCGACCCGCACCGAGGGGATCCCCCAGCCACGGGACCGCTGCGCGAGCGGCACCCGTGACTGCACCGAGGTGGGCACGGAGATCGCCCACTGGTTGTTCTGGGTGAAGAAGACGACGGGGGCCTCGAAGGAGGCGGAGAAGGTGAAGGACTCCGAGACCTCCCCCTCGCTGGAGGCTCCGTCGCCGAACAGGGCCAGGACCGCGGTGTCGGTCTCGCGGTCCCCGGTACCGACGACACCGTCGCGCTGCAGGCCCATGGCGTAGCCGACCGCGTGGGGCGCCTGGGACCCGAGCACGATCATGTACGGGTGGGTGCGCAGCTCATTGGGGTCCCAGCCGCCGTGGCTGACCCCCCGATACGACTCCAGCAGCCGCCACGGCTCGATGCCGCGGGCCCAGGCGATCCCGTGCTCGCGGTAGGTGGGCACCAGATAGTCCTGCTCACGGGAGGCGTGGCCGGCGCCGATCTGGGCGGCCTCCTGCCCCAGCGCGCTGGCCCACAGACCGAGCTGGCCCTGGCGCTGCAGGCTGGTCGCCTCGAGGTCCGCGGCGCGGATCATCACCATGTCGCGGTAGTAGCCGCGCAGGCGTTCGGGGGTCTGGAGGTCGTCGTCGCCCCCGCTGCCCGCGAGGACCGCGTCGAGCTCCTCGTGCGGGCTGCGGGTGCCGTCGGTCGCGAGGAGCTGGATCAGCGGCTCCTGGGCGGCGACGTCGGGGATCGTGGATCGGAAAACACTCACGACGGCGAGCGTAACCTACGGTGCCGTAAGGAAGAAAGATTCCCTGGTCATCACGGAGTTGCGAGCTCGACTCGGGTGACGGCGACGGCGTCGGCCGGCTGCGCGGGCAGATCCCGCAGCCCGTGCGGCGGGGTGAGGGAGCCGAGCACCACCGGAGCGTGCGCACCGGTATGGGCGGTGCCGTCGGCGCGGGCCAGGGTGCCGGGCAGGCCGTGGGCGCCGAGATAGCCGAGCAGAGCGATCAGCAGCGCCTCCTTGCCGTCGGCCGGGATGCCGAGCGCATCGGCGTCCAGCAGCGGCACGGGATGGAGGTGGGCGGCGAGGCGTTCTCGCAGCAGGGGGTTGCGCAGGCCGCCGCCGGAGCCGATGACGCGAGTGGCTCGCAGCTCCTGGATGGCCCGGGCGATGGTCACGGCACTCAACTCGGTGAGGGTCGCCAGCAGGTCGGGAAGGGTCAGGGCGTCGAAGGCCTGGTCGCCGAGCAGGCGGCGCACGTGCTCGCCGTCGAAGTGCTCACGGCCGGTCGAGCGCGGCAGGGGCCGGGCGTAGAAGGGGTCCGCCAGCAGCGTCGCCAGGGCCGGGCGGTCGACGGTCCCGGTGCGCGCGCGGAACGCATCGTGGTCGGCGCTGTCCCCGGTCGCCTCGTGCACGGCGGCATCGAGCAGGGCGTTGCCGGGCCCGAGGTCCCCCGCCACCACCTCGTCCGCAGGATCCTCGCCGCCGACGAGGCTGACGTTGGAGATGCCGCCGATGTTGAGCACGGCGGTGCGCTCATGGGGATCCGCGCCGAGCAGCAGCTGGTCCAGCAGCGGCGCCAAGGGTGCCCCCTGCCCTCCGGCGGCGACGTCGGCGCTGCGCAGGTCGTGGAGCACGGGCGCTCCGGTGGCCCGCGCGATCCGTGCGGGGTCCCCGATCTGCAGGGTGCTGAGGACCCGTCCGTCGCGGACGTCGTGGTGGACGGTCTGCCCGTGGGTGGAGACCAGGTCGGCGCCTCCGTGCGCCGTGAGCACCCGGGCGGCGGCGCGGGCGAAGGCATCGCCCACCTCGGCGTGCAGGCGGCTCCAGGTCGCCACGTCCGCCTGCGCCGGCGGCAGGGCGGCGCGCAGCGCGTCCCGGGTCGCCTCGGGCCAGGGTTGCTCGCCCACGTGCAACAGGTGCGCGCGCACGGTCCCGGGATCAGTCGCCTCCCGGGAGAAGTCCGCCAGGACCACATCGATCGCATCGAGGCTGGTCCCAGACATCATGCCGAGCACACGCATCAGCGACCCTCTCGCAGCATCGCGTCCACGGCCGCTCGCATCAGGGCGCGTCCCGCGCCGTGGGCCAGCACCAGGTGGCGGTGCTCGGGAGCCGCGTCCGGCACGCCGACGTGGACGACGACCGCCTCGGGCCGGCGCTCGAGCAGCGCGGCCAGCCGCTCCCCCTCCTCCCGGTCGCTGCGCGGCAGCCGGGTGATCGCGAGGACTCCTCCGGTGTCGGGGACCTGGTCGGGGTAGTCCGGGACGTCGGCGCGCAAGCCTCGCTCGCGCAGAGCCGTCACGAGCTGCTGCGGGCGCGCCCCGGAGGCGTGGTCCGCCCGGCTGCGCAGGTCCAGCACGGTCACCGGTGCCAGGTCGAGCCGGGCGCCGCGCACGCGGACGGCCCGGGCGGCGGCGTCGGCCCCGAGCTGCTCGGCCTGCCGCAGCGCCTCGTCCAGCTCGGGTGCCGGGACGAATCGGCGTCGAGTGCGCAGGGCGCGGCAGTGCTCGCGGGTGCGCTCGGCACGAGCGTGCAGGTCCTCGCGGCGCAGCCGGCCCGAGGTGACGGCGCCGACCAAGGCGTCATGGGCCTCACGCAGCATCCGCTGATCGTCACGCCCCATCGACGTGCCCAGGCACAGCAGGTCCGCCCCGGACTCGATCGCCCGCACGACCGCCTCGGGGAAGCCGGGGTCGGCGGCCACGGCCTTCATCTCCAAGGCGTCGGTCACCAGCAGGCCGCGGAAGGTGCCGCCGACGACGCGATCCAGCAGCGGTCGCGTCCAGGCGGAGATCGAGGCCGGACCCTCGCCGAGAGCGGGGACCAGCACGTGAGCGGACATCGCGGCGTCCAGCCAGGGCAGGATCCGCCACGGGGCGAGGTGGTCACGCTCGAAATCCTGGCGGGCGACGTCGATGCGGGGCAGGGCGGTGTGGGAATCGGTGGAGGTCGCGCCGTGGCCCGGGAAGTGCTTGGCGCAGGTGCCGAGCCCGGCCTCGACCAGCCCGGTGGCGAAGGCCCGGGCGTGGGCGGCGACCCGGTCCGGGTCGCCGCTGTAGGAGCGGGTGCCGATGACAGGGTTCGCCGGGTCGGTGGAGACGTCCAGCACCGGCGCCAGGTCGAGATCGAGATCGCAGGCGGCGAGGACCCCTCCCAAGGCGTGGCCGACCCGTCGGGTCAGGTCGGAGTCATCGACCTCACCGAGCGCCCAGGCGGTGGGCAGGGCAGAACCGGTGGCGGCTTGGAGCCGGGTGACGTCCCCGCCCTCCTCGTCGATCGCGACCACGCAGTCCACGGCGCGGGCGTGGACGGCGCGGGCGAGTCGCGCCGCCGTGGACGGGTCCGGGGTGTTGTGGCCGAAGAGGATCACCGAGGCCAGACCCGCCTCGAGCGCCTCCGTGATCCAGGCCGGCAGCTCGGTGCCGGTGAAGGGCGCCATGAGCACTCCGAGGGCGTCGGCGTCCCAGGTCACGGGATCGGTGCTCAAGGGGCTGGACGTCATCTGCTCTCCTGCCTGAGGGTCCGCGGCGACGACGCCGCGCTGCCGCCTGAGCACACGCCGCGGGTGCGCGGCGGTGGTTCGACGGGAGAATCGAGCATATCGATCCCGGACGAGGACGGGGTGGCCCCGCCACGCAGGCATCCCGGACTTTCATCGGCCCCGTCCTGCTCCCGGGGCGAGGAGTCACCGACCTCGGGTGGCCATCCGACGCGACCCAGGGCGAGAGCCCGGCCGACGACGGGCGCGTGTGGGGCGCTGGGCATTGACCGGCGTCGCCCCCCCCCCCCCCCCCCCGACGAAGTCTCGAGATATGAGCACCGAGATCCCTGAGTCCGTCCCCGCCTCCTTCCCGCCCGCGGACGACGACGTTCCGGCGTCGGTGGCGGCGACTACATCGCCGACCGCATCGGCGTCTGCCGAACCGACGTCGGCCGCACCGCGGCGCCCGCGAGACCGTCCCCCGGCTCCGCGCGCCGAGTTCTCCACCGTTCCGTGGCGGCGCGTGGGGCTGTTCATAGTGATCGCCTACGGTCTGTTCGCCCTGTGTGCCCTCCCGTTCTGGTTCCTGCCCGGCGGGATCACCCATCCCCTGTTCACACCCGTGATCGCCGTGGGCATGCTCGCCCCGGCCGTCGCCTCGGTGATCCTGGCCAAGGGGGTGGAGAAGACGTCCTGGCGCACCCGGGTGGGGTTGCGCTTCCGCGGTCGATGGCGGGCACTGCTGCTGTGGGGCCCGCTCGCCCTCGTCCTCATGGTGGCGCTGGGGCTGCTCGGTGCCATGTTGATGGTGCTGCGGGGCGTGCCCGGGGACCTCACCGCTCGCACCTGGCTGACGCTGGCGACCGAGCAGCTCTCGGCCGCCGCGGGGGCCGAGATCCCGCCGGCCGCCGCGGCGGCTGCCGTGATCGCCACGACCGCGTTCGGCATTGCGGTCACGACCGTCTTCGCGCTCGGCGAGGAGATCGGGTGGCGCGGTTGGCTGTGGCCCGCGCTCAAACCCCTGGGCCGGGTACGGGCCTCGGTGCTCGGAGGGATCATCTGGTCGTTGTGGCACCTGCCCGTGCTCGCGATCGGCTACAACTACGCGGGGCAGCCCCGTGCGGCGGCGATCGGCATGTTCCTGCTGCCCTGCATCGCGATGAGCCTGCTGTTCAACGCCCTCACAGAACGCGCCGGGGGCAACCCGATCCCCGCCGCGATCGCGCACGCCACCAGCAACTCCGCGACGCCCCTGCTGATCGGCCTGGTCTCCTCGGCGCAGACGGCCTCGGCTCTGAATCCCTTCGTCGACAACGCCTCGGGGGTCGTCGGGGTGGCCCTGCTGCTCCTGGCCGGTGCGACGGTGATGCCGTGGTCCCGGCTGCGGCGCGAGCAGGGAGAGATCGACGCTCGCGCCCCGGGGGATGTCAGCTCAGCGCCTGCGGGGCCGGGCCCAGGCGGCGGAGTCGCCGATCCTCCGCCGCACCGGGTGGCCTGACCGGCGCGGCGGACCGCTCGAGTGGCGAGCGGACCCGGGCGCTCGGTGAGACCCGGGCGGGTCGATCACTCCGCGACGTGGCCGCGACGCGCCTCCTGCTCGCCGTACAGCGCGTCGAGATCCAGCGCCTCCTGCTCGGCATCGAGGTCCTGGACCGGCAGCGGGCAGTCGCCGAGGTCCGGAACGCTCAGACGCTCACCACCACGGTTCATGGACTGGTGGGCGATGACGCCCGGCAGTGTGTAGCGGGCGGCCTGCCACGCGTTGACCACGGGCTGCCTCCCGTCGGCCACGGCGCGGGCGAAGTCGTCGACCAAGAAGTGGTGCGCACCCTCGTGACCATTGGGCATGCCCTGGAACTCGCGAGGCAGGCGGGCCTGGTGATGGACGGCTGCGGCGCCCGCGACGAAGGCATCCCGCAGCGCCGGGGAGACGTCCGCCAGGCGCGGATCCTCCAGGCTCATGGTGGAGTCCGTGCGGATCAGGTCGGTCACCTCGAGCACCCGCCGCTTGTCGTGCCAGTAGGTGACGTCGATGGTCTCCTCGAAGCTCGAGGCCTCGCCGAAGAAGCGGAAGCGGGATTCGCGCATGTGGCTGGGGTAGCCCACGCGGCGCAGCTCGTTGGTGCGGAACGCGCCGCCGTTGTCCATCTCGAACAGGGCGAAAGCGTTGGAGACGTCGTTGTCGAACATGGAGACGTCCTTGTCGAAGACGCCGTCGCCGCGGGTGTCGGGCCGGCCGAGCGCCGAGACCGAGACCGCATGCCGATCCCCCAGCACGCCGAGGATGCCGCCGATGGAGTGGGTGGGGTACAGCAGCGGGGGGTAGGAGGCGGTGGACTTCCACTGCTCGCCGCCGGAGTACTTGTAGGCGTCGTAGAAGCCCAGGTCCATGTCATGGACGTAGTCGCCCTCGGCGTAGAAAACCTCTCCGAAAGCACCGGAGCGGTGGATGCGGCGGGCCAGCACCACGGCGGCGTTGTACTGGCTGGTCTCACCCATCATGTAGACCAGGCCGGTGCGCTGGACCTCCTCGGTGATCGCGCGGATCTCGTCCTCGGCGATCGCCATCGGCACGGCCGAGTAGACGTGCTTGCCGGCACGCAGCGCCGCCAGTGCGTGCTCGCCGTGCGTCCACCTCTGGGTGAAGATCGCGATCGCGTCGACGTCGGAGGCGAGCAGCCCCTCGTAGGTATCGAAGCGCTCGGCGAAGCGCACCCGGCTCCCCTCGCGGTTCTCGACCGCGTCGATCCGTTCCGGGACGGAGTCGACGGCGTAGAGCGCGTCGATCTCGGGATGGGCCGCGAACAGTTCGGCGAAGTGCGAACCGAACTGCCCGATCCCTACGATGCCCAGCGTGAACGACATACTTCCTCCTTGAAATTAAGTGTCGGGAGAACGCTACGACATGCTCGAGGGCCACGGCAAGCCCCGTACCGCGCGGGCTGGCGGCGACGGCGCCGACCGCTGATCTGCGTCCGCACGACCGATGCTGATCGAGACACCGGTCGTGCGGGCGCATTTCTCTGCTGGCCGGGGGCCGAGGGGGCGAGCAGCGGTGACAGGAGCGGGGCGATGACCGGAGCAGCCCGGCGGCCACGAGGTCAGATCCGACGCCAGCGGCCGCCGCGGAATACCTCGCGCCAGGGCGGGACGACGCGTCCCCCCGCGGCCATGCGGCGGCGCAGCCGGCGCCGGCTGATCAGCATGCCGGTGATGCCCAACAGCAGGATCGGGATCTGCACGGCGAAGGCGACCCGGAAGGACTGCAGGTCGTAGTTCCCGTCGGGCCGCTGCAGGTCCAGGAGCACGCCGATCAGCAGGATCGCGACCAGCGCGGCGAGGAACCCGCCCATCAGCACCACGCCGGTGGCGGTGCCCAGGCGGTGCCGGGCGAGGTCCGTGCGCGGGAAGTCGAAGCCGATATTCGAGCCGGGCCCGCCGATCGACAGCCCCGCGACCAGGATCAGCAGCAGCCAGATCGGGGCCGGGCCGGGCCACAGCAGCACGGTCACCAGCGGCACCAGGATGGTGGCGATGACCAGCAGTACGAGGGTCGAGCGGCGCAGCGGATGGCGCTGGGTCAGGGCCCCGATGACGGGACCGCTGATGATGCCGACCGCCACCAGCACGGTCATCACCGCCGAGGCAGCGGGCCGGCTGAGACCCTCCCCCGCGGTCAGATACGGGTAGCCCCACATCATCGAGAACACGATGCCGGGGAAACCGGAGGTCAGATGGGTGAAGAAGCCGAGCTGCGTCGCGGGATGGCGCATGATGCGGCCGACGAGCAGCGGAATCCGCCGCAGGTCCTGCTTGGTGCGGGGGCGCGGGGTCCCCGGCGGGGTCGCTCGGATCACCAGCACGGCGAGCAGGGCGGCGACGCCACTGACCCCGGCCGCGGCGCCGAAGGCCGTGGACCAACCGGACAGCGTCAGCACCGCCACGAACGGCACCGCGGAAGCGATCTGGCCGACCTGACCGAGTATCGCAGTCACCTGGGTGAGGACCGGGACTCGCGACGCGGAGAACCAGGCGGGCACCAGACGGATCGCGCTGGAGAAGGTCAGGGCGTCCCCGGCGCCGACAATGATCCGCGCGACCACCGCGAGTGCGACGGTGTCGCAGCTCGCGATCAGCAGTTGGCCGGCGGCCATCAGCAGCGCGCCGGCGGTGATCGTCACGCGCGAGCCGTACCGATCCAGCAGCAGGCCGGCCGGGACCTGGGCGAGGGCGTAGATCAGCAGCTGCAGCACCACGAAGGTGGAGACGATGGTGGCCGAGGCGTGGAACCGCTCGGTGGCCTCCAGGCCGGCCACGCCCATGGTGGTGCGCTGGAGGACGGCCACGGAGTACGCGAGGACGGCAGCGATCCAGACGATGTAGGCGCGGTGTCCGCCGAGCCGGGGAGGAGTGACTCCGCTCCCCGTCGTCGTGGAATTGCTGCGCGCCTGCATCGTGGTGCTCCCCTCTCGCCCGGGGCCTGTCCGCACCGGTCGCGAGGGCCCACAGGTCGGCCTCGTTCTGCGTCGGACCAGGCTACCGGTCGATCGTCACGGTTCCCACCGGTGTCCGCACCGCGGGGACGAGTCCCGTCGGCCCTCGCGCAGTGGGGGTGTCGGGGCACTCGGCACTCCGGCCGCTCCCGTCGTGGCGCTCAGCGCCCCCGCCATTCCCCCGCGATCTCGAGGAGCAGGTCGTTGGCCTCCTGCTCGGCGATGGTGGCGCGCACCCCGTCGCTGCCGTAAGCACGCAGCACGAGGCCGCGCTCGTCGGCGAAAGCGGTGAAGGCGGCGCTGTCCTCCCCCACCGGGAAGAACACGAAATTGCCCTGGGAGACCGGCAGCTCCCAACTCTGGCCCCTCAGCGCGGCGAAGACCCGGGAGCGCTCCTGACGGATCCATTCGGCCCGCTGGTCGAGCTCCTCCTGCACCTCGCCGCGAAGGCTGCTCAGCGCCGCGACCTGGGCGGGAAGGCTCGAACCGAAAGGCACGGTGACCTGGCTCAGCGCGCGGGCCAGGCGGGGATGGGCGACGGCGTAGCCGATGCGCAGCCCGGCGAGGCCCTGCAGCTTGGAGAAGGTGCGCAGCAGCACCACGTTGCCGTGGCGGCGGAAGATCCCGGCGGTGCCCGCGACGGTGGCGGGGTCGTGGAACTCGCGGTAGGCCTCGTCGATCGCGACCACGACGTCCTCGGGGACGCGGGCGAGGAACTCCTCGATCTGTTCGGTGGACAGAGAGGGCCCGGTGGGGTTGTTCGGGGTGCACAGGAGGATCAACCGGGTGCGCTCGGTGATCGCGGCGGCCATCGCCTCGAGGTCGTGCTCGAAGGTGTCCGTCAGCGGCACCTGCACCGGGACCCCGCCGTGCGAGCCCACCAGGATCGGGTAGGCCTCGAAGGAGCGCCAGGCGTAGACGACCTCGTCGCCCTCGCCGACCACGGCCCGCACCAGGTCGCCGCTGACGGCGACCGAACCGGTGGACACCGCGATCTGGGAGGGGTCCACGCCGTGCTTGGTGCCGAGCGCCTCGCGCAGCTCCAGCGCGGCCATGTCCGGGTAGCGGTTGCTGCCGGCGAGGGCATCGATCGCAGCGTCGCGCACGGCGTCGACCGGCGGGAAGGGCGACTCGTTCGAGGAGGCCTTGAAGCGCCGGGCACCGTCGTCGACGGCGGGTCTGCCGGGGACGTAGGCGGGCAGCTTCTCGAGCGCGGGGCGCAGGCGCACCGTCTCGGGGGGCTCGGGGTACCGGTCGGGATCTGACTGGGAGGGCATGCCCTCAGGGTAGGCCGATCCGGCGCGGGGCCCTCCGACCCTCCGCGAGGCGGGCAGCTCAGCTCAGCAGGCGGCAGATCTCCTGGGCCACGAGCTCCGGTTCGGAGGCCACGATCACGTGCCCCGATCGTTCCGCGGCGACGAAACGGCCCTGCTCGTGGCGCGCGGCCCGGAGGCGGTGGGCCGCGGTGAGCTCGTCCCGCCGGCGTCGGCCCAGGCCTCCGGCCAGCCGGCCGGAGAGCACGGTCGCCGGGACGTCCGCGATCTGCGGCGGATCGAGCTGCAGCGCCCTCAGGCCGCGGGCGATGTGCGCGGACTCGGCGCGGACCGTCCGCGCATACTCGATCGTCGAGACGGCGGCGAGGAACTCGCCGGCGTAGGGCTCGGGCAGCTGGGGCGTCACCCTCCGCTGCAACGGCGCGAGCAGGCCTGCTCGCGCGAGCACGGGCAGGAGCACCCCCTGAGCGCGGTTCATGACCTGGACCGTGCGGGTGAAGTACATGTCGGCCAGCTCGTCGGAGGCATCCACCAGCACGAGCCCGGCGACCGCGTGCCCGCGGGCGTGCAGCGTCGCGGCGGCCAGCCGGACGACCGGGCCTCCCCAGCTGTGTCCCACCAGGACGAGCCGCTCGTGGGGAGTCCCGTCGATCACGGTCAGCAGGTCCTCGGCGAGACGGGCGAGATCCCGGGGGCCGGGAGCGGGGTCGCTCCTCCCGTAGCCGGCCCGGTCGTAGGCCACTGCCCGCAGCTCCGTCCCCAGCTGGTCGAACACCGCTCCCCAGCTGGCACCGGCCGCGCCGAGGCCCGCCTCGCACACCACGAGGTCCGGCCCGGAGCCGTGCTCGATCGTGCGCAGGCCGCGCCCGTCGCCGGTGCGGAGGGTGCCGCCGCGGGGTGAGGTGTCGCTCATGCCACGATCCTGGCATAGGGTTTTCCCCCGTGCACCGGCGGCCGCGGCGGGGGACAATGGCCCCATGCGATTTCTCGGACACGTCATCGTCACCGGCCTCGCGCTGTGGGTGACCGCGCTGATCCTGCCCGGCATGCACCTGGGCGACGACAGCGCCACGATCCTCACGCAGGTCCTGACCATCGCTGCCATCGCGCTGATCCTCGCGCTGATCAACACGATCGTGAAGCCGGTCCTGTCGTTCCTCACCTTCCCGATCACCTGCGTCACCTTGGGCCTGTTCCAGCTGGTCATCAACACGGTGATGCTGCTGCTGACCAGCTGGGTCTCCGGGCTGTTCGGCCTGACGCTCGAGTTCGAGACCTTCTGGTGGGCGCTGCTGGCCGGCATCATCATCGGCATCCTCTCGGCGATCGTGGAGGCCGTGACCGGCCTCGGCGAGGACCGCGACGACCGACGCCACGCCGCGCGCGACTGAGCCGAGGCCACGGGACCGACGGGACCGACGCGACCGTGCCTGAGAGCCCCGTCGCGCCCGGCCCGGATTCTGGGAGAATGCCCTCATGGCTCACTCCTTCGCGGACATCACGCCGCCGATCGCCCTGACCCCGCTCGACGGCCGCTACCGGTCGCAGACCGCTCCCCTGGTCGACCACCTCTCCGAGGCCGCGCTGAATCGTGCCCGCCTGGTGGTGGAGACCGAGTGGATGATCCACCTGCTCGATTCCGGCGTGATCCCCGAGCTGCGGTCCCTCAGCGAGGGTGAGCGTTCCCTGCTGCGCGCCATCCCCGAGGACTTCGGAGCCGAGGGGATCGCCGAGCACGCCGAGATCGAGCGGGAGACGGTCCACGACGTCAAGGCGATCGAGTACTACATCAAGCGCCGCCTGGCCGGGACCAGCCTCGAGCCGCTGGCCGAGGTGGTGCACATCTACTGCACCAGCGAGGACGTCAACAACCTCTCCTACGCCCTGATGATCCAGGGCGCGGTGCACGAGGTGTGGCTGCCGGCGCTGCAAGAAGTGATCGAGGACCTCTCGGCCCTGGCCCGCGAGACGGCCGAGGTCGCCATGCTCTCGCGCACCCACGGCCAGCCCGCCACCCCCACCACGCTGGGCAAGGAGATCGCGGTCTTCGCCCACCGTCTGGGCCGCCAGGCCCGACGGATCGGTGCCGACGAGGTCCTCGGCAAGATCAACGGCGCCACCGGGACCTACGCGGCGCACGCGGTGGCCGTCCCGTCGGCCGACTGGGAGCAGGTCTCGCGCACCTTCGTCGAGCACCTGGGTCTGACCTGGAATCCGCTGACCACGCAGATCGAGTCCCACGACTGGCAGGCCGAGGTGTACGCGGACATCGCCCGTGCCGGCCGCATCCTGCACAACCTGGCCACCGACATCTGGACCTACATCTCGCTGGGTTACTTCCGTCAGCGGCTCTCGGCCCAGGGCGGCACCGGCTCCTCGACGATGCCCCACAAGGTCAACCCCATCCGTTTCGAGAACGCCGAGGCGAATCTCGAGATCTCCGGTGCGCTGTTGGACTCTCTGGCCCAGACCCTGGTCACCTCGCGCCTGCAGCGGGACCTGACCGACTCCACCACGCAGCGCAACGTCGGTCCCGCGCTCGGGCACTCGCTGCTGGCGATCTCGAACCTGCGCCGGGGCCTGGCGGGCCTGGACGTGGACGCCCAGGCGATGGGTGATGACCTCGAGGGCAACTGGGAGGTGCTCGGCGAGGCCGTGCAGTCCGTGATGCGCACCCTCGGGGTGCAGGGCGCCACCGGCATGGACAATCCCTACGAGCGGCTCAAGGAGCTCACCCGCGGCCACCGCGTCACCGGTGAGGGGATGCGCGAGTTCGTCGGCGGGCTGGGCCTGCCGGAGGCCGAGCGCGAGCGCCTGCTGGCGCTGACGCCGCACACCTACACGGGGTACGCCGCCTCCCTGGTCGGCCACCTGGATGACGAGGGAGAGCAGGCGTGATGACGGACGACGAGGCGGGCCGCGCCGCCGAGGGCGAGGACGCTCCCGTGCCGACCCCGCACCCCGGTGATCACGGCACCCAGGGCGATCCCGGGTACCAGGGTCAGAAATCGCCCTACCTGCGCCGCCTCAAGCTCATCGAGGGCCAGGTCCGCGGGGTGCACCGGATGGTGGAGGACGACACCTACTGCATCGATGTGCTGACCCAGATCTCCGCGGTCACCAAGGCGCTGGAATCGGTGGCGCTCGGCCTGGTCGACGACCACATCCACCACTGTGTGCACGACGCCGCGCATTCGGGCGACACCGAGGAGCTGGACCGCAAGATGGACGAGATCATGGGTGCCGTCAGGCGGCTCATGAAGTGAGACCCGATTCGCACCCGATCCCGCGCAACGACTCTCTGCCGGACGCCGCTTCGGCCCCGCCGCTGCCGCGGACCTTCTGCGACCGGGACGTGCTCGAACTGGCCCCGCTGCTGCTGGGCTGCGTCCTCGTCGGCCGTGGCGTCGCGCTGCGGATCACCGAGGTGGAGGCGTACGTCGGCGCGCAGGACCCGGGCTCCCACGCCTACCGGGGGCGCACCGCCCGCAACGCCACCATGTTCGGCGAGCCCGGCCACCTGTACGTGTACCGGCACATGGGGCTGCATTCGTGCATGAACGTCGTCGCCGACGTCGAGGGCATCGGCACCGGGTGCCTGATCCGGGCGGGAGAGATTCTCGACGGCACGGATCTCGCCTATCGCCGACGTCTCGCCGGCGGCACCTGTCATCGTGATCGCGACCTGGCGCGCGGACCGGGACGCGCCACTGTCGCCTGCGGGATCACCTACGTCGAGGACGGTCTCGACCTGTGCGACCCCGGCAGCGGGATGCACCTGGCCGGGCGCCTGGATCCGCGCGACCTGGCCGCCGGGGAGGCACCTGGCAGCGCGCCGCTGATGCCGCATCCCCGACTGGCCGCGGGGCCGCGGATCGGGCTGCGCGAGGAGGCCTCGCACCCGCAGCACTACCCGTGGCGGTATCGGATCGCCGGGGACCCGACCGTCTCCGGGAGCGGTCGGCAGAACGCCTGAGCGGCCGTGGGCCCGCAGGAGCGGCTCAGCGGGGCCGCACCGAGAGCGAGTCGATGCTGGCGTCGGCCGGGAGCCGCAGCGCGAGCCCCACTGTGGCGGCGACCGTCGCGGGCTTCATGTAGTTCTCCTCCTGGTACTCCCCGCCCTCGAAGGAACGCAGCTCACGCTGCATGTCCGTGGCGACGCGTCCGGGATGGATCGAGCTGACGCGCACCCCGTGCTCCCGCTCCTCCAGACGCAGCGAGTCGGCGAGACCGCGCAGGGCGAACTTCGAGGCGCTGTAGGCGCCACGGGACGGCACCGCGTTGTACCCGGAGCCGGAATTGATCATCACCACGGTGCCCCGGGCGACGCGCAGCGCGGGCAGCAGCAGCTGCGTGAGCTCCATGATCGCGACGACGTTGATCTCGAAGGACTGCGTCCATTCCGCCGGATCGGACTCCGCGACCGTGCCGTTGACCAGGATCCCCGCGGAGTGCACGAGGCCTGTGAGCCCGTCTGCGAGGTCCAGGCGCCCGAGGGCGGCGGCAGTGGCCTCCCGGTCGGTGAGATCCGCCGCGAAGGGTACGGCCGACGGGAACTGCGCCGCGAGCTCGGTCAGGGCCGTCTCGTCCCGCCCGCCGAGGATCAGGTGGTGGTCGGCGGCGAGCTCGTCGGCGACGGCGCGGCCGATCCCGCGGTTCGCCCCGGTGATGAGGACTGCGGGGCGGGCGGCGCCGGTGGGGAGGTGATCAGGGGCTGAAGTCGTCATGGCTCGAGTCTGTCACGCGCGGGACGGCCCTCTCTCACGCGCCGAGCGCTGCGTTGTCGGCGCCGGCGGCGGCCCGGGTGCTGAGAAGGCGGGGCTCGGACCGGCGGAGCCGCCGTCCGGGCACCGCACCCGCTCTCGGTCCGCGAGCGGGTGCGATCATGGCGCGGTGGTGACCATGACGGAGAACAAGACCTGGCTGCGGGTCGAGGTGGTCCTCGTCCTCGCCCTCTCCCTGGGGCGCAGCGCCGTGTACTCGCTGATCGCCCTGGTCCAGGCTCTCGCGACCGGTCCCCTGTCCGCGCAGTCGACGTCGCTGAACTCGTCGATCCGGGAGGACCCCTGGCTGGATCTGTTCTACCAGCTGCTCTCGATCGCCTTCACCCTGGTGCCGGTCGCGCTCGTGGTGCTGCTGCTCGCGCTGACCGCGGGCTCGCTGAAGCAGGCACTGGCGGACCTGGGGATGGATCCCACCCGCCCGATGCGGGACCTCGGCTGGGGCGTGGCGATCACCGCCGGCGTCGGGCTGCCGGGGCTGGCGATCTACTACGTCGGCCGGGCGCTCGGTGCCACGGTCGAGGTGATCCCTGCGGCGCTGGACGCGCACTGGTGGACGGTTCCGGTGCTGGTGCTGCACGCAGTCAAGAACGCCGTGCTCGAAGAGGTCATCGTCGTCGGCTACCTGTACCAGCGATTGGAGCGTCTGGGCTGGTCGGGGCGGAGGATCATCCTCGTCTCGGCCCTGCTGCGCGGGGCGTACCACACGTATCAGGGGGTCGGCCCGGGCCTGGCGAACCTCGCGATGGGGCTCGTGTTCGGCGAGTGGTACCGGCGCACCCGGCGCACGATGCCGCTGATCATCGCGCACACCCTGCTCGATGTGTTCGCCTTCGTCGGCTACGCGCTACTCCAGGACGTCATCGCGACCTGAGCGGCTCAGAGGATGAAGGCCTCGCCGTCGCCATCGGCCTCGATCGGCAGCCCCGCCTCGAACCACTGGTCCATGCCGCCGCCGACGTTGATGGCGTCGAAACCGTTCGCGGTGAGCCATTGGGCGACCTGGGAGCTGCGCCCACCGGTGCGGCAGACGATGTACAGGTCCTCATCGTCCTCGGGGAGCTTCTCGAGGTTCTCCAGCAGCGTGCTCGCCGGCAGGTGCTGGGCGCTCGGGGCATGGCCTGCATCCCATTCGGACTGCTCGCGCACATCGATCAGATGCGCGCCTTCGGGTACTGCGGTGGGGGCGACGGTCTCGAAATCCATACCGACCAGCCTAGGGCGTGCTGATCGGCTGAGCCGAGGTCCCGTGCGGTGAGTCGAGGCGAACCGATGTGTGCGAGGCTCGGACCGTGTGCGACCACTCACCACCTTTCGTCGCCGAACCGGCTGCCGACCCGGCGCTGCTGAGAACGCTGGCGGCCGCTGGTCTGCCGGCGACCGGACGCTTTTCTCCGAAGGCCGGCTGGGTCAGCCGCGCGTGGGTCGGCGACGACTACGTCATACGGCTGAGCAACGGCCCGTTCCGCGATGCGTATCGCCACGAGGCGGCGGTCGCCGACCTGCTCGCCGGCAGCGACGTCCCGCACGCCCGGCACCTCGCCCACGGCCACGGCCCGGACGGGACGTGGTACGTCGCCGAACGCCTGCCCGGCCGGACCCTGTACGAGGCCTGGCCGACGGCGGATCCTCCCACGCGCCGAGCCATGATCGAAGACCTCGGCGCTGCGTTGCGCGCACTCCACCGCGTTCCCGTGCCCGCCGGCCTGCTGCCACCCTGGCTGGCCGACGCCATCGCCGGCACGCCGTGGCCCGCGTACCACCCACCTGTCGTGGGTGCGGCGCTCCAGCGGGTCGAGGCCGCCCGGCGACTGCCCGGTCATGACCCGCGCCTGCTCACGGACGTCGCCGAGTGGATCCGGGAGCGGCTGGCCCTGTTCGCCGCCGACGAGGCCGTCCTCGTCCACGGCGATCTCCACGGATCCAACGTGATGGTCGACCACGGACGCGTCACCGGCCTGATCGACTTCGCGGAGGCCTTGGCCCAACCGGCGGATGTCGAGCTCGATACCGTCCTGCGCTGGTGCGCGAGAGCGCGGGAGTACCCGCCCACACCCGAGGAGCGAGGGCTCGACGAGGCCACGCTAACCGAGGTGCCCGGATGGCTGCACGGCGCGTATCCGGAGCTGTTCGAGAGAGAGCATCTGCGCGAGCGACTGAACTTCTACGACATGTACGTGGAGCTCGCGCTCTACGCGCACCACCCGCAGCCCGACATCCGCGACACGGCGCAGGCCCGCATCGCTCGCCTGCTCTGCGGCGACAACCATCTGGATCGACTCACCTGGTAGGCAGAGCGAGCGGCCGGCCCGGGAAGGGACCGGCCGCTCGCGGCTCTCGGAACGGCTCGACGACGGGGGTGCGGCGCGGGGTGGGCGCCCGGGGTCGGTGCCCGGGGCCGGCGCGCGAGGCCGCCACCCGGGGGCCGCTCGTCTCAGCAACCCTCGGCCGCCGATTCGCAGGCAGCCGGCCCCAGCCCGTCGTCGCGGACTCAGGCCGCGCGCACCGCGTACCGCTTCACCAGCGGTGAGGCCACCAGCACCGCGGCGATCACCAGCGCGTAGGCGCCGAGCACGCAGACCAGGTACTGCACGGCCATCAGCGGATCGTTCGGAGCGCCCCCGAGGACCGAGGTGATCACCATCAGTGCCGTGCCGGTCGCGATCACCGAGCTCAGCCCCACCGGGACCGCGATCTCCGCGATCCGGGCACGGTGCAGCTGGCCCACCTCCGCGCCCGCGATGTGCTGGGCGCGCAGGCGCGGGGCCTGGTCGATGACCCGGGCGGTCTGGGAGACACCGGTGCCGACCGCGGCGAGCACGGCCGCGATGCCCAGGGTGAGCTGGCCGCCGGTGGTCATGGCGGTGAACATCATCGCCTGCTCCGGCGTGCTGGCGTCGCCCATGGAGGCGAGGACCGTGAGGAACCCGGCGATGACCAGGGCGAAAGTGATCCCGGAGACGGCCCGCCAGCCTGCCCGCGGATCGCCTGCCAGACGGCGTGCCCCCACCATCAGCGACGGGATGGGCGCCGTCTTCGCGAGCCCGAGCGCAGTGATCCACACGATGAAGGGCCCCACCATGTTGATGCCCGCGACGATGGCGGCGATGAACAGGATCATGATCGCGATGGCCAGCGACCCGCCGCCCACCTGACCCAGAATCATCCCGCCGACCTGCATGAAGACGAGGAAGCCCAGGATCAGCGCGACCCACAGCACCAGACGGATCACGGACAGGCGCACCACGCGCGAATCGCGGGCGACGCCGAGCGGACTGAGGACCACACCGGTCAGGGACACCGCCGCCGAGCCGACGGCGATCAGCGCGAGGGCGAGGACCAGGATCGGATAGGCCCACCACGGCATCAGCAGGTCCGCCGTGGTGAACGGCGTGATCCCGAAGTCGAGTCCGGTCAGTGCAGGCGTGACGGCGAGGTGCACGCCGAGCCCGAGGATCCCGCCGAGCAGCGCCTGGGCGGCGACGTCGAGGACCGCGACCGAGCCGACCTGCCCGCTGGTGCCGCCGACCAGACGCATGGTGGCCAGGTCCTTCTCCCGGCGCGCGAGGGAGAGCCGGGCAGCGGATCCCCCCAGCCCGATGGCGCTGGGCACCAGCAGCACGGAGGCGACGATCGCGCACATCACCAGGAACCCCATGATCGAGGCCTCCCCGGTGCGGGCCACCGTGTCGCCGGCGGGCATGCGGCCGACGAAGGCGGCGGCGCCGCCCACCACGGTCGCGGTGATGGCGGTCGCCGCGGTGAAGGCGATGACCGGCAGGATGTCGGCGAGGGCGCCGCGTCGGCGCAGCAGCAGCGGGGCGGAGGCCAGCAGGGCGCTCATCGTGCCACCGCCGTGTGCTGGACCGTCTGCTCCCGGGGCGCCTGCGCGGCGGGGCGGACGAACTCCTGGGCGATGCGTCCGTCACGCATGGCGACGGTGCGCCGGCAGGCCGCGGCGACCTGGGCGTCGTGGGTGACCATCACCAGGCTGGCGCCGGAGGTGCGGCAGGAGTCCACCAGGATCTGCAGCACGGCCTGGCCGGTCCCCTGATCGAGGGCGCCGGTGGGCTCGTCGGCGAAGACCACGGAGGGGCGGCCCGCCAGCGCCCGGGCGATGGCCACGCGCTGGGCCTGGCCACCGGAGAGCTGGGTGGGGCGACGATCGTGCATGCCCTGCAGACCGAGCCGGTCCAGCCAGGTCCGAGCCTCGGCCGACGCGGTGCGTCGGGAGACGCCGGCGAGCATGCGCGGCAGGATCACGTTCTCCAGCGCGCTGAGCTCGGGCAGCAGCTGGCCGTCCTGGAAGACGAAGCCGAAGTCGTTGCGGCGCAGGCGGGTTCGGGCACGGTCCCCGAGGGTGGCGAGGTCCGCGCCGTCGTGCTGCACGGTGCCGGAGGTGGGTCGCAGGATGCCGGCGAGGATGTGCAGCAGGGTGGTCTTGCCGCAGCCGGAGGGGCCCATCACGGCCAGCGAGTCGGCGCGGGCGATGTCGAGGTCCACGCCGTCCAAGGCGTGGGTCGCCGTGCCCTGCTCCCCGTAGGTCATGGCCAGTCGCCGGGCCGAGAGCACCGGCGCAGGGTGCACGGGAGGCGGGCCGGCAGGGGCCGCGGTCGATGCCGGGTAGGGCTGGGCGGCGTCGGGCTGGGCGGGTTGCGCGGCAGGGGCCGGCGCCGTCCCGTCGATCTGGGTCCCGGCCGGGCCGGAGGCAGGGACGGGGCCCGAGGCGGTGGTGGGGTCGGGCGCCGGGCCCGACGGGAAGGACGAGGTGAGCGGTGCGCTGTTCATGTGTCCCAGGATCGTGCGCCCGCCCCCGCACTCACATCGGCCCCGGGATCGATATCCCGGGGCCGACGTCAGACCGTGGGTGGACTCCGCGTCCCCGCCCGCCGGTCGAGCACTGGCGCTATAGAGTGCGCTCTGGCGATATAGCCACAGCGCACGCTATGGCGCCAGTACCCGAGCGGACACCGCGCGTGCGATCAGCCGAAGCGACCGGAGATGTAGTCCTCGGTCTGCTTATTCGCGGGGTTGGTGAACATCTTCTCGGTGTCGTCGACCTCGATGAGGTGGCCCGGCTTGCCGGTGCCCGCGATGTTGAAGAAGCCGGTGCGGTCGGAGACGCGCGAGGCCTGCTGCATGTTGTGCGTGACGATCACGATCGTGTACTCCTCCTTCAGCTCGTGGATGAGGTCCTCGATCGCGAGGGTGGAGATCGGGTCGAGCGCCGAGCAGGGCTCGTCCATGAGGACCACCTCGGGCTTGACCGCGATGGTGCGGGCGATGCACAGACGCTGCTGCTGCCCGCCGGACAGCCCCATGCCCGGCTTGTCGAGACGGTCCTTGACCTCGTTCCACAGGTTCGCGCCCCGCAGCGACCGCTCGACCAGCTCGTCGCCGGCCTTCTTCGACATGCGGCGGCTGTTGAGCTTCACCCCGGCCAGCACGTTGTCGCGGATGGACATGGTCGGGAACGGGTTCGCCTTCTGGAACACCATGCCGACGCGACGGCGCACGTTGACCGGATCGACCCGGGGATCGTAGATGTTCTCTCCGTTGATCTCGACCGTGCCCTGGGCGTAGGCGCCGGGGATCACCTCGTGCATGCGGTTCAGGGTCCGCAGGAACGTCGACTTGCCGCAACCGGAGGGACCGATCAGGGCGGTCACCGACCGGGGACGGATCTGGACGTCGACGCCCTCCACGGCGAGGAAATCGCTGTAGTAGATGTTGAGATCCTCGACGTTGATGGGCTGAGGGGCTGCCATCAGGTGTCCTTTCGCGTGGGGGCGTCAGCTCAGCGGCTGAGCTTCGGGGAGAAGTAGTAGCTGACCAGTCGGGCGACGATGTTGAGCACCATCACGATGATGATCAGGGTGAAGGCGGCGGCCCAGGCCCGATCGATGTTCGTCGAGATCGAGCAGGCGTAGACGTCCTGGTTGAACGGGTTGGTGACCGTATCGCTGATGCAGTTCGCGCTGCCCGCGCGGTACTGCTGGTTGATGAACGTCGGCAGGGTCGCCATGCGCCCGTCGAACATGTTCCAGTTCACCGAGGTCACCATCCCGACGGTGAGCAGCAGCGGGGCCGTCTCGCCGATCACCCGGGCGATCGCGAGCGTGATCCCTGTGGTCAGGCCCGCGATCGAAGTGCGCAGCACGACCTTGACGATGGTCAGCCACTTGGGCACGCCCAGCGCGTAGGAGGCCTCACGCAGGTCCATCGGGACCAGGCGCAGCATCTCCTCGCAGGAGCGCACCACGGTGGGGATCATCAGCAGGGAGAGCGCGACGGCGCCCATGATGCCCATGCGCACGCCCTCGTCGGGCAGGATCGCGATGAACAGGGCCAGGCCGAAGAGGCCCGCCACGATCGAGGGGATACCGGTCATGACGTCGACCAGGAAGGTCACGCCCTTGCCCAGCACCCTGCGCCAGCCGTAATCGGCGTACTCGACCAGGAAGATCGCGGCGAACAGGCCGATGGGGATCGAGATGATCGAGGCCCACAGGGTGATCAGCAACGTGCCGATGGTCGCGTGGACGACGCCGCCCGCATCCGCGCCGCCGATGATGCCGGACATGTCCATGGTCCAGAACGCGAAGGGCGTCGGGGCCGCCGCGACCACGCGGACCAGACCGCGGGCGATGACCTCCCACAGCAGCGACAGCAGCGGGAACATGGCGATGGCAAAAGCGCCGATGACCAGCAGGGTCATCAGGCGCTCCATCGCCCAGCGACGGCCTTCCCGGATGCGGGAGTAGAGGTAGCCCAGGGCCAGATGGAGCACGAAGCCCAGCAGGATCGCGCCGGGGATCGACAGGGCATCGACGATCGCGAGCGCCGCGATCGCGATGAGCAGCCCGCCGAGCCCCGTGAACACCAGGTGGTACCAGGGCAGACGGCGCTCGTTGGGCGACCGCATCGTGGGGGTGTGCTCGGAGGTGGGGGTCGTGGTGCTCACAGTGACCTCAGCTCTTGACGCCGCTGCGGGCGACGATCCAGCGGGCGATGGCGTTGATGAGGAACGTCAGGACGAACAGCACCAGGCCGGTGAAGATCAACAGCGACATCTCGGTGCCCGCGGACTCCGCCTCCTTCGCGGCGATGTTCGCGGCGATCGTCTGGTGCATGCCGACCTCGAGGATGTGGAAGGAGAACGTCGCCCCGGGGGCGAGGATCATCAGCACGGCCATGGTCTCGCCGAGCGCACGTCCGAGGCCGAGCATCGACGCGGCGACGACGCCGCTGCGGCCGAAGGGCAGCACGACGGTGCGGACCGTCTCCCAGCGGGTGGCGCCGAGGGCGAGAGCCGCCTCCTCCTGCAGCCGCGGGGTCTGCAGGAAGACCTCGCGGGCGACCGCGGTGATGATGGGCAGGACCATCACGGCCAGCACGATCGAGGCGGAGGCGAGGTTGCGCATCGGCGCGTGGGGATCCCCGGCGAACAGGGCGACGATCGGATCGCCGCCGACGAAGGGCATGAATCCGGGCCAGGTGGGCCACGTCCCGAGCGTGGTGTTCAGGAAGAGGTAGAGCGGCTCGAGCTTGGGGACCAGCCAGATCCCGCCCCACAGGCCGTAGACCACCGAGGGCACCGCGGCCAGCAGGTCGATCATGTAACCCAGGCCGGACGCCATCCGACGCGGCGCGTAGTGCGAGATGAACAGCGCGATGCCGACGGAGACCGGGATCGCGATGACCAGCGCGAGCGCGGCGGCCAGGACGGTGCCGAACACCAGCGGGAGCGTGGTCTCCACGAGGGAGAACGCTGCACCGTCGCCGATGGCCTCCCGGCTCTCCATCACCGCGGGCATCGACTCGCTGGTGAGGAAGACGGCCACCAGGGCGAGGGTGACGAAGATGAGCAGGCCCGATCCGATGCTCAGGTACGAGAAGACGGAGTCGCCGATCCGGCGGCGGCTGCTCCTCATCGAGGCTGGGGGCGCGTCCGGGGTCTCCGGCGCGGCGTCAGTGGTGCTCACAGGGTCCTTCCTCAGAGCTCACGGGGACTTGGGTGATGACACGACGGTGCCGCCGGGCCACGACTGACCCGGCGGCACGTCAGTGTGCACGAGGAGCGATCAACCGACGCTGATGCCGTCGATCGCAGCCTGGACCTCGGAGGAGAGCTCCTCCGTCAGCGGGGCGGAGCCGGCGTTGTCGGCCGCGACCTGCTGACCCTCCGGTGACGTGATGTAGGAAGCGTAGGCCTTGACGGCGTCGCCCGTGGCGGTGTCGGAGTAGGAGCCGCACATCACCAGGTAGGAGACCAGGACGATCGGGTAGACGCCCTCCTCCTCGGTGGTGCGGTCCAGCTCGAAGACGATGTCGTTCTCCTCGCGGCCCTCCTCGCGCGGGGAGACGTCGACGGCCTTGGCGGCCGCATCCGCGCTGTACTCGACGAACTCGTCGCCGACCTGCACGGCGGCGACGCCGAGGTTCCCGGACTGCGAGGCGTCGGCGTAGCCGATGGTGCCGTTGCCGCCCTCGACGGTGGAGATCATGCCGGAGGTGCCGTTCCCGGACTGTCCGCCGGCGACGGGCCAGGTCTCCACGGGGCCGTGGGTCCAGGAGTCGGGCGCGGTCTGGGAGAGGTAGTCCGTGAAGTTCTCGGTGGTGCCCGAGTCGTCGGAGCGGTGGACCGGGACGATCTCGAGATCGGGGAGGTCGGCGTCCGGGTTGTGCTCGGCGATCTTCGGGTCGTTCCAGTTGGTGATATCGCCCGCGAAGATGCCGGCGATCACCTCGGGGGTGAGATTGAGGCTGTCGACGCCCTCGATCTGGAACACCACGGCGATCGGGGAGATGTACAGCGGCACGTCGATGGCCTGCTCCCCGTTGCACACCTCGGCGGAGGCGGCGAGCTCCTCCTCGTCCATCGCGGCATCGGAACCGGCGAAGGAGACCTGGCCGGACAGGAACTGCTCGCGACCGGTGCCGGAGCCCGTGGGATCGTAGGTGACCGAGAGATCGCTGCCCTGGGACTGCGCCAGGCCCATGAAGGTCTCGGTCCAGGCGGTCTGCGCGTTCTGCGTGGAGGAAGCGCCGGCGCCGGCGAGGTTGCCGGTCAGCCCGGAGTAGTCGGCGGACGCCGCGCCACCGGCGTCGGACCCCTCGGAAGCGGCGTTCGTGCCACCGCCACAGGCGGACAGCGCCAGGCCGCCGACCAGGCCGAGCGCGGCGAGCGAGACGAGCTTGTTCTGGCGAACGTTCACTGAAGATCCTTTCGGGGCCCGAGAGCCCGGGAACACGTGAGGCGAAATGGGGCGAAGTCTGTCGGCGCTGACGCTAAGGAGCACAGGTGACGGCCCGCCCGCCCGCGCGTGAACAGCAGGTGAACAGCACGCTGGGCGCCATGAACCCCCTGGTCGCAGGATGGAAACGATCAGGTCACATCGTGAGCGGTGCGCCGAGACGGGTGTGACTCGCACCGCCTCCGCGGCGCCCCTGGTCCACCCTCATCCGCTCGCCCCGGGCTCGTCGCCGGAGCGGGCCGCGCTCACTGCATGTCGACGAAGAAGAGCGCCCCGAAGACGATCACGAAATAGGCCACGACGAAGGCGAGCAGGAGCGTGCCGAGGATGCTGATCACGAGCCCGGCGATCGCGAAGCCGCGCCCCGACTTCACGGTCTCGGCCGACGGTGAGGTCTCGCGCATGCCGAGGATCGAGAAGACGAGTCCGACGGGGGCCGGGAGGCCGCTGCACAGGATCAGGGAGGCGAGGCCCACGATGAACCCGGTCAGTGCCATCGCGGAGGTCGGGGCGGGCATCGCGTAGACGCCGTGGTACTGCGCGGGGCCCGCGGGGCCGTACGGCGGGCCCATCGGGCCGTACGACGGGCCCACCGGGCCGTACGGGGCGCCGACCGGGCCCTGGCCCGCGCCGGCGGGGTCGGGCGAGGCGAAGGAGGCAGCGGGGCTGCCGCTCGCGGACCAGGTGCCGCCCCCGTAGGGGTCGCTGCTGCCGGAGGCCGTCCCGTAGGGATCGGAGACCCCCGGCTGCGACCCGTAGATGCCACCGGCCCCCGGGCCCGCCCCGTAGAGGTCGGCCACCCCGGGACCTGTCCCGTAGGGATCTGTGCCGTCAGCGCTCGTCGCGCCGGGGCCCTGCTCCCATGCGCCGTTGTCGGCGTACGGGTCCGCGGAGCCCGGCTCGGCGTCCCGCCCGTCGTGGCGCGCGTTCTCGTCGTGCCCGTTCGGGTCCCACATGCTCATCCGTCTCCCCTGCTCCCCTGTCCGATGGTTCCGTGTCCTCGAGCGCCGTGTCGTCCGGCGCTCAGCCGATATTGGGCAGATGGCGCTCGATGGCGACCACCGCCCCCTGTCTCGTCGTGTGCAGCATCAGTGCCTCGCCGGCGGCGAGGAAAGGGTCGCTCCGCGGCAGCTCGAGCGCGGCGCTGGGCCGGGCGACCTCGCGCACGGCCCGGACCACGGAGGGCAGCACCGGACGGTGCGTGCACACCACGGTGCCCTGCGCCTCGTGCAGCACCCGCTCGATCACGGCCCGGGTCCGGGAGGGATGGTCCTCGTGCCCGGCCTCGCTGAGCGGGTCCTTGGTGCGGATGGTCAGCCCCTCGATACGGGCCAGCGGATCGACCGTGTCCACGCACCGCTTCCACGGGCTGCTGACGATGCTGCGCGGGTCGAAGGCGTCCAGCAGCGGCGGCAGGGCCTGCGCCTGCTTGCGCCCCTTGGAGTTCAGAGGGCGGCTCTTCTCGCCCTTGCGCCACTTCGAGCGGGACAGCGCCGCGCCGTGGCGCTGCACGATGATCGGCACCGTCGCCAGTTCGTCGACGTCCTGGTACCGGCGCAGGGCCGCCAGGCACACCTGATCGCCCTGACGGGTCACCAGCTGCTCCGCCTCGTCCAGGTGCACCCATCTCACGTCGTCGATCTCGGCGGCGTCCACGGGGCCCGGCGCCGTCTTCGCCCGCACCGTCCCGCACCAGTACTGGACGATCTTGGTGCGGCCGTCGGGCAGCAGGTACACGGATGCCGGCAGCGGGCGGTGCAGACGCACCCGGTATCCCGTCTCCTCGGCGACCTCGCGCACGGCGGCCGCCGGGAACGTCTCGCCCTTGTCGAGCTTGCCCTTGGGGATCGACCAGTCGTCATAGCGGGGGCGGTGCACCAGCAGCACCTCGGTCCCCTCCTTCCCCTCGCGCCAGGTGAGGGCACCGGCGGCGAGGACGGGGGGCGGCTTCCCGGGAGCGACCTGCATCGATCAGCCCGTCTCTGCAGTGCGCATCTGCTCGGTGCGCATCTGCACGTCGCGACCCGACACGGTGAACCCCCACGCCTCGTACAGACGCAGGGCGGGGGCGTTGTCGGCCTCGACGTACAGCTCGACGCCGGGCACCCCGGCACGCTGCAGCCGGGTCAGGGACGTTGCCAGCAGGTACCCGGCCACACCGTGCCCCTGCACCGTGGGGGACGTCGCCACCACGTAGATCTCGGCGTCGGCCGGCCCGGTCGCGAGTCCGACCCCCGGCTCCTGCTTGACCCACACGAAGCCGACGAGCTCCTCGCCCCGGCGGGCGACCAGCAGGTCCTCGGGATCGAACCACGGTTCGGCCAGGCGCTGGTCCAGGTCGTCGCGGGTGAGGGCACCCTGCTCGGGATGGTCGGCGAAGGCGGCGGCGTTGACCTCGAGCCATGCGTCCGCGTCGCGGTCCACCTCGAAGGTGTCCAGGCGCAGGTCCTCCAGGGTGGGGGCAGGCACCTCGGGCACCGGGCTCGCCGCCGTCAGGTCGCGACGGAGGGTGAGCAGCCGACGGGTCTCGTGCAGACCGGCGCCGGTGAGGAACGCGAGGGAGGCCTCGAGCGCGCCGTGGGCCCACACCCCCGCGTCAGGACGCAGCTCGAGGGCGGCCCGCAGCAGGGCGGTGCCGTGCCCGCGTCGCCGCTGTGCGGGGTCGACCATCCCCTGGACGGTGCCGTCGGCCAGCACGCTCGCATAGCCGCTCAGCACCTGGAGCCCTCGGCCCGGGGTGCTCTCGGCGTCGTCCGGGCCGACCAGCAGGTGCTGGGCCCCGTCGCCGGTGAGTGCGAGGGAGGCCGCCTCGTCCAGCGGGGAGACCCCGTCGTGGACGGTGGCTGCCTCGAGCAGTTCACCGATCGCCTCGCGGTGGGACTGCGACAGAGCAGCCGTCGTGATCATGGGGTCCTTCCGGGGGCTCTGGGAGATGCTGAGTATGCCGCCACCAGGGGGCGCTCGTAGACTGCCACTGTAGCGCCCGTCCGACCACACCCGTCGGCGACCGCGAAGAGACCGGAACCGAGTGCGAGGGAGGCCCCATGACCGCTCCCGAGCGCGCTCCGCTCGGCGCTGCCCTGGCGCTCCTGCTCGCCCTGGTCTCCCTCACCGGCCCGGTCTCGCCGGTCCTCATGGCCGTCGCCGTCGCGGCGCTCACCCTGCTGGTCGGTGTCGCCTGGCCGGATCTGCTCGAGCTCCCGTCCCCGGTCGGCACCCGGTTCGTGGTCGCCGGCGTCGGGGTGTGCGGTGCCGTGCTCGCCGTGACCTCGACGGATCGGTTCTCGTCGGTGTCCGGGATCGTGATGCTCTGTGCGGTGGGGGTGTTCGCCGCCTTCGCCCAGCAGATGCTGCGCTCGGACCGGCGGGAACTGACCGCCTCGCTCACCGGCACGGTCGCCGGCGTGTTCGTCTCCGGGATCTCGGCGACCTGGGTGCTCGCGCAGGTCGAGGCGCTCTCGACCGGTCGCAGCGGCCTGGTCGCGGCACTCGCCGCCGGCCTGGCGGCGTCGCTCCTGCTCAACGCCACTCCGTTGCCCCCGACGCCTCGGTTCGTGAGTTCCGTCATCGTCGGCACCGGGGTGACCGCACTGCTGGCCACCAGCCTGGCGGGCACCGGCCTCCTGATCGCCGCGGGGCTCGGCGCGCTGGTCGCGGTCGGGGCGGGCGCCGCCCAGCTGCTGGTGGGCTCCTCGCTGATCGCCCGGGAACCGCTGCCCTCGCTCGCGGTGGGCGCGGTGCCGGTCGGCACGGCCGGAGTGGTGGCCCACCTCGCCGTGCTCCTGCTCCCCTGAGACCTCGCCGGGGACGATAGACTCGGCCCCATGTCCGCGCTCTCTCTGTTCTTCATCGCCCTGGTGGTCCTGGTGGGCCTCGGCACCTTGGCCTTCGCCGTCCTGGTGATCACCCGCCTGTTCGATCACTGATCGGCCGCTGCGCTTCTCATGCCCATCACGCTCGACACCTCGATGCCCGAGTCGCTGTACCCGCTGGCCTGGCTGATCGACACCTGGCACGGCGAGGGCGCCGTCCACCGGCCCGGGGACGCCGATGCCCCCGACCGACGGATCGAGCAGCAGCTGGTCTGCACCGCTCGCGAGGACGGCACTCTCGGCTGGCGCTCGACGATCCACGAGATCGACGACCCCGCCCCGCTGCCTCCGACCAGCGCCTTCACCCGCGACGACGACACCGAGCCGGCTCTGTCGGGAACCGGTGAGCGATCCCTGCTGATGCGCGAGGACGGCATCTGGACCGTCGGCGATCCCCTGCCGGGCCAGGACATGGCCGCCGCCCGCGCGGCGAGCCCCGGCGACCCCGCCGGATTCCTGTCCTACGCCCTCGAGGCGCATTTCGAGCGCCGCGACGGAGCCGACGAGAGCTGGTCGGGCGAGGTCCGCGGACCTCGGGTGCAGCTCGCGCTCGGCACCCCCGGCGCACCGGCCCAGGTCTCCGCGACCCGCATGTTCGGCTACGTCAGCGGGCGGTTGATGTGGCTGTGGGAGCAGCGCCTCCCCCAGAGTGCGCAGGAGTCCGACGCATCGACCATGGCCCCCTACCTCTCCGTGGAGCTCACCCGTGCCTGATCAGGACTCCCTGCCCACCCGCGGCATCCGCCCGCTGCTCAGCACCGGAGCCGTCCTCGGCGACGGCCCGGATGCGGCCGTGCCCGCCCACTACGGCGCCCCGCTGCGCGAGCAGCGTCGACTGCTGGACGGCCGCGCCGTCGTCGACCTCGGCCAGTTCGAGGTGCTCGAGGTGCGCGGGGCCGATGCCCGCAGTTGGATGACGACGGTCACCACGCAGGTCCTCGAGGGCACGCCCGTCGGCTCCTCCGCGAGCCTGGCCGTGCTCTCCCCGCGCGGCAGGGTCGAGCACCTCGCCTCCGCGGTCGTGACGGACGAGGACGCGCTGCTGCTGGTCCTGGACGCCGGCTGCCGGGAGGGCCTGCGCACGTACCTCGAGATGATGCGCTTCGCGGCACGGGTCGAGCTGACCGACCGGGACGACCTGCGGGTGCTGGGCGCCCTCGCGCCCGCTGCCGAGGTGCTCGGCGACCTGGGGCTGCCGGAGCCGGTCGC
Organism: Brachybacterium sacelli; assembly: GCF_017876545.1. Taxonomy (NCBI): domain Bacteria; kingdom Bacillati; phylum Actinomycetota; class Actinomycetes; order Micrococcales; family Dermabacteraceae; genus Brachybacterium; species Brachybacterium sacelli. The sequence goes on along the minus strand of NZ_JAGIOD010000002.1, from coordinate 126,183 downwards.
GACCTGGTCCGAGCCATGGCCCCAGGTGGCCCCGGGCGGGATCGCCTACGGTCCCGATCCGGACGATCCCGTCGGCGCCGTGCTCACCGTCGCCGACGCCGACGCCCTCGCCCGGCTCCCCTGGCGCGGTGAGCACCTGGCCGGGATGAGCTCCTGGGAGGCACTGAGGATCGCCGATCACCGGGCCCGCGCGGTCCGGGAGGTCGACGAGCGCTCCATCCCCCACGAGCTGGACCTGCTGCGCACCTCGGTGCACACCGAGAAGGGCTGCTACCGGGGGCAGGAGACCGTCGCGAAAGTCCTGAACCTCGGGCAGCCGCCGCGGCGGCTGGTCATGCTGCACCTGGACGGCTCGCAGGACGTCCCCGTGGCCCCCGGCGGCGAGGTGCGTCTGGGCGACTCGGACGGCAAGGTCGTCGGCACCGTCACCTCCGCCGCGCTGCACGCCGATCTCGGTCCGATCGCGCTCGCCGTCGTGCGCCGTGCGGTCCCGCTCGATGCCGCGCTGAGCGTGCAGGTCCTCGTCGGCACCGGCGACGGTGGGTCCGACGCCGTGTGGATCGACGCCTCGCAGGAGCCGATCGTGCTGTCCCGCGAGCACGGCGATCGTCCGGCCACCGCCAAGCTCTGACCCCACGGCGAGCCAGCACCGAGACGCCGTCGTCGCCACACGGTCGTCACGTCCGCGGCGGATTTTCCACGCCGTCACCACAGCATCCGCACCGCACTCCTACCGTCCGCCCCTGTGCGCACGGACCGGACCTGGAACAATGGTGCGCATGAGTGCACAGGGCGACCAGGAGGACTGGAGCCGACACCGGCAGCAGGTGTTCGAGGTCAAGGAGCAGGCGCTGCAGGCGGCCCGCGAGGAGGAGCACCTCCGGGCGACCTCCACCATCCGCGAGGCCATCGCGCGCTTCCGTGACGCCGGCATCCCCCCGATCCCGCTGCGGGCTCGGCCGTACACGGGATCCGGCACGATCCGCACGGCGCTGCAGGGCTGGTACCTCAAGCAGGACCGCTCCCTCGCCGTGGACACCGAGGGCAGCTACTACGTGATGCGGGTCGACGGCGGCCTGCTCTCCCGGCTGCGCGGCGCGACGCCCGAACCGACGACGGCCCCGCTGGTGGTGGGCCGCGGCGCGCGCGACGGCGACACCTTCCGTCTCGAGGAGCTGCTGCGGATGCGGCTCGAGGATCCGGTGCGCCCATGAGCCACAGCTCCGGGGTCCCCACCCGCACCTCTTCGATCCCCGTGCTCGAGCGAGCGCGCACGTCGGTGTCCACCTGGTTCACCACCGGACTGTCCCGGGGTCGCCGTGACGTGCTGACCGTCAGCCGGGCAGCCGTCGCCGCGGGTCTCGCCTACACGGTCTCCGCCGTGCTGTGGAACCACGAGCATCCGTTCTTCTCCTCGATCGTCGCCTTCGTCATCATCGGGTTCGGCATCGAGAAGAAGATGCGCAAGATCGTCGAGATGGCCTCCGGCGTGATGTTCGGAGTGCTGCTCGGCGAGGTCGCCCGGCAGGTCATCGGCTCGGGCACCTGGCAGATCCTGGTGGTGGTGTTCTGCGCCGGCATGCTGGCGCGGTTCATCGACAAGTCCAACCTGTTCGGGTTCCAGGCCACCATCCAGTCGCTGCTGGTGATGATCATGCCCATCACCCCGGGGATGACACCCGGCGGGCGGGTGCTGGACGCCGTGACCGGGGTGGTGGTCGCGATCATCATCCATCTGCTGCTCTCCGGGGATCCTCGGCGCCTGCAGAGCCGTGCCGCGATCTCCTTCTACCAGGAGCTCGAGGACTCCCTGGTCTCTCTCGCGCTGGCCGCGCGCAACGGTGACCGGGACGTCTCGCAGGCCGCGCTGGTGTCCCTGCGCGACACCTCGCAGAAGTACACCGACGAGTGGACGCTGGCCAACGACGTCGCCAACGAGATGGCGACCTTCTCCCCCTCCGGCCTGCGTCACGCCGACGACGTGGGGCGGCTGGAGCACCTGCTCATCGGGTCGGACCGGGCGATGCGGAACCTGCGCGTGATCGCCCGGCGGGAGACGGAGTTCCTCGACGCCGTCCACGGGGACGCCCATTCGACCCTGGCCGACGCGCTGCTGGCGGCGCGGGACGCCGTCACGGAGCTGCGCACCGCGGTCGCGCACGACGAGGTCGACTTCACGGCCGTGCGCCGCAAGCTGCAGCTGTACTGCTCCTATCTGACGCCGGACATGCTGCTGCGCAACGACGAGGGCGTCCGGCCGGGCAGGGCCGGGCATTTCGAGGGTGTGACCCTCACGATCCAGTTGCGCTCGCTGGCGATCGATCTGCTGCAGGCCACCGGGCTGACCGCTTCGGAGGCCAAGCAGTTCCTGCCCAGCCTGGTGATCGCGGCCGACGGCGACGCCATCGGCCCGCGCCCGATGACGATGGAGATGCGCGCCCTGGAGCCGCCGGCGACCACGGAAGCCCTCGAGCTGCTGATCACCGACCGCTCCGATCCCGACCGACGCCGCTGAGCCGCACCACACCGAGCCGACCCGGTCTCTGCGCTGCTGCGGAGAGTTCTGCGCTGTTACGGACCGGTCACCACACCGACATCGGTCGCAGCGGTACATGACCCGCTCCCGCCACCCGAGCGGAGCTCGCCCACGGTGCGCGCTCGGCGGAGAAGGGCCCGTCCGGGGGCTCGTCAGGTGCGTTCAGGCCTCTTCGGGCCTGTTGGGGCCTCTTCACGCCTGTTCAGGACTCTTCAGGCCTGTCCCGTATCCTGGAGCGATGGTCACCCTCATCCAGATGTGGATCTTCCTCGTGCTCGCCCTGGCCCTCCTGGCGGCCGAGGTCTGGGCCTTCGTGAACGCTCTGCGGTTCCGCGCCGACGCCTACGTCGCGGCCGGCAAGCGCACGAAGGTCTTCTGGTCCGTGCTCACCGGCGTGGCGATGCTGGTGGGCTTCCTGTCGCTGCCCGCGCCGATCGGCCAGGGCGGGGCGTCGATGCTGTTCATGCTGATCGGCATCGTCATCGCGGGCATCTTCCTGGCCGACGTGCTGCCGGCGCTGAAGCGGGTCATGGGACGCGCCGCCGGCAACCGCTGGTGACGCACGGGCCCTGACGCGGCCCAGCGTGTTCCGACACCTCTCGCCCTTCCTGGCGCCTCACGTCGCGGCGCCTCGCGCGTACCCCTAGGTGTTGCGGGTCATGACGTTGTGGTCACGGCGTATGGGATGAAGGAACGGGCCCCTGGACTGCACGATGGGTGGTGTCTAAGCAACCGTCTCGCAGGAAGAGGCCCGTTCCATGCACCACCGTAATGCGCCGCTGACCGTCGTTGGAAGGCAGCGAGCTGTCGCGCAGGTCATCGACTCCGGTCGCCCGATCGCCCACGTCGCGGCCGAGTTTCACATCGCTCGCACCACGCTCTCGAAATGGGTCGGCCGCTACCGCGAGCACGGCGACCCAGGCCTGCAAGACCACTCCAGCGCGCCGGCGAACCGCCCCACCCGCCTCCCGATCTGGGTGCTCGAGCTGATCGAGTCCTGGCGGCGGAAGAGGAAGTGGTCCGCGCGCCGGATCGCCCGCGAGCTCGCCGACGGCCACGGGTTCGCGTGCTGCGTGAGGACGGTGACGAGGTGGCTGGACCGCCTCGGCTTGAACCGGATCCGCGATATCACCCCAGACGGTGAGAACCTGCGTTCACCAGGGAAGATCACCGCCCGCTACCCCGGCCACATAGTCCACATGGACGTCAAGAAGGTCGGTCAGATTCCCGACGGCGGCGGCTGGCGGGCCCATGGTCGTGGCAGCGAACTGGCCCTCGCCGGCAAGCGCGCCCACAAGCAAAAGGTCGGCTACACCTACCTCCACTCCATGGAGGACGGCTTCTCCCGCCTGTCCTACACCGAGTCGCTCGAGGACGAGAAAGCGATCACGACCATCGGGTTCTTCCATCGCGCCCGCGTGTTCTTCGCCGCGCACGGCATCACCTGGATCACGCGGCTGGTCACCGACAACGGCAGCAACTACACCGCCTCAGCGTTTCGGCGATCGACCTGCGCTTTCATCTCCCGGCACCAGCGTACGAGGATCTACACACCTCGCCACAACGGCAAGATCGAGCGCTACCAGCGGATCCTGGCCGAGGAGTGCCTCTACGCCCGCCCCTACGGCTCCGAGACCGAGCGGCGCGAAGCGATCGCGATCTGGGTCCATCACTACAATTTCCACCGACCCCACACCGCCTGCGGCGACCAGCCCCCGGCCTCACGACTTCACACCGGCGTCGACAACGTCATGACCAACTACACCTAGGCCCCCTGCCCCCGATTCATCGTCTCTCCCACCGCGGAGATGACGGAACCCCGGAGCTGCAGCTCCGGGGTTCCGTCATTGTGCGGGGTCCGCCCGGGGGCGGCTCCGTACCAGCTCGTTCAGGCGTGGGTCCCGGCCGAGCGGAGGTTCTCGCAGGCCTCGACCAGGCGCGCGGCCAGTCCGGCCTCGGCCTTCTTGCCCCAGGCGCGGGGATCGTAGGCCTTCTTGTTGCCGACCTCGCCGTCAACCTTGAGCACTCCGTCATAGTTCTCGAACATGTGCGCCGCAGCCGGACGCGTGAAGGCGTACTGGGTGTCGGTGTCGATGTTCATCTTGATGACGCCGTAGTCCAGGGCCTCCGCGATCTCCTGCTCGGTGGAGCCGGAGCCGCCGTGCATGACCAGGTCGAACGGACGCTCGGTGCCGTACTCCGCACCGACGGCCCGCTGGATGTCGTCGAGGACCTTCGGGCGCAGCTTCACGTTGCCCGGCTTGTAGACGCCGTGGACGTTGCCGAAGGTGAGCGCCGTGAGGTAGCGGCCGTTCTCGCCCAGCCCGAGCTTCGCGGCGGTCTTCAGGCCGTCCTCGGGGGTGGAGAAGAGCTTGTCGTTGGAGACGTCCGCCTGGACGCCGTCCTCTTCGCCGCCGACCACGCCGATCTCGATCTCGAGCAGCTTCTTGGCCGCAGTGGTCTTGGCCAGCAGGCGCTCGGCGATCTCGAGGTTCTCGTCGACCGGCACGGCGGAGCCGTCCCACATGTGCGACTGGAACAGCGGGTCAAAGCCCTTGTTCACGCGGTTCTCGAGGTCCCACTCGATGAGGGGCTCGACCCAGGTGGGCAGGACCTCCTTGGCGCAGTGGTCGGTGTGCAGGGCGACGTTGATCGGGTAGTTCTTCGCCACCGCGTGGACGTACTCGGCGAGCGCGATCGACCCGGCGACGCGGTCCTTGATCGTGGAGCCGGAGAGGTACTCGGCGCCGCCGAAGGACACCTGGATGATGCCGTCGGAGTTCGCCTCGGCGAAGCCCTGCAGCGCGGCGGTGGCCGTCTGGGAGCTGGAGACGTTGACGGCCGGGTAGGCGAACTTGCCCGCCTTGGCGCGGTCGATCATCTCTGCGTACTGATCCGGGGTTGCGACTGCCATGAGGCATTCTCCTTCGCTGAAGAGAGGTCTGAGACGACCGGCGGTGCCGAGGCACCGCTCAGGGTCGTTCGATCGCACTCATTGTTCCACAGCGCGGGCCGAGGGCCGGGGCCGAGGGTCCTTGGTGGACACCGCCGTCAGCGCAGCGGCCCCTCGGGAAGCTCTGCATGCTGCAGGATCCAGCTGTGCATCGCAATCGCGGCCGCCGCAGCGACGTTGATCGAGCGGGTGGAGCCGAACTGCGTGATGCCGACGACGAGGTCGGCGGCGGCGAGGATCTCCGGGCTCACGCCGGGGCCCTCCTGTCCCACGACCAGAACGGCGCGGCGCGGCAGCGGGGCGCGCTCGAGCGGCATCGCCCCGGGAACCAGGTCGATCGCGACGAGCGGGCGCCCTTCCCGCCGGGCCCAGGCGATGAGGTCCGCGGCGTCGGGGTGATGGATCTCGTGCTGGTAGCGATCGGTGACCATCGCGCCGCGGCGGTTCCAGCGACGCCGTCCGACGATGTGGAAGGCGCCCACGGCGAAGGCGTTCGCGGTGCGCACCACGGAGCCGATGTTCGCGTCGTGCTCGAGGTTCTCGATGGCGACGTGGAGGTCGTGGCGGCGAGTGTCGAGCTCGGCCACGATCGCCTCGCGTCGCCAGTAGCGGAAGCGGTCCTCGACGTTGCGGCGGTCGCCGCCGGAGAGCAGCTCGGGGTCCAGGCGCGGGTCGGTCGGCCACGGCTCGGGGTGGGGACCGACCCCGACGGCGCGCTCCGCGGGCTCGGCGTCGTCGCGGGGCGGATCCGTCGCCCCGCCGTCGGCGGCGTCGTGCGCGGGCCCTTCCGCGGTGCTGTTCGCGTCCCCGTCGGCGGCGGGTCCCGGGTTCACCGGGTCTGCCCGTCGGACCGCGCCGAGGCCCCGTCCTGGGTCGTCCTCGCCGGCCGGGCCTCCCCTTGGCCAGGCCCCGTCGGGCCGCTCCCCTCCCTCGCAGAGCGCCCCTCGGGCCCCGTCGCCGTGCCTTCCGCACCCTCCCCGCTGGGCTGAGCGTTCTCCTCCTGTGCCAGGACCTCCGCGTCGGGATCGGGCAGGCCGAGCCGGCGACGGGACACCTCCCGACGGATCAGCTGGACGAGGAACACCAGTCCGATCAGGGCGATGATCGCGTAGACGACGTTGGAGAAGATGTCGGTGTAGGGCTCGATCACCGTCCAGTTGCTGCCCATGTAGTAGCCGATGGTCAGGAAGACGGTGTTCCAGATGGTGCTGCCGGCGACCGTGAGCAGCGTGAAGGTCCACAGCGGCATCGCGTACAGGCCGGCCGGGATGGAGATCAAGGAGCGCACCCCCGGCACCATGCGGCCGAAGAAGATGGCCTTGTGGCCGTGCTTGTCCATGAAGTCCACGGTCTTGTCGTAGTCGTGGACGTTCAGCAGCGGGAGTTTCAGGAAGATCGTGCGCAGACGCTCGGGCCCGAGCAGGCGACCGAGCCCGTAGAGGAGCCAGGCACCGACGGTCGATCCCGAGATCGAGGCCAGCAGCATCGCCCAGTAGGTGTTGTTCGGCCCGGCCGCGGCCACTCCGGCCAGCGGCAGGATCACCTCGGAGGGGATCGGGGGGAACAGGTTCTCCAGGAAGATCAGCAGGGCGACACCGAGGGCGCCGAGGCTGTCCATGGTGCTCACGGCCCAGTCGACGATGTTCATGCGGGTCTCCTCGAAGCTCGGTCGGCCGGCGTGGGCCGTCGGGCGGGACGGCGCGGTGGGAGCGGTCCGTCGAGGTCATCCCGTCGGCCGGATCCTCACTCGGCGCGTGCTTCTCGGTGCCGCTGCCACACCGCCCATGCTAGGCGGTCGCACGGTCGTTCCGCCCGCTCCGGTGACCGACTGCGCAGGACCTTCACCCGGACTGTCCCAGCTCCTCACGGCTCCCCGCGCCCCACTGCCCGGCGGCCGAGGGGCGGCCGCTCAGATCTCGAGCTCGGAGATGTCGTAGGCAGCGAGGTAGCGGTGGCCGGCTGCCTCGACGGCCTCCCGGGAGGCGTCGGAGCGGTGCACGATCACGGCGACGGCCTCGATCCGCGCCCCGGCCTCGGTGAGCGCCTCGCAGGCGGTCAGCACGCTGCCGCCGGTGGTGGAGGTGTCCTCGACGGCGACCACGCGCCGGCCGGTCACGTCAGGCCCTTCGATGCGGCGCTGCAGGCCGTGGGCCTTGTTCGCCTTGCGCACGACGAAGGCGTCCAGGGGCGTGCCGGTCGCCGAGGAGGCGTGGAGGATGGAGGCGGCGACGGGATCGGCGCCCAGGGTGAGCCCGCCGGTGGCCTCGACACCGGGCAGCAGGCCCTCGCGGCGCAGCAGGTCGACCATCACACGCCCGACCAGCGGTGCCGCCTCGTGGTGGAGCGTGATGCGGCGCAGATCGACGTAGTGGTCGGCCTCAGCGCCCGAGGACAGCGTGACCTGCCCGCGCACCACGGCGAGATCGCGGATCAGCTCGCGCAGGCGCTCACGCGCGACATCGATCGAGTCGGAGGGGGCGGGCTCAGTGCTGGTCTCGGGCATGGTTCCACAGTAGTGGACTGCGATGTCCATGCGCCCGTCGGCACGGCGCGCTCCCGGAGCGGGCCGCGGCGCGCTGCGACTGCTCTACTGTTCCTGGTCGCGCTGCCAGGGGGCGTGGAGCTTGCGCCGGGAGGCCTTGCGCCGGGAGCGCTGGACGGCCCGACGCTGGAGGCGCTGGTACCAGGTCGGCGAGGTCATCGCCCGCACCAGCGGCCGTGGCGCGATCCGGGAGAACTCCCCCGCGGTGCGGTAGGTGACCGAGGGGATCGACAGCACCGTGCCCTTGGCGGTGTCCTTGAGCGCCTGCTCGACGACGAACGGCGCCTTCAGCCAGGTGATGCGCGGAAGTCCGTCCATCGTCATCGAGGCGCGCTCGTGGAACTCGGTCTGGACGAAGCCGGGCAGCAGGGCGGTCGCGGTCACACCGGTGTCCTTGAGCTCCATCGCGAGGGACTCGGTGAACACGGTGACCCAGCTCTTGGAGGCCGCATAGGGGCCCGCCGCGGTGTACCCCGCCAGGGAGCTCACATTGAGGATCGCGCCGCGTCGGCGCTGGACCATGGTGCGGGCCGCGGCGTGGGACAGCACCAGCACCGCTTTCATGAGCGTGTCCATCTGCTTCTCGTGATCCTCGGCGCCGATCTCGAGGAAACCGCCGCGCAGCCCGTATCCCGCGTTGTTGATCAGCAGGTCCACCCGGTCGACGGGATCGGTGAGGCGCAGCGCGACCCGCTCCAGCCGCTCCCGGTCGGACAGGTCCGCCGAGAGGATCTCGACGTCGACGGTGTGGACGTCGCGGATCTGCTCGGCGACGGCGCGCAGGCGGTCCTCGTCACGTGCGACCAGCACGAGATCGTGCCCGGTGCCGGCCAGCTGCCAGGCGAACTCCAGACCGAGTCCGGAGGTCGATCCGGTGACAAGTGCGCGCGCCATGGCCCGAGTTTACGACTGTTCGCGGGGAAGCACGGGCATCTGCGCTCCCCCGTAGGATCGGCGTCATGCGCATCGCGACCTGGAACATCAATTCGCTGCGGGCACGGATGGAGCGCGTGCTCGCCTTCCTGGAGCGGCACGACGTGGACGTGCTGGCCCTGCAGGAGATCAAGGCGAAGCCCGAGCAGCTCGACCTGACCCTCCTGCAGGAAGCAGGGTACGAGGTCAGCGCCCATGGCCTGAACCAGTGGAACGGCGTGGCGCTGATCTCCCGCGTCGGCCTCCGTGACGTGCGCACCGAGCTGCCGGCGGTGCCCACCTGGCCCGAGGACGAATCCGGCGTGATCGAAGCTCGCGCGCTCAGCGGCGTGGTCGGGGACGGCCTGCGGATCTGGTCGCTGTACGTGCCCAACGGGCGCGAGCTCGACCATCCCCACTACGCCTACAAGCTCCGCTGGCTGGAGGCGCTGCGCGCGGAGGGGCAGCGCGATCTGGCGGCGGATCCGCAGGCCCGCACCGTGCTGGTGGGCGATTTCAACGTCGCCCCGGAGGACGACGACGTCTGGGACATGGCCTTCTTCGACGGCAAGACCCACGTGACCGAGCCCGAGCGCGCCGCCTTCCAGGCCGTGGTGGGTGCCGGGTACGCCGACCTGGTGCGACCGGATCACCCGGGCCCCGGCATCTACACCTACTGGGACTACCAGGCGCTGCGCTTCCCCAAGAAGGAGGGCATGCGGATCGACTTCCTGCTCGGCTCCCCCGCCGTCCAGGCGGCGGTGCGCGAGTCGTTCATCGACCGCGAGGAGCGCAAGGGCAAGGGCGCCTCGGATCACGCCCCGGTGGTCGTCGACCTGGAGTTCTGACCGGCCACCTCGTCCTGCGCGAGGTGCCCGAGGGCGCCACACGCGATGGAGCGGCGTCGCGATCAGTCGCGGCGCCGCTCCGGACGAGCCATCTGCATCGGTATCAGGCGTGCACAGTGTGTGGCTGCGGTGGCGCTTTCGACGCCTCACAGCCGGTCCGTTGCGGGGACCAGTCGCACGTGGGTTCCGGTGCCGGTATTCGTCGTTGTCCACATCACACTACGCCGGGGACGGGGCGCGTGCAAGCATCGGGGGTCGCAGCGTCCTTCCTCCCCAGCGGGTGGTTGTCCACCGCCGCGGACGGCGCAGTGCGCAGATGCTCCTGACGCGGCCACGATGGCCGCATGACCAGCACCACGACGCCACCGACCCGTCGATCCGCGCCCCGGGCAGACCTCGTCGACGCGGCTGTCCCCACCGAGGCGACGGACCGTTCCGGCACCGTCCCCCGCCGTCGGCGCACGCGATTCCCGCGACCTGCCTCGCGGTCGCTCGGGTCGACCGAACCGGCTCTTCAGGAGCGACCGGAGGTCCGCTGGCTGGGGTCCGACGAAACGGTGCGGGAGCAGGTGCGCGACCATGCCACGGCGGTGGGGATGGATCTCGCGGACGCCTCGTCGGAGAGCGGGGCCGCCGTCCTCGTCATCGATGATGTCGCTCTCGCCGCCGATGAGCACCCGCTGCCCGGGTCGCATGCCCCGCTGCTGGTGGTGACCGAAGGATCCGAGGTCCCCGTCACCGCCTGGAAGAGGGCCCTGAGCGCCGGCGCCCAGGCCGTGATCTCCCTGCCCGGCGGCTCCGAGGAGCTCCTTTCCCGGCTCGCCGAGCTCGCCCGGCCCCGCGCCGTCTCGACCGTGGTCGCCGTGACCGGCGGCTGCGGAGGCGCCGGTACGTCGAGCTTCGCCGCCCGTCTGGCGGCCGCGGCACGCTCCCACGGCCCGGTGGCCCTGGTCGACGCCGACCCTCTGGGCGGTGGTCTGGACCTGCTGGTCGAGGACGCGGGGTCCCCCGGTATCGGGTGGGCGGACGCGGCCGGCCTCGGGCCCGACGACGGCGAGGCCCTGCGAGCGGGACTGCCCCGGGTCGATGAGGTCTCCCTGCTGGTGGCGCGAGACCATGTGGGTCCCGACGTGTCCTCGCTCTCGAAGGTGATCTCGGCGCTCTCGCGACTGGGTGGGACCGTGGTCGTGGACCTGGCCGCCGACCTCGTGCCCGCCGCGGCGGAGCACGCCGACCAGCTCCTCGTGGTCGTCCCCACCACCGATCATGCGGTGCGGGCCGCCGCCCGCCGCCTGCGCAGCTGGCATCACCTCGAAGCCCCCGTCCAGGTCGTGGCGCGCCGACGGGGACCGCTGAGCCCGGCAGACATCTGCCAGGACCTTGCCCTCCCGCTGGCCGGTTCCTTCCGCGACAGTCCCCGCGGGGCGGTCCCCCTGCTCGATGTGCGCCGACGCGGGGCCGACCGCGCCGCCCGCCACCTGATGGCCCGCCTGTGCACGGAGCACTCCTCATGACGGCGTCGAGGGCCGCCGGGGACGAGGACCTCTCGACGCTCCTTGATCTCGTGCGCGAGGACCTGATCCGCTCGCCCGGCCCCGTCGACGTGCCGCGGATCGCCCGGGTGCTGCGTCGCCAGGGGCGGGTGCTCGGCGCCGCCTCGACCCTCGAGGTCACCGCCGTGATCCGTGATCACCTCGACGGCCTCGGCCCTCTGCAGTCCCTCGTCGGCCCCGGGGTGACCGACCTGCTGGTGAACGACGACGGGTCGGTCTGGGTCGACGACTCCGACGGGCTGCGACCCACCGCCGTGCATCTGAGCCCGCCACAGGCACGCGACCTCGCGGTGCGCCTGGCGACCGCGGGCGGGAGGCGGCTCGACGACGCGGTCCCCTGGGCAGATGCGCATCTGCCCTCGGGGATCCGCGTCCACGCCGTGCTGCCACCGCTGTCCCCCGGCGGGGCGGTCCTCTCCCTGCGCCTGCCCGCCGCCGAGAGCCTCGACCTGGAGGCCCTCGGCGAGCTGGGCGCCCTCGGGCAGCAGGCCCGCACGGTGCTGCTGGCCCTGGTCGGCGCCCGGGTGCCGTTCCTGGTCACCGGCGGCACCGGGACCGGCAAGTCGACCCTGCTCGCGGCGCTGCTGCGTGAGGCCCCGCCCACCGAGCGGATCGTGGTGGTCGAGGACGTCCTCGAGCTCGCCGTGGACCACCCGCACGTGGTGCACCTGCAGTCCCGTCACGCCAACAGCGAGGGCGCCGGCGCCGTGGACCTCACCACCCTGGTGCGGCAGAGCCTGCGGATGCGACCGGACCGGATCGTGCTCGGCGAGTGCCGCGGCGCGGAGATCCGTGAGCTGCTGCAGGCGCTGAACACCGGCCACGAGGGCGGCTGCGGCACCGTCCACGCCAACACCGCGGCCGATGTGCCGGCCCGGCTGGAGGCTCTCGGCGCCCTCGGCGGTCTCGATCGCGGCGCGCTCGCGGCACAGGTCGCCAGCGCGCTGGAGGTCGTGGTGCACCTCGGTCGACGCGACGGCGTGCGGGCGCTCGAGGAGATCGCGCTGCTCCACCGTGATCGTGACGGGATGCTGCGCGCGACCACGGCGCTGCGGGTCGATGAGGACGGTCTGCGCGACGGTCCGGCCGCCGCCGCCCTCGCCGAGCGGCTGGAGCGCGGCTCCCGTTCCGCGCCCCTCCCGGCGACGACGGCGGCGCCCGCGGCGGGGAGGCGAGCGGCATGATCCTCATGGCGCTCCTGGCCGCGCTGTGCCTGGCGTGGGTGGTGGCGCCGCCAGCGCTCCCTGAGGTCGCCCACCGTGCGGGCCCGCGCACCAAGCGCTCGGCCGCGACCACCCTCGAGGTGGCTCGGATGGTGGAGCAGCTGGCCACCGTGATCAGTTCAGGGGCCTCGATCCGCCGGGCCTGGGACGCGGTCGCCCGCTCGCTGCCCGGGGGCGAGCTCAGCGAGCTGGCGCGGGCCGCGGCCGCCGGGGCGGATCCGCGGCGCGCGGCCCCGGGACCCCTGCGCGGCTCAGAGACGATCAGCTCTCTCGGCGCCGCACTCACCGTGTGCGAACGCACCGGAGCGCCCACGGCCGGAATGCTGCAGGGACTCGCCGATGCCCTGCGCGATCTCCACGACGCCTCCCTGGCCCGGCGCACCGCCTTCGCGGGTCCCCGCTCGACCGCCCGGATCCTGTTGGTGCTGCCGCTGGCCGGGCTCGGGCTGGGGATGCTGCTGGGCGGGGACCCGCTGCGTCTGCTGCTCACCTCGCCGGGCGGGAACCTGCTGGGAGTCCTCGGTCTCGTGCTGACCGCGGCAGGTTGGTGGTGGATGCGGCGCCTGATCCACCAGGCGGACCCGCCCGCGGGCAGCCACGTCGACCCCTCGGTGGTGCTGGAGCTGATCGCCGGGGCTCTCGAGTCCGGTCTGCCCCTGGCCCGCTCCGTCTCCGCAGTCGCACAGGCCCTGCCCGCGGGACCGGATGCCCTGGTGCTGGGGCGGCTGGCCACCGCGCTCGAGGCCGGATTGCCCGCAGCGCTCGCCGCTGGGGACCTTCCACCCCAGTTCGCCCCGCTCGGGCAGTCCGCGGTCCTCGCGGAATCGGCCGGGGCGGATCTGGCCCGGGTGCTGCGCTCCGCGGCTCGGGACGGGCGACGGGGGCGGGCTCGTGACGCCGAGGCGCGGGCGGCCCAGCTCGCCGTGCGCCTGGTGCTCCCCACCGGGATCACGCTGCTGCCCGCCTTCGTGGTGCTCGGGATCATCCCGACCGTGATCTCCCTGCTCGGCGGCACCTTCGCACTCACCTCGGGCGGGGCGGCGATGACATGACCACCGTGCTGTCCGGGCTCGCCCCCGCGACCGGCCGCAATATGCCGGCGATGCCCCTGCGGTCCACTGCCCCGAGGTCGAGCCGGAACTCCCGGTCCGCCTCGGGCGGAACGGCCCGCGCCCCGCCTGCCGGCGGGCCCGGGTCTCCGGGAGTGCCGACCGCCCCCCTTGGTCGGCGCGCGGCGGCTCCGGCCGCCACATCAGGACGGCGAGCGCCGTCCCCACCGGGGCGGCAGATCGCCGCTCCTGCACCGGGCGGCCTGCGCCGCTCACGACACGAAGGAGGACTCCATGTCCGTCACGAAGAACCGGCTGCACCGCGGCCTCGACCGCGTGATGCGGGACGAGACCGGGGCATCCACCGCCGAGTACGCCATCACGGTGCTCGCCGCCTGTGGTTTCGCCGCCGTCCTGGTCGCCCTGCTGGCGTCCGGCGAGGTGCGAGAGCTCCTGCTCGGCATCATCACCTCGGCCCTGTCGATGGGCTCGTGATGACGCGGTCCGCCCGGTCGTCCCCCTGGTGGGACGACCGGGGGTCCGCCACGGCGGAGACGGCGATCGTCCTGCCCGTGGTGGTCGTGATGGTGCTCGTGATCCTGCTCGCCGGCGTCGGTCTGGGCACCCAGGTCCGGCTCGAGAGCGCGGCCCGCGGCGCCGCCCGCGAGCTGGCTCGGGGCGAGGACGCCTCTGCCGCGATCGCCATCGCCCAGCGGATAGGCGGCGAGGGCACTCACGTGCAGGTCTCGGGCACCGGGGTCTGGGTGCGGGTGGACGTCACCCGATCCCTGGAAGCCCCCACCGGTCCGCTGGCGGGGGCGCACTGGGAGCTGTCGGCCGACGCCGAGGCGCGACGGGAACCGCATCTGATCGCCGGCGGTGGACCGTGAGCACCGGGGCCGCTGGAGTACTGGCCTGGACCGGGGCCGCGACCGCGGCCGTGGCGGGCCTGTCGCTGCTGGGCACAGGGGTGCTGGCGACCTCGCAGGCGGCCACTGCCGCGGACCTCGCCGCCCTCGCCGGGGCCGACGCCCTCGCCGCGGCGAGCACGCAGCCCTGCACGGTGGCGGCCGAAGTCGCTTCCCGCAACGGTGCCCGGTTGACCAGCTGCGAGCGTCGCGACTGGGACGTGCTGGTGCGGGTCGAGGTCGATGCCTCGCCGCTGCCGCCGGCGGGTGCCAGGGCCCGGGCCGGCCCCGGGCCCGAGGAACTCCCATGAGCTCAGGGGTGCAGCAGCTGCAGCAGCTTCTGGGCCTCCGGCTTGGACAGCGGCTCGTTGCCGTTGCCGCACTTGGGCGAGACGACGCAGGCGGGGCAGCCCGCCTCGCACCCGCACTCGGCGATCATGTCGGCGGTCGCCCGCACCCACGCCTCGGCGTCGTCCGCCCCGCGCTCGGCGAATCCGGCACCGCCCGGGGCGCCGTCGTAGACGAAGATCGTCGGCTCGCCGGTGTCCTCGTGCTGGGCGGCCGAGACCCCGCCGATGTCCCAGCGGTCGCAGGTCGCCAGCAGCGGCAGCATCGAGATCGCCGCATGCTCGGCCGCGTGCAGGGCGCCGGGCAGCTCCTCGCCGGGGATCTCCGCACCGTCGGTCCGTGTTCGGGGGATCACCCACCAGACGGCCTTCGTGGTCAGGGTGCGCGGAGGCAGGTCGAGCGGGTGCTGGGCGAGCACCGTCTGCGTGAACACGTCACGCACCTGGTAACCGGTGACCTGGTCGGTGACGTCGACGGTGCCGAAGCACAGCTGCACGCCGCCCGACCAGGCGATCTCGCGGTCCGTCTGGCGGATGCGGATGGTCGAGGAGGACTGCGGGTGGGTGGAGTGCAGCGGGTCCTCGCGGCGGACGAAGGCGACCGCGCGCTCGACGTCGAGGTGGCGGACGACGTAGCTCGTGCGCTGATGGAGGTAGACGGCGCCGTCGTGGACCTGGGTGTGGGCGCTGGCGGCGTCGACGGTGCCGAGCAGGGTGCCGCTGGACTCCTCGACGATCCGCACCGGTTCACCGCCGCTGCCGCGCAGGTCGGTCAGCTCGTGCGCGGACTCGGTCAAGGTCCAGTACCAGCCGGTCGGTCTCGCACGCAGCACGCCCCGGGCGGCCAGGGTGGACAGCAGCTCCCGCGCGGTGGGTCCGAAGATCTCCTCCTCGCCGTCGCGGATCGCGAGCTCGGAGGCCGCGGCGCACAGGTGGGGCGTCATCACGTAGGGATTCGAGGGGTCGAAGACCGCCGCCTCGACCTCCGCGCCGAACACGGTCTCGGGATGGTGGACGACATAGGTGTCCAGCGGATCCTCCCGCGCGACGAACAGCGCCAGCGCGTCGCCGCCGCGCTCCTGGCGGCGCCCGGCACGGCCGAACTGCTGCCACAGGGAGGCGCGGGTGCCGGGCCAGCCGGCGATCACCACGGCGTCCAGTCCGGCGATGTCGATGCCCAGCTCGAGCGCATTCGTCGAGGCCAGCGCCTTGAGCTCCCCGGAGCGCAGTGCGTCCTCGAGCTCCCGGCGCTCCCGGGCCAGGTAGCCGCCGCGATAGGCGGCCACCCGCTGCGCCCGATCGGCGAGCTGCGGGGAGTGGGAGCGCTCGGACTTCTGCTCGAGCAGGCGCCGTGCCCCGCTCGAGACGAGCTCCGCCCCGCGCCGGGAACGGGCGAAGACGAGGGTCTGGACCTCCTGCTCGACGAGGTCGGCGAGAAGGGCCGAGGCCTCGCTGGTGGCCGAGCGGCGCAGCGGTTCCTCGGCATCGGGACGGCTCCCCGGGCCGCCGATGCTTCCGCCCTCTCCCCCGGCCTCTCCGGGGTCGACGGCGCCGACCCCCACGGCATCGTCCCCGGCCCTGTCGGGATCCGCCGTCGCAGTCGCGGCCGGACCGGAAGGGGTCTCCGGCGCGCCGCCCGGGCCTCGACCGTCGACCCGGGTACGGGTGCCCGGCTCCCACAGGCCCACCGTCAGCCCGGCGCGGGGCGAGGCGTCCTCGGTGACCGGGGTGACGTCCTGACCGATCAGTCGGCTCGCCGACAGCTCGGGATTCGCGGTCGTGGCGGAAGCCAGGATGAACGTGGGTTCGGCGCGATAGTGCGCCGCGATCCGTCGCAGTCGCCGCATCACCATCGACACGTGACCGCCGAACACGCCCCGGTAGCTGTGGCACTCGTCGATGACCACGTAGCGCAGCGCCCGGAAGAAGCTCGCCCACTGCTCGTGCCCGGGGAGGATCCCGAAGTGCAGCATGTCGGGGTTGGTCAGCACCACCGTGCCGTGACGCCGCACCCAGCGCCGCTGCTCGCTCGGGGTGTCGCCGTCGTAGACCGCGATCCGGGCGTCGCGGATCCCCGCCCCGTCGGACATCGCAGTGATGTTGGTCAGCTGGTCAGCGGCCAGCGCCTTGGTCGGGGAGAGGTACAGGGCGGTGGCACGACGCGCCGCGGGGTCGAGCTCCCGGGCACCGACGGCGGTGAGCACCGGCAGGAGGTAGGCCAGCGACTTGCCGGAGGCGGTCGCGGTGGCGAGGACCACGTTCGTCCCCTCGTGCGCCAGCTGCGCCGCCTGCTCCTGATGGGTCCACGGCGCGGTGATCCCCCGCTCCCCCAGATGCTCGAGCAGGCGCGGGTCCACCCAGTCGGGGAAGCTGCCTCGGCGGCCGGCCCGCGCAGGGCGCTCCTCGACATGGGTGAGGCACGTCCTGCGGATCAGCGGCTGCGAAAGGTCGGCCAGGAGGTCGGCCGCTCTGCCTGCCCGCATCCGCTCCTCGATCCCTCTCCATGGTGCACACCCGGTCTCCCGGTCCGCGCCAGGTGGCTGGGGCACAATCGTAGCCATGCCACCCGACGCACCATCGGCTCCCCCGAGGACGCTGCCGTCGCAGATCGCCGCCCTGCGTGCCGATCTGCTCGCCGCTCCGTACACGAGCGAGGCCACCGAGGCCCTGCTGGGCCCCGTCGCCGCCTCGGCACTGGCCCGGGAGAACGCGGTCCCGGCCCGCCGCGTGCTGGCTCCTCTGCGCGAGCCCGCCGCGGTGCTGCTGCGACTGTTCACCCTGGGCGTCCTGGTGCCGCGCTCACTGGTGCAGCGAGCTCTGCCCACGCTCGGTGTCGAGGGCGCCCTGCAGCTGGGGCTGCTCGGCCCCGCCTCCGCTCCAGGGCCGTCCGGGGGCGAGGACCACACCGACGACGACCCCGACACCCCGCTGCGCGCCCTGATCGACCTGTCCCCCTACTCCGCGAGCGACGATGCGGGCGAGATCACCTGGTGGATCGCCTCGGACCTCTCGGAACTGGCGACCGGCCGAGAACTGGGGCCCGAGCACGTCCTGGGCGTGGGCGGCGCCTCGCTGACCCTGGCACGGATCACGCCGCGCCAGCCGGTGGGGTCGGTGCTGGACCTCGGCTGCGGCGGTGGGATCCAGGCGATGCACGCCACCCGCCACGCCGAGCGGGTGGTCGCCACGGATCTGTCCGCACGGGCACTTGCCTTCGCCGCCTTCAACGCCGCGCTCAACGGGATCGACCTCGAGCTGCGCCAGGGCTCCCTGCTGGAGCCGGTCGCCGGCGAGACCTTCGACCTGATCGTCTCCAACCCGCCCTTCGTCATCACCCCTCGCGGGAACTCGGTCCGTTCCGCCGATCACGACCCCACGGTGTGGACCTACCGCGACGGCGGCCGCGCCGGCGACACCCTGCTGGCAGAGCTGTTGACCGCCCTGCCCGGGCACCTCGCCGCAGACGGCCGCGCCGTCCTGCTCGGCAACTGGGAGATCACCGACGGGGCCGCCTGGGACGCCCACCCCCGTGCCTGGTCGGAGACCGCCGCGGCCGACGGGGTCGACACCTGGGTGATCCAGCGCGAGCAGGAGGACCCCGCGCAGTACGCGGAGACGTGGGCCCGCGACGCCGGCATCACCGACCGCGACCCCCGGTGGGCCACGCTGCTGGGCTCCTGGCTCGAGGATTTCGCCGCTCGCGACGTCGACGGCATCGGCTTCGGCTACCTCCTGCTGCGTCGCCCCGGCCGGGCCCCGCACGCTTCCCCGGCCGCGCCCGGCACCGATACCTCCTTCCGGCGCGGTGTGCTGCGCACCGAGGTGGCCACCGGCACCGGCACGGGGTCGCTGGCCACCCACCTCGCCGACGGCCTGACCGCACTCGACGTCCTCGCGGACCTCGACGACGAGTCGCTCGAGGCGCGCCGGCTCGTGCGCGCCGCGGACGTGCTCGAGCGCCGTCATCTCACGCCCGGTGCCTGGGATCCGATGCTGATCGAGCTGGCCCAGGGTGCTGGTCTCGCCCGGGTGGTCCGCGCCGATCAGGTCCTGGCCGCGACCGTCGGCGCCCTCGACGGCACCCTCACCCTCGGCCAGGTGCTCGCCGCGGTGTGCGCCCTGACCGACGACGACCCGGACCAGGCCCGCGAACGGGTGCTGCCGCTCGTGCGGGATCTCGTGGTCACCGGGATGGTGAGCCTGTGAGCGATCCCTCCCGCACCCGGGCCGCGTCGCCGTCACCGCGACCTCGCGGCGCCACCGCCCGTCCGCTGCTCGCACTGCTGGCCGCGGCCGTCAGTGCCACCCTGATCGTGCTGCTGGCCCGCACCGCGGTGGGCACTGCGAGCGGACAGCGCCTGGACCAGCTGATCCTCTCGGGCGCCCAGGACGAGGAGGGGACCCTGGCCCGGTACGCGGCGACCGCCGTGGGCACGGTGAGCACCCCGGTGATGGCCGGCCTGCTCGCGGCCTCCGTCGTGCTGGTGCTGCTGCGCCGGCGCCTCGCGCTGCTGCTCCCGCTGGCGCTGCTGACCATCGGCGCGAACGTCACCACCCAGATCGTCAAGCACCTGGTGGTCTCCCGCGAAGCGCTGGGGCCCGGCATCGACATCACCCCGAACTCCTTCCCCTCCGGGCACACCACCCTCGCCGCGGCGGCGACGGTCGCCGTCGTGCTCGCCTCGGGCCGGGCGCGCGTGGTCCTGGCCCCGCTGGGTGCGGTGTGGACCGCCGCGGCCGGCATCGGGACGCTGGTGCTGGGCTGGCACCGTCCCAGCGACGTCGTCGGCGCGATCGTGATCGTCGCCGCCTGGACCTTCCTGGTCCTGTTCCTCGACGGCCTCCACACCCGCCATCGCCTCACCCGCGCCGCACCCGCCCCCGGGCACGGCCGGCGGCGCCGCGAGGGCCCGGGCACCGCCGACGCCGGCGCTCCGCAGCGTCTGCGCATGTCACGTCCCGATGCGGTGATCGCCGCGGTACTGGTACTGGCAGGGTTCGCGGGTCTGGCCTACGGCGCCTTCGAGCTCGGCACCCTGCAACGACCGCTGGACCTCGAGGACGTCGACCAGCAGCTGGGATCCTTCCTCGCCACGGCGTCGCTGATCGGCGGCGGCACGACGGCGTGGATGGCGCTGGTGCTCCTGCTGCGCACGCCGATCTCACACAGGAGTCGCTCCGGTGACCGTGTACCGTGAGCAATCGCCGAGCGCTCGGGAGCGTCCGGCGGACCCCGGACCACGGCATTCAGCTACGGCGGACGGGCCGCGACGCGACGCGGCGAGGAAGGACATATCAACGTGACTGGCGGACGGCATCTGGTGATCGTCGAGTCCCCTGCGAAGGCCCGCACCATCGGCCGGTACCTGGGCGACGACTTCATCGTGCAGGCATCGGTGGGACACATCCGAGACATCCCGGTGCCGCGTGATCTGCCTGCCGAGATGAAGAAGGGCCCCTACGGGCGGTTCGGCGTCGACGTGGAGGACGGCTTCGACCCGTACTACATCGTCAGCCCCGACAAGAAGAAGACCGTCGCGGACCTGAAGAAGGCCCTCAAGGACGCCGACACCCTCTACCTCGCCACGGATGAGGACCGCGAGGGAGAGGCCATCGCCTGGCATCTGCTGGAGACCCTCAAGCCCAAGAAGTCCCTGCCGGTCAAGCGCATGGTGTTCCACGAGATCACGCAGGATGCGATCCGCGGCGCACTGGAGAACACCCGCGAGATCGACTCCCACCTGGTCGATGCGCAGGAGACCCGGCGCATCCTGGATCGCCTGGTCGGCTTCGAGCTGTCCCCGGTGCTGTGGCGCAAGATCAAGCCGTCCCTGTCGGCCGGGCGCGTGCAGTCGGTCGCGACCCGCCTCGTCGTCGAGCGCGAGCGCGAGCGGATGGCCTTCGTCGCCGCCGACTACTGGGATGTGACCGGCACCTTCGCCGCGGAGTCCGGGCAGTTCACCGCCAAGATCGCCACCGTCGACGGTGCCCGCGTCGCCACCGGCAGCGACTTCGCCGACAACGGCACCCTGAAGCCGAAGGCGCAGGCCGCCACCGTGCTGACCGAGGAGTCCACGAAGACTCTCGTCGAGGCCCTCACCGCTGCCCCGGCCACGGTCACGGCTCTGGAGTCGAAGCCATACACCCGTCGGCCGGCCGCGCCGTTCACCACCTCCTCGCTGCAGCAGGAGGCCTCGCGCAAGCTCCGCCTCGGGGCGCGACAGGCGATGCGCGTCGCGCAGTCCCTGTACGAGAACGGCTACATCACCTACATGCGTACCGATTCGGTCACGCTCTCCGGGGAAGCGATCAAGGCCTCCCGCGGTCAGGCTGCCGAGCTCTACGGCTCCCAGTACGTGCCGGACAAGCCGCGCTACTACCAGACCAAGTCCCAGAGCGCGCAGGAGGCGCACGAGGCGATCCGCCCGGCCGGGGACCGCTTCCGCACCCCCGCCGACGTGGCCGGCCAGCTCTCGGGCGACGAGTTCCGCCTGTACGAGCTGATCTGGAAGCGCACCGTCGCCTCGCAGATGGCCGATGCCAAGGGCACCACCTCCACCGTCGAGCTCTCCCTGGAGCAGTCCGGGCGGACCGCGACCTTCCGCGCCGCCGGCACCGTGATCACCTTCCGCGGCTTCCTCGCCGCCTACGAGGAGGGCCGCGATGCCACCCGGTACGGCAACGAGGACGCCGAGGGCAGCGGCGACAAGCGTCTGCCGCAGATGGAGGAGGGTCAGGCGCTCGACACCCGCGAGCTGACGCCGGACGGCCACTCCACGACGCCGCCGCCGCGCTTCACCGAGGCCTCGCTGGTGCGGGCGCTGGAGGAGCGTGGCATCGGCCGTCCCTCGACCTACGCCTCCACCGTCGCGACCGTGCAGGACCGCGGCTACGTGCTGCGCCGCGGCAGCGCGTTGGTGCCCAGCTGGACCGCCTTCGCCGTGGTGCGGCTGCTGGAGGAGCACTTCGGGGCGTTCATCGACTACGACTTCACCGCCCAGATGGAGCAGCAGCTGGACCGCATGGCCCAGGGCGAGCTGGGTCGCAAGCAGTATCTCGAGGAGTTCTACCGCGGGGACGGCGAGAACGGTCCCATCGGCCTCAAGCGCATGGTCGACGACCTGGGCGACATCGACGCCCGCGCGATCAACAGCATCGAGATCGGGGAGGGCATCACGCTGCGCGTGGGCCGCTACGGCGCCTATGTCGAAAGGGCGGCGCGTGACGAGAACGGGGAGCTGATCGAGGATGCCGCCCCGCAGCGCTCCTCCGTCCCCGACGACGTCGCCCCCGACGAGCTGACCGTCGCCACGGCGAAGGAGATGCTGGAGCGGGCGAAGGACGACGGGCGAGTGCTGGGCACCGACCCCGGGACCGGTCACGAGATCGTCGCCAAGGACGGCCGCTTCGGTCCCTACGTCACCGAGGTGCTGCCGGACGACGACGGGGACACGACGCAGAAGCCCTCGGCACGGTCGAAGAAGCCCAAGCCCCGCACCGGCTCCCTGCTGAAGTCGATGGATCTGGCCACCGTCACCCTCGAGGATGCCCTGAAGCTTCTCAGCCTACCGCGCGTGGTGGGCACGACAGAGGACGGCACGCAGGTCACAGCACAGAACGGTCGCTACGGCCCCTACCTCAAGAAGGGGACGGACTCCCGCTCTCTGGAGTCCGAGGAGCAGCTGTTCACCGTCACCATGGAGGAGGCCGAGAAGCTCTACGCGCAGCCCAAGACGCGCGGCCGCGCCGCCGCCAAGCCTCCGCTGAAGGAGCTCGGCACCGACCCGACCAGCGAGAAGCCGATCGTGATCAAGGACGGCCGCTTCGGCCCGTACATCACCGACGGGGCCACGAACGTCTCCCTCCGGGCGACGGAGTCGGTCGAGGAGATCACCGAGCAGGTCGCCATCGAGAAGCTCGCGGACAAGCGGGCGAAGGTTCCGGCGACGAAGAAGGCTCCCGCCAAGCGCACCACCACGCGGAAGAAGACCACGACGACGAAGAAGTGAGACCACCGGCCCCGTGAGGGCCGGATCCACCACGCCTCAGGGGCACGGACCATCGCCTGGTCCGTGCCCCTGTCGCATGCCGAGTGACGCGGTTCCCGCGGGCGGTCGTCACCTCCCCGCCCGCAGGAGCGGACAAATCCGACAAGGTGCGCGTATCCTGCGAGTAGGCGGACGCCTCCGGTCACATCCCGTCCCCTCCGGCCACCGCAGGTCACGGGGAGGCATCGAGTCGGTCCCGAGAGGGCCTCGCACCTCGGGTCGGGAAACCGTCCGCCTAGAGTGTGACCAGGAGCTCGTTGTTGACTCACGAAGGAGTGATCATGGATCGACGTCTCAGTCGGCGGGCGGTCATGTCCGGGGCCGCGGCCACCGCGGCTCTCGGGATGACCGGATGCCTGCAGAACCCGGATCCAGGGGGCACGGACGGCGGCGGGCCCGTCGAGCGGTACACCCCGGGCGACACCCCCGGCTCCGGGACGGTGTCCGTCCTCGGTCAGTTCGGCGGCCAGGAGCGGGACGGCTTCCTCGCCGCGCTCGAGACCTTCCAGTCCGACTCCGGGATCACCATCAACTACACGCCGGACTCGGACTTCACCAACACCATCCAGCAGCGTGCCGGGGCGGGCGATCCGCCCGACATCGCACTGTTCCCGCAGCCCGGTGGCATGTTCGACCTCGCGGAGAAGGGCATGATCACCCCGATCGACGTGTACCTGGACTACGACCGGCTGAACTCGACCCTGATCCCCGGGTTCCTGGACTCGGCCCGACTGCAGGGGCGCGTCTACGGCGCTCCGATGCGCATGGCCTGCAAGTCGCTGATCTGGTACCCGAAGCAGGCGTACGAGGAGGGCGGCTACGCGGACAAGCCCGCCACGATGCAGGAGCTCTACCAGATCACCGACGAGATCAAGGCCTCCGGTATCGCGCCGTGGTCCGACGGCTGGGGTGCCGACCAGTCGACCGGCTGGGTGGGCACCGACTGGATCGAGGAGTTCATGCTCCGCGTCCACGGCCCTGTGGTCTACGACGACTGGGTCCAGCACCGTATCCCCTTCAACGCGAAGGAGGTGGTGGACGTCTTCGACCTCGTCGGTGACCTGCTCAAGGGCGAGGGCAACGTGCTGGGAGGCACCGACGCCATCATCAACACCCCCTTCTCCGAGGCCCCGTTGCCCCTGTTCGACGACCCGCCGACGGCGATGCTCGTGCGCCAGGGGAACTTCGTCACCGGATTCTTCCCCGAGGACGTCCAGGCGAACATGGACGAGGAGGTCGGCGTCTACGCGATGCCCACCTGGGAGGGCGGCTTCGACGGCCAGCCGATCCTGGGCGGCGGAGACCTCGCCACGCTGTTCGCCCTCAACGACGACACCGTGAAGGTCATGGAGTTCCTGACCTCGGACGTGTTCGGGAAGGAGTGGGCGCAAGCCGGCGGCTGGCTGAGCCCCCACCGCACCTTCGACCAGTCGCTGTACTCCTCCGAGATCACCCGGCAGATCGCCGCGATCGCCTCGGAGGCGGCGGCGTTCCGGTACGACGGCTCGGACCTGATGCCGACGGCGGTCGGCGGCGGCTCCTTCTGGACCGGCATGGTCCAGTGGCTGCAGGGCTCGAAGACCTCCCAGGAGGTCTGCGACGAGATCGAGAACGGGTGGCCGCAATGACCACCGCGACCCGCACGCGGCAGGAACCGGACGGTCCCGCCCCCACGGGGACGGACGAGCAGCCGCGTCGCACGGCCCGCCCCGTGCGCGTGATCGTCGGGGCACTCGGCATGGCGATCACGGCCTGGTTCGTCTGCAACGCGTTCCTCGCCTTCGCCTACTACCCGCAGTGGTTCGCGAGCTCCGGGATCCTCATCGGGATCCTGGGCCTGGTCGTCGGGATCCTCGGCTCCCTGGTGTTCTTCTATTTCCTGAACATCTGCATCGAGGGCTTCCCCGCGAGGTTCGCCGCCGGCCTCATCCCCTACGCGTTCCTGCTGCCGGGGTTCAGTCTGATCGGCATCTTCCTGCTGTACCCGACGGTGCAGACGATCGTGTACTCCTTCGCGAACGACGATTCCACCGGCTGGGTGGGACTGGAGAACTACCGGGCCATCTTCTCCAGCGCCCACTTCTGGTCCACCCTGCTGAACAACTTCCTGTGGATCCTCATCGTCCCCGTGCTCACGGTCGCCTTCGGCCTCGCCGTCGCGGTGCTGGCAGACAAGCTCTCCCCCGCCGGGGAGAACGTCGGGAAGTCGATGATCTTCCTGCCGATGGCGATCAGCTTCGTCGGCGCCGCGACGATCTGGGGACTGGTGTACGCCTACAACTCCCCTGGTGAGGCCCAGACGGGCCTGCTGAACGCGATCGTGACCGCCGTCGGCGGCGAGCCCCAGCCCTGGTATCAGATCGACACCGCCCGGCTGAACTCGCTGGCGCTCATGGTGATCCTGATATGGCTGCAGACCGGCTTCGCGATGGTGCTGATCAGCTCGGCGATCAAGGGGGTCCCCGAGGACACGGTCGAGGCGGGTCGCGTGGACGGCGCCAGCGAGATCCGAATCTTCTGGCAGATCGTGTTCCCCCAGGTCAGGCCCACGCTCATCGCCGTGCTGATCACGGTGCTGATCCTGGTGCTGAAGGTCTTCGACCTCATCTACGTCACGACCAACGGTCTGTACGACTCCGACGTGATCGCGAACCTCTTCTTCCGGAAGCTGTTCACCGATCAGCAGGCCGGGCAGGCCTCGGCCATCGTGGTCGTGCTCCTGATCCTCGTCCTGCCGATCCTCGTCTACCAGGTCAGGAGCTTCAGACAGCAGGAGGCGAACCGATGAACGGGGCGGCGAGAGGGACCATGAAGGACGGGCGCAAGCGCTCCCCCGTCGCGATGATCATCATGCCGATCCTCGTGATCCTGTGGACGATCCCCACGATCGGTCTGCTGGTGACGAGCTTCCGCTCCCGGGAAGCGGCGGCCGGCACCGGCTGGTGGACCGGCCTGTGGAAGGGCGGCTGGACCCTGGAGAACTACGCCCAGGTGCTCACGGATCCCACCGTGACCGGCTCGCTGATCAACTCGGTCGTGGTAGCGGTCCCGGCGACGGTGCTGCCGATCATGTTCGCGGCCTTCGCCGCCTACGCATTCACGTTCATCAGCTTCCCCGGCAAGGACGTGCTGTTCATCCTCATCGTCGCGCTGATGGTGGTCCCGATCCAGGTGTCCTTCCAGCCGATGCTGGATCTGCTGGGCCCGCGCGGACTCGGGATCAACGGGCAGTTCGTGGCGGTGTGGATGCTGCACACCGGCTTCGGCATGCCGTTGGCGGTGTACATCCTGCGCAACTACATGACCACCCTGCCGGGCTCAATCGTCGAGAGCGCGAAGATCGACGGCGCCTCGCACTTCCAGACGTTCTGGCGTCTGGTCGCGCCGATGTCCTCCCCGGCGATCGCAGCCTTCGCCACCCTGCAGTTCCTGTGGGTGTGGAACGACCTGCTCATCGCCAAGCTGTTCCTGGGCGGCGGCGAGAACAAGACGATCATCGTGAACCTGCAGCAGATGCTGGGCACCCAGGGGCAGGGCGCCGAGCTCCTCACCGCCGGCGCCTTCATCTCGATGGTGATCCCGATGATCGTCTTCTTCGCCCTGCAGCGCTTCCTGGTGCGGGGCATGACAGCCGGCTCCGTCAAGGGGTGACCGACGAACGTGGGACTCGGGTTCCGCCAGGGATCCTTACGGACCGTTCGGGCCCTTCGCAGGTCGCACCGCACCTCAATCCTTCTCGTGCTCCATGTCGTGCCCGGGATGGGACAATCGCGGGGTGCAGCCTCAGCGCGAGCAGGACCTCTCCGCTCTGACGCGGATGCGGCGTGTACGGGACCGGATCGACCGCTACTACGCCGAGCCCCTGGACGTGGGGGCTCTGGCTCGGCAGGTGCACATGTCCGCCGGGCACCTCAGCCGTGAGTTCTCTCGTGTGTATGGCGAGCCGCCGTACTCCTACCTGATGACGCGACGTATCGAGCGTGCGATGACACTGCTGCGACGCGGCGATCTACGTGTCACCGAAGCTGCTCACCTGGTCGGCTTCTCCTCGGTGCCGACGTTCAGCACACGTTTCAACGAGTTGGTCGGCATGCCACCGAGCGAGTATCGCGATAGCGCGAGAGCGCCGGGTCTTCGACCGTGCGTCGCGAAAATCGCGAGCAGACCGGTCAGGAATCGATAAGCGACTTCAGGTCGGGCAGGGCTACCCTTCGAGCATGCAGATCATGATTCAGGATTGCTTCCTGCCACATACCGATGCCGATGCCGCGTTGGCGTTCTACCGAGACGGCCTCGGCTTCGAGGTCCGCCAGGACGACGCCTACGACGACATGAGGTGGCTGCGCGTAGGCCCCCCGGGGCAACCCGAGACCTCCATCGCCCTGCACCCGCCCGTACTCGACCCTGGGGTGAGCGAAGAAGAACTACGAGCCGTTCTGAGCCTCATGGCGAAGGGAAGCTACGCCATCATCACCCTCGCCACGGATGACGTCGACGCCCTCTTCGACCAGATGCAGGCAGCCGGTGCCGAGGTCGTCCAGGAACCCACCGACCAGGACTACGGCGTCAGGGACTGCGCCTTCCGTGATCCGGCCGGCAACCTCGTGCGCATCAATCAGAGCTTTTCCACGATGCCTTGAACCGTCATCACCTCATCGGCTCGATGGGGCAGGTCGGTGCTGCGAGCGACATCGCGGCTTGGAATCGTTCTTCGCCCTGCCCCAGAGGAACGTCTGGACCGCAGACGTTGGCGGACTCGAGAGGAGCTGAGGATCGCGATCATCACGTGGATCGAGCGGACCTATCACCGACGCCGGCGACAGACACGCCTCGGCCGATTGACCCCCATCGAGTACGAGACCACCAGGAACCAGACCGTCAGCCTGACCCCAGCTGACACCTGATCGCGCAACAGTCCCCAGCTTCAACGACTCGGCGTGGTTCCGGAGACCATCTACCTGGCGACCGATCGCCGAACATGCCTGGCTCGAGTTGAGCACCGACGTGAGGAGCACGGGGACGACTTCACGCTGGACCCGGCCGTGGCTGCGGAGTACTTCGATCGCTTCGAGGTGCCCAGCACTGATGAAGGGCCGTTGGTCGTCATCGGGCCACCCCTGGGCGACCAGCTGTAGCGCCTCCGTCAACACGACCACGCGGCGCAAGGGGAGGAACCCCGAAAACGTCTCGACGGGATTCCCCCTCGAGATGCACGACCAGCGTCAGACAGGATGCTTCCATGCATCTGATCGCTGGGCCGTACCGGCAACTGTCCCTCGTGCGGCGAATCCTCGTGCTTTCGATCGTGATCGCCTGTCTCCTCGGCACCTCGATGCTCGCGGCGCCGCGGGTCGAGGCGGATCCGGGGGCCCGCGACTACGACGCCGCAGCCGCCGAGCACTTCGTGTCGTCGTACGCGGAGCGCAACGGTCTCGCCGGGGCGGCGTACGTCGTGGTCGAGGACGGAGATGTCGTCACCACGGGCGCGGCGGGAGACGTGCAGCCCGACACTCCGATGTCGATCGGATCGTTGT
The DNA here is from genome assembly GCF_017876545.1 of Brachybacterium sacelli. NCBI lineage: Bacteria > Bacillati > Actinomycetota > Actinomycetes > Micrococcales > Dermabacteraceae > Brachybacterium > Brachybacterium sacelli. The sequence continues at coordinate 97,730 of NZ_JAGIOD010000002.1, read as the reverse complement.
CGAAATCCTTCACCGCGTTCTCGGTCCTGCAGCAGGTCGACCGAGGGAAGATCGAGCTCGATGCCTCGATCACCGACTACCTGCCGAACTTCAGCGTGCTCGGCGCCGACCCCTCGAGAATCACGGTGCGGATGCTCCTGGACCACACTTCGGGCCTGCCCAATCCCCTCGTGCTCGAGCCCACGGGCACCCTCGCCGGTGATGTCGCGGGGATCGCCGATCTGAGCTCGGCCTCGACCCCGGGAACGAGCTACCTCTACAGCAATCTGAACTATCGGACACTCGCACTGTTGGTGCAGACGGTCTCGGGCGAACCCTTCGACAAGTACCTCGACAGGCACATCTTCACTCCACTGGGCATGGACCACACGACGTCCGTGCTGACAGTGTCGGACCGGCAAGGTCTCGACGGTGGGTCGGTGTCCGCGTACGGGTTCGCAGTGCACCTGCCCGAGCTGAAAGCTTCCGTGGGCGGAGCGGGAGGCGTCATCAGCACCGCCGAGGACATGGGGTCGTGGCTCGCAGTACAGCAAGCGGGCGGAATCACTGCCGACGGAACGCGTCTGCTCTCCACCGACCTCGTCGAGCAGTCGCACGAGAAGCAGCCCCACGCCGGGACCTATGCCATGGGATGGCAGCACACCAGCACGACGGATCCAGCGCGCATCGGGCACGACGGCGAGTTGACGAAATACAGCGCCAGGCAGGACCTCGTCCCCTCCAACGGGTACGCGACCGCCGTGCTACTGAATACGTTCACGCCCACGATCTCCCACCCCTTCGAGATCAGCACCGGCCTGATCGACATCAGCGAGGGCCACACGCCCTCGGTACGTGCACCCACGTCGACGATCATCGACCTCGCCATCGCCGTGGCCACCCTGCTCGTCGCAGCGCTGGGAATGCGAGGCATCATGCGAGCACGCGTGTGGGCTCGGGAGCGACGCTCTCACCGGTGGTGGCGCAGGCTGCTCCGCCTTCTCCCTCAGGCCGTGATGCCAGCGCTCGCAGCCTTCGTCTTCTTCGGGCTCACCGCCGGCGCCAGGAATCCCGCCACACCCCTGGACGCCTTCGCGCTCTGGCCGGCCGCCACGACCTTCATCCTCATCGCCGGAATCGTAGGGACCTTCCTCATCACCGCACGCCTCGTGGCTTTCTGTTCAAGCCACTCGAAGGAGAGTTGAGCGACCCACATCCCGGGAGAGCACCTCAAGTGCAGATTTCCCAGTACGGCGTATTACATGTCGCTGCGGCCTGTGGCACAGTTGGCGATACGTTGTATTGGAGGTCGTCATGACGAGTGCCCCACCAGAGGGAAGCAGCACGCGCGGGAAGATCCTGTGGGCCGCATTGACGCTGCTCGGTGAGCGCGCGGGATCCATTGCGAGCGTGCGAGCGATCGCCGCCCGGGCCGGGGTGAGCACCGGAGCGCTGCAGCACCACTTCCCTGCCAAGCAGGATCTAGTGGACGAGGTGATGACGGTCGTGTACGACACGGTCCTGCCGTCGGATTACCTCGAGGACACCTCAGTCCCAGCGCGCGACCGCCTGATCTCTTGTCTTGAACAGGTCGTGTCCCCGAACGGTGTCGACGTCCCTCCGCGCCAGGCGTGGCAGGTCACCTACGAGCGGTACCTGAGTCCCGAAGCCTCCGAGGACGCGCGGATGGAGTACTCCGCGATCGAACGCGAGCTCTGCCGTCGCATCGAGCAGTGCCTCATCGCCCTGCACCGCGAGCGAGCCGTTCCGGCCGGCGATCATGCGCGGACCGCCCGCGCCCTCCTCACCGTCGCTCTCGGAGTCTCGGTCACGCGCGCACTTCCCCATGGCGAGCACACCGCTTCGACCGCAACAGACGTCTTGCACGCTGCGGCAGATGCAGTGCTGACAGCCCCTGCGGGACAGGACCTCTCCTCCGATGTCTGAGATCAACAAGGGTGCGATGCAGCTAGGGCCGTCCTGCTCATCGCGTTCTCCCGCGACAACCGCGTCGGCGTGCCTGAGCCGCGCACTCGACTCGGCCAGCCCTCTGAGGCATGGCCAGGATCGAGTGATCACCACGCTGAGCGGCTCCATCGGCCGCCTGTTCGGCGCCATCTGACGAATTGCAAGCTCCGATGTGCCCATCACAATCGCTCACGACCCTGAGGAGCACGATGTCTCGAATGACTGAATCTTCCCGACCTGCTGAGGCGAGTTCCCGCGCAGCTGTTGACCTGGCGCGCCCCTTCGGCGCGCACCTCTCCATGCGATGGTGGGTACCGCTGGTGATCACCATCGCTGTGATCGTTGCGGCCAATCTATTGCAGACGCTATTCGTCGTCGTTGCCACGATCGTCGAGGTCGCCCTATCCCTCAAGGAGCCAGGTGATGAATCACTTACTCCTCTGACCTACCTTGCGAGCAACATCGCCATCATGTCGATCGCGCCTCTGTCGCTCCTGCTTCTCGCGCGCGTTGGGAAGGTGCCATGGCGGTCCGCGTTCAGCACCGGACGAAGCTTCCGATGGCGGCGACTCGCAGCGTATCTGGGCCTCTTCTCAGGGCTCATGGTCGTCACGAACGTGACCATCCATCTCGTGAATCCCTCACCGATGTCGCTGTTCGCCATCTCCGGCACTACCATCGCCCTCCTCATAGTCATCGTCCTGACCACACCGCTTCAGGCCGCCGCTGAAGAAATCGCCTTCCGCGGCGTGCTCACCGCCTCCTATGCGTCCTGGGTTCGCGCCGCACGTCCTGCAGTTGTCGTGGGCATCATCTGCTCCAGCACCCTCTTCGCCGTGCTGCACGTCAGTACCGATCCGTGGATGATCATGAACTACCTCGGCCTTGGTGCGAGCACCGCGATCATGGCCCTCATCAGTCGAGGGCTCGAAGCGCCAATCGCCTTCCATGTCATGAACAACGTCTTTGCCATGACGATCGGTGCGCTCTTCGCCGAGGGCGGCGGTATCAGCCAAGACCGAGGCGCTGGCTCGGCCGGCCCCTACCTTCTCATCGTCCTGGCAGCCGAAGCTCTGGCCGTCATCATCGTCTGGCAGCTCGAGAAGCGCCGTCGGCACGCCGTCGAGAGCGCTGAGCTCTCGAGGTAGTTCTGGTTGCCGGGGAGGCGGGACCACGCACCCAGAGCGCCAGAGAGAGTTGCGAGCTCAACACCGCCGACCCCCAAGGTACGCACCACGCAGGGGGCTCCAGCAAGACAGTTACGGGACCGTAGTTCACGGTTGCCAATAGGGTTCACGTCGTTGTTCTTGCGACACTTCTGTCGCACTGGGTATACCCCTAAGAGATACGGCCTAGGAATCGAAGCCGAGGTCCGCTCCGTCGTGGTATGCCACACCGATCTGCTCGGTCGTTCCCGTGCGGGCGTTGAACCACATGGTCCACCGATCATCCACCTCGTCGTACATGGCGAACGGCTTGTAGATCGACTCCGAGTCCCAGCCGCCCGGGACTCCGGCCGACAGGATCGGGTTTTCGGGATGCCGCTCCCACGAGGAGAACCCGTCGGGTGATCGGGCGATGCAGATACGTGCCTTGAACATGTCCTCGTATCCGATGTAGAAGAGATAGTACCACTCCTCGTGGTGGACGACATGGGCGCCTGCCACGCGCTCGCGTTCCCAGATGTTCTTCGGCTCGGCCGTGAACATCGGGGACCCCAGGGGGCGCTCCCAGGTCACACCATCCTTACTGGTGGCGACGCCGAGGGAGTCCGGTTCGAACCATCCTCCGCCGGAGTACCACATCGTGTACCTGCCTTCGGATTCGTCCCACAGAACAGTCGGGCACATGAGAGATGACTGCTCCCATTCCTGGGTGGGTCGCAGAACGGGCTCGTCCCGCCGCTCCCAGGTCAACCCGTCACGGCTCACGGCGTACCCGATGTCCGAGGTGCCCTTGTCGTTCGAGGCCGCTTCGACGTACACCTGGGTCCACTCCGTGGACGAGAACTCCCGGCCCGCGGTCTGACCGGAATACCACATGTGGTACATCCCGTCTTTGTGGACGACCGCGGGGCGATTGACGTCGTCCTCCCAGCCGGTCTCCGGTCGCGGCTCGAGCACGAGCTTCGGCTCGGACCAGTGCACCCCGTCAGGGCTCTCGGTCACAGCGATGCTGTAATGCTTTCTCCATGAAAAATACATTCGGTAGAGTCCGCCCACCTTGAGGACGTGCACATCGAAGCGAAAGTCGTTGTGCTCCCCGAAGACGGGGTTCTCCTCGTACTTCTTCCAGCCGCCGCGGCATCCGATGAGGGTCGGATCGAATTGCATCATCGTGGGTTCTCCTTCATGTGTCAAGTGTGAAGTGTGAGTTGGCCGGAGGGTGTCACAGTGAATGAGACCACTAAGGGTTCGGGGTTTCAGCCCATCGTGCCCGGAACGTGGTCCAGCGGCTCTGCATCTCCTCAGCGGTGCGTTCGATGGTGGTCTCGCACCGTGAGCGCCTCGCAAGCTGGCCAGTGGGCCCGCACGCGGCCGTCCACTACTTACTCCGGGGCGTTTCCGGTCTCGGATGCCCGGTGCCGGGCGGCCAGGTCCGATTCCACGGTGGGATAGATGCGCTCGAGTCGGTACAGCAGGAACAGGACGATCAGCAGCACGAAGAGAGCTGCCGGCACATAGATGAAGATCGCAGTGATCGCGGTGATCGCGGTGTCTGGCTGCGTGGCGAGCAGGCCGCTGTAACCGGCGGCGCTCATGATCCAGCCGAGCACGGCTGCCCCCACACCGTAGCCGGCCTTCTGCCCCATGCTGCCGGCGCTGTAGAGAACCCCTTCGATGCGACGACCGGTCTTCCACTCGCCATACTCGATGGTGTCCGGGAGCATTCCCCAGATCGCTCCGAAAATGGGGATGCGTCCCACGCCTCGCACGAGCGTGCCGATGATGGCGAGGTTGATGTTGGACGGGTCGATGGCGATGATGACGGAGCCGACGACGAAGATCGCGGCACCGATGATCATCGGTGTGATCTTCCCGAACCGCCGGTAGATCCCCTGCATGATCAGCATGCCGATCAGAGCGGGGATGTACAGCAGGAAGGACACCAGGGCGACGAAGTTCGTGTCGCCGAGGATGTATCGCGCGTAATAGGCGGACGCACCTGTGTACAGGGACTCCGCGACGCTGAAGACGAGGAACACCAGGAACAGGATCACCCAGTATCTGTTGCTCAGCGCCGCCTTCAGGCTGTCCTTGAGGGAGGGCTGCTGAGTGGCGGCCAGTGGGTCCGTGATCCGCTCGCGAGTGTTGCGGTAGGTGGTCAAGAAGAGACCGGCTGCGATCGCCCCGAACACGACGAAGGAGAGGATCCACGCTCGCTGATCCCCTCCGAGGGCGTTGACGAGCGGGATCGTTGCGACGGTGACGAGAAGCGTTCCGGCCGTAGCCGCGAACATGCGGGTGACGTTCAGCGATGACCGCTGCTGGAAGTCACGGGTCATACGGGTGTTCAAGGTCCCGTAGGGGATGACGATCGCCGTGAACACGAGAACCAGGACGTTGTAGAACACTGCGATGTAGGCGATTCGCCATGCGTTCGAGACGTCCGGGACGGTGAAGACCAGGACCAGGCTGATGGCAAACGGGATCGCGAGCCACAGCAGCCAGGGCCGCGCCCTCCCTTGCTTCGAACGGGTGCGGTCGACGACCGCTCCCATGGCGACGTCGGAGATTCCGTCGAGGAACCGTGAAAGCAGCATTATCGTTCCGATCGCGGCGGCCGCCAGGCCCAGCACATCGGTGTAGAAGAAGACGATGTAGGTGGACATCGCTCCCCAGGCGATGTTGGTGGCGAGATCACCGGCTCCGAAAGAGAGCCTCTCGGTGGTCCCCACCTTCACGTACTCGCCGTTGCTCTGCATTGTGGAACTCATCCTTGAGACCTTTCTTCGAGAAGAGGACGGGGTCGCCCCGGGCACCGTCCGACGCGCGGGGCGACCCGGTCTCAGCGCTCGGCTGCTGTCAGCAGAAGGCGAGCAGCTGCCGTGATGTCGATGTCGTTCGCCTTCTCGACCTCGCCGACCAGGGCCTCGTCCAGGGCCTCGTATCCGCAGTGGGCGCCGGCGATACCGGCGGCCATGCACCCGATGGTGTCGCTGTCCCCGCCGGCGTTCGCGGCAAGCTGGGCAGTCCGGACGGGGTCTCCGCCGGCGGCCGCGAAGAACCCGACGGCTGCCGGCACGGCTTCGGCAGCGGGGAGGCCGACGCCGATCTCCGCTTCGATGTCGGCGATGATCTCGTCGTCGCTGTCCGAGGCGGCCCCCAGAGTGATGGCCCGGTCGATGCGGCGCGCGATGCTCGGTCCGGGGACGTCACGGCCGTCCTTTCGGCCACGTTCCTCACCGAGCTCGGCCCCCTCCTTCGCCGCCTCCACCACGTCCTGAACAGTCGCTCCATCCGTGCAGGCAACCGCGACCGCCGCGGCGATCGCTGCGGCTCCGGAGACGCCCAGGCTGGTGTTGTGGCTGGGAACGCACGTGATGAACGCAGTCTCCACTGCTGCGTCGACGTCGCCGTGGTGGAACAGTCCGACGGGCACGATGCGCATCGCGGCACCATTGCTGGCTCCCTGGGTCATGATCGACCCGGCCCTGCCGACGTCCCACGGGTCCGCTCCACCGGCGAGTGCGTCTATCGCCGCTCGGGTGGTCGGGCCTGCAAAGTGCGGGAAGTACCGCTCATCGCCGGACCATTCGATGAGCATGCTGGTGATGTTCTCTGCAGTGATCTTGCCGTCCGTGCGGGCGAGAAGATCAGACAGCATGAGCATCTGGCTGGAGTCGTCCGTGATCTGAGCGGCCGAGCGACCGTGGGCATACGGCGCTCCGGGGAGGGGTGCGTGAAATTCGGTGACGTACGCGCCGAACGCGGCACGAACCTGGCGTCGGCTGAGCTCTTCCGTGGGTGCTCCGAGCGCGTCTGCGATACACGCTGCGCCAAGGCTGCCGCGGAATCGGGAAAGCAGGTCAGTCATGGGGGATCCTTTCGATCGTGATGGGGTATTGCTGCAGGAGGGCCTCGATGTCGTTCAGGTTCTCCAAGTACGTGCGTGAGCCGAGATGTTCCGTACTGGCCGTCGCCTGCGAGACGGCGCGACCCAACGACTCCTCGCTGGGGAGACCGCGCAGCAGGCTGCCGAGGAACCCTCCGGCCAGCGCGTCTCCAGCCCCGGTGGTGTCGACGACTCTTGGGGTGACGTCAGCCTCGGCTCTCCACGTGCCCTCATGGAGGGTGGAGCAGAATGCGCCGTTGCGACCTCGGCCGACGACCACGGTGGATACTCCTCGCTCGTGGCAGGCGCGAGCCGCATCTATGTGGGCGTCCGTGCCGGTGTGGCCAGAGAGCTTGGCTGCCGAGTCGGTGTTCATGAAAACCAGGTCCGAGTGCGAGAGGAGATCGCACAGCAACGAGGCGCCCGGTTCGAATGCATCGGGCTCAAGATCGATCGCCACCTTGGTTCCCACTGCTCGGGCTTGCTGAGCGATCTCGAGTGCCCAGCCCAAATCATCGGCCAGCGGAGCCACGATCCGAGAACCCGCCAGGATGCCCTTGCCGATGCGGCCTGCCTCGGGAAGCTTGATCCCTGTGTCGGCGCCGATGAGGGCCTTCTCGCCGCTGTCGTCGAGCTGGATGAAACACATCCAGGTGCGCTGGCCCGCGACCCGCTGCACACTGCCGACGTCGACGCCCAGCTTCTGCAGCGCTGCCAATGCTTGAGCGGACTCTTCGTTGTCGCCGATCGACGTGACCAGGCGGGACGATACGCCGTGCGCGGCAGCTGCAGCGGCCAAGTTGGCACTCATGCCACCGCCGAAGCTGCCGAGATACTGTCCGATCGCCTTGTTGTCGCTTTGGGCGATGTGAGGCACCTGGACGAAGTGATCGATGCTCGCGTCGCCTACGACCGTCAGGCCGCCGTCGAACTCGGACGTCATTCCTGCATCTCCAGATCCAGCTCCAGGAAGTAGCGGTCAGTGCGAAAGAAGTAGCGCGTGAACTCGACCGGTTTGCCCTCGGCCGAGAAGGACGTGCGTTCCCTCATCAGGGCGGCCTGCCCCTCCGGGACGTCCAGCAAAGAGGGAAGGCCGTTGGAGAGGTTGATCGCAGTGATTTGCTCCCGAGCATGGGCGGGGAGAGCGTTTCGTACGGCGAGAAACGCGTACAGCGAGTCTCCGGTGAACTCGGAGTAGTCGACCTTCGGCTGCGCCACCAGGTAGTGGTCGAGAAGAACCATCGCTTCGCCGTCGGCCACATAACGCCGACGGATATGTCGGACCGCCTCGCCGGCGTCTATGCCGAGCGGCGCTGCGACCTCTGCGTCCGCAGCCTCGATGTCGTTGCACAGCACCTCGGGCTTGACCTCGAACCCCCGGTGGCGCAACTCGCGCCCGAGTCCGAGCATCGGGCTGACCGCGCGGAACTCATTGGCCGTGACGACGCTGCCCCGACCCTGGTACCGCTCGACCAGGCGAAGACGCTTGAGCTCGAGGAGAGCCCGTCGCACTGAAGTCGCCGAGACGCCGTACTCCCGACACAGCGCCGCCTCTGAAGGCAGCCAGTCGCCAGCTTGGAGATCCCCGGAAAGGATCTGCCGTTGCAGGTCCGACTGCACCAGGCGGTACAGGGCCCGTTGAGAGCGAGGGGGCGGCGTCGAAGCGATAGACATGCACTTAGTATACTAAGTGCATGAGCGACTCGCCAGGTGTGCACAGTCGCGAGTTGCTCGCGGCTCCGCCATCGATGGTCGACCGGCCGCGTCTCCTCGCGCGATGACCATGACGTCACGACCCGTCACAGCTAGCTGTGCAGGCCAGCACCTGCACCGGCCGTTCACAGCGCGCCTCGTACCGAGAGCTTCGGTGTCCATCCCTGATCGGAGGCGCCGACTCCGTGGCGACCGGCAGGCGACGCACCAGGCCTCCTGCCGGGACGCGTACCCTGTCGGGGTGAAGGATGTCGAGGCATTGTTCGCCGTGCTCACCGAGAAGGCCCACGCCCGACCCGAGGGGTCGGGCACCGTCCGCGAACTCGACGGCGTCGTCCATCAGATCGGCAAGAGATTCGTGGTGAGGGCCGCCGAGGTGCGGATGGCCTGCGAGGACGAGTCCAAGGACGACGCCGCGATGGAGATCAGCCAGCTGCTCCATCACTTGCAGGTGAAGATGGTCGCCAAGAACATCTCCCTCGCGAACGTCTTCCGTCAGCACTGAGCCGGCGGCGCACTCGCCACCCTTTTCGTCCCACCCCGTCTCGAGGCCGCCGCGGCGGCCGAGGAGGATCCGTGCTCCGCATCGCCGTCCCCAACAAGGGCGCCCTGTCCGACCCAGCCGTCGACCTGCTCCGGGAGGCCGGATATCGGGGCCGCAGCATGGCGAAAGAGCTCGTGGTGGTCGACCAGGAGAACGACGTCGAACTGTTCCATCTGCGTCCCCGCGACATCGCGGTCTACGTCGGCTCCGGGGCCGTGGACGTCGGCATCACCGGCCAGGACATGCTGCTGGACTCCCGCACCCCGGCCGACGAGATCCTGCCGCTGGGCTTCGCCGGATCGACCTTCCGCTTTGCGGCCCCCGCCGGCACCCGCAGCGACGTCTCCGAGCTCCAGGGCACCCGCATCGCCACCAGTTACGAGAACCTTGTCGAGGACTTTCTCACCGGGCGCGGCATCACCGCCGAGGTGGTCCACCTCAACGGTGCGGTCGAATCCTCGATCCGGCTCGGCATCGCCGATGTCATCGCCGACGTGGTCGAGAGCGGCACCACCTTGCGTGCGGCGGGACTCGAGCCCTTCGGTGAGCCGATCATGACCAGCCAGGCCGTGCTCTTCTCCCGCCCCGGGCTCGAGCTCGACGAGAAGGGCACCCACTCCCTCGAGGTGCTCGCCCGGCGCATCCGCGGCGTGCTGGTCGCCCGCGAGTACGTGATGCTCGACTACGACATCCCCTCCGCCCTGCTCGAGCGCGCCGTGCAGATCACCCCCGGTCTGCAGTCCCCGACGGTCTCACCGCTGCACGGCGGAGAATGGTCAGCCGTACGCGCGATGGTGGACGCCCGCTCCGCCCACCGCATGATGGATGACCTCTACGACGCCGGCGCCCGCGCCATCCTGGTCACCGCGATCCAGGCCTGCCGCATCTGAGCTCTCCATGAGCCTCCGGGCCGGCACGCGAGAGCGGGACCGGTCGGCCACGTTCCTGCACGCACCCGCCTGCATCGTGGAAAGTGTGTGACCCATGGCATGGGGTGACGCGTACGGCGACGGCAGCACAGGGGAGGCACGCCCCGGGGACAGGGGCCCGGGACCGACCGAGGGGTCGGCCCCTGATTCAGCCGACGGCTGACCTTTCTCCCTAACGTCCCCGACCTCGCCATGGTGTCGGGGGTGCTGGGTAGATTGGGGCCCATGAGCGAGACCGACGAGCCCCGGGGCGAGGCAGCCGAGCCGACACTGGCGCTGCCTGCCTCCACCGTTCCCGACCCGGCCACAGCACCGGGCCTGCGCTGGGGCGTGATCTCCCCAGGCCATATCGGCGACCAGTTCACGGCCACCGCGCACCGGGCGACCGCCTCCCGCGTGGTCTCCGTGGTCTCCCGCTCCCAGCAGCGGGCCGAGGACTTCGCCGCAGAGCACGGCATCGAGCAGGCCTTCTCCTCGGTGACGGACATGCTCGCCGCCGGCGGTCTGGATGCCGTCTACGTCGCCTCCCCGCACGCCCAGCACCATGAGCTGGCCCGCCCGGTGCTCGAGGCGGGCATCCCGGTGCTCGTCGAGAAGGCCTTCACCCTCAACGGCGCCCAGGCCCGCGACCTGCTGGACCTCGCCCGTGAGCGCGACGTGTTCGCCATGGAGGCGATGTGGGCGCGCTTCCTGCCGCAGTACGACGTGCTGCGACAGGTGGTCGCCTCCGGTGTGCTCGGCGAGATCATCGAGGTGACCGCGGACCACGGGCAGTCCTTCCCGGAGGACCCGGCCCACCGCATGTACGCGCCGGAGCTCGGCGGCGGTGCGCTGCTGGACCTCGGCGTCTACCCGCTCTCCTTCGCCCAGATGGTGCTCGGAGACCTCGATGACCTCGCCGTCCGGGGCGACCTCACCCGGACCGGGGTCGACGCCTACGTCGGCCTGCTCGCCCGAGGGTCCCAGGGCGGTCGGGCCGTGGTGTCCTCCACCTTGCTCGCCCGCACGCCTGCCGAGGCCGTGGTCAACGGGACCGCCGGGGTGGCCCGGCTGTCCGGGGCGTTCTTCGCCCCCGGCACGCTCACGGTCACGCTGCTGGACGGCCGCTCGGCCTCGTTCAGGCACGTCGGCGAACCGGGCGACGGCATGGCCTACGAGATCGCGGAGGCCGCGCGCCGGATCGGCGCGGGGGATCTCGAGTCGCCGCTGATGAGCTGGGCGGACACGCTCAGCGTGATGGACACGATGGACGCCGTGCGCGCCGAGCTCGGCGTGGTCTACCCCGGGGAGGAATCCGCGTGAGCATCCTGGAATCGGCGCGCGGCCTGCGTATCCCCTCCCCGCACCCGCCCAAGCGCGGCGTGTTCATCTCCTTCGAGGGGGGTGAGGCCGCCGGCAAGACCACGCAGATGCAGATGCTGCGCGACCACCTCGTCACCGAGCGCTCCGTCGCCGAGGACCTCATCCTCACGACCCGCGAACCGGGAGGGACGGAGCTGGGCAGGTCGGTGCGGGAGCTGCTGCTGCACGGGGAGTACGTCGACCCTCGCGCGGAGGCGTTGCTGTACGCCGCGGACCGCGCCCACCACATCGCCACCCTCGTGCGACCTCATCTGGTGCGCGGCGGGCTGGTGCTGGGCGACCGCTACCTGGACTCGTCGATCGCCTATCAGGGAGCCGGGCGCGAGCTCGAGCCCGACGAGATCGGCTCTCTCTCGCTGTGGGCGACCCGCGGCCTGCTCCCCCACCGCACGATCCTGCTGGACGTCCCGACGGAGACCCTCGACGAGCGCCGTGCCACCGGGCAGGACCGTCTCGAGAGCGCGGGAGGCGAATTCCACGCCACGGTGCGTCAGGAGTTCCTCGATCTCGCAGAGGCCGACCCGGAGCGCTTCGCCGTCATCGACGGCATGCAGCCGCGCGAGGTCGTGCACGCCCAGGTGCTCGAGGCCGTCGGCGAGGTGCTCGACCTGTTCGACCCGACCTTCGAACCGGCTCCGCCCACCAAGCACCGGGACGAGTTGTGACGACCGTCGATCCGGGTGGCGCCGGAGCGGCGACGGACGAGGCCGTCGGGGCGTGGAGCGACGTCGTCGGCCAGGACGCCGCGGTCGCCCAGTTCCGTCGCGCCGCCTCGTCCCCGGCCTCTCTCGCCCAGGCCTGGCTGATCACGGGCCCTCCCGGCTCCGGGCGCTCCACGGCCGCCCGTGCCTTCGCCGCCACGCTGCAGTGCGAGACGGGCACCGGCTGCGGGCACTGCCGCGCCTGCCGCACCGTCCTCGCGAACACCCATCCGGACGTCACCGTCGTCGCGACCGACAAGTTGTCGATCGCGAAGGACGAGGTGCGCGCCCTGGTGATGACCGCGCAGCGGGCGCCGGCCACCGGGCGGCACCGGGTGCTGATCGTCGAGGACGCGGACCGCATGAGCGCCGGCACCTTCAACGTGCTGCTGAAGTCCATCGAGGAACCGCCGCCGTCGACGGTGTGGATGCTGTGCGCCCCGTCGGCCGAGGACCTCGCCCCGACCATCCGGTCGCGGTGCCGCCAGGTGACGCTGTCGGTCCCGTCCTCGGAGGTGGTCGCGGGCCTGTTGCGCCGTCGGGACGGGGTGGACGAGGGCCTGGCCCTGCGGGCCGCTCGCGCCGCCCAGGGGCACATCGGGCTCGCCCTGCGGTACGCGACGCAGGAGGGCGCCCTGGCGGCCCGGGAGGACTCCGCACGCACTCTGCTGTCCCTGCGGGGAGCGGGCCAGGCGGTGCTCGCGGCACAGGCTCTGGTGGACCGTGCCACTGCAGAGGCCAAGGAGCATGCCGATGCGGTCGCCAGCGAGGAGAAGGAGCGTTTCCTGCGCTCCGCGGGGATCGACGACGGCAAGGTCCCGCCGTCGCTGCGCTCCCAGGTGCGCCAGCTCGAGGAGGACGCCAAGCGGCGCCAGACACGACTGGTGCGCGATGTGCTGGACCGGTACCTGCTCGACGTGCACTCGGTGCTGCGCGATGTGCTGAGCCGTCAGCTGGACGCCGGCAGCGAGCTGGTCAACATCGAGATCGCCGGGGAGATCGAGCAGGCCGCCACGAACGGGACCGGCACGACCACTCTGCAGCTGCTCGATGCAGTCCAGGAGGCGCGCAGCCGCATCAGCGGCAACGTGCCCCCGCTGCTGGCGATCGAGGCCCTCCTGGCCCGTATCGCGATCTGCCAGCGCTGACGGGCCCACTTCGGCGTCGGCCGGTCCCGGTGCCCGTTCCCGGCGGCCGTCGCATCCCGGTCGGTGACCACACAGTGATCAGCGCCGTGCTTCTGTGCGGGGAAGCACAGCGCTGATCACTGGCAGGGCACTGGCGGGAAAGTGGCCTCAGGCCTCGAGCGGACCGGGCTTCTCGTCCTCGCTCGTGGTGGCCGTCCCGCTCTCGGGTGCAGCGGTCACGTCCTGTGCGGAGTCCGCCTCGGGCACCTCGATGGCCGACTCTCCCTGCGCCTCGGACGGTGCGGGCTCGACAGCTGCGGGATCGGCGGCACGGTCGGTCGGCTCGGCCTCGGCGGCGATCTTCACCGCATCGGCGGGCTTCGCCTCGTCGGCGGGCTCCCCCGTCTCGGGCTTGCGCTGGATGTCGACCTCGAGCTCGTCGACCACCACGCCGGCGCCGCGCGGGATCTCGCGCTGGTCGTCCTGCTGGCCGGTCTCGGAGTGCGCGCCGCAGCCGTAGCCGAGATGGACGACCCGGCCATCGGCCGGGGACCACTCGTTGGTGCACACGCCGAACTCGCCGCGCAGTGACCCGGAGAGCTTCGAGAGGAAACCGCAGCTGGAGCAGCTGGCCGTGACCGTGCCGCGACGGCCGCGGGCGGAGATCTGGCGGGGGCCGAAATCGCCCTCGGTCCAGCGCTCGGCCGCCTCGGAGCGCCCCAGCGGGGACAGCACGCGGGATCGGCCGAGGCCGAGCTCCCAGAGCGCGACCCGGTCGGCGTCCTCGTCGCCGGTGGCCTCGTAGCCCTGCTCGAGGCGCGCGTCCTGCTCGTGGAAGGGCAGCAGGTCGTCGGCCCCGATGTCCCCGGGCTTCAGCCGCTCGGACCACGGCTCCCACTCCGGAGCGAGGATCGCTTCCTCGCCCGGCAGCAATGCGGTCTCCGCGACGGTCGGCACCTTCGCGCGGGAGGCACGAGCGAGCACGACGGTCCAGGACCAGCCGCGGTACCCGGGCATGGTGCACTCGAAGACGTGCGTGACCAGCCGTTCCCCACTGACCTCGACGCGCTGGTGCTCACCGACCTGCCCCGGTTCGGTGACCTCGAGCAGCGCCTCGCGGGCGAGCTCGACGGCGTCGGCCGCCACGGCGTCCAGCCGGGGCCGGGTGGTGCGGGTGCGGCGGGGGGCGGTGGTCGGCTGCGTCATATGTTCAGGCCTCGAAATTGTCGGCAACGGCGCGGAGCACGGTGGAGATCTTCTGCGAGTGCTCGCGATCGGGATAGCGACCCTGGCGGAGCCCGTTGGAGGCGTCGTCCAGCAGACGGATCAGGTCCTCGACCATATCCGCCATCTCCCCGGGCTTGGCACGGCGCGCACGGCTGACCGACGGCGCCGGCTCCATCAGGCGCAGGGACAGCACCTGGGGACCCCGGCGACCGTCGACCATGTCGAAGTCGACCCGCACACCGGGACGCAGGGCGTTGGCACCCTCGGGCAGGTTGGAGGCGTGCACGTACACGCTCTGACCATCCTCGTCATCGAGGATGAAGCCGAAGCCCTTCTCGGCGTCGTAGAACTTCACCTTGCCGCGTGGCACGTGGATCCCATTCCTTGTCTGCTGATGGCGGTCCGCTGGGTCGGGGCCCGGGAGCTCACGGACCCGCTGCGGATCCGACGGATTGCTGTGCCCCGCGGGTGCCGGAGTCCGTCCGGCAACGATGGAGTCTATCGTGCGGAACCGTCCGTGTGGCGAGCGCATTTCTCGTTCGTGACCGCGGCCACCGGCAGGTCGGGCAGCGGCAGCGGCGCGGGCGCTCGCCGCCCTCTCCTCAGGGGCGTTCTCGAGCCCCCGCCACCTGCCTGGGACCGCTTCTCAACGGCGCCGTTCGGGTGGGATCTCCCGCGGAGGGGAGCCCGGCGGTGCCGGGTCCAGCCCCAGCCCGACCAGCATCTGCTCGAGGATCATGGCGGTGAACCCCCACACGAAGGCGTCCTCGGGCAGCTCGAACACGGGCCCCACCCCTTGGCCACGCAGCAGGCCCCGGCGCCGGTGGGCCGGATCGGTCAGCGAACCGGGCCCGGTCAGCCGCGCCCAGACCACGCGCTCCACCTCGACCGGGTCCTGCACCCCGAGCGGGAGCGGGCTCGGCGCCCAGCCCAGCACCGGGGTCACCCGTTGGACGCGCCACGGCATCGGGATCGGCGCGAAGGCGCCCAGCACCTGCACCTGGCGGGGGTCCAGGCCGGTCTCCTCCTGCGCCTCGCGCAGGGCGGTGTGCACGTCGTCGCGGTCACCGGGGTCGGCACCACCTCCGGGCAGGGAGAACTGCCCCGGCTGGGAGCGCAGAGCGTGCCCGCGCTCCTCGAGCACCACCTCCGCCTCGCCCAAGCTGGTCCCCGTGATCAGCAGCAGCACTGCGCTGCGCCGCACCGCCTCCGGGCCGCCGCCGGGATCGCGCGGGTCTTCGCCGCGCCGGACCAGCACCTCGCCGCGCCGGGCGCGCTCGGAGAGCGGGTTCATGAAGTCGGGAAGGGACCCGGCCGGCGGCGGTGCGGCGGTCATACCGCACCCGCGCTAGGGCAGACGTCGGCCAGCACGCAGTCCCCGCAGCGCGGCGCCCGCGCCGTGCACACGCGGCGACCGTGCAGGATGAGCCGCAGGCCCAGGAGCGTCAGATCCTCCGCGGGGCTGCCGTCCCCGTCGGCGGCGAGGCGGGCGATCACGTCCTCCTCGACCGTGCGGGGGTCCGAGCTCGTGGTCCAGCCCAGGCGCCGCGCGAGACGACCGACGTGGGTGTCCACGGCGAGCAGCGAGTGCCCGAACCAGGCCCCGCGCAGGACGTGCGCCGTCTTGCGCCCCACCCCGGGCAGGGCCTCGAGCGCCGCCTGGTCGTCGGGGACCTCGCCGTCATGGTCGGCCACCAGGCCGCGGGCGAGTCCGATGATCCGACGCGCCCGGGTGGGGCCCATTCCGAGAGGTCGCACCACCTCGGTGACCGTGGTCTCGTCTGCTCCGGCGAGCGCGGCCGCATCGGGCCAGGCGGCGAAGAGATCGGGCGTGACCTGGTTGACGCGCACATCGGTGGTCTGGGCCGACAGCACCGTCGCGACCAGCAGTTCGAAGGCGTCACGATGGTCGAGCTCGGTGCGCGCCCCGACGTGGACAGCGGCGAGCCGGGAGGCGACGACGGCGGCGTCCGCCGGGCCGACACGAGGCTCCTCGGCGGCAGCTCGGGAGGTCGACGTGGGCATTCGGCGAGCTCCTCGTGCAGGGGTTGGCGGGCCTCAGCGGCTTCGGCGCGATAGTGTTTCCTCATCATGTGACAGTTGCCACCGCAGTTCGTGGCATCGGTCACCATGGGTAGCACAGCACGGTCCCGGAATTCGGGACCCCACCATCAGGAGGTTCCGTGGACGAGAACATCGTACGGTCATCGCCGCTGTTCGCTGCGCTCGACGAGGACGGCAAGCAGGCCGTGCTGGCGTCGATGAAGCAGGAGGACTATCACCGCAGCGCCATCATCTTCCGCGAGGGCGATCCGGGCGATCGGCTCTTCATCATCGGATCGGGCAAGGTCAAGGTCGGTCACGCCTCGGGCGACGGCCGCGAGAACCTCCTGGCCGTGCTCGGCCCGGGCGAGACGCTGGGCGAGCTGTCACTGTTCGATCCGGCGCCGCGCAACGCGACGGCGACCGTGGTCGCCGAGTCGACCCTCTACTCGCTGACGCAGCAGGACCTGTACCGGGTGCTCGCGCAGCGTCCTGAGGTCGCCCGTCACCTGCTCGCCTCGCTCGCGCGTCGTCTGCGCAAGACCAACGAGTCGCTCGCCGACCTCGTCTTCGCCGACGTCCCCGGGCGCGTCGCCAAGAATGTCCTCGATCTCGCGCAGCGGTTCGGCCGCCAGACCGACGACGGCGTGATGGTCGCTCACGGCCTCACCCAGGAGGAGCTGGCCCAGCTGGTCGGCGCTTCCCGCGAGACCGTGAACAAGGCGCTCGCGGACTTCGCCTCGCGCGGCTGGATCCGGCTGGAAGCCCGCGCCGTCCTGATCTCGGACGTGGAGCGCCTGCGCCGCCGCGCCCGCTGACTCCTGGCGGGGCGCTCCGGCACGCCCGGAGCTCCCACCCCGGGGCGAGCACTCCGGCACGCCGGACGGGACCCTCGATCCGCACCCTCTCGGCAGCGGATCGAGGGTCTCGTCGTGCTCCGCAGAGGCAGGACCCCTACGGAGTGCTCGGCGCCCTCACGCCTGTCAGTGCCCTTGGGCGAGGTGCTCGAGCGTCGCGCGGAGGTTCCAGCGCGCGGCCTTCTCCAGGTCCTCGGACAGGTCCGGACCGTAGACCGCCCGCAGCAGGCGCTCGAGGGTGAGCACGCCCGCCGTCCGCGCGCGCCGCACCTGCTCGATGCGCTCGTGCCGATGCTCGATCGCCTCCTCGAGCGCCGCCAGGGCCTCGAGCGGATTCTCGTAGGGCCTGCCGTGCCCGGGATGGATCGAGCCGATCCGACCGTCCAGGGCCATCGCCCGCAGGATCGCGAGGGACTGGAGGTAGTCGGCGAGGGAACCGCCGTCGTCGGGCACGATCACCGTCGAGGAACCGCCCAGCAGCGTGTCGCCGCTGAGCAGCCGTCCGCCGTCCACCAGCACGCCGACCGAGTCGGAGGTGTGGCCGGGCAGATGGATGACGTGTCCGACCACCCCGTGATCGCCCTCCAGCGTCGAGGGCAGCGGTCGGGACCCGGGCAGGGCGCGCTGGTCCGCAGCCCACAGCGGCACCTCGACCCCACCACGGGCGCCGAGCTGCCGCGCCAGGGTCGCCGCCCCCGCGGTGTGGTCGAGATGGCGATGGGTCACCAGCACCCCCATCGGCCGCACCCCCTCGCCGCAGGCCACCAGCAGCTCGGCGAGATGCTCGGCGTCCTTGGGGCCGGGGTCGACGACCCACACCTGCTCGCCGTCGCGCAGGACGTAGCTGCGGGTGCCGTGCAGCGTCATCGGCCCCGGATTGTCCGCCCGGACCGCGATCAGCTCGACCGCGGGCGCCTCGGGATCGCGCTGCGGAGCCTGGTCGGACACGGCGCCCCTCAGCCGGCCGGGGCGGGCGCGGGGACGGCCGGGCCGTCCAGCTCCACCACCAGCTCCAGTTCGACGGGTGCGTCCAGCGGGAGCACGGCGACGCCGACGGCGCTGCGCGCATGGCGCCCCGCGTCCCCGAAGATCTCGCCGAGCAGCGTGCTGGCCCCGTTGATCACGGCCGGCTGAGCGGTGAAGGAGGGGTCGGAGGCGACGAACCCGGTGAGCTTGACGACGCGCACCACCCGGTCGAGGTCCCCGACCAGGTCCTCGATCGCTGCCAGGGCGTTGAGGCAGCAGGTCGCGGCGAGCTCGGCGGCTCGCTCGGGGCCGACCTCGGCACCGACCTTCCCGGTCGTCGCCAGGGCGCCGTCGACGAAGGGCAGCTGCCCGGAGGTGTGGACATGGGGTCCGGAGGCGATGGCGGGCACGTAGGCGGCGACCGGCGCGGCGACGGCGGGCAGGCTCAGGTCGAGCTCCGCCAGTCGCGCGCGGACCCGCGACCCGGGCTCCTGCCCTGTGGTGACCATCCGCTCAGCCCTCGGTGCTGGGGCGCTTGAGGTAGGCGACCAGGTTCTCGGGATTCGGTCCGGGCACGACCTGGACCAGCTCCCACCCCTCCTCGCCGTAGTTGTCGAGGATCTGCTTGGTCGCGTGGATCAGCAGAGGGACGGTCAGGTATTCCCAGCGGGTGACTGTGCTCATGGGGCGAGCCTACCGGCCCCACCCTGCTCCTGAGCGGTCCCGAGGGTCCCGTCCGCGAGCGACCTCGGGGCCCGTTCGACCACCTCTTGGTCAGCTGCGTCAGCTGCCGACCGCCTCCTGCGAGGCGCGTCGCAGCACCGTGGACCAGTCCGTGACGTCGGGGTGCCGTCGCAGCAGCCGTCGACGCTCCCGCTCGGTCATCCCGCCCCACACCCCGAAATCGACCCGGTTGTCCAAGGCGTCGGCGAGGCATTCGGTCCTCACCGGACACGCCCCGCAGGCCGCCTTCACGGCATGCTGCTCCGCCCCCTGGACGAAGAACCCGTCCGGGTCCATGGTCACGCAGGCACCGCGTGTGGCCCAGCTCGAGTCCGCGGTGATGGGAGTACCCCCGATGGTCATATGCAACCTCTTTCCAGATCCTCGTTGACCCGATTTCTGCGACCACTGTAAGGAGACCCTCGCCACAGTGCCAAATTCTCCGGCGCCCGAGACCAACCCGTGATAATGCCCCGGAGCCGGCGCTCCCCCTGGTCGCCTCACGTCGCGGCCGGTCACAACCGTGCATCGGGTTCGTGAAGATTCCCCGGCCACGGACCCGCCTCATGGTCTCGCTCACCCCTCCGCCGTACTGTTGGAGCATGGCCCGCACTTCGTCCAGCTCCGCTCCCGGACGCTCCCTTCCCCTCGCCCTGGCGCAGTCCCTGTACTTGATGCTGGGGATGCTCGCCGTCTCCGCCCTGGCCGGGGTCCTCCTGACGGCGTTCTTCCTGCCGGCGGTCTCCGCCTCCTCGGCCGTCGCCAAGGACGGGGTGGCGCTGTTCGAGTCCTACCCCTCGGAGCTCGAGGTCGACCCCCTGAACGAGGCGAGCCGCATCGAGGCGGCCGACGGGTCGCTGCTGGCGACGTTCTACACCGAGAACCGCATCATGGTGCCGCTCGAGGAGATCTCGCCGCACATGCAGCATGCCGTGATCGCCGTCGAGGACCGCCGCTTCTACGAGCACGGCGGCGTCGACCCCCGGGGGCTCGTGCGCGCCTTCGCGAGCAACGCGGCCGGCAGCGACACCCAGGGCGCCTCGACGCTGACCCAGCAGTACGTGAAGAACGCCCTGCTCATGGATGCGGTCCAGCGCAACGACCAGGAGGAGCAGATCGAGGCGACCGAGCAGACGTACGGCCGCAAGGCACGCGAGGCGAAGCTGGCCCTCTCGCTCGAGAAGCAGTGGAGCAAGGACGAGATCCTCAACGCCTACCTCAACGTCGCCCAGTTCGGTCCCTCGCAGTACGGCGTCGAGACCGGAGCCCGGCACTACTTCTCCAAGCACGCCGAGGAGCTCAACCCGGGTGAGGCCGCCCTGTTGGCCGGCATCACCAACGGTCCGAACCAGTACGACCCAGTCTCCCATCCGGAGGCGGGCCAGAAGCGCCGCAACGAGGTGCTGCGCGACATGTTGGGCCAGGACTTCATCAGCCAGGCGGAGTACGACAACTACACGGCGCAGCCGGTCGAGGACATGCTCGACATCCAGAACGTGCGAGCGGGCTGCACGTCCGCGGGCGCGAACGGGTTCTTCTGCGACTACGTCACACGGTCGCTGCTGAACGATCCGGAGTTCGCCCCGACCTACGAGGAGCGGCGCAAGCTCCTGTACGGCGGCGGTCTCACGATCAAGACCACGCTGGATCCGGCCAAGCAGAAGACCGCCAACGAGGTCCTCCAGCGCAGGGTGCCCGGAGACTCCGAGAGCGGCTTCGGCCATTCGATCGTGACCGTCGAGCCGGGCTCCGGCAACATCCTCACCATGGCGCAGAACCGAGAGTTCAACCCGCATGCGGAGGTCGAGCCCGGCGAGACGGCGATCAACTACAACGTCCCGCGGACCCTCGGCGGCAGCAGCGGCTTCCCCGTCGGCTCCACGTTCAAACCCTTCGTGCTCCAGCAGTGGCTCAAGAGCGGCCACAGCATCTACGACAAGGTCAGCACCGGTCGCGAGACGATGAAGACCTTCCCCGCCCAGTGCCTCCCGCGCGGGCGCTGGTACGAGGAGCCCGGGTACAACCCGGACAACGCGGTCTCCGTGCCGATCTCGCCGATGGAGACCGTCCTGAACGGGACGAAGTTCTCCATCAACACGGCCTACGCCAACATGGCCCGCCAGATCGACCTGTGCAAGATCGCCGAGGGCGCCCGCGATATCGGGGTGGTCCCTGCGACCCACAACCCCTTCGATCCGGCGACCTGGAACAACGACATCTCCGACGTCTACGGCTCCGAGCTGGCCCCCGCCGTGGTGGTCCTGGGCGAGGTGCGCATCTCCGCACTCGACATGGCGAACTCCTATGCGACCTGGGCCGCCGGCGGCACCTACTGCAAGCCGCAGGCCATCGCCGAGGTCGTCGACCGCAACGGCGACGCGATGGAGACCTCCGGTGCCGAGTGCCACCAGGCGGTCGACAAGGAGGTCGCCGACGCGATCACCTGGACGCTCCAGCAGGATCTCGAGGACCCCAAGGCCACCGGCAAGGGCAAGGTGATCCCGGGGCACCCTGCGGGTGGCAAGACCGGTACCTCCGGGTCGCAGTTCCATACCTGGTACGTCGGCTTCACCCGGCAGATGTCCACTGCCGTGTGGTTCGGCCACCCGAACGGCAATGTCCGTCCCGGCGGCTTCAGCGTCGACGGGGAGGCGCTTCACAGCGGCAAGGTATGGGGCAACACGGTCTCGCTGCCCACCTGGCAGGAGTACATGGCCAAGGCACACGAAGGGCTGCCCAGCGAGCCGTTCCCCGCCAAGCCCAAGGACGAGACCAAGAGCGCTGCGAACCAGGCCGTGCAGAAGGGCGTGGTGCCGGACGTCTCCGGGATGGTGCTCTCGGAGGCCAAGGCCGCGCTCGAGGCGGCCGGATACTCCCACGAGGTCAAGCAGGAGCCTTCGGGCTCGGTCGGCAAGTGGTACGTGATCGGCACCGAGCCCCGCCCGGGGTCCAAGCTGCCCGAGGACGAGACCGTGGTCATCCGCCAGTCCAACGGACAGGGCTGAGATGCGCCCGCTCCTCGCCGCCTCCGCGGCAGTGGGCCTGACGGGCCTCGGTGCCGGCGCGGCCGCTCATCTCTGGTCCCGGCACGTCGAGATCCACCGGTACACGCTGCGCGAGTTCGAGCTGCGCATCCTGCCGCCCGGCACCCGCACCGTCCGCGTGCTCCACCTCAGCGACATCCACCTGATGCCGGACCAGGACCGCAAGCTGGCCTTCCTCGAGCACCTCTCCGCCCTTCGCCCGCACCTGGTCATCGACACCGGGGACAACATCGCCTCGGCCGCCTCGGTGCCGGTGCTCGCCCAGGCCCTCGATCCCCTGCTGCGTCGGCCGGGCGCCTTCGTGATGGGGTCGAACGACATGTACGAGCCGGCACCGAAGAACCCGGCCCGCTACCTGCTGCCCGACGCGCGCCCCGAGGGGCTCACCGAGCGCACGGAACTCACCCTGCCGACGCCGGAGCTCGCACGGCGTCTGTCGGCGCACGGCTGGAAGGACCTCACCAATGCCCGGGCGAGCATCGAGCTGGACGGGCTGGAGGTGCGCCTGGTGGGGGTCGACGACCCGCACCTGGACCGTGACGAGATGCCCCCGGTCGCCGAGCCCGCCCCACCTGCTCCCCCGCACGGCAACGTCCTGCGGCTCGGGGTCGCTCACGCGCCCTACCGGCGGGTGCTGGACGCCTTCGTGGCCGACGGGACGGATCTGCTCCTCGCCGGCCACACCCATGGCGGACAGCTCCGGGTACCGGGAATCGGCGCGCTGGTGACCAACTGCGACCTGCCCCGGAAGCAGGCGCGCGGGCTGTCCGACTGGCACGGCGTCCCCCTGCACGTCAGTGCCGGCATGGGGGCGAGCCCGTACTCCGACTACCGCCTGTTCACCCCTCCCGAGGCGACGTTGCTCACTTTGCGCGCCCCGAGGTCCGGGCCGGGGGTCCTGAGCACTCCGAACCCCTGCTAAAGTTGCTCCTCGGTGCACCACTTCGGTGGGCATCACCGGGGTGTAGCGCAGCTTGGTAGCGCGCCTCGTTCGGGACGAGGAGGTCGCAGGTTCAAATCCTGTCACCCCGACCACCGGCACCTTGAGGGTGTCACCGACGACGGGTCGGAGCTTCGGCTCCGGCCCGTCGCCGCATTCCCGGACTTCTGCCGACGGACCCACCGTCGCCCGGGATGCTTCTATGTTGTGTCAAGCCGCGGCGGCGGCGTCCGGGGCGGGGTGGGCAACTGCGAGCGATCGGAAGATCTGGCGGCTGATGTAGCGCTTGAGGCAGCGTCGGATCTCTCTGGATGTCTTGCCCTCGCTTTGGCGCCGTTCGATGTAGGCGCGGGTGGCAGGGTCGGTGCGCATCCTGGTGAGCACGATGGTGTTCAGCGCGCGGTTCAGCCGTCGGTCCCCACCGCGGTTGAGGCGATGCCTCGTGGTGTTGCCCGAGGAAGCCGGGATCGGACAGATTCCTCCGATCATGGCGAATGCGGCCTCGTTGCGTATTCGCCCGGGGTGCGACCAGACCGTCAAGATCACGGCTGCGGTAACCGCGCCGACTCCTGGCAAGTCCAGCAACTCGGGAGCCGTGGTCTCCACGATGCGAGTGATCTGTTCACGGTTCTCGGCGAGGTCGTTCTCGAGCGTCGTGATCCGCTTCGCGAGGCGTGTCGCTTCAGCGCGGGCGGTTGCTGCGCCGAGTGTTTCCTCGCGGCGACGCCAGCTCACGATCGTCGCGATCTGCGTTCCGGTCAAGGCTCGGCGGGCGCCGATGCCGAGGTCGTGGGTCCGAACGAGGGCGGTGAGCGCGTTGATGCACCGCAATCTGTCGGCGTTGTGCTGGTCGCGGGCACCCGTGAGCACCTGAAGCGCCGACTGCAGCTCACCGGCGCGACGATCTCGCAACTTCGTCAACGGCATGACGAGACTCGATCGGGCGGCGAGCATCGCGTCGAGGGCGTCAGTCTTGCTTCGGGCTCGTGCACGACGCGGGGTCGGTGCCTCGACGACTCGGTACCCCGCTTGTTGCAGCACGTCGCTGAGAACTGCCCCGTAGGAGCCAGTTCCTTCCGCGGCGATCAGCACATCGTCGAGGTCGCCTTCGGTTCGGCGTGAGATCCAGTCTCGTGCGCGTCGCAGCCCTGCAGGGCTGGTCGGGAAGACGTTCTGATCGATGAGACCGCCGTTCGGGGCCTTGATGATCGCGTAGGAGTGGGTTGCGGCGTGGGTGTCGACTCCGACGACATATCGGTAGAAGTCCCCTACGGTGGCAGGCAGACTGTTCATGACGATGTTCCTCTCGAATCGCTGGGACGGGACGTCGTTGCCGGCGTCGGCCCAGGATGAGAGTCACTACGAGGCGGGCCTGTAATGAGCCACGCCGCCGGGATCGTGATTCCGGCGGTGGACATGCTTCTGATCAAGCCATCGTGGTGGGCCAGGGCTGGCGCCGGCACCCGGCCCCCGCCGGACAGATCCCGGGAATGACACCCCGTAGGGGTCAGCCGATTCAGGAGTCACGACGGGCGCCGGGCTACCAGCACCAACTCTGCCAGCCAGCCCCGGGCCGGCCACCACGAACACTTACAGACGATTCACCGCCGATCCCTCGCCGCCGGAATCCTTGAATGACAACGGCGTAATTAGCACAGCCATTATCTGAACACCCGTCGCAACACGGGGTAATTGTCCGAATTCAAGTAAAACCTTGGTAAAGCAATGGGATGTGGTCGGTAAAGCTCCCTGGGTGCTGGAAGCGACCTGCACATACAGTGACCAGCGGTGCCCCATGATCGGGGGCGCCGACCGTGTCGCCGCCTTCCCGTCACCGGCCCGGTTGCTTCCTCCACTTCCCTGGGTGACGGGCGCAGGCCTCGCGCACGCGTCGTGTACGGGGCCCGCGGGGCGACGGAGAAAGTGATCACCGACAATGTTCCGCACAGCAACTCGAGGCACACACCGGGCGACCGGCCGTGCCGTGATCGACTACCGGGGCCTCGCCGCCCCGGTCGGTCGAGGCGTGGGAGGCGTCGCCGCCATCGGTGCCGTCTCCGCCACTGCCGCTCTCACGGGCGCCCAGTCCGCCACGGCTCAGAGCCCCTCGCCGGCGGCCGTCGGCGCCGTCCGCTCCGCGGCTCCCGCCGTGGCACCGTCGGTCGCTCCTGCCGCCCCCCAGTCCAAGTTCGCCGGCGTCAAGCTGCGCCTCGGTGCTCGAGGTGACGCCGTCAAGCACCTCCAGCGCGAGCTCACCGCCGACGGCGCCTCCCTCAAGGTCGACGGCGTGTTCGGGTCCAAGACCCTGCAGGCCGTGAAGAGCGTCCAGTCCTCGGCCGGCATCACCGTCGACGGCGTGGTCGGTCCCAAGACCTGGAACGCGCTCGCTGGCAGCTCCTCCTCGTCCCCGCAGTCCACGCTGCGCCAGGGCGATCGCGGAGCCGCTGTCCGGACCCTCCAGTCCCAGCTCAACGACAGCGGGGCCTCGCTCACGGTCGACGGCATCTTCGGCAGCAGGACCGCCCAGGCGGTCCGCGCGCTGCAGTCCGCCGCCGGCATCAGCGTGGACACCGTCGTCGGGTCGAAGACCTGGAACGCCGTCTACGGCGACGTCCGGATCTCCGAGGGTGGCGGCAACGGGGATTCCAGCGGCACCTCGGTCAACGGGCAGGCCGTCATCAACGCGGCCCGTTCGCAGATCGGGGTGCGGTACCAGTGGGGCGGGGAGTCCCCCTCCACCGGGTTCGACTGCTCAGGTCTGGTGCACTACGCGTACAACCAGGCCGGCATCGACCTGCCGCGCAAGACCGCCAAGGGTTACGTCTTCGGCGGGAACATCATCCCCCAGTCCCAGGCGCAGCCCGGGGACCTCGTGGCGTTCACCGGGAACGACTACGGCCACATGGGCATCTATGTGGGAGGCGGGAAGATCATCGACGCCTCCGGCTCCCGCCAGCAGGTCGTCGAGCGCTCGATCTGGGGCGCCCCGCACGTCTTCGTCTCCTACCGCTGATCCCCGGATCATCGGCTAGAGGACGTCCCCAGCCACGACGACCTGCTCGACGCGACAGCGTCAACGGGAAGGAGCAGGACGCCGTGAAGGAGCCCGGTCGGCACCGCCGGCCGGGCTCCTGTGCGTCGAAGGCCAGGACCGCAGGCTCTCCGCGACGTCACCCGCGGAACCGCTCGGTCCGCCCTGCTCGCAGGGCCCACCGTGACGCGCGCCTCATGGCAAACTGGGTGCGACACACGACGTCGACGTCCAGGAGAAGTTGATGCCCGATCCCATCGCCCTCGTCCCGCTCCCCCGGTCCGTCATCTGGTCGGAGGGTGTCTGGGAGACCAGCGCCCCCTGGGACGGGCTCTCCGTCGGCCTCACCGAGGACCTCCCGCGCACGGAGTACGCGCTGTCGATCTCCCCGCAGGGCGCCAGCCTCACCGCCGGCAGCGAGGCCGCCTTGGCCGACGGCCGCAACACCTTCGCCCAGATCGTCACCGGCGCGGGCGGAGCCATCCCCTGCGTGACCATCAGCGACTACCCGCAGTACGCCTGGCGCGGCATGCACCTGGACGTCTCCCGCCACTTCCGCACCGTGAGCGAGGTCGAGACGCTGATCGATGCGATGGCGCTGCACCGGCTGAACGTCCTGCACCTGCATCTGACCGACGACCAGGGCTGGCGCGTGGAGATCAAGGGGTACCCGAAGCTCACCGAGGTCGGGGGGCGGCGCGGGCAGACCCTGGTCGGACACATGAGCGGGGATGCGGAGACCTGGGAGTTCGACGGCACCCCCCACGGCGGCTTCTACACCCAGGAGGAGCTGCGGGGTCTGGTCGAGTACGCCCGCCGTCGGGGCATCATGATCGTGCCCGAGATCGACCTGCCCGGACACATGCAGGCCGCCGTCGCCGCCTATCCGAATCTCGGGAACTTCCCGGAGCAGCAGGTGGGCGTGCGCGAGGTCTGGGGCATCTCCGACCACGTCCTCGGCGTCTCCGACGAGGTCTTCGACTTCCTGCGGGACGTGCTCACCCAGGTCGCGGCGATCTTCCCGGCCCCCTACGTCCACATCGGCGGTGACGAGTGCCCGCACGTGGAGTGGGAGCGCTCGGCCGAGGCGCGCACCCGGATGAACGAATGGGGCCTGACCCGGGTCTCCGAGATCCAAGGGCGCTTCACCCGGTTCGCCGCCGACGTCCTCGCCGGGGCGGACAAGCGCATCATCGCCTGGGACGAGGTCCTCGAGAGCCATCTGCCCGATGACACCGTGATCATGAACTGGCGTCACGCCAACGGCCTGAAGACCGCCACCGCCCGAGGCTTCCAGACCATCATCGCCACCCACGAGCACACCTACTTCGACCAGTACCAGGCCGACCCGAAGCAGGAGCCGCTCGCCATCGGCGGCCTGACCACGGTCGAGGACGTCTACACGGCCACGCTCACCCCGCCCAAGCTCACCGACGAGCAGACATCACTGCTGATCGGTGTGCAGGGCCAGCTGTGGTCCGAGTACACGCCCACCGCGGCCCAGGTCGAGTACATGGCCTTCCCGCGCATGTGCGCCCTCGCCGAACGGGCCTGGGGCTCGCCCGCGCAGAGCTGGGAGGAGTTCGAGGAGAGGCTGCGCGGCCACCTCCCCCGACTCGACGCCTTCGGCATCCGCTACCGCCCGTTGGACTGACATGCCCTCCTCCCACCACGACGCCCACCCCTACGGACGGTCGGCCGACGACGTTCGACGCCGCGACCAGCGCGCGCGCCGGACACGCCGCTTGCGCGCGACGCAGCTGGCGTTCTTCTCGGTGGTCGCGATCGTCCTCGTGGGGGTCGGCGCGTACGCCGTGGGAGAGTTCCGTGCACCGGTCGAGGAACCCGGCGTGATCACGCCGAAGGGCGCCGGTGAGGAAGAGGCCGAGCTGGCCTGCCCGGAGCCGGACGCCGTGCCGCTCTCCCCCGCCGAGGTCACCGTCACCGTCCTGAACGGCACGGGTCGCAGCGGGCTCGCCGGGGAGACCTCCGAGCAGCTCGGCGAGCGCGGGTACACCGTCGGCGATCCCGGGAACACCCGTGAGTCCAGCGGTCCGGCCACGATCGTCTACGGCCCCAAGGGGTACCTGGCCGCCCAGTCCGTCCTGGCCCAGCTCCCGGAGGGGAAGCTGACCATGGACGAGCGCGAGGACGCCTCCGTGTCCCTGCTGCTCGGCAGGGGGTTCACGGAGCTGGCGGCGAACTCGAAGGCCGCTGCCGCCCTCGAGCAGCCGGTCGAGATCCCCGAGGGGTGCTGAGCCTGCTGAGGTGACCGGGACGGGCGGCCCGGAGCACGCAGCTCAGTCCTCCCAGTCCCGCTTGTCGGCTTCCATGCGGGTGCCGATCCACAGCGCGACTCCGCCGCCGAAGAGCAGCAGCAGCACGAGGGTGCCGAAGACCATCGCGGTGGAGGGGGCGGAGGGCATCAGCCCGGCCAGCAGGCTGTTGATCCCGCTGACCTCGGGCCCCTGCTCCCGAGCGCCGGTGAGGTTGCGGTCGACCTCGATGACCAGGCTGGCGGAGGTCGGGACCCCGGCGCTGTCCTCCACGTGGTACGTGATCGGGGTGGTGCGACCCACGAAGCCCTCGGACGGGGCGAAGGTGACGGCCCCGTTCTTGCCGACGGTGTACGTCCCCTCCCCCGGGATCACCAGGCGCTTGCCGCGGCCGTCCTCCAGCTCGCTGAGGTTGGTGGCCGTCAGCGAGGAGATCTCGAGCGATTCGGGTTCCAGGGGCTGCGAGCCGCTGCCTGCGGTGTCGTTGCCGAGGAGGTCGACGGTCACGGGGGTGCTCGGGGCGGTGCGCTGCTCGTCATCGCGCATCGTCGCGATCACCGGGGAGATGGTGGCCCGGAACGTGGCATCGGCCCGGTTGTCCGCGTACACGCCCTGCGCGGTGACGCCCACCGGTGAGGATGTGCCTCGGAACGACTCCTGGGGCGTCATGGTCACGGTGCGCGAGGCGACGTCGATCTGCCAGGTGCCCTCACCCTCGACGACGGCCTCGGTGCCGTCCTCGGAGAGCTGTGCTCCCTCGGGCAGGGCCTCGCGGTCGAACCGCAGCGAGTCCGTGCGGACGTCCCGGATCCCGGTGGTGGTCAGGTCGAAGTGCACCTCGGAGCCGGGCACGGCGGCGGCCGCCTGGTCCATCAGGAGGGGATAGGCGGTGCTGAGCAGCGCGGTCCCGGACGTCGCCCCCTCACCGTCCCCGCCGGCGATGCCCATCGGCGCGGTCATCTGCACCTCCGCGCTCTCCGGCGAGAATCGCACGGTCGCCCGGTCACGGTCCAGCACCCAGGAGCCCTGCCCGGGGACGTCGACCTCGGTGCCGTCCTCGGAGACGCTCACCCCCTCCTCGCCGGCCAGCGGCACCAGGTGCAGGGTCTCGGGTTCGACGTACTGCTGCCCCTCCCCCACCACGAACAGGATGTCCTCTCCGTAGGGTGCCGACCAGTCCAGGTCGGAGATGATCGGGACCGTGAGCTCGACCTCGCCGGCCCGGACGACGGTGCCCTCGGCGTCCTCGACCACGACTCGGACGGGATCCAGCTGCCGCCCGAGGCCCGGCGCCGCGGGGGCGTGGCTGAGAGTGCTGCCGTCGGCCGAGAGCTGCCAGACCCCCTGCTCCGGGACCGTCGCCCGGCTCCCGTCGGCCACCAGTGTGGATCCGGCGGGCAGCCCGGCCAGTTCGAGCCGGACCGTGCCGCCTTCGGGGACCCGGTCGTCCAGAGCGATGTCGGTGGTC
This sequence comes from Brachybacterium sacelli, assembly GCF_017876545.1. Classification (NCBI taxonomy): domain Bacteria; kingdom Bacillati; phylum Actinomycetota; class Actinomycetes; order Micrococcales; family Dermabacteraceae; genus Brachybacterium; species Brachybacterium sacelli. The sequence goes on along the minus strand of NZ_JAGIOD010000002.1, from coordinate 67,777 downwards.
TCCCCGGCGGATCCCCGCGCGGCGATCTCCTCGAGCTCCAGCACCTCCGGGGTGAACACCTCGGGCACGGACCTCGTGTCATGGATGCTCCCGACGGTCAGCGCGACCGGGGTGGTGGGCCCTTCGACGCCGCTGAGCGGGGTGAACACCAGGTCGTTGCCGATCAGGGACCAGGTGCCCTCGCCGGCCACGGTGATGCTCCGGGCGTCCTCGCCGAGCGTCATCCGGTCCGGATCGCCGCCGTCCACCGCCTGCGGCACCACCAGGCGTGCGGTCTCGAGCTCGATCTGGTCGTCTGCGTTGTCCTCGACCAGGGAGTCCAGCGGCACCCTCGTGACGGCGCCGGGGATCATGGCGAGGGACTCGGTCTCGGCCGGGAACGGGAAGGGTCCGTCCTCTCCCAGGGCCGCCGCCGGCAGCGCCAGGGAGACGGCCAGTGCCCCGGAGGCGGCCAGTGCGGCCGCGCGCGCGAGGGCCGTCCTCAGGCCCGCGCGCGAACGGGGACACGGGGTCTGCTCGGGCACCTCGCCAGGGTAACAAGGCGACCCTCGACGCCACCGAGCCGTCCTCGCCGCCGCGGCGGCCCCGGTGCCCTCGACGCGCTGTACGAGGCGCGCCGCCGGTTGGACCGGGCGGAGATCCCGCTGGCGGCGCTGGGACGGATCAGCGCACGATCCGCGGCGGCGGGGTCAGCGGACTGATCGGCGACGGCGGACTGGTCGAGCCCACCGGGCGCAGCGATCCTGGCAGGAAGGGGGCGCTGACGGCGCGCACCGCGACCCGCACCCCCACGATCACCTCGAGCAGATCACCGGTGGCGTCGGTCCAGGTGGCGCCGCAGATCCCGTGGGCATCGCTCTCGGAGCGCCGGCGCATCCCACGGGTCGTGGCGACCTCGTCGGCGGCCGTCAGCAGGCGAGTGGCGCCTCCGTCGGCCCGGCCGGGAACTCCCGAGCTGGCCAGCAGCGCGCTGACATGGCAGTAGGTCTCCAGACCCCGCCAGGACACCCCGGAGGAGCGGTCGCGCTGGGGCCGATGATCCGGGAAGCCGTTCAGGTCGGGCTGCTCCTGGAGGAGGGCGGCCGTGACGGCGGTCAGCAGGGCGTGGATGCGGGCGTGGGTCTCGTCCTGGCCGGCGATCTGCGGAGTCGGTCCGGTGGGGAGAGCTGACATCGCTGTCCACCTCACGCATCTCGCCCTGCCCGACCTGACGGCACCCGACCGTCTCCGCCCGACGCGGGCGGATCCGGAACAGGTTACCGGCCCGTCGCCGGCCTGCCGATGGGGAGAACTCCCCATGTCGACCCCAGGCTACCTCCTGGTAATCCTCGGTCGCACCGCCGTCGAGCTCATTCCTCCACCGGGACGAACTTCACCGGGGCCACCGAGGAGTAGCGGTCCTGGCGGATGGACACCACCCCGACGCCCCCGATGAACGGGGCCAGGGCCTGGGGGTTCTTCCCGGGGTTGGCCAGGATCACCTGGAACCCGAAGTGACGGAAGGACTCCATGGCGGCGGTGATGAACTTGCCGGCCCCCTTGGAGAAGGCCTCGTCGATGATGATCGGCGCGTAGCGCGGCACCTCGTGGCCGGTACCGGCCAGCTGGTAGCGCAGGGCCGCGGCGAGGCAGAAGGTGGCCAGTCGCTCGTTCTGGCCGCCCGAGAGCGGGCCGCCGGACTCGTGGGCATGGACCACCGCGCCTTCGGCGTCGATCTCCTCGGCATGGAAGTGCACGTGGCGACGCACGTCGAGGATGACCCGGGAGACCTGGTCGTCGCGCGTGCGGGCCGCGCCGACCATGTCCATGAGGTGGCGCAGCGAGAGGAAGCGCTCCTCGGCCAGGTCACGGTCGCGGCTGATGTCGTTCAGCGCCGTGTCCGCCACGGCGTCCTCGAGGGCCTGCTTGAACTCGTCCAGCGCCGCCAGGTGCACCGGGCGCATCGACAGCTGCAGGTAGCGGCCGGAGTGGAACTCGACCTGGGCGAGCAGGGCGTTGATGCGCTGCAGGCGCTTGCGGATCTCGGCGGGCTCGCGGGCGATGGCGGTGGCCAGCGCCTGCACGTCGCCGAGGGTGTTGCCGGTGAAGAACTCGAAGAAGCGGTCCTCGACCTCGGGCAGCTTCTCCTCCTCGATCCGCTGCAGGATCGCCAGGAAGTCGTCGGCCGCCTCGAGGGTGGGGGCCGTGTCCCCGGCCTGGGCGGGCCAGCGGCGGGAGAACTCGCGCATCGCCGTGCGCATGTCCTCCTCGGCGCGGGAGGTGCGCCGGGTCAACGCCATCAGTTCGGCGTCCAGCGTCGCCGAGGCGTCCTTGGTGACCTGGTCGATGTTGCCGATCACGAGGCTCGGGGCGATCGCGGTGAAACGCTCGGCGATCTCGGCCTCGACCTCCGGGTCCAGGCTGGACTCCGCCACCCGCTCGGTCGCCTCGACCAGGCGCTCCTCGGCCCGCTCGGTCTGCTCGCCGAGCTTGCCGGCCGTGCGCACCACCTCCAGCAGCTCCTCGTCGGAGGCGGCGATGGAGCTCTCGACCTCCTCGATCTGCCGGGCCAGCTCGCTGAGCGCGGCGGAGCCGTCCTCCGCGGCGCGCACCATGTCGCGCAGGTTCGCGATCCGCCGGGCGACCGAGGCGGCGTCGATGTCGTCCCACTCGACCGCACTGATGGACTGCAGGGCGTAGAGCCGCTCCCGCCGCTGCTCGCGCTCGGTCTCGACGTCCTTGCGGCGGGCCTGCGCCTCGAACAGCTCCTGCTCCGCGCGGGTGCGCTCGGCGTCGAACACCGCGCGCTTGGCCCGGTTGTCGAAGCCGAGGACCCACTGGGAGCGGTCGTTGATCTGCCGGTCGGCGTTCTTCTCGTGCCGCGTCGCGGAGTGCTTGATCTGCCCCGAGCGCAGCACCGCCCGGTTCAGCTTCGTGAACTCCTCGAGGGACTCCGCGCAGGTGTAGTCCATGCGGGAGGCGATCTCGTGGCTCAGCCAGACGTGGAACTCGCCGTCCTTGACGTCGAGCTTGGCGGCCAGGGAGCGCTCGTCGACGTTCTTCGCCGGACGGCGCAGGTCGGTGTTGACCCGGTTGTAGGAGATGCGGCGACGCAGCTTGGTGCGGTCGATCACCGAGGCCACCTCGCGGTAGACGCGGTCGGGCACCAGGATCGAGCGGGCCAGGCCGCGCAGCGCCTGCTCGGCGGCAGCGGTCCACTCCTCCTCGCCGGTGCGCACCTGCAGCAGCTCGGCGGCGAAGGGAAGCTCGGTGGGGGCGATGCCCACCTCGGAGGCGATGTGGTCCCGGAGGGCGACGTCCTCGGAGTGCAGGTTCGAGGCCCGTGAGGTCAGCGAGGCCAGCTCCTCGCGCGTGCGGGTCAGGGTCGCGGACAGCTCGCGGACGGTCGCCTCGGCCTCCCAGCGGGCGGAATCGGCGCCCTTCTCCTCGGTCTCGAGCGACTCACGCAGGGCCTCGACCTCCCGCTGCAGCGCGAGGAACAGGTCCTCCCCGGCGGGGGTGCGCAGCTCGACGGTGGCAAGCTGCGCAGCGAACTCGGTGCCGCGCTCGCGGCGCCGGTCCCGCTCGACCTCGAGGCCGGCGATCTGCTGCTTCCAATCGTCGATCTCCCCACCACCGGCACGCTTGCGCTGCTCCTTGAGCTGGGCGAGGTCGGAGCGAGCCTCGGTGACGTCCTGGGTCAGGCGGCGCTGCTGCGCGCCGAGCCGGTCGCGCTCGAGCTGGAGACGGTCGGTCTCCTCCCCCAGCAGACGCACCAGGTGCTGGGCCGCGTAGACGTCGATGTCGGCCCGACGGTCCACCAGCTCACCGCCGCGCTCGCACATCGCGGTCCAGTCCTCGTGGTTGCCGCGCAGGCCGCGCAGCAGGTCCCGCTGCTCACGGGCGGTCACCAGCGCCTCGTACACCTCGGAGAGGTTCTGGAAGTTCGCCAGCGCCTGGTCGGCGAGCTCGAAGGTGCGCGGCGCATCGAGCATGTAGTCGCGCAGCAGGGCGTTGACGTCGCCGAGCTCCTTGGCGGACTGGATCTTGTGCAGCAGGCCGAGCGCCTTCTCGTCCGGGATGCCCAGCAGCTGGCAGAAGGCGGCGCGGTACTCGCGGAACTGGCGGAAGGTCTGGGTGCCGGGATGGGCGGCCTCGAGCGCCTTGCCCTCGATCTGGGAGGAGACGAACTGCCGCAGGTCGGTGACGTCCAGCGGCGTGCGGGCGATCACGTACAGGCTCTTGACGTCGGAGTCGGCGCTGTGGCCCGCGTGCAGCAGGAGCAGTCGCGAGAGCTGGACGGTGCCGCCGTTCCCGTCGCCGTAGCGCAGCGTGAGCACCGACAGGGTGGTCTTCTCCCGCAGCACCTCCTGGCTGAACTCGCCGGTGGCCTGGTCGTAGTGCATCGCCCAGGCGCCTCGCACGTAGCTGGCCACGGTGCGGCGGTACTTCGAGCGGGCCGGACCGGCGTCGGAGGCGGCCGCGTTGAACTGCAGCGAGCGCGGTGGGGTGAGCAGGGCGCTGATCGCGTCCAGCAGGGTCGACTTGCCGGTGCCGGGGCCGCCGGTGAGGAAGAAGCCCTTGGGCGAGATCGCCAGGTCGTGGGTGCCGTGGAAGGTGCCCCAGTTCGAGACCTGCACGTCGGTCAGGCGCCACTGGCCCGGATGCGGGTGGTCGGGATCGCGCGGAGCGGTCTCGTCGGCCTCATCGGCCTCGGGCATGCCCGGCAGGGCGAGGCCGTCCTGGGCGGTGTCGGTCGCGGAAGTCACGCGTAGAGACTACTAAGGAGCACGGCCTTCACGGGGCACGAGTCGTGAAGACGGCCGCGCACCCGGGGCGAACCCGGGGTGAGAGGGCTCAACCCTCCGGCCGGCCCTTCCGCCAGTACCCCATGAAGGAGACCTGGCGGCGGTCGATCCCGAGCTCGGAGACGAGGTGGCGCCGCAGCGACTTGATGGTGCCGGCCTCGCCCGCGAGCCAGGCGTAGAAGGCACCGTGGCCGGTGGTGGTCTCCCACAGGATGCTGGAGTCGATGTCGACGTCCTCGAGCTCGGCGCGTTCGGGGGCGCCGCCGGTGCCCTCGGGACCGAGGCCGCCTTCGATCCGGAAGGCCTGGGCGCTGTCGCACATCAGCCGCTCCACCTCCGCGCTCATCAGCTCGCCATGAGGCCGCTCGCCGCGGGTGAGCCAGGTGACCTGGACCCCGGAGCGGGTGAGCACCTGCTGCTGGTCGGAGGCGTCGGGCACCTCGATCACGGCGTGCCCGGCGATCGCCTCGGGCAGCGCCTCCAGGATCGAGCAGATCGCGGGGGCGGCGGTCTCGTCGCCGACCAGCAGCACGGTCCGGGCCTCGCCGGGGCGGAACTCGATGCCTCCGTAGCCGGGGCCGACGACGTGCCGGTTGGGGCCGAGCATCGAGATGGTGTCGCCCACCCGGGCGTCGCGGGCCCAGCGGGCGGCGACGCCGCTGCCGGGGATCTCCTCCGGGTCGAGGTGGAGGACGAAGTCGATGTCGAGCTCGGGGTGCTCGGTGAGGTTGCCGGGATGGCCGGCCCCGCGCTGAGCGCGCACGGTGTACGTGCGCATCCAGCCGCGGTCCGCGGGGTCGATCTGCAGCCAGTTGCGGTACCACTCGGCGTGCTGCTCCGGGTCGAGCAGGGCGCCGGGACGGACGGTGGCGAAGTGGTCGCCGGAGCACTCGGGCCCGGGGATGATCATCTTGATCCGCATGTCCAGCGGGTGCCCGCCGGCACCGAAGTGCACCAGGTCCGCAGAGGTGAAGGTGATCCTCACCAGGTTCTTCCCGAGCGGCGCGACGGCGCCGACGGTCAGCTCGAAGGCGAGCTGAGCACTGGTCTCGAGCGCCGGCGCCAGGGTGGGCACCGTGGTGGTGTCCGTCGCGGCCGCAGCAGCTCGGGCGGCAGTCGCCGCCGCGGCACCGTGTGCCGCGGTCGCTGCCGCGGTGGCCTGGGTGGTCGTCGTCATGGCGTCCTCCTGGAGGTCGTCGGGGGCGGACGGGGCTTCCGTCCTGATGTCGTCTGCGATGTCGTCGGAGGTGTCGCGAGGACCCGGCGTGTCACGGCCCAGCGGCAGCACCATCGGGGTGCCGGTGACGGGATCGGGCACCACGAGGGCGTCGAGGTCGAAGACCTCACGGGCCATCTGCGCGGTGATCACGTCGGCGGGGGCGCCCTCGGAGTGGATCTCGCCGGAGCGCACCGCGACCAGGTGATCGGCGTAGCGGGCGGCGAGTCCGAGGTCGTGCAGGACGATGCCGACGGTGGTGCCGCGGCGCCGGTTGAGGTCGCGCACGACGTCGAGCACCTCGAGCTGATGGGTCACGTCGAGGTAGGTGGTGGGCTCGTCCAGCAGCAGCACCTCGGTCTCCTGGGCGAGCGCCATCGCGATCCAGACCCGCTGGCGCTGCCCGCCGGAGAGCTCGGCGACGGGGCGGCCCTGCAGCTCCTCGGTGCGGGTGGCGGCCAGGGCGTCCTGCACGGCCCACTCGTCGTCCTCGCTCCACCGCGGGACCAGGCCCTGGTGGGGGAAGCGGCCGCGGGAGACGAGCTCGCGCACGGTGACGCCTTCCGGGGCGAGCGGGGACTGCGGGAGCAGGCCGAGGCGGCGGGCGAGGCTCTTGCCGCCCAGGGAGTGGATGTCCTCACCGTCCAGCAGGACGCTGCCCCGTCGGGGCGTCATCAGCCGTGACAGTCCGCGCAACACGGTGGACTTCCCGCTGCCGTTGGCGCCGACCACGATCGTGATGCGCCCCTCGGGCAGGGAGAGGCTGAGGTCGTGGACGACCTCGTGGCGGTCGTAGGCCAGGTGGAGATGGCGTGCCTCGAGGAGCGCCGGGGACGGGGCCGCCTCCGCCTCCGTGCGCGCCGGGCGGGGGTCGCGGGTGCACGTCATGTGAGCGTCACGGCGGGTCCTCCTGGGGTGGCACCACCGGGCCTGGGGTGGTGAGGTGACCCTGACCTTATTCCGCAAGCCGCGCGGCGCGCAATTGCCTCTCATGCCCGCTCGGGTGTCGCTGCGCGTCGGTGCACGCCGCAGGAGGGAGGATCATGCCAGATGCGACAGGCATCACGTCCGCGCCCCCACCGGGACCGCACCCGTCCCGACGCCCGTCGTGGGCGCGTTGCCGCCCCACGCGACCAGCACGGGAACCCGGGCCGCGCCACGCGCACGGGTCCGGTTCACCCGTCGTTCACGTTGATATAGTCCCGAACCCAACGAGGTGCCGCCGTCGCACCACCGCGGCGACCGGCCCCGTTCGACCGCCTCCCCGCTCCGCCACCTACGGCGTCCGGGTGCGGAATCTGCCCGACGACGGCGAGGAGTATCGATGCAGGACCTGCGGACCGGCGCGCGCCGGCCGGACCCGACCGGCCGGGACCGACCGGCCGATCTCTCGGCCGGAGCGACCCCGCTGACCCTGCAGACCTCCCCTGTCGGCCCCTCCACCCCGTTGTGGGACCACGCCTTCCCCGCGGCCTGGTGGCGACCCGTCCTGAACGGGCACCCCGTCTCCGTGAGCGTCGAGGGCGGAGCTGCCACCCTGCGGGGCGCCCGGGACGGCCACACGCTGCGACTGGGCCCGATCACGGACGGTGGCCGGGAGCTCTCCGGCGAGGAACTCGACGTCGACTGGCTCTGGGTCGAGGGCGATGCCCGCACCGTGACCTGGAGCGTCACCGTCGAGGTCGCTCTCGCTCCGGTGACGGTGGTGGTCCCCACCTATCGGCGCGAGGCGGACGCGACGGAGCAGGCGCGCCGCTTCGCCGCCATGGACGTCGTGGCCACCGTGGTGGTGATCGACCAGGGCGACACCCTCGCGACGGACCCCGCCTTCGACCTCCTGCGCGCCTCCACCGAGGAGATCGTCCTGGTGTCCCAGGAGAATCTGGGCGGCTCGGGCGGGTACGCCCGGGGCATGCTCGAAGCCGCCCAGGACCCCGCGGCCGCCGTGCTGTTCTCCGACGACGACGCCGTCCTCAGCGAGGAGTCGCTGCGTCGGATGCTCACCTATCAGGCGCTGGCGGACCGCCCCACGATCCTCGGCTCGCCGCTGTTCTCCTCGAACGTCCCCACCCGGCTGATCGCGCACGCCGAGGCGGTGCGCACCGGCATCTTCCAGTGGAAGCCCGCCGATCGCCTGGGCGACGGCGTCGACCTGGCCGGCACCACCCCGGCCCAGTGGTCCTTCCTCTCCCCCGGCCGTGCCCCCAACTACACGGGCTGGTGGGGCACCCTGTTCCCGCCGGGCACGGCCGCCGACCTGGGACTGCCCGCGCCGCTGTTCCTGAAGTGGGACGACGCCGAGTACGGTCTGCGCGCCACCGCCCGCGGCTACGCGCACGTCGTCCTGCCGGGGACCTCCGTGCACCACCCGCCGTGGAACGCCTATCGCACGCAGATGACGTGGACCGCGCGCGTCCTGCATCGCAACCGGCTCGCGATCGCCGCCGCCTACGGGGCCGGCCCCGGCGTGATCGTCTCCTCGCTGCTGCACCAGACCAAGCACGTCCTGGCCGGCCATCTGCTGACCGCCGAGCTCTGGCAGGAGGGCATCACGGCGTTCCGGTCGGGCCCCGAGGGCTGGCTGGGCAGCGATCTGCGCAGCGCCCGGACCGACGGCTCCCGCGTGGTGGAGCGCTGGCACGCCGAGCACGACGTCGAGGGGACCCCGAGCCCCACCCGCGATGCACCGCTGCCCCTGGTGCCGGCCGTGCTGCGCGCGACGGTGCGGATGCTGCGAGGCGACGCCCCGCCCCGGGTGGTGGTGAGCGTCGATGCCGACGAGATGCACTGGCGCACCACCATCGGGGCCGACACGGTGATCATCACCGAGGGCGGCCGCCCGCTGACGGCCTTCACCGTGCGCGGCTCGGACGCCCGGCGCGCCCTGGCAGGGACCGTGCGCTCGCACGTCGACCTCGCCCTCCACTGGGGGAGGCTGCGCCGCCGATACCAACGGGCCCTCCCTCGGCACACCACCGCCGACTCCTGGGCGGCCCTGTTCGGCTCGGACCGCGACCCGGATCTGACCAGCCCGACCCCGTCGACCAGGAGGACGTGATCATGGCGGCACGCGGGAACGCCCTCCGCCGCAGGGTGCGCAGCCTCGGCGGCAAGCTGCTGCGTCGCTACCGCCTGCTGCCGGGCGGCATGCCCGACGGCCTCGGCGACGACGAGGCACTGCGGGAGGCCTCCCTGGACGGCGAGGTGATCGTGTACTTCCCCGACACGGTCGACAGCCTCTACCAACTCCGCAGCTGGTACGGACCGCTGCGCGAGCTGCACCGGACCCAGGGAGTGACCGTCGTCTGCATGGACTCCCGCACCGCGGCCGCGCTCCGCGAGGAGAGCGCGCTGCCCGTGGTGACCATCGCCCTGGACGCCACACTCGATGCGATCATCCTGCGCAGCGGCACGAAACTGGTGCTGTACGTCAACTTCAACCCGCTCAACACGGCGGCCCTGCGCTCCCGTTCGGCAATCCACGTCTCCCTCCTGCACGGGGACTCCGACAAGTCGGTCTCGGTCTCCAACCAGGTCAAGGCCTACGACTACTCCTTCGTCGCGGGGCAGGCCGCGATCGACCGGCTGGAGCGGTACACCTCCCTGTTCGACGCCAGCGCCCGCTGCATCCCGGTGGGCCGCCCCTCGCTGGACACCGACTCCGTGCCCCGCACCCCCCGCAGCGACGACCGCCCGGTGGTGCTGTACGCGCCGACCTGGGAGGGCGGTCAGGCCTCCGTCGGGTACTGCTCCCTGCTCACCCACGCGGAACCGACGGTGCGCTCACTGATCCAGGAAGGCCTCGAGGTGATCTACCGCCCCCACCCCCTCACCGGGGTGCGGGTGCCCGCGTACGGCGAGGCCGACGCCGCGCTGCGCGCGCAAGTGGAGGCCGCCGGCTCCCTGGTCAGCACGGACCGCTCCCTCCCGCAGGACTTCGCCGACGCGGACCTGCTGCTGTGCGACGTCTCCGCCGTGGCCAACGACTGGCTGCCCACCGGCAGGCCGCTGATCATCACCCGGTCCACCGACCCCCAGGCGCACGACGCCGGCACCGAGCTGCTCGGCGTCGTGCCGCGCCTGGCCGCCGACGACACGGCCGGGGCCGGACGGACGGCGCGCGAGCTGATCGAGCACGACCCGCTGCGGGAGAAGCGGATCGAGCTGACCGAGTACTACCTCGGGGACACCACCCCCGGCGCCTCCCTGCAGCGGTTCCTCGACGCCTGCCGCCACCTCGCCGCCCGACGGGACGAGCTGTGGAGCCGGATCCAGGCGAACGAGGGGATCACGGGCCCCCCGCCGGTCACGCCCACCGAGGCGGGCTGAGCGGCCGGCGCAGCGGGCGCGCGATCCGGCCTGGTCCGGGCCGCCTCGTGCCCCGGGCGGCGAGTGAGGGAAAACTCCCGCCTCCGCGTGCCGCTCGGGAAAGGCGAGGCGGGCTTGTACAGTGAACGCCACGGGCCGTCCTGGTGACAGCCCCGTGAACTCGACGGATGCGGGCCTGTGACCATGTGACACGTCACCTCCGGGGCAGTCCCGCCACCCCGCACGAAGGAACCCATATGTACTCACTCATCCTCCTCAACGGTGGGATAGGCAGTCGCACAGGTGCGAACCAGCCGAAGCAGCTCCTCAAACTCCGCGGGATACCGATCCTGGTTTACGCGCTCGTCACCGCCGATCGCGTCGAGCACATCTCGCAGATCGTCGTGAACTACCCGCCCGACTGGCGCGAGAAGATCGAGGAGGTCCTCGAGGCCTACGCGATCTCGACGCCGGTGACGCTGGTGGAGGCCGGGCACTCCCGGCACTCCTCGGTCGCCGCGATGCTCCCGCACTGCACCAACGACGACGTGATCATCCACGAGTCGGCCCGACCCCTGGTGCAGACCTCCGACTTCCAGCGACTGATCGACTCGCAGTTCCGCAACGTCTCGCTGATGTCCGAGATCTCCTTCACCGTCGCCCCGGTCGACCCGAAGACCTCCGAGGTCACCGGCTCGCTCGAGCGCGACCGGCTGCGCAACGTGCAGCTGCCCCAGAAGTTCTCGAAGTCCGATCTGCAGGATTCGCACTCCCGCGCCCTCGAGCAGAAGACGGAGTACACCGAGGACGCCACGCTCGTCGCCGACAGCGGCTTCCCCGTCCACTTCGTCGACGGTTCGGACCGCAACTTCAAGGTCACCACCAGCACCGATCTGAAGATGGCAGGATTCCTCCTGCGACCCGAGGAGGACGACGATGAGTAAGACCGCGCTCGTCACCGGAGCATCCCGAGGCATCGGCCTCGAGACCACCCGTCGATTCATCCTCAACAACGACGAGATCACCACGGTGGTGATGTTCGCGCGTGACTCCGAGGACTTCGACACCAACGTCGCCGAGCTCGAGAAGGAGCTGCCCGTCGGGCGCCGGATCGTACCCATGAAGGTCGACGTGGGCGACCGCTCCGCCCTGAAGAAGGCGATCAAGCAGGCCCACGACGAGGTCGGCAACATCGACGTGCTGGTCAACAACGCCGGGTACACCAACCCGGTGCCGCTCCAGCAGGTCAAGATGGCCGATTTCGAGAAGACGATCAACGTGAACCTCTACGGTCCGTTCACGATCGTCAAGACGCTGCTGAACCGGGGCAACCGCTTCGATCTCATCGTCAACATCGCCTCGACCGCGGGCATCAACGGCCGCTCCGGCTGGCTCACGTACTCGGCCTCCAAGGCCGCCGTGATCAACATGAGCCAGGTGATGCGCGAGGAGCTGTCGATCTACGGCACTCGCGTCGTGTGCCTCTCGCCCGGTCGCACGGCGACCGATCTGCGCAAGACCCTCGCCCCGGACGAGGATCCCAGCACGATCATGCAGCCCGAGCACGTCGCCCAGGTCATCAACACCATGTCCTCGCCGGTGGGACGTTTCATCGACTCGGAGAACATCGTCGTGCGCCAATGACGCCGCAGTGCTCCTGACGCAGGGCCCGTGCACCGAGGGTGCACGGGCCCTGCTGTCGTCCGGGAGTCCTGCGGACGCTGCCGGGTACGACCACCACCCTCGGCGGCCGTGACGGCCTCAGGGCGCCGAGGTGCCGCCCGTGGCGGCGGCCTTCTTGCGCAGCGCGTTCTTGGCGTGGACGTACTCCTTGTACGTCTGGCACACCTCGCGCGGGTCGCCGTCCATCACGAGCTTGCCCTCGTGCACCCACAGCACGCGGGTGCACATGGACTGGACCGTCGCCAGGGAATGGCTGACCAGGAACACGGTGCCGGCGGACTGGCGGATCTCGTCCATCCGGGCCTTGCTCTTGGCGCGGAAGTGCGCGTCGCCCGTGGCCAGTGCCTCGTCGATCATCAGGATGTCCGGGACCGCCGAGGCGGAGATGGCGAAGCGCAGCCGCGCCCCCATCCCGGAGGAGTACGCCTTCATCGGCAGGTTCACGAAGTCGCCGATCTCGGCGAAGTCGACGATCTCCTGGTAGCGCTCCCGGGTCTCCTCGATGGTCAGTCCGTTGGCCAGCGCGCCGATCATGATGTTGCGCTCGCCGGTGAGGTCCTTCATCAGCACGGCGTTGACCCCGAGCAGGGACGGGTTGCTGGCCACGTGGACCGTTCCCGCGGCAGGCGGGACCAGGCCGGCGATGGCGCGCAGCAGGGTCGACTTCCCCGAGCCGTTCACGCCGATGATGCCGATCGCCTCGCCGTGACGGGCGGCGAAGGAGATCCCGCGCACCGCCTTGACCTCGCGGACCGGCGGGTCCGCGGCGCCACGGCGGGCCAGGCGGCCCAGCAGGCTCGTCTTCTGGCCGGGGCCGTGCCCGACCTTCTTCGCACCGAACACACGGTACGACACGTGCAGGTCGTTGACCAGCAGGGAGAGCTGTTCCGAGGGGGCCTGCTCGACCGGTGTCGACCCGAGGTCCTCCGGGTCGATCTCGAAATCGATCTCGTCGTCGTCGATGTCAGTCACGTCCGTATCGCTCCTCTCCACCCCAGAACACGAAGAAGCCGATGACGCTGAACAGCACCGCCCAGATGACCCCGAGCAGCCACATCGTGGCGTCGGGGGTGTAGGCCGGCTCGTTCAGGATCGAGGATCGCACCAGGTAGAGGTACACGGCCACGGGCTGGTACTCCATCAGCCAGCCCCAGCTGAACTGGCCCAGGTACCTGTCGATCGAGAAGATCACGCCGGAGGCGTACATCAGGATCCGCATGAAGTGCGGCAGCAGGTTGTCGAGGTCCGGGGTCATGGCGACCCAGCGGGCCGCCATGAAGGCGCAGCCCGTCGAGAAGATCCACATCAGGATCACGGCCGGGATCAGCAGCAGCCAGTACCAGTCGATCGTGACGGTCCCGGCGAAGGGGAAGAATCCCGAGAGGTACGAGATCACGCACATGACCACCAGGGCCGGTCCGAGCACCGTGAGCTCGGAGAGCACGCCCGAGATCGGGAGCACGGCGCGGGGGAACTGCACCGACCGCACCAGGTTCATGTTGTTCTTCAACGAGTGGGCGCCGGCCATCACCGAGCGCTCGAAGAAGCGGAACATGAACACGCCGACCACGATGAACGCGATCGTGTTCTCGATGCCCGCCCTGCCGAGCTGCAGGAGGAACCCGAAGATCAGCACGTACACCGAGGCGTTGATGATCGGGGAGATCAGCGTCCAGACCTGCCCCAGATAGGTGCTCTGGTTCTCGGCGTACGCCTTGGAGACGGCCAGCACCCGGATGAACGCCCGGCGCTCCCAGAGCTCCTTGAAGTAAGTCCCCAGACGGGGCCGGACCCCGATCCGATCCAGAGCGTTATCCCGGACGGCGGCGTCCACCGCGGCCGGGGAGAAGGTGCGCTCCAGCGGTGGCGGCACCGTCGGTGCCGTGGCGGGCCCTGACTGGGCGTTCGTCAAGACGCTGCTCCCATCTCGCCGGGGGTCGTTCTCCCGCGACTGTCGGTCCTCGGGCTGTCGTTCATGATAGCGACGCGGGTGGTCGCCCTGAGGGACCCCGACGTACGCGAGGGTCCACTGTACGGCGGTGCGCCCTCACAGCACAGACGCGGTGACGCACGCCCCCTGTGGGCGCTCAGATCTCGCGCAGCGCCCGGGTCAGACCGTCCTGCAGGTCGCGCAGGCCCACGGGTTCGGCATAGCCGTCGATGACGGTGTCGACGACGGCATGCAGCGACTCCGGTCCCCCGGTCGGCAGCGCGTACTCGCGGTAGCGGTCCGCGACAGGATAGGCGGAGTAGTAGTCGTGGAACTTGTACAGCCCGCCCTTGAGCTTGTCGCCCAGGCGGATGTGCGCATTCGGCACGCCGAGGGCGTCCGAGAAGATCAGCCCGTGCAGGCTCGAGGAGATCACCGCGTCGCAGGCGGCGATCTCCCGGGCGACCTCCTGCGGGGTCCACGCCACGTCGATCACCCGCACCCCGGAGCCCAGGGCCCTCATCTGCTCCACCACGGGCGAGGTGACGTCGTGGTAGTGCGGGATCACTCCGAGCGTGTAGCGCTTCTTCACGGTGCCGTCCACGAGCAGCGGCGCCAGGATCCCGGGGTCGCCGAGGGCGATCTCGCGCGAGGAGAGGTTCTCGACGCGACCGAGGGTGGAGCGGCCCCGCACCGCGAGCGCGTCGAGCCGGGCGCGCTCCTCCCCCTCGGCCGCAGGACGGATGAAGCCGCTGCCCCAGACCCGGGGCTGGTTCTGCTTCTGACGTCGCAGGATCATCTGGACGACCGAGCCGGCGCCCACCAGATCGCACTTCTCCGGGGACGCCCAGGTGACCCGTCGTCCGGTGAGGCGCTCGACCAACGGTGGGGTGAGCTCGTCCCCGAAGTTCAGTCGATGGGGATACTTCCATCGCCACCAGAACGTCTTGATCGGGGCGCTCACGAGCGCCACCTCCGCACGCGGCGCACCGCGCGGGTCAGCACGGGGCCGACGACGGGGGCCCCGGAGACGGCGGTGGCCGCCCGGTCCCGGACCGTCCGCAGCCGCTCGGAGCGGGTGCGCGGGTCGAAGGTGGGCAGCGGCAGCCGGTTGCGGCCGCTCTCGTGCGGAGCGGTGACCCGGAGCGCGCCGTCCTCGTCGAGGGACAGGCCGAATCCAGCGGCGCGGGCGGGCCAGAACTCGGTGCCGCTCGCCCGCAGGGGCGTCTTCCCACCGCCGAGCACGGCGGTCACGCTCAGCCTCGCACCGACCATCTGCGCCGTCAGGGGCAGGCGCAGCCCGATCAGACGCTCGCCGAGGCGGGTGAGGGGCAGGAGCTGACGGCCCCCGTGCTGGGGCGTGCCCTCGAGGTGCCCGAAGTACTCGTCCTGCGGAGTCGGTTCGCTGGTGGTGGCCACGAGCATCACCGCGCGACCGTTCTCGTCGAGCGTGAGTCCGATCGCCCGGGCTCCGGCCAGCTTCCGGTGCATCACACCGCCGCGGTCGATCGACAGGTTGCCGTGCCCCTGCGTGAAGTAGGCGATCACCCGGTCCTGAGGGGCCGGGTCCTCCCCGAGGTTGGAGACGCCCTCGGGCTCGATCGTGCGCGCCCGGTCGGCGCCGAGGCGGATCGGCTTCTCGAAGTCGCCGAAACGGGCGACGACGAAGAGGTCCCACACCCCGCGGTCCAGGCCGTCGTGCTCGGCGCTGAGCGCGAAGGTCGGGGCTCCCGCGGAGAGGTCCTCGGAGACGACGCGGAAGTCCGCGACCTCCTGCTCGTCGTTGCGCTTGCGCGCCCGCAGCACGAGGGCGTCGGGGGCGCCGTCGAGGTCGGCGATGCGCACGGTCGCGGCGACGCTCACCCGCTCGCCGTCGATCCTCACGTCCTCGAGGCGGCAGGTCATCTTCGGCGGGCCGACCACGAGCTCCTCGGGCGGCACCAGGTGGGCGACGCTCTCGGGCAGGTGACGACGGAACTCGCCGTCGCGGAAGGTGAGCCGGCGGGTCGGCTTCCCGGCCAGATAGGAGGAGTACGCCTGCAGGCCGTCGAGGTCCCCCGCCATCAGCAGATCCAGCTCGGAGCGGATGTCGTCCTCGATGACGCGGCGCACGCCCTCGGTGTAGAGGTGGCCGATCTCGGAGCGGAAGAACTCGGCCAGCTGCTCCTGCTCCGCGCGGTCCACGCCCTGCCAGCGGGAATCGAGCGCACGCTTCATGGTCCAGCCCATCGGCCGCTTGAGCAGCGCGTCGCGGGTGTCGCCCACCTCCGTGTACTGCTCGATGACCTGGCTCAGACGCACGGCGATCGCGAACTGGGACTCGGAGCTCTGCTTCACGAGCGTCAGGTTGCTGCCGTCGGTCCGGTGCCGGATGACGTAGTAGTCCATGTCCGAGAGGATCGAGAGCTTGCGGGCGTTGAGATAGACGGCCGCCATGAACGGCTGGTCCTCGCCGACCTTCTGATCCTCCGGGAAGCGCAGGCCGAGGCGCTCGATGATCTCGCGACGGATCAGCTTCGTCGGCCCGAGCGTGTTGAAGACCTTGTTCTGCACCAGGTCGGCGTCCAGGATGGTCCGGGTGAACATGGTGCTGGGGGCCTGCCGTTTGTCGGTGCTGGTCAGCTTGCCCAGCACGACGTCGGAGTTCTCGGTGCGGGCCACCTCGACCATGCGGCGCAGCGCATCGGGGGTCAGCCGGTCGTCGGAGTCGAGGAAGAAGACGAACTCTCCCGTGGCCCGCCCGATCGCGGGATTGCGCCCGCCGCCCGGGGTCCCGGAGTTCTCCTGGGTGATCACCGTCATCCGGGGGTCCTCGGCGGCCAGCTCGGCCAGCACCGCATCGCTGCCGTCGGTCGAACCGTCGTCGACGGCGAGGATCTCCACGGCATCCGGATCGATGGTCTGCTCACGCACGGACTGGATCGCCTCACGCACGTAGTCCACGGAGTTGTACACCGGGACGATCACGGAGACCTGGGGGGTCATGGGACCTCATCTCTCGGGGCGGTCGGGCTCGTACCGGCCGAGCGCCGCTGAACGCTCGGTCCTCGTCCCCGACCGCCGGGGCTGTCGCTGGCGGGAAGCGTAGCACCGGCCCCGGCGCAGATCAGGACGGGTGGGACCGGGGCGGGGGGCGGTGTCGGACACGCCTCACGGTCTCCGGCGACGCCCGTGAACCGTGCGTTCAGGGGTGGGGGCGGCGTCGGACGCGCCGCGGGGGGCGGGCGCCTGAAGGCCGAGCTCCTCGCGGGCGACGTCGACGAAGCGCTCGGCGTAGCTCTCGCGCGGGATGTCGCCGAGGTAATAGGTCGCCCACCGCTTCCGCTCGGCCTCGTGGGGATCGGCGCCGGTGAGGTTCTCGAGCACCTCGTCGAGGTTGGTCGGTTCGGTGCCCTGGGAGACCAGGACGTAGGCGGCGCGGGCCATCGGGAACTCACGGGTGAACTCCGCCGCCCCGGTGCGCGGGGAGACCATGGCCAGCGGCTTGCCCGAGTGGAGGAAGTCCCCGACCACGGCGGAGACGTCGGAGATCATCGCATCGGAGGCGTTGAAGCAGTCCACGATGCTCATCTCGGTCTCCGCGAGGTCGCCGTAGAGGTGCTCCCGGCCGGTGGCGGCGGCGTCGGCCGCGAGCATCTCGCGGATCTCCCGGCAGGACTCCCGCAGCTCCGGGGACCGCGAGCTGTAGGGATGGGGTCTGAAGACCACCCGGCAGCCTCGCTCGAGCAGGGCCCGCACGATCGCGGGTCCGATCGGCAGGGAGGAGTAGTTGGTCTCGGCCTGGTAGCCCAGCCAGGTGGGCGCGTACAGCACGGAGCGGTCCTCGAGCCGGCCGATCTGGCCGCGCGCCTCCTCGACGTGCTCGACCTGGGGGCGGCCGACGATCCGGAAGATCTCGGGACGCATCGGCACGCCGAAGGTGTCGAAGCGGTCGATGGCGGCCTGTCCGGCCACGAAGTCCCGGTCGTACATGCGGATGATCGGCGTGGCACTGGAGGCCTTGTCGGACTCCCCGTGCAGGAGCTGGATGTGGGTCAGCTCGGCGTAACGCACCATGTGGTTGTTCCGCATGGCGTTGTTCACGTAGAACACCCCACGGACGGACGGCACGATGAGGTCGTCGAGATCCGTCAGGGAACGCCGCAGCAGCACCGGGTGGTCGGTCACGTCGGCGAGCTGGCGGAAGTTCGCGGCGGTGCGCACGACCAGGACGAAGGGCACGCCGAGCCGCTCGAGGTAGGGCAGCCACATGGTGACCTGGAAGGCCGAGCGGGGCGGCGCGTGCCAGTACACGTAGAACCCGGGCTCCATCGCCTCGAGGGTCTCGGGCAGCTGCGCCTGGAAGCGGCGACGCTCCCGGATCCGGCCGAGGATGTCCACGATCGCCAGCAGGGAGGTCACGAGCGAGGCGAGCGAGATCAGCGCTGCGACCAGCAGCAGGACGGTCGGAGCGAGGGCGGTCAGGGTGAGTGCGAGCAGCCCCAGCAGGTTCAGCGGGAAGATCCATCCGTAGCGGAACGAGGCCCGCTGACGAGCCTCGTGGCCCGGGAAGTTCGCCGCGTACGGCACGGCGACGCCGTTCAGGGAACGCAGCATCGGCTCGAGGGTGAGGGCGGCGATCGCGAGGACGGCGACGAGGATCTCGAAGGTCCGCAGGTCGCCGACGGTGTACAGCAGCACCGCTGCCGTCGCGACCAGGAGGTAGCGGGCGGTGAGGTACCGCCCGATGCCTCCGATGCCGCGCGGCGGACGTGTCAGGGCGCGGCGCTGGCGCACCAGGATGATCACCAGCGGCACGAGCGGGGCGATCACGGCGAGCCGCTGGTCGCCCAGGCCGACGACCACGACGATCGAGAGCACCGCAAGGGTGTTCACGACGACGGACCAGAGGGACAGCATCTCCGCGGCCTTCTGCGCACTGATCACCTTCACGCCGTCGCACCTCTCGTTCCTGGGGCAGGGGGACGTGTCCCGTCATCGCACGGGGCACCGCACGATCTTGCCACGCCCAGAGCTATCGGCGGGCACCCAGGGCGGGGCGCGAGAGCAGGTGCGGACGTCGCAGACCCGCGCGGCGGGCGAGACCGCGGGCCGCTCGTGCCCCTGCCGCGAGCGCCTCCTCCGGCGACCCCAGGCCCGGGACCTCGACGGCCTCGGGGAGACGGAGCACGGCCGCACCCAGGGAATCTTCCACCTGGATCCGCCGTTCCTCCTGGTCACGATTCCTGGGCAGATGGACGGCGAGCACACCATCCCCGACCTGGACGGCAGGGAGCTCCACTCCTGCCTGTCCCGAGGCACCGGGCAGGAGCGCGGTGAGCGTGACGGGCTCCGTCGTGATGAGGCGCAGCAGAGCCACTCGGGCGCCGGAGCCGGTCCGCAGCAGGGCGAGGAGGCTCACCTCGGGGCCCGTTCGCGGCTGGAGGGTGAATCCGATGTCCAGCGACAGGTTGCCATAGCCCTGCGTGAAGTAGGCGACACCGATCTCGCGCGGCGCGTCGTCGTCGACGAGGCGCCGACGGTCCCCCGGGACCCGATCGGACCGGTTGCGGCCGAGCCGGTTCTCGAGCTCGTCGTCCCCGGACCGCTGGAGGACGGACAGGTCCCAGATCCCCCGGTCGAGCCGCCCGGTCTCGACGTGGGTCCGGAAGGACAGAGCCCTGGCCCCGCCCCGCCCGATGATGCGCAGAGGGGCGGCGGGCACATCGAACCAGTCCTCGCTCCCCCGTCGGCGCAGCCGCAGCGCGACGGAGTCCGGCGGGTCGACGCCGTGGCGGACGTGCGCGCTGGCTTCGAGCCGGAGCACCCCGCCCTCGACGGTGAGGTCCTCGAGGGTCGCGACGCCGACGACCTTGACGTCGCGAAGCCGCTCCGGCCCGATCGACGCGACGAGATCCGTCGGCAGGTCCAGACGGAAGCCGTTCTCGTCGTGGACGAGCCTGTCCGTGCCGCCCTGCTGCTCCCAGCCGATCAGCCTCCGCAGCAGGTCGGTGCGCCCTGCCAGGGCGAGGCGCACCTTCAGACGGTCCAGGGAACCCAGATGCCCGGCCACCCGCGGGGAGAACACCGGGGTCATCACCCCTCGGATCTCGGACACCACCGCGTCCTGCTCGTCCTCGTCGAGGTCGAGGAAGCGCGGCAGGAGGGTCTTGCGCAGCGCCCCGTGGACGGGCCGGTGGAGCACGCCGTCGCGGAGCTCACCCGGCTCACTCCAGCGGACGATCACCTCGACGGTGGCGGCCAGCAGGTCCGCGTACTCCCTCGAGGTCCGGGGGGTGGAGGTGACGTTCTTGCCGTCGTCCCGCTTCCGGATGAGCACGTAGTCCCGATCGGCGCGCACGCTGATCTTCCGGGCCACGAGATAGCAGGCCGCCGTGAACGGCTGGTCCGAGCCGATCCTCAGGTGCGTCGGATTGTGGGCTCCGGTCTTCGTCACCAGGTCGGTGCGGAACAGCTTGATCGCGGTGAGCGAGTTGAACAGACGGTCCTTGACCAGGTGCGCATCGGCCGTGGACTTCGTGAACATCGATCCCGGAGCATGACGGCCGTTCAGTCCTGCCATCTTCGCCAGGACGATGTCGGACCCCTCCGCCTCCGCGTAGGCCGCGAGCTCACCGAGCGACCCGGGGGTGAGCACGTCGTCCGAGCCGAGGACGAAGAAGTACTTCCCCCGTGCGGCGGCGACCCCCTTGTTGCAGGGGTCGGCCGGGCCGCCGGAATTGGGTTGGGCCAGCAGACGGTAGTTCGGGTTCTTCGCCGTGTACTCGGCCAGGACCCTCTCGGAGCCGTCGTCCGAGCCGTCGTCGACCAGAACCACCTCGAGCGCCGCCGGACTCAACCCCTGCCCCGGGATCGCGTCGAGCGTCTCGAGGAGATACGGCATGGAGTTGTACACCGGGATCACGAGCGACACGAGCGGGCGCTCGTCACTGTGCTGGCCCACGTCACTGTGCTGGCCCACGTCGAGAACCTCCTCGGATCCGCGCCCCCGTCGACTCTTCACGGATCGCGCGGCATCACCCCTGCTGGACGCCGCATGAGGGTATGCCCTCATACGGCGAGCGATCAGGCAATCCCCGTGCCGCAGGAGCACCGCGACGGCAGCGGTCCCGCCCCAGGTGGGCCCTGTTCACCTGTCGAGGCCCTACCGCTCGGTCGGGAAACTGATCCGTCAGTCCGTCTCGGTGCTCCCGCCGGAACCGGCGGTGCCGGCGCCCTCGTCCTCGCCGTCGGCGCCGTCATCGGTCGGATCCTCGAGGCCGCCGACGCCCGCCTGGCGGTACAGCGCGATGAACTCGCGGGCGGTGTCGGGGCCGATCATCAGGCGCAGCACCGGGGAGACCTCGTAGTCGTCGCCCTGCTCGTCGAGCAGTCCGGCGCGCTGGATCTTGGCGATCGAGGCGCGGACCTCCTTGGCGAAGCCGGCCTCATCGGTCGAGGTGGTGCGGCGATAGGCGGCCAGCGCTTGCTGGACCTCTGCCTCGGAGACCACGGTGCGCTGCCCGCGGGAGGACTGGGTCAGCAGCATCTGGCGCAGCACCAGCAGCAGCACCGAATCGAGGCGGTTCAGTCCGGTCAGCCGGCGCAGCAGCTTGGGGGCGTCGGGGTCGGCCTCGCTCTGGCGCACGAAGGCGACCTGGGCGTCGTCGTCGACCACGAGCTCGAGGAAGAGATCCGCCAGGCGGGCCTCGATGCCCGCGCGATCGCGCAGCAGCTGGGCATAGCGCGCGGGGTCGCGGCGACCGTCGAGGAACGGACCCTGCAGCAGGTGCACGAGGACCCGGCGGGAATCCTCGACCAGCGCGGTGCCGGGCAGCGACGTCGCGTCCTCGACACCGGCCTCCCGGGCGTCATCGGTTTCGGTACGGGGCACTGAGCTGGTCACGGGGACACACCCTACCGGCGTCCGCGATGCCGCTTCGGGAAAGCGTCTGCCACTGCCGCCCGGACCCGTCCGAATGGTCGATCGTTGCGGAAATGTCACCATCGCGACCGCACATCTGGTGGAATCACCCGTGAGAGCCGGATCACATCCGGTCTGTCAGGGCCCTGTCCCAGATGCAAGGAGCCGACCATGAACGACTTTCCGATCTCCACCCCTCTCCTCATCGGGATCATCGTGGTGGTCCTCGTCATACTGATCGTGCTGATCGTGGCGGGGGTGTTGTCGTCGAAGAGACGCAAGGCCCGCCAGCAGGAGGAGGACCGGCGGCGAGCCGCCGAGCTCCGCGAGCAGGCGCAGAAAGACGAGAAGTCAGTCAAGCAGCGCGATCTGACGGCCAAGGAGAGCGAGCTCGAGGCCGACCGCGCCGGTCTGCAGGCCGACCAGAAGGCCACGGAGGCGGAGGAGGAGCAGCTCGCCGCCGAGCGCCGACGCGCCCAGGCCGAGGAGCAGCGCTCCGCCGTCGAGGAGGATCGCCACGACGTCCAGCAGCGTCGCGACGAAGCCGACCGTCTCGATCCCGACACCCCCGATGACGGACGCGGACCGGTCGGTGCCGACGAGGACGGCTCGGCCGCCCCCACCCGTCGGGATGACCACGAGGGTCGCGAGAAGGAGGGCTCCGGCAGCGGCGCGGCCGCGGCCGGTGCCGCCGGGGCTGCCGGCGTCGGCGGCGGGGCCGCCGCGGCGTCGGCGCACGGACGCGACGACGACCACGGAAAGGACCAGGGCTCGCGCGGGGAGCAGTCGTCCACGCGTGATGTCACCCAGGAGCCCGGCGCCCGGCAGGACCATGCCGCGGCCGACGAAGCCCCCGCGCACCGCGGCGAGGCCGCCGAGACCCCGCGGGAGGAAGCGGCCCGAGCGGGCACGGCCGCTCCGCAGGACGCCCACACGGGTTCGCACCGCGACGATCAGGTCGATCCAGGGGTCTCCCCGCAGGACGGACGCACCGCGGACCAGCGCACCACCGGAGAGCACGCCGGAGACCGTCCCGTCGGTCAGGAGCAAGCCTCGCGCGGGAACGACACCGGCGCCCATGAGGACCCTCGCGGCACCGGATCCGGCGCCGCCACGGCGGGCGTCGCCGGCGCAGCAGGCGTCGGCACCGGCGCCGCAGCCGCCTCCGCCCACGGGAACGACGACCAGGAGCAGGCCCACACCGACCACGGACGTCGCGGTGGCGAGGACCCCGCCACGGAGGGTTCCTCCCCCAGGGACGAGACCGACAGCGCCACTATCACCGAGGAGCCCCTCGACGAGGAGACCCTCCAGGACCGCGTCGCACAGGGCGAGGAAGAGACCGCACAGGAACCCCGGAACCAGGACACCGGCGCTCGATCGGACACCGGCGGCCCTGCCCGCGACGGAGACGCCCCGCAGCACGAGGGCCACGACACCCGGGGCGGCGAGGACCGTCGCGGCACCGGATCCGGCGCCGCCACGGCGGGCGTCGCCGGCGCAGCGGGCGTCGGCACCGGCGCCGCAGCCGCCTCAGTGCACGGGAATGACAACCGGGAACAGCCCGACACCGACCGCGGACGTCCCGGTGGCGAGGACCTCGCCGCGGACCGTTCGGCGCCCC
Source organism: Brachybacterium sacelli (assembly GCF_017876545.1). Lineage (NCBI taxonomy): Bacteria > Bacillati > Actinomycetota > Actinomycetes > Micrococcales > Dermabacteraceae > Brachybacterium > Brachybacterium sacelli. The sequence goes on along the minus strand of NZ_JAGIOD010000002.1, from coordinate 44,326 downwards.
AGGACGACGCCGGCACCGCCACACCGGTCCACGACACCACGAAGCGGCCCGACCAGACTGATGGCGCCACGATCACCGAGGACCCCCTCGACGAGGAAGCCTTCGACGCACCCGTCGCACACGGTGAGGCGGGGAGCGAGCAGGACCACCGGATCCAGGACACCGGGCGTCCGGTCCAGCGCTCGTCGGATCCGGGTGGCGCCACCGCTCCCGAGCAGCCCTCCGACCAGGAGCGCCGGACCCGTGGGGTGAGCCGGGAGGAGGACATCGTCGGCTCTCCGGGGGTGCCCGTCTCCGGCGACACGGCCGGCTCTCCGCAGGAGGGCGGCGCCAGGCCGCTCGGGAGCGACGGCCCGTCCGGGGCGCAGGATCCGGCGACCGGCACGGCCCGCACCGAGCCGGAGGGCCAGAACCGGTCCGGCCCGGAGGCGGGCCCCGCGGGCGGCTACTCCCAGGCCGCCCGTACCGGAACCTCTCCCTATGGTGAGGGCCAGTACGGCGCGGAGCCCGACGAGTTCCGGCAGGACGGCTACGAGCAGCGTCTGCAGGGCGAGGAGGAGGGGCAGCCGGGAGGCGAGGAGCCGCTCACCGACGAAAGCGGTGACCTCGCGCCGCGGCCGCCGGAGTTCCGGGCCCCGGGAGACGACTCCGCCGAGGGAGGCACCCCGGAGGACGGCACCGAGCCGCGCCGCTGACGGCTGCCGATGACGAAAGTGCCCGGGGCCCCGATGCGGGGCCCCGGGCACTGGCGTGCGAGGTCGTGACGCTCAGACGCCCTTGCGGACGGTGATGGACCAGCCGGCGTCCCCGACCCGGTCGAAGGCGACCACCTCGTGGCCGTCCTCCGCGGCCCACTGGGGCAGGGAATCTGTGGCCTGGGTGCAGTCGAATCCGATGACCAGGTCATCACCGGAGCTCAGCTGCTCCATCGCGCTCTTCGCGTCGATCAGCGGGAAGGGGCAGACGGCCCCGTTGGTCTCGAGGGTGTAGGCGGTCATGAGGACTCCTTGTCGGGTGGTGGTCTGCGGAATCTGGGAGGCCGGCCGGTGCGGGCCAGTCTCAGGCGGCGGGCGTGAGCACCGGGGCGGGACGGTTCGCGGCAGCGGCCTTCTGGGGGCGCACCAGGAACACCCAGGCGGCGCCCCAGGTGCCGAGCATGATCGCGATCAGCGACACCCAGCCCTGGTAGCTGAACAGGCTGGTCTCCACGAGGGAGTTGCCGATCGTGCAACCGCCCGCGAGGGAGGCGCCGATGCCCATCGCCACGCCGCCGCCGGCGCTGCGCAGCATCGTGGACGCATCCGGCACGCGCCAGCGGAACTCGCCGGAGAGCTTGGCGGCGACGAAGGAGCCCAGCAGGATGCCCAGCACCAGCATCATCGACCAGTCCACGAGGGTCACGTCGCCCGTGGTCAGGAAGGTGACGATGTTGGCCGACGGCGTGGTGATCCCCAGGCCTCCGTTGCGTCCGGCCGCGGTGGACAGCGGCCAGGCGGCGAGGGCGATCAGGCCCAGCAGCACGCCGCCCACCCAAGGGCTCCAGGCGACGTCGGCGAGGTAGTGGCCCAGGCCGGAGCGGCGGGCCGGCAGCGTCGCGGTCCGGTGCCGGGCGTTGCGACGGACCTGACGGACCACGAGCACGGCGACGATCGCGGCGAACACGACGATGGGGACCCACACGCTCACGCCGAGGGTCTCCTGGAGCGTCGCGTCGCCGACCGTGCGAGCGCGCGCGGCCTCGTTGAATCCGGCCAGCGGCCCGTACTTCATGATCGCGGCGAACAGTGCGTAGAAGATCAGGGCGACCCAGGAGCCGAGCAGGCCTTCGCCGGCACGGTAGTAGGTGCCGGTGGCGCAGCCGCCGGCCATGATGATGCCCACGCCGAACAGCAGACCTCCGCCGATGACTGCCAGCGGGGCGAAGCTCGCGGGCTCGGGGGCGATCACGCCGAGGCCCGTCAGGACGCCCACACCGATCGCCTGGATGGCGATGGCCAGCAGGAACGGGATGAAGTATCGGGCGGAGCGCGCCATGTACAGGTCGCGGAAGGCGCCGGTGACGCAGAAGCGCGAGCGCTGGAGGACATAGCCCAGCGCGGCGCCGAGGACGAGGCCGGTGAGGATCATCCCGACACGCTAACTAATGTGCTCCATAAGCGGAACCCGGGTGTCACGGGGGACACGACGGCCGAGTGCCAGAATTGCCCCATGCCCCTCGAACGCCCCCACACCCGGATGGACGACCTCACGGTCGAGCGGGTGCTGCGCGTGGTCGAGGCCATCCCACCGGGCCGGGTCGCCGCCTACGGCGAGGTGGGCGCCGTCGTCGGCGTCGGGCCCCGTCTGGTCGGGCGCATCCTGCGCACCTGGGGCTCCGGGGTTCCGTGGTGGCGCGTCACCAATGCCTCCGGCGACCATCCGCTGCTCGCCCGCACGCTCCCCCACTGGGAGACGGAGGGCATCGTGGTCAAGCCCAACGGCCAGGGATGCCGGATGGCGGACTTCGGCGCGGACCTCGAACAACTGCGGGAGGACAGCAGCGCGGGCCTCGCGGAGCTGACGGCGGGAGGGCAGGGGGCCTCCGCCGACGGGACGGAGCAGTGATCCCCGGGGTTCGACGTCCTCGCGATGCGGACCGGGAGCGCGAGCGATTCCACCGACGCAGGCGGCGGCGCTCAGCTCCGGGTGTCGGCGAGCGCGAAGGCAGTGCTCCACCGCGCGGCGAGCACCTCCGGCGAGAACTCCCGCGCCATGCGCTCGGCAGCGCTCCGTCCCGCCCTCGCGGCGCGCCGCTCGCGCCGCAGCAGTCGGATGATTCCCCGGGCGAGCGCTTCGTGGTCGCCGTCGGGGACCAGTGCGCCGTCCACACCGTCCCGGATGAGGTCGGAGGGACCGTAGTCGATGTCGTAGGAGACCACGGGGGTCCCGGCCGCGAGGGATTCCCCGATCGAGAGGCCGAACCCTTCGCTGCGGCCGGTCGAGACGGTGAGCACGCAGCTCGCCATGAGGTCGACGCTGTCGTCGAGCCAGCCCAGGAAGGTGACGCTGTCACGGATCCCAAGCGTTGCCGAGAGCTCCTCGAGGTCCTGGCGCGCCCCGCCGTGACCACCGATCTCCAGGTGCGCCCTCGGCACTGCGGCGACCACCCTCGGCCAGGCGCACAGCAGGTGGTCGACCCTCTTCTGGGTGGCGCTCAACCGGCACACGATCCCGACCCTTCCGCTGACGGTCGCGATGGACGTGTCGGTCCGGCGGTCGCGCACCACGTTGGGGATCACGAGCGGATCGCACCGGTCCGGACCGAAGGTCGTCCTCATGTCGCGCGCCTGGGCCTCGGTGAGGGAGAGGACCACCGGCATCTCCTCGACCCGTCGGAAGGGCTGCGCGTAATCGGTGCGCAAGGGGGCTCCGGGGCCGTAGGGCTCCTGGTAGATGTTGACGTGGGAGAGGAACAGACGGCTGGAGTGCGCCGGGTCGGTGTCCAGGAGCTTGGTCATCGCGGTGGGATGCTGGGCGATCACGAGGGGCCGCGGGCTCTCGGCCGCGAGGACCTGATCCAGCCACGCCGCGTGCCACGGCGTGTTGTGCGAGTAGCGCACGCTCTGACCGGAGGTCGCGTGGTGCACGTACGCCCCGAGCTGGCGACCCGAGGCCGGCTCGAGATACCGGGTGACGTAGCAGATCCCGTCAGGAGTGAAGTACCGCTCCTCGATCGTCGCACCGGTGGCGGGATCGAGCGTGCGCTCCCGGCCGCACGCCCCGGAGTCCTCGTACTCGCGGCGCACGACCGGCCGGGCGTGCTCGAAGAGCGCGAGACTCGCCGTGCGCCCGTCCTTGACCTCCCGACGCTTCACGAGGCGTCCGGCGCGGTCGAAGTACTCCGAGCGCTCCCCGCCTTCGATCCGGATCGTGCTCACGAGGAGGCCTTCCCGGTCGAGGTCCTGCTCGCGCGACCAGTCGGCGTCCTGGTCCTGCGTCGCCGCCTGCTGGAGATCGTGGAAGATGTTGCGCACCTCGACCCCGGCGGGGAGGGCGAAGTCGCCCTTCCGCGCGGCGAGCCCCGACGTGAAACGCGGTTCGTAGGTGAAAGTCACGATGACGGGCTTCAAGCCCAGAGCGAGGAACATCCGGCACTGCTCGATGACGGCCGCCGAACGCCCCGCGCGTCCGAGGGAATGGAGGACGAGGAAGACGGTGCGCATCGGTCTGGTGCCCCCTGTGCCCGATGGGCCCCGTCGGCGCTGCGGTGCGCCGGGCGACATATCGGACGAGTCGCGTGACCCACACCATATCGACACCTGTCCGAAAGTGCTCGGGAATCGACGGAATCGGACGAACTGGTCCTCGACCACCTCGTCGACGCACAGCGGAGGGGCACGGCCCGCCTCACTCCACCGGCACGTCGTCCAGGAAGTAGAACGAGGGGATCCTCGCGGCGTAGTCGTTCCCGTCCAGCTCCCGCCAGGTGACGATCTCGGTGGATCCCTCGCGCTCCTGCGCATGGGAGGTGGCCAGGAACATGAGGCCGATGACGCTGGCGAGTCCCTGCTGGGCGGGGTTCTCGCGCAGCACGTCGCCGATCGAGGCCTGCCCGGAGCGGCCCCGCACGTCGTTGACGTGGCCGGTCAGACCCACCACGTCGATGTCGTGGGTGCGCACCAGGTCCTGCAGCACCTCGATGCTGAGCGCGGTGGCGTCGTGGACCTCGGCCTCGGCGGGTGCACCGGGGTCGGTGGGGTCCTTGAGCCGGTGCTGGGCCACCGAGGACAGCAGCACCCGGGAGAGTTCGAGGTCGAGCGGGAACGAGGTGCGGGTGGGGACCTCGTCCTTCTGCGCCAGGGCGACGCCCTGCGCCTCCTGCAGCGCCTCGAGCAGCACCCGGTGCTGACGGAAGTCCTGGGAGCGCACGAAACGCGCCAGCGAGCGGTACAGGTCCGTCTTGACGTCCAGCACCTCCTGGGCGGGCTCGTAGAGGTCGCTGAACACGTTGGCGAGGCGTTCGCGCTCGTCCCGGCTGAGGCTGCGGGCGAAGTCGCGCTCGAGCAGCCGGTCCACGAGCTCCTGGGCGGTGCGGGTCCGGGCCGGGTCGTTGAGCATCCGGAAGAACGCGGTGAAGGTGCGGCCCACGCTGGACTGCCCCAGCAGGTCGTCCCCGGCCAGCAGCTGTTCGAGGATCTCACCGCGGGAGGTCTCCGGGGAGAGGATCTGCTCGCGCAGGTGCAGGTCGACGCCGCGCAGGTCCTCGCGGTACTGGAGGAAGTCCCCCGACAGCTCGGAGGCGATCTGGAGGATGTCGCGCAGACGGTCGGTGGAGGCCTCCTCGCTGGGCAGCATGAGCTCGCCCTCGGCGAGCTCCCGGATCTGCGCCTCGACCCGTTCGCGCTGGCGCTGCAGGTCCGCCAGGCGCACGTCCCGGTCGGTCTCGGTCTCCTGGGCGAGTCGCTCGAACTGCTGGACGACCAGGGTCAGGCGCGACTCGGTGGTGGTGGGCCGGTGCTCCTCGAGGGACGCGATGAACTGGATCGCGTCGATCGTGGCGGGCGAGGGCTCGAAGGTGGTCTCGGTGCGCTGCGGGTCGTCGCGGCGGGTGAGGTAGCCCTCGCGCACCCAGGTGTCGACGTACTCGACCGAGGTGCGGCCGCCGCGGCCACCACCTTCACCGCCGTCGGCGTCCTCGTCCCTGCCGGAAGGGGCCTGCTCGTCGTCGTGCAGCAGGGCCAGATGCGCGCCCACCCGGGCGACGAGCTCACTGCGCGGCAGCCGACGATCACCGGCCGGGAAGACGGACTGCAGGATCGCCAGGACGGCAGGGGCCTTGGTCGCGGCGAGCAGTCGCCAGGTGCTGGCTCGGCGCAGCTGCTCGTAGGCCTCCTTGCGCGCGGACACCGCGTCGCTGCGGCGGTCGGTCCACCGGTTCGGCTCGGTCGTGGTCACGAGGGGGGAGTCTACCGGCGCACCCCGGTCCGGGGGCCCGGGCGCCGGATGCGCCGGGTAACCTGGGTTCGGGAACGTTCACGAAACTCGCCGAGGAGCCCTGCCGGATGTCCACCACCTCCCTGCCCACCCCCGATCGGACCGACCGTTGGTGGGAGGAGCTGCCCGCCGGCCGGAACCGGCTGCGCGGCCGCGCCCACCTGCACTCCGACGCGCCCGAGCTGCGTCTCGACGGCATCTGGGAGTTCCGGTACGGGTCGCGTGCCGACGGCTCCGACCTGGGCGAGCGTGCCGAGATCGAGGTGCCGGGACTGTGGCAGCTGCAGGGTCACGGCGCTCCGCAGTACACCAACGTCGTCTACCCGATCCCCCGCGACGTCCCCCACGTGCCCGACGAGAACCCCACCGGGCACTACTCCCGCACCGTGGCCGTCCCCGCCGGCTGGGCCGAGGACCTCGCCGCCGGCGCGCGTGTGCTGCTGCGCTTCCAGGGCGTGGACTCCGCGGCGAAGGTCTGGATCGACGACGCCGAGATCGGGGTGACCGCAGGCTCCCGCCTCACCCAGGAGTTCGACGTCACCGAGGCGCTGGCCGGCCCCGGGGAGCACCGGCTGGACGTACGGGTGGTGCAGTGGTCGGTGAACACCTACGTCGAGGACCAGGACATGTGGTGGGCCTCGGGGATCTTCCGCAGCGTGGACCTGCTGCTGCGCCCCGCCGACGGCATCCACGACCTGGTCACCGTCGCGGATTACGACCCCGCCACCGGTCGCGGCAGCCTGCGCGCCGCCGCCTACGACCGTAGCGGCTCGCCGCTCGAGGCGAGGGTCGAGATCCCCGCCCTCGGCCTGTCCGCCTCCACCGGCGAGGAGATGCTCGTGGCGGACGAGGTGCGCCCGTGGTCCGCGGAGGACCCGCACCTCTACGAGGCCACCGTCCGCACCGCGGGCGAGACCGTGAGTCTGCGGCTCGGATTCCGCCGCGTGGAGGTCGACGGGGAGATCTTCCGCGTCAACGGCGAGCGCATCGTCTTCCGCGGCGTGAACCGCCACGAGGCCGATCCGGTGGTGGGCCGCGCCCAGCACGCGGGCAACCAGGACCTCGACGTCGCGCTCATGAAGCAGCACAACCTCAACGCGGTCCGCACCTCCCACTACCCACCCCACCAGCGCTTCCTCGAGGTGTGTGACGAGGCGGGGCTGTACGTGATCTGCGAGGGCGACTTCGAGACCCACGGCTTCCACGCCGACTCCACCGGGGGCGAGGACGGCACCGGCGCCGCCGAGGGCCCGGCGCAGAACCCCCTGTTCGAGGAGTCCCTCCTCGAGCGTTCGGACCGCTTCGTGCGCCGCGACCGCAACCATGCCTCCATCGTGATGTGGTCGATCGGGAACGAGGCCGCCTCCGGCCCGGTCACCGAGGCGATGGTGGCCCGGGTGCGCGAGATCGACCCCACGCGCCCGGTGATCTACGAGCAGGACTACGCCGCGGAGTACGTGGACGTGTTCTCCCTGATGTACTCCACGGTCGGGGATACCGAGCAGATCGGGAGGCGCGAGCTGTCCCCCGGGTACCAGGACAAGCTCACCCGCATGCTGCGCAGCTTCGCGCTCGACGTGCCCGACGGCCACTTCGCGAGCCCGCCGGCGCTGTCCAAGCCGTTCCTGTGGATCGAGTACGCCCACGCGATGGGCAACGGCGCAGGCTCGCTCGCGGAGTACATGGAGCTCACCGAGCGCTACCCGGCGCTGCACGGCGGGTTCATCTGGGAATGGATCGATCACGGCCTGGAGACCACCGACGCCGAGGGCAACCGCATCCACGGCTACGGCGGCGACTTCGGCGAGCGCCTGCACGACGGCAACTTCGTGGCCGACGGCCTGGTGCTGCCCGACCGCACTCCGTCCCCGGCGCTGCTGGACGCCAAGCACCACTACTCCCCCGTCGGCCTCGAGGTCTGGCCGGGCAGGGTGCGCGTCACCAACCGCTACGCCTTCAGCGACCTGACCCACCTGCGGGCCGAGGTGTCCCTGGATGCACAGAGCAGCTGGCAGGAGCTCGAGCTGCCGGCGACCGCGCCGGGCGGGAGCGCCGAGGTGCCACTTCCGGTGCACGACGGCGCGACCACCACGGTGCGGCTCACCACCCGGGAGGAGCAGGGTCCGGTCCCGGCCGGTCACCTGATCGTCTCCGCGGACCACGTGGATGCCGAGCGACTGCGCAGCGGGCTCACGCCGCCCGTCGCCGAGCCCCTCGCTCCGACGCAGGGCGAGGACGGCTCCTGGATTCTCGGCCCGGCCCGCTTCGACGACCTGGGCCGCCTGGTGGCTCTCGGTGACCTGCAGGTCGAGAGCGCCGGCGCGGACCTGTACCGGGCCCCCGTCGACAACGAGCGCGCCCGCACCCGGTATCCCCTCGAGGCGCGTTGGAAGCGGATCGGGCTGGACGTGGCACGGCGCCGCCTGGTCGGTATCGAGGCAGAAGGTGACGCCCTGGTGATCCGCACCCGCCTCGGCCTGGACGGCTCAGCCCTCGGCGCGGACGTCGCCGAGCGCTGGCGCGGTGACGCCTCCGGTGCGGACGTGCAGGTGACGGTGACGCCGTCGGCGTTCTGGCCCGAGGACCTGCCGCTGCCGCGGATCGGGTGGACCTTCGCCCTGCCCTCCCGGCCGGACCAGGTCCAGTACACGGGGTACGGGCCGCACGAGTCCTATCCCGACACCGGCGGCGGCACCACCTTCGCCACCTGGCACTCCTCGCTCGCGGACCTCCAGGTGCCCTATGTGTTCCCGCAGGAGAACGGGAACCGCGCCGGCGTGGTCCGCGCCTGCCTCAGCGGCGGCTCCGGGCCTTCTCTCGGCCTGCGGGCCGCGGCGGGGCTGGGGCTCGCGGTGCGACCGTGGTCCAGCGCGGAGCTCGACGAGCGCGCGCACGACGGGGCACTGCGTCCCGACGGCCGCACCTGGGTGACGCTCTCCGCGGCGCTGCACGGCGTGGGCTCGGCGGCCTGCGGCCCGATTCCGCTGCCGCAGTACGTGCTCCCGGCGCGCGAGGAGACCTTCTCCTTCCGGCTGGAGGCGCAGCGGCCCTGAGCCGCGGACCGGTAACCTGGTCCGGGGCGCCGCGCGGTGTCCGTTCGACGCAGGCCAGAGGGAGACGCATGACTCAGGGGTACGGACCGCACGACGGACAGCAGGGCCAGTGGGGTCAGGGAGACCAGAACGCGCAGCCGCAGTGGGGCCAGCCCCCGCAGCAGAACGTGCCGCCCGCCGCACCCCAGTGGGGACAGCCCCCGCAGCAGGACGTGCCGCCGGCGCAGTCCCCCTCCCAGTGGGGACAGGCCAGCCCGGCGGCGGCCCCGCCGCAGTGGAGCCAGGCGTCCCCGGCCGCTCCCCCCGCCCCCGGCGCCGCGCCGGGCGGGGCGGCCTACCCGGGTGCCTCGGGATACGCCGCCCCGGCAGCGACCGGCGGGACGTCCACCGCGGGCAAGCTCGCCCGCTGGATGATGTACGTCGTGATCGTCGTGATCCTCGTGCGCATCGTCCGCGGGATCATCACCTTCGGCGCCGGATTCCTCACCGGGATGGCCGCCTCGGGCGGGTCGGCGGACAGCGGGATGGCGGTCGCCGGCGTCGGCGGGGTGCTGAGCATCCTGTTCCTGCTGCTGAACATCGTCGTCAGCCTGGCGCTGCTGGTGATCGCGATCTGGGTCGCGGTCCAGGCCACCGGGCGGGGCCGCACCGGCGCGATCATCGTCGCCGGGGCCGTGATCCTCGCGGTCATCCTCTACTGGATCCTCTACGGCATCTACTTCGCCGTGATCAGCGGCGTGGGGGACCCGTCCACCTACGGGGTCATCGCCATCGTCTACGGGGTCCTCGAGGTCATCCGCTCCCTGGTCATCTTCGCCGCCCTGATCGTCGGCGCCGTGATGGCCCGGCGCTGGGCGACGCAGAACGCCTGACCGGAAGTCTCCTGCCCGTCCGTCGCGTCGCGTCAGCGCCCCAGCAGCAGCGTCCGTTCGCCGAGGGTGACGAGCGCCCGGCCGTCCCCGACGCCGCGCACGCCGCGCACCTCACCGGTCACCACCGCGTCCGCGGTGACGGTGCCGGTCCCGGCGTCGACGACCCGCAGGCGCTGCGCTCCTCGCGGCTGCAGGGAGCGGGTGCGCGAAGCGGGATCGAGCACCACGGCGGTGTCGGCCTCGAGCGTGCCGTGCACCGGAGCGTCGGGAGCCGACAGCGGCAGGGTCCAGGTGTTCGTGCCGTCGGCGGTGTCGTAGGCGACCAGCTGCCCGGAGGTGTTGGCCAGGACCATCCGGGAGCCGTCGATCCCGAGCCGCGCCGTGGCGTCGACGGCCTCGTCCAGCGCGCCCGCCCCGGGCTCGGTCCACGCCGCCCGGAGCTCGGAGGCGACGATCTCGCCGGCCGTGTCCGTCCCCTCCTCGGTGCCGGTGGCGAGCACCCGGCCCTGGTCCATCCGCACGCTCCACCGTCCCGCCGGTGACGGCTCCGAGGTCCACAGCACCTCCCCGCGCACGTGCGCGGTGGCCGTGAGGGCCCCGTCGGCCGCGGAGCAGACGGTGAGGACGACGGGGTCGTCGGTCCGCGGGGCCCGGCCGGTCACCGCGAGCCGGCACCGCTGGTCCGCCTCGGCCAGCACCTTCCCGACGGGGAACCCGGTGGCCGGGTCGAGCTGGAACCAGCCCTGGGCGGGGTCGAAGCGCAGCGGCACCGCGGGCAGCACCCCGCTCGCGCGCACGGCGTCGAGCGGCCCCGCCGCCGCCTCCGGCATCGCCGTCAGCTCGACACCGGCGGGGTCGATACCCCGGGCCTCGTCCTCGCCGGGGGCGGAGACGGTCCACCGAGGCCGCTCCGGGTCGGTGAGGTCATAGCCGCTGAGGGTGCACGTCCCGGCGCCGGCCTCGTCGCACTGCCGCACCACCAGCAGGTCCCCCGCCAGGGCGAGCGGGATCCCCTCGACGCCGACCTCCTCCGCGCCGGGGTCGGTCACGGCGGCGACGGTGGTCCCGCCGCCGCCGACCGTGATCACCCGGGTGCCGTCGGCGGAGAGCGCCACCACGTCCTCGGGGGCCGCGGGGACGGCGACCGGCTGCCCCTGCTGCGGCAGCAGCTGCGCCGAGCCGTCGGCGCGCCGCACGAGCACCGGAGCCCCGGCGGCGGGCACGGAATGCACGTCGTCCCCCTCGCCGAGCGCCGGCACGTTCGCCGAGGCGGCGTCCGCCGGCGGTGGGACGCGGGTGGCGATCACGGCGGGCACGGTGAGGGCCAGGGCGACGGCGAGCGCCAGCGTCCCCGCGAGCAGGCGGCGCAGGCGCCGGCTCCCACGGGCGCCGAGCAGCGCGAGCAGCAGCAGTCCGACTCCGGCACCGGTCAGGATCCCGGCGGCCAGGCGCAGCGCCCCGATCAGGAACTGCTCGCCCACCAGCGCGGCGATGCCGGCGAGACAGAGCAGCACGACGGCCAGTCCGATCGCGGTGGTGGCCCCCGAGGCCTCGGACTCCTCGCTCATCGCGCGCTCACCGCGGGGAGCCGTAGTACGCGCCGGTCGTCTCCTCCCGCAGCGCCTCGAAGTCGCCGCTGAGCAGGGAGGCACGGATCCGGTCCACGAGGCGCACCACGAAACGCTCGTTGTGGATCGTGCACAGGGTGGAGGAGAGCATCTCCTTGGCGCGGAACAGGTGGTGGACGTACGCAGCGGTGTAGTGGGTGCAGGTGTAGCAGTCGCAGGTCTCGTCGATCGGGGCGAACTGCCGGCGGTACCTCGAGCCGGTGAGGTTCACGCGCCCGGTGGCGGTGTACACGGCGCTGTTGCGCGCCACCCGGGAGGGGGAGACGCAGTCGAAGGTGTCCGCCCCGGCGGCGACCGCGACGAACAGGTCGTCGACCTCGCTGATGCCTAGCAGGTGGCGGGGCCGGTCCTCGGGCAGCTCATCGGTCACCCAGCCGACGATGGTGCCGAGGTTCTCCTTCTCCAACGCCCCACCGACGCCGAATCCGTCGAAGACCTGCCCGTCGACGTCCATCGCGCCGAGGTCCCGGGCGGCCCGACGGCGCAGGTCCTCGTACTGGGCGCCCTGGATGACGCCCCACAGCTGCTGGTAGGGCCGGTGGCTGCGCTCGGCGGTGAGGCGGGTGTGCTCCGCCAGGCAGCGCATCGCCCACAGCCGGGTGCGCTCGAGCGCCTGCTCCTGGTACCCCCGCGAGTTCATCAGGGTGGTCAGCTCATCGAAGGCGAACATGATGTCCGCCCCCAGCCCGTGCTGGATCTGCATGGAGATCTCGGGCGTGAAGCGGTGCTCGTCACCGTTGATGATGGAGCGGAAGGTGACGCCGTCGTCGTCGACGTGCGCGAGGCGCTCCTTGCCCTCGGCCACCGCGTCGTCCTCCCCGGAGGAGGTGCGGGCCTTCTCCCCGCCGGAGAACTCGCTGGAGAGCACCTTCTTGAAGCCCGCGCCCAGGCTCATCACCTGGAAACCGCCGGAATCGGTGACGGTAGGGCCGGGCCAGTTCATGAACGCCCCGAGCCCGCCGGCCGAGTCCACCAGGTCGTGGCCGGGCTGGAGGTAGAGGTGGTACGCATTGGCCAGGAGCACCTGCGCCCCCAGCTCTCTCATCGACTCCGGCAGCACCGCCTTGACCGTGGCCTTGGTCCCCACGGGCACGAAGGCGGGCGTGGCGATCTGTCCGTGCGGAGTGGCGACCACACCGGCGCGGGCCTTGTCCCCGGCCCGGGCGAGGATCTCGAAGCCCGTCTCCGACGGTGCAGGGGCGGCGGAGGGGTCGGCACTCTGAGCGGTCACCGGCCCATGATCCCATGACCCCGCCCGCCGTCCGCGGTGCCGGCCCTCTCCGCATCCACCTCGATCCACTAGGATCCAGCGCAGCACCGCGAGGGCGGCATGGCTCCCGCCTTTCCGCGGCAGGGCCGACAGCGACGGGAGGGGACCACGATCAGCTCGCCCAGTGATCCCCCCTCCCCGCGCTCCGGATCCTCCCGCGGCGGCCGACGGGCGCGGTCGCTGAGCGGGGAGGAGCTCGCCCGCGAGCGCGCTCTCGCGCGCGCCTCCGCCTGGGAGCAGCCGGGCGACGACCTCGAGGACTGGACCCAGGACACCGAGCCGGCGCCTCCCGCCCGTCCCCGCCTGGCGGCGTGGACCGCAGGTGCCCTGCCGTCGACCGCCTCCTCCCTCGACGACTGGCTGCAGGGCCCGAGGGAGGCCCGCGCCGAGCGGGAGGCGGAGGACGCCTGGTCCACCGCCGGCTCGGTCTCGGCCGGCGCCGCGCCGGCCGGGACCGGCGGGGCCCGCGTCACCGAGGAGGGAGCCCCGCCGCGCGTCGGGCCCGCCTTCCGCCACGAGCTGCACGGTCTGCGCGCGGTCGCCCTGGGCCTGGTCGCGATCTACCACATCTGGTTCGGACGGGTCTCGGGCGGCGTCGACGTCTTCCTGTTCCTCTCGGCCTTCTTCCTCACCGGCACCTTCGTACGCCGGCTGGAGAGCGGGCGGCCCCTCGGGGTGCCTCGCTACTGGTTGCACACCTTCAAACGCCTGATGCCGCCCGCGGCGGTGACGATCCTGCTGACCCTGGCCGGGACGGCCGCCTTCCTGCCCTCCTCGCTGTGGCCCGCGGTGATGCAGGAGGCGGTGGCCTCGGCCGCCTACCTGCAGAACGCGCTGCTGGTGTTCCTGCAGGTCGACTACCACGCCCGCGACGCCGGCGGTGCCTCCCCGCTGCAGCACTTCTGGTCCCTCAGCGTGCAGGGGCAGGCCTTCGTGGTGTGGCCCCTGCTGTTCCTGCTCATGGTGCGCCGCGCACGAGCGGGCCGGAACGTGCGCCGCCCGCTCTCCGTGCTCCTGCTCGTCCTCGGCGCGGCCTCGCTGACCTGGTCGATCATCAGCACCGGGACCCAGCAGCAGGTCGCCTACTTCGACACCGCCGCCCGGCTGTGGGAGTTCGCCGCCGGCTCCCTGCTCGCCCTCGCCCTGCCGGCGATCGACCGCCTCACGGGCGCTCGTCGACCCGAGGAGGGCCAGGTCCCGCAGCTGCGCACGGGGCGCGCCCTGATCGGGTGGGCGGGCATCGGCGCGCTGCTGGCCTGCGGCATCGTGCTGGACGTGTCGACCATGTTCCCCGGCTGGATCGCGAGCGTGCCGCTGGCCGCCGCCGGCGCCGTGGTGATCGCCGGCCACTCCGGACGCCGCTGGGGCGTGGACGCCCTGCTGTCGACGCGGCCGGCCGCGTTCGTCGGGGACATCTCCTACGCCCTCTACCTGGTGCACTGGCCGGTGCTGGTGATGTGGCTGCACCACAGCGGCCGCCAGCGCGCCGGGCTGCTCGACGGTCTCGTGATCCTGGTCGGCTCGGTGCTGCTGGCCTGGCTGATCACCCGCGCGGTCGACGCGCCGGTGCGCCGCTCGGTCTGGCTCGAGGCCCGTCCGCGCCGGGCGCTGACCGCGGTCGCGGCGAGCTTCGCCCTGGTGGCCGCCGCCGCGGGCGGCTGGTGGATCGGCCTCACCCGCGCCGAGCCCCCGACGCCTGTCGCCGCCGCGCAGGAGCCGGCCACCCAGGAGGCGGCCACGGAGGTCGCCACCGAGGCCCCGCGCGAGATCCTCCCCCACGGCTGGCAGCTCGGCTCGCAGTGGCCGGACCTGCCCGAGCGCTGCGGCGGCCCCTGGGCCCCGGCGGAGGACTTCCACCACGTCAACTGCCAGCAGCTGCTGCCCGCAGACGCCACCGCGAAGGGGACGATCGTGGTGGTCGGCAGCTCGCACGCCCGGCAGTTCATCCCCGCCCTGATCCCGTACGCGAGCGCGCACGACCTCCAGATCGTGAACCTCTCCATGGACGCCTGCGGATTCACCACCGAGGTGGAGGCCAGCCCGTACTGCCGCGGATACGACCAGTACGTCCTGGACTACGTCGAGGCCCACTCCCCCGAGCTGGTGCTGACCACCGTCACCCTGACCGGGCTCGGCGCGGACGAGACGGTGCCCGCGGGCACCGAGGCGGCGGTCCGTGCGCTGCTGGAGCGGGACGCCCACGTGATCGGCGTGCGCGACACCCCGCGCTGGGAGCAGGACCAGTTCGCCTGCGCGGAGGCGGTGATCGAGGGCGGCGGCGCCCCCTCCGACGCCGATGCGGCCTGCGGGGCCGACGCCGAGAAGAAGCTGGCGCCCGAGAATCCCGCCGCCGGCCTCGCCGAGCTGCCCGGGGCGGAGGACGCACTGGCCCTGATCGATCTGAGCGGAACGATCTGCCCCCACGGACGGTGCTCACCGATCCTCGGGGAGACCTCCGTCTACATGGACGACAACCATCTCACCCGGACCTTCGTCGAGACCGTCCTCGTCGGCCCGATGACCGAGGAGCTCGACGAGCGTTTCCCGGCCCCCACCGCATGACAGGATGAGCAG
Organism: Brachybacterium sacelli; assembly: GCF_017876545.1. Taxonomy (NCBI): domain Bacteria; kingdom Bacillati; phylum Actinomycetota; class Actinomycetes; order Micrococcales; family Dermabacteraceae; genus Brachybacterium; species Brachybacterium sacelli. Next base: position 28,956 of record NZ_JAGIOD010000002.1, on the reverse strand, counting down.
ATATGTGGACCGACGTGATCCCCGGGGTGGCCGTCGCCCTCGCGATGTTCGTGGTGCCAGGAGCGTCAGTCCTCCTGTGCTGCCGCGTGTCATGGCCGACGGCGCTGGTCGCCGCGCCGCCCATGTCCCTCGCCCTCCTCGCCGTCTCGACTCTCCTGGCGGCCCTCCTCGGCTCTGACTGGGGGCTGGTCTGGCTGATCGGGACCACAGTGCTCGGGATCGGGATCTGCGCGCTGTGGTCCTGGGCGACGCCCTGGGGCCGACGCATCCCGCGCTGGTCGCCGCTGTCGGCCGCGGCCGCCGGACAGTACCTGGTAGGCCAGGTCATCGCCCTGGTGTTCCTGGTGCCGCTGTATCTGACGGCCTTCGTCGAGCCGACCACGATCGCCCAGCGGTACGACAACGCGTTCCACCTCAACGCCATCGAGGCGATCATCCGCACCGGTGAGGCGACCCCCTTCGACACCGGGCAGCTGCTGCGCGGCTCCGTGTACCCCAACAGCTGGCACACCGCCGCCGCGCTGGTGCAGGAGCTCAGCGGGATCGGGCTCGCCCAGAGCGTCCACGCCCTGGCCCTGGTGACGGTGCTCGGCGTCTGGCCGTTGTCGATGTGGCTGCTGGTCGAGGTGCTGGTGCGACCCGGGGCGATCGCCCGCCTGGTCACCGGCCCGCTGTCCCTCGCCTTCGCCGGCTTCCCCCTGGTGCTGCTGGACTGGGGGCTGGTGTACCCGACGATCCTCGCTCTCGCGGCCGCTCCCGCCCTGGCGGCGGCGGTCATCCATCTCGCGATCGACCACGAGCTGCTCGCGGCCCCGGTGCGGATCGCCGCGATCATCGGGGCGATGGGCATCGGCGTGGGCATCGCCCATCCGGGGGCCGCACTGGCCGCGCTGATCCTCGCGCTGCCGATCGCACTCCTCACCCTGGTGCGCCACCTGGACCGCTCGGTGCTGCGCTCCCTGCGCCGGCCCACCAGCAGCACCTCGCGCCATGCCTCCTCGGGATCCTCCCTGCGGAGCATCCCCGCGGGGGACCTCGCCCGCACCGCCGTGCTGGCGGTGGTGGTGGCAGGCATCGTGGCGGTGTGGGCGACGATGGCCCCGACCACCGACACCGCCCCGTGGACAGCCTTCCAGTCCACGCCGCAGGCCCTCGGTGAGGCCTTCCTGGGCGGGGCCATGGGCCGCTACACGCTCCCGGTGATCGTCGTGCTCAGCGCGCTGGGACTGCTCGGCGCCCTGCTCGGCCGCGGCCGAGACCGCCTGGTGCTGCTCGCGATGCTGGGCCCGGTCGCGGTCTACTGGGCCTCCTCGGCCGCGCAGGACGCGACCTGGCGCAATCTGCTCTCGGGCTTCCTCTACCGCGACAACTACCGCACCGCCGCGGCGCTCACCCTGGCGGCCGTGCCACTGGTCGTGGCCGGTGCCGAGCTGATCGTGCGGGGTCTGCGGCGCGCCCACGCGGCCTGGCGGGCGCGCCGGGACGGTGACGAGGCCACCCCGGCCGGGGGGCCTGCCAAGCTGCCGGCCGCGGCCGCACTCGTGGTCGGGGTGCTGGCCTCGACCGCGCTGTCCTGGCACATCTCCTCGGACCCGCAGGTCCGGGAGCGCTTCACGGACGCGGCCGACGCCTATCGCACCTGGGAGATCGCCGACCTCGTCTCGGGGACGGAGTTCGAGATGTTCGAGGACCTGCCCGAGCACGTCCCCGAGGACGGGTACGTCGTCACCGATCCGTGGGAGGGCGGCGGGCTGGCCTACGCCCTCGGCGACCGCGAGGTCTCCCGGATCTACATGACCGTCAAGCGCACCGACGAGGAGGCCTACCTCGACCGCCACTTCGCGGACATCGCCTCGGATCCTCGGATCTGCGACACCCTCCCGGAGGATCGGCCCCTGTACTACCTGGACCTGGAGGAGCACCGGCTCGGCGGCAACGAGATCGAGGACTCGGGATACCTGGGCTTCGCGGGCATCACCGAGGACACTCCCGGCTTCGAGCTCGTCCATGAGCTCGGGGACACCCGCCTGTACGAGATCACCGCCTGCTGAGGTGATGGTTCAATGAGCGGGTGACTTCGTTCTCCGCAGCCGCCCCCTCGCCCCGCGCCCGCACCACCGCCCTGGACCTCGGGGACTTCGTCACCGCTTCCCCCTCGAGCTTCCACGCCGTCCGCGAGAGCGCTCGCCGGCTCGCCGCCGCCGGTTTCACCGAGTTGGACGAGACCGCCCGCTGGGAGGCGGGGGACGTCGCCGGGGACCGCTATGTCCTCCGCGACGGTTCCCTGATCGCCTGGTCCGCCCCGGAGGGCGCCGAGGCCGCCACGCCTTGGCGCGTCGTCGGCTCCCACACCGACTCGCCCGCCCTGAAGCTCAAGCCGAACCCGGAGCTCGGCGCCGAGGGCCTGGCCCAGGTGGGCGTCGAGATCTACGGCGGCCCGCTGCTGAACTCCTGGCTGGACCGCGAGCTGCGCCTGGCCGGCCGGCTCGCCCTGGCCGACGGCACCACCGTCCTGGTGGAGACCCCCGGGATCCTGCGCATCCCGCAGCTCGCGGTGCACCTGGACCGCGCGGTGAACCAGGACGGGCTGCGCCTGGACCCGCAGCGCCATCTGCAGCCGATCCTCGGTCTCGGCGACACCGACGTCCTCGAGCTGCTGGCTGTGCGGGCCGGCGTCGCCGCCGAGGACGTCGTCGGCTTCGACGTGGTCACGGTCGATTCCCAGCCCCCGGCGCTGTTCGGCGCCCACGAGGAGTTCCTGGCCTCCGGTCGCCTCGACAATCTCTCCTCCGTCCACGCCGAGCTGCAGGCGCTGATCGCCGTCGCCGCGGAGGACCGGGCAGCGGATCCCGCCCCGATCGCGTTGATGGTCGCCAACGACCACGAGGAGGTCGGTTCGGCCTCCCGCTCCGGGGCCGGCGGTCCCTTCCTCGAGGACGTGCTGGTGCGGATGCACGCGGCCCTCGGCGGCGACGAGGCCTCGCGGCGGCAGGCCCTGGCCTCCTCGATGGTGCTGTCGGCCGATGCCGGCCACGCCGCCCACCCCAACTATCCCGAGCGCCACGATCCCGTGACCCGCCCCCGCCTCGGCGACGGGCCGATGCTGAAGATCAACGCCCAGCAGCGGTACGCGACCGACGCGGTGGGGATCGCCGCCTTCGTGGCCGCCTGCGAGAGCGCCGGGGTGCCCCACCAGACCTTCGTCTCGAACAACGCCATGCCCTGCGGGTCCACCATCGGACCGATCACCGCGACCCGCCTGGGGATGACCACGGTCGACGTCGGCCTCACGCTGCTGTCGATGCACTCCGCCCGGGAGATGTGCGCGACCGCGGACCCGCTCCTGCTGCAGCAGGCCTGCACCGCGTTCCTGCGCGGCTGACGGGGCCCGCTCTTCGATGGTCCTCGACGCCACGACGCCCTCCCCGGCTGCCGGGGCGGACCGCGCCGCGACCCATGCCGGCCGGTTCCGGCCGGAGCTGCACGGGCTGCGCGGCCTCGCGATCGGCCTCGTCGTCCTCTACCACGTGTGGTTCGACCGGGTCTCCGGCGGCGTCGACGTCTTCTTGTTCATCTCCTCGTTCCTGCTGGTCGGCACCTTCCTGCGGATCATCGACCGGGGCGGGCCGACCCGGCCCCTCGCCTACTGGGCCCGCACCTTCAAGCGCCTGCTGCCGCCGACCGCGGTGGTCTCCCTGGCGACCCTCGCCGGTGTGTACGCGATCCTGCCGCCGCAGCGCTGGCTGCCCGCCCTCACCGACGCGGCCGGCTCCCTGCTGCACGTGCAGAACTGGGTGCTGATCCGGCGCGGGGTGGACTACTACGCGGCCGATGAGGCCGGGCCCTCGGCCTTCCAGCATTTCTGGTCGCTGTCCATCCAGGGGCAGGTGTTCCTGGCCTGGCCGCTGCTGATCGCCCTGGCGGTGGTGGTGGCGCGGCTGCTGGGCCGTCCGGTGCGCGGCGTGCTCGCCGTCGTGTTCGCCGCGGTGATGGTGGCCTCCTTCGTCTGGTCGGTGTACTCGACCGCCACCCAGCAGCAGATCGCCTATTTCGACACCTTCGCCCGCCTGTGGGAGTTCGCCGCCGGCAGCCTGCTGGGCCTGGCCCTGCCCTGGTGGGAGGCTCGCAGCGCCGCCCGCCGGGCCGGGCGCGGCCGGCGCCGCGCGGAGGCCCCCGTGCCCGTGGCGCCGCGGGTGGTGGCCGGGTGGCTGGGCATCGCGGGACTGGTCTCCTGCGGGCTGCTGATCGACGTGGAGGGGGCCTTCCCCGGCTGGATCGCGATCTGGCCGCTGGCCGCCGCGGCCCTGGTGCTCGTCGTCGGCACCACCGGGCACCGTCTGGCCGTGGACCGCCTGCTCGCGACGGGCCCCGCGAAGGTGCTCGGGGACATCTCCTACGGTCTGTACCTGGTGCACTGGCCGCTGCTGACCCTGTACCTGGCCCACACCGGGAAGGAGCGCGCCGGACTGCTCGACGGCCTCGTGCTGATCCTGGCCTCCTTGGTGACGGCCTGGCTGCTGACCCGGCTCGTGGACACGCCGATCCGGCGCTGGCCCTGGGCGGGCGCCCGGGCGCGGCGCTCCGGTCTGGTCGCCGTGGTCGTCCTGGTGCTCGGCCTCGCCCCGGTGCTCGGCGCCCAGCAGTACCTGCTGGCCGGCCAGCGCGCGGCGGAGGCCCAGGCCGCGAGCGACAATCCCGGTGCCCGGGTCCTCGCCCCGGACTTCGAGCCCGCCCCCGACGCGGATCCGTCCGCCGCCGTGATCCCCACCGAGGCACTGGTCGCGGACGACTGGGTCAGCGCGGAGGAGGAGTGCACGGGCGAGCTCGCGCCCACCGGATCGGAGACCGAGCAGCTCGGAGCGATCTGCCGCGTCGCGCCGGGGGCGAGCGAGGACTCCCCCGTGCTCGTGAGCGTCGGGGACTCCCGCATGGAGCAGTTCTCCGGGTCCCTGATCGCACTCGCGGAGCGCGAGGGCTGGACCCTGGTGACACTGTGGAGGGGCGGGTGCACCTTCGCCCCGGACGCCGAGATCAGCTCGGACTGCGACGCCTTCTCCCGCGCCTCCGCGGACTACCTCGAGCGGGTCGATCCCGAGGCCGTGGCGCTGGCGACCACCGCCTTCGGTCGCGACGGCACCGAATCGCTCACCCCGGGGATGGACACCACCCTGCCCCGGATCACCGGACGCGGGACGACGGCGCTGGCGGTGCGCGCTCTGCCGCGCCTGAGGACCGACCCCACCGCGTGCGCGGCCGAGCACGGCGCCGACTCCGACCGCTGCGAGCTCCCACTGCCCGAGCCGTTGACGGCCGAGCGGCCCGACGCCGAGCTGCTCGCGACGGCCGAGGACGCGGCCGTGCCGGTCGACCCCAACCCGCTGGTCTGCCCGGAGGGAACGTGCTCCCCGGTCATCGGCAGGGTGCGGGTCTTCCTCGACGGCGACCACCTCACCGGCACCTACGCCACCTCGATGCAGGACGGTGTGGACGACCAGCTCGCCGAGAGCGGATTCCGCTGGTGAGCGACCCTCACATCCCCTCGACGCTGCGACGCGCGATCTCCTCGACCGCGGCCCGGGCGGCACGAGCCCGCGTCACGGCCTGATGGTCGGGGCCGTGCTCGCGCTGGGCGTCCTTGAGCAGCTCCTCGGCCTGGTAGAACGCGTCCTCGAGGTGCCTGGCCTCGGCCGTGGCCTCGGCGAGCTCGGCCCGCAGCTCGATCGCCTCCGGGGTGAGGGACTGCCCGGACTCGAGGAGGTCGAGCAGACGACGGGTGGCGTCGTGGACGCGCTGCTGCGGGGTGCTCATCATGGATCCGATCCTACGGTTCGTCCCGGCCCGCCTCCATCCGCTCCCGGGCAGTAGTCTGAACAGGTCATGGAGATCAATCCCTACGAGTCGCGTCTGCGCATGCTGCAGCAGATCGACGGGGTGCAGATGCAGCGCGAGGCGACCCCGGACGAGGAGACCGCCGGCTGTCCGGGCTGCCCGTACTTCTGGACCTGCCCGGTCCCGCACCGCGGTGAGGAGGTCGCCGCTCCGCAGGAGGAGCCGACGGACCTCGGGAGCGTTCTCGGTCCGCGCCGCGACTATCGTCCGCGCGACGAGTCGGACGTCGGCTGGACCGACGAGTGGGTGGACGAGGACGGGCTGCGGATCGAGGAGCCGTCGACGGAGCCGGCCGTGGAGAGCGTCGCCGACCCCGCGGAGCGCGATCGTCCTGCCCGGCGATGGGGCCTGTTCAGGCGTCGGGGCTGATCCGCCCGGTCCCCCCGGGGCCGAATCCGACGGGGCACTGCCCTTCGCGCAGCGCGGCCCGGGCGAGGGTCGAGGCCGGGACCGCCTCCCGGGGTGCGGCGTCGGCGCCGAGCGCGCGGCCGGTCAGCCGCGGCGGCACCGTGCGGTCCACCCGCATCCAGCCGGCGGGGGCGATGTCCTCGGACTCCGGCGTCTCCTCGGCTTCCCTCCCGGAGGAGATGTCGATCCCGAAGATGGTGTGGAAGGCCTCGACGTAGGCGTCGGCGAAGCCGGTCTCGGCCAGGTGCCGGGCCCGCTCGGCAGGCTGATGCATCACCTTGGCGAGGATCTTGCGCACGCTGCGTTCGAGCACGTCGGCGGTCTCCCCGGAGACGTCGCGGCGCAGCCGGTCGACCTCGTCGTCGGCGGCGTCGGCGACCTCGCGGCGCATGGCGGCCATCGCGGGGTCGATGCGGCGCACCTCCTGCTGCACGCGGAAGGCCTCGACGGTCTCCTCGACGATCTCGCGCGCCGCAGTCAGTGCCGGATCGTCGGTCGCCTCGACCCCGACCTTGAGGTCGGTCAGGCCGAGGACGCTCACGCCTTTGAGGTGGCGCACCAGCGGGTGCAGGTCGGAGTGCAGGGCGAGGTCGAGGACGACGGTGCGTCCGGCGCCGAGGAACTGCTCGGGGAACAGCGAGGTGCCGCGACCGGAGCAGGCCAGCACGAGGTCGGCCGCGCGCAGCGCGTGATCGAGATCCTCGGCGGCGACGACCTCGGCGCCGTGGCGCTCGGCGAAGCCGGCGGCGCGCCCCGAGGGCGAGAACACGCGCAGATCGGAGAGGCCGCGGCGGGCCAGTTCGGCCAGGCCCAGGCGCGCGTAGGCGCCGGTGCCGACGATGAGCGCGGTGCGCCCCTCGAAGCCGCCGAGCTCGAGACCGGCCCGGTCCACCGCGACCGCCGCGCCGGAGCGTCCGGCGGCGCCGACGGGGGCCTGGGTGGCGACCCGCTTCGCACAGCGGAACGCGTGCTGGAAGAGGTCGTGGAGCATGGAGGTGGTGCGCCCGTCGCGACGGGCGCTCTCGTAGGACTGGCGCACCTGACCGGCGATCTCGGCCTCGCCGATCACCAGGGAGCGCAGCCCGGAGGTGACCTCGTAGAGGTGCTGCGGGACGGGCACGTCCATCGCGGCGTCGAAGCACAGCGAGACCACGTCCCGCTCGAGGCCGCTGGTGCGGGCGACCGCGTCGATCACCAGGTCGACGCCTTCGTGGAAGCGGTCGGTGTCGAGGTACACCTCGAGACGGTTGCAGGTGCTGACCACGACCTGGCCGGCCACCACCGGGGCGGCACCGATCTCGCGCGCCCGTGCGGTCTGCAGCTCGTCGATCGCCTGGGGCAGGGTGCCGGCGCCCCGCGTGAGGGCGTCCAGCACCTCGAGGTCGAGGTGCTCGTGGGTGGCACGGAGAGCGGCGAGCATGATCGCAGTCTAGGCCCGCCCGCGGCGCGTCCGCCGCCCATCGGTCGTCCCTCCGCGACGGCTGGGTCGACCTTTCGGGAAGCATGTGCACAATGGGTGCGTCATGACACCGAACAGCATGTCAGAGCTACCTTTTGCCGACATCGCGTCAGATCCTTCGCGACGCGTGTCAGAACCCGGGATCGCCGCAGGCCCGGACGGTGGCAGCACCCCTGACGACTCCGCCGCGGCCGCGCCTTCACCCTCCCCGTCCCCCTCCGGGTCGGCCCCCGCGAGTGCCTCCGCGCTGCCGGAGGGGCACCCCGCCACGCGCCCCGTCGCCGCCGGCGGTGTGGCCGACGCCTCGCTCCTGCGGGAGCTCAGAGGTGACCGAGCAGACACCCCCAGCGTGTGGTTCATGCGACAGGCCGGACGCTCCCTTCCCGAGTACCGGTCCCTGCGCGAGGGCACCACGATGCTCGATTCCTGCGTGCGCCCCGACATGGCCGCCGAGATCACCCTCCAGCCCGTGCGCCGCCACCGCGTGGACGCGGGCATCTTCTTCTCCGACATCGTGGTCCCCGCGCGCCTGGCGGGGCTCGGCGTGGAGATCAGGCCCGGCGTCGGGCCCGTCTTCGATCACCCGATCCGCACCGAGGCCGACGTCGACGCCCTGCCCCCGCTCGGCGACGACTACGACGCCGCGCTCGAGCCGATCCGCGAGGCCGTGCGCCTCACCGTCGACGAACTCGCCACCACGCCGCTGATCGGTTTCGCCGGCGCCCCCTTCACGGTGGCCAGCTACATGGTCGAGGGCGGTCCCAGCCGGGACCACCTGCGCACCCGCGCGCTCATGCGCTCGCGTCCCGAGGTGTGGGACCGCCTGGCCGCCTGGGTCGCCGAGCTCTCGGGTCGCTTCCTGCGCGCCCAGGTGCTCGCCGGGGCGTCCGCGGTGCAGCTGTTCGACTCCTGGGTGGGGGCGCTCGGCGCCGAGATGTACACCGGACACGTCCGGCCCCACTCGGCCGCCGCCCTCGCCCGCGTGGCCGACCTGCCCGTGCCGCGCATCCACTTCGGGGTGGGCGCGGCGCACCTGCTGCCGCCGATGCTCGAGGCCGGGGCGACCGTGATGGGTGTGGACCACCGCCTGCGCCTGGACCGGGCGCTCGAGGTCCTCCCCGCCGGCACCCCGATCCAGGGCAACATCGACCCGGCCGTGCTGTTCACCTCCGAGCCGGCCCGTCACGAGGAGGCCCGCGCCGTGCTGGCAGCCGGCGCCCGGGCCAGCGGCCACGTGGTCAACCTCGGTCACGGCGTGCCTCCGGACACCGATCCGCAGGTCCTGACCGACCTGGTCAGCTTCCTCCACGAGCAGCGCGTCCCGCGGGCATGAGTGAACGCACCCTCGTCGTCGGCGGCGGCCTCGCCGGGCTGCTCGCCGCACGACGTCATCAGCGCGCCGGCCGCCGGGTGGTGCTCCTCGAGTCCGGTACGACCGCCGGCGGGGCGATCGCGGCGACCGAGCTCACGGAAGCCGCGGGCCTCGCGCTGAACGCGGGCGCCGAGGCGTATGCGACCGGCTCCGGCGCGGTCGACGCTCTGGTGGAGGAGCTGGGGCTGGCCGATCGCGTCGTCTCCCCCCGCGAGGGACTGGGCAGCCGTGTTGTCTCCGACGCCGGTGTGCACCGCGCCCCGGGCGGCTCGCTGCTGGGCGTCCCCGGCCGTCCGCTGGCCGCCGACGTCCGTGCGGTGCTCGGTACCCGGGCCGCCCTTCGTGCGAGCCTCGAACGATTCCTGCCGGCCGCCGTCGGCTCCCGCCCCGGTGCCACGGTCGCCGAGGTGGTCACCCGGCGTCTGGGCCCGGCCGTGCTGGAGCGCCTGGTGGCCCCGATCGTCGGCGGGGTCCACTCCGCCGATCCCGCGACGGTCGAGTTCGCGGCCGCCTCCCCCCAGCTGGCGGCCGGGCTGGCCGAGCACGGCTCGCTGACCGGGGCCGTGCGGCGACTGCGCGGCGGCAGCACCGCCACTGCCGGCAGTGCCGGCACCCGCGTGCACTCCCTCACCCCCACGATGGCCGCGCTCCCCGAGGCGCTGCAGGAGCGGATCCTCGGCGCCGGCGGCATCCTCCGCACCGGTGTGCGGGTCGAGACGGTCGACCGGACCGACGACGGCTGGGTCATCAGCACCGACGGCGGCGAGAGCCTCACGGCGGACCGCCTGGTCCTCGCCTGCCCGCCCGACACCGCCCGCACGCTGCTGGCCGATGCGGCGCCGACGATCGCCGAGGCCGTGCCGCAGGCCCCGTCGGCCGCGGTGCGACTGGTCGCCCTGGTGCTCGACGCCCCGGCGCTGGACGCCTTCCCCTCCGGCACCGGAGCCCTGGTCGCGCCCGGCACCGCCGGGATCCGCGCGAAGGCCCTGACCCATGCCAGCGCCAAGTGGGAGCACGTCCGGCACCTGGCCCGCGAGGCCCTCCCGTCGGCTGCGAGCCCGCACGTGGTGCGGCTGTCCTACGGCCGTCCCGGGGAGGAGCTGCCGCCGCGGGAGGACATCGTCGATCTTGCCCTCGCCGACGCCTCCCGGATCCTCGGCACCGTCCTCGGCCGTGAGCACCTGCGCGACGCGCGCGTGATCGACTGGGACCGTGCCATGCGGCAGGCCCTCCCCGGGCACCGCGCCGCCCTCGACGCCCTCGGCGGGCTGCTCGCCGCCGAGTCGTTCGCGGGCACCCTCGAACTCGTCGGCTCCTGGCGGGCCGGCACCGGCATCGACGCGATCGTCCGCGCCGACTCATCCACCACGGAAGGACCCCGCTCATGACCTCTCCCGAAGAGCTCGCGAAGAACACCCGCTACACCAGCTACACCGTCTTCCGCCGGATCTCCGGGCTGACGGAGGACGGCGAGGTCACCGCGGAGCAGATCACCGCCGCGCTCGGCGACGTCACCGCGCTGATGGAAGCCGAGGGAGCCGAGATCCTGGGCTTCTACGACGTCTCCGGCTTCCGGGCCGAGGACGACCTGATGCTGTGGCTCGCCGCCGACGCGCCCGAGGCGCTGCAGTCCGCGCTGCGCGAGTTCGAGAACTCCCTGCCCGGGACCTGGCTGAACCGCGAGTGGGCCTCCGTCGGCGTACACCGGATGGCGGAGTTCGCCCGCGCCCACGTGCCCTCCTTCATGGTGCCCAGCGCCGAGCGCAAGCAGTGGATCACCGTCTACCCCTTCGTGCGCAGCTACGAGTGGTACCTGCTGCCCGAGGACGAGCGCAATCGGATGCTGCGCGAGCACGGCCTGCTGGGACGCGACTTCCCGCAGGTCAATGCCAACACGGTGGCCGCCTTCGCGCTCGGCGACTACGAGTGGCTGCTGTCCTTCGAGGCGGACGATCTCCACGACCTGGTCGACATGATGCGCCACCTGCGCTACTCCGATGCCCGTCTGCACGTGCGCGACGAGCTGCCCTTCCACACCGGTCGTCGCCTCCCCGCCCTCGACGACGTCGCCGCCCTGCTCGCCTGAGCACCCGAGACCCCACCCCGTCCACGGAGGACATTCTTCGATGACCACCACCCAGTACGACGCGATCCTGTTCGCCTCCTTCGGCGGCCCCGAGGGGCAGGACGACGTGATCCCGTTCCTGCGCAACGTCACGGCCGGACGCGGCGTGCCCGATGAGCGCCTCGAACAGGTCGCCGGCCACTACCGCGCCCTCGGCGGCCGCTCCCCCATCACCGCGCAGAACCGCGCGATGATCGCGGCGCTCGAGACCGAGCTCGACGCCCGCGAGATCGACCTGCCGATCTACTTCGGCAACCGCAACTGGGAGCCGTACACGGCCGAGGCGATCTCCTCTCTCCACGCCGGCGGCCACCGTCGCGTGCTCGCCCTGATCACCAGCGCCTACTCCTCCTACTCGGGCTGTCGCCAGTACCGCGAGGACTTCGCGCGCCGGCTCGACGAGGCAGGTCTGCTGGAGGAGATCACCATCGAGAAGTCCCGCTCCTACTTCAACCACCCGGGCTTCCTGGCTCCGATGGTCGACGGGGTGCGGGCGGCGCTGAACGACCTCGAGCGCGCCGGGCACGACACCGACCAGGTGCGAGTGCTGTTCTCGACCCACTCGATCCCCACTGCGATGAACGACGCCTCCGGGCCCGTCGCCCCGGACCAGGCGACCGCCGGCGACTGGTACGTGCAGCAGCATCTGGCCGCCTGCCGCTACGTCATGGACCAGCTGCACGACGACCTGCCCGTGACGCCCCAGTGGGAGCTGGTCTACCAGTCCCGCTCGGGCTCCCCGCGCACCCCGTGGCTCGAGCCCGACGTCAACGACGTCATCGAGCGGGTCGCCGAGGACGATTCCGCCGAGGCGGTGGTCGTGGTGCCGATCGGTTTCGTCAGCGACCACGTCGAGGTGATCTGGGACCTGGACACCGAGGCGAAGGAGACCGCCGAGGAGAACCAGCTGGCCTTCCGCCGCGTGGCGACCGCCGGCACCGATCCACGCTTCATCGCCGCGCTCGCGGACATCGTCGCCGAGCACCTCGATCCCGGGCGCGAGCGGGTGGCGGTCACCGAGCTCGGGGCGGTCGAGGACGTGTGCGGCCACAACTGCTGCCAGGTCGCTGCGGACACCGCGGTGCCGGCCGGGGAGAGCGTGGACACCCTCCCGGAGATCGCGGCCCACCTGCGCGAGCGGGAGGCGGCCACGGCGGGAGCGCCCTCATGACGGCCGGCCTGGCCCCGCTCCGGATCGGCACCCGCGCCTCTTCGTTGGCCCTGACCCAGTCGGGGCAGGTGGGCGAGGCACTGGTCGAGGGCACCGGCCGTGAGGTCGAGCTGGTGCACGTGAGCACGCACGGCGACGTCGACCGCACCAGCCCGCTCGCGCAGATCGGCGGCACCGGCGTGTTCGTCACCGCCGTGCGTCAGGCCCTGCTGGACGAGAAGGTCGACGTGGTCGTCCATTCCTGCAAGGACCTGCCCACCGCGTCGCTGAAGGACATCCGCCTGGCGTGCATCCCGCCGCGGGAGGACCCGCGCGACGCCCTCTGCGCCCGCGACGGGCTGACCCTCGACCGGCTCCCCGAGGGCGCGAGCGTCGGCACCGGCTCCCCGCGCCGGGCCGCGCAGCTGCTGCGCGCCCGCCCGGACCTGGACGTACGGGCCATCCGCGGCAATGTCGAGACCCGCCTGGCGCGGGCCCTCGGCGAGGACGCGGACCTCGACGCCGTGGTGCTGGCCGCCTCCGGCCTGCAGCGCGTGGGCCGCGACGCGGTGATCAGCCAGCTGCTGCCGGTGGAGATCATGCTCCCCGCCCCGGCCCAGGGCGCCCTCGCCGTCGAGGCCACGGTCGCCGCGCTCGACGGCACCACGCCGGACACCGCCCCGGCCTGGTTCGGAGCGCGGATGGCCGCGGTCGACGATCCCGTCACCCGCGCCGCGGTCACCGCCGAACGGGCCCTGCTGCGGGCCCTGGAGGCGGGCTGCTCCGCCCCGGTCGGGGCCTACGGGGAGATCCTCGAGGGCGAGCTGCAGCTGCGGGCGCTCGCGATCCGGCCCGACGGCTCCCACGTGGTCGAGGGGTCGGCGCGCGTCGCCTTCGATCCGGACGAGGACCCGGCCTCGGGCGTCGGATCGCTGCCCTTCCGGCTCGGCACCGAGCTCGCCGCGGACCTGCTCGAGCGCGGCGCCGGCCAGATCCTGGCCGAGGCGAAGGCCTGATGAGCGCGCCGATGCCGACGACGCGCCGGCCCGTCCTGGTCACCCGACCGGCCGGGCGCGCGGACGCCCTGGTGAACCTGCTCGAGGAGCAGGGCCTGGTCGTCGAGCATCGGCCGCTGGTCCGCCTCACGCTCGAGGACAGCTCGGAGCTGACCGCGGCGTGCGGGCACCTCGCCGCCGGTGCGTACACGCACCTGGTGATCACCTCCCGCACCGCGGTCGAGGCGCTGCTGGCGGCCCTCCCGCCGGGAGCGCCGCGCCTCGACGTCCCGGCGACCACCCGGGTTCTCGCCGTCGGCGCCGGCACCGCCGAGGCCCTCTCCGCCGCCGGCGCCCCGGCCGACCTGGTCGCAGCGGGCTCCGGTGCGGCGCTCGTGGAGGCGATGCCCCCGGCCGACGGGGAGACCGCGGTCCTGTTCCCGGCGTCGGCCGCCGCGTCCCCGACCGTGCCCGAAGGGCTCGCCGCGAAGGGCTACCGCCTCGACCGGGTCACCGCGTACCGTCCGGAGCTGCTCCCCCTGCCCGCCGCGACCGCCACGGCCCTGCGCAGCGGTGGCCACGCCGCGATCGTGCTGACCAGTCCGATGATCGCCCGCGCCGCGGCCGGGACCGGCGTGCACGCCTCGACCGCCGTGGTCACGATAGGCACGCCCACCGAGGAGGCTGCCCGCACGGCCGGGCTCCTCACCACCGTCCAGGCCGACGAACCCACCGACGAGGCGCTCGTCCGCGCGGTGCTGACCGCCCTCGACTCTCCCCATCCCTGCGTCCCAAGGAGCTCACCATGACCGTCCCGGACCCCCTCGGCCCCACCCCGATCGACCGCCCTCGTCGGCTGCGTTCGAGCGCGGCGATGCGCTCCCTGGTGCGCGAGCACACCCTGCGTCCGGCGGACCTGGTGCTGCCGATGTTCGTCCGTGAGGGCGCGCAGGAGAACACGCCGATCTCCTCCATGCCCGGCGTCCTCCAGCACACGATGGACTCCCTCGTGCGCGCCGCGACCGAGGCGACCGAGCGCGGCGTCGGCGGCGTGATGCTCTTCGGCGTGCCCCAGCACAAGGACGCCGTCGGCTCCGGCGCGACCGATCCGGACGGCATCCTCAACCAGGCTCTGGCCCGACTGCGCTCCGAGCTGGGCGATTCCACGGTGATCATGGCCGACCTGTGCCTGGACGAGTTCACCGACCACGGCCACTGCGGCGTGCTCGACGCCGATGGGCGCGTCGACAACGACGCCACGCTGGTGCGATACCGCGAGATGGCCCTGGCCCAGGCGGAGGCGGGCGCCCACCTGCTGGGGCCCTCGGGGATGATGGACGGTCAGATCGCCGCGATCCGCGAGGCGCTGGATGCGGCCGGGCACCTCGAGACCGCGATCTACGCCTACACGGCGAAGTACGCCTCGGCGTTCTACGGGCCCTTCCGCGAGGCCGTCGATTCCTCGCTGCAGGGCGATCGACGCACCTATCAGCAGGATCCCGCCAACGGCCGGGAGGCGCTGCGAGAGCTGGAGCTGGACGTGGCCGAGGGGGCCGACCTGGCGATGGTCAAGCCCGGCCTGCCCTACCTCGACGTGCTGCGGGAGGTGGCCGCGGCCTCTCCGGTGCCGGTGGGGGCCTACCAGGTCTCCGGGGAGTACGCGATGATCGAAGCGACCGCCGCGAACGGTTGGACCGACCGCGACCGCACCGTGCTGGAGTCCCTGCTGGCGTTCCGTCGCGCGGGGGCCTCGACCGTGCTGACCTACTACGCGAGCGAGGTCGCCGGGTGGTACCGGGAAGGGCTGCCCGCTCACCTGCGCGAATTCCAGTGACCCCCACAGCCCGCCCCGCACTTCCCGAAGGAGCCCCCTTGATGACCAGCACCTCCAGCACCTCGTCCGCCGATCTGTTCTCCCGCGCCCAGCAGGTGATCCCGTCGGGGGTGAACTCGCCGGTGCGTGCCTTCGGCTCCGTCGGCGGGACCCCGCCGTTCCTCACCTCCGCGAAGGGCGCCCTGCTGCAGGACGCCGACGGGCGCGAGTACGTGGACCTGGTCGGGTCGTGGGGGCCGATGATCCTCGGTCATGCCGAGGAGCGGGTCGTCGAGGCGGTCCGCGAGGCCGCGGGGCGTGGGCTGTCCTTCGGGGCCCCGCAGGCCGGTGAGGTCACGCTCGCCGAGGAGGTCATCTCCCGGGTCGGCCCCCTCGAGCAGCTGCGCCTGGTGAACTCCGGGACCGAGGCGACGATGAGCGCGCTGCGGCTGGCCCGCGCCGCGACCGGCCGCGATGTGATCGTGAAGTTCGCGGGCTGCTATCACGGGCACGTCGACGCCCTGCTGGCCGAAGCCGGCAGCGGGGTGGCGACCTTCGCGATGCCCGGCTCGGCCGGGGTGACCGCCGCGACCGCCCGCGACACCGTGGTGCTTCCCTACGGCGACCGGGACGCGGTGACGGCACTGTTCGCCGAGCGTGGTGGGGAGATCGCCGCCGTGATCACCGAGGCCGCGCCCGCCAACATGGGTGTCGTGCCGCCGCAGGAGGAGGACGGGATCGGCTTCAACCGCTTCCTGTCCGAGACGGCGCACGCCGAGGGGGCGCTGCTGATCAGCGATGAGGTGCTCACCGGCTTCCGCGCGAGCCGCGAGGGCTACTACGGGGTCGACGGGGAGGGCTGGGCACCGGACCTGATGACTTTCGGCAAGGTGATCGGTGGCGGTCTGCCGGTCGGGGCCTTCGGTGGCCGGAGGGATCTGATGGGTCTGCTGGCCCCGTCCGGCCCGGTCTATCAGGCAGGCACGCTGTCAGGGAATCCGCTGGCGACGGCGGCAGGCCTGGCCACCTTCGCCGGGCTCGACGAGACGGCGTACTCGCGGCTCGGTTCGACCTCGCGCGCGCTGCAGCAATTGGTGGCCGATGCGCTCACCGCGGCGGGGGTTCCGCACGTCGTCCAGACGGCGGGGACCCTGTTCTCCGTGTTCTTCCGTGAGCAGCCTGTGACGGGCTACGAGGACGCGAAGGCTCAGGACACCGAGGCCTTCACTCGCTTCTTCCACGCCATGCTCGAAGCGGGGGTTTACCTGCCGCCGTCGGCCTTCGAGGCCTGGTTCGTCTCGACCGCCCACACTCCGGAAGTCCTGGACCGGATCGCGTCGGCGCTGCCGGGCGCCGCGAGGGCCGCCGCCTCGGCGTGATCCGGGCGGTGCTCTCGCCCGGGCGGTGACCGGACGGCGACCGCTGCACGGTCGGATCCGGGCACCTGGCTCCGGCTGCCTGGTCAGTGCTCCGCGGCGGCGAGAGAGTCGCCTCGCGGGTGCCGCAGGTCCGCCTGTGTGCAGGTCCGGTACCCGCGTGGCGTGGCTCGTGCCGTGCGCAGCGATGGCCGGCTCCGTGTCGTGGCCGTCGCTCGCCGCGATGGAGTCATCGCCCTCCGCGCGGGGTCCCGATGTCCTGGGCTCCCCAACACTCTTCGTGTCACCTCGCGTCGTGTGGTCCCGTTCGGTCTCGCCGTCGGGCACCGCGTGCTCGGGGGTGGTGAAGGCTGTGGGGCCGACGGTGCGAGTGGTGCCGGTGCGGCTGGTCCATCTCACGCGATGGCCAGGACTGTCGAGATCCCGCGCGACGCTGCGGGTCTGGTTCTCCTTGTCGTTGCAGTACGCGCAGAGTCCCTGCCCGTTGTCCAGGCAGGTATGTCCTCCGGCCGAGTGCGGCCGGATGTGGTCGCTGTGCCAACTGGGCATTATTTAGCGGACGCAACAGGGCAGGCTGAACCTTGTTTCTGCCTATGAGGGTTCGGCTGGGTTCCTTTCAATGGTCTGTCGGGGCTCTCGATCAGTCACGTCATCGCCGGGCAGATCCAGATGCTGCATCGCCGCTGGCAGAGCCCCAGCCCCGCGCACGTCGACGAAGGCAGAATCTGCCCCCGTCTGGCCAGGCTTGATGCATCATTGTTGCAACGGATGCAATACTGGCGTCGTGGATCAGAACCGCCCTGGTGTATCTCCGCTTCGCGAGCTCCGCAACGTGCGTGCGCTGGACGAGCATCGCTTCGTGTTCGACGCGATGCTCTCCGGTTGGGCGGATCAGCAGAGCAGCCGAGGGCTCTCCGAGCGGACCATCGGGAGTAGGGAGCGAGTCGTCCGGTCTTTCGAGGAGTTCGCTGGCCGATACCCGTGGGAGTGGTCTCCTGGAGATCTTGAGGACTACACCACGCGCGTGATGTCGCGGACGCATCCGGCGGCTCGGTCCACGATCCGGGGCTACCACTCCATCATCCGTCTGTTCTGCGACTACCTCACCGACCCTCGCTACCAGTGGTCGGTGGATTGCGAGGAGCGGTTCGGAACGACGCCGCAGCAGGTCTGCCATGAGTGGAACACGCTCGCACATTTGCTCGGCTATGAAGGACGCGCACAGCGGCGCGCTCTGACCTACGACGAGCTCGAGACGTTCTTCTCCGCGGCCGACCAGCGAGTCGAAGTCATCCTCCGACGCGGTCGAAAGGGGGCCCTGGCGGCGCTGCGCGATTCCCAGATCTTCAAGACCATCTACGCATACGGGCTGCGTCGCGCCGAGGCGGTAAGGCTAGATGTAGCGGACCTGAGGCCCAACGGTGCGGCCCCGCGGTTCGGACGCTTCGGAGCCGTGGAGGTGCGCTGGGGGAAGGGAGCTCACGGATCGGGCCCAAGGCGCCGCTCGGTGCACACTTCCCGAACTCGACTGGATCACGGAAGGTCTGGCCCAATGGATCGACCAGGCTCGTCCCCGCTTCACTACCGAATCAACGGGCCCCCTGTGGCTGACCGAACGAGGGACTCGGGTCTCGTTGCGCTACATCGACCTTCGCTTCGCCCAGATCCGTGACGAAGCCGGGCTACCCGGGGAGCTCAGCGTGCACGCTCTACGCCACACCTACGTCACGAACCTCATCGAGTGGGGGTACGCCGAAAAGTTCGTGCAGGACCAGGTCGGACACGCCTACGCGTCCACCACCGCGATATACACCTCTGTCGGCGACGACTTCAAAAACCGCATGATCAGCCAAGCACTATCACGCATCTACGGAGGAAACCATGCCGACGACTCCCACACCTGACGCCCCGATCACCTGGAAGCTGCGCCAGATCATGGCTACCTCGGGGATGTTCAACACCACCGATCTGATCGACCCCCTACGAGACCAAGGCGTACAGCTCTCCCGCGAACAGATCTACCGCCTCGTGACCAAGACTCCCGAGCGATTGAACGTCGAAGTGCTCGCCGCACTCTGCCGAATCCTTGACTGCACTCCAAACGACCTCATCGAGATCCCCCAGGTCCAGGTCCAGCGACCACGCCGAGCAGCAGGAGCAGCGCAGCACACCGGGCCGACGATAGGCGATCTGCGCCCCGTCCGGCCTCGGCTGCACCGCCCAAACGAGTGAGTCGGCAGAAGGTCACGGTTCAGATCGGCTGTGACCGCTGTGCTCGAGAAGTCGCGGCCCGGTACGTGATCCTCGAGCAGCGCATCTGCAACGCCTGCTATTCCAGGCTTCGTCGGCACCCCGGTCGCTGCCCGAGTTGCGGCTACATCAAGGTTCTTGCCTTCTACGATCCATCTCGGCAGATCGTCTGTGCGGCCTGCGCTGGCGTACCGCCACGATTCGCATGTACTACCTGTGGGGGCGAGGAGCAGCTCACCGGTTCGCAGTGCGGCACCTGCCGGCTGACTGCTCGCCTCCGTGACGTGCTTGCGGACGGTCACGGTGGCGTTCACCGGGGCCTGACGTCGCTGTACGACCATCTCCTGACGGCTCGTGATCCACGCTCGGTCGTACGGTGGCTACGGCGGAACCCCATCGGAGAGACGCTGCGCGCAATGGCTACAGACCAAGCCCCGATCAGCCACACCACGCTCGACGCGTTACCCCCCTCGCCTCGAGTGCGCTACCTACGACGCATGCTCATCAGCGCCGGCACGCTACCCGCGATCGATGTTCGACTGAACGACCTCGAAAACTTCGCCGCCACGTTCATCGCTGACCTTCCTGCCGAACACGCGGCCATCGTCGGCCAGTACTTCAACTGGGAAGTGTTCCGTAAGCTCCGCCAGCGATCCTCGAAGCGGACTCTCTCGACCGGCGCTTACGACACACGCGCCACCGATCTGCGCAAGATCGCGAACTTCCTGTACTGGATAACCAACCACGGTCTTGACCTGCCCTCATTGAGTCAGGCCACGGTGGATCGGTACTTCGCCGGCCATAGCTCGCAAGCTGCCGTCGGAACGTTCCTGAACTGGGCAGTGCGCCGGGGATTAACCGGCCCAGTCACCGTGCCTCGTCGCACACCTACCATTCCCTCGACTACGGTTCCGGACGACACCCTCTGGAGCAAGGTTGACCTCCTCATCGAGGACGACAGCATCCCTCTAAGCAGCCGCATCATCGGCCTGCTCGCCCTCGTGTTCGCCCAACGGCTCTCCGACTGCGTCCGCTTGCACCTCTCCGACATCACGGCGCACGATGGAACCATTCGCATCGCCTTTGGTACGACTCCGCTCACGCTGCCCGAAGCCATCGCGGACCTGCTTAGCCGACATCTCGAGGAGCTGAGCGGTCACCGACCGTTCGTGGGGGATGCACCAGAATGGCTGTTCCCCGGAGCCACGCCCCAGCACCACACCAGCGAAGCCAACGTCGCCCTACATCTCGCCCGCCACCGGATCCAGATCCGGAAGGCCCAGCAGGCACGGATCGACCAACTCGTCCAACAGGTACCGGCCAGCATCGTCGCGGACACCCTCGGCATCAGCATCAACACTGCCATCAGGCACGCGGCTCGCACGAACGCGACCTGGGGTGCCTATCCGGAACTCCGAGCAACACCACCGCAGGATTAGTGCAGGGCCGAACGATGCCGTGCCCCGGGAATCTGGGGGGACTGATGCGCAGGTAGGTGTCACGTGATCTGTGGCGCTGAGGAGCGTTGCAGGGAAGGATGTGCACCATGCCTGCTCCCTACCCCCAGGAGTTCCGGGACGACGTCGTCCGCGTCGCGAGGAACCGTGAACCTGGTCAGAAGCTCGCCGTGATCGCGAAGGACTTCGGGATCTCCGAGTCGTGCCTGACGAACTGGATGCGTCAGGCTGACGTCGAAGACGGTGCCCGGCCCGGGAAAACTCGGGAGGAATCGACCGAGCTGCGCGATCTGCGTCGCCGGAACCGGCTGCTCGAGCAGGAGAACGAGGTCCTGCGCCGCGCGGCCGCCTACCTGTCCCAAGCGAACCTGCCGGGAAAAGGTTCTACCCGCTCGTGAGCGAGCTCGCCGCAGACGGCATTCCCGTCGCGGTGTCCCTGCGGGTCCTGAAGCTCTCCCGCCAGCCCTACTACCGCTGGTTGCACCAGCAGGTCACTGCAGCTGAGCTGACCGAGGCCTATCGAGCCAATGCCCTGCTGGATGCCCATCGCGACGATCCGGAGTTCGGCTACCGCTTCTTGGCCGGCGAAGCCGCAGCAGCAGGCGTAGAGATGTGTGAGCGCACGGCGTGGAGGATCTGCCGGGACAACCAATGGTGGTCCGTATTCGGGAAGAAGCGCGGCAAGAATGGAAAGCGGCCCGGTCCACCGGTCCACGATGACCTCGTGAAGCGCGAATTCACCGCCGACGACGCCAACGAACTCTGGCTCACCGACATCACCGAGCACTGGACCGACGAGGGGAAGCTCTATCTCTGCGCTATCAAGGACGTCTTCTCCGGCCGGATCGTGGGCTACTCCATGGACTCCCGAATGAAGGCTCGCCTCGCAGTGAACGCCCTGGGCAACGCGGTATCGCGGCGCCGAGATGCGGCTGGCTGCATCGTGCATTCCGACAGAGGTTCGCAGTTCAGAGCAAAGAAATTCGTCCATGCTCTGAACCGCCACCACCTCATCGGCTCGATGGGCCAGGTCGGTGCCGCCGGTGACAACGCCGCCATGGAGTCCTTCTTCGCCCTGCTCCAGAAGAACGTCCTGGACCGCAAGCGCTGGCAGACCAGAGAAGAGCTGCGGACCGCGATCATCACCTGGATCGAACGCACCTACCACCGCCGACGCCGGCAGGCCCGACTGGGTCGATTGACCCCCATCGAGTACGAGACCATCATGAACCCGACCGTCAGTCTGGCGGCCTAACCCCAGCTGACACCTGATCGCGCATCAGTCCCCTGTGCGTCGTGCGCCTTGATGAGGGCGGGGGACATAGCGAGTGGGTTGTAGTGGTCGGCGAGGGAGCGGTCCGGGTACTGGGCCCTTGCCTCGAGAATGCCTTTGCCTGCTTCGATGATCTGCTGCCGTACACGATCAGTGGGGTTCGGGAGTGGCAGGTTGCTCCAGACGACTGTGGCAGAGAATCGCAAGTCCGACTTGATGCGGCCTCCTGTGGCGCGTTGCGAGGCGGCGCACTCCGGAACGGGCAGCGCCGTCCCTTCGTTTCGCTTCTCGTCGATACCAGGCATCGACAGACCCTGGTTAGGTCTGCGGGCCCGCGCGATCCTGAACTACGTAAGCAATACACACACGTAGACAGTTCGCAGAGGAGAAGAAGATGTCGGATCTGGCTGGAAAGGTCGCGGTGGTTACAGGATCGGCCCGCGGCGTCGGCAAGGCGATCGCCCAGAGGTACGCACGCCTGGGCGCGAGCGTCGTCGTCAACTACTCGAGCGACGAGCAGAACGCGCGCCGCACCGTCGAGGAGATCGAAGCGGCCGGGGGCGACGCGATCGCCGTGCAGGCGGACATCGCGACGCCGGCGGAGATCGACAGGCTGTTCGCAACCGCGGTCGAGACGTATGGAAGCCTCGACATCGTCGTGGCCAATGCCGGTGTCGAGATCGTCGATGAACCGGTTCTCGACGCGACGGAGGAGCAGTTCGACCGGCTGTTCGCGATCAACTCCAAGGGCGCGTTCTTCACGCTGCAGAAGGCGGCGAAACTGCTGACAGACGGCGGCCGGCTCATCAACATCGGCTCGAGTTCGACGGTGAGCCCCGTACCCGGCACCGGTCTGTACTCGTCGAGCAAGACCGCCTCGCGCCAGCTCGTACGGGTGCTCGCCCTCGAACTGGGCCCGCGGAACATCACGGTCAACACGATCCTCCCGACGGTGATCGCCGGGGCGGGTGTGTTCACACAGGTCACCGAGGACGACGAGTTCCATCAGGTCAACGCCGGGATGCGGCCGCTCGGCGGGCGACCCGGCACTCCGGAGGATGTCGCCGACGCCGCCGAGTACTTGGCCGGCGACCTCGCCGCCTGGGTCAGCGGACAGGCGCTGCTCGTCAGCGGCGGCGCCGTCCAATAGCATCCGCGAGAACCTTGGTCGAGTCGAGAGTCAGGAGCGAGAAGATGGCACGCAAGAAGGTCGATATCAGCATCCCGGATCTGTCGGGTACGCGCGCCGTGGTCACCGGCGCGAGCGACGGGATGGGCCTGGGCATCGCCACCCGCCTGGCCCGTGCCGGCGCCCAGGTGATCATGCCGGTCCGCAATCTCCGCAAGGGAGACACCGCGATGGCGAAGATCGTGCAGGCCGTTCCAGGGGCCGACGTGTCGCTGCGCGACCTCGATCTCTCGTCACTGGCCTCCGTCGCCGCCCTCGGCGAGACCCTGCGTGATGAGGGTGCGCCGATTCACATCCTCATCAACAACGCCGGTGTGATGACCCCGCCCGAACGGCAGGAGACCGCCGACGGACTCGAGCTGCAGTTCGGCTCGAACCACCTCGGGCACTTCGCGCTCGTGGCGCACCTGCTGCCGCTCCTCAAGGAGGGGCGTGCACGGGTGACCTCGCAGATCAGTGTCGCGGCGAATCAGAACTCCATCAACTGGGACGATCTGAACTGGGAGCGGTCGTACAACGGTGCTCGTGCGTACAGCCAGTCGAAGATCGCGTTCGGACTGTTCGGGCTCGAGCTGGATCGACGCAGCAGGGCCAACGGCTGGGGCATCAGCAGCAACCTGTCGCATCCTGGAGTGGCTCCGACCAATCTGCTGGCAGCTCGCCCGGAACTCGGCCGTTCTCGCGAGACGCCACGCCGCAGGCTCATCCGCAAGCTATCCGAGCGCGGCATCCTGTTCGGCACTGTCGAGACGGCGGGCATGCCCGCCCTCACGGCGGCGACCGATCCGGCGGCGAAGCCGGGCGCGCTGTACGGGCCGAGCGGCCCGGGCCATCTCGGAGGGGCACCGGCCGAGCAGAGACTGTACTCGCGTCTGCGCGGAGCCGAAGATGCCAAGCGCATCTGGGATGTCTCGGAGCGTCTGGCCGGGGTTGAGTTCCCGGCGTCCTGACGCGGGACGGGGCTCGGGTTGGCGCGGACGCCCCCCGGAAAGCAGGATGATGCGCCGCCCGGCACCCGGCCTGGCGGCGCATCATCCTGCCCGCTTGACGAACTACATATCACTCCGCCGCGTGCGGGTCGCTCGCGTTCAGGGTCTTGACGACCTCGGCGTAGTCGCCGCGCGCCTCGCCGTATCGCAGGAACTTCACACGCTCGACCTGCACCTCGGTCACGTCGGGCTCGTCGCGCAGGATCGAGATGACCTCGTCGGCGAACGCGTCGAGCGGCATCGCGAACGAGCTCTCGCTCTGACCTGGCATCAGGTCGGTCGCCACCGACGGCGGCTCCAGCTCCACGATCCGCACCGAGGTGTGGGCGAGTTGCAGTCTGAGCGACTCGCTGAGCATGTGGATCGCGGCCTTCGTGGCGTTGTACGTCGGGGTCACCCGCAGGGGTGCGAACGCAAGCCCTGACGAGACCGTCATGATCGTCGCATCCTCGCGAGTCTGCAGGTGCTCGATGAACGCTCCGATGAGTCTGATCGGGCCGAGCAGGTTCGTCGTGACGGTCTCTTCCGCCGTCGAGACGAAACCGGACGGACGGGTCCAGTCCTCGATGCGCATGATGCCCGCCATCGCCACAAGAACGTTCAGGTCGGGGTGACGCTCGATGACCTCTGATGCTGCGGACGCGATGGATGCGGCATCCGTCGTGTCGATCACGACCGTGTCGATCCCCGGATGCCGGGCGGCGATCTCGGCCAGCAGCTCGCGGCGACGTCCGCCGACGATGACCGTGTTACCCGCATCGTGCAGTCGTTCGGCGAGAGCGAGGCCGATGCCGCTCGTCGCGCCCGGGATGAAGATGGTGTTTCCGTTGATTCGCATGTTCAGAGTCTCCGCCGCGCAGGAGAGCCCTACCAGGGACCGCTTATCGAGGGATCGTCGATCCCTGGATGCCGTCTCGCAGTGCGTGCATCATGGAGGCATGGATCGTGAAGCCCTGGCCGAGTTCCTCCGCCGTCGTCGCGGTGAACTGCAACCCGGCGATGTCGGCCTCACATCAGGACCGCGACGCCGAGCGCCGGGTTTGAGACGTGAAGAGGTCGCGCAGCTCGCCCTCATGTCGACCGAATACTACACGCGCCTCGAACAGCAACGCGGACCGCAGCCGAGCACTCAGATTCTCTCATCGCTCGCCCGGGCATTACGGCTCACGGCCGACGAGCGCGACTATCTCTACCGCACGGCGGGGCACGCCGTCCCCGATCGCCTGGGGGCCACCGGGCACGTCGCACCGGCGCTGCACCGCGTCTTCGATCGGCTCTCCGACACACCTGCGTTGATCATCTCCGCCCTCGGGGAGACCCTGTTGCAGAACAGACTCGCTGCGGCGCTGCTCGGCAATAACGCTGGCGCGACAGGGTGGGAGAGGTATGAGTCGTGGCGATGGTTCGTCCACCCGGAAACGGGCCGGCAGCACTATCCGCAGAGCGATCACGCTCGACACAGTCGGACCCTCGTCGCCGGTCTGCGCGCAGCGTACGGTGCGATGGGAACCTCATCGCGGGCCGCCGAGCTGGTCTCGGAGCTGCACGGGAGCAGTGCGGAGTTCGTCGAACTCTGGGAGCAGCACGAGGTCGCCCAGCGCTTCGCCGACCACAAGGTGATCATCCACCCCGAGGTGGGGTCGATCGAGGTCGACTGCCAAGCGCTGTTCACCGAGGACTGGTCGCAGGCGCTCCTGGTTCTCACCGCCGAACCGCACAGCGAGGACGAGGAGAAGATCAGGCTGCTCGGCGTGCTGGGGGTTCAGCGGTTCTCCGCCTCGCGACAGTGACGAGCCGTCAGAATCAGACGCTGACCGGGTCAGTGTGAGCCTGGTACAGCCTGTGCCTGTATCTGGCGCTCGCCCGAGCGCAGAGTTGTCACCATGACGAACAACATCAACACCACTCCCGTCGGCCTGCTCGCCGGCAAGGTCATTCTCATCACCGGCGCGAGCCGCGGCATCGGCGCGGCCGCAGTACGCCTCTTCGCCGCTGAGGGCGCCTCGGTCGTCCTCGCCGCTCGTGGCACGGAAGCCCTCGACCGCATCGCCGATGAGATCCGCGAAACCGGCGGCACTGCGGACGCCCTCGCCCTCGATCTCGCCGACCCGTCGAGCATCCGCGCCGTCGTCGGCAGTGTCGAGAAGCTGCACGGACGCCTCGACGGAGCGTTCAACAACGGTGCAGCCCCTCAGCAGCAGTTCGGTCCGGCCGACACCACGACCGACCACGACATCGACGAGCAGTTCACCGTGAACTTCCGCGCGCACTGGATCGCCATGAACGCCGAAGCCGCTCTCATGCGCAGCAACGGCGGCGGCGCCATCGTCAACACGTCGAGCATCGGTAGCCGCCGAGCGAGCCCGGCACTGCCCGCCTACGGCGCCATGAAGCGCGCCCTGAACAGCCTGACCGAGACGGCAGCCGTGAGCTGGGCGGCCGGCGGCATCCGGGTCAACGCCATCACCCCGGGCGCCACGGCCACCGAGATGATGGACATATGGGAGGAGGCGGCGCCCGGAACCCTCGCGGCTACTGCCGCTTCCGTGCCCCTGGGCCGGCTCGGCGAGCCGCGTGAGATCGCCGAGGTCGCCGCCTGGTTACTCAGCGACCGCGCCTCGTATGTCACTGGCGCGATCGTGCCCGTCGACGGCGGCGCCGGGGCCTGAATCCGATCGCGAGATGCGCGAGCGGTATGCAGCCGAGAGCCTCGCCCACGGCGGCCGTCCTCTCGGATGTCTGGATCTGTGCGGCCGATGAGGGCTGGTGAGGCGCGAGATGCTGGCGGTGAGGTTCACAATCGGATACTGGCCTTCCTGACCGAGGGCACGCTCGAGGAATGGTTCTCCCCCAGCAAGCTCAGGGCTGAGCAGAAGGCGCCACTGCCCGCGGAGCTCGAGGAGGCCTCTACCGCGATCGCCGGATAGCTCGTCACCCGCCCCGTCAGCCTGAACGTAGTCCGAGGATCTTTTGATCCTTTTTGATGTGGGCGCTGCCCTTTATACTTTTTGTATGCCACGCAACCTATTCAAGCCGTCGTTCGGCACCTACCCACACCTCCTTGTCGGCCGCGACCAGCTGATCGACGAGTTCGAGGACACCTTCGACGGGATCCTAGACCCTGCTGGCCTAACGGTCCTCCTGTCCGGACAGCGCGGGATGGGCAAGACCGTGCTGCTCGACGCCTACCGACGAGCGGCCGAGGGCGCCGGATGGCTGGTCATCACCGAGAGCTCGAGCAGCGGACTCCTGGAGCGCCTTACTCATGACCATCTGCCGCGCCTGCTCCAGGAGCACTCCAGCAAGCCGCCGGCACAGCTCGGGTCCGCGAGCGGAACGATCGGCCCCCTCGGGGGCAGCGCCTCGTGGACCGAGCGCTACCCCGCAGAGTCGACGCTCCGATCGCAGATCACCGAGCTCACCGACGCTCTCCAGGCCGACGGGAAAGGCCTCGTCATCACCATCGACGAGGTCCAGGCCGCTGACATCGAAGATCTCCGCAAGCTCGGCGAGATCATCCAGTACGGCCGCCGAGAGGAACGTCTGCTCGCCTTCGCAGCGGCGGGACTCTCCACTCCCATCGAAGAGCTGCTCGACCACCCAGGGGCGACGTTCCTGCGCCGCGCCGAACACCACCCCATCGGCCGCGTGAGCCGCGCAGAGGTCCGAGCCGCACTTGCGGGGACGATCGCCGACAGCGGGCACGAGATCGACGTCCACGGGCTCGACCTGGCGGCCGATGCCGTCGACGGGTATCCCTTCATGATCCAGCTCGTGGGCTACCACACCCTCAAGGCCCACACGACCGCTGGCCCGATTACTACCGAGGACGTCGACACTGGAATCGCCGCTGCACGACGCCGCCTCGGCCGGCACGTCCACACCCCCGCCCTGCGTCCGCTATCGAGCGTCGACCGCACCTACCTGCTCGCCATGGCCCAAGACGACGGCCCTTCCCGCACAGGGAAGATCGCCGAGCGGATGGGCGTGAGCGCCCAGTACGCCGGCGAGTACCGCCGACGCCTCATCCGCGACGGCATCATCGAGTCGGCCGGCCACGGACAAGTCCGCTTCACCATCCCCTACACCGCGGACCATCTGCGCGAGCATGCCGCTCACAATGCACTCGAGGGCCTCGTCGACGAGGACACGTGATCCCTCCCTGCCATCGGAGAATGTCTTCCCGGTCGCGGTAGGACAGAACTTCCGCAGTCAGCCCACCCGCTCCAGAACAGGAACCGCAACATGTCCATGACTCACACTGAAGCGCCCTGGGTTCCGTTCCGTGGTTAGACGGTCGCGGGCGCGGTCGTCGTGGGGTGAGTGTAGGACGCTTCGACTTCGGCCGGGGTGCGATAGTCGAGTGCTTCGTGCAGGCGCTTCGTGTTCCACCAGGTGACCCAGTCCAGAGTGGCGATCTCGACGGCGGTCGCTGAGGGCCAGGTGCGGCGTCGGTGGATGAGCTCGGCTTTGTAGAGGCCGTTGACGGTCTCAGCCAGGGCGTTGTCGTAGCTGTCTCCGACGGATCCGACCGAGGCCTGGACTCCGGCGGTGATCAGCGCATCGGAGTAGGCCAGCGAGACGTAGTTGCTGCCCCTATCGCTGTGATGGATCAGCCCAGTCCGAGACGCTTCTGCCGGGGAGGTCTGGAGGGCCTGCTCGAGAGCCTGCAGTGGCAGTGCCTCAGTGCGGAGGCTGGTGGCCACTGCCCAGCCGACGATCCTTCGCGTGAAAACGTCCGTGATGAACGCGGTGTAGCAGAACCCGGACGGGATCCGGACGTAGGTGATGTCAGCGACCCAGAGCTGATTCGGTCCGGCAGCCGTGAAGTTCCGCTCGACCAGATCAGGACGACGGTCCAGGCCACCAGCAGGGCTCGTCGTGAACACCTTTCGACCACGGCGTATCCCGCACAGACCAGCAGCTTTCATCAGCCGAGCGGTCTGGTCGCGGCCGACTTCCCATCCGGCACGGCGCATCGCGTGATGCATCTTCCGATACCCGTAGACGCCGTAGTTCTCGGCATGAATCCGACGGATCTCTTCGACGAGCACCTCGTCACGGACCGCTCTGGCCGATGCCGGGCGCTGCTTCGCGGCACGGTATCCGCGAGAGGTGAGGAACCCACGTTCCGTCGCGCCCAGGACGCGGCAGATGGCCTCGACCCCGAAGTGATCGCGATGCCTATCGATGAAGGCGATCATTTCGTCG